>NZ_KL407337.1:0-183664 GCF_000706645.1 Bartonella rochalimae ATCC BAA-1498
CATCATTGTAACAATATTCCGCAAAACCGTATCAAGATTTCCCATACCGGCAGCAGCAGAATTAGCATATGCAGGGGTTAACACTGCAAACATTGATAAAAGTAGCGCAAAAGCGATATAATAAATATGCTTAGATATAATGTTTGGCATTTAATCTCCTCTTCAGAAAGAATATTGATTACAAACTGACATCATATTGCCTCTAAGTTTAGAAATTTCTACTGTCTTAGATTCACAGCTTAACTCTTAATGAATAGTCTTCATTCTGTTAAAAAATTTTGATATTAAATTTTCTTCCCTCTCAAAATACCTAAGAAATAGGATATTTTTCATTCTATTATTTAATATAGACAATTTTAAGTTATGCTTTTTTATCAAAACGATAATATCAAGAGTGCAAGATAATGTTTTTCTTTGCAAAATGTGTTTAATTTGCAACAAATGCTGTTGAGATGCTTTCTTTAAGATCTAGGAAAAAAGCAGAGATGCATAAAAAATTATAGGATATAGAAACAATAAGGATTGAGCAAATGCGATTTAAATTAATTATTATTGTCTACATTATCTGTTCTGTATTATGAAATATTGATCACAATAAAGATAAAATTGCTTTAAACATTTTTCAGATATTAAAGAGCAAAAGTATAATTGATATCAATTTGGAACACAATTAGCAAAAAGATCATTTAAATTATAAGCATTGGCTTATGTAATAAATTCGATGTTTGGTATTATTGGTTGCAGTTTGAAAAATATGTACATCAAGAAACTAAGGTGATTTATTTTCATCGTTACAGATTGAAGTAATACAGAATTCAAAATATTGAGACCTAGAAAAATAATGTGAGTATAAAAAATTTAGTGTTTTTCTCTTAGAGAGCTATCTTGTACTCTTTATTGACTGCATGTATTTCTTCATGTAACATAAATCGTCAAGAATAAATCTTGGTATTTTTGACTGTTTAATGGGTTTTTGGTAATGACTAGTCTCATACAACTTGAAGAAATTATTGAAAGAGCTTTTAATAATAGAGATTCTATCAATTCTGCTACAAAAGGCGAAATTCGTGAGAGTGTTGAGCACATATTGAATCTTCTCGATAAAGGTGAGATTCGTGTAGCTCAACGTCAAGATAATGGTCAATGGCGCGTTCATCAATGGTTAAAAAAGGCTGTTCTTTTGTCCTTTCGACTTCATTCTATGTGTATCATTGCTGGTGGTGCAAATGAATCATATTGGTGGGATAAAATACCTTCAAAATTCTCTGGTTGGCGAGAAGTTGATTTTAAAAAAGCCAATTTTCGTTCAGTTCCAGGAGCAATTGTACGTCATTCCGCTTATATTGCTCCTCATGTGATATTAATGCCTTCTTTTGTTAATGTTGGTGCCTATGTTGGAGAAGGGACGATGGTTGATACATGGGCATCTGTTGGTTCATGCGCACAAATTGGTCAGTATGTTCATTTGTCTGGTGGTGTAGGTATTGGAGGTGTTTTAGAACCGCTACAGGAAGGTCCAACAATTATTGAAGATCATTGTTTTATTGGTGCACGCTCTGAAATTGTTGAGGGCTGTATTATTCGTGAAGGTGCTGTTTTAGGCATGGGAGTTTTTATTGGAAAGTCCACTAAAATTATTGATCGTACAACAGGTGAAGTTTTTCTCGGTGAAGTTCCTGCTTACTCAGTTGTTGTTCCAGGTTCGTGCTGTGGGAAACCACTGCCAAATGGTGAAATGGGTCCAAATCTTTATTGTGCTGTTATTGTTAAGCGCGTTGATAAAAAAACACGAGAAAAAACATCAATTAATGATTTATTGCGTGATTAAAAGCATTTCCTAAAAATTATTCATTGATAATAAAATTGAAAAAAGAAAAAAACAGAGTTATTTACTCATCTTAAGTGCTTCAATAAAAGCCGATTGAGGAATTTCTACTTTCCCAAATTGGCGCATCCGTTTTTTACCTGCTTTTTGCTTTTCAAGCAGTTTACGTTTACGGGTAATATCACCACCATAACACTTCGCTGTGACGTCTTTTCGTAAAGCACGAATTGTCTCACGAGCAATAATTTTACCACCAATTGCTGCTTGAATTGGGATCTGAAACATGTGTTGAGGAATAAGATCTTTAAGTTTTTCACACATAGAACGGCCACGTTTTTCGGCTATGCTACGGTGCACAAGCATTGATAATGCGTCAATAGATTCTCCATTGACCAAAATGGACATTTTAACCAAATCGCCTTCAGAATAATCAGTTACTTGATAATCAAAAGAAGCATATCCTTTTGAGATGGACTTTAAACGATCATAAAAATCAAAAATTACTTCATTCAAAGGTAAATCATAGGTCACCATAGACCGTGTACCAACATAGGATAAACCCGTTTGTAACCCACGCCGTTCTTGACAAAGTTCTAAAATAGCTCCGAGATAATTATCAGGCGTCATAATCGTTGCCCGAATCCATGGTTCTTCAATAGAAATAACTTTAACAATATCAGGCATATCCGCTGGATTATGTAATTCCTTAACAGAACCGTCATTCATATTCATGCGATAAATAACAGAAGGTGCAGTTGCAATTAAATCTAAATTAAATTCGCGTTCTAGCCGTTCTTGAATAATTTCAAGATGTAAAAGACCTAAGAAGCCACAACGAAAGCCGAAACCTAAAGCAGCTGATGTTTCCATCTCAAAAGAAAAGCTTGCGTCATTTAAACGTAATTTACCCATAGCTGTACGTAAATTTTCAAAATCGGCTGCATCAACTGGAAAAATACCACAAAAAACAACGGGTTGAGCAGGCTTAAAACCAGGCAATACGTCTTCACAAGGGCGGCGATCTTCAGTAATAGTATCCCCTACTCGTGTGTCAGCAACCTCTTTTATAGAGGCTGTTATAAAGCCAATCTCCCCTGGGCCTAATTCATCAACTGAGATCATTTTGGGAGTGAACACTCCAACTCGTTCAACAGGATATTTTGCTCCTGTCCCCATCATACGAATGGTCTGACCTTTTTTTAAAACACCATCAATCACTCGGACCAGAACGATAACACCGAGATAAGCATCGTACCAACTGTCAACCAGCATCACCTTTAAAGGATCTGTAGTATTGCCAGTATGTGGAGGTGGCAATTGTGTAATAATTTCTTCCAAAACATCAGAAATACCTAAACCCGTTTTCGCTGATATTTCTACAGCCCTAGACGTATCAATACCGATTACATCTTCAATTTGCTCTTTCACACGCTCTGGTTCTGCAGCTGGAAGGTCTATTTTATTAAGCACTACAACTAATTCATGAGAATTATCAATAGCTTGGTAAACATTCGCTAATGTTTGTGCTTCTACTCCTTGACTTGCATCCACTACTAAGAGTGATCCTTCACAAGCTGCCAATGAGCGCGATACTTCGTAAGCAAAATCAACATGGCCAGGTGTATCAATAAGATTTAAGATATAAGTTTCACCATTTTTTGCTTTATAGTTTAGACGTACTGTTTGAGCTTTAATAGTGATTCCGCGTTCGCGCTCAATATCCATAGAATCGAGCACTTGCTCTTTCATTTCCCTTGTTTCAAGACCGCCTGTCATTTGAATTAAACGATCAGCCAAAGTCGACTTTCCGTGGTCGATATGAGCTACAATGGAGAAATTACGAATATAATTGCGATCTATTGTCATACAAGGCGATTTAGCAAAGAATAATACAAAACGCAAAGACCAATTACAGACTTTCAAAAACCTTTTAAAAAGATCAATAAAAATGTGACTGGAGAAAAATGTTAGTTTTTAAAAGTGTGAATTTTCTTTCTATTGTAATATAGTGGTTTCTCAATTCGATACTTGATCTTCATTGATGACAATCTCTAAATTTTTTTATAAAGTTCTTGGCTATTATTAATAGCTCGTGAAAACAATTTTAATAAAGCAGTTAATAGTCAACTTTCATCAGATAAAGTCCTGAGGGAGGAGCTACGACACCACAGCGGGCCCGATTTCTCGCGTGAAGAGCTGCTTCGAGATCTTCAGCTGTCCAACGTCCAATACCAACTTCCATCAAGCTTCCTGCAAATGAACGAATTTGATGATGAAGAAAAGAACGAGCCTGTGCATAAAGGAAAATTTCATCTCCTTCTCTTTGAATGTCTAAGCGTTCAAGGGTACGGACAGGACTTTTTGCTTGGCAATAAGCTGATCGGAAAGTGGTAAAATCATGCTGCCCTACAAGTTTTTGAGCTGCTTTATGCATAGCATCGGCATCTAGTGGTTTTGGTAACCACCAAACACGTTTAGTATTGAGAGCTGGTGGTGAGCGGCGATTGAGAATTTTAAAAAGATAGTGGCGTTTAGTCGCACAAAATCGCGCGTCAAAGTTATCAGGAACATTCTGAACATTGAGAACAGCAATATCTTCGCCTTGTTTCTGCAAATGAGCATTGAGAGCATCACGTACAGTATTCGTATTCCAATTTTTCTCAAAATCAATGTGAGCAACTTGTCCCATAGCGTGGACTCCAGCATCGGTTCTTCCAGCTGTAGTGATAGTTAGTTTTTGTCCGCTAAAGTGAAAAATAGCGTTTTCAATGGAACCTTGTATAGTACGAAGATTCTTCTGGCGTTGCCAGCCAGCATAATTGGAGCCATCATATTCAAGAGTGAGTTTAAAGCGTACCATATTAGAAAACTGCAGAAATATTAGCTCCTCGCAAAAATGTTGCGCGATCAAGAAGTTTTCCACCGGATCTTTGTAGATGAGTTATTTCTATACATCCTTGTCCACAGTGAATAATCAATTGCTCTGGTTCTATTTTTCCAATTTCGATAGATCTTTTCTCTATTAAGCGACTTCCGAGAATTTTCACTCGTTCTTGTTTTCCATTGATATTCATGTTGCACCAACAACCAGGAGTGGGAGAAAGAGCGCAGATGTGTTTATGAATGAATTTGGCAGACTGCGTCCAATCAATTTGAGTTTCTTCTTTTTTGATTTTAACAGCATAGGTTACTCCTTTTGATGATTGTGGAGTAAGTTTCAGTTGATTTTTTTCGAGAGCTGATAAAGTGTCTATGATAAGTTTTGCTCCTATATGTGATAGTTTCTCTGAAAGTTCATAAGCTGTCATATTATCAGTGATAGCAATTGAATGCGATAAAGCAATAGGTCCTGTGTCTAATCCTTCATCCATTTTCATAATCATCATTCCTGTTTCCTGGTCGTTAGCCATAATTGCACGTTGAATAGGTGCAGCGCCACGCCAGCGGGGTAATAGGGAAGCGTGAGCATTAAAACAACCAAAGCGTGGTGCTTCAAGAATGGGTTTGGGCAATAATAATCCATAAGCGACAACAACAGCAACATCAACAGAAAGTTCTGCAAATTTGATTTGTTCTTCAGTTGTTTTGAGAGTTTGGGGCGTAAAAACAGGAATCGATTTCTCCTGTGCTGCAATTTGAACAGGAGAAGGAAATAATTTGAGACCACGCCGTCCTGCTGGACGAGGAGGTTGACTATAAACTGCTACAATATCATGACCAGCTTCTAATAAAGCATGGAGAATGGGTACAGAAAAATTCGGTGTTCCCATAAAGCTTAATCGTAATGCCATTATAAAGCTGCTTTCGATGTATTTTGCATTTTTGCACGTTTTTTGAATTTTCGTATTACCATATCACGTTTGGTTTTTGAAATGTGGTCAATAAAAAGACACCCATTTAAATGATCAATTTCGTGTTGTAAGCAAGTAGCTAAAAGATCATTTGCTTCAATTTCTACTTGTTTTCCTTCACGATCTCTATAGCACATGCGGAGGCATTTGGGACGTTCAACTTCTGCAAAATAGTCAGGAATAGAAAGGCAACCTTCTTTATAAACGCTCCGTTCATCTGATACCCATAAAATTTCTGGATTAATAATAACAAGCGGATTTTTAGGAGCATCTTTTGAGTGGATATCTACAACTAACATCCGTAATGGTACACCAACTTGAACAGCTGCAAGTCCGATACCTTGGGCGTTATACATAGTTTCTAGCATATCATCAGCTAATTTTTGAATAATTGGATCAATACGCTCAACTAGCTTTGAAACTTCACGTAAAATAGGATCAGGTAAAATAACTAAAGACTTTATTGACATAATAAATAGTTTTACAAATCGATGTTTAATTTATTAAAAGTAAGTATTGAAATTGAATAAGCGCATGTATTTTTTTGCGATAAAACCACTATATTATTCTTATGTTTGATTCGCTTTTTTTAATAATGCCCTTTGGTAAGCACTATAGTCAACTGGTCGTTTTCTTTGTTCTAGTTTGTGGAGTGCTTTTAATTATCATACATAATAACCGGAAAAGAACCATTTGGGAACGTGACGTGGCTGAACGTGCTCGTGAGGCGCAAACACAGATGGCTGCACTGTTGCGAACACAAGTTGAAATGCAAGGGCGTATGCAAACAATGGCAGAGATTTTTAGTCAAAGGCAGTTTGAATTGAATCAATCGATTTGTGAACAACTTAATGGAATGAGAACTAATTTAGGGCAGACTCTTCAGGTGCAAACTAAGTCTACTTATGAGAACTTGACTCGTTTACAAGAACGTTTGGCAGTGATAGATGCAGCACAGAATAATATTCAATCGCTTACTGGACAGGTTGTTCAATTACAAGCTATTTTAAATAATAAGCAAACACGAGGTGCTTTTGGACAGGGACGGATGGAGGCAATTATTTCTGATGCTTTACCATCTAGTGCTTACGTTTTTCAAACTACTCTTTCAAATGGAAAACGACCAGATTGTCTTATTTATATGCCTAATAAGGCACCAGCTCTTGTTATTGATGCTAAATTTCCTTTGGAGGCTTGGAATGCAATGCGTGAGGCATCATCATCTCAAGAACGTCAGGAAGCTGAACGCCAATTTCGTAATGATATGGATGTTCATATTCGCGATATTACGAAAAAATATTTAATTCCTGGGGAAACACATGATACAGCCTTTCTTTTTGTGCCATCAGAATCGATTTTTGCCACAATCTATGAGGATTTTGAGTCATTAGTGCAAAAGGCTAATCGAGCACATGTGATTATTGTATCGCCTTCTTTATTAATGTTATCTGTTCAAGTTGTACAAACTATTATGAAAGATGCAAGGATGCGTGAACAAGCGCATTTAATCCAGTCAGAAGTAGTAAGATTAATGGAAGATTTTGAACGAATGAATATACGTGTTCGCTCTTTACAGAAACATTTTTATAAAACGAGTGAAGATATTGAAGCAATTTTAACATCATCCTCTAAAATTATGAAGCGAGCTAATCGCATTGAAGCTTTTGAATTAAAAGAAAATGATTCTATATCAAAATCAACAGCAGTACATTCTCAGTCACAAACCCTACACTTAGATGATAAGGAATAAAAGAAAGGTATCAAAATATCATATTGATTTTTTTTATTTGTAAATTTAATTAAAGTTTTTAATAATGTTTCATTTAGTTTTTAGGATTAAGGAAAACAGTTGATAGGGCGCTTTTTTTTATTAGGCGGGTGTTTGTTTCTGTTGGGAAGTTGTTCTATAAAACCTCCTGTACAGATTAACAACGCTTGCGCTATTTTAGCTCAAAAAGATAGTTTTTTTAATAATTGGAGAAAAGCCGCTAAAAATGCGGAGTTACTTCATGGAATTCCTATGCCTATTATTCTTGCAACTATTCGTATAGAATCAAATTTTCGGCATAATGCACGTCCTCCACGTAAAAAACTTCTCGGTTTTATTCCATGGAAGCGCCCTTCAACCGCTTACGGTTATGCTCAAGCGCTTGATGAAACATGGGATCATTATGTTCGTTCTACAGGAAAAGTTTTTGCGTGGCGTACTAATTTCGCGGATACAGCAGATTTTATTGCTTGGTATCATCGTCAAAGTGTTCGACGTAATAACATTAGCCCAAATGATGCCTATAATCTCTATTTAAATTATCATATGGGACATGGTGCTTATGCACGTTACAGGGGTCCTTCATCTGCTAATATTGCAAAAAAAGCAAAATATGTGGAATCACTTTCTAGACTTTATAATCAGCAATTAAAAGCATGTGGACGGCGCTAAAAGCACTATGAGATTTTTTTATCATACCTATTGTAGTGATTGCTGAGAATATGGATATAAATCGTCTCTAATCCCTATTTTTAAGTTTTAGAATAATATTTCTTTTGCTGTGTTTACTTCTATTATAGAGCAATTTTTATCGAATTCTGGTTTGTTATTGAGAAATAATCCAGAATTTTAAAACGAGTCTATTGAAGCGTTACAATTTGTAGTTCATGCTCATTAGCACCTGCAAGAGCTATGGAACGCTCATCGGATAAAATAATTGGGTGACCCGTTTCTCCGAAGAGAGCCCATATCGTAATGCCTGGAATCATTGGTGGAAGATCTGGAAAATTTTTGGCTAGATCATCTGTACAAACTTCTTTTAAGTAAGCAATTTGTCGCGCATCAGGAAAGATCGTATTTTGTAACGGTAAAATTTGTTTACGCTCTTTCATTGTATTGATCCTTTATGCATTACCTTCTATTACTTTGATTGCTACTGGTTTTGATTTTAATTATGATTATAAAGATTAATAGATAAAAGACAATTTTTCAACTCAGCATTTGTAATATGTATTATTCCTAGTAAGAAAAGATACATTGAAATTGGATTGACCAAATTATAAAATAAATACTGATATTTTTAGTTTTTTTGTGCTTCACTAAATAATCAGTTGAGTGCTTTTATTAAGATCACTGATCTTAAATTTAATAACAGATAAAAGACATGTATATAATTTTATAATTATTTTAACGAAAACAATTAACTTTACAGATATATTGTCATGTTTTTTGATTATCTACAATTTAAAAAAGTAAATACGATAGATATATATCGTTGTGGTAATTTTATAAGGCAGCCATTGAGCAAAATGAAACAAAAACGTTGGAAAAGAAGATCTAATAGAGTGTAATGACTGAAAAAGTGATCAAATCATTAGAGGTATACAAAAATACTAAGACAATTTATGGAGAGGATGAAATTGCAGAAATATTTCGTCGTTTTTCTGTTCAGCGTCCTACACCTAGGAGTGATCTTAATTATACCAATGTTTTCACTCTTTTGGTTGCGGTTGTTCTGTCTGCTCAAACTACGGATGCGAGTGTTAACAAAGTTACAAAAAAATTGTTTTGCTTTGCTGATCGACCAGAAAAAATGATTACATTAGGAAAAGAAGGAATTGCACAGCATATTCGTTCGATTGGTCTTTGGCGTGCAAAAGCGCATAATGTTTATGCACTTTGTTGTCGTTTGATTGATCAATATGGTGGACAAGTTCCTGATAATCGTGAAGCACTTATGACACTCCCTGGTGTAGGACGTAAAACTGCGAATGTTGTTTTGAACATTGCTTTTGGACAGCCTACTATGGCAGTGGATACGCATATTTTGCGTCTTGGAAATCGTCTTGGTTTAGCATCAGGAAAAACATCGGAAGAGGTCGAAGAAAAATTAGTAAAAATTATTCCAGATTGTTATCTACAGTATGCGCATCATTGGCTCATTTTACATGGACGTTATATTTGCAAGGCGCGTAAAGTAGAATGTGTACAGTGCATCATTGCAGATCTCTGCAAAGCGGCGATTAAAACGAATGCGGTTCCAGCACCTTTAGTTGAAGTTAAAGGCAATGGAGCTCCAGTTTTTTTTTAACACGGACTTGCTATTTTATGTATACTGGCTTATGAAAATGCAATCAGAACTGCCCGGCAGGGCATGCCGTGGCTGTTCAAATGTTTACTCGAGCTTTGATCAGCTTGATCGAATTTAAACGTATAACGTATGGAGTAACGAAATGCCCAAAATGAAAACAAAATCATCTGCTAAAAAGCGATTTAAAGTTACTGCAACAGGCAAAGTTAAAGCAGCTGCTGCAGGTAAACGGCATGGTATGATTAAACGTTCTAATAAGTTTATTCGTGATGCACGTGGAATGATGGTATTGGCTGAACCAGATGCTAAAAAAGTTATTCAGTGTTATTTACCAAATGGCCTTTAAGCCTTGCTTTGATTTTGTAGGAGATTATTTATGGCACGTGTAAAAAGAGGTGTTGTAGCTCACGCTAAGCACAAGAAGGTTCTCAAACAGGCTAAAGGTTTTTATGGTCGTCGTAAAAACACCATTCGTGCAGCTAAAGCAGCAGTTGACCGTTCAAAGCAATATGCTTATCGTGATCGTAAAAACAGAAAACGTACTTTTCGTGCTTTGTGGATTCAAAGAATCAATGCTGCTGTTCGTGTAGAGGGCTTGACTTATGGGCGTTTTATTGATGGTTTAACAAAGGCTGGTATTGAGATAGATCGTAAGATTCTCTCTGATATAGCTATTTATGATCCAACAGTATTTATTGCTTTGGTAGATTCTGCAAAGAAAGCTTTAGAGTATTTAAAAGACACAACGCCCAATGCTTTTGAAAGCGCTGTCAAGTAGCCAGCTGCGTTCTCTTTAGGCATTCATTTATTCGAGATTCCGCGCTGGTTATTACTGGTGCGGTTTTTTTATTGAAAAAATAGGCAGAAATTATGAACGATAACGATATTGAGCATTTGGAACAAAAAATTTGTTGTGCTTTAGAAGCAGCGAATGATGAACAAACACTTGAAGCAGTGCGTATTGGAGCTTTAGGGAAGAAGGGGAGCATTTCTGAAAAATTAAAGACATTAGGCAATATGAGTGCTGATGAGCGGCATAAACTAGGCCCGGCACTTAATGGATTAAAAAAACGCGTGTTAGAATTATGGATGCAAAAGCGTGATGCTCTCAAAAATCAAGCAATGGCTATACGTCTTTCTAATGAAACCGTTGATGTCACTTTACCTGTTCGTTCATCACCTATAGAGCGGGGCCGTATTCATCCTATTTCACAGGTGATTGATGAAATTGTAACCATTTATACGGATCTGGGTTTCTCTATTGCAGAAGGGCCAGATATTGAAACGGATTATTATAATTTTACTGCGTTAAATTTTCCTGAAGGTCATCCCGCACGTGAGATGCATGATACCTTCTTTTTTGATGTTGATGAAATGGGAAATCGAAAATTGTTGCGTACACATACATCACCGGTGCAAATTCGTGTGATGGAAAAAAAACAGACACCGATACGTATTATTATTCCTGGAAAAACATATCGTATGGATTCTGATGCAACTCATTCACCAATGTTTCACCAGGTAGAAGGATTAGTGATTGATAAAGTTTCTAATATTGCACATATGATGTGGCTTCATGAAACTTTTTGTAAATCCTTTTTTGAAGTACCTGCGGTAAAGATGCGTTTTCGCCCTTCTTTCTTTCCTTTTACTGAGCCTTCTATGGAAGTGGACATTCAATGTGATCGTTCTGGTTTGGAAGTAAAATTTGGCGAAGGTCGTGATTGGTTAGAAATTTTAGGATGTGGAATGGTGCATCCTCATGTTTTGGGGAATGCTGGTTTTGATCCGGATGAATATCAAGGCTTTGCATGGGGAATGGGTATTGATCGTATTGCTATGTTAAAATATGGTATGCCTGATTTACGAGCTTTTTTTGATGCTGATGTTCGTTGGTTAAATCATTATGGTTTTCGCTGTTTTGACATCTCTCTTTTATTTTCTGGTTTAAATAGTGTGTGATCTTATAGCCGTTGTCGTGTGAGGTTTGAAAATGAAGTTTACATTATCTTGGTTGAAAGATCACTTAGAGACAAGTGCGTCTTTGGATGAAATTTGCGATAAACTGGTAGCAATTGGCCTTGAGGTTGATCATATTGAAGATCGTTCTTCTTTAGCCGGTTTTGTAATTGCAAAAGTTTTAACTGCTATTAAACATCCTGATGCCGATAAATTACAGGTTTTATCAGTAGATATAGGGTCTGATTCGCCTATCCAAGTTGTATGTGGTGCGTCAAATGCACGTCCTGGACTTGTTGGTGTTCTTGCGTTGCCAGGCACTTATGTTCCTGGACTTGATGTGACATTATCTGTAGGGAAAATTCGTGGTGTTGAAAGTTTTGGTATGATGTGCTCACAAGCAGAGCTTGGTTTATTCGATGAGGATTGTGGGATTATTGAACTTTCGAAAGATGCACCTATTGGGATGTCATTTGTAACTTATGCAGGATTAGATGACCCAGTGATTGATATTGGTTTAACACCTAATCGCTCTGATTGTACAGGTGTTAGAGGAATTGCGCGTGATTTGGCTGCAACTGGAATTGGAAGATTAAAAAAATTATCTTTACCACAACTGTCTTCGTTTTTTGAAACATCAGTTCAAGTATCTTTGAATTATCCGCAGGACTTATCATTATGCTCAGGTTTTTCTTGGTGTGAGATTCGCAATGTACAAAATGGCAGGTCGCCGCAATGGATGCAACAGCGTTTGAATGCTATTGGTTTGCGATCAATAAATGCCTTGATTGATATAACAAATTATATCAGTTTTGATTTCGGTCGTCCCCTTCATGTTTTTGATGCGGATAAGCTTAAGGGGAAATTGAGCGTCCGTCTTGGTCGTGAGGGTGAACAATTTCAAGCATTAAATGGTAAAGTTTACAATTTAGGTCTTGAAAATTGTGTTATTGCGGATGAAGAGGGTGTTATTGCCATTGCCGGTATTATGGGTGGTGAAAGAACTGGTTGTGATGACAAAACACGTCGTGTCATTATTGAATCAGCGCTTTGGGATTCAAAGAATATTGCACGCACAGGTCGTTCATTAGGACTTATTAGTGATGCGCGTTACCGATTTGAACGGGGTGTTGACCCGGCTTTTATGGAATCGGGTCTTGAGATTGCTGCGGAATTAGTTTTGCGTTTTTGTGGTGGTGAAGCATCAACAACACAAGTCATTGGGTATAAAAAGCCAGAAATTAAAAAGATAGTTTTTCCATTTTCTGAAATTAAGCGTTTAACCAATTTAGAGATAGAACCAGAGCAAGCTTTTACTCTTTTGACACAACTTGGATTTGGCCTTGAAGGAAAAGGGGATGTGGTTACGGTTACAGTACCAACCTGGCGTCTTGATATTGTTGGTAAGGCTGATTTAGTAGAAGAAATCATGCGAATTTATGGATTAGATAAGATACAGCCTATACCGTTGGAAAGTTTAGCTGAAGTTAAGCAGAAAACGTTTACATTTTTGCAGATTTGTTCACATACTGCTCGTCGGATTTTAGCGTATCGAGGTATGATGGAAGCCATAACATGGTCATTTATTTCTGAAAATCAGGCATTAGCTTTTGGGGGCGGTCAGGCACAGCTTAAATTAGTGAATCCTATTGCTTTTGATATGTCTGTAATGCGTCCTTCTCTTTTACCTGGCTTACTTGTTGCTGCACAGCGAAATATTGATCGTGGTTTTTCAGATTTTGCTTTGTTTGAAGTTTCCAACATTTATGAAGGTGATACACCCGATAAGCAACGGAATGTTGCTAGTGGTATTCGTTGTGGTACGGAAAAGTTTGAAGGAGGTGGACGCTTTTGGACTGGAAATGCAAAGGCAGTGGATGTTTTTGATGCTAAAGCGGATGCATTTGCTGTTTTAGAAGCATGTGGTATGGATAGCAATAAAGTGCAAATTGAAATTGGAGCACCTCATTGGTATCACCCTGGTTGTTCGGGTGTTATCAAACTTGGACCAAAGGTTATTCTTGGTTTTTTTGGTATTTTTCATCCTACTACTCTGGAAAAGTTAGGTGTAAGTGGTCCTATATGCGGTTTTGAAATTTTCCTTGATCGAATTCCAGAGCCCAAAAAAAAGGTTACTAAAATTCGTCCTTCTTTAAGTTTATCACCTTTTCAAAGGGTACGACGTGATTTCGCATTTGTTGTTGATAAAGAAGTTGCAGCCTCTCTTATTATTCGTGCTGTGAGTGGAGCGGATAAAAAACTTATTCATTCAGTACAGGTTTTTGATCTTTTTGAAGATCCAAGTCTTGGTCATGATAAAAAATCTGTTGCAATTGAAGTGACTATTCAGCCTATGGAACGGACTTTAACTGATGAAGATCTTGAAAGATTGACTTTAAAAATAATTGAGAATGTCGCGAAAACAACAGGCGCATATTTGCGTCATTAATTATTATATTGTGCAGACATAGTTTTGTTTTCTTGGATATGAAACAATTCACTATTCTCTTTTTTAAAATAGCTAGAAAAGACATTATTTTTAAAATTATTGCAAAGTTAGAAATTAACTGTTATTTGTATATGATAATGCAAATCATTAGCAATAGAAAGAAAATCAATGCAACTGAAAGCTTTTTTTATCGCATGTTTTTGGGGTGTAATTCTTTTAACCCCCAGTACAGTTTTGAGCGCTGGTAAATTTAAAGCTGTTACAACTTTTACTATTATTGCCGATATGGCTCGTAATGTTGCAGGTGATGTTGCTGATGTTGAGTCAATTACCAAACCAGGTGCTGAAATTCATGAATATCAACCTACGCCACGCGATCTTATGCGAGCTCAAGGAGCTAACCTTATCTTATGGAATGGTTTAGAATTAGAACTTTGGTTTGAGAAATTTTTTCAAAATATCAAGGATGTTCCAAGTGTAGTTGTTTCAGAAGGTATTGCGACTATCAAAATTGGAGATGGGCCTTTTAGCGGTAAACCCAATCCTCATGCGTGGATGTCACCAATCTCTGCCTTGATTTATGTTGATAATATTCGTGATGCTTTTATAAAATATGATCCTAAGCATGCTGCTATTTATAATAAGAATGCTGAAGTTTATAAACAAAAAATTCGCTTGAGCATTGACCCAATTAAAGCTGAGTTGCAAACAATACCAGAAGATAAGCGTTGGCTTGTAACAAGTGAAGGTGCGTTTAGTTATTTGGCTCGTGATTTTGGTTTGAAAGAACTCTATTTATGGCCTATTAATGCTGATCAGCAAGGGACACCGCAGCAAATTAAGCGTGTCATTGACACAGTTCGGAAATATAATATTTCGGTTGTTTTTTCTGAAAGCACTGTTTCTGCTGCGCCTGCCAAACAGGTGGCAAGGGAAACAGGGGCTAAGTATGGGGGTGTTCTTTATGTTGATTCACTGAGTAGTAAGGATGGTGAGGTTCCTACTTATATTGATTTATTACGTGTTACGAGTGCACGTATTACTAAGGCTTTGTCAGATGAGGTAAGAAGCCGATGACTGAATCTGGAATATCTGTCCAAGATGTATCTGTGACTTATCGTAACGGGCATACAGCTTTGCGAGAAGTGAGTTTTGAAAGTCCTATGGGTTCTATTTCTGCATTGATTGGGGTTAATGGATCAGGGAAGTCTACATTATTTAAAGCTATTATGGGATTTGTAAAACCTTCAAAGGGGAAGATTTGCATTTTAGGTTTGTCAGTTAAAAAGGCTTTGAAACAAAATCTTATTGCATATGTTCCCCAAAGTGAGGATATTGATTGGGACTTTCCTGTTCTCGTTGAAGATGTTGTTCTGATGGGACGATATGGTCATATGAATTTTTTTCGCTATGCTCGAAAACAAGATCATGAAGCTGTTCGTATTGCGTTAGAACGTGTCGATATGTTGCCATTTGCTAAACGTCAGATTGGTGAGCTGTCTGGTGGACAAAAGAAACGCGTTTTTTTGGCACGTGCTCTTGCGCAACAAGCAAAAGCGATTTTACTCGATGAACCCTTTACAGGAGTTGATATCAAAACAGAGGATAAAATTATCACTTTGTTACAAGATTTGCGTAAAGAAGGTGCTGTTATATTAGTCTCGACTCACAATTTAGATTCCGTTACTGAATTTTGTGATCGAACGATTTTAATCAAGGGAACGGTTGTCGCTTCTGGAATAACAGAAGTGGTTTTTACACAAAAAAATCTTGAAAAATTTTTTGGTGGTTCTCTGCGTCATCATTATGCTGGTTCCCAAAATGCACAAAAAAATGATATTGCCACAGATGATAAGTCTTTATTTCATGATTGCAATCAAAAGCTGGAGCATATTTTATGATTCCTTGGTTGCTTGAACCTTTTGCCTATCAATATATGATTAATGCAATGTGGGTTTCAGGGTTAGTTGGCTGTGTTTGTGCCTTTCTTTCTGCTTTTTTAATGTTAAAAGGTTGGTCATTGATTGGTGATGCGCTTTCCCATTCGATTGTTCCTGGAGTTGCTGGCGCTTATCTTTTGGGACTCCCTTTTTCATTTGGAGCTTTTTTTTCTGGTGGGC
This sequence comes from Bartonella rochalimae ATCC BAA-1498, assembly GCF_000706645.1. GTDB lineage: Bacteria > Pseudomonadota > Alphaproteobacteria > Rhizobiales > Rhizobiaceae > Bartonella > Bartonella rochalimae. The sequence goes on from NZ_KL407337.1 coordinate 16,284, forward strand.
TTGCTGCTGCGGCAATGTTATTTTTAAATTATCGAACAAAGCTAAAAGAAGATACAATTATTGGTTTAATTTTTTCTTCCTTTTTTGCATTTGGATTGTTCCTGAAATCATTAAGACCAATGTCTGTTAATATTGATACAATTGTTCTTGGAAATGTTTTAGCAGTTAGTTCATCAGATATTATGCAGTTAGCTTGTATTGGGTTCTTTTCTCTTTTTATATTGTGTATGAAATGGAAAGACTTGTTGGTTTTTTTATTTGATGAGAGTCATGCGCGCGCTATTGGACTAAATGTTACGCTATTAAAAATTCTCTTTTTTACACTTCTTGCTGCTTGTACTGTTGCGGCTATGCAAACAGTAGGAGCTTTTTTAGTGATTTGTCTTGTAATTACACCGGGGGCAACGGCTTATTTTTTAAGTGATCGTTTTGTAAATCTTTTGATCATTGCAGTTATGATTGGAACCTTTACAAGTATCTTGGGTGTTTATATGAGTTATTTTTTGAATGCGCAAACTGGTGGTGTTGTTGTACTTTTTCAAACGTTTTTATTTATAGTCGCCTTTATTTTTGCTCCTAAACACGGTTACATTGCTGCACGCTTACGTGTGAGAGCAGCAAAAAGGTGTGGTGACATATGATTGATCAATTGCTACTTCCTTTTCAGTTCTCTTTTATGATTAAAGGGATGATGATTACCATTATTTTGGCTATTCCAATGGCTCTACTTTCTTGTTTCCTTATTTTAAAGGGATGGGCTCTTTTAGGAGATGCAATTTCTCACGCAGTCTTTCCTGGAGTAGTTGTTGGATATATGGCAACGCCATGGGCTATGACATTTTTGTCTTCTATGCCGTTTCTTTGGTTTCATGATGTACGTCCTGCTAATGTCACAATGACTTTGATTGCTTGTGGTGCTTTTTTAGCAGGTATGATTTGTGCCATTGTAACAGGTTTCTTAGGGAATAACAGTCGGATTAAACAGGACACTGTTATGGGCGTTGTGTTTTCATCCATGTTTGGTTTAGGGCTTGTTTTAACAACAGCAATATATAGCGATTTAGATTTAAATCATATTTTATTTGGTAATCTTTTAGGTGTTAATTGGCTTGATATTACGCAAACAACAATAATTTCTGTTATTGTTACGATGGTTTTAGGTATAAAATGGCGTGATTTTATGTTGTACGTTTTTGATTCAGTTCAAGGACGTGCAATAGGGTTATCAATATCGGTGCTTCATTATACTTTTTTAACAATGATTTCTCTGACAATTGTTTCTGCGTTGCAGGCGGTTGGAATTATTTTAGTTATTTCTTTATTAATTGCACCAGGTGCTATTGCTTATCTCCTTACTAAGCATTTTTTTTCTATGCTTTTAATTGCTGTATTTATTGCAGTTTGTTCCAGTTTTCTAGGAATTTATCTCAGCTTATTTATTGGTTCTGATTCTGCTGCTACAATTGTATTGATTTTAACAATTATTTTTATTGTTATTTTTATATCCACTTCCTTTCGTCAGAGTACAGTTCAAAAAATTTAAATGTAATGGAAATTACGCATAGCAGCTATGCATTTTTGTATGTTGTTTCTAGCATATGTTTTCACTAAATAAAGGAGAGCTAGGTCATTTTCCTCCTAATGTCTAGTGGATGAATGCAGTATTACTCCTCCCAACGCTGCATTCGTAATTACAAGGCTGCATTGATTTATCATGCAGCCTTTTTTTGGGAATTCTCTAAAAGAGTTAATTTTTATTGTTTGAAAACTTTAAAATTATTATCATATTGTATAGATTGTTCTTTAGTTTTGGAAAACAATTATTCCTGAGAGTGCATTAGGTTAATGTATTATTTAGAGAGATGATGATCTATTAAATTTCGTAATAACAATATTTTGCATAATAGTATCTGAGTAAGAAAAAACAGCTATAAATAATGAAGAAAGATTTTAAGATATCTCGCCCTCTCCGTATTTGCTATTCTATATTAGGATGGGCAATGATTGTATTAGGTTTTATCGGTATCGTTTTACCTATTATGCCTACAGTACCCTTTTTATTAGTCGCTTCATGGTGTTTTGCTCGTTCATCGCCACGTTTTCATCATTGGTTGTGTAATCACAGAATTTTTGGTTCTCCTATTAAACAATGGGAGGAAAAGAAAGCTATTCCGCCATCTATCAAGATTTTTGCAGTGATAAGTATGCTAGGGGGTTTTTTATCGTTTTTGGTGATAATCCATCCAGCTTTATGGCTTATTTTATTGGTTGCAGTTATTTTATTGATGATAGCTCTTTATATTATAACGCGTCCATCTTCTTAAATATGGTCGAAATGGAAAATTTTACTAAAAGAAGTATTTTTACTTTGATTTATTTTATAAAAGTTTAGCATTTATAAATACCGAAACGGTATTTCACTTTATAAGATTTTTCAAAATATTATAAGACTGCTGCATGCATTAAAGAGAATTGTTGTATCTTGGTATTAGGAAGCGCGATTGCAACGAGGCAAGATTGGATTATAATCTTATTTTATATTTAAAAAGGAATATTTTGTCGGTTAAATTTATTGTTCAGAAGTTATTTTTATACAAATTAATTAATGGTTAAATTTTTATAGGTTTAGCAGTGCGTTGTTCATTCCCAAAAAAATTTAAGTAACGCTGTATTTCTTGTGGATCACCAATAGCTTTTTCAGGATTATCTGAAAGTTTTACAGCTGGTCGGCCATTTGCATGGGTGACTTTACAGACAAGAGAGATGGCTTCAAGATTTGGAACATTTTTAGGTGCACAATTTTCAAAATCATTAGTGAGATTAGTTCCCCATCCAAAATACATACGGACTTTGCCATGAAAGTGGTGATAAGTTTTCTCAATGGTATCTATATCTAGAGCATCGGAAAAAATTAATAATTTTTCACGTGGGTTTTTTCCTTTTTCTTGCCACCATTTGATGATTCGCTCACCTCCTTCGATCGGGGGAGCGCTGTCGGGCCTGAAGCCTGTCCAGTCTGCTACCCATTCCGGAGCATTTCGTAAAAAAGCTTCTGTGCCAAAAGCATCAGGCAATACAATTAAAAGATTACCACCATAATAACGATTCCAATCTTGTAAGACTTTATAAGATGCTTTACGTAAATCATCGTCATTGTTGGTAAGAGCAGAAATAACCATTGGTAATTCATGGGCATTTGTACCAAGAGCTTCTACATCTGTATCCATGGCGAGAAGGACATTAGAAGTGCCTGTAAAAGAATTACCAATTCCTTCTTTTAAAGCTTCAACACACCAGCGTTGCCATAAAAAGGAGTGTCGACGTCTTGTACCAAAGTCAGATATTTTAATGTCAGGCAGTTTTTTAAGTCGTTCAATTTTGCTCCACATTTTTGTTTTGGCACGAGCATAAAGTACATCAAGTGCAAAAAGACCAAGATCTTTCATAGCAGCACGTGAACGTAATTCGCTAATGATAGCGAGAGCAGGAATTTCCCACATAGAACTGTAAGCCCATGGTCCATCAAAACGAAGAATATATTGACCATCTTTGCGGGTTAGTTCATATTCTGGAAGCTGAAATTTTTCAAGCCACTGTAGAAAATCTGGTTCAAAAATTCGTTTACGTCCATAAAATGTATTACCGGCAAGCCAGATCATTTCTTTCTTAGTAAAGCGCAAGCTAAGGGCATGATCAAGTTGAGCGCGCAATTCACTTTCATCAATATCATTGGCAAGACGAATTGTTTTTGTGCGGTTTATGAGAGAAAAAGTAGCATTAACATCTGGATACAATCCCCAGATCATCTGCACCATAAGAAGTTTATAAAAATCTGTATCAAGAAGAGAACGGATGATTGGATCAAGTTTCCACGTATGGTTATGGACACGTCTAGCAATATCTGTACAATTCATGAATTTTGTTCTTTTTCGTGAAGTAAAATTTAAAACTGTTTTGCATCCTGCATCATTACAAGGAATGAGTAAACTATAACAATTTTAGAGCTTTGAGCAATATAAAAAGCTTTTTTATTTATGATTCTAGAGTATATACAATTTCATGGTTGCCTGTTTTTTTTAATTTTATGCCTTGATCGATTTTGTTGTATTCTTTTCCGTCAATACTGAGTATGTTTTTATTTGCTCGTCTAATTGTAATTTTATAAACAGCGCTGTGAAATTTCATTTTTGCTTCATATGCAGGCCAGAAGGAGGGTAAATGTGGGCGTAAAAATAATTTTCCAGCTTGCAGATGAAGTCCAAGAATCGTTTGTGTTGCTGCATGATAAAGCCATCCTGCTGAGCCTGTATACCATGTCCAGCCACCTTGTCCACAATGTGGTTCAACTGTGTAAATATCTGCGGCCATGACATAAGGCTCAACGCGATAGATTTCTGGATTTTGACCATGATTGATAGGATTTATTTTTGAAAACAGTGTGTAAGCTTTATCTTCTTCTCCTATTTCAGCAAGTGCTAAAATGCTCCAAATAGCACCATGAGTATATTGCCCACCATTTTCTCGAATGCCAGGAGGATAACCCTTAATATAACCTGGCTCGAGGGAACTTTTGTTGAAAGGTGGCCAGAAAAGACGTATGAGACCAGTTTTTTCATCATAGAGGTGATCAAGCAGGGATGCCATTGCTTGTTTTTGACGGCTAGAATCTGCCATTTTGGAAATTACAGCCCATGATTGAGCAAGAGCATCAATTTGGCACTCATCATTTATTTTAGATCCCAAAGGAGTTGCATCATCGAAATAACCACGTCGGTACCAAGCACCATCCCATCCTTTTTCTTCTAAGGCTTTAGTGAGACGTTTTAAATATGCACTCCAAGCTTGTACGCGGCTATGATCATTACGATTTTTAGCGAGAGGAATGAATGCTTGTAAAGCAGTACCTAGAAACCATCCCAGCCAGATACTTTCACCTTTGCCTTCAATACCCACTAAGTTCATACCATCATTCCAATCACCACCTAGAATAAGGGGTAAATTATTGGGGCCACAGCGCTTAATAGCGAGATCTAAGGCTAAAGCACAATGTTCATACAGTGTTGTAATGTTGGAGGATTGTATAGGCTGGAAATAAGCATCTTGTTGCCCTGTGGCTAGGGGAGGGCCTTCGATGAAAGGAACAGGGGTATCAAGAAATGCATCCTCACCAGTGGTGCGAACATATAGAGCTGTTCCGTAAGCAAGCCAAACGATATCATCAGAAATAAGTGTCCGGACGCCAGCATTCGTATCAGGAAGCCACCAATGTTGCACATCTCCTTCAGGAAATTGGTGTGCTGCTGCATTTAGTAAGTGCTCACGCGCTAATTGTGGTTTAAGCAATAATAAAGATAAACTGTCTTGCAGTTGGTCACGGAAACCGAATGCTCCACTGGCTTGATAAAAAGCTGAGCGCGCCATTAAGCGGCATGCATAAATTTGATAAGGCAGCCAATGATTGACCATAATATCAAAAGAGGGATCAGGAGTTTTTACTTGTAGTGGAGAAACAAAATCATTCCATTGTTGTTTTTGTTGTGCAAAGACAATTTGAAAATCATCTTTACGAGCTTGATCAAGCAGTTTTTTAGCTTGTTTTATGCTTTCAGTATTGCCAAGATAGAAGATGATTTCTTTTGTTTGTCCTGGTTGTAAATCGATATCATAGGCGAGGGCTGAACAAGGATCACAACCGGGTTCTACTATATTTGAAAGTGGTTCAGCTTTACGAATAGCTTGTGGGTGCTGAATTGTTCCTGTTGTACCGATAAATTCAGTACGATTAGTCGTAAAACTGGTTGGCATTTCGGATGCTGATAAAAAAGTAACCTGTTGAGATTTTTCAATGTGATAAGGATTCTGAATAAAATGTGCACCACGTTTAGAATCATAATGGGGAATAATAAAGGGCGCGTATTGTGTACGGATATTTCCTAAAACCCATTCGGCATAATTATAAAGGCGTAAGCTACGTGGTGTTTCTCCTTCATTTTTAATGATAAGACGAGAAAAACGAATTGGCTTTTCTCCATTAAGTGTATGGGTCAGTTCTAATGCAATGTCTGAATGTTTAGATTTAAAAGTTGAAAACCCAAAACCATGGCAAGCTTCATAAATGACTTTATTATCACATTCGACGGCAGAAACTGGAGAAAAGCATTTTAAAGATAGGCGATCGACAAGATAAAGCGCTTCCCCTGGACGATTGGTAACGGGATCATTACTCCAGGGCGTTAATTGATAGTCACGGCTATTATGAGCCCATGTGAAGAGTGATCCTTCGGCGGATACATGAAAGCCAAAACTATTGTTTGCAATTATGTTAATCCATGGATGTGGCGTTGTTTGACATCCATTCAGACGGACTACGTAATGGTTATGGTGATTAAAACCACCATAACCATTCCAGTAGCGCAAATCTTCACTCGGTACGGGGAAAGAAGAAGTGTTTTGTTGATCAATGAGAGCAATGGAAGAAAATAGGGTCTGTTTGATTTGTGGGGCTTTTTGTATTTTTTTATTAGATTTTTTGTAGTTTAATTTATTATTAGATTCTTGACTATGACTGCTAATAATTAAATCGGAATCAATATTTTCTATACGTTTCAATTGTTCAGATAAAGATCCATTCTGAGCATGCAGGATAATGCGAGCTGACGCGAGAAGTGTTTGAAAATTTTGTTCATTCATTTTATCGCGCTGGAGGGTAAAAATATGATGTTGTCCGTCCATTTCTTTTGTACGGTGACGGTAAGACTCACATGCCCATTCAATGGCGTGTTGTGTATTTTGTAGATAAGAAAATGTCTGTTCATTTAAAATGACTAGATCAACAATGAGACCTCGCATACGCCAATATTCATATGCTTTAAGCAGTTCACGAAGTACAGTGATATCTGTTTCATTATCAAGTCTGAGAAGGCAAATAGGATAGTCTCCTGAAATAGACATTGGCCATAAATCAGATTGTTTTCCAAGAGTTTTTGCTAATATTTCCGGAGGAAGACGCCACGTTCGATCAGGGTAAATAAGTGGCGTTATATATTTTTGGTAAGTAATAGCTTCTCTAGGATTGATATTTTTTTGATACAGTGAAACTTGTGAATGCATCCATGCTTTTGATAAAGCTTGCTGGAACATATCAGGTTGTCGATAGGATTCAATATAGTTTTGTAATGTTTCTTTTGAATCGGCAGCAAAAGTCCAAAAAATAAGTTCTGCTTTTTCATGTGCTGGAACTTTTATACGACAACGGATTGAGATAATCGGATCAAGAACACACCCTTGATTACCTTTGAAACGAGTCTTTTGGTCAAAGATAATTGGGTGATGAATAGATCGACCACGGCCAATAAAAATGCGACGATCGGTTTCTGCTTCTGCTTCTCGGATAATTCCTGATGGATCAGTAACAAAGTGAGCAACGTGAATATTAGGATCATGAGGAGAGCGTTTGCGTCTTTTAGCTAAAATTGTTCCACCTGAATCAAGAATTTCTGTTTCTATGAACATTCGCGAAAAAACAGGATGAGTAAAGTAATCTTTCATTGTTGCGAGTGCTAATTCACCATAAGAAGTTATTTCAATTATTCGGTCTTTGTTTGTTGTATTCATTAACTGTATACGTCGACCTTCACCGTCACCTTCAGAAGTAACAAGACATTCAAGTGTTGATTTCAGTCCATCAACTGTTTTTATATATTCAGCTTTTTCATCTGTAAAAATACTGACCACTTCTTCTTCAGCTATACGTGTTGGTTCACTAGTGACAGACCACCAGCGTTTATTATGCGTATCTTGGACAAAGAACAGAGTTCCTTGTTGATCTTCGGATGCATCAGGAATAAAACGCGTGATAGCATAGTTATGCCAACGGCTATAACCAGAACCATTTGCTGTTGTCATTATGGAATAACAACCATTAGATATAAGCAAAGTTGCTCGAGGTTGAAGAAGAGGACTTGTAATAATGCGTGCAGGGATATCATCAAAACCTTTAGAGTTTTTATGTATAGAATTGTTGATTTTAGTATGAATAACAGGAATTTGTCGTGGGGCTCTTTCCTGTAATAAGAGTTGTACAGCTTTTATAATTGGATCACGATGAAAGCGATTGCGCATACGTCCTTCAAAAACAACATTATCAATGGCAAGAATTGACATGCCATGATGATGTGCATAATAGTTACGTACGATAGCGTATTTTTTTCCTTTTTGTACACGCGAAGGAGTAAAATCAATAGCATCGTAATAACCGTATGTTCCTAAAGCACCAAGATTACGCAGGTATTTTAGATTAGCGATAGATTGAGTTGGCATATATTGTGCGGCTAAAAGACTAGCATAAGGAGCAATAACAGCGTTGCGTGATAAGCCACGTTGAAGCCCTAGTCTTGGAACACCAAAATTGGAATATTGGTAATTCATTAAATGGTCACGGCTATTAAATGCAGCTTCTGAAATACCCCATGGCAATCCTCGTTTGCGCGCATATTGTATTTGATGGCGAATAATGAGGCGATTTGTTTGATCGAGTATGGACCCTAAGGGTTCATGCATAATGAGAGAAGGCATAAGATATTCAAACATGGATCCTGACCATGATAATAGAGCACTTTTCCAACCAATTGGGATAAGTAATCGGCCAAGACGAAACCAATGTTTAAATTTAATGTCGCCCTTAGCGATAGCAAAGAGGCTTGAGAGACGCGCTTCTGAAGCTAAAAGATCATAGCAGCTTTCATCAAGTTTATTTTCCTGTACGCGATAACCAATAGATAAAAGTTGACGTTCAGTCTGTTCTAAAAAATCAAATTTCATATCTAAAGCTATTTGTCGGGCTTTTTCAGATAAAGTATTTAATTCTTTGCATAATTCTTTAATATCATAGTTATTGGTAATATCATGGTTATAAGCTTCACAGTTTTCTACCAGGCATTTAGCCCAGGATAACATATGAGCAGATTCTTTTGTTTGGATTATTTTATCCAGTTCATTGATTAAATGTACAATGTTACGAGCAGTAATCGAAAGATGAGAGATATTCATAACAGTTGCTGATTTTGCTTTGAGTTCACTAACAGAGTGGTGAAAATGAGCAATATGCTCTTTGATCTGTTGAGGGAATGGATGAAGAAACTTAAGGTTATCAGGAATTTCTTTTAAGATTTCTTCAAGAATATTACTAATATCGAATAAGCCATCTAGATCGCTTTGTAAAAAAGCATTAGGTACTTCAGCCCATTCGTTTAAAGCGGAAGATAGCGTTATTAAATGGCCAGCAAGATTACCTGAATCAACTGTTGAAACATAAGTTGGTAGAAGAGGTTTAAGTGTATCTGTTTCATACCAATTATAAAGATGACCTCGAAATTTTTCCATTTTTTCGAGAGTATTTAATGTGCACTTAATTCGCGTAATGGTATCTTCAAAGCTAATCCAACCGAAATCACGTGCGGCAATAATAGAAAGTAGGTAAACGCCAATATTGGTAGGTGATGTGCGTCGTGCAACAAGAGGTTCAGGATCTTCTTGAAAATTATCAGGTGGCAAATAATTATTTTCTGCATCAACAAAGGTTGCATAATAAAGCCATGTCCGTCGTGCAATGCTCCGCAGTATTTTTTTATCTGCAGAAGATATATCAAGAACATCTTGAAATGTTATTGGTTTACTAACAATCCATGCAATCAGCGGTGAGAAAAACCATAAAAGCCCAAAAGGTAAAGCAATCAATATTGTTGAATTATGAAAGAAGAGAGGTAATCCTATAGCTATAATACCAATAAATACTGCTGGCCACATAGTGATGATATAGAAGCTTAAACTATTGGGAATGGCTTTCATTGTGGCTGAAGTTTTCCATTCAAGAAGATATTGTTTGGAAATCATCATGCGATAGAGTGCACGAATGATTGCATCAGTCATAAAATAAGCTGAGTGGGCTATAAATGTGATTTTAAGCAATATTTCTAAGATCGTGGAGGAAATATTATTTAAAATTAATTGTAACTGTCCGCGTAAAGAATAATCGCTATTGGAGGAAATGAATGTACGAAGCAAACCTAAAATTGATGCAATAAAGGGGCTAAAAAGCAGAAATATTTGCCAAACAATTGCTATCTTTGACGGTAAAAAAGACCATCCTGCTGTTGCTGCAACAAGCCACATGAGTGGTGTAAGAGAACGGCGCAAATTATCCTGCATTTTCCAGCGCGTAGTGAGACTCACGCTATGGTGGTTTAAAAGATAAGGCAATAACTGCCAGTCACCACGGATCCAACGGTGATGACGAGCGACATCCACGTTATAGGCTGTTGGATAATCTTCAATGATTTCTACATCACTGACAAGTGCAGCACGTGCATAACTTCCTTCTAAAAGATCATGACTAAGAACAGTGTTTTCTTTGATTTTGTTCTTCAGTGCTTGTTCAAAGGCATCGATATTATAAAGACCTTTTCCGGTAAAAGTTCCTTCTCCCAAAAGATCTTGATAAATGTCAGATACACTAAAGACATAAGGATCAATTCCACGATTGGTAGAGAAAATCTGTTGCAAAATTGATGTTTCTTCTTCTGCTGTGAGAGGAGGTGTAATACGGGGTTGTAAAATGCTGTAGCCTTTTACAACCCTTCCATTTTTTTCAGAAAAAACGGGACAATTAAGTGGATGGTTGAGCTTACCAACGAGTTTAGTGACACTTTCAGGAGTTAGACGCGTATCTGAGTCTAAGGTCATAACAAAACGACAATCCATGGGAAGATGTGGATCTGGAGCATAAAAACTCGTATTTTTATTTCCTTGGAGTAAGAGATTAAGCTCATGAAGTTTTCCCCGTTTACGCTCCCATCCCATCCAGCATTTTTCATGAGCGTTATAAAGACGTCGACGGTGGAGAAGAAAAAATAAAGGAATGTTACTACGCTGATAGCGCTGGTTTAGTTGAGCAATACCCTTTTTTGCATAGTGCAATAGAGCAAGGTCGTTTTGTGTTTCTTCAAATGGAGAATCTGCCCAGTCTGTGATGAGAGCAAAATGAATGGCTCCCTGGGGATTAGAAAGGTAGTGTACTTCAAGATTATTTATTTGTTCATCAATATCATGACGTGATGTGATTAAAGTGGGGACAACAACCATAGTGCGCGCATCTTCAGGAATACCTTCTTTATATTCATAACCAATGAGCCGTTTTGGTGAAACAAACCATGAAACAACAGTGTTAAAAAAAGCAAAAGTAGCATCCATAGTAGGAAAAAGTGCTAGTGCAGTGAAAAGGAGTGTCATTAATGGTGTGAGACCAGATGTTCGTAATGAAATATAGATCGTGGACAAAAGAACCAGCATTAAAAGAGAAACAGGGATGGCAATAATTCCTATTTTTAAACGATGATAAGTTTGAATCCATTTTGTCAGAAATGATGGATTATATTGACAGGCTTCTTCAAAAATAGGGCGTCCGTCATCAACCAGGTACCACCCAACAGAGAAATTATTCTTACAGGCAACATCTTGAGAACAAGTTTTTGCCATTTCTACAGCTTTACATGCAATTTCTAACTCACTAAGAGGGGAGCGATGGGCGATTTTTTCGATGACTTGTCGATACGCATTACGTGAATGAGAATCAATTTCAGAAAAATCACTATTTTTACGCAGGATAAAGTCTACACAACTTACTGTTTCAAACCATGCCGTCCAATCAATATCATCCATAGTTTTGAGAGTACGAATAATATTGCCCATGGTGATACCATCTGTTGTTTGACGAGTATATTCATCAGCTGTTATCATTTCTGGACTACTGCCATGAAGATGCAACTGTTTTTCAAGCCAGGTTAACGCTATTGTTGCATCAACAGATGCACCTCGCAGACGGTAAAATAAATGAGCTGAAAAAATCGAATGAGAGGTTAGTGTTTCATAAAGGGTGAGAATATTTAATTGAGTTTCATTTTTTGTAAGGGCGATTTTATCGGCTGCTTGATTAGCAAGAAAGCGCATATAGCGTGCTTGTTCAATACGCAATGAAAGACGGCGGACATTTTCAATTAAGATTATACGAACAACAAAAGGAAGAGCCCATAATTCACTAATTTTTAGAGTACAAATTTTTTGAAAACCATTAACCATTGCTGTTAGCGTTTCTTGTGAAAATCTGCTATCTGTATGGGCAACATAAAGCCAAGCTAAAACAAAAATACGTGGAATTTCTTTTTTTTGTTCATAAAAGGGGAGTTGCTTGATGAACGATTTAGAAAAATTGCAGCGTAATTCCTGTATAGTTTTGTCAATGGTGTAATGATTATCAATAAGCCACTGGGCGGATGGTGCAATTGTTTCGTTATTTCGTGCAGCAACGTCATTGATGTGAAAGACATGGAGAATAAGTTTAGAATTTTCAATTAATCGTTTGCGAAAATTACTTTCTTCTTCTTTATATTCAGGAAGAAAGATTTTTTGGTCAGAGGCTATAGTGTAGCCTAACTTATAAAGCTCTTCTTCTGATTTGTTAGTTGAACGGATAGGCAAACTAATTTCGTCGAGAGAGTGAATTTTTGTCTTTTGGGAAGAAAACCACTTCATGCGATGTAATTTGGGGACCATAATATTCTATTACTATTCGATGATGTGTTATTTATTCAATAGACTATTGGTATTTTCTCTCAATAAGTGAACACTTCATTTTTTAAGCTTTGAATTTTCTTGTCAAAAATTAAGGGATTAAAAGAGATTCTCTAATGAAGAATAAAAGGCCACTATATAATTAGTGGCCTTTTATTTCATGATTAATCTTGTTCTTGCTTTTTTAAAGCTGCACCGAGAATCTCACCAAGAGAAGCTCCTGAATCTGTAGAGCCATACTGAGCTACAGCTTCTTTTTCTTCTGCGATTTCTAAGGCTTTGATTGAGACTGAAAGCTTACGGTTTTTTTTGTCAAATGCAGTGATTTGAGCGTCAACTTTTTGTCCAATAGCAAAACGCTCAGGACGTTGCTCATCACGATCCCGTGCCAAATCAGTACGGCGGATGGTGACTTCAAGATCGTGTTCAATAAGCTTCACACCAACGCCATTTTCATTAATGTCTATTACTTCACATGTAACAGTGGCACCTTTCCGTAATTCTCCAGACGCTGCTGCTTCTCTCATTTTGTCACTGGATAGTTGTTTAATTCCTAAAGAAATACGTTCTTTTTCAACATCAACATCAAGAACAACAGCTTGAACAGTATCACCTTTATTGTAAATATCAATAACTTGTTCACCAGGACGATTCCAATCAAGATCAGAAAGATGAACCATACCATCGACATCACCTTCAAGACCAATGAAAAGACCAAATTCTGTTTTGTTTTTAATTTCGCCTGTAATTTGTGAATTCACTGGGTATTTATTCGCAAAAGCTACCCAAGGATTTTCAGATGTTTGCTTTAAACCAAGCGAAATACGGCGTTTAGAAGAATCAATTTCAAGAATAACAACTTCTACTTCTTGTGATATAGAAAGGAGTTTTCCAGGATGTATATTCTTTTTTGTCCAACTCATTTCAGAGACATGGATTAATCCTTCGATTCCTGGTTCGATTTCAACAAAACCACCATAATCAGTGATGTTTGTAAAAGCACCAGTAATTTTTTTACCGACTGGATATTTAGTGTTAATATTATCCCATGGATCGTTTTCAAGTTGTTTCATTCCAAGCGAAATACGATGAGTGTCTTGATTGATACGAATGATCTGAACTTTAATAGTTTGGCCAATTGTTAAAACTTCAGATGGATGGTTGATACGCCGCCATGCCATATCTGTAACATGCAAAAGTCCATCAATACCACCGAGATCAACAAAGGCTCCATAATCTGTTATATTTTTGACAATACCTTCAACAATTTGGTTTTCTTCAAGATTTTGAACAATTTCTGAGCGCTGTTCAGCACGACTTTCTTCTAAGACAGCGCGACGTGAGACAACAATATTACCACGACGACGATCCATTTTTAAAATTTCAAAAAGTTGTGCATTATGCATTAAAGGTGCAACATCACGAATAGGTCGAATATCGACTTGACTACGAGGCAAGAAAGCAACAGCACCGTCGAGATCGACCGTAAAACCGCCTTTAACTTGACTAAAGATAATGCCTTCTACGCGTGTCCCAGCATTGAATTTTTCTTCAAGACGAATCCAGCTTTCTTCACGACGTGCTTTTTCACGCGATAAGACAATTTCACCTAGCGCATTTTCAATACGTTCAATGTAAACTTCAACTTCATCACCGATTTGTAAAGAACCATCTTTACTTTTGCTACCAAATTCCTTAAGTGGAATACGTCCTTCTACTTTAAGACCAGCATCAATAATGGCCATATCTTTTTCGATTGCAATGATGCGGCCTTTAACAACAGATCCTTCATTAAGGTCATTCGTTTGAAATGATTCCATTAAAAGGGTTTCAAAATCTGCTGTTGTGGGATTGTATTGTGACATGAGAACTCCTGATACATACCTTATGTTGCAAAAGGTATAAGCGCTAGGTTAGTGTTAATATGAGGTAACTCCACACCTTCTCCCTTTTCGTAAAAGAAAGATAAGCGCTAGGCTGGAAATCACCTTGATGATTTTATTTAACGGCATGCTTTTTTATAAGAGGATCAATAAAGGCGCAAGCAGTTTTCAATACTTCTTTTATACTCAATTCTGATGTGTCAAGCAAGTAGGCATTCTTAGCTGGTTTTAGAGGATGATATTTTCGAGTCATATCACGTTTGTCACGTTGTTCAAGATTGGCCAAAATTTCATGATAGTTTGCTTTTCCTCCTTTTTTTAGAATTTCTTGGTATCGACGTTTTGCACGTATTTGAGCATTCGCTAGGATATAAAATTTTATATCTGCGTGAGGACAGACAACAGTACCGATATCACGGCCATCAAGTACGCTTCCCGGTAATTTTTGGGCAAAATCACGTTGTTTGGAAACAAGAATTTCACGCACAGCTGGTATAGTTGCTACTTGTGATGCGGCTTCGCTAATATCAAGAGAACCGAGAAGAATTGGATCTAAAGTGTTAAAATCAAGCTCTTTAGCATATGCAACAGCATTTATGTGATCATCTAGGGGTAAATTTCGTTTTAAAAGCGAATAGCCAACACTGCGGTAAGTGAGACCAGTATCCAAATGGTGAAGATGATAATAGGCAGCAATTTGTTTTGCTAAAGTTCCTTTTCCAGATGCTGAAAGGCCATCAATTGCAATAATAAAAGGTTTCAATAGATTCGACCTCCAAGTTGATGCATTAAAGGAATAAATTCTGGACAATTGGTAATAATCATCTGTTTATCATCAATCATAACAGGTTTTTCTGAGACGAGTCCAAAAATAAGAAAACACATTGCAATTTGATGATCAAAATGTGTAGTAACGCGCCCACCTCCTAAATCTTTGGTAGAATTTTTCCCATGGATAATAAGAAAATCTTTACCATTTTCACAATGAATATGATTGATTTTTAATCCTTCAGCAAGGGTAGAAAGTCGATCTGATATTTTATAAAATAACCCTTCAATTCCTGAGATAATTGTTTTCCCTTTCGCAAAGGCTGCTGCTATTGCTAAAGCAGGATATTCATCAATTATTAATGGGGCTCGTTCTTTTGGTACAGTTACACCTTTTAACTCTGATGATTTAACGCGTATATCGACAATATTTTCTATACCTGTTTTGCGTTGGTTCAAGAGTTCAATTTTAGCACCCATTTCCCATAATGTTTGGATGAATTCCATTTTCTCGTCGTTGACGAGAACATTTTTAAGTGTGATATCAGAATTTTCTACAAGAAGAGCTGCAATAATTGGAAAAGCTGCTAGGGATAGGTCACCTGGAACATTAATGATTTGTCCAATAAGATGCGGCTGACCCTTAAGAGAAGTGAAACGTGTGCCTGTTTTATCTATTTTTATATCAATTTCAGCACCAAATGCTTGTAGCATTTTTTCTGTATGATCTTGTGTAAGAGTTTGCTCAATAATGGTTGTAGTACCGGCGGTATTAAGACCGGCAAGAAGGATTGCTGATTTTACTGGGGCGGAAGCCATAGGTATAGGGTACCGAATCGGGTTAGCCATTTTGGGACCGTAAAGCGTTAAAGGCAAGTGGTTACCAAGAGTTGGCTCAGTTTCAACTCCCATTAAACGCAATGGATTAAGGATATGCTCCATTGGATATCTAGAGAGTGAGGCACTGCCGAGAAAAGTCGTTTTCATATGGTAAGAGCTAACCAGTCCCATGATCAGGTGAGCACTTGTTCCAGAATTGCCAAAATTTAAAGGTGTTTGTGCTTGTAGTAAACAACCATTACCGGTTCCATGAATAATCCAAAGGTTATTTTTTTTGTAACATTGTGCTCCCATAGCTTGCATGATGGTAGCTATACGCAAAACACTATCATTTTCGAGAAGCCCATGAATATGTGATTCTCCATGCGCCAATCCTCCTAATATAAGTGCTTTATGGGAGATTGATTTATCTCCTGGCATTTTGATTGTGCCAGAAAGATTTGTTGATTTTTTAGCAGTTGCTGGTATTGCTTTATACATCGAATCTTTATTTAGTAAGATATAAATTTTAAAAAATTAGATGCCCTTTATCATATGTTTTGATAAGCGTCATGAGAAAATCCGTGTGGAACTATGTATTTGTCTTTGACAAGTGCATTGTTTTTTGTTTAAGCACCATGGAATTCGTTTTAATGCAATTTAACTAACCAAAGAGGCACGGTCTATGGCAAAGCCAGAACTTGGAACCAAACGTGTTGACCCGGAAACGGGAAAGAAATTTTATGATCTTAATCGTGATCCTATCGTGTCGCCTTATACAGGGCTTTCTTATCCGCGTTCTTATTTTGAGGTTGCAGCGGCTGAAGTAAGTAATGAAGAAGAGGTTGATACTGAAGAACTTGATACGGCACTTGAGAAGTCTGCCTTTATGTTGCTTGAAGAAGATGTCGATGTGTCTAAAGATGATGAGATCCCTGATTTGGATGATGACGATGTAGATCTTGTTGATGATGATACATTTTTGTCTCATGACGAAGGTGATGAAGATGATGATGTAACTGATATCCTTGGCAATGGTGTTTCTAACGATGATGATGTTTAAAAAAGCAAGAAGAGATTATGTTCTATTTATTGATATAGATTTTTCTTGATCTTCAGTTTGTCTCGTTCTAAGAACTTTGCGGAGAGTGTTTATTGTTTTTTGTGGGGCTATAGCTCAGCTGGGAGAGCGCTTGCATGGCATGCAAGAGGTCAGCGGTTCGATCCCGCTTAGCTCCACCAAAAAGATCAAATATTTTTCTTAGTGCATAGATATTCAAAAATAAAGTTTGTCTATTCATCGAAAAATGAGATGTGTAATCGTATTTTCTTTGTTGTCTCTAGTAAAATTCATTTCATTATTGTTTAAACTCAAAAAGCTTTATAAAAATATCATGAAGTTTTTCCGTTATTTATAACGGTGAGATATAGTGATAATAAGCTAAAAGCTCCTTCATAAAGGATATATTTACAATTTTATATTTGAAATTGATAGAGAAAGAGTATTAGCATTTTTCATGAAAATGCTTTGTTTATTGTAAATTATAGTTGTTGAGAGAACTTCATAAAATGGTCGAAAATTTTATGATTTCAATACCTAAAAACTCTGAATATTATTATAAATAAAATAATCAAACAGTATTGTCGCTTGTATTTTTTATAATATGAGTACTTATGCTATGAGGATGGAAAATAATTTTAAGTTATTTTTTGAATTTTTAATACAAATTAAAGATATTGTCATGCAATTTACTTTCTGTATAAAAAACTTTTAGGAATATAGCAGTTTATTATTGTAGAATCTTTTTTAAACTTTTTATTAAAAATCATTGTTTTTCAAGTTGTTTGAGACGGTAGAGTTCTTCTAAAGCAGCTTTAGGGGATAATTCATCGGGATTGATATTTTTTAAAGCATCTTTAATCGCGCAACATTGATCATTTTTTTCATTTGTTAAAGATGTCGCTTTGAGAGAAAATAGCGGTAAGTTATCAATTAATTTATCACCTTTTCCGGACATTTCACCTTGTTCTAATTGATGCAGAACATCTGTTGCACGAGAAATAACTGTTGCAGGTAATCCAGCTAGCTTTGCCACTTGCACACCATAAGAGCGATCAGCAGTGCCTTTAGTGACTTCATGGAGAAAAATAACATCACTATTCCAATTTTTAACTTTCATTGTTACATTATGAAGGCGATTAAGTTTTTTTGTTAACGCCGTCATTTCATGAAAATGTGTAGCGAGAATAGCACGACAACGGTTTATTTCATGGAGATGTTCAACTGTTGCCCAAGCAATTGAAAGACCATCAAAAGTTGACGTTCCTCGTCCAATTTCATCGAGAATGACAAGAGAATGGTTACTGGCATGGTTGAGAATAGTTGCTGTTTCAACCATTTCCATCATAAAGGTTGAGCGTCCTCGAGCAAGATCATCAGAAGCACCAACACGACTAAATAAACGATCAACAATGCCAATATGAGCTGAAGTGGCTGGTACAAACGATCCCATTTGTGCCATGATAGCAATGAGAGCGTTTTGTCGTAAAAAAGTTGATTTTCCTCCCATATTAGGGCCTGTTAACAACCAAATGTCTGCATCTAGGTGTTTGTTTTGTGCTGAAAGATCGCAGTTATTGGCAACGAATGGTTCCGCAGCTTGTTTTCGTAATGCTTGTTCTACAACGGGATGACGTCCAGCGGTAATATGAAAGGTTAATGAATGATCAACTTTGGGACGACAATATCCTTGTTCTTCAGCTAAGTGGGCTAAAGCAACAGATACATCTAAAATAGCTAGAGCTTCAGAAGCTTGACGAATGAAATCAATCTGTTGGGTAATTTCATCAACAAGTTTATCAAAAATTTCCAATTCAAGCGTTAAAACATGATTTGCAGCATGAGCAATACGACTTTCGAGTTCGGCGAGTTCTGTTGTAGTGAAGCGCATGGCATTCGCCATTGTCTGTCGGTGGATAAAACGAGCTTTTGCTTGTGGAGTATTTGTGAGAGCCGATGCTTGTAAGTTCGTTACTTCAATAAAGTAACCTAAAATATTATTATGTTTAATTTTGAGTGTTTTAATATCTGTTTCTTTAGCATACTGCGCCTGGAGTTTAGCAATAACACAACGTGATTCGTCTCGCAAATTACGCATTTCATCTAATTCTTGGTGATAATGAGGACGAATAAAGCCACCGTCCCGCTTGAGAAGAGGGAGATCGTCAGCCAGTGCTTGTTCTAGCTGAAAATGCAAAGCGGTAGGTAAGTGCGAGAATACCTCTCGTACATCATTGATTTCTTGAGGAAGTAACTCATTATTAAGAATCTGATTAATTTCATTGATGATTTCAAAACCGCGCTGAATTGTTCCCATATCACGCGGACCTCCTCGACCAAGCGCTAAACGTGATACTGCGCGTGGCATATCTGGTCCTCCTTTTAAAATAAGCTTAATAGCTTCTGCAAGAGAAGGATTGCGTAGAAAAAAATCTATTGAATCAAGGCGTTTATCGATAGCTACTGGAGTTGTTAGGGGAGAAATTAAGCGATCGACAAGAAGGCGTGAACCACCTCCTGTGACGGTGCGATCAATCGCTTTTAGGAGACTCCCATCGCGTTGACCGGATGTAGTCCGAATGAGCTCAAGACTAAATCTTGTTGCTGCATCAATGAAAAGAGTTGTGCTTTCATTTTGACGCTCAGGTCGCATGAGAGGGGGACGATGTGTGATTTGTGTTTTTTCGATATAGCGAATAGCAGCAGCGATGGCTGAAAGTTCTGGGTGAGAATAATCTGCAATGCCTTTAAGGGTTGAGAGTTTGAAGTAAAGACAAATATCTCGTTCAGCAGTGGTGGTCTCAAAAAGATTTTCTGGTTGAGGAGAGATAATATTACCGAGAACATTGAAAAGAGCTTTTTGAGATTTATCATGGAAAAATGAATCAGCGACAATCACCTCTTGTGGGTCTACACGCATAATATCTGTTAAGAGATTTTCATGACGGCTTTCTGTAACTCGAAATATACCAGTAGAAATATCAATCCAGGAAAGAGCATATTCTTCTTTACTACGGGTTGTTGTGCGAGCAAGTGTCATGAGGTAATTTGCCCGTGCTGGATCAAGAAGTTTTTCTTCTGTTATTGTTCCGGGTGTTATAAGACGGACTACATCGCGCTGAACAACTGATTTTGAACCACGCTTTTTTGCTTCTGCAGGATCCTCTATTTGTTCGCACACGGCAACGCGATAACCACAAGCAATAAGTTTTTGTAAATAATCATCTGCAGAGTGAACAGGAACACCACACATTGGAATATCTTGACCTAAATGTTTACCGCGTGTTGTGAGTGTAATCCCTAAGGCTTGAGCAGCTTCAATCGCATCATTAAAAAATAATTCATAAAAATCACCCATACGATAAAAAAGAAGAGAGTCGCTATTAACAGCTTTGATTTCTATATACTGCTCCATCATAGGGGTAAGGCGCTCTTGATGAGTATTGGATGGAATCGTAGGGCGTTGGAGTGAATCATTTTTATGTTCAGTCTCTTTTTCCATTTTAGTACGATTATTCCTTTTAATGTAGGTTTTATTATCCTTTTTTATTTACTTCGAGCTATATCTTTATTACCTCTAAATAAAGCGTATGATAAGATGCTTTCATAAAGTGAGCATAATTATTTTTGGCATATGAATCAAATTTTTAAATTTAATCATTATATTTGTTGTTAATCAGAGTTTATGCTGTTTTTTAAGAAAGTAAGTGAAATGAAAAAAAATGAACAGGATCAAACAACATATAAAAAATTTTATAGTGTAGATGAGCAAGAAGCCCTTGATTTTCATAGGGGCGATCGTCCTGGTAAGCTTGAAATTGTTGCAACAAAACCTATGGCAACACAGCATGATCTAGCACTTGCTTATTCGCCTGGTGTTTCTGTTCCAGTTAAAGCAATTGCTGAAGATCCGTTAATGGCTTATGATTATACGGCAAAAGGGAATCTTGTTGCTGTTATATCAAATGGGACAGCTATTTTGGGTTTAGGTAATTTAGGTGCCTTGGCATCTAAGCCAGTAATGGAAGGAAAAGCAGTTCTTTTTAAACGTTTTTCAGATATAGATTCAATTGATTTAGAAATTGATACGAGTGATCCGGAAAGCTTTATTAATTTAGTACGGTATTTGGAACCATCTTTTGGTGGTATTAATCTTGAAGATATTAAAGCACCTGATTGTTTTATTATTGAGAGCCGTTTACGCGAACTTATGAATATTCCTGTTTTTCATGATGATCAACACGGTACAGCAATTATTGTGGCTGCTGGTGTAATTAATGCTTTGCATTTAACAGGGCGTACTATGCAAAATACACGATTAGTCTGTAATGGCGCAGGTTCTGCAGGAATTGCTTGTATTGAACTCATTAAAGCAATGGGTTTTCGATCTGAAAATATTTTGTTGTGTGATACAAAAGGTGTTGTCTATGAAGGGCGTGAAGAGGGGATGAATCAGTGGAAAGCTGCTCATGCCATTAAAACAGATAAACGCACGCTTTCTGAAGCGATGGAAGGTGCCGATATGTTTTTTGGGGTTTCAGCGAAAGGTGCACTAACTGCTGAGATGGTAAAATCAATGGCGCCACAACCAATTATTTTTGCTATGGCTAATCCTGATCCAGAAATTACACCTGAAGAAGTAGCAGAAGTACGTGATGATGCTATTATAGCAACAGGGCGATCAGATTATCCCAATCAAATTAATAATGTTCTTTGTTTTCCGTATATATTTCGTGGTGCTCTTGATGTTCGTGCAACGGTTATTAATGAAAGCATGAAAATTGCTGCAGCGAAAGCTATTGCAAAATTAGCTCATGAGGAAGTTCCTGATGGTGTTGTAGAAGCTTATCACGGAAACCGTCTGAAATTTGGGTCCAATTATATTATTCCAGTTCCATTTGATCCACGTTTACTGACAGTTGTTTCAATCGCGGTGGCAAAAGCAGCAATGGAAAGCGGTGTTGCTAGAAAGCATATTCATGATTTAAAAGCGTATGAACGTGATTTGAATGCTCGACGTGATCCCATTGCATCCACGATGCGTGGTGTTTATGATTATGTTTGTCAAGCACCAAAGAAAATTGTTTTTGCAGAAGGGGAAGAAGAATCGGTCATGCGAGCGGCCGTATCTTACGTTCACCAAAAATTAGGAAAAGCAATTTTAATTGGTCGTGAAAAACAAATTAAAGATACTGCTGCTGTCGCAGGAATTGATCTTGAGCGTGAAGGAATTTCTATTCTGAATGCAAAGCTATCTTGTCGTACAGATGCTTATGCTCAATATCTGTATAAAAAGATGCAGCGTCAAGGTTGGCTGTTGCGTGATTGTCATCGTTTTATCAATAATGATCGTAATTATTTTTCTGCTTGTATGTTAGCTTTGGGTGATGCTGATGCAATGATTACAGGAGTAACACGCAATTATGAAACGGCCTTGGTAGATATACGACGAGTGATTAATGAAAAACCACAGGAACGATTAATTGGTATTTCAGTAGCTATTTGTCGCGGACGCACTGTGTTTATTGCTGATACAGCTGTTTATGAGCATCCTAATGCTGAGGAACTTGCTGATATTGCTGAACAAACAGCTTTTTTTGTGCGTGAATTTGGATATCAACCACGGGTAGCATTTTTAGCATTTTCTACTTTTGGTCATATAAAGGGTCAAGTTACGCAAGATATTCAGAGAGCTGTTGATATTTTACATGAACGTAAAGTTGACTTTGAATTTGATGGAGAAATGAGTGCTGAGGTAGCTCTTAATTCGAAATTGATGCAACAATATCCTTTTATGGGATTAAAAGAACCGGCTAATATTTTAGTAATGCCTGGATATCATTCATCTTCAATTTCGAGCAAAATGTTACAAGAACTTGGTGAAGCAACCATTATTAGCCCTATCTTAATTGGATTGGAGAAATCTGTACAAATTGTATCGTTTAGTGGACGCGATACAGATATCGTTAATATTGCAACTTTGGCTGCTTATCATGCAGAAAAAATTGCTCAAAAAAATAAAAGCCTTTGATATTTCAAGGGCTTTTATAATGAAAGAAATAAAAATAAATTTTATGTAATGTTACAAGCTAATTTTTAAGAGGGTTGCGTTTGATTATTTTTTTGTTCTTCGGCAACTCGTTTTTGGAACATCGTTGCAAAATCAATCGGATCAATCCACAAGGGAGGAAAACCACCATTTTGTGTAGCATCAGATATAATTTGCCGAGCAAAAGGAAATAAAAGACGTGGACATTCAATAAAAACAAGCGGCATTACATGCTCTTGTGGAATATTTTTAATGTGGAAAATACCGCCATAAATCAGCTCTATGTGAAATAGTATTTCGGTATCATCTTTAGTTTTAACTGAAAGGGATAGTACAACATCATAATTATCATCACCAATTGGATTGGCGTTGACATTAATGTTAACATCAATTTGTGGCGCTTTTTCCCGTGGGCGTAATGAACGAGGTGCGTGCGGATTTTCAAATGAAAAATCTTTTAAATATTGGGTCAAAACAGCAAATACTGGTTCTCCACTATTATTATGTATTTCACCTTCGGCCATACTACAAACCTTTCATTATAATACACATATTGCTATTGTAAATTTAAAAGAAGTTACCATGACTTGCAAAGGGTTGCAAGAAATGCTCTCTTTATCTTTAATTATTTTTTGTATTTTGGTTATTATCGTTATTTTTGTGCCAGGGAGATTTTTCGGTCTTATAGCTCTGATAATCTTCCGGGTTAAGTTCAATTATTTTTTCAGATTTGTTTTGTGCGTTAGAATTTGTTTTATTAATAAGGGATAAAAAAAGATTCCAGATAAAAACACGAATTGGTTTTATAAGGAGTAATATTCCACAAATATCGCTTATAAAACCTGGAAGAGTAAGCAAAACGGCACCAAGAATAATAAGTGCATCATTAGCTATGTAATGTTCTAGTGCCTGTCCTTGAAGGAGTTTACTTTGTATATTTTTTATAAGACCTATACCTTTCATACGCAATAAAATAATTCCACTCATCATTGTTAAAAGAATTAAGCTCAAAGTCGCTAGAATTCCAATTTCGTTTCCAACAATAATAAAGCCAGAGATTTCAAAAAAGAGAGCGCTGAGAACTATAATTAAAAAAAATCGAGACTTTATATGATAAAATTTTTTCAAATGAAGATATCCTTCTCAAGTTTTTTGTTAAGAAAATTATATTATTATTTTCTCAATTTAAATTGGGGAGTCATAAACATTATTTAAATAATAGATTTACTTATTTTACATGTTTATTGATCAATGATATTGACTGCAATGATAATCATTTAACACTGGGAGATTGACAACACTCATGGAATTTGACGTCGTACTAATAATAGCTCTTATTATAGTAGTTGTAGTTTTTGTGCAACTACGGAATGTACTAGGAAAACGGATTGGTTTTGAAAAGCCTCCCTTTGATTCTTATTCAGGGTATACTAAAAAGCCAGTTGAAGTAGAAAAGAACGATAAGATTGTTTCTTTACCCGACCAATCTTCTTCACAAAAGAGCGATTTTAGCGAAATTGATGCCATTGCATCAGAAGGAAGCAAATTAAACAGTGGTTTGCGTTCTATTCGTCAGTTTGATCCTTCTTTTTCTCCTCAATTTTTTGTGAATGGTGTTCAAATTGTCTACGAAATAATTATGACAGCTTTTGCGCAAGGTGATCGCAATCAGCTTAAAGAACATCTTTCATCGGATGTTTTTGAAAGTTTTTGTGAGGCTATTGAACTACGCGAAAAAAATAATGAAAGAATTCAATTTACTTTTGTGGGGATTAGTAAGATTGAATTTATTGCAGCAGAAATGCAAAAAGAAGAAGCGTTTTTAACAGTACGTATTGTTAGTGAAATTATTTCTGCAACTTATAATGAACAAGAAGAATGCATAGAAGGGAATCCTGAAGCTATTATAGAAATTAGAGATATCTGGACTTTCGTTCGCAATATTACATCTAAAAATCCAAATTGGAAGCTTTTTGCAACGGAAGATGAAAATTAAAATTATTATTGGTTTATAGAAGATTTTTCATAAAATTACACGAGATTAAAGAGTTTAATGACTAAGGATGAAAGAAAAAAAATCCACTGGTTTCTCAAGACTATTTTTTATGGGAGCAGGTTTGTCGTACAACAGTCCCACTTTTTCAAGAAAGTCAACAGAAGCAGAAGCCAACGATAGTTAAAGAGCAAAAGAAAAAAATAATTAAAGCAAAGAAAATGCAGTGTTTTGATCATACTGTGCATCGTAAAATTGCAAAAGGTCTCTGTTGTATAGAAGCGCGTATTGACCTTCATGGTTTGATACAAGATGAAGCGTATCGTTGTTTAAAAGAATTCTTACAATCATCTCATCGTTAGGGATTACGTTATGTTCTAGTGATAACAGGAAAGGGTCATTCACACGGAAGCAATGGCGTTTTGTGCCAATTTGTCCCTTATTGGTTATCAACACCTGTTTTTCAATATTATGTCCAGGCTTTTGGACAAGCAGCTCATAAACATAGAGGCAGTGGCGCTCTTTATATTCAGTTACGTCGTTTTCTGCAAAGAGAAAAAATGTAAACCTATTTAGCGCATATATGGATGAGTATTGTATCCTAAGTGTTTTAAGCGTCGTCTATCCGAAATAATACGTGGTCTGCACTCTAGATAAGTGATTTTTTTGAATATAGAATGCATAGGCTTTAAGTCGTTATCTCGTAGTGCACTAATACAAGCATTTAGCATTTCATCTTCTGTTATCTTTGAAAAATCGAGTGTATAACCTGCATTTTGGGCAAGTCTTTGAAAGAAAAAACGTTGTGTGTGTCCATTTCCTTTTTTAAAAGGACGTATATAGTTGAGAAAGGAAAACATTTCTGCTGTTTCAATGGCAAATTTTTTGCGTGACAAACCTCGCAAATTGTTTTTTTCAACGAGCATTTTGTCAAATTCTTTAAGACCTGTCTGAATTTCTTCACCAATTGCAAAAAAAGTATTCGAAATTACTTTTTTAACTTTTGGTTGGCAGGCGATTGTTCCATCGAGAAACATAAATGGAAAGTCACGAGTATGTCCAGCCCACTCAAACGTTTTTTGATACAAACACATATGAATATGTTTTAAATAAGAGGAATCAAATTGTTTTGGCAGAGGCTCGTAGTATAGATTAACGATTGCTTGTATTACATTATGTATACATATCATCTCAAATGTTTCATAGCGTTTTACCCTATATTTATTCTTTAGTGTGAAACTATTTTGATAATTATAGTTATGGAACGATACTGAAATGTCTTCTTTCATTTGTTGCAATTGCTTTCAAATTACTAGCACTAAATTACCTTTAAGAAGATTAAACTTCTCTCATTAATAACCTTCTCCTTAAATTTTTAACAGGTAACTACATTTACATTTTAAAATTTTTATCATTTCATTTTACAGTATAATATTCATGAAAAATTCCATAAAAAAGTTTTTAAATTTTGTAATAAATAAAAAATAAATTTAGAATCTTAAATCTCCGCATCAATAAAATATTCCAAATTTCAAAAAGACAATATGAAAAATATATCAATTAATAATTATGCGCAATAAAATTTATAATAAGTTTGTGGTTTTTAGCATAAGATTTTTAAATAGAAAAAAATTTGTCTGTTACAGAAATAATTATTTTATGCTTTATATTTGAAAAAGTTCTTCTGGTTTGAAATAGTAAACCGTTGAACAAAATTCACAGGTAACAGAAGTTTGTTGATTTTCTATTGTTTGAGCACGTTCTTCAACAGAAAAGCTTTCTAATATTTCTTTAATTTTTTTTCGTGAGCAAGAACACCGATTTGTTATAGGAAAGGTTTGAAAAACTTTTACACTTCGTTCGTGAAAAAGGCGGAAAAGTAATCGTTTAATACCAACTTGGGGATCTGTAAGTTCTTCACTGTCAATGGTTGCAGTAAGCGCTTTTACTTCCTGCCATTGGTTTTCGAGTTGGATACAGTTTTTTGTTTCGTCTAATTTTGTATTTGTTTGGCATGGTGTATGATAAGGAGAAGCTTTGGGCAAGAGTTGAGTTAAAAGCCCTGCTGCTCTCCAGCTTTTTTGTATTTTGTCCTGTTTATTATGGTTAATTAAGGTAGAAACTGCTAAACGGAGATCAGTAGGTATTTGTTCTGATTGGTTAAAATAAGTACGAGCAGCTTCTTGAAAATTTGAACCATCTAAGGCGACGATTCCTTGATAGCGTTGTGTATAGGAGCTTTGGTCAATAGTGAAAGCCAAAGTCCCTTTTCCAAGAAGCATTTCTGAAGATGTTTTACCATTCGCTATAGCCTGGTTTAATTTTTCTTTATCAAAACGAGCGTAACCACGTAAATTTGAGGGAGGAACAAAATCACATACTAACATATTGACTGGTCCTTCAGAATGAGTTTGTAAAATAAATTTTCCTTCAAATTTCAATGATGTTCCAAGTAAAACAGTTGTAACTAAAGCTTCTGCTAGAAGATAAGAAACAGGATCAGGATATTGATGTTTGGTGAGAATGGAATTTAAGCTTTCTCCAAGTTGTACACCGCGTCCACGAATATCTAGTTCTTCGACTTGAAAAGGAATAACGGTATCATCTTCATTCTGATAAAAATTATTTAAATAGATTTGATCTTTAGATTTTTTGTCTTCGTTGTTCATATTTTTGCTTTTTAAAGTTTATTTCATAAATTATTGGGTTGAAAAAACGCATCTTGTAAACACCAGGAAAGGATTGCTTTTTGAGCATGCAGGCGATTTTCAGCTTCATCAAAAACAACAGAATGTGGTCCGTCGATTACAGCGTCTACAACTTCTTCACCACGATGAGCAGGGAGGCAGTGCATGAAAAGAGCATCAGGTTTGGCACATGCCATTAAAGCTTCATTGACTTGATAAGGTTGAAAAATGGAATAATTTTGGGCACGAAACTCTTGTCCCATAGAAACCCATGTGTCGGTAATAATACAATCAACGTTCTCAGCAGCTTTTTGAGGATTATGAGTGAGCATAATATGTGCTCCTCGTTCGCGTGCCCAGTTTATATATTTTTCTTGGGGTTCACTTCCTTGCGGTGTAGCGATATGCAGATGAAAATTGAAAAGAGCTGTTGCTTCGATTAAAGAATGAAGAACATTGTTGCCGTCTCCCATCCAAGCAAATGTTTTGCCAGCAATAGTGCCACGGTGTTCTTCATAGGTAAGGATATCTGCTAAAATTTGGCAAGGATGTGTGTCATCTGTAAGAGCATTAATGACAGGAATTTGCGCATATTGCGCTAATTCAAGCATCCGATGATGTGCTGTGGTTCGTATTATTATGGCTTCTACAAAGCGTGATAGTACACGTGCTGTATCGGCAATTGTTTCACTATGACCAAGCTGCATTTCAGATCCCGTTAACATGATTGTTTCTCCACCAAGCTGACGCATGCCAAGATCAAAAGAAACTCGGGTTCGTGTAGAAGGCTTTTCAAAAATCATTGCTAGTGTTTTACCAGAAAAAGGTTTTAAATTTTCTCCTGATTTAAAGGCAGCTTTGAGGATTTTTGCATAATCGATAAGAGCACGTGCTCTTTGTGGAGTTAAAATAGATATATCGGTAAAGTGGTGAAGGGTATGTGTCATAATATTATATTTGTCTTTTTTTATTTGTTTGCGAAAGATAAGCAATAGCTTTTTCAATCCGATGCAAACCTTCATATATTTCTTCTTCATTGATTATGAGAGGAGGCAAAAAGCGAACAATATTATGACCTGCTCCAACACTGAGAATATGTTCATTATCGAGTGCAGTGATAACTTCATTTTGAGGAATGATACATTGCATACCCATCATAAGGCCTGTACCTTGAATTGTACAGATAATATCAGGATAAGTGTTTAAAATGTTTAAAAGTCCCTGTTTTAGCTTATTACCCATATGTTGTACATGATTAAGAAAACCCGGTTCTAAGAGTGTATCAAGAACACTCTTGCTTACAGCTATGCCAAGGAGATTGCCTCCAAAGGTTGTACCATGGGTTCCTGGTGTCATGGCTTTTGCTGCTTTTTCTGTTGCAAGACAAGCTCCTAACGGAAAACCACCACCCAGCCCCTTAGCAAGAGTGAGGATATCTGGTACGATATCATACCATTCATATGCAAAAAGTTTTCCTGTACGTCCGATTCCGGTTTGAACTTCATCTAAAATTAATAATAATTGATTGTCATTGCATAGTTTACGTAGCATTTTTAAAGTTTTATAAGGAGTTGTTCGCAATCCACCTTCTCCTTGAATCGGTTCAATAAGGATAGCTGCAGTATTTTTATTGATAGCATGACGTAAAGCTTTTTCATCATCAAAGGGTACTTGAATAAAACCACAGACTTTTGGGCCAAAACCTTCAAGATATTTTTTTTGTCCACTAGCAGCAATCGTTGCAAGTGTACGACCATGAAATGCACCTTCAAAAGTAATGATTTCGAATCGTTGTGGTTGATCCAATGTATAATGATAGCGACGAGCAGTTTTGAATGCACATTCTAATGCTTCAGCACCAGAATTGCAGAAAAAAACTTTATCAGCAAAACTGTTAGCACAAAGACGTGCAGCAAGTGATTCTTGTTCAGGCGATTCAAAAAGATTAGAAACATGCCAAAGTTTTTCAGCTTGTGTTTTAAGGGCATCAATAAGCTTTGGGTGTGTATGTCCTAAAACATTGACAGCAATGCCAGATGTGAAATCAAGATACTTTTCTCCTTTATCAGAGATAAGCCATACGCCCTTTCCTTGTGTAAAATGCAAGTGACGTCGAGCAAAAGTATTATAAAGTGATTGTGTATAGATGGTATTCATCGTTATACTCTTGATTGTTTAAATGCTGTAATACAACATTTGAAAACTATGATCTATTTGTTTACGCATTAATATAGTCTACTTCATTATAATGAACTATCGTGCTAATTGATAAAAAATCAATTAAGGTTTCGAAAAGGTATCTTTGTTATGAAAAAGTTAGAGTTAAAATTTTTTCTACGATTTGTTTGTAAGTTGGGGAAAACATTTTAAAAGAACGTTATTAAAATATAATAACTCTTGTCATAGAGTTAGTGCATATTATAGTTTGGGGAAATAAACAAAATTGGATTTCTATTTGTAAATTCCGCGATTGGTTAGATTAAAAGGTCTTTTATTGAGCTGTTCGAATATAATTAATATATTCGAAGATGCAGTTGAAAGCCTTTCGGTGAGATAATTGGAATGGGGTTCTAGTATGGGTTGGACATGTGAGCGCGTTGAACTTCTTAAGAAGCTTTGGAGTGAAGGTTTGAGTGCAAGTCAAATTGCAGTTCAGTTGGGTGGGGTCAGCAGAAATGCTGTGATTGGTAAGGTACACCGGCTGAAATTACCAGGGCGCGGTAAAACAACACAAGTAGTATCACGTGCACAAAAAGTATTAACAGGTGTTAATTCATCAACGTCGCGGATACGTCGTACAACGTCATCGATGTTACAAGACAATTGCTCTTCTGACGATTCTAAAGCTGCAAATTTAAGACAAGGGCTTGTCATGGAGAGTGTAACAGAAGAAAACATACCTGAAAAATCAAATGTAGTTGTACCTATGTCACGTAATCTTAATCTTTTACAATTGAATGAAAACACGTGTAGATGGCCTGTTGGAGATCCTCTATCATCAAACTTTCATTTCTGTGGCGCTGATTCTAGCGAAAGTAGTCCTTATTGTGATTTTCACGCTAAAATAGCATTTCAACCAGTATCAGAAAGACGGCGAATAAGAATATGAGATGAGTAAATAGCCAAAATCTTGCTTTATAATTTAGGTTATATCAATTATTTTGTTATGAAAACGGCTATTCTTTAATACTAAGTTTAAAAAAGAAAATATGTTAAAGATACAATCCTAGTTATAGGAGATATTTGCTTTTATGAAATTGAGACAGTAGTTAAAATTTTCACCCAATTTCATATGTTATAGGTTTACTACGGGAACATTGCCTTAATATGGATGTGGAATGAGCTTTTTGTGGTTATATAGCTTCTTTCATCTTTGATAATTCATGTATACCCTAGTTAATAGCTGTAAGATATGAAGCATTAAAACCAATTAATTACAAACTATTGTCAAAATTGGTTAAAAAACGTCGGGTATTATTTTAGTCATTATAATGAATTGAGATAAGAGCAAAACACTGATTTTTTGCGATTTCTTTAAGAATTGAATGTTCTACATGACAAAGTAGGCACCAAGACATCCAAAAAATTAATCAATGTTATGTATCCTTTAACGTGTACGAAATTTAAAGAGTCTTTACTATTCACAAAAGAAGTTGGATTTGAGGAGCGATTTTTCCAACTAATATATTTAAGTAAAAAAAATGTCATAGAATTTTTGCTTTCTATAAAGTTAAAGAAGAATACAACTGCAAAAAAAATGGATACAAAGATTTCTAATAAGACAGGCAAAGGTTTGCTTTAGTTAGTTCTGAGAGGGATGGTTTTCATTGTATTGTTTTTCCCAAATTGTTTCTTGTATTTGAAGTTGTTTCAGAATTTTTTTTTGGCGCATACTTTTATAAAGGATATATCCAATAAAACAAAATAGAACACTTGCAGAGAGGATATAACTTAAAGCAACAATTTGCTGATGGTTTAGGGTTCCAAGGAAAAGATCAATTCGTTGGACAAAATTTCCAAAAGCTTCATTTTGAGTGTTATTTAATTGGAGCATGATGAAGAGTCCTGATGTTGAGAATGATGAGTTGCTTTAATTTGAAGTGTTTTAATATAGCGATGGGTAATTTCATTTTGCATAGCTATTAGATGCAAGACAATAAACATGAAGATAAAACAAAACATCATTGTTATGAGAGGCCATAACATGGCACGATCAATGGTTGTACCTTCTACCCGTAAAAGTGATGCTGGTTGATGAAGTGTATTCCACCAGTTGACAGAGAATTTGATAATAGGAATATTAACTAATCCAACTAATGTTAAAATTGCTGTAGCGTATGCAGCTTTGATTTGGTTATCAAAAGAATAAGCAAGAGTAATAATGGCAAGGTAGATAAAAAACAAAATTAAAACCGATGTCAATCTAGCGTCCCATACCCACCATGTTCCCCACGTAGAACGTCCCCAAAGTGCTCCTGTTATAAGTGCTAAAGCTGTAAAGATAGTTCCGATGGATGCGCCACATTTTAGTGCTATGTCAGCGAGACGATAGTTCCAGATCAGGCTTCCTAATGCAGCAGCACTCATTATAATGTAACAAAAGGTAGACAACCAGGCAAATGGAACATGAATATACATAATTTTGACAGTAACACCCTGTTGATAATCATCAGGGGAATATATAACCAAAACAAGACCTAAGATAAGAAGAAATAATGTTATACTAGTTAACCAAGGTAAAGCCGCACTACTTATTTCCATGAAGTGGGTTGGATTTGCGAGGGAAATTTTCGTTTTTTTTCGCGATAATTTATTCATAAATTTATAATAGGCAGATTTTTGCTTGGGAGCAATTATCTTTTGTTATTCTGATAGGTATTTGAGTGTTATAGCTGTTACAAAAGAACTAAAAAGACCAAAAAAGAGTGAAAAAGCAGACAGAAAAGCGAGAGCAGGAAGGAAAAAAACTTTTGATGTTATTGGAGCTATGGCAGCTGTAACACCAAAAATTAAGATTGGAATTGTCCATGGTAAAATAATAATAAAAATGAGCATTGTGTTATGCGATAATGATGTTGCTAAAGCTGCTCCAATTGCACCAATGAAAATGAAAGCAGGTGTTCCACATAAAAGGGTTAGAATTGTTGTAAAGGTTATTAGAGTATCTAAATGAAGCATAAATGCTGCGATAGGGGTGATAAAGATGAGGGGGAGCATAGTTCCTGCCCAATGTGCAAGACATTTGATGAAAACAATCAATGTTAAGTTTTTTCTTTGACCAAAAAGAATAAGTTGATCGAGATTTCCATCATCGCAGTCGGTTTGAAAAAGTTTATTAAGATTGAGTAGCCCTGCAAGAAGAGCACTTAGCCATAATATGCCTGGACCTATTCGTGAGAGAGTATTTGAATCTGTTCCCAGGGTAAAGGGAGTTATGATAATGATTGCTATAAAAAATAAAGGTCCTGTTAATAAAGAAGTTTGTGATAATAAAATTAATTTAAGGTCGCGCCAAAATAGTGCTTTCATTTTATTTTTTTCCTAAGGGGATAAAAATGCTCTAAGGCAATGATGTGGTGTTCTTTTAGACCAAGAGAAGTATGAGTTGCTGCAATAATCATTCCTCCTTGATTGAGATGACGTTGAAATAATGTTGCAAAGATCGTTTGAGCATGGCGATCAAGTCCGGATATTGGTTCGTCTAGAATCCAAATAGGGCGATAAGAGAGGAGTAAGCGAGCAATAGCTACACATCTTTTTTGTCCAGTTGATAGAATATTAAAAGGTAAATGTGCGAGATCAGAAAGACCAATCTCTGCAAGAGCATCATGGGGATGGTAGAAGTGTTGTCCATAAAATTCAGCCCAAAATTTTAGATTATCAATAACAGATAAGCAGGATTTCATGGCATTTTGAGTGCTGAGATAGTGACATGCAAGTGCCAGAGGGTATATTTTCCCCTTGTCTTCTAACTTTAAATCGCCTTCAGTAGCTTTAAAAAGGCCGACAATGATTCGCAATAATGTAGATTTTCCAACACCATTTGGGCCTGTGATTGTCATCAGTTGTTGTGTGGATAAACAAAAAGAAAGACCTTGAAATAAAGTTTTTTCATTTCTATGTGCCGTTAGATTTTTACCCGATAACATCATAATAATAACCCGTTATTCTATTATTTGTTAATTTTTATTGCATAATAAAGTAAAAAACACGTTTTTTATGAAATTGTATCTAGAATAGTTCTAGAAATAGTTCTATAAGGCACGTATTACGCCAGTAGTCGGTTTGGGACAGGTTTGTGGTCTGAATTTACCGATAAAAGAGCGGGGAATGAATAGCGGACATGATATACCCGCATTCAAACTGCAATCTTGACCTGCAGTTTGTGTTGTTCGTTCTGAGGAATGGGGTGGTTTGTAGTACTTAAGGGTGAACAGTTATGTCTCAAATTGATAGTTTTAATTGTCGCAGAATTTTAAGTGTTGATGGTAAAGAGTATATTTATTACAGCTTGATTGAAGCAGAAAAGAATGGGCTTGAAGGAATTTCCCATTTACCATTTTCGATGAAAGTTCTTCTTGAAAATTTGTTGCGGTTTGAAGATGGTCGCGTAGTCAAGAAAGAAGATATCCTGAATGTCGTTCAGTGGTTAAATGATAAAGGGCATTCTGGTGTGGAAATTGCTTATCGCCCTGCACGTGTTCTCATGCAAGATTTTACAGGTGTTCCTGCTGTTGTTGATCTTTCTGCTATGCGAGACGCTATGGACAAGCTTGGAGGGGATGCTGAAAAAATCAATCCACTTATTCCTGTAGATCTTGTCATTGATCACTCAATTATTGTTGATGATTTTGGTAATTCAGGGGCATTTAAGACAAATGTCGGATATGAATATGAACGCAATAGTGAGCGCTATCGTTTTTTGAAGTGGGGACAGCAAGCATTTAAAAATTTTCGTGTTGTTCCTCCTGGCACAGGGATTTGCCATCAGGTAAATCTAGAATACTTAGCACAATGTGTGTGGACAAAAGCTGATAGTAGTTGTCAGACAGTTTATCCTGATACATGTGTAGGAACTGATTCCCATACAACCATGGTTAATGGTTTGGGTGTTTTGGGTTGGGGTGTTGGTGGTATTGAAGCAGAAGCAGCAATGTTAGGGCAGCCGGTTTCAATGTTGCTACCTGAAGTGATTGGTTTTCGTTTAACTGGTAAACTTAAAGAAGGCGTAACAGCGACTGATTTAGTCCTTCTAATTACGCAAATGTTACGTAAAAAAGGTGTTGTCGGTAAATTTGTTGAATTTTTTGGTCCTGGACTAAAATATATGACACTTTCTGATCGTGCTACGATTGCAAATATGGCACCAGAATATGGTGCAACTTGCGGTTTCTTTCCAATCGATAAAGAAACAATCCGTTATCTTAATATGACAGGGCGTGATGAAAGTCGCATTGCTTTGGCGGAGGCTTATTCTAAGGCGCAAGGAATGTGGCATGATGAGGAGGTTGGAGATCCTGTCTTTAGTGATACAATTGAATTGGATATGGGAGATGTTGTATCTTCTATGGCTGGTCCCAAGCGTCCAGAAGGGCGTATTTCCTTAGAAAATGTTGGGCAAGGTTTTGAGCAAGCACTGGTTGATGATTATAAGAAAATCAGTAAGCAAAATGATCGTTATAAGGTTGAAAATAAAGATTATGACATTGGTCATGGAGATGTCGTTATTGCTGCCATTACCTCTTGTACGAATACATCAAATCCAAGCGTTCTTATTGCCGCTGGTCTTTTAGCGCGTAATGCTGTAGCGAAAGGTCTCAGGAGTAAACCATGGGTTAAAACTTCTCTTGCACCGGGATCGCAGGTGGTTGAAGCTTATCTTCTTGATTCAGGTCTTCAAAAAGATTTAGACGTTTTAGGATTTAATCTAGTAGGATTTGGGTGTACGACATGTATTGGGAATTCTGGTCCTTTGTCACCAGCTATTTCTAAAGTCATTAACGATAATGGTTTAATTACTGCAGCAGTTCTTTCAGGTAATCGTAACTTTGAAGGACGTGTATCACCTGATGTGCAAGCAAATTATTTAGCTTCACCTCCATTGGTTGTTGCGCATGCGCTAGTAGGAACAGTGCGTAAAGATTTAACGAAGGAGCCTCTTGGTATAGGTTTAGATGGTCAACCTGTTTACTTAAAAGATATTTGGCCGACTTCTGAGGAAATACAGGAGTTTATTGAACAAAATGTTACTCGTAAGATTTTTATTGAGAAATATAGAGATGTATTTAAGGGAGATGAAAATTGGCAGAAAGTTCAGGTTCCAGCTGGTGTTACCTACTCTTGGGATGATCAGTCAACTTATGTGCGGAATCCTCCTTACTTCGATAACATGCTTAAAATTCCTGGTACATTAGCAGATATTAAAAATGCGAGGATTTTGGGTTTATTCGGTGATAAGATTACGACTGATCATATTTCTCCTGCCGGTTCTATTAAGATTGATTCGCCTGCAGGAAAATATTTGATTGATCATGGTGTTAAAGTAGCTGATTTTAATCAGTATGGAACACGTCGTGGAAATCATGAAGTTATGATGCGTGGGACCTTTGCAAATATCCGAATTCGTAATTTTATTCTTGGAGAAAATGGTCGTGAAGGGGGCTATACAGTTCATTATCCGTCAAAACAAGAAGGATCTATTTACGATGTAGCAATGACATATAAACAAGAAGGAGTTCCCCTTGTTGTTTTTGCTGGTATTGAATATGGTAATGGATCGTCTCGAGATTGGGCAGCTAAAGGCGCTTATCTTCTTGGTGTAAAAGCAGTAATTGCTCAATCTTTTGAGCGTATTCATCGATCTAATCTTGTTGGGATGGGAATTGTTCCTTTTGTCTTTGAAGCAGGTACAAGTTGGCAATCGTTAGGATTAAAGGGTAGTGAGAAAGTAACAATTGAAGGAATCAATGATTTGCAACCTCGTCAGAAGATAACAGCTACAATAACTTTTATTGATGGCACAGAGAAGAAAGTGCGATTATTATGTCGTATTGATACTGAAGACGAATTAGATTATTTACGTCATGGTGGTATTTTGCAATATGTTTTACGTAATTTGGCAGTTTAAACAATGTAAGCAATAGAAACTCAATTTACTTGTTATTGGAAATATATATTTATAAAGTAGTTGATTGAGGAAATGCTTCGCTAATTTTATACTTATTTAAAAAATTAATTGACGTTAGCTTGAATGTTAAGTTATAAGTTTATAGGTAATGAATAGCTGTGTAGTTTGGAATTGTTTGTCTCAGTATCAACAGAGTTTAAACTGTTTGTACTGATCAGTTAAGAGAGATATGTTTATGGCAAATACACCTTCAGCTAAAAAGGCTGTCCGTAAGATCGCAATGCGTACGCAGTTCAACAAGGCTCGTCGTTCGCGTATTCGCACTTTTATTCGTAAATTGGATGATGCTTTAGCTTGTGGTGATAAAGCATTGGCGGAGGTGGCATTTAAAAATTTTGAGCCTGAAATTATGCGTGCGGTTTCT
Source organism: Bartonella rochalimae ATCC BAA-1498 (assembly GCF_000706645.1). Classification (GTDB taxonomy): domain Bacteria; phylum Pseudomonadota; class Alphaproteobacteria; order Rhizobiales; family Rhizobiaceae; genus Bartonella; species Bartonella rochalimae. The sequence goes on from NZ_KL407337.1 coordinate 53,718, forward strand.
AAAGGGGTTTTTCATAAAAATACTGCAGCCCGAAAAGTTTCGCGTTTGGCTAAACGTTTAAAAGCTCTTAAAGCTTAATTTTACTATATTTATATAATTAAACTTCGCTCATTAACCAGCATCTAAATCGGTGCTGGTTTTTTAATTCATTTTTCTCAGGAAAGTGATTTATTGATTACTTTCAAATAAGTATTGTTGTTTTTTATATTTAGATAGTTATCCACAAGTGTTGTGGATTTCTATAGAGTCGTTTTTTGTCAAGCTTTTTTTATTTTTTATTTTTAATACATGAAATCTTTAATTATCGGTAAACTTTACAAAAAAAAAGTTATTTGAATCAATAGTCTTTCTTATTTTCTTTTTGCAAATACAAATTTATAGTCGTTTTTTATGATCTTTTGATTTCATTTTAGCCTCTTGCATTTTACCTGTGCTGTTTTGTATGTTCCTTATGAAAATTGAAAATACGCAAGGTTTACGTCAGGTAAGTGTTCTATATCATATTTTATAGAGAATGCTTTATCTTATGCTCTGTTTGTGGATGCATGTTAAGCAGTTTTTAGCGGTGTTTTTTAACTTTCATTATTGATTGTTTTCAGTTTCGGAAAGCGTATCATACAATTAAACAAGATAAATCTTATTGATCATCTTTGTTAGTAGGGTTGTACTAAGACTATCCTAAGGGGAGGATGAATAATCTTATTTGGGGAAGGGTGTGTCTCTGCTTTCGCCAGACAGATTTTAGCTGTTTGGTAGGGCGGGATTATAGTTTTTTTTGGGATAAAAAATGGTGAATAAATTGAATTCTAAAGCTAGTTCCTTTAAAAAGGTTGCAGTGGATATCCTATCGACAGAGAAAATGATAAATGAAATGATGAAGATAAAAGGGCCAGTTAGTGTTAAGTCCTCTTTAGGACCTCTAGTTTTTTCAGAGGAAGAGGGCGCTGCTGCTTTTGCACGTGTAATGGCGCAGTTAAAAGCCCAAATTGGTGTTGAGGCTTATACGAGTTGGTTTGGCCGTTTGAAACTTGCTGAGTATAATCGTAATCTTGTAAAACTTTCTGTTCCTACAGCGTTTTTACGTTCGTGGATCAATAATCATTATAGCACTCTTTTAACTACTTTATGGCAGCAGGAGAATTCAGCGATTCTTCGCGTTGAAGTTATTGTCCGAAGTATGGAACGTGTTTCAAAAGGTTTTTTATGTGGATCTAATAAAAGCTCGATTGTGATTGAGCCTGAAGAGCAACCTGTTTCTTCTTTAGTTGAGAGTTATGCCGAGCAATCAGTTAAAAGTAATCAAGAGGGTGTTTTTGGTTCTCCACTTGATTCTCGCTATACTTTTGAGAATTTTATTGAAGGTACTTCGAATCGTGTTGCTTTGGCTGCAGCGCGCTCGATTGCAGAAGGACATAAAAGTTCTTTACGCTTTAATCCCCTTTTTATTTATGCGTCTGTTGGTTTAGGAAAGACACATTTGCTTCAGGCTATTGCAGCAGCTGCGCTTAAACGTTTGACACCTGCGCGGGTTATTTATTTGACTGCTGAATATTTTATGTGGCGTTTTGCTGTGGCCATTCGTGATAATGATGCTCTTTCATTCAAAGAGCAATTGCGTGACATTGATCTTTTAATTATCGATGATATGCAATTTTTACAAGGGAAATCAATTCAACGCGAATTTTGCCATTTGCTGAATATGTTACTCGATAGTGCCAAACAAGTTATTGTGGCTGCTGATCGTCCACCAGCAGAATTAGAATCGCTTGATCTTCGTGTGCGCTCTCGTCTTCAAGGAGGTGTGGCTCTTGAAATTGAAACGCCAGATTATGAGATGCGTTTGGCAATGTTGCGCCAACGATTAAAAGTTGCACAACAAGATGATAATATGATTACAATTTCTGATGAGATTTTGGAATATATTGCTAAAACGGTTTTAGGATCAGGTCGTGATATTGAGGGAGCTTTTAACCAGTTGTTATTTCGTCAATCTTTTGAAGTTGATTTATCTTTAGAGCGAATTGATGAATTATTAGGTCATTTGACACGTTCAGGTGAATCGAAACGTATTCGAATAGAGGAAATTCAACGTACTGTTGCACGTCATTATAATGTTTCTAGGCAGGATTTATTGTCTAATCGTCGAACACGTACAATTGTGAAGCCACGGCAAGTTGCGATGTATTTGGCAAAAGTTTTAACACCTCGTTCATTACCTGAAATTGGACGCCGTTTTGGGGGGCGTGATCATACGACTGTTTTACATGCTGTACGTAAAATTGAAGATTTAGTTTGTGATGATCAAACTTTAGCTAAAGAGCTTGAGTTACTTAAGCGATTAATAGGAGAACATGCCGCATAGTATTATAATCTTTTTCTGATTATTAATAAGATCAGAGGAGATTGATAAAAATAATAATTTTGGTTTGTATTAAATTTGTATTAAAATCTTGCTATTTTAAAAGAAGTTTATTAAAATTTGAGCATATGGCAATTGTAAGTCAATTGATTGCTTTTGGTTTATCGGATTCCTATAGTTATTTTGGATAATAAGTTATAAACAGGGATTTTTATGCGCGTTACAATTGGTCGCAGTCAGCTGCTCAAATCTCTTAGTCGTGTTCACCGTATTGTGGAGCGTCGTAATACTATTCCTATTTTATCAAATGTATTGATAGATACAAGTGATGGAAGGATGCAATTAAAAGCAACAGATCTCGATCTAGAAATCATAGAAACTTCTTCAGTCAATCTTGAACAAGCCGGGGCAATAACTGTTCCAGCACATTTGCTTTATGATATTGTTCGCAAACTTCCTGATGATAGTGATGTTATTTTAGACGTTAATGAAAATCAGGCAAGTACTATGTCTATTACCTCTGGTTGTACTAATTTTCAGTTGCAGTGTCTTCCTAAGGTAGATTTTCCGGAATCACTTCCAGGTCAGTTTAGTTGTCGCTTCTCTTTGTTAGCATCAAGATTGAAATATTTACTTGATTGTACGCAGTTTGCTATGTCTACTGAAGAGACACGTTACTACCTGAATGGTATTTATTTTCATGTCATTTATGATGATATTTTGAAGTTGCGTTTGGTTTCTACTGATGGTCATCGTTTAGCACAGGTTGATATAGAAGCACCTTCGGGAGCTGATGGCATGCCAGGTGTTATCATTCCTCGTAAAACTGTGGGAGAGTTGCAAAAACTTCTTGGGGAAGAAGCCGATAACGATGTGTGTATAGAGCTTTCAGATACAAAGATTCGTTTTTCTGTTGGGTCTGTGATTTTAACATCAAAGCTAATTGATGGAGTATTTCCAGAATATCAACGTGTTATTCCATTAGGAAATGATAAAAAGTTGATTATCAATCGGCAAGATTTTTCTGCTGCAGTTGATCGTGTCTCAACAATTTCAAGCGATCGTGGGCGTGCAGTAAAATTGATGATTGAAAAAGGGATTGTAAAACTTGTAGTGAACAATCCTGATTCAGGGAGTGCAAAAGATCAATTGGTTGCGGATTATGTATTTGATCCCCTTGAGATAGGTTTCAATTCAAGATATCTATTGGATATTGCAGCACAACTTTCAAGTGATGAAATGATTTGTATGTTTGCTGATTCTGCGGCGCCAACATTGATTCGTGGAAATGGTGATACAAATGCGCTTTATGTGCTGATGCCTGTTCGTGTTTAAGGATAATGCGTTTTGCGAAGCAGTATTGGCCATATACATAAAGTGGCTGTTAGACAACTGAAATTAGAAAATTATCGTAATTATTGTTCTTTAGTTCTTCATTTATTAGGTCATCATGTCGTTTTTACAGGTCGTAATGGTGCTGGCAAAACCAATCTTTTAGAAGCACTGTCTTTTCTTTCTCCTGGTCGTGGTTTGCGGCGTGCGGCTTATTCTGATATCAGTTATTCTGAGGGAAGTGGTACAGGGTTTGTTGTATTTGCGCGTCTTCAGTGTGCACTTTATGGTGAAGCAAATATTGGTACAGCTTTAGAAGTTAATGATGGTGGTAGAAAAGTACATATTAATGGTGTGAATGAAGCAAGTGATTGCTTAATGGACTATTGCCATATTAGTATATTGACACCTTCTATGGATGGGCTTTTTATAGGGCCTGCACTTGATCGACGTCGTTTTTTAGATCGTATGGTTTTATCTATTGATTCTTTGCATGGCCGTCGTATAGCTGATTATGACAGAGTTATGCGTGCACGGAATCGTTTATTTTTAGATGGAAATAATGATCGTGTTTGGTTAGATGCTTTAGAGGTTCAAATGGCTGAACTTGCAACAGCCATTGCAGCAGCGCGGGTTGATGTTATTCAGCTTTTAAATGATACGTTTGCGCAAGTTTCTTCTTGTGTACCTTTTCCAAGAGCTTTTTTACAAGTTGATGGTTTTTTAGAAAAAGCGCTTAGAGAAATGTCTGCTATTGAAGTTGAAGAGCAATTTTTGAATCGATTGCGTAACAATCGTGCTATAGACTGTGTTGCTGGCCGGACATTAGAAGGTCCACACCGTACAGATTTACAAGTTTTTTACGCAGATAAAAATATGAATGCGACATTATGTTCAACTGGTGAACAAAAAGCTTTATTAGCAGGCTTAGTTTTGTGTCATGCACGTTTAACAAGTATGATATCTAATATGACGCCTATTTTCCTTCTCGATGAAATAGCTGCTCATTTTGATTCTCACCGACGCGCTGCTTTATTTGATATTCTTGATGATTTAGGTGGGCAAGCATTTATGACAGGGACAGATCATATTTTATTTGACTCTTTAAAAGGACGGGCAGAGTTTTTTGAAATTGAAAATGGTGTTTTATTGCAATAAGCAATGTATTAATAACTTTTTATGAGCAAATAATTGAAATAAAAGGCTCATCATATCTACGATTATAATGGTTTTGAATGATCCTAATTTAAACTTTTTAGTACACATGAGCTAGAAATTTATAGCACTGCGACTTTAGAAGATAGTGAAAGATCATGTAAAGATCGAGCAGTAGGATTTATAATAACATTACACTTCTTATCAAATTATCAAAGTAATTGTGCAAATCAACTCGTAGATTGGATATAAACAGTCATTGAAGTGAGTGTCAGATTGATTATCAATTCAATTGCTTATAGTTATACGTCTTTTGCAGTTTTTGATGTATTAAAAATATTTTTAGAACTCACTAGAATTAATGGGAAAAGTTCATTATTTTTACAGCAATAAATGGGGTTATTGTTGGATGCTGTTGTGAAGGATATTAGCTTATATTTAAATATATTGATAAGCATTTTAATATAGTTTAAAGGCTAAAACTGGTTAATGGCAATAAATTTGCTTGATAATTTTTGTTTGAATAAATAAGATACATTTAAGAGACATTATTGTTGTATATTAATGAGAACTGCTAGGGGGCATGTACGGGGAAGATAGGAATGAGAGACTTTATTCAACAAATAAAGATACTCGCGGTTTTATGGATGGCATTGCTTTTATCTAGTTGTAAAGTTGATGTTCTTCAGCCTGCGGGATATGTTGCGCGCCAACAGCTTATTTTAATTATTTTATGTGTTGTTGTTATGTTATGCGTTGTAATTCCAGTAATGATTGCAGTGGTTTTTTTAGCTATAAAATATCGTGCTTCGAAAACAACAGAAGATTATTTACCGGATTGGGGACACTCAAATAAAATTGAAGCTTTTATGTGGGGCATTCCAGTTATTATTGTAATGGTTTTAGGGCTATTAACAGCGCATTACACTTATAAGCTTGAACCCTCAAATGCTCTTCCTACGGATGTTGTTGGTGAAGAAAAGCCTTTGCAAGTGGATGTTGTCGCACTAGATTGGAAGTGGTTATTTATTTATCCTGAATATGGTATTGCATCGGTTAATGAAATTTATGCACCACAAGGTCGTCAAGTATTATTGCAAATAACATCAGAGAGCTCAGTTAATGCGTTCTGGGTGCCAAAACTTGGTACAGTTATTTATGCTATGCCACAGATGAATGCTAAATTACATTTAATGGCTGATAAACAAGGTGTATTCAATGGCAGCTCAGCAAATTATAGTGGTGATGGTTTTGCAAATATGCGTTTTAAATGGCATTCTGTACCATTGAATGATTTCGATAATTGGGTTGCTAAAGTTCGGGCAAATGGTCAAAAGCTTGATCGTTTATCTTATCGTCAACTTTCTGTTTCTCCTCTTATGGGTGATATTGCTGCGAAAGAGAAAGACGCTGAAGTGCGTTATTTCGCTCCTGTTGAAAAACAGCTTTATTATCGTATTGTCAATCGGTGTGTTGGTGAAAATGTCATCTGTAATGAAGATTTAATGAAGCGGGCTGCTGCTCAGACGCTTTGGGGTACACTTTGTTCAGTTTTTGATCCAAGTGCTATTTAGGAAATAGTTAATCGAGAAAGAAACCATTTTTAAATAAGGATTCTTTTCAATTAGAATTAAATTTGTATAGGATAGAAAATGTTTGGAAGACTTACAGATCCTACAGCAGCTGCTTTTCATGCACTTGCACATGAGCCAATTGTTCTTTATACGTGTATTGCAATTATTTTGGGCGGTTTAGCTGTTATTATTGCTTTAACAGTACTTGGTTGGTGGAAAGTTCTTTGGCAAAATTGGATTACGACTGTTGATCATAAACGAATTGGTATTATGTACATCATTCTCGGCATTATTATGCTTGTTCGTGGTTTTGCTGATGCAATTATGATGCGAACACATCAGGCTTTAGCGTTTGGAAGTGAAGCAGCAGGTTATTTACCTCCTGAGCATTTTGATCAGATTTTTTCAGCACATGGTGTGATTATGATTTTCTTCATGGCTACACCAATTTTATTTGGTCTTTTCAATTATCTTATACCACTTCAGATTGGTGCCCGTGATGTTGCATTTCCATTTGCGAATAATCTAGGATTTTGGATCACAGTTGCGGCAGCAGTATTAATTAATATATCACTTGGTATTGGTAATTTTGGTCGTGGTGGTTGGTTAATGTATCCACCTTTCTCAGAATTGCAAAATAGTCCAGATACAGGAGTGGATTATTATTTATGGTCTCTTCAGCTTTCTGGTATTGCAACAACGATGGGATCAGTCAATTTTGTGGCAACCATTATCAAAATGCGTGCTCCTGGAATGACGATGATGAAAATGCCTGTTTTTTGTTGGTCTGCTTTTGTTAGTAACATTCTTATTTTAGTTATTTATCCTGTTTTAGCTGTTGCGTTTGTACTCTTGGCAGCTGACCGTTATTTAGGCATGAATTTTTTTACTAATGTTGCTGGTGGGAACCCAATGGTGTGGATTAATTATGTTTGGGTTTTTGGTCATCCAGAGGTTTATGTTTTAGTTGTGCCTGCCTTTGGAATTGTTTCGGAAATCGTCTCAACATTTTCTTCAAAGCGCCTTTTTGGTTATGCCTCAATGATATGGGCAATTGTAGTGATCTTGGTTCTTTCGCTTCTTGTTTGGGGGCATCACTTCTTTACAATGGGAGGAGGTGAAGCTGTGAACACTTTCTTTGGTATTGCTACGATGATCATAGCAGTTCCGACGGGTGTTAAAGTCTTTAATTGGTTATTGACTATGTATAAGGGGCGGATTCGTTTCGAACCTCCAATGCTTTGGTGCATGGGAATGATTTTTACGTTTGTTGGTGGCGGATTAACCGGTGTTTTGATGTCGATTGTTCCTGCTGATTGGCAGTTTCATAATTCTTTATTTTTAGTTGCTCACTTCCATCATACGATTATTGGAGGTGTTGTTTTTGCTTATTTAGCTGGGTTAGCCTTTTGGTTTCCAAAAGTTTTTGGCATTAAACCAAATCGTATATTAGGTATTGCATCTTTTTGGTGCTGGTTTATTGGTTTTTACCTTGCTTTCTTTCCAGTTTATCTCCTTGGATTAATGGGTGCTACGCGTCGTCTTCAGCATTATATTGAGCCAGGTTGGCAGCCGATGTTTATGGTTGCTGCAGTAGGTGCTTTTATTATTCTTCTTGGTATACTTTGTTTTGTATTACAAATGCTTTTAGCAATTTGGTATGGTATTAAGCATAAAGGGCGTTTGCCGGTAACATCAAATGATCCTTGGGGAGACGCACGAACACTTGAGTGGTCTATTTCTTCTCCTCCTCCTTCTTATAATTTTGCAGTTATTCCAGAAGTGCAGAGTGAGGATGCCTATTGGGATATGAAAAAGAGAGGTTATCAGCGTCCGACAAGTGGGTTTGCAAAGATCCATATGCCTTCAAATACATCAGCTGGAATTATTGCAGGCTTTTTCTCATTAATTGTTGGCTTTGCTCTTGTTTGGCATATTTGGTGGCTGGTTATTTTAGGATTAGTTGGATTTGTTACAACGATTATTTATCATTCATTAATGGGTGATCATCATGGTTATTATATTTCAGCCGAAGAGGTGCAAAAAACAGAAGATATCTTCACAGCTGTTTTAGAAAAACAAGGGGTAAAAGTATGAGTGCGACAACAATGAATCATGTATGCACGGACGAACATCATCATGATCATCATAGTAGTTCAATAATGATATTTGGATTTTGGGTTTACATTCTTTCAGATTTAGTTTTGTTCTCAACATTGTTTTCGAGTTTTGCTGTATTTTCTGCTTCTTATGGAGGAGGTAAAGCTGGTAATGAGTTTATTAATTTAAACTTTGTTTTGGTTGAAACAGCAATTTTATTATTATCGTCAATTACTTATGGGTTTGCTATGGTGTATGCTCATAAGGGATCTCTTGCTAAGCTACGCGTTTGGATGGCAATTACCTTCGCGTTTGGATTATGCTTTGTTGGAATGGAAATTTATGAATTTTATGAACTGCTGAATGAGGTGTTCTATTACGATCCTAATGCTTATGCTGGTGTTGATCCTACAACAGGCATAAAATCTTTTGGGCGAAATGTTCTATCTGCTTATTGGTCAGCATTTTTTGCGTTGGTTGGTACCCATGGTCTTCATGTGAGTGTCGGTTTATTGTGGATGGTTGTAATGTTTTTTCATCTGCGTCGTAGTGGTTTGGATCAGGATAATAAAACACGTTTAACATGTCTCTCAATTTTCTGGCATTTACTTGATATTGTTTGGGTTGGTGTCTTCACCATGGTTTATTTGTTAGGAGCACTGTAATGAGCGTGTATGATAAAAATCATGAGCCAAGTATTGGTTCTTATCTAGTTGGCTTTATTTTAGCTGTTCTTTTTACTTTAGGTTCTTTTATTCCTGTAATGTATGGATTATTAGATAGTTGGGCTATTAGTACAAAGGTTATTTATCTTATTGGGATGGCACTTATACAAATTATTGTACAAATTGTTTTCTTTTTGCATTTGAATTCTGGTCCAGATGCCAGATGGAATCTAACAGCTTTATTGTTTACAGCTATGTGTGTTTTCATTATCATCGGTGGTACTTGGTGGGCTATATCTCATTTGAATTATAATATGATGGGCGGTTCGGGGCGTATTGTTGGACCAGATATCAATACAAATATATTAGAAGAAAAATCCATTAATGTACCAGAAACAATTGAGAGTGTGCCAGAAACAATAGAGCAGCCCTCTAACACTTTCGAGACGATTGAACAAACTCCAGAAACAATAGAACAGCCTTCTGAGATATCAGATCAATAAAGCAACTTTTTTGAAGAGAAGAAAATCAGTAACCAATTGTTAAAACTGTTATTGTGAAGATAGAGCCTTTTAATTTTAAAGCTTATAACGTGGCTTTTTGGTTATTAAGGGGTGTTAAATACATTTTTAAAGTTTAAGGTACTTTTCAACTTTATAGTTTTTTACAATAGACGTTGCTGCTATTTTTCGTTGTGTGAGTTTTTATTTTCTTGAGCTTCTTCGCTTTGTTTTAGTTCTTCAAGTGTTGGCATAGACAAGACGTTATAGCCTGAATCGACATAATGAATTTCACCTGTAACACCTGATGATAAATCGGAGAGTAAGTAAAGAGCCGCATTTCCAATTTCATTAATATTTACAGTACGACGTAGAGGTGCATTACGGCGTTGGTATGAGAAGATTGCTCGTGCAGATGCAATGCCATTACCAGCTAATGTCCGAATAGGTCCAGCTGAAATTGCATTAATACGAATATTTTGAGGCCCAAAATCTGTCGCTAAATAACGCACCATAGCTTCTAAAGCTGCTTTAGCTATACCCATGACATTGTAATTAGGAACAACTCTCTGTGAAGCTCCATAAGTGAGTGTTAATAATGCACCACCATTAGGCATGAGTTTACCTGCGCGTTGAGCAATTTCAGTAAAGGAATATGCTGAAATAACCATTGTACGATTAAAATTTTCACGTGTTGTAACATCAACATAACGCCCCTTTAATTGCGTTTTATCTGAGAAACCAATAGCATGGACAACAAAATCAATAGTTTCCCACTCTTTTTCAAGATATTCAAATGCACGATTGATACTTTCAACTTTTTCAACGTCACATTCTAATAGTAATTTACAACCAAGCTTTTCTGCTAGTGGCTGGACGCGTTTTCCAAAAGCTTCTCCTTGATATGTAAGAGCCAGCTCAGCTCCTGCATTTGCTAATTGACAAGCAATACCCCAAGCAATCGAATGGTCATTTGCAATTCCCATAATAAGACCTCGTTTGCCCTTCATCAAACCTTTCATATTATTCTCCATAGACTATGCTAGTTTCAATACACTAAGAGTTCCTGCTTATGTATAACGTTGGAAAACAAGCGTTGCATTGGTACCACCAAAGCCAAAAGTATTTGATAATACGGTATTAAGTTTTTGGTTATCGAGACGTTTACGAACAATTGGCATATCGGAAAAAGCTGGATCAAGTTCTTCAATATGAGCACTTTCACAAATAAAATTATGATTCATCATCAACAGTGTATAAATTGCTTCTTGAACACCTGCTGCACCTAAAGAATGCCCAGTTAAAGATTTTGTGGCGGAGATGGGGGGACATTGGTCTCCTCCTCCAAAAATACGACGAATTGCATCTATTTCAGAGGAATCACCAACAATTGTTGCTGTTGCGTGAGGATTAATATAATCAATTTTATTTTTTATGGTTGCAAGAGCCATACGCATACATCTTTCTGCTCCTTCACCAGATGGAGAGACCATATCATGACCATCGGATGTAGCACCATAACCAACAATCTCGCCATAAATTTTAGCACCACGTGCTTTAGCTAATTCCAGTTCTTCAAGAACCAAAACACCAGCTCCACCAGCAATGACAAATCCATCACGATTAATATCATAGGCACGTGAAGCTGTTTCTGGTGTATTATTATATTTGCTGGACATAGCACCCATAGCATCAAATAAAACAGATAATGTCCAATCCAAATCTTCGCAACCACCTGCAAAGATGCGATTTTGCTTACCGTATTGTATCATCTCATAAGCATTTCCAATACAATGATTGGATGTAGCACAAGCTGAGGAAATTGAATAATTGATCCCTTTAATTTTAAAAAAGGTTGCGAGAGTTGCTGAAGCTGTAGAACTCATTGCTTTGGGGACAACAAAAGGTCCAACGCGCTTTGGACCTTTTTGGCGTGTAAGATCAGCAGCTTCAACAATTGATCGAGTTGATGGTCCTCCAGAGCCCATAATAATACCAGTATATTCATTTGATACTTCATTAGGTTCTAAACCTGCATCAGCAATTGCTCTATCCATAGCAATCTGATTCCACGCTGTCCCATAGCCATGGAAACGCATGGCTCGCCGATCAACAAATTCTTCTATGTTAATATTCGGTTTAGCATAGACTCTACTCCGGAAACCTAATTCAGCGTGCTTGGGTGCGTAGCAAACTCCTGATTTTGCTTCATATAAACTCGTTAAAACAGTTTGAAGCTCATTTCCAATTGCGGAGATAATACCCATTCCGGTTACAACAACTCGATGCATTCATACCTCCTTGTTTCCTATAGAGTAATAAAATACCTTTAACTTGTTGAAAGAATGTCTAACTTTCTTTAAACAAAGCGACACGTAAATCATTGGCTTTATAGATTGTTTCTCCATCTGCTTTTAACCATCCATCTGCTATTCCTAAAACCAAATGTCCACGTCGAATACGTTTAAAATTTATTTCATATTGAAGCAATTTAGTTTGCGGAGTTACCATGCCTGATAATTTTACTTCTCCTGTTGAAATAGCACGTCCTTTTCCTAGTTCACCTAACCATCCAAGAAAAAAACCCGTCAATTGCCACATACCATCTAAACCAAGACACCCTGGCATAACAGGATCGTTGATGAAATGACAATCAAAAAACCATAAGTTTGGAGTAATGTCAAATTCAGCACAAACTACTCCTTTGTTATATTCTCCACCAGTTTCACTGATTTGAGTGATTCGGTGAATCATTAACATTGGAGGTGCAGGTAATTGTGCATTACCTTTACCAAACATTTCGCCGCGAGCGCAGCTTAAAAGCTCTTCATAAGTGTAGTGAGACTTTTGTTCAGCCATTGTTATTTCCATATTTCTTTTTTATGCCTCTATCCTAATCTACTTTTAGAGCAAATTTTCAGGAGAGGGAAATGATTTATATTATTTATGGTGAAAAAAGTTTTTTATGTTTCTTATTACAAAGGATTATCATTTAAAATATTTATTATCTTGTTTTTTCATTGTGTTTAAATTGCAAACCAAACTTGCATATGCATGTAGGAAGATTTATAATATCATAGATGAGTACTGATGACTTGAGATTGAATAAAAAAGAACGATTTATCGGAAATCGTAAGGAAGTTGTGAATTGCCATTCGTTATCTGAGTTAAAAGAGCGTTTGCGTAAAAATGGTTTGCGGCCAACGCGCCAACGATTAGAACTGGCTAATATGATTTTTTTTCAAGGTGATTGCCATGTGACTGCTGAGGAGTTATATGAAGAGGCAGTTAGGTCCGGTGTGCCTGTGTCCTTGGCGACAGTTTATAATACTCTTCATCAGTTTACAGAAGCAGGTTTATTACGGATTATTGCTGTAGAAGGTTCGAAAACTTGGTTTGATACGAATACATCTAATCACTATCATTTCTATGTTGAGGGTGAAAATCGTATTCTTGATATTCCTTGTAATTTGGAAGGTTCTCCTATCATTGAAAATCTCCCTCAACCACCAAACGATATGGAAATTTCACATGTCGATTTAATCATTCGTTTAAGGCCAAAGAGTTCTATTTAATTTTACGGACTTCAAGGATTGTATGAAGAATAAAAATAAAATGCTGATAGTTTAAGCTTTTTTAATTTTTAATTTTTTCGTCAGGATAAATTCCCCATAATTGGGTTTGATAAAGCCAGCCACGAGCGTTACGGATGTCTAATTCACACCAGATTCCATTACATTGGCGAATAGTACCGATGATATTAGGTTCTATTTCTGCTACAATTTTCTCATTATCTCCTGGATTTTTACGTAACATGAGTCTGTGTGTTTTGTCCTTTTGCCACGGAATAGTTATTGCAGTTCGTTTTCCTGATAAGAGTGACTGGTAAATCCATCCTTCATCTCCTTCTGCATCACGAACTTTGCGCCATTGATCATATTCTTGGATAATTTCAATAGGGAGTCCCTGCTTTTGATAAGTAAAGATAATAGAATAATTATTTCCTGGCCCAACACGCATATTAACACGAGCAGATTTTATCGAAGCAAATCGTGGAAGTGGTAAACCACTAGGACCTAAATCTTGATTGAGTGTTTGCGAATGTGAAAAGGAAAGAGACCCAAATAGAAGCCCTCCTGTCATTAATATACATGATAAGAGTACAAAAAAACGAAACCAAATAAAATGTTTCATATTTACACCTCTTTTTCTTCATTTATGTAATTTGCCATTTGAGATACGGAGGATAGATTCGAAACTTTATTCGAGCATGGCATACATTTGGTTAAAAAGGTCTAAATACTCCGAATATTATTATAAAAAATAGCTCAAATAGTATATAGGTTTGAAAATTTTTATGTCAGTTCAATACAATCAATCAGTCATGTATTTGCTATGAAATTTTTTCTACAAAGTAGTAAAATATATGATTTTTTTCCTGTTTATGAAATGTAGTGCCACTTTAAAGCGTAGCGCTTAAATTAATATCATAAACTAGATATCTTGATATGATAAAAATTCGTTTCCAAGTAAAGAGTAATGATTTTTGCATAGAAAGATGATCTAAGGTAATCGATGATATCGAGCATGAAAAAGTTTTGTTTCTTGCAAAATAAGATATCTCATTAGGAACATCTGACAATTTATTTCTTGCTTTACATAAAATACATAACGTATTAAATAAAACACATAATGTATTAAATTAAAACAATTGCAAAGATATGATAATACACTTTTTAGTTGTTAAGATATATCTTTCGAGATGTTAATTTTGATTGGAAGGAAAAAATTGAGGCAAAATTATGCTTAAAGTTTTTAAAAATTATACTTACGTTTGTGCTTGTACAACAAGTGCTTTTTTCTTTTTGCAAAATATAGATGTTAATGCGACATCTGAAATGAAAGATTGTTCAGAGAATAGTTCTTTTCTTAAATGTTCTGATGGTAAAACACATACTTTTACAAGTAAGACCTATCAATCAAATGAGCAGAAGGGTTCTTCATTCTCTAAAGCAGTATCCGCAGAAAAATCAGGCACAGTTATTAATGCGAAGAACATTACCATTACTAACTCTAACACAGGTGTATTTGCAAAAGAGAATGGAAAAGTTATTTTGCAGGATTCAATTATTAAGGAAGTAGCAGAAGGCCTTTCTGCTAGTGAAAATGGTGCAATTAAAATGGTGGGTGGAACAATTAATTTGAATTATGATGAGAGGAGTATAGGAGTAAGCTCGTGGAGTAGTCAAGGAGTAGAATTAGAGAATGTGCATATTATATTGAGAGAAGGGAAGGAACAGCGTGCTAATATGGGTTTATATGCTGGATGTTCTCCTAATAAGATGTGTAATGCCAAAATTACAATGATAAATGGGTCAATAAATGCTGTTGGTACAGGTGCTGTAATAGATAAGGCATCTCAGGGTAATATTTTCTTAACTAATGTAAAAATTACAGTGAAGAATGGTGGAAGTAATGAGTATCCTTATGATTCGTTAGGGATGTACATCGCCAATAATAACAGTAAGCTTAAAATGATAAATGGGTCAATTGATTTTACAAATGGAGTTGGGGTGTTTGTAGAGAAACAGGGGCATGCTGATTTATATGGTGTTATAATTACTGGAAAAAACAATGATGATAAGGGAAAAACAGATGATAGAGGTGGATTATATCTAGATACAGGAGGGTCTATTTTTTTAAAGGATGGGCGAGTTTCTGTTTCTAATACTTATGGTATAGCAATGTATCAGTCTATAGACAGAAGTATTGTAGGGGAAAAGGTTGATATTGAAAACTCAATTATTATAGCTGCAAAATATCCAGCTATTTATATCACAAAACAAAATTCTTTAATAAGAAATTTTGATACTCATGAGAAAAAATCTATTATTAAATTATCAAAAAATTCCAATATCTCTGGTGACCTTTTGTTACAAGCCAAGGGAGGTGTTATAGAAGTTCAGGCTGATCAGTCTATCCTCAAAGGGGGAGTTTCTATTGCTAATGAAGCTCTTGCAAATTTTAGTTTGAAAAATAATTCAACCTGGACTTTGACAACAAGAGAAAATAACGATTTTATAGATCAAAGATATTTGAATAACATCGCATGGTTTATAACATCTTTAGAACTGGATCATAGTATTGTTCAGTTTGATACGCCAAAAAATGTTGTTTATCAAACACTTAATATTGGAAGAGGATCGGGTGTTGTTTATAATGCTGCGAACGACGCAAAGCTTCACTTGAATGTTTTTATTAGTAAAGAAAATAACATTAACGACCAAAAGACTGATAGGCTTTTGATTCATGGTGATGTGTCGGGTACGACTACTATTTACATTACTAGCCAAAATGGAAGTTCCAAAGATGATATAGGGAGGAATGGGAATACTCAAGGTATTTCGCTTATTCAGGTTTCCGGTAGGGCGCAAGAAGATTCCTTCAAACTGAAGGGGGATTATATTACAATCGATGGTTCACCTTATCAGTATGTTCTTTCTGCTTATGGCCCAGGTTCTTCTAGTGGTCAGGCTAGTCTTGATCAAAAGTTAGTTAGTGGTAATGGAAGTGATTTTTGGGATTATCGCCTGCAGAGTAAATATATTTCTCCACGAGTACAACCATCACCACCAAAACCAGCGCCAGTACCACCGGAATCATTACCATCGGTACCGGAACCACCAACGCCATCCAAACCACAGGATCCCAGAACACCAGATTTACCTGGAAAAAGAATACCGGCGGTTGTGCCACAACTCCCAAGTTATTTGCTTTTACCTCATGCTTTATTTCATACAGGCTTGGTAGATGTAAGTAATCAACATGAACTGTTGGAAATCATACAAAATGCTTCTCATGAGCCTGATAAAAATAGAAAGACAAGCTTTTTTATCCGTGGTTATGGTAGTAACCATCATTATACTTCAAATTTATCCGTTTTTGAACATGGTTATGGAGCTGATCTTGACTATAATAATGCGACAGCAGGAATTGTATTCAATACATTAGAGAGTAAAGATAGTGCTTCGTCCTTTGGAGTTATGGGCGGTTATGGTCAGCTCTCTCTTCATCCTCGTGCAGTTAAACAAAGTCAAAAGAGTGTTTTTAATAAATGGTCGGGAAAGCTTTATGCTAATTTGCATCATGATACAGGCGTTTATGCAAATGGCTTTATCTCTTATGATTTTTTTAAGGGCGATGTTGTCACTCTTTCTCGTGGAAAAACAGCAGAATTAAAAGGGGGGCTTTTGAATGCTTCTTTGATAGGCGGTCATGCAATTATAACAGGCTATAATGGTCTTATTATTGAGCCGCAGCTTCAAGTTATTTATCAGTCTCTCATGTTTGATCAAGCGCGTGATATTGATCGGTTTGATATTGATTTAGGAAGCCATGATCAATTGATAGGGCGGATTGGTGGTTGTTTAACGAAAGTTGTTTCTGCTTCCGAAAAAGCACATGTTGTTTCCTTTTATACCAAACTTCATGTTGCGCATAGTTATGAAAAGAAGCGGATAGTGCATTTTAAAGACGCTTTTCAGTTAGGTGCATTTGGTTCTACAGTTGAAACAGGGATGGGTGTTCATGCTCAATTGTCTAATACTATAACATTCCATGGCGATTTGTTATACCAACATAAATTAACCAAAGCCGGCTTTTCTGGAATTAGTGTTTCGGGTGGCTTGCGTTATCAATTTTAGCCTTTAAAGATTAGTCTTGTTTTTATTTTGAACAATTATTTGTGAGTTTCGTTAAGTTGTTTAGCCAAACTCACAGAGATTCTAATTTCCAGGAATATTTCTTTATATCTTATGGCCATATCAAGGTGTTAACAACATATTGAATAGTAGTTTACACATTTAATTTAATGACAGCTTATGCAAAAAGATGAAATTATTTATGTTAAAAATAACTTCATTTACCCTTAAAAGAGTCTATAAATATGAAGCTTTTAATAAATTATATAGAGATAAATTAGAAATATTTCATTTTGTTTATATGATTCTTATTAAAAAAATAATCTATAATATCAAAAGATTAAATATAGAAAAATTTGTTATTAAAAGAATTATAGAGTGTATTTACAAATATTAAAAATTCAAAGTAATTCGATAAATAAAATGTTCTAAAATAGCATTTAAGATATTACGCTATTAAATTTTGTAAGATGTTATTAAAGTGGTCGACGTTTTGCTACAGGATATTTGTGATTTTTAGCAATTCGTTCAACTGCTTTTTCTAAAGGTTCAACCATAACATCCATAGAATAACCATTTGAATGAATAATATTTTCATAGTCAATCATAATTGCAACATGACCTTGCCAAAAAATCAAATCACCTCGTTCAAGAGTATCAGTATCTGTTAGTGGTTTTCCTATAGTTTGCTGTTGCATACTAGTATCACGTAAAACTGCTTTCCCTGCCATCATCATAGAAAGTTGAACTAGTCCAGAGCAATCAAGACCAAAGCCACTAACACCTCCCCAAAGATAAGGTGTGCGAATAAAAGTTTGAGCAACAGTTACATAATCTTTGAACGTATGTTGAATAGGATGAAGATGAGAAGAAATAATAGCTGTTCCATTTTCAAGAATAGAATACATTGTACCACGTGTTTCAGTTACATCAACAACGGTTACTTTACTTCCCATAGACAAAGCACGTTCTACAGCCTTTTTTAAATCAGCTTGCGAATATTGGAAAGTACGAGGAACTGAAACAATATGCGTTTGTTTTATGGTTGATGTGCAAAGAATTTGTGTATCAATATAACCTACATAACCATCTTTAAGCGATTCTACCTTTGACATGGTTTCATCTTGCTCAAGGAGTAAGATTTCTTCTCCGAAGAGGCATTCTGTTTGCCTTTCGCTTTTCTTACTGTTTTCTTTAAATAGACCTGCAACAGCTGTATTAACGCGTCTTCTTTCTCCTTGGACAGAACATGGAGTTTCAAATTGCTGATTTGTGAGGATATCTTGAGATATATGCAACGGTGAATTTTTATAAGGCATTTTTTACCTCTAATGGACTAGCAGCAAATATTAATAGATCTCTTATCCAATAGAAAGAATAAAATTATAAAAAGAATAAAATTATAATTTGTCCAAATTATTGTACATCCTTACCAATTATTTATATCAAATTTGATCTTTGAAGAGTTTATAAAGAGCACGAATAGCTTGCGCGGTTCCACCGACAGGATAACCTGGTGTTTCTTTTGGAGACCATCCATAAAGGTCAAAATGAGCAAATTTTTCTGCTTTTTCGACAAAAGAATTTAAAAATAAAGCGGCAGTTATAGAGCCAGCAAAGTTATTTCCGGATGTATTATTAATGTCCGCAATTTGTGATGATAACATTTGTCTATAGGGTTTCCAAAGTGGCATTTGCCATAGAGGGTCAGTAATGGAATTTGCTGATTGAGAAATTTTCTGTGCCCATATTGGGTTGCTACAATAAAATGCAGGGAGATCTGGCCCTAATGCTATGCGTGCTGCTCCAGTTAAAGTAGCCATGCAAATCATGAACTGGGGGCTTTTTTCATCACCATAAGTTAGGGCATCAGCAAGAATAAGTCGGCCTTCGGCATCTGTATTGCCAACTTCAACAGTTAATCCCTTACGGCTTTGAAGGATATCACCTGGCCGGAAAGCATTAGCAGAAATGGCATTTTCAACTGCAGGAATTAAAACACGCAGACAAAAAGGAAGTTTTGCATCCATGATTAGTTTTGCTAATCCCAAAACATGCGCACTACCACCCATATCCTTTTTCATTAATAGCATATTATTGGCAGATTTAATATCTAATCCTCCGGAATCAAAAGTTACTCCTTTGCCAACCAATGTGATTTTAGGATGGTTTTCTTGTCCCCATTGTAGTTCAATGAGTCGTGGTGCAATGTTGCTTGCTCGTCCTACAGCATGAATCATTGGAAAATTTTGTACTAAAAGATCATCTCCACAAATACTTGTGACATGAGCATTATAAGTCTGCCCTAGTTGGCGTGTTGTTATTTCGAGAGTGTTAGGATCCATATCATTAGCTGGAGTATTGATAAGATCACGGACCCAAAAGACAGTTTCATAAATTCGTTTAAGTTCATCTAGATCAATTGCGTTATGTACATGGATCGATAGTGATTTAGAAGGGGATTTTTGACGATAGCGGTTAAATTGGTAACTCCCAAATGCTAATCCAAGATAGGTATTCATTTCATTTGAGGTAGTTCCTTCTAAATGCCAATGGCCAGTGGGGAGATTTTTGGGAAGGAGTCCTGTGATGAAAGGATTTTCTTGGTCACCAAGTCCAAATAAAACTTGTTTTAATTGTCCTGTTTCGTGGGGAACAAATAATATTTGTCCTGCTTTTCCAGTAAAGCCATTAACTTTCATCCATGAGGTTTTTGATGAATCAAGAGTTAAATTAGCAAAGTTTTTTGTATCAATTAAGAGGATAGGGCAGCTCTTATCAGAACGTGTAGCAGTGAAATTAATTTGATGTTGAAGCATGTGTTTATAATCCTTATAGTTTTCGAAGTGCAACATATTCAACTAAATGATTTTTTCCCTTTCGTAGAATAAGATCAGCTCGCGGTCGTGTTGGTAATATATTTTCTTGTAAATTTTTTAGATTAATTGTGTACCAAAGGTTTTCAGCAATTTTTAAGGCCTCTTCTTCATTTAACAGTGCATAACGATGAAAATAAGATTCGGGTTTTTGAAAAGCTGTTTTACGTAACTGTTTGAAACGCTCTAAATACCATTGATGGATCACTTCTGTTGCAGCATCTACATAGATTGAGAAATCAAAAAAGTCTGAAACAAAAGGTACAATTTTTCCATCTTTAGGATAATCACTAACTTGAAGCACATTAACACCTTCGACAATTAAAATATCGGGCCGGTCGATAATAATTTTTTGATTTTCTAGAACATCGTAGATCATATGCGAATAAAGCGGCGCACTAACATTACCAATGCCTGATTTTACGTCAGAAAGAAAGCGCAGTAATTTTTTAATATCATAGGAATCAGGAAATCCTTTACGATTCATACGATTTTTTGCTTGTAAAATGGCATTAGGGTAGAGGAATCCATCGGTTGTAACAAGATCAACTTTAAGACTAGATTTCCATCGTTTCATGAGTTCTTGAAGAATACGTGCGGTTGTTGATTTTCCCACCGCAACAGAACCAGAAATTCCAATAATAAAGGGTGTTTTTTTGGTATCTGCTTGATACAAAAATATTTGACGTTTTCGGAAAAGTTCCTGTACGGCTTCAACATGGTATGATAAGAGACGCGCTAAAGAAAGATAAATACATTGCACTTCTTCTAAATCGATAGGATCATCGATTGATCGTAAGCGTTTAATTTCATCAAAAGTTAAGGTAAGCGGGGTATTTGCGCGAAATTGAGACCATTCTTGTACAGTAAAAAAAGTGTAGGGAGAATATTGATCAGAAACGTAATTGATCAAGTTATCTTCTTGATTGTTTTTGAATTGAGTAGTATCAAGCATCTTTATTGACCAAGAGTTTTTAGATTATTTTTTAGAAATTGTCATGATTGAGAGCAGAACAACAAGCTGTCTTTTGTTTAAAAAATCATGTTTTGTTTTAAAATAGTGAATTAACTTATAGTCCAATCATTCCAGCGTGCAATGATTTGTTTTTGTGATAGATCTTCTGCCAAAAAAGCCCATAAAAGTAAACGTGCTTTTACTGCTGACAAATAGCCAGACATTAAAGCACCAGAAGAAATCATATCAATTTCTGAACCTTTATAACCGTAGGTTGTACGAGTTGTTGGACCATGATAAGAACGGCTTGCAATGATGATTGGTATTTTTTTTGCGTATTTTCGTACTATATCCGCTTCTTGAAAACTGCAGTGGCCTGAACCAAAACCTGCTATGACAAGGCCTGCATAATGTCCACTTTCAAGGCAAAATTTCATCAAGTGTGTATCAGATGATAAAGAGGAATATAGCAGCGCAACTTGATGATCATTTTTTTTAGGAGCTGTGAAAGTTGTAGGAAAAAAATTTCGATCGTTAAAATAAAAGAGTTTTCCTTCTAAAATTGTTCCTAGAATGCCTGTTAGACCTGATTGCAGCGTTTCGACTTTAACAGTATGGCTTTTTTGTACCCAGTAGGGTGAATGAATAGTATCATTCATTACAACTAGGACTCCTCTATTACGGCTTTGTGGATTAGCCGCGACGCGGGTTGCAGCCAAAAAATTAGCAGGTCCATCAGCGCTTGCTTCACAGGGTATACGCATAGCACCAGTTACAACAAGTGGTTCAGCTCTATTCCAATAAAGGGAAAGAAAAAAAGCTGTTTCTTCTAATGTGTCGGTTCCTTGCGTTAAAACAATACCATCTGCACCCATCTTAATTTGCTGTGTTGCCCATTCTATTGTTTCAAGCAGAATTTTAAAAGATAGAGATCCACTTGGTAGTTGTGTTAATGTGTAACTCTGAATATCAGCAATTTTTTCTAAATCAGGAATATTTTTTATGAGTATATCTGATGTTAAAGTCGGCTGCATTTGGCCCAAATTATTGGCTGTCATTGCAATTGTTCCACCTAATGTGCCTACTGCTATTCTTTTCATAATTTTCCCCTGTAAGAAGGCAGATTGCTTATATAAAGCAATATAACAATAATTCGAGTATACAACAATGATGTCATTTTTTATATTATTTTATATTGAGAAAAATTGAAGTGCGCTCAAGCATTGTGTTTTGCAATATATATTATTAAATAAAGGAATTAGTGATTTTATTTTATGTATGATAAAAGGGAGCCATGTTAAGGAGTTTTCTTATGACAGAGCATAAGCCTGATATTATGTATGGTACGACAATCGTAACTGTAAGAAAAGGTAATAAAGTAGTTATGGCTGGCGATGGTCAAGTTTCACTTGGACAAACAATTATGAAAAGTAATGCGCGCAAAGTTCGTCGTCTTGGGAAAAGTGGAGCAGTGATAGCTGGTTTTGCAGGTGCTACAGCAGATGCTTTCACACTATTAGAAAGATTAGAGACAAAACTTGAGCAATATCCTGATCAGCTTATGCGTGCATGTGTAGAGCTTGCAAAAGATTGGCGTACCGATCGTTATTTACGTCGTCTTGAAGCAATGATGCTTGTGGCTGATCAAAAAACTACTTTGGCGTTGACAGGTCTTGGTGATGTCTTAGAACCAGAAGATGGAGTGATGGCAATTGGTTCTGGAGGTAATTTTGCTTTGTCGGCTGCACGGGTACTGATGGACATGGACTTAGATGCAGAAACTATTGCTTCTAAAGCTATGAGTATTGCTGCTAAAATTTGTGTTTACACCAATGATAATTTTACAATAGAAACATTGGATGCTGAATTACCTCCTTTAGAGAAAGCTATTTGAATGTGTGTTGTATTTTCCCCTCGTGAAACTGTTTCTGAACTTGATCGTTTTATTATTGGACAAAATGATGCTAAGCGTTCTGTTGCTATTGCACTGCGTAATCGGTGGCGTCGACAACAGCTTGAAGGGCAGATGCGTGAAGAAGTGATGCCTAAAAATATCCTGATGATAGGGCCAACAGGTGTTGGTAAAACAGGAATAGCTCGTCGATTAGCAAAACTTTCTGGAGCTCCTTTTGTTAAAGTAGAGGCCACTAAATTTACTGAAGTGGGCTACGTGGGTCGCGATGTTGAGCAAATTATTCGTGATCTCGTTGAAATTGCAATTTCTCTTGTGCGTGAAAAAAAACGTGATGAAGTAAAAGCAAAAGCTCATCTTAATGCTGAAGAACGAGTTTTAAATGCTCTTGTAGGAAAAACCGCGAGTCCTGCTACCCGTGATAGTTTTCGTAAAAAATTGCGCGAAGGAGAATTGGATGACAAAGAAATTGAAATTGAAGTAACTGATAATAGTAATAGTGCTCCAACTTTTGATATTCCTGGTATGCCTGGTGCACAAATGGGTATTATGAATTTATCAGATATTTTTGGAAAGATGGGTGTTCGTACAAAGGTACGCAAAACGACTGTAAAGGACGCTTTTAAACCATTAATTGATGATGAATCGGAGAAACTCCTAGATCAAGATCAAATTATTCAAGA
Organism: Bartonella rochalimae ATCC BAA-1498; assembly: GCF_000706645.1. Lineage (GTDB taxonomy): Bacteria > Pseudomonadota > Alphaproteobacteria > Rhizobiales > Rhizobiaceae > Bartonella > Bartonella rochalimae. The sequence goes on from NZ_KL407337.1 coordinate 77,529, forward strand.
GGCACTTCGTGTTGCTGAAAATGATGGAATTGTTTTCATTGATGAAATTGATAAAATTGCAACTCGTGATGGTGGGGCAAGTGCTGCTGTTTCACGCGAAGGGGTTCAAAGGGATCTTTTGCCTTTAGTTGAAGGGACAACAATTGCGACTAAATATGGGCAAATAAAAACAGATCATATTCTTTTCATTGCTTCTGGTGCTTTTCATGTATCTAAGCCCTCTGATTTATTACCAGAGCTGCAAGGTCGTTTGCCTATCCGTGTAGAATTAAATGCTTTAACAAGGGAAGATTTACGGCGTATTCTTACTGAACCTGAAGCTAGTCTGATTAAACAATATATTGCTTTAATGGCAACAGAAGAAGTTCATTTAGAAATTACTGATGATGCAATTGATGCGTTAGCTGATATTGCTGTTGATTTAAATGCGAGGATCGAGAATATTGGCGCACGTCGTTTGCAGACGGTTATGGAGCGTGTTTTAGATGAAATTTCTTTTACGGCACCTGATAAAGCCGGTACTTCATTTAAAGTTGATGCTGATTATGTCAGAAAATCTATAGGAGAGCTTGCTTCTGATATAGATCTTTCACGTTTTGTTCTTTAGAGACCTTTGCATATAGTGATCTATCGATGTGCTTCTATGATTTTGTAGCCATGAACTTCTTCATGGATAAAAACTGTGCAGAAGAGCTTTTTTAATAGTGTTTCATAAGGTAGATGGCGATTTGCAACGAGAAGCAAGCGACCTTTAGGTTTAAGGTATTTTGCAGCATTTATAATAAAATGCTGCCCTAATGAAATGTCTGTTGTTTGTTGTGTATGAAATGGTGGATTTGAAATAATTGTATCATAAAGATTTTTTATAGGCTCATAAATAAGATCATGCCAATAAAAGCCAATCGGAAGAGAGGTTTTTATATGCTGTAGATGTTTTTTTGCTGCCTCTAAAGCGTTATAGTCGGCTTCATAAAGGTCGAGTGCAGTTAAGTTTTTGCTTACTTCAAGTGCAGTATAAGAAAGAAATCCCCAGCCCGCTCCAAAATCAGCTGTTTTTCCAAAAATGACTTTATGTAAATAAGGTATAAGTGCAGCAGATCCTGGGTCAATACGACCATGAGAAAACATACCAGAAGTAGTTTGAAATTTATTTCCAAAACTGAGTGGTGATGAGCGAAAATGAGCAATATTTTGTTTATCTATTTTTTGCGGTACTTGCAACCAGAAGATATGGCTATGATTTTTGGATAATTTTTTACTAATAGGAACAAGAGTGTTAACCCATTTCATCATTGAGGCAGAACCAGCAGTTTTTTCTCCACTAATGATGATCCATCCACCAGGTTTGACTCGTTCTAATAGATCAAGAAAACGATTTTGATTAAGATCACGATATTTACTAAGTTGTAGCAGTCCTCCATCATAGATTATGGTTTGATTTATTTGGGGGCTACATTGAAATTTAGCATTGGTAAATTTTAAAAAGTCTTGTCGCCAAGGGGTTATAATTTCAAGATTTTTTATCCATTGTTTATCAGGAATTTTAGTTAAACCAAAACCTAAAAAATATTGGTTCGAACAAGGTCTAGGGAGATCATAGCTTTCAAAAGGTAAAAATAGAGACACATTTTATTCTTTCAAAGAAATGCCTCTCCAATATTTTAGAATGGCATTTTATTTTACAGTAAGAAAATAAAATTAATCTTCTTTTTTCTTACGACGGTTTTTCTTTTCAGATCGATTCCTTTCATGAATATTACCGCCTTTTTCTGTTTCTATTGAGTCATCATGGATAAGCTCTTTTCCAGTTTGTTGATCAACGACTTTCATCGATAACCGAATTTTACCACGTTCATCGAAGCCCATTAATTTAACCCAAACCTTATCACCTTCTTTGACAATATCAGTTGTTTTTGCTACCCGTTCTACCGCGAGTTGAGAGATGTGAACAAGTCCATCGCGAGAACCAAAAAAATTAACAAACGCTCCAAATTCTGCAATTTTAACAACTGTTCCTTGGTAAATAGCACCGACTTCAGGTTCATCAACAATTGAAAGGATCCAATTTTTTGCTGCTTCAATGGTTTTTAAATCAGAAGAAGCAATTTTAATTGTTCCATCATCCTCAATATTAATTTTAGCTCCAGTTTTTTCCACAATTTCTCTTATTACTTTACCACCAGCACCAATAACATCACGAATTTTATCTACAGGAATATTCATCATTTCAATACGTGGAGAAAATTCGCTAAGTTCACTACGTGCACGAGCTAAGGCCTTTGCCATTTCATTGAGAATATGGATTCGACCATCCTTAGCTTGTGCAAGTGCGATTTTCATAATCTCCTCAGTAATGCCGTCAATTTTTATGTCCATTTGCAGAGAAGTAATTCCGTTTTCTGTACCTGCTACTTTGAAATCCATATCACCAAGGTGATCTTCATCCCCTAAAATATCTGATAGAACGGCAAATTGTTTACCTTCTTTAATCAAACCCATTGCAATACCAGCAACAGGGTTGGCTAAAGGAACACCTGCATCCATGAGTGCTAGTGAAGTTCCACAAACAGTTGCCATTGAAGAAGATCCATTTGATTCAGTAATTTCTGATACAGTACGAATAGTATAAGGAAATGATTCTTTTGTCGGCAACATGGGATGAATAGCACGCCACGCTAATTTACCATGACCAATTTCACGGCGGCCAGGAGAACCAATACGGCCTATTTCACCTACTGAAAAAGGTGGAAAATTGTAATGGAGAAGAAATGTTTCTTTATACATACCTGTCAAGGAATCTATATATTGCTCATCTTCTCCAGTTCCTAATGTTGCTATGACAAGTGCTTGTGTTTCACCACGAGTAAATAATGCTGATCCGTGTGTGCGAGGTAAAATACCTACTTCTGATTGAATTGAGCGAACATCTGAAAGATTTCGTCCATCAATGCGTTTTCCCGTATCAAGGATGTTTTGGCGAACAATTTTTGCTTGCAACTGTTTGAAAACAGTTGCAATCTGATCTGTATTAAATTCGCAGTTTTTTTCTGTTTCTTGTGTGAATTTATTGATGACTTCTTCTTTAAGAAAATCAAGTGCAGCATGACGTTTTTGTTTATCAGTAATTGTATAAATGTCTCTGAGATCTTGTTCGACCATTTCAAGCATATCTTTTTCAAGGATAGATAGATCCTCCGGAATAAAGTCGCGGGGCTCTTTAGCAGCTACTTCGGCAAGTTTGATGATTGCATTAATTACAGGTTGAAAACTTTTTTGGCCAAACATGACAGCGTCTAACATTACATCTTCAGGTAATTCATGTGCTTCTGATTCAACCATTAGTACAGCATTTTCTGTTCCAGCAACAACGAGATCAAGTTTTGATTCAGGCATCTCGTCAATATTAGGATTAAGAATATATTGTCCATTGCAGTAACCAATACGAGCAGCGGCAATTGGGCCCATAAAAGGAATACCTGAGAGAGTTAGTGCGGCAGAAGATGCAATTATAGCAAGAATATCAGGGTTGTTTTCTAAATCATGCTGGATGACAGAAACGATTACTTGTGTATCATTTTTATAACCATCAACAAAGAGCGGGCGAATTGGACGATCAATTAACCGTGAAATTAAGGTCTCACTTTCACTTGGACGGCTTTCGCGTTTTAAATAACCTCCAGGTATTTTACCAACTGCATAGTTTTTTTCTTGATAATTAACGGTGAGCGGAAAAAAATTTTGATCTGGTTTTGGAGTTTTTGCTGAAACGACAGTTGCCAAAACAACAGTTTCACCATATGTAGCAAGAATCGCGCCATCTGCCTGACGTGCAATTTTTCCTGTTTCGAGGATAAGTGGCCGGCCGGCCCATTCAATTTCTACCTTATGGGTTTTAAACATTTTTTATCCTTAATGACCTAATATTTACATTGTGATTTTGTGTTATGTTTCAAAGTTATGGGTAATACAACAAGACATTTCTATATTTTGCATAGAGAGAAATAAATGACAGATCAAATGGAAACACCCGGCAATCTTGCTCACGATTCTTCATTAGTCTTTGATTACGAGCAGTATATTAAAGTAAAAGAGTGATTTTTCGTAAAAAAATACTCACTTACTTTTCTTCAACGGCGTAAGCCTAATCTTTCGACAAGTTTCTGATAGCGATCTTGATCAACACCTTTTAGGTAATCAAGAAGCCGGCGGCGTTGGGATACCATCTTTAAAAGACCCCGACGAGAATGATTATCTTTTTTGTGAGATTTAAAGTGGTTGGTTAAATTAGAAATGCGTTCAGAAAGAACAGCAACCTGAACTTCTGGTGAACCTGTATCACCGATTTTAGTTTTATATTCTGTAATAAGAGCTTTTTTACGCTCAGCAGTAATCGACATCGTATTGTCCTTTCAAAAAATAAGCAAAAAACACCTGTAGCCAAGATGTCGTCCAGCAAAGGCTATAAAAGAACAAGAAGAGAGAAAATCTTACTTGCTTTGATACTGATATTTGGTACTTATATAGGAAATAAAGTTAAAATACTAGCCCTTGAAGATTTTCTTTATATAAGTTTATTTTGGCAAATATTTATTTTAAGATTTTTTATGAAAGTTTCTTAAAGAATTATTATTCTAAATAGATAAGATAATAACTTTACATGATGTACTAATAGTAAAGGGACGAATGAACTGCTGATTTGGAGACAAAAGATGCAGAAGGTTTCAACATTAGAGATTTTTCATAATTCAACATTCAGAAATTTATGGGTCGCTACTCTTGTAGCGAATTTAGGTGGCTTTGTACAGGCGGTGGGAGCAAGCTGGATGATGACATTGATTAGTCCTTCTCATTTTATGGTAGGGCTTGTGCAAAGTGCTACGACATTACCTCTTGTTGTTTTTTCTCTGATGGCAGGTGCATTAGCTGACAATTTTAATCGGCGTCATATTATGCTTTTTGCTCAAATTATTATGATGATTGTCTCAATTAATTTGGTTATTTTATCTTATATGGGATTAATTACCCCCTGGCTTCTCTTATGCTTTACATTTTTGATTGGATGTGGAACCGCTTTGTATAATCCTTCTTGGCAAGCAACAATAGGGGATATTGTGAACCGAGAAAATATTTCTACTGCCGTTAGTTTGAATAGTGTTGGTTTGAATTTGATGCGCAGTGTAGGACCTTCTATTGGAGGAGCTATTATTTCTACTTTGGGTGGTATTACAACTTTTTTTGTCAATGCGCTCAGTTATATTCCTTTGATTAGCGTTTTGTTTTTGTGGAAGCCAAATTACAAGAACAATACATTACCAAGGGAGAGTTTTTTAGGAGCTATAGCAGATGGTCTCCGTTATGTAGCAATGTCTCCCAATCTTTTGAGTATTATGATAAGATCATTCCTTTTTTGTGTTGGTGCTGTTTTTGTTTTTGCGTTACTGCCAATCGTTGTACATGAATTTTTTGAAGGGAATGCACTGTTTTATGGTACATTACTTAGTTGTTTTGGTCTGGGAGCTATTACAGCTGGCGTGATTAATTCGTTTGTACGAAGCAATTTTAAGTCAGAAATAATTGTTGCAAGTGCATTTGTTGGATTGTCCTTTTCTTGCTTTGTTTTAGCAATGAGTCGTTCGTTGTTTATAAGCCACTCTGTTTTATTTCCTGCTGGTTTATGTTGGGTTTTGGCATTATCACTCTTTAATACATCTGTACAGCTTTCTACACCACGTTGGGTTGTTGCGCGTGCTTTAGCCCTTTATCAAACTGCATCTTATGGTGGTATGGCTGTTGGAAGTGCAATCTGGGGTGTATTAGCTGAGGTTTATTCTTTAACAGTCGCTTTGAATGTTTGCGCGATATTCTTAATTTGTGGAGCTCTTGCGGGTATTAAATTTAAAATTCAAGAAATTCCTCAAATTAATTTTGAGCCGCTTGATCAATTTAGAGAGCCAGAGCTTTCATTAGATCTAGCAGGACAAAGTGGTCCAATTATGATTATGACTTATTATCAAATTAATGAAAATGATCTTGCAGAATTTCTTGAAGTTATGAGACGTTGCCGTCATATTCGACTACGTGATGGAGCACACCAGTGGATTCTTTTGCGTGATCTTGAGAGGCCGGAATATTGGATAGAATCTTACCATATACCAACTTGGGTAGATTATTTGCGCCATAATCGCCGTTGCACAAAAGCAGATATAGAGGTTAACAAACATCTTGATAGATTAAATCGCATATCCAATAGCGTAAAGGTTCATCGCATGATTAAGTGGCAAACAGTACCAAAGATTAATGAGATACATTTAAAACTATCCAATAATCAATAATTTGAGTGTTATAAAATTGAAATATAAAATAGAAAATAGCTATTAGTATAAAAAAACAGCCTTCTATACTGGGCTTAGCTTAGTGTTAGAAATAGCAGCTCATTAAATTGTGAAAATTCGTTTTGGTTTGAATTGATTTTTATCAATTGTACCTATAGCAAGAAGCTGATCTTTGTAAGTGACATAAACATTTTCTTCATCAATAGAGATGTTATTTTCAAATAAGAGTACTGACTTACCCACTTTTATATGCATTGCTTGAGTTTTATTGAGAGTGTAGTGTGATAGGCAATGTAATGCAGCATCTGTTTTAATCAATAACTGATCAAGTACAGAGAAATCTCTCTTCGGTAGAGTACAATTTTCATCTGCTGTTTCTTTACAAGGCATTGCAACTTTTAATTCATCCCATGTAATGAGATCATTTTCTTTAAAAGGCGCGACTTTTATACGGCGTAGGTCAGAAATATATCCATAACAACCGAGATCGTGTCCCATATCACGTGCTAAGGAACGTACATAGGTTCCTTTTCCACATGTCATTTCAAAAATAGAATGTCCTTGAGCAGTAGTATCGATAAGCTTGAGGGTTTTAATTTCTACTTGACGAGATGAAATTTCAATATTTGTACCTTTGCGTGCTAAATCATAGGCACGGTTACCAGCAATTTTAATTGCTGAAAATTTTGGAGGTTTTTGCCAAATAATACCTGTATATTTTGGTAAAAGAGCAAGAATATTTTCTTGTGTTGGGCGTATCGAAGATGTTTTAGTAATTTCACCTTCTAGATCATCTGTGGAACGCTCTTCTCCCCAGGCTACACAAAAATGATAAGTTTTGGTACCTTCCATAACATAAGGAACAGTTTTTGTTGCTTCTCCCAGCGCAATAGGCAATAAGCCAGAAGCAAGTGGATCAAGTGTCCCTGCATGTCCAGCCTTTTGTGCGTTAAAAAGCCATTTGATTTTTGAAACAGCTGCTGTCGAACTCATTCCTTTGGGTTTATCTAGGATGATCCAGCCGGAAATAGAACGACCTTTTTTTGTACGTTGTCGTGTCACGTTTTTTGATCTTTAAGTTTATCATTATGAAGATCACGCGCAACCTCAGGTGATCGGAGTAAAGTATCAATTTTTGCAAAATTATCAAAACTGTTATCGAATCGAAAACGGAGTGCAGGCATGTATTTCATTTGCCGTAACTGATGACTGATCGCTCCACGGATAAAACGACTATTTTTATTTAAAGCGCTAACGATAGCATCGTGAGAAGTTTGATCGACGGTATTGAGAAAGGAAACAAAGCAAGTAGCAATTTTCAAATCTGATGACATACGCACTTCAGAGACAGAAATAACAATATTTTTAAAGGTATCATCAAGCAAAACACCTCGTTGCAATATATGAGCTATTGCGTGGCGAACCTGTTCTCCTACTCTTAATTGCCGTTGTGATGGATGTATATTTTTTACCAAAATTATAACCTTTTATATCCTGTTTTCCTTTTGTTCTCTTAAAAGATAAGAAAAGATAGAAAGATTGTATTAAGTTTAATACTTTTCTTTTTTAACTATTAGATAAAGAAAGCTCTTAGGTGACCTTATAATGTACGATTAATATGCTCGACTCGGAAAGTTTCAATAATATCACCCGCGCGAATGTCATCATAGTTTTCAAATGCCATTCCACATTCTTGACCAACTTGTACTTCACTGACTTCATCTTTGAAGCGTTTGAGTGTTTTAAGTTTTCCTTCATGAATAACGATATTGTCTCGAATTAGCCGGACGCCAGCTCCTCGTTCTATTTTTCCTTCTGTAACCCGACAACCAGCAACTTTTCCAGTTTTTGTAATGTTAAAGATTTCTAGAATTTCGGCATTACCAAGGAAGGTTTCGCGCTGTTCTGGTGATAGCAATCCTGACATAGCTGCTTTTATATCGTCAACAAGATCATAAATGATGTTATAATAACGGATTTCAATTCCTTGAATTTTAGCTGCATCTCTTGCTTGTTTATTCGCTCGAACGTTAAAGCCAATAACAGCGGATTGAGAGGCTTCAGCGAGAGAAATATCACTTTCAGTAATACCTCCAGCACCGGAGTGTACGACGCGTGCACGCACTTCCTCATTGCCTAGTGTTTCTAACGCTGAAGTGATCGCTTCAATAGATCCTTGGACATCTCCTTTGATGATAAGTGGGAATTCTTTTACACCAATAGTTTGTAATTTTGTCATCATTTGTTCAAGAGAACCACGAGAGCTAGTTTGTCGAGCTACAGCTTTGTCACGAGCTAAGTGTTGGCGGTATTCAGCTATTTCTCTTGCTTTTGCTTCATTTATCACTACAGCAAATCGGTCACCAGCTTGTGGTGTACCTTGCATGCCTAAAATTTCAATTGGTGTAGAAGGCCCTGCTTTTTTGATATAACAACCACAATCATCAATTAAAGCACGAACACGTCCCCATTCATTGCCTGCAACAATAATGTCAGAAAGTTGTAATGTACCTTTTTGAATAAGAACAGTTGCAACAGGCCCCCGTCCTCGATCAAGTTTAGCTTCAATAACAACGCCTTCTGCTGTTCGCTCTGAGTCCGCTTTAAGATCAAGAAGCTCAGCTTGAAGAAGAATAGCTTCCAAAAGTTTATCAAGATTTTGTCCAGTTTTGGCAGAAACTTCAACTTCTAAAGTTTCACCACCCATGGCTTCAACAAAAACTTCATGTTGCAAAAGTTCTGTACGTACTTTTTGTGCGTCGGCAGTTGGTTTATCAATTTTGTTAATAGCAACAATAATGGGAACATTAGCGGCTTTTGCATGATTAATGGACTCAATTGTTTGTGGCATCACACTATCATCGGCGGCGACTACTAAAATAGCAATATCAGTTACTTGAGCACCACGAGCACGCATGGCTGTAAAAGCAGAATGTCCAGGCGTGTCGATAAAGGTAATCTTTTGACCATTTTGCTCAACTTGATAAGCACCGATATGTTGTGTAATTCCACCTGCTTCACTGGAAACAACATTGGCTTTACGAATAGCATCAAGAAGAGAAGTTTTTCCATGGTCAACATGACCCATAATGGTTACAACAGGTGGACGTGGATGCATCTTTAATGGATCATCACTGATATTGAAAATACCATCTTCTACATCAGATTCTGAAACACGTTTAACTGTATGACCAAATTCAACAGCAATGAGCTCTGCAATATCCGCATCGATGACATCACCAGGCTTCATCATTTGTCCTTGTTTCATTAAAAATTTAATAACATCAACCGAACGTTCGGTCATGCGCTGAGCGAGCTCTTGGATGGTAATGGTTTCAGGAAGAGTAACTTCACGAGAAATTTTTTCTCTTGGTTCTTGATTTTGTGCACGTTTGAATTTTTCCTGTCGACGACGCATTGCTGCTATTGAACGTCCACGTCCACTTCCTTCTTCATCCAACGCACTATGAAGAGTAAGTTTTCCTCGACGACGCTCATCAGCTCCTTTTACAACTTTAGGTGAACGCATTTCTGGTTTAGAAGAATTAGTGCGTCGGTTATGTTTGTCTTCATTATCATGATCATCTATAATACGTTTTTCTGCTATGGGTATATTTTTAAGCGGAATAGCTGCTTCTAATGCTTTTATATCTATTGCTTCGATAGATTCTGTTGAGGAGAGTGTAGAAGTATGAGTTGGAATTTGATCTGTGGTGTTCTTACTTTCTCGTAATGTTTGCTTTTCTTGATGAGTTTGTAAATGCAAACGTTCTTCACGTTCTTTGTCACGTTTTTCTTTTTCAGCTTGTTTACGTATTATTTTTTCTTGGATATGTGCTTCTTCTAAAGCACGGCGCCTCGCTTCTATTTCTGCTGATGAAAGGTTGCTCGGCGCTATAGGTTTACTGGGCGGTATTTCTTCAAATTTTGGTTTGGAGTGTTGAGCTACATGCGGTTTAGTAATAGGCTGTGGTGCTTCAGTTTTTTCGTCCGGGCGTGTAATTTTGCGTCGTTTAGTTTCGACAACCACAGCCTTTGTACGACCATGGCTGAAATTTTGTTTGATCGTACTAGTTTCTAATCCTGATCGTTTTAAGGTCAGTGTTTTTTTAGCTGTTATTTTGTCATTATTTTTTTCACTCATTGTATTTCCTTCACGGCCTTTGCCGTTATTGCACTAAGCTTACTATATTTATCCTCACGATAGGTGATTAATTTGTATATCGTTTTGATAAATCCCTCTGCAGCTTTCGTATTCAATAAGGCAGCATGTATCACAGGATTAGTTCCAAAAGCCATACTCATTTCATCACTTGTAAATAAAGATATAACTTTTATATTCTGATTTACTTTTTTTTGTATTGCGTGGATGGCTTGTGAAATTTTGCGTTTTCCATCTTCTTTTGCTTCTTTTGCATGGAGAACAAGAATAACCTGACCGGTGCGAATAGCAGAAACAACTTTGGTTGATCCTGTAACAATAGTCCCTGCTTTTCGAGCCATAGAAAGGCTTGAAAGTGCAGCTTTTAGTAGTAATTTATCCACAATATGAGCGAGGTTTTCAGAAACCTCAACATCTGTTTTAAGATTTTTGCTAAAAGCTTTACGTTTGACTGCCTCTTCTATGATAGTGTGATGCGCAGAAACCCAAAGACCACGTCCGGGTAAATTAGCTTTAAGATCAGGGATAATTTGATTATTTGGACCAATGACAAAACGGATCAGCGCTGCCGCTGAAGCACTTTTCTTTGTCACAATACAAGTCCGCTCATTCATTTAAAATTTATCCGCATCCAAATTATTTGTTGCTTCATCTTCTACAGGATGTTGTTTAATAAGATCAGCTTGATTTATCCAACCTGCTTGCACGCGTGCTGCTAACACCATGGCTTCTGCATCTGCACGGGTAATATCAAAGGGTGTCAAGATGCCAGGAAAATTTTGTGTTTGACCTTCTTTACATTCTCTCCATCCAACGAGATCATCAACTGCATAGCCTGCAAAATCCTCTATTGTTTTTACACCATCCTCACCTATAACAACTAGCATAGCATTTGTTATACCAGGCAGTGTTTGCAATTCATCTGAAACACCAAGCTCTTTACGCTTTTCGTTGAGTTCTTTTTCTTTACGTTCTAAATATTCACGTGCACGATTTTGGATTTCTGAAGCAGTATCATGATCGAAGCCGTCGATAGACTCTATTTCTTCAAGATTAACATAAGCGATTTCCTCAATTGAGGTGAAACCTTCTGAAGCCATAACTTGCCCAACCATTTCATCAACATCTAAAGTTTCCATGAAAAGCTTGCTACGTTCAGTGAATTCTTTATGACGATTTTCAGATTCTTCTTGTTCTGTTAGAATATCAATATTCCATCCTGTTAATTGCGAAGCTAAACGCACATTTTGTCCACGTCGACCAATTGCAAGACTAAGCTGATCACCAGGTACGACGACTTCAATACGTTCTGCATCTTCATCAAGAACAACTTTCGAAACTTCAGCGGGCTGCAGTGCATTGACGATAAATGTTGCAGCATCAGGTGACCAAGGAATAATGTCAATTTTTTCGCCTTGTAATTCTGCAACAACAGCCTGAACACGGCTTCCTCGCATTCCAACACATGCACCAACGGGATCAATTGAGCCATCGCGTGAAACAACAGCGATTTTTGCACGTGAGCCTGGATCACGAGCAACAGATTTAATTTCTATGATACCATCATAAATTTCTGGGACTTCCATAGTAAAAAGTTTTGCCATAAATTGAGGGTGTGTCCGTGAAAGGAAAACTTGTGGTCCTCTTGGTTCACGGTGTACGTCATGAACAAACGCACGAATGCGATCTCCATAATGAAAAGATTCCCGCGGAATTAATTCATCACGTCGCACGATAGCTTCTCCACGACCTATATCGACAATAACATTGCCATATTCCACACGTTTAACTGTACCAGAAATAATTTCACCAATTTTATTTTTGAATTCTTCAAATTGGTGATTACGTTCTGCATCACGTACTTTTTGCACAATAACCTGTTTAGCAGATTGTGTTGCAATGCGTCCAAAATCCATGGGAGGTAAAAGATCGGAAAGAAAATCACCGACTTTTGCGTCTTCTTTGCGTTTTAGGGCATCAGATAAAGCTATTTCAGTTGTATAATCTTCAACGACATCAACAACTTTAAGAAGACGTTGTAATTTAATTTCACCTGTTTTAGAATTGATCTCAGCACGGATGTTGGTTTCTTGGCCATAACGAGAACGTGCTGCTTTTTGAATAGCATCAGCCATTGCAGAAATGACAATTTCACGGTCAATTGACTTCTCACGTGCAACAGCATCTGCAATTTGCAGAAGTTCAAGCCTGTTAGCGCTTATAGCCATTGATTTTCTCCTTTTTTATGCCACATGAGGGCAGGGGGTCTGTTAATATTTAAGTGTTATATTTGTTTTCGTTCTTGAGAGGTTTAAGATTATCGTTCGAAATTAATTGTTTGTCTAAATCTTTATTTTTTTTCAATGTATCACGAATAAGTTCATCGGTGAGGATCAAGTGCGCGTTAGTAATATTAGAAAAAGAAATAAATATATTTATTTCTTCTCTGTGAGCTGTTTTCTCGATATTTAAAGTAAATCCATTTTGTGTAATATCTTTAAGCTTACCACGCAATTTTTGACGTCCATCAATAACAGTGTTGGTTTCAATTTTTGCGAGATGCCCTTGCCAATGAACAAAATCAGATTTTCTTACGAGTAGGCGATCAATACCAGGAGATGAAATTTCTAAGTGATACTTGCGTTCAATAACATTTTCTATGTCAAGGAGAGGGGCAACAGCTCGACTAACTATTTCGCAATCTTCTATTGTCATGGTGCCATTAGTGCGTTCAACCATAATCTGAAGTGTTAAACCATTTAAGCCCAAAAGTTTTGTGCGAACTAACCGAAAACCTAAAGGTTTTAGTAATGGTATAATAAGAGCAGAAACACGTGCTGCAACGCCATCTTCTTCAAATAAACGCGGTTCATCAATATCACCCATTCTTTCAATTTCATTCATATGGTTCATCCAAATTGTTATCGAACTTACAATAAAAAAGAGTGGCTCCAACTGGACCACTCCTCATCATAAGGCCGAAAATCTATCTCTTTATACTCTTAAACAGAGAATTTTACAAGTTATTTATAGTAAAGCATTTTATCTTTTATTGTTTAATAAAAGTAAGGTAAGTGGGTGTTCTGCCTTCACATAGGGCTTTGGCTTCATATCGGGTGCTTGGCCATAGTGGATAGGGAATTTTCCAGTCTGTAGGTTTTTGTGCGAGCCATTCAAAACTATTGTGTTGAATACAATGATAAAGCGTCCAATTGATATAGTCATCTATATCACTAGCAAAGCGGAATTTTTTACCGGCTTTAAGAACTCGAGAAAAACGGTTTAGATTTTTTTCATTAATGAACCGTCGTTTCCAATGCTTTTTTTTAGGCCATGGGTCAGGATAAAATAAATCTATTCCATCAAGAGATTCTGTTGGTAACCAATCAAGAAAATGTGTAGCATCATCGTTATAAAGACGAAGTTGATTTTGATATTCTTTGTGCTTTTCAGTGTATGATAATATTTTTGCCATTCCATTAATAAAAGGTTCTATACCGATAAAACCAGTGCGTGGAAAACGCTTCATTTCATGGAGTAGATGTTCTCCGCTACCAAAGCCAATTTCAAGTCGAACTTCTTCCACTGGATTGGTGAATAAAGATACTAACTTTAAAGGTGCAGGTTTGCTTAAATCAATGTTAAGAGTAGGAAGAAGCGTATTTATAAGTGTAATTTGATTGTTTCGTAGCTGTTTTCCTCGTCGGCGACCAAAAAAAGCTTCACTCATACGCGTTTTATGTGTAGTCATGATATTTTAATCATTTTTTTAAGTTGTCCAACTAAATCAGTTTTTTCCCAAGAAAATGAACCATCATGCTCTGGTTTGCGTCCAAAATGGCCATAAGCTGCTGTTTTTGCGTAAATAGGTTTGTTGAGATCAAGATGCTTTCGGATGCCTGTTGGTGATAAATCCATTATTTTTGGAATTGCGGCTTCAATAGCACTTTCATCTACTTTTCCTGTTCCATGGAGGTTAAGATAAATGGACAAAGGTTCTGCAATGCCAATTGCATAGGAGAGCTGAATAGTGCATTGATCTGCTAAATCAGCTGCAACAATATTTTTAGCTAGGTAGCGTGCAGCATAAGCTGCAGAACGATCAACTTTTGTTGTATCTTTACCTGAAAAAGCCCCACCACCATGAGGTGCGGCACCACCATACGTATCCACAATAATTTTCCGTCCTGTTAATCCCGCATCACTTTTAGGACCACCAATAACAAATTTTCCTGTTGGATTAATATACCATCTGCATTGATTGGAGATTGGGATATCATGTAAAGCTTGCAAAATATAGGGTTCAACAATTGTACGGACTTTATTCGAATCCCAGCTTTCATCAAGGTGTTGTACTGAAAGGACAATAGATGTCACTTCCGCAGGTTTGCCATTTTTGTATTCTATTGTTATTTGGCTTTTAGCATCTGGTCCTAATTTACCAGTTTCTCCCTCTTTTCTATGACGGGCTATTGCAAGATGTTCTAAAATCTTATGTGCATAATAAATTGGTGCAGGCATGAGATCTGGTGTTTCACGGCAAGCATATCCAAACATAATGCCTTGATCACCTGCTCCTTCTTCACCATGACGATCAATGGCATGATCAACTCCTTGTGCGATATCAGCTGATTGAGGGCGTAAAAGAACATCAATTTTAACGGTTTTCCAATGAAAATCTTCTTGTTCGTAGCCAATAGCACGAATGGCGTGACGTACAACTTTACGAAAAGGGGTAGGGTTAACAATAAGAGAGCCAGCCTTATCGCGTATAAATTGACCGTTTTTATCTTTTTTTAAGAGTGTATCGGGAACACGTACCTCACCAGCTATGACAACACGATTGACACTTACTAAAGTTTCACAAGCAACTCGTATTAACCATGGATTAGTTTTGGCTTTGTGAGATTCTCTGTAAACCATATCAACGATTTCATCAGAAATACGGTCACAAATTTTATCAGGATGTCCTTCCGATACCGACTCACTTGTAAAAAAATAATTTTGATGCGGCATAGGAACTCTCTCAAATAAAAAAGGAAGTCAATATTTCATGTTTGGTAGACTCAAATTTGCTTTATTTGCCAATCCTATGCCAAATCGTCAATAATAATGTAAAAAAGAATATAATTTTATATCTCATCGTTATGATCTTCTTCAGAAAGAGCCTTCGCTAAATCAATAATTTTTCGGCGCACTTTAGCATCAGATATATTGGTAAAAGCACGCATTAATTGAATGCCTTCACTACTAGAACAAAAATCTATAAAATTATTATCACTTTCCGTAAAACCTTCTAAAGATTGTATACCAATTCCTTTATCAAAAAAATAGGAAACTGGAACATCCATAATTTCTGCAATTGCTTGGAGGCGGCTTGCTCCAACACGATTTGTTCCTTTTTCATATTTTTGAATTTGTTGAAAAGTAATACCTAATTTTTCACCGAGTTTTTCTTGAGTAAGACCTAATATATTACGACGCAAACGAATACGGGTTCCAACATAAATATCCATTGGATCGGGTTTTTTTCTAGTTTTGGTCATAATGCAACTCTTTATTTTCAGCGCTTTGTTTTTAAACAAACATTAGGTGCATGTGAGGTTAGTTTATTATAAATGAGGATGATATATAATACTTTTCTTGACGTTACTGGTACACATAACATGATATTGTACATAAGTACTCAATCATTCAAGCTGTTTTGTAGAACCAAAACTAATACGATACAATAGCATAAGAATGAATAAGATGAAAGTAGAGAATGTTCTGTATTTATTGTTCCAAATAGTGGTAATTGGTTGTGGGATCGGTGCATCAAGTGCGCCAATAATATTATATTCAAGGGAAGAAACAATTCTTCCATAAGGATCAATAACAGCTGATATTCCATTATTTGCTGCTCTAATAAGAGGTATTCCCAATTCAATGGCACGAAGTTGCGCTTGTTGAAAATGTTGATATGGGCCAGGCGTTTTACCAAACCATGCATCATTTGTTATATTAATAATTGCTTGAGGGGGGGGACCTTTAAAAGCCGTTATATTAGGAAATATCGCTTCATAACAAATAAGTGGAAGATAAGAAAAACCATTTGGCATCATAACGGTTCTTCGCACATTGGCAGCAGTATATCCATCAATGGTGTCAGCGAGAACATGCAATCCTACCTTTTTTAGTAAATTTTGATAGGGAAGATATTCACCAAAAGGGACGAGATGAAGTTTATCAGATATGTGAAGAATATCACCTTTGGCATCAATTACTGCAATTGTATTAAAATATTGTATTTGGGTATAAGGAGGGGAAGCATCACCGGTTCGGATGGCACCGATAATAGCCCATTGTTGGGGTTTTAGAAAAGAACCAATATGCTTTGTAAGAATAGAAGGCGTATTACTAAGAATATAAGGAAGAGAAGCTTCTGGCCATATGATAAAATCAGGCTCTGGATTTTGGCTAATAGCTGTTTTAATACTTAAGTTTAGATGAGCTGCAAATATATCGTTTCTTTTCGTATTGTTCATTTTGGTGGCTTGTTGGATAGAGGGTTGAACAATACGAACCCAATGGTTATTATTGCGGTACTCTGCTATATTCGGTGCTGTTTTCAAACGATAAAATCCAAATCCACTATGGGCTAATATAAGAAGAAAACAAAGTAAAAGCGCTGAATTTTTTTTTTCATTTGTTAATAAAACAGTTGGTAAACTATAGCATAAAATAGCAAGGATATTCATTCCATAGAGTCCTACAATCATATCTGATTGCATAAACATTGGGGTTGGCATAGCTGTATAACCGAGAGCATTCCATGGAAAACCCGTCAATAGGATAGCACGTAACCACTCTGCTAATCCGAGTGAGAAGGCTAATACAAAGAAGCGTGCTATGTTTTTTGTCCATAATAAGGAAACAATTATACCAGCAAAAAACCAATAAAAAGAAAGATAAACAGGAAGACAAAAAATAGAGAATGGTAATGCCCAAGCAAAAGAGATTGGATCTATTAATAATGCATTACTTAACCACCAAAGGCTACAAAAAAAATAACCAAAGCCAAAATTTCCAAAGGCTAGTGCATTTGTTAAAAGACGTTTTTTGTTGTTGTGGATAGTATTGATTTTATCGAGAAAAATAATGAAAATAGGAAATGTTAAAAAACAAATGGGCGTTAAATAAAAGGGGGGAAGTGCAAAAGACGTTAAAGCACCGCATAAAAAAACACATATTTGCTGTTTCCAACCAGTGATGGAAAGCAGGAGAAGGTTGAGATTCTTTAACAATAATTAGCTATCCTTATAAGATTGTTGTTCCTTAAGATTTTCATTTTCTGAGATACGAAAAATGCATAATCGTTTAATTCGACGTTTATCAGCTTCTAAAATACGGAAACGATAACCTGGTACAGTTTCAATAATTTCACCTTTTGAAGGGATGCGATCAAGAATGGAAAAGATTAAACCACCAATGGTATCCACTTCATCTCCGTATTCTCCCACGACAAAATCAGGACCAAGAGCTTTTTCCAAATCTTTTAATTCAGTCTTTGCATCAACCAACCATTTATTATCAGGTTGGCGTATGATAGCGTTATCAATATTATCATGTTCATCTTCAATATCTCCAACAACCAATTCGACAATATCTTCCATAGACACCAAACCATCTGTACCACCATATTCATCGATCACTAAAGCCATTTGTGTTCGTGTGGTTTGCATACGTGTTAATAATTTGCTTGCGAGCATAGAACGAGGTACAAAGAGAACTGTTCTAATAAGGTCTAGTTCACCGATAGGGTGTTGTAAATCTTTATGATTCAGTTGTAGAGAGTCATATTTTTGTTCATTTCGAGTAGAGCTGGTAATAAAAGAGGTTATATAATTGAGGATATCGTGGATGTGAATCATACCTCGTGGATCATCTAATGTTTCAGCGTATACAGGTATGCGTGAATGTCCAATTTTTGCAAAAAATTTAAGAGCTTCGCCGAGAGGAGTATTGATTTCCAATGCTTCTATTTCGGAACGCGGAATCATAATATTATCAACACGTGCTTCTCGTAGGCATAAAATATTATGAAGCATAGTGCGTTCTTCAGGAGAAAAAAGAGTTGTTTCCTTTTCGTTATCAGTAGCAAGTACATTAGTAAGACCATCACGTAGTGATGTATGGTTGCGTCTACGTAAAAATGAAAATAGAGAGCTTAGCAATGAATTTTTCTTTGTATAGCTTGTTTTTTGTAGAGAATATTCTTCAGGATTAGAAGATATTTGAGTATTATTTTTTGTATTAATTTTATCCGCCATAGCTTTAAAAATTTTCTAAACTTTCTCAATTATAATAGCTGCACCAATTATTTTAAATTTTATTATTTGTAAACCTAACCTTAAGTTTAACTTTTATCATTTTATAACAACTTAGTATAGGGATCTTTTATAGTTAGCTTTTGAAGTATTTCTTTTTCTAGTTTTTCCATTTGATTAGCTTCATCATTTGTTTCATGATCATAACCAAGAAGGTGAAGGATACCGTGAATGATTATATGCGTTAAGTGATCCTGAAATGATTTTTTTTCTTCTTCTGCTTCTCGCATAACAGTTTCTTGCGCAATAACGATATCACCAAGCATAAGCTTAGGATTTTGTCCAGCTTTAAGAGGAAAAGCAGGAAAGGATAAAACATTTGTGGGTTTATTGTGATTACGCCATCGTGCGTTAATTTGCGCCATATGCGTATCATCTGTAAAAAGCAGGCTGAGCTCACTTGTTATTTCATTTAATGATAAATGCTGCAATGTGGTAACTAGAGCTTTTTCAGTGATATTATAAAGCATTTTCTCATTATTCCATTTAGCACTTTCAATAGTTATATCAATAGAAATCATGAGAAATTGCACTCATTTTTTTTACGGAAAGCCTGTGAGTTGTATTGCTTTTTTTGTTCAATAGAATCACGATCATAAGCTTGAATGATGGTGGAAACAAGAGGGTGCCGTACAACATCTTTTTCATTAAAATGGATAATTTTAATATTTTCTATATCTGAAAGGATGCGAATTGCTTCCACTAAACCTGATTTTTGTCCTGCAGGCAAGTCAATTTGGCTTAAATCACCCGTTATAATCATCCGTGATCCTTCTCCAAGGCGTGTAAGGAACATTTTCATCTGCATAGGTGTAGTATTTTGTGCTTCATCGAGGATTATTGCTGAATGAGCAAGTGTTCGACCACGCATGAACGCTAGAGGAGCGATTTCTATAACTCCAGAGGTTAAAATGCGTTCTACTTTTTCAGCAGTTATCATATCATACAGAGCATCGTAAAGGGGACGTAAATAGGGATCAACTTTTTCTTTAAGATTACCGGGAAGGAAGCCAAGATGTTCTCCAGCCTCAATGGCTGGACGTGAGAGAATAATTCGTTCAATGATACCATATTTAAGAAGCATGACAGCATGAGCAACGGCAAGATATGTTTTTCCAGTGCCTGCTGGACCTATTCCAAAAATAAGTTCAGCATGTTCCATGGCACGCATATAAACGTCTTGTGTTAAAGTACGAGCATAAATTGTTTTTTTATGGGTATTAAGTTGTGCTAGTGTATGTTGTGCAGAAGGTTGAGTTATTTGAAGTTTTTCTTGTTGTTCATCGGGCAAATTTGCCATAGCGATTGCACTTTCCATATCTGATAGAGTAAGCTCTGGATGTGTTTTTGCTTTTTGATAAAGCTGATCTAATACATAGTGTGCTTGTTGTACGGCAATAGCTGCTCCATAAATTAAAATTTTGTTACCGTGTGGACGGATATCAAGCTTGAGTTTTTTTTCAAGATAAGCAAGATTTTCATCAAATTTACCAAAAACTATTTTTGCAGTATTGTTGTTTTCAAATGTTAAAACAACATGGTTAGTATTGACTGTATTAGCTTTTTTAAAGATATTTGTATTTTGAGAGGGAATACCTTTTATCTTTGGACTTTGCTTCGATTTTTTGGTTGATGCTTTCAACCCTTACTCCTTATCTGTTTATATCATAGCTTTAATATAAGCACTTATCTTTAAAAGTGAAATAGCTTTTTAAGATTATATTTTTAAATAGAACTATGAAATTTCTTTAATATTAATATATGTCGGTTTTTTCACCGATGAAACTATTAGAGCTTGCATTTGTAATACGAATTTTCATAATAGTTCCAATAGAGGCTTGTGTATTTACGACAACAGGTAAAAGCCAAGGGGAGCGTCCTATCATTTGCCCAGAGTGACGACCAATTTTTTCAATAAGAACATCGGTTGTTTGACCAATTTTAGAGTGTAAGAATGTATGCTGTTGGTCGAGAAGAATGGCTTGTAAATGCTGGAGGCGAGCATTTTTGACCGTTTCATCAACGTGATTTTTCATTGTTGCACCGACTGTACCAGGTCGAGGTGAATATTTAAAAGAATAAGCCGAACTATAGCCTACTTGTTGAATAAGCTTGATAGTTTCTTCAAAATCTTCGTCAGTTTCACCCGGGAATCCTACAATGAAGTCGCCTGAAAAAGCAATATCAGGCCTTGCAGCACGGATCTTATCGATGAGATTAAGATAATGAATACTTTTATGTTGTCTATTCATTGCTTTCAGGATACGATCTGAACCTGATTGAACAGGAAGATGCAGATAAGGCATAAGTATATCAAGATCTCGATGTGCAGCAATAAGACTGTCATCCATATCGCGTGGATGACTTGTTGTATAACGTAATCGTTTTAAACCATCAATTTTAGCTAGGTGATGGAGAAGATCTCCAAGGCGCCAAGTTTTTCCATCGATACTCTGTCCATGCCATGCGTTTACATTTTGCCCAAGAAGTGTAATTTCTTTTACACCTGCTTCAATAAGTTGGTACGCTTCAGCTGTGATTTGCTTAACGGATCGGGATATTTCTGCTCCCCGTGTATAGGGAACAACGCAAAAGGTACAAAATTTATCGCAACCTTCTTGCACTGTTAAAAATGCACTAATGCCTCTTTGTCGAACAGCTTGTTTGTTATGAGGTGGTAAATGAGAAAATTTATCTTCAACGGCATAATCTGTTTCAATAACTTTTTTTCCTTGTTTGACTTGTTTTAATAGTTCCGGTAGCCGATGATACATTTGTGGTCCAATGATAAAATCTACGGTTGGTGCACGTCGCAAGATTTCATTGCCTTCGGCTTGCGCAACACAACCTGTAACACCGATCATCAAAGGTTTATCATGTGTACGTCCTTGACGTATTATTTGTAAGCGACCAAGATCAGAGTAAAGTTTTTCTGCTGCTTTTTCTCGAATATGACAGGTATTAATCAGAATAAGGTCTGCATCATTTGGTGTTTGTGTGGCAATATAACCTTGAGCACTTAAACTATCATTCATTCGCTGGCTATCATAAACATTCATTTGGCATCCATAAGTTTTAATAAAAACTTTTTTGGGGCCACTGGGAAGTATATTTTTAGAATTTGTACGATGATCCATATTGCGTTTCTAAACGTTTTTTTTTTAAATCTCAATCTATTTGCTTGAAAGTTTTTTGCATGATGATTGCATCTATGAGTCCATTGTGTGATTGATAGTAGGCTGGGCGTTTAGCAATCTTTTGAAATTTAAATCGTTTATAAAGGGCTAAGGCAGGAAGATTGGTTTCTTCTACTTCTAGAAAAAGTTTCGTTGCACGTTTACGACGAAGGTGGCGAAATATGTTATCAATAAGAAAATGACCAATTTTTTGTTGACGGTTATTAGAATCAACTGCAATCGTTATAATTTCTGCTTCACCAAGAATAAGACGGCAGAGACAAAATCCTAAAATTTGATGAGATTGTCCAATGAGATGGGCTTTATAGCCAAAGATAGAATGATCTTTTAAAAAAGTCTCAAATGTTTGTTGTGTCCACGCTATAGAAAAACAATTTTTATGAATTTGATGAAGAAAAATACTATCTTTAGAGCTTAATGGTGCGATTATAAAATTTTTTTTTGTCAACAAAGATTTAGCCATTATTGTTTTCGTGGTAAAGCAAAATCAGTTTGTTGTTTTGCATCAGCATCGCGTAAGTAGAGGGGATGCGGTGGTATTGGGGGCTGTTTATTTGCAGCTAGGTATGCATAAGTTAAAACGTCTGCAGCATCACATGGAATGGAATCCAGTATAATTTTTTTGCTCATTGTATTGTTTTTAATATAGAGAGTAATAATTTCAGCAGCTGGGCCAGTAAGCATAGTGTGTTCGGATAGATCTGCGATAATATTTTCAGGAGTTTTTAGGCTGGGCATGCTTAAAGCTATAAGATTTTTGTTGAAATTTTGATGATAGAACATTCCTCTACCGGCTTCAATAACAACAGTAATGATTGATGTGATATGTTTATTAGCTACTTGTGCAGCTAATGCTTCAAGTGAGCTGACTCCAATAACTGGAATTTCTAATGCTAAGGCCAAAGCTTTTGCTGTAGCAATGCCTACACGTATACCTGTAAATGATCCCGGTCCAATATTGACGGCAATGCGATTAATCTGATCAAGCTTAATATTTGCTTGATGAGTTAGCTGTTCGATTTGACCAATGAGTTTCTCAGCATGACCTTTGCCAATACATTGACTGATGCGTGCGATAACAGATTTATGTTGAACAAGTGCGACAGCACAATAAGTTGAAGCAGTATCTATAGCAAGAATAAGCATAAATGCTTTTTAGCGGAATATAGTAATAAATAAAAGATAAGTTTTGATTTTTAAAAATTTTCTTTATCTCTAGTGAAATATTAAAAAATAATGAGATCAGTAGGATATATAATTGTTTTGAGCTGTATTTGAGCATAGCGTATCTTTTATCACAGAAAGACAATACATGTGAAATAGGTTCAATATTTTACGTTGTTCTGTAAGCTATATTTAAGAAAGTGAAGTATTCGATGTAAATTTTTTAAAATGTTATGCGATCAAAATTAAAAAGTTTTATCATAAGACTACTGAAGACACTAAGGAAAAATATAGAGGTGATTGAAGCACATATCACGCGCCATCCTGCTTTTTTTAATGAACGAATATCAACACTTAATCCTAATCCTGCCATTGAAATAATAGTGAAAAGTTGAGTAATAAAGTTGATAGGAGTAAGAGCAGTTGTAGGAATAAGTTCTGCTGAGCGTATAAGCATCATGATAATAAAGCCAATGATAAACCATGGAATGAAATTATGTAAACGTAGATGATGTCCTGGCCGAGGGTAAATGATTGCTAGAGTAAAAATGATCGGACCTAACATTAAAACTCGCACTAATTTAACAAGAGTTGCTATTTGAACACTCACAAAAGATACAGATGTTGTTGCTGCTAAAACCTGTGGAACAGCATAAACGGTCATACCTGCTAATATACCATATTGATTAAATGATAAATTAAAGAGAGGTTGTAGAGAAGGCAGAATGAAAATAATAATAGCTCCTAGGAGAGCAGCAAATGCAATTGATGCAGCCACTTCTTCACTTTTTGCATTAATAACAGGCGCAGTGGCTACAATAGCTGAATTATCACAGATAGCATTACCACAAGCGACAAGCATGGCTAAATTTTTAGAAAGTCCATAAAATCGTCCAATAATAAAACTGATAAAAATAGTAAGAAATACAATAACTATAATACCAACAAGTAAAGTCCAACCGGCGGAAAGTACTGTGTGGACACTAACGCTTGCACCTAGAAGAACAATAGCGATTTCCAAAAGTATTTTTGCGCAAAAATTTATACCTTTATCAAAATATTCTGGAAGAGAAGAACAACTACGGACAATAGAGCCTAATAAAATCGCTAAAACAAGAGTTTCAATCCATGCTTCTGCAAGAAGTTTTTTTTCTATAATTTCTAAACCATAAGAGGATGCCGATATAAGCGCACAGATTAAAATTCCTGGTCCTAAATTGACTATAAAAGATAAATTTTTTTTGGCATTTTAGAAGTTCCCCTGCCGCGCATTATACAAAATATTGGCCTTTAAGATCCTTCTATCATAAAATTTAGGGATTATTAAAAAACGACCGAGAAATAATTTCAAAAATTAGTTCTTGCTTGTAAAGCAGCAGCTAACGTTCCGTCATCGAGATAATCTAGTTCACCACCTACTGGTACTCCATGGGCAAGGCGGGTGATTTTAATGGAAAACTGGGAAAGTTGATCGGTAATATAGTGAGCTGTCGTTTGTCCTTCAACTGTAGCATTAACGGCTAAGATGATCTCTGTAATTGAATTATTAGTAACGCGGTTGATTAAAGAGGCGATGTTTAGTTCATCAGGTCCTATGCCATCTAAAGGAGACAGTCGTCCACCTAAGACATGATAACGTGCTGATAAAAATTTTGCACGTTCAAGAGCCCAGAGATCAGAAATATCTTCAACAACAATGATTATTGATTCATCACGGTGAGGATCTGTACAAATTGAACAGGGATTTGTTGTGTCTACATTACCACAAACAGAACAAATTCGAACTTTATTTGCAGTTTCTTGTATTGCAGATCCTAGAGGTTCTAACAGAGTTTCTTTTTTCTTGATGAGATAGAGAGCGGCACGACGTGCTGAACGTGGTCCGAGACCTGGTATCCGTGCTAAAAGCTGAATAAGGTGTTCAATTTCGGGGCCTGCAATATGTTTAGACATACTATTATACCAAGAGATTAAAATATAATTTGTTTATCAAAACGGAAATTGAAAACCTGGTGGGATTGGCATTCCTGCAGTCACGCTTTTAGTTTTTTCTTCAATAATTACATCAATTTTACTTTTAGCGTCAGTATAGGCAGCTATCATAAGATCTTCAAGAATTTCTACGTCTTTAGGATTCATCAATGAAGTATCAATGTTTATGGCTGATATAGTATTTTGACCATTAAGAGTGATTTTGACAAGACCTCCACCTGCTATACCAGTTGCTTGCAGATTGGCCAATTCACTTTGCATTTGCTGCATTTTTGTTTGCATTTCTTTGGCTTTTTTCATTATATTCATCATATCACGCATAGGGATGAGTTTCCTTATTCATCATTTGTATTGTTATCAGTGTCAAAGATATTAGGGATTAAATCAAGATCATTTTCTTTTTTATTGAAGCGAATATCAATGATTTTTGCTCCTGGGAAAGTATTGAGGATTTTTGCAATATCAGGGTCCGTTTGTGCATCGGCAAAAAGAGATTTTTGTATAGCAACACTTTCTTCTTGTAGAGTCGGTTTTCCTCCTTCATTGACAAGAGTTATATTCCAGTGTTTTCCAGTCCATTGGTACAGCATTTTTTTTATATCACGTTCAAGGGAGCGTGGGGCTTCTTCAGCGAGTCTTAATGTTATGTGCTGCGGTTCAAAAGAAACAGGATGAACGAATTCTTTGATCAATAATTTGAAATGTATTTCATTATGCTGGTCAGCTAGATCAACAATATCTTGCAAAGAATCTATGATGATTTTTTCTTTTGTAGCTTTTGTGTCTAATTGGGGGTCAATTTGAGATGAATTGATTATATTTTTATTAAGTTGATTCGTTTGAACATTTTCGCGAGTTTCAATCTTATTACAAAAATCGATCTTTTCAGAAGTTTTAATCTTTATATATTCGGGAGAGCAACTAGATTGGTTTTGCAGTGTATCTGAAATTGGAGAGGAAGTGTAACTATGTGCAACTTCTGTTTTTATAAGATTGCTTTCATTTATTGATTCTTGAGAAGAATGATTTTCAACAATTATAGGTGTTTTTTTTTCCTGTGTGAGTTTTGTTAAAGCTTCGTCAAGAGTTGGTAAATCAGCAATGTGGGCAAGACGAATCAATAACATTTCGGCAGCTTGAATAGGATGGGGAGCTTGATTGACTTCCTGTAGGCCTTTGAGAAGCATTTGCCAACTGCGTGAAAGAACACGAATAGAAAGTTTTTGTGAAAAATTTAAGCTTCTTGAGCGTTCCTCTTCTGTAAGTGATAAATTCTCTATTATTTCTGGTGTCAAACGTAATCGTGTAATTAGATGATTAAAATCAGCTAGTTCTGTTAGTATAACAAAAGGATCTGCACCTCTATTGTACTGATTGCGTAATTCGTGCAATGCATTAACAATATTTCCTTTCATAAGGGATTCAAAGAGATCAATAATGCGAGATTGATCCGTTAATCCTAACATGAGGCTTACTGCAGTGGCATCAACTTTACCATTACCATAAGCAATTGCTTGATCAAAAATAGATAACGCATCACGGACAGATCCTTCTGCCGCACGGGCAATCATGAATAACGCTTGATCTTGCGCTTCAACTTTTTCCAGTTGAGCAACTTTGCGTAAATGAGTGACCAAAACAGTTGTTTCAATACGCTGCAGATTAAAACGCTGACAGCGTGAAAGAATTGTAATAGGAACTTTACGGATTTCTGTCGTTGCAAAAATAAATTTCACATGTGGAGGAGGTTCTTCAAGTGTTTTTAATAGACCATTAAATGCTTGTGTTGAGAGCATATGAACTTCGTCAATAATATATATTTTATAACGTGCAGAAACGGGGCGGTAACGGATTTGTTCAATAATTTCACGAATATCGTCAATACCAGTATGCGAAGCAGCATCCATTTCTATAACATCTATATGGCGACCTTCAATAATTTGTGCGCAATGCTCACCAAGTGTATCGAATAGGGTGGTTGGTTGATCAATATCTTTGGTTTTGTAGTTAAGAGCTCGAGCTAAAATACGTGCTGTTGTGGTTTTTCCTACTCCACGAATCCCCGTTAACATCCATGCTTGTGCAATACGTCCTGTTTTAAAGGCATTATTGAGAGTACACACTATTGCTTCTTGGCCAATTAGGTCAGAGAAGTTTTGAGGTCGATATTTGCGAGCAAGAACGCGATAGGCCATTGTTGCTGGCGTATTTTCTATTAATTGTTCCAATTTTGAAGCTCTTTTTGATAAAGACTCAATAATAAAAAGAGGTAGATTAACAGAAATCTCTTTAAATATTAAGAGAGTTTTTTAATGAGTTTATTTTAAGACTAAAATTTTTTGAATTTAAGAGAGCTCAAAATTTCTCTTCTTGTGAGACAGAAATGTTATCCTAAAAGGCTAAAAACATTGTAGTTGAAAACTGTTCCAACTGTTATTAAAAGACCTAAAGTAAGTTTGTATCTCATACTAAAGACCTTATTCTCCTCCAAAATCAATGTAGAGGACCATTATTTAAAAAGTAAGGAGGTTGGCACGATGACCCGTACAAAAACTCGTTAGGGCTGCTTCTTTCCAGACCTGACCCGGTTGGCGAGCAGTTCGTCCATCACCAACCTCCCTCTATTTAGATTATCGATTTAAAATAAAAAATCAAGCAAGAACCAAAAATATGATACAGATGATTAAAATTTGTATCTGAATTTGATGAATTTTCAGGAAGCGCTATAAAAGCGTACTCACATAGAAATAAATCTTTCTTAATTTTAAAATTTTAAGGTACACTTATCCTTATTTATACAATCCTGTATCACAGTTTGTTCCTACAATTTTTTTGTCAGTTATATTTTCAAAAGTATAAGGTCTTCCTATCCAAGGGAAACCTACGTCAAGGGATTCAACATTATTAATGATAAATACTTTTTTGTTTTTGTTATGAGTTACTTGACTTGGATTTTCAGAAATAATTTTCAGATCTTCTAAACCACGAGGATCCGTATATGTTAAACGAAATGTGGCTGCAGGATTGAGGTTTTTGCAACCATATTCCACCCCTTGTCTGAATTCCTCGTTTTTTTGAATTACAACCTTTTCATGAGGTGCAAATGTCCATTCATGTTCGCTAAATCCAGCAAAAGCATCATTACAGATCAAAATACTTACAAAAGTTAGCCCTTGAGATAGAAGTTTTTTCATTTATATATTCCCCTTTTAAGTTATTTAGAATGATCACGTCTGATTGATAATACAACATTGCTTAAGTTTAAGATATACCAAAAATAATATAGCAATTAATTCTATATTTTTTTGAAAAAAGGATTGTGTTGATTATTGCAGTTAGTTTTACACTAGAATTTTACGGACTCTTTCAAGATCATTTTGTGTGTCAACACTTAAAAAAGTTGTATCGATTATCTCCACATCAATACGCATATTATTTTCTAATGCGCGTAATTGTTCAAGATTTTCACGTTGTTCAAGTGTGGAGGGTTTCAGTGTGACAAATTGTTCAAGAGCTTCACGTCGGTAAGCATATAATCCAATATGATGGTAAAAAGGTCCATCTCCATAAGGTGCTGTTGCACGAGTGAAATAAAGAGCACGAAGGCGATTGTGAGCAATTGGTGTGCCAATAATTTTCACAACATTTGGGTTGATTTTTTCATTCTCTTCAATCAGTTTCGTTCCCAATGTTGCAATATCAGTTAAATTATTTTCTAGAGGTCGTAAGGTACTTAAGATGGCATTAGGCGTGATTGTTGGCAAATCACCTTGTACATTCAAAATGGCATTATAGCGTCGTTCAGGATCAATTTTGGTTAAGGCTTCATAAATGCGATCAGATCCTGATTGATGGTGGGTACAGGTTATGATACATTCATGGCCATAAGCTGTAACGGTTTGAGCGATTTTGTCGTGATCTGTTGCAATGATAATACGCGTTAGCCCAGTTTTTTTTGCCTGTTCAGCAACATGAACGATCATAGGTTTTCCAGAAATTTCAGCGAGAGCTTTACCCGGTAAACGTGTTGATTCCATGCGAGCAGGAATAAGAATGAGTGGTTCAAGAGTCATTATAGAGTTCCAAATATTATAAATTTGATGCTTTTATAATATTGTACATGATAAGGGAAAAGCTTAAACTAAAAATAATAATAATAGAAAGATGATTTTAAAATTCTTATGAAACGATTGACCTTCATTTATTTAATGTGCGCGTGTTTATTTTTGTTGATTATTTTAGTGGGTATTTTCACGATCAGCGATATGATTTCTAATGATTCAGTGCAACATTCTTCTAAAATTACTGATAATGATAAGCTTAAAGAAACACAAAATATATCTGACAAATCTTTATTGTTGAGTGATCTTCTTAAACAAGGTGATCTTGAGAATGGACGGAAGATTTTTCGTCAGTGTGCGATCTGCCATGCTTCTAAACCTGGTGGATCTAATCGTGTTGGTCCATCACTTTGGGAGATCGTGGACCGTCCTTTTGCAAGTATAAAAAATTTTTCTTATTCAAAAGTGTTACGTGCGAATTCTGATAAAAAATGGGATTTTTTTACTTTAGATCGTTATATTCAATCACCACGTCAAGCATTTCCAGGAACAATTATGTCTTTTCGTGGGATTAAAAATGATCAAGATCGTGCTGATCTTTTGCTTTATTTGCGTAGTTTATCTGATTATTCTGTTCCTCTACCAGAGGATGATGAATAAGATTAGTTAATGTTTTAAAAAACATAGGCCTAGATTTTATTTATAATTTTGTTGTTTTGAATTTGTCAAAAATCATTATTGATGCGTCATTAAAATAATATGATACGTTGTTATTGAAAAGGAAATACAAATAAATGGCAGCTTATATTATACGACGTTTTTTTTTGATTATACCAACACTTATTGGTATTTTAACAGTAACATTTATCATCGTTCAATTTACTCCAGGTGGGCCTATTGAAAATATCATTGCTCAATTACAAGGAATAGGGGGAGATGGTACAGGGCGTATAGCAGGTGGTGGAGATTTTAATTTATCTTCTGATGTTATTGCTAATGGTGTTCATGTTGGGTCATTATCGTCCGGATCTTCTCAATATCGCGGTGCACAAGGATTGGATCCAGAGTTTATCACAAAACTTGAAAAACAATTTGGTTTTGATAAGCCTCCTTTGGAACGTTATTTAACAATGCTTAGTCGTTATGTGCGTTTTGATTTTGGGGAGTCTTATATACAGGGGCGTTCAGTTATTGACCTTATTAAAGATGCATTACCTGTATCTCTTTCTCTTGGTTTTTGGCATTTATTAATTTCTTATGCTATTTCTATACCATTGGGAATTCGTAAAGCGCTCAGAGAAGGGTCTTCTTTTGATGCGTGGACAAGTACTGTTATTGTTATTGGCTATGCGATTCCAAGTTTTCTTTTTGGTATTTTTTTAATGGTTTTTTTTGCTGGGGGGTCCTTTTTCGATTGGTTTCCATTGGGCCATTTAACTTCTGATAATTTTGAGACATTATCTTTTGGAGAAAAGATTTTGGATTATTTATATCATTTAGTTTTACCATTGACAGCGATGGTTATTTCTTCTTTTGCGACAACGACATTATTGACAAAAAATTGTTTTTTGGAAGAAATTCGCCAGCAATATGTTATTACCGCTCGTGCTAAGGGTTTAAGTGAGCATTCAGTTCTTTATGTCCATGTATTTCGCAATGCGATTTTGGTTATCATAGCTTGTTTTCCTGCGACTTTTATGGGATCATTTTTTAGTGGATCTTTATTAATTGAAATGCTCTATTCATTAAATGGTATAGGCCTTTTAAGTTATACGTCTATTGTTAGCCGTGATTATTCTGTTGTATTTGCTTCTCTTTATATTTTTTCGTTAATTGGTCTTATTATAAGCCTCATTTCTGATGTTGTTTATATGATGGTTGATCCACGTATTGACTTTGATAAAAAGGACTTGTGATGGAAAAGGAAAGAGACAATAGATTGTATGATGATAAATTGAAACGATGGACTTTTCTTTCTCCATTAAATGCTCGTCGTTGGCACAATTTCAAGCAGAATCGTCGCGGTTGGTGGTCGTTATGGCTCTTTTTATTTTTATGTGTTTGTTCTTTTTCAGCAGAATTTATTGCTAATGATCGTCCGATTATTGCTTCTTATAAAGGAGAGCTTCTTTTTCCTATTTTTTTTGATTATCCTGATGAAAAATTTGGTGGAAATTTGGCTAAAACTGATTTTCGTGATCCTTTTATTCAAAATGAAATAGCCCAACATGGTTGGGCATTGTGGCCAATGGTTCGTTATTCCTATAATACGGTGGTAGGGAATAAAACTGTAGCATTAGCGCCTCCTTTTTGGCTTCAAAGCAAAGAGGAGCGTTGTATTCATTATGCACAGGGAAGTGTTGATCCAGAGTGTACTATTCATCAATGGAATTGGCTTGGAACTGATGATTTAACGCGTGATATTTTTGCGCGAGTTTTATATGGTTTTCGTGTATCGATAATTTTTAGTATTCTTTTAACAGCTATTTCTGCAATTATTGGTATTACAGCTGGTGCAATTCAAGGGTATTTTGGTGGTTGGATTGATTTAATTTGTCAACGCTTGATTGAAATATGGTCTTCTGTACCATCACTTTATTTAGTGATTATTATGGCTGCAGTTTTAGCGCAGGGTTTTTGGATGCTATTGGGTGTTATGCTGCTTTTTCAATGGGTCGTATTAGTTGGTGTGGTACGGGCAGAATTTTTACGAGCACGAAATTTTACCTATATTAATGCTGCACGCGCGTTAGGCGTTCCTAATAGGATTATTATGATACGTCATTTGTTGCCTAATGCTATGATTGCTGCTTTAACTTATTTGCCGTTTTTATTGACATCAGGGATTTCATTGTTAACATCGCTTGATTATTTAGGTTTTGGCCTTCCCCCTGGTTATGCTTCTTTAGGAGAGGTAATGCGGCAGGCTACCTCTAATTTAAATGCTCCTTGGATTGGTATCACAGGTTTTTTTGTTATTGCTGTGACATTGTCTTTGCTGGCATTTATTGGTGAAGCAGCTCGAGATGCTTTTGATCCACGAAAGATACAATAATGACAGAATTGCTTTCAGTCCGTGACCTTTCGGTTGCATTTTGTCAGACAGAGACAAAAAAATATATTCTTAAACAAATTTCTTTCGATGTTCGGGAAGGGGAAACAGTAGCGTTTGTTGGGGAATCAGGTTCAGGAAAGTCAATAACAGCACTCTCTATTTTACAATTATTATCTTTTTTGAAAAGGCTTGATCAATCGGGTGAAATTCTCTTTAATAATAAAGATTTAATGAAGTTGAAAGAAGAAGATTTGCGTAAAATTCGTGGCAAAGATATTGCTATGATTTTTCAAGAGCCGATGATTTCTCTTAATCCTTTACATACCGTAGAGCGTCAAATAGGTGAAGTTCTTAGAATGCATGCAGTGATTTCTGATCAAGTATTGCGCATGCACATTATTGATTTACTGAAACAAGTAGGTATTAGTGAACCACAAAAACGTTTGGATTCATTCCCTCATCAATTATCAGGGGGTCAACGACAACGTGTGATGATTGCAATGGCACTTGCGAATAATCCAAAATTATTGATTGCTGATGAGCCAACAACTGCATTGGATGTAACTGTTCAAGCACAAATTCTTGAATTATTAATACAGCTTAAAAAGCATCGCAAAATGTCAATGCTTTTTATTACGCATAATTTGTCTATTGTGCGCCGTATTGCAGATCGTGTCTACGTTATGAAGGAAGGAAAAATTGTTGAAAATGGTTCAACAAATGAAATTTTTAAAAATCCTCAACATCCTTATACCAAGCAATTATTAGCAGCGGAGCCTAAAAATCATCCTCTTCAAGCTGATAATAACGCACCTATTTTGATACAAGCTCAGAAAGTACAAGTTTGGTTTCCAATTAAGAAAGGATTGTTTCGACGGACCGTTGATTATGTAAAAGCTGTTCAGGATGTCGATGTTATAATTCGTTCTGGGAAAACGCTTGGTGTTGTAGGAGAGTCGGGATCAGGAAAAACAACATTAGGACTTGCGTTGACACGAATGCTTTCTTCTAAAGGTCAAATCATTTTTGATGGTGTAGATATAAGCAATTTTAATTTTAAGCAGATGCGTTCTTTGCGTCGTCATATTCAGATTGTTTTTCAAGATCCTTTTAGTTCACTTTCTCCACGGATGTCTGTCAGTGAAATTATTGCTGAGGGATTATCAATTCATGAACCTAAGCTTTCTTATTCTGATCGTAATGATCGCGTGATTGAAGCTTTGTGTGAAGTTGATCTCGATCCTAAGACCCGTTTTCGTTATCCTCATGAGTTTTCTGGTGGACAGAGACAGCGGATTGCCCTTGCGCGCGCAATTATTCTTAAACCACGCCTTATTATGCTTGATGAACCAACATCCTCTCTTGATATGAGTGCGCAGGCACAAATTGTTGATCTTTTACGTTATTTGCAACTAAAATATCATTTAGGTTATTTATTTATTAGTCATGACTTGAAAGTTGTTAAAGCGCTTGCCCATGAAGTGATTGTTATGCGTCATGGCAAAATAGTTGAATATAGTTCTGCTGATCGTATTTTTTCTTGTCCAAAAAATCCTTATACGCAAACTTTGATGTCTGCTGCATTTGCGTTAGAAGCTGATCGTTTATAGGAAATTATATCAAATTGTGCTGATAATCCGTTATAAAGAAGAAGTTTTCCTACTAAAGGTTTACCGATATTTGTGATCAATTTAATTGCTTCCATTGCTTGTAATGTACCGATAACTCCAGGCAAGGCACCGATGATTCCAGTTTCAGCACATGTCGGTGTCGTATCTGGAGCTGGTGGATTAGGAAATAAATCCCGATAGTGTGGATTATTGTCTTTATAAGGCATAAGTACTGTTAGTGAACCTTTGAATCGGTGTATAGCTCCGCTTATTAAAGGCTTAGAACATTGGGCAGCATGATCTGCAAGGAGATAGCGCGTGGAAAAATTATCGCTACCATCAATAATGATGTGATAGGCGTTAAGCAGTTGATCCACATTATTTTCATTCAGTCGAAAGTTGTATTTTTTAACTTTAATATGAGGGTTTATTGCTTTTATTGTTGTTTCTGCACTGATGGTTTTGTATTGGTTAATTGTGTTTGTGCTGTGAATAACTTGACGTTGTAAATTGGATAATGAAACAATGTCATCATCAACAATTCCAATAGTTCCAACCCCTGCTGCAGCAAGATAGAGTAAGACAGGAGCTCCAAGACCACCTATACCAATGACAAGAACACGTGCAGTTTTAAGTCTTTGTTGTCCTATTCCACCAATTTCAGGGAGGATGATATGGCGTGCGTAGCGTTCGATTTCTTCTTTACTTAATTTTTTATCACTTTCTTTTATCATAGGCTCTCTCTTGTCATAGTTTCCTTTACTGTTTAATAAATTTATGTTTGCTTGACCAGTTGGCAGTCAGCGGTAGGAGGTTTTATTAATGAAAATTGCTATTCAGATGGATCATATTGCGATGATTAAGATCCGAGGAGATACTACGTTTGCACTTGCTTTGGCAGCTCAAGAACGTGGACATTCTCTTTTCCATTATACACCGGATTCCTTATTTATACGTGATGGGTGTGTGATTGCTCAGTTAGAGCCACTAACTGTACGTGATGAAGAAGGATCTCATTACCAATTAGGTGAGTCTGTACGTACGGAATTAATGGATATGGATGTGGTTTTGTTACGACAAGATCCACCTTTTGATATGCATTATATCACTACCACTCATTTTTTAGAACGTATTCATCCTAAAACACTAGTTGTGAACGATCCAATGTGGGTGCGTAATAGTCCGGAAAAGATTTTTGTGACTGAATTCTTTGATTTAATGCCCGAGACAATCATTACAAAGGATATTGAAGAAATAAAGGCATTTAGATCTAGATTTGGCGATATCATTCTTAAGCCACTTTATGGGAATGGAGGGGCGGGTGTTTTTCATTTAAAACATGACGATCGCAATTTCGCATCACTGGTCGAAATGTTTGAAAAAAGTTATAAAGAGCCTTTTATTGTGCAGCGTTATTTAGAGGGCGTACGAAGGGGAGATAAACGAATTATTTTGCTTGATGGTGAGCCAGTTGGGGCAATTAATCGAATTCCTACAGCTACCGATGTTCGTTCTAATATTCATGTTGGAGGTCATGTAGAATATATTGGTTTGACAGAACGTGATTATGAAATTTGTGCACGTATTGGCCCATCTTTAAAAAAACGTGGTTTGCTTCTTGTAGGAATTGATGTGATTGGGGACTATATAACAGAAATCAATGTTACATCTCCTACAGGAGTTCGTGAAATTAAACGCTTTGGAGGCGCAGATATCGCTTCTCTTTTTTGGGATATTGTTGAACTTAAACGCTTAAATTAAAAATGACTATAACATAGTTTATCATATGACTGATATGAATTAATTTTGTATGTTACGGTAATGCAACGATAGATCTTGAATTAAATTTAAAGGAATTATAAATGAGGAAATTGTTATCAATTGGAATAGGGTTTATTTCCTCTATTATATTATTGGTTGATATTAGTTATGCTCGCAATCGAGTTCATATTGTAGGTTCATCGACAGTTTTGCCTTATGGGAAAATTGTTGCTGAGGTCTTTGGAGAAATGTACTCTGATTTTAAAGTTCCTGTTATTGAATCGGGAGGTTCAGGAGCTGGTATTAAGGAATTCTGTCGTGGTATTGGGAAGAAAACAGTTGATATTGTTCATACTTCGCGAGCAATGAAATCAGATGAATTACGATCTTGTTTTGATGCTGGCGTAAAGGATATTGAAGAAATGCGTATTGGGTATGATGGCATTGTTTTTGCGACAGATATCAATGGTCCTGATTGGAAATTGCAGCCAGTGGATTTGTATAGAGCATTAGCTGCGCAGGTTATTGTGGATGGAAAATTGCAACCAAATAAATTTATGAAATGGAGTGCAGTCAATAGTGATCTTCCTGATTGGACAATTACAGCTTATATTCCTGGTGAAAAGCATGGAACTCGTGAAGTTCTTGAAGAAAAAGTGCTTTCTATTGGCTGTAAAGCCAGTGGTGCAGTTGAGCAGATGAAGGCTTTGGGAATGAGTGATAAGGCTATTAATGCTACTTGTATTGCTGTCCGTAAAGATGGAAAAGTTATTGATATCGATGGTGATTATTCTGAGACATTTGCTCGTCTTACTTCTTCTAAAACAGGAATTGGGGTTTTTGGTTTGTTTTTTTATGAAAACAATGCAGATAAACTTAAGGTTGCATCTATTAATGGTATTTATCCAACTGTTGAAACAATTTCTGATGGTACATATTTGATTGCACGTCCGTTGTTTTTCTATGTTAAGAAATTGCATTTAAACATTGTACCAGGTATGCAAGAATATGTTGATTTCTTTCTTTCTGATCAAATGATTGGTTTACATAGTCCATTAACTGAATATGGTTTAGTTCCTCTTTCTGAAAGAGAAAGACAGCTGCAACGAGATGCTTTTTCTTCTGGTAAAGTCATGGTTTTGCAGTAATTTTTTATATTGATGATGTGGAATTATTTTATGTTTCTTTTTTACAGAAATTGAAAAACAAGATGGCTATTTCTTTCATTATTTTTCTCTTGTTGACTTTTAGTATCATTGGCTTTTGCATTTCTTATATGCGAGCGCGTTGCCTTGAACGTTCAGGATTTAAGATGCATTCTCGTGCACATTATTATGGTTGGTGGACATTTTTAATAACTATTATTCCAGCTCTGATTTTTTTAATTTTTTGGAATGTTGGTAGTTCTGCTTATTTGGAATATATTGTTTCACGAGAGTTGGAAGCTCATATAGTGTCTATGATAGAAATAGATAAGCATGGGCTTATCCGCGGGTTAATCAAAATGATGCCTCACTTTAAAGGAGCTCTTACCGCTACTTTATATGAGGATGTGAGAGCTCAATTGTTAGTGCAAGGATTTGTTTTGCCCGTAACAGTGCCAGATTATATATTGAAAATTACAGAGTTATGGCATTTTTTTTATGATAAATTGCAATTTATTGGTCATATTTTGTTTTCTATTATTACATTTTTCTGTTTTATTTTTGGTATTATGCAAGTTTCTCCGCGCCAACGTGCCCGTAATAAAGTTGAGCGTTTGATTATTATTGGATTGGTTTGTGCATCTACAATTGCTATTTTAACAACGGTTGGTATTGTGGTTTCTATGTTTTTTCAAACAATGAATTTCTTTCAATCTGTGTCATTATCAAATTTCTTTTTGGGGACAGTATGGGATCCCCGTTTTTCAATGAATCATGCAGAAAATAGTGTGGGACAATTTGGTTTAATACCATTATTAGCTGGTACGCTTTATATTGCTTTTATTGCTATGCTTTTTGCTGTACCTGTTGGGTTATTTGCTGCTCTTTATATGGCTGAATATGCTTCAATTCGATTACGGTCGATTGTGAAACCATTAGTAGAAGTACTTGCTGGCATCCCAACTATTGTGTACGGTTTCTTTGCTTTGAAGATTGTTGGGCCTTTTTTGCACAATCTTTCACTGTCTCTTTCTGGTGGGGTTAGTTTTATTATGGCTCAAAGTGTTTTGACGGCTGGTATTGTTATGGGAATTATGTTGATTCCTTTTGTTTCATCTTTATCAGATGATATTATTACTGCTGTTCCACGTTTTTTACGTGAAGGTTCTTATGGTTTAGGAGCAACACAATCTGAAACAATTAAAAAAGTAGTTATACCAGCTGCTCTTCCTGGGATTATGGGAGCACTTCTGTTGACTGCATCACGGGCAATTGGAGAGACAATGATTGTGGTATTGGCAGCTGGTGTTGCTGCAAATTTTACTTTTAATCCATTTGAAGCGATGACAACAATGACGGTTAAAATTGTTAATCAATTAACGGGTGATTTTGAGTTTAATTCTCCACAGACACTTGTAGCTTTTGCTTTGGGAATGACACTTTTTATTCTGACTCTTTTAATGAATATTTTAGCTCTTTATATAGTACGTAGATATCAGGAACGATATGAATGAGTGAAGCTTTTTTTTCGCATCGTCGTAATATTGACCTTAAAGGTCGTTATCGAGCTGAACGCCGTTTTCGTATTTATGGTTTAAGTGCTATCTTTATTAGTTTGTTTTTTTTGGCAATTCTTTTATGGTCTATTGTTAGTCAAGGTTATACAGCTTTTTTTCAAAGTGAGATGATTTTATCAGTTTATTTGGATGAAAAAGTGATTGACCCTAGTGGTCAGCGTGAGAGTAATCCAAAGATATTAGTAACTGCTAATTATCCACTTCTTGTACAGAATGCTTTGGCAACAAAACTTGGGGTCGATCTCAATCATCAGATATCTATGCGTAATGTTAACCGTATGTTTTCGCAGAGTGTTCGTGTTCAGTTGCGTGATATAGTGGTGAAAAATCCTCATTTAATTGGAACAACGCAAAAAGTTAAAGTTTTAGCTGCGTCAGATATTGATTCAGCATATAAGGGGCAGATTAATTTACATGTACCAGAAAAAAATCGTAAAATTTCTGATCAACAGATACAATGGATGAAATATTTAATTAATGACGGTACTCTTTATAAGACTTTCAACCGTCATTTTTTTACATTTGGTGCATCAAGTCGTCCTGAGACTTCGGGTTTAGGTGTCGCGATGATTGGTTCTCTTTATATGATGATTATTGTTTTAGTAATTTCATTACCAATAGGGATAGCGACAGCTCTTTATCTTGAAGAATATGCACGAAAAAATAAATTCACAGATTTTATTGAAATTAATATTAATAATCTTGCTGCTGTTCCTTCGATTGTTTTTGGTCTTCTAGGACTTGCTGTTTTTATCAATTTTATGGGGATGCCGCGTTCAGCATCATTTGTTGGAGGGCTTGTTTTGGCTCTTATGACATTACCAACAATTATTATTGCTACGCGTTCTGCTTTACGAGCTGTTCCATTCTCTATTCGTGCAGGAGCTTTAGGGTTGGGTGCATCGAAGACGCAAATGGTTTTTCATCATGTGATTCCTTTAGCAGCTCCTGGTATTCTGACAGGCACAATTATTGGTTTGGCTCAAGCACTGGGTGAGACAGCGCCTTTGCTTTTGATTGGGATGGTTGCTTTTGTTGTGGATATTCCCATTACGCCAATGGATCCAGCAACAGCTTTGCCTGTTCAAATTTTTATGTGGGCAAGTGAAGCAGAGCGTTCTTTTGTGGAGAAGACATCAGGTGCTATTATTATATTAATGATTTTTCTCATTTTTATGAATATTGCAGCTGTTCTTTTACGCCGGCGGTTTGAACGACGTTGGTAATTTTTGAGAGAGTTGATGCATAACACTAAGGTTGAATCGAGTATGAAGATCAAAATGCGTGGTCAAGATGTTCGTGTTTTTTACGGAAAGAAAGAAGTTATTCACGGCATTACTCTTGATATTATCGAACATCAAGTCACTGCATTAATTGGGCCTTCAGGTTGTGGAAAATCGACTTTTTTACGATGTTTTAACCGTATGAATGATACAATTGAAGGCGCCAAAGTAACAGGTTTGATTACTTTAGATGAGGAGGATATTTATACCTCACGTATTGATGTTGTAGAGTTACGTGCGCGTGTTGGAATGGTTTTTCAGAAACCTAATCCTTTTCCAAAATCTATTTTTGAGAATGTTGCTTATGGACCGCGTATTCACGGTTTAGCGAAATCTCGTGTTGAATTGCAGGAGATTGTTGAAAAAAGCTTGATACAAGCGGGATTATTCGAAGAAGTGAAAGATCGCCTTCATATGCCAGGAACAAGTTTATCAGGCGGACAACAACAACGTTTATGTATTGCACGTGCTATTGCTGTAAGTCCTGAAGTTATATTGATGGATGAGCCCTGTTCAGCTCTTGATCCAATTGCAACGGCACGTATTGAAGAGCTGATCGATGCGTTGAGACAAAGTTATACAATTGTGATTGTGACACACTCTATGCAGCAGGCGGCACGTGTTTCTCAATATACGGCTATGTTTCATGTAGGGCACTTGGTAGAAGTTGGCGCAACAGAAATGATGTTTACATCACCAAAAGAGCAACAGACGCAGGATTATATTACTGGACGTTTTGGGTAAGTGAATTGAAGGGTATAAGGGACTATCATGAGTCATATTGTTCATTCTTATGATATAGAATTAGAATATTTGGAATCCAAGATTTCAGAAATGGGTCGCCATGCTGAAAGAATGATTGAACGTTCTGTGGCATCAATTGTGTGTGATGATTCTGAGTTAGCAGCTTCAGTTATTGCCGATGATTTATTTTTAGATGAAGCAGAACGTGATCTTGATGAAAAAGCGATTACCATTATTTGTAAACGCCAACCAATGGCTGTTGATTTACGTGAAATTGTTGGAGCTATCCGGATTGCTTCTGATCTTGAACGAATTGGAGATATGGCAAAAAACATTGCAAAGCGGACAGTTGCTATTTCTGAAATCCGTCAACCTGCAGCTTTTTACCGTGGGCTTGAAACGATTACAGTTTTAGCGCGCAATCAGTTAAAGGAAGTCCTTGACGCTTATAAGAGTCGTTTATTGGATCGCATTGATGCAGTACGTGAAAGTGATGATAAAATTGATGCTTTATATACGTCTCTTTTTCGTGAACTTTTGACTTATATGATGGAAGATATGCGTAATATTACAGTTTGTACACACCTACTTTTTTGCGCAAAAAATATTGAACGGATTGGTGATCATGTGACTAATATTGCTGAAACACTTCATTATATTATTACAGGCAATCATATGACATTTGGTCGTCCCCGTGATGATATGACGTATAAAGTTGGAGTGAATGAGAAGAAAACAGATTAGGTTTTATTATTAACTGGCGCGCTCTATAAGATTTCTTAATCTGTTTTGAATTGCATTTGAGTTTGGTAAAACTTTTTATGTAAAAAGTTTTTTAAATGGTACTCAGGTGTGGTGTTTAATGGTTATCAAATACTATAGTCAGTTATAGAGATATTAGTGTTTGAGGATTATTTTAAAAGCTTAAGATTAACACAATATTCATTGAATCATTTAGGCAATAAGAGATGTTTTGAATTAAGATTTTTTTATTGTTTTTTGTGTAGAAGCATTTTTTGACGATTAAATTATTAGATTATATATGTGAGCAATTAGCAATTAATTGTATATTTTTTTGATTTGTATTTAAAAATTCATTTGAATTTTAGATATTTGAAGACATAGGAATATATTGTATAAAATGAAAAAAAACCAGTGGTTTATTATTGTTCTTTGCGTTATATCATCCGTTATTGTAGGGTGCTCATCAAATCGTGTGAAGCTTCAAAAAACGGACGATTATAAAAACACTAAATCAGTCGATTATCCATTAACAGAACGCCAATGTCTTATGCGTGCGATGTATTTTGAATCAAATCGTTCAAGTCGTGAAGGAATGATT
The DNA here is from genome assembly GCF_000706645.1 of Bartonella rochalimae ATCC BAA-1498. Taxonomy (GTDB): domain Bacteria; phylum Pseudomonadota; class Alphaproteobacteria; order Rhizobiales; family Rhizobiaceae; genus Bartonella; species Bartonella rochalimae. The sequence goes on from NZ_KL407337.1 coordinate 119,323, forward strand.
GCTGTTGGAACGGTTGTTATGAACCGTGTGAATTCAAGTGCTTATCCAAAGACTATTTGTGGTGTTGTTGGCCAGCGCAAGCAATTTGCTCCCGGTGTTTTAACCCGCCCTATGCTTGAGAAGGCATCTGTTGCTCGTGTTAAAGAGGCTGCTGATGCTGTTTTACGTGGTGAGCGAGATAAGAAAAGTAAAAATGCCATGTTTTTCCACACTGCTGGTTTATCTTTTCCTTATAAGAATATGCATTATGTTCGTGTTGCGGGAGGTAACGCTTTTTATGAAAAACGTTCCCGTAATGGATCACTTCAAGTTCCGGTTAATGACCGTCCTTATGATGTTGCGTTTGCTTTTTCTCAAGAACGTTCTGATAATATGTCCAACTTTATAAACTCAAGTGTAGACAGTGGAGAAGTAAAAACAGAAGAAATACAGGAAGGACCTGTTTCAATAGAGATTGCACAAGCAGATAAAAAGAGTTTTACACCTTTTGTTGTTGCACAGCTTGATAAAATTCCTATTCCTACATCTGCACCTCGTTATGGGGATGAGCTAAGAGAAAACACAACAATTGTGGCGTATGCTATGCCTTCACAACATCAATTAAATGCAGTTGTTGCAATGTTAGAAGAACGGTATAGAAGTCGGTAATTTTTTTCGCAGTTGAATAAGGATAAGGGTTATGCGTTTTGATCGTGATGAAATGATTTCTCCTGAAATGCTTGACCGCCTTGCAGAAGTTACAATAAAAGTAGGGCTCAATTTACAAGAAGGACAGGATCTTGTTTTGACAGCTCCAGTTACGGCTTTACCTTTGGTTCGACAGATAGCCCTTCATGCTTATAAAGCTGGTGCTGGTGTTATTACACCACTTTTTGGTGATGAGGCATTATCACTTATTCGGTTTGAAAATGCGCATTCTGCTAGTTTTGATCGTGCACCTTCTTGGCTTTATGAAGGAATGGCAAAAGCATTTGAAAATGGAGCTGCACGTTTGGCAATTGTTGGTGATAATCCATTGTTACTTTCCAACCAAGATTTGAATAAGGTTTCACGTTTGAATAAGGCCACTTCGATAGCTTATCAGCCAGCTCTGAACAAGATATCGAATTTTGCGATTAATTGGTCGATTATCGCTTATCCAACAGCGGGATGGGCTACGGCAATGTTTCCTGATTTACCTCTTGAGCAAGCAATTCAGAAATTAGCAGGAGCTATTTTTTCTGCTTCACGTGTGACACAGGATAATGCTGTAGATGCTTGGCATGCGCACAATGCCAATTTAAAGCAACGTTCATCTTGGCTTAATGATCAACGTTTTGCTGCTTTGCATTTTACCGGTCCAGGAACCGATTTAACAGTTGGTTTAGCTGATGAGCATGAATGGCATGGGGGTGCCTCGATTGCTCAAAATGGTGTTATCTGTAATCCTAATATTCCCACTGAAGAAGTATTTACAACTCCTCATGCTTATAGAGTTGATGGTTTTGTTCGTTCAACAAAGCCACTTTCCTATCAAGGAACGCTCATTGATAATATTGAAGTTCGTTTTGAAGCAGGCCGTATTGTCAATGCATCAGCTTCAAAGGGGCAAGAAGTTTTGCAAAAAGTTTTACAAAGTGATGAGGGTGCTAGTCGATTAGGTGAAGTCGCTCTTGTCCCGCATTCTTCACCTATTTCTAAGAGTGGTTTACTTTTTTATAATACATTGTTTGATGAAAATGCTGCGTGTCATATTGCTTTAGGGCAATGTTATTCTAAGTGTTTTTTAAATGGGGCAGCATTGACGCCGGAAGAGATTGCGATGCGTGGTGGGAATAAGAGTATTATTCATATAGATTGGATGATTGGATCAAATGAAATCAACATAGACGGTGTTATGCAGGATGGTGCAAAAATTCCTGTATTTCGTCAGGGTGAGTGGGCTTAATTTGCACATGTGTAATCATTGGGGAGATAATGCCTGAACTTCCTGAAGTGGAAACGGTTCGCCGTGGGCTTGATCCGTTTTTAACTGGTGCAAAAATTATATCTGTTCAACTTAATCGTAAAAATTTGCGTTTTCCTTTTCCAGAAGCATTTTCTGAGCGATTAGTAGGCAGAACGATTATACAACTTAGTCGTCGCGCGAAATATTTATTATTTTCTCTTTCAAACAATGAAACGATTTTGAGTCATTTAGGTATGTCAGGATCGTGGCGTATAGAGGGTGAATTTTTAAGCAAGGAGCATTCTTCTATAAGCAAATTAGTTGAGCATGATCATTGCATTATAAATATTCGGGCAAAAGATGATAAAATTTATCGTCTCACTTATAATGATGTTCGCCGTTTTGGTTTTATGCTTTTAACAGATACAACAAAGCTTTATGAACATCCATTTTTAAGAAGGCTAGGGGTTGAGCCTATGAACAATACGCTTTCTGGTGCTTATTTAAAAAAAGCTTTTGCTAATAAAAAAACATCTCTGAAAACAGCTTTGCTTGATCAATCTATTGTTGCTGGCCTTGGGAATATTTATGTTTGTGAAGCACTTTGGCGTAGTCATTTATCACCACAGCGGAATGCATTTACATTGGCGTTAGAAGATGTACATACACTGGAATCTACAAATTTTCTTGCACAAAATATATGTAATGTGATTACTGAAGCAATTGCTTCTGGGGGGACTTCTTTACGTGATTATATGCATGCAGATAGTTCACTTGGATATTTTCAACACCATTTTTCGGTTTATGGACGTGAAGGAAAAGAATGTTTGAATTGTAGGGTACCTATTGTGCGTATTGTACAGTCAGGTCGTTCAAGCTTTTATTGTCCACAATGTCAAAAATGAAGAATGTGTCTTGCAAAATTTTATAACAAGCTTAAAGTCATATTTATAATTTTGCGAAGATTGAAAGGTTTTTTTATGCTTAATAAAGTGTTAGAGTATCTTGATAAGAATCTAGAAAAAAACCTTGAACATCTTTTTTCTCTTTTACGTTTTCAATCTATTTCTACAGACCCAGCATATAAAGATGAATGCCGTAAAACAGCTGATTGGTTGGTGGAAGATTTGAAAAGTATAGGTTTTACAGCTTCACGTCGCGATACACCTGGTCATCCAATGGTTGTTGGTCATCATCCAGGACCTTTTGATGATTGTTTGCATGTGTTATTTTATGGGCATTATGATGTACAACCAGTTGATCCATTGGATTTATGGGAAAATAATCCGTTTGAGCCTTCTTTAAAAGAACAAAATGGAAACAAGATCATCTGTGCTCGTGGTGCTTCAGATGATAAAGGCCAGCTCATGACTTTTATTGAGGCATGTCGTGCTTTTAAAGAAAAAACAAAACAGCTTCCTGTAAAGGTTACCATTTTGTTGGAAGGTGAAGAAGAAAGTGGTTCACCTTCACTTATTCCTTTTTTAAAGGAAAATGCTGATGAATTGAAGGCTGATTGTGCATTAGTTTGTGATACCTCAATGTGGGATGCGAATACACCATCTATTTCTGTGGGTCTTCGAGGAATTTTAGGAGAAGAGGTTGTCGTTACGGCTGCTAATTGTGATCTGCACTCAGGTTATTTTGGAGGCGCAGCAGCTAATCCTATTCGCATTTTAGCTAAAATTTTGGCTGGGCTTCATGATGAAAATGGTAGAGTACAACTTCCTAGATTTTATGATGGTGTAGAAGAGACGCCTTTACAGATTTTACAATCATGGGATAAACTTGGTTGTAATGCTGAGACATTTCTTAGTCCTGTTGGTCTTTCTATCTCTACTGGAGAAAAGGGACGAAGTCTTTTAGAACAAGTATGGGCTCGTCCTACAGCAGAAATTAATGGCATGAGTGGGGGATATGAGGGTGAAGGATTTAAGACGGTGATTCCTTCTCAAGCGTCTGCAAAAGTTTCTTTTCGTTTAGTGCATAAGCAGAATCCAGAAAAGATAAGCCAAGCTTTTCGTAATTATGTGCGCTCTCTTATTCCTGCAGATTGTACAGTTGCATTTAAAGAACACGGTGCTTCTCCGGCGGTTCAACTTCCTTATGATTCACCTTTTATTCAAGCGGCGCAAGATGCTTTATTTCAGGAATGGGAGACACCTGCTTTGTTAACTGCTATGGGAGGATCTATTCCGATTGTCGGGGATTTTCAATCAATTTTTAATATGGAAACTATTTTAGTTGGATTTGCATTAGCTGATGATCGGATTCATTCACCTAATGAGAAATATAATTTAAAATCATTTCATAAGGGGCAACGGTCTTGGGTACGCATTCTTGCAGCCCTAGCAAACAGGAGAATAAATGGCAGAAATTCGTGTTCATCAAGGTGATTTACCAAATTTGGATAATTATTGTGTTGATTCTATTGCAATTGATACTGAAACTTTAGGATTGCAACCACACCGTGATCGTTTATGTGTGGTTCAACTTTCTTCTGGAGATGGTACTGCTGATATTATACAGATTGCTAAAGGACAAAATAGCGCTCCTAATTTAGTTACGTTGCTTGAAGATAAAACAATTACGAAAATATTTCATTTTGGGCGTTTTGATCTTGCTATTTTAGCGCATACATTTGGTGTGATGCCCGATGCTGTTTTTTGCACGAAGCTTGCTTCAAAACTGACGCGTACTTATACTGATCGTCATGGCTTGAAGGAAATTTGTAGTGAATTATTGAATGTTAATATTTCTAAACAGCAACAATCATCAGATTGGGCAGCAGATGCTTTATCTCGTGCACAAATTGAATATGCTGCATCTGATGTTTTGTATTTACACCGTTTAAAGAGTATATTTGAAGAACGTTTAAAACGTGAAGAACGTGAAGATATTGCAAAAGCGTGTTTTCAATTTTTGCCTGTAAGAGCAAAGCTTGATCTTTTGGGATGGTCAGAAGTTGATATTTTTGCGCATGTTTGAACTTTAAAATTTATTTCTAAAATTGAAAAGAAATAGTTGATCTCGTTAGTACAGAATATTTGTACGTTGCAAATCTTTCTTTACTCATTTTCCTGTATCATTTTGAGGAATATCAATTACCAATTTTACAAAAAGTAAATAGATTATATTTTTATAAAATATAATGAAATAGTAGATTACAAATGAATCTTTTATGAAGATGAGATTTCGTATTGTTGTTAGAATTATTTTTAGGAAGGAATATGATTAGTAAGTAAATGTACTACTCAGAAAAATGAATTTGGTAAGATATTTTTCAAATTAAATTGAACTTATCAAAACCTTATTAAACTGATTATAAGATAGATACAATAAAAATACCTTCTGGTTTTCTAAGGTTATCCTTCATTTTAAGAGTCAAGCGATAACATTGAGCGTACAGAATATCATTATTCAGATTTTATTTAAAATTCAAAATTTTCTTTATTAATGATTTTTGCATTGGAAGATCTCATAAATTTTAATGTGTTATGAGAATAAATTATAGGGAGGCTTTGTTAAAGACAAGGCTTTTGTTTTTTCTGTGTTTACACCATTTTTTCATAGATATGTGTGATGAAATAGTTTATAAAATACATTTTGTATTTTATAATATGGAGATAAGTTATGAATATGAAGTATTTTATTACAGTTTCGAGTTTTACTATGATGACAGCTGCTACGGTTCAAGGATCTGATCTTAAAGAGGAGATACCGCTTATTTCTCCAACTTTTCGTGTTAGTGAATGGAATAAGGACCCTTTACTTTTAAAAGATTCTTTTGGTCGTGTTGTTTACAGCAAGTGGGAAAAAATGACAGAACCAGTACATGTGGCTTTTGCATCGAGTGGTTCAAAAAAGTCAAAATCTAAAAAAAAGAAAAAGCCAGAGACATCTAATCATAAAAACAAAAGACCTAATTTATTTAAGCGCAGTCCATTCAGTTTTTAGTTGATAAGTATACAGTTTTTACGTGTGCTTTTTTATTAGGTTTATTAGGAGATATATTTTGTTATCACTTGTTGGAAAGGCTTAGTTTTATTTCTAGTCAGTGAGAAAAGTGGCTGACTAGAACGTGTTTTTGGTGACTGAATATAACTTAAGATGTGATTTAATTATATTCATGATATTGGTGACTTCATAATAATCAATATAACTGCGATATTTTGTAATTGCGTTTTTCATTATTTATAATAACCGTAAAATAAAACTAAAAATTATATCATATAATTGTGGTTTTTTTATGTTTGTATCATTTTTACTACAGATCTTTTGAAGGAAATGTGTAACTATGTGTATATGAACATTAGCTATGGAGCAAATTTATGAATAATATGAAATGTTTAATCACAACATCTGTTGTTGCTTTGATAACAGCTTCTGCAGTGCAAGCAGCAGATATTAGAGTTCCTCAAGAAATAGGAGAAACAATTGTTGTTGCTCCAGCTTTTTCTTGGACAGGTTTTTATTTAGGTGCCCAGATTGGTGGTTTTTCTAGTAAGACTTCTTTTAGTGGCCCTGCTGATGATGATTCTAAAAAGTGGCTTCCGCTTGATAAAAAATTGTCGCCTAAGCCTTCAGGTTTCATAGGTGGTTTCTATGCAGGTTCTAATGTTGATTTAGGGAACGGTCTGATTCTAGGTGTTGATACGGATGTTGTTTTTTCTGGGCAGAAAGACACAAAAAATGACAAAGTAACATCTGAATTGGATAAAGACAATAATAACAACAACGCACCTGCAGGCGCAAAAGATAAAGATAATGGAAAGCCTGAACCAGAGAAAGAACCAGAGAAAGAAAAAGACGTTAAATTTACACAATACGATCATACTTTAAAAGCGAAGTGGGCTGGTGCTACACGCATTCGTATTGGTTTTGCTGCTGATCGTATTATGCCTTATGTTGCTGGAGGTGTTGCTTATACACAGCTCCAAGACACCTTTACAACGTTAACTGGTATAAAGAAAGTTCCTGCGCAAAAAGCTGAGGGAACAGACAAAGAAACTTCTGGTAAGAGTAATACAGTTGATGAATCAAAAACAATGATTGGCTATACTCTTGCTGCTGGTGTTGATTTTGCAATGACTGACAACGTATTGCTCCGTGCAGAGTATCGTTACTCAGATTTTGGTAAAAAGAAATTGCATAATGACAAATTTGAAGTTAATTATAAAGCCAATGATTTCCGCGTTGGTGTAGCTTACAAATTCTAATTTATAGGCAAAATTTAAACTATAAAGAGGCCCTATCTCTGATAGGGCCTTTATTTTTTGCGAAAAGTGTTATTTGAGTTACAGATATTTAAAATAAAATGTTTTATAAAAACCAGTTTGGATTATTTGGAATTAGGAGATATTATATGAATATAAAACATTTACTGGTTGCATGTAGTTGGACTTTTATTCCGGTTTCTATGGTGCAAGCAGCTGATATTATGAAACCGCATCAGTCACAGAGCTATCAGCCAGTACCGGTGATTTCCTCTTCTAACAATTTTTCTTGGACGGGTTTTTATGTAGGCGCTCAGATTGGTGGTTTTTCAGGTGAAGCTACCTTAAGTCCTATTCAAGATAGTGTGGAGGAGGATAGAGAAGGTCAAGGATTTTCTGAAATAAAATCACCCAAACTTTCAGGTTTTATAGGGGGGATTTATGCAGGTTCAAATTTTAGTTTGAGCAAAGACCTTATTTTAGGTATTGATACAGATATGGTGTGGTCTGGAAAAAAAAATACAAAAGTATTTGATGTACAGGATATGAGCATAGATATGAGCATAAAAGAAAAGTGGGCTGGTGCTATGCGGATGCGTGTTGGTTTTGCTATGGATCGTGTGATGCCTTATGTTTCTGGTGGTGTTTCTTATGTGCAGCTTCAAAATGTTTTTACAGCGAAGAGATTAGCTAAAGCAGTAGTAAGAGAAAGAAGGAACACTTTACCTTCTGATTCTGAGCCAAAATTCTTAGATGAAACAAAGATTCTAGTTGGTTATAGTGTTGGTGGTGGTGTTGATGTTGCAATGACTGATAATGTTATTATGCGTGCGGAGTATCGTTATTCAGACTTTGGTAAAAAGAAATTTGCGAAGGATAATGTGGATCTTAGTTATAAAACCAATGACTTCCGTGTTGGTGTAGCTTATAAATTCTAATTTACTAGAAGATTGAACTATAAGTGAAATCCCTGCTTTACAGCAGAGATTTTTTTATTGTGTTATTTTTACTACAGATTTTTAAAATTAAAACGTTATATAAAATACACTCTGAAATTTATATGGAGATAGATCTGTGAATATTAAATCTTTTTTTATTACATTGGCTATTACTTCAACTTGTATTCCCGTAGTACAAGCATCAGGAAGTGTGTCTTTTCAAGAGTCATTGTCACCAGCTTCTTTTCAACCTTCGTGGACTGGATTTTATATTGGTGGTCAGATTAGTAGTTTTTCAAGTACGGTTTCTGCAAGCTCTTTGGATTTTGAGGTTCCTCTAATAGGTGGTGCACAGAGTTCTGGACGTAATAATAAATGGGCACCAGTTGATCCGAAATTTTTGCCTAAACCCCTGGGGATGAGAGGTGGTATTTATGCAGGATCCAACGTTGATCTTGGTAATAACCTTATTGTAGGTGTTGATACGGATATAATGTGGTCCGGAAAAGAAGATAGCAGAAATTTTATCATTGATGATAATGGTATTCCAACGTATCGATCAGGTGGAGCAGGCAGTGAAACAGGTGCTAACTCTAAACAACAACCTCAAATGGAAGCGAGAGCGATACTTAATCCTATCGGAGGTTTTAGAAATAAGAGTGTAATGTATTATTATATGGCTCAAGCAAAAAATAACGCACAAACAGGTATCGTTTTTAATCACTGTTTAAAAGAAAAATGGGCTGGTGCTACACGAGTACGTATTGGTTTTGCTGCTGATCGTATTATGCCTTATATTGCTGCTGGTGTTTCTTATACGGAGCTTCAAGATACTTTATCAGTATTGGTATCTAGAAGAAACGCTGAAGTAGATGAAGAAAAGAAAATGGTTGGTTACACCTTTGGTGGTGGTTTTGATATAGCAATCGCTAAGAGTTTTATTATGCGCACTGAATACCGTTATTCAGACTTTGGCAAAAAGAAATTTGCAAAAGGAGAAGTTGAGCTTAGTTATAAAACTAATGACTTCCGTGTTGGTGTAGCTTATAAATTCTAATTTATTGAGAAATTTATATTTTTATTGCGAAAAGATTCTGCTTATACAGAGTCTTTTTTTTGAGAGTTATTTTTTGTTTTCTTTTTTAATAGTTTCATGATAAAATTTACAATATTATGTATTCTTGATCACTGCTGAATACGAATTATTAGTCCAGACTCCTTATAGAGTGGGTAGCTATAGTTTCAGGGTTCAGGGAAATGATACAAAACTAAAATAGTAAAAGTGGACAGGAATATTTCACAATGTCTGTGAAAAATGAAGTAATAGATTACTCAAAAACTCTTTATTTGCCCAAAACTGATTTTCCTATGCGTGCAGGGTTACCACAAAAAGAGCTTGAATTAATAAGACGATGGGAAGAGATAGATCTTTATACTCAATTGCGGCAACAAGCAAAAGATCGTCCATTTTACATTCTTCATGATGGTCCACCTTATGCAAATGGCAATATTCATATTGGACATGCTTTAAACAAAGTTTTAAAGGATGTTATTGTCCGTTCGTTTCAAATGCGGGGTTTTAATGCGAATTATGTTCCTGGTTGGGACTGTCACGGACTTCCAATTGAGTGGAAAATTGAGGAAAAGTATCGCGCGCAAGGGAAAAGTAAGGATGATGTTCTTCTTAGTGAATTTCGTCAGGAATGTCGCGATTTTGCACAGTCTTGGATAACAGTTCAAAGTGAAGAATTTAAGAGACTTGGTATTATAGGAAATTTTAAAAATCCTTATACAACAATGGCATTTCATTCAGAAGCACGTATTGCTAACGAATTAATAAAATTTGCTATGTCTGATCAACTTTATTGTGGTTCAAAACCTGTGATGTGGTCTGTTGTTGAGCGTACAGCTTTGGCTGAAGCAGAAATTGAATATCATGATCATGAATCTGATGTTATCTGGGTTAAATTTCCTATTTTGGAAACGTGTTTTCATGATTTATATGATACCTATGTTGTAATTTGGACAACGACGCCATGGACAATTCCTGGTAATCGTGCGGTTAGTTATTCTTCACAAATTTCTTATGGCGTTTATCTTGTTGAAAGTGCAGAAAATGATTTTGGACCTCAAGCTGGGGAAAAGCTTCTTTTTGCTGATGCTTTAGTTGAGAATTGTGCAGCAAAAGCGAGACTTATTTTAAAACGTTTGCGTTCTGTGTATGCTGATGAACTTAAAACTCTTATTCTTTCTCATCCGCTTAAAGGTTTGGCTGGGGGATATAACCATAAGATTGCGATGCTTGATGGCTCCCATGTGACAGAGAGTGCTGGTACAGGTTTTGTCCATACAGCACCTAGCCATGGGCGTGAGGATTTTGAAATTTGGAATGCTTATAAGTCTGTATTGGAGCAAGCTGGTATTGACACTACTATACCTTTTCCTGTTGATGATGCAGGTTTTTATACGAAGGATGCTCCTGGTTTTGGACCAGATCGTAAGGAAGGGGCTATCCGCGTTATTGATGATAATGGAAAAATGGGGAGTGCTAATAAAGAAGTTATTAATGCTTTAATGAAAGCAGGACTATTATTTGCGCGTGGTCGTTTAAAACATTCTTATCCTCATAGTTGGCGTTCAAAAAAGCCAATTATTTTTCGGAATACGCCTCAATGGTTTATTGCAATGGATAAAGATCTTGGTGATGGTTCAACCTTACGCAGCCGAGCTTTGGAAGCTGTTATGACGACACGTTTTGTTCCACCTTCCGCCCAAAATCGTTTGGCTTCTATGATTACAGATCGTCCAGATTGGGTGCTTTCTCGTCAGCGTGCTTGGGGTGTTCCAATTTGTATTTTTGTTAATGAAGATGGGCTTATTCTTAAAGATGAGCAAGTGAATAAGCGTATTTTACAAGCTTTTGAAGCAGAAGGGGCAGATGCATGGTTTGCAGAAGGGGCTCGAGAGCGTTTTTTAAATGAACGTGCCCATGAGAGTTGGGTACAAGTGTATGATATTTTGGATGTTTGGTTTGATTCTGGAGCAAGTCATAGTTTTGTGCTAGAAGATCGTGCTGACTTGAAATGGCCTGCTGATGTTTATTTTGAGGGATCTGATCAGCATCGTGGATGGTTTCAGTCTTCTCTTTTAGAAAGTTGTGGGACACGAGCTTGTTCACCCTATAAAACTGTTGTTACACATGGTTTTACTTTGGATGAGAATGGCAAAAAAATGTCTAAGTCTTTGGGCAATACGATTATGCCACAAGATATCATTAAAACATCTGGTGCTGATATTTTTCGTCTTTGGGTGATGACAACTGACTATTGGGAAGATCAGCGTTTGGGTAAAAAGATTCTTCAAACAAATGTGGATTCATATCGCAAATTGCGAAATGCAATTCGTTGGATGCTTGGTATTTTAGTGTATGATGAAGGAGAAGAAATACCCTATTGTACACTACCGGATCTTGAAAAATTGATATTGCACCGACTTTATGAACTTGATCAGTTGATTAATCGATCTTATGATGAGTTTGATTTTAAGAAAATTATGCGTGCATTATTGGATTTTTCAATTGTTGAGTTATCTGCGTTTTATTTTGATATTCGTAAAGATACTCTTTATTGTGATCCCCCTTCATCAAAAAAGCGTAAAGCTTCTTTACAAGTTATTCGTGAGATTTTTGATCGAATGGTGACATGGCTTGCTCCAATGTTACCTTTTACAATGGAGGAAGCATGGTTAGAACGTTATCCAGAAAGTTGTTCGGTGCACTTACAACAGTTTCGCCCTATATTGACAGAATGGAAAAATGAACTTTTAGCAGAACGTTGGAAAAAAATCAGACAGGTTCGTAAAGTTGTAACAGGTGCTTTAGAGATTGAGCGAGTAAATAGACGGATTGGATCATCTTTAGAAGCGGCGCCTATTGTTTTTATTTCTAACCCTGTTTTATTAGAATCTTTGAACAATTTAGATATGGCAGAGATTTGTATTACCAGTGCTTTAACAATCGTTCAAGATATACCTCCTGCGGATGCTTTTATTTTGAGTGATGTTGAAGGTGTCGGTGTCTGCTCGAATAAGGCGGTGGGTACTAAATGTGCTCGATCATGGCGTTATACACAAGATGTTGGGAGTGATCCAAATTATCCTGATGTTTCTGCTCGTGATGCAGCTGCTTTGCGAGAATTACAAGCACTTGGCAAAATTTAAGAGGTTTAGCATATATCAGTAGAAGATGCTTTGAATAGGGTCATTTGAAAGGGTAGTATTCAATAAATTTAACATCACTTAGATTCTATCATTGATGAAGAGGAAATTTATGTTAGAAATGAAATGCGTTGTTTTGTCTATGAATAGGCGATTTGTGTGTTGTTGGCAGTCTCCAAAGAGTCATAATAATGTCAGTGAACTGTGCGCTTAAGGGAGTGAGTGAGCAATGAATAGATATGCAATGAAAATATTTTTAGCAAGCACGCTGAGTGTATGTTGTATATTGACGGGGTGTAATTTGTCTGCTCCTACTTATGGTACAGATAAAACAGCTTCATTACAATTTTTTGATGATATAACTAATCTTGCTTCCTTAAGATCAAAAAATAAAAATAGTCAAATTGTGATGAAACAGCGTTCAAAACTTGTCTTCCCAGAACCTAATGCACATGTAGTTTTACCTCCACCTCAGATAGATAGTACGGAGATTAATTCTCATAATGAGATGGAGATGTCAGGACAGTCTCAGAAGAATTTGCGAGGCGGAGTGGAGGCTAATAGAGTAAATTCTCATGGTAATTCTTCAGATAAAAAATTAGTAAGAAAAGATCGTACAAATCTTGATGATCCAGAGGGTATTGTACAGCTTAATGAGAAACAACAACGTGAGGAATATTTGCGTCGGCGGAAGGAGGCTGCTGGTGGGAGTGCAAATTATCGTCGGTATCTTAGTGAGCCGCCTTTAATTTATCGTCAACCAGCAGTAACCGCACCTGCAGGGCCAAAAAGGTAAAGAACAAGAAATAAAAAAATATGTGAAAAAGGAATATCCGTTTGCCAGTAGAAAGCAATAAGGAGTTAAAAAAGGGGGATGTCGTTTAAAGATTAGAGATTCAGGTTGAAATAAAGTTTATTTTTGATGTCGTTTTTGTATAAAAAAATCTTTAAGCAATTGAGAGGCTTCTTTTTCTTTAAAACCAGAATAAACATTAGGCCTATGGTGGCAGGTTGGTTGTTGGTAGAAACGCGGTCCGTGTTCAATAGCGCCACCTTTTGAATCGCTCGTTGCATAATACAAGTTTCTTATGCGTGCAAATGAAATGGCTGCGGCACACATTGCACATGGTTCGAGTGTTACATAAATATCGCATTCAGGAATTCTTTCACTTTTGAAAATTTGACAAGCTATACGAATAACACGCATTTCTGCGTGTCCTGTAGGATCGTGTGGGTTTTTTATGTAATTACCGGCACGTGCGATGATTGTTTGACCATGTGTGATAACTGCCCCTACGGGGATTTCATCTTGTTTTTTTGCTGATTGTGCTTCTAAAAGAGCTATTTCCATGGGAGTAAGTCTCATATTATTCTTCCATTGAAGTATAAGTAACCAAAAAGCTATATTAAAGAGGTCTACGAAGTGAGCAAGCTTTTTTATTATGTCTCATTTGGTAATGAAATGGTTTCATTACATCTTAAAAATGTTAAGAGCTGCTTTAAAAGTAAATGGGACCTTAGGGATATCAAAGGATAAAATATGATGACTGACTGCACTTCTCCTTCTGTTCAGAATAAACGACATAGTATGCGTGATAAATTTTCTATACAATTTGAAAAAAATAGAAATGAAAAGAGAGTGAGTGAAAAGAGTGAAAGTGAACGAATTGCTAAAAGGTTAGCGCGTGCTGGATTAGCATCACGCCGTGACGCAGAAATGATGATTGCTGCAGGTCGTATTGTTGTTAATGGTGCAGTTGTCACTACGCCTGCTTTTAATGTTACTCGCTCTGATGTTATTATGGTTGATGGTAAGCCTTTACCTCCTATAGAACGAACGAGGCTATGGCTTTATTACAAACCAATAGGATTTGTTACGACTAATCGTGATCCTCAAGGGAGACCAACAGTATTTGATAATTTGCCAAAAGGTATGCCTCGTGTTCTTTCTGTGGGGAGGCTTGATATTAATACAGAAGGACTTTTGCTTTTAACCAATGATGGTGGTTTAGCACGTGTATTAGAACTTCCTTTAACGGGATGGGTGCGCAAATATCGGGTTCGTGCTCATGGAAAAGTTAAACAGAGTGCACTTCAAGATTTAAAGAATGGTATTGCAGTTAATGGGATTTTTTATGGTTCAATTGAAGCTTCGATTGAACGTGAGCAGGGATCAAATGTATGGCTTTCTGTAGCTTTGCGTGAAGGAAAAAATCGTGAAATCAAGAATGTTTTGGGAGCTTTAGGATTATCTGTTAATCGCTTAATTCGGGTGTCTTATGGTCCGTTTCAGTTGTCTGATTTAAAAGAAGGTGCAGTTCGTGAATTAAAAGGTCGAATGTTGCGTGATCAATTAGGAGAGCGTTTGATTATGCAAGCTAATGCGGATTTTGATGCGCCTATTTTAAAGCCTTTTTCAAATTCTGCTGTTAGTGAAAAACAAAACATTACAAAACCTCCTGTGATTAAGGATAATTGGATTGTTTCTAGCAAAGAAAATCTATCGTATGGGAAAAAAAGCAGATTTTTAGGGCACAGTCAGGTACGATTGAGTAAAAAAATTGATGAAAAATTAAGGGGTAAAGAGCAAAACAAAGGTGGGAAGGAAGAGCGTGCTTTTTTACGTTCACGTTGTTCTAATGTCTGGATGGCTCCTGGTGCTTGTCCGAAGATTGTACGTAAAAAGTCCTATTCTGATACAGATAATTATTATGATCGTAAAAGTAATTGGGTTGGTAAGAGATCTACTGATAGAGGGAAGGAAAAACGATCAGAAAGACAAGTAGAAAAAGCTAAATGCATTAATTTTTCTAAAAAACATAGCAAAACATCCTCTGTTGAATCACGTATTTTTAGCAAGAAAGATCAATTATTAAAAAAAGAGAGAAAGGTTATTCAAGACGATCGTGATGAACATTTTTTGAATAATAAGAGGAAATCTAGGCCATTTGATAAGGCCATGAAAAAATTTAAGAAATATAATAATGGTGCAAGAGTATCTCAGCGATCTGGAGGATAAAGTGCGGGTTATCGGTGGTAAGTTTTCGGGGCGTATTTTGGCAAAACCTCTTGGTCTATCCATTCGCCCAACAACTGATCGTACGCGTGAAAGTCTTTTTAATATTCTTACGAGTCGGGAAGAAAATTTTTGGGTAAATAGGCGTGTTCTTGATCTTTTCGCTGGCACTGGTGCTTTAGGAATTGAAGCGCTTTCACGTGGAGCAAAGACCGCTGTTTTTGTTGAAAATACAATAGAGGGGCGCAGTTTAATTCAAAAGAATATTGAAACTTTAGGGTTGCAAGGCGTTGGGCGAATTTTACGCCGTGATGCAACCAAACTTGGAAATATTGGGACAATGCTTCCATTTGATGTTATTTTTGCGGATCCTCCTTATGGTTTTTCGTTGGGTGAGAAGGCTTTTATTCAAGCTCTTAAAGGAGGATGGGCAAAAACTGAAACACTTTTTATTCTTGAAGAAGCAAAAGAAGCGATTATCAATTTGCCCGATCCATTTTATTTGGATGATGAGCGTTTTTATAGTGATACAGTAATACGGATCTATAGACTTCAACAGTAATGTATATTTGAGAAATTTTTTTTATAAAGTGACACAAGATTATTCTACATAGTTTTACAATATTTCTTTATAAAGCAGTTATTCCGTTATTGCAGGATTTTTTCTGGTTTGGTTAAAGATTTTGAGGAAAAGAAAATAGCTATTTTTGCAAAAGAGTTTCATTTTAATCAATGAATAAAGATAGTGTGATTGAGGAATTGGTATTCGAGTTATCACTCAGATCACCTGGCATTATCTGAGATTAGTGGATGAACTAAAAGGAAGATAAAGAGTGCATATTTTTATTGTCGTTTCTCAAAGACTTCTATAAACATAAAAAATAGTAACCATAGAAGGCAACATTTCTTTTGTATTTACTTGGGAATTGAAGCATGCTGTAGGAGAGATAGAGTGAAAATTGGTGTGGCATTCGGTGGTGGAGGGGCTCGTGGTTTAGGTCATCTTCCAGTGATTGGGGCATTCGAAGATTTAGGCTTGAAACCAAATGTTATTGCAGGATCTTCTATTGGTTCTATTGTTGGTGCTGGTGTGGCTTCCGGAATGACAGAGACTGATTGGAAAGAGTATTTTTTATCAACTTTTTCTAACTCAAATGATATTTTAAAGCGTTTATGGTCTTTAATGCCGACGTCATGGAGAGCGCTTTGTGAATGCAGTTTCCATCTTTTTCAATTTAATTTGGAGTTAATTTTAGAAAATTTTTTACCATTGAACTTTCCGAGAGATTTTTGTGCATTAGAAATTTCTTTTTGTGCTGTAGCTTCAAATTTAAAAACAGCAGAGATGGTCGTTATTCAAGAAGGAGATTTGCGTTCTGCTTTGGCAGCTTCTTCTGCTCTTCCTGGTTTATTTAGGCCTGTTTTACGCAATCATGATTTTTTGATTGATGGGGCGATTTGTAATCCAGTCCCTTTTGATTGTTTTACTGAATCAGTTGATCTTTCAATTGGTGTTGATGTTACAGGGCTTCCGATTATTGAATGTAAAAATGGACACTTTTCTGTTTCTGAAAGTCTTGTTGCTACAGGTATTATAGGACAACAAGCGCTTGTGACAGCACGTTTGCAGTGTGCAAAATTAGATCTTTTATTATGTCCTCCTGTTAATGGGATCCAAATTTTAAATTTTTTTGAAGTCAAAGAAATTTTAAAACGTGTAGAGCCGTTTCGTGAAAAAGCTAAAAGGCAAATTTCTGAATTAGTTGAAAGAAAAATGATACATAGTGGCTTATAACTTTTAACTATAAATAGACAAAAATTATATTTTTCATTTAAAATTTCTTATTAAAAATGAATAATTACTATTTAAAGGATATTTAGGAAGATGAACAAAAAACAGCTTGATAAAGCTAGTTCGTTGGTTGAAGCGGCAAAGCGTTTTGGAGCAGATGCTGCTGATGCTGTTGTTATCCACTCAAATTCTGTTTGTGTAGCAGTTCGTCTTGGCAAAGTAGAATCGACTGAAGCTTCAGAAAGTGATGATTTTACATTGAGGGTTTTTGTTGGTAAAAAAGTGGCAAGTGTTTCTGCTAATTTTGTTGTTAATCCGCAAGAATTAGCAGAACGTGCTATTGCAATGGCTAAAGCCTCGCCTGATAGTTTATTTGAAGGTTTGGCGGATAAAGAGTGTTTAGTTACTCATCCTAAAGATCTTGATCTTTTTGATCATTTTGTTCCACAAAGTCATTTTTTAACACAAGATGCTTTGCAAATGGAAGCAGCAGCCCTTGATGTAAAGGGTGTGAGCAATTCTGGCGGTGCAGCAACAGCTTATGGCAAGAATGGGTTTGTTCTTGTGAATAGTGATGGTTTTTATGGATCTTATTGTTCCAGCTATTTTTCGCGTTCTTGTAGTGCTCTTGCTGGTGAAGGAACGGAAATGGAGCGAGATTATGATTATACGACGGCTTTACATTTCTCTGATTTAGAATCAGCAGATACGGTAGGTAAAAATGCTGGATTAGGAGCAGTTCGACGTTTAGGAGCAGTTCGTGCAGAAACTGGGGTTGTGAATGTTGTTTTTGATCCACGTGTGGCTCGTGGAATTGCGGGTCATATTGCGTCTATGGTTAATGGAGCATCAATTGCTCGCAAAACAAGCCTTTTGCAAAATTTAAGGGGTGAAAGGGTTATGAAGGCGGGTATTAATGTTATGGATCAACCTTTAAGATTACGCGGAAATGCTTCTCGTCCTTTTGATGGTGAAGGGGTAGAGGGACATACACTGAATATTATTGAAAATGGTGTTTTAAAAAACTGGCTTCTTTCATCATCTTCAGCTCGTGAATTAGGACTTAAAACAAATGGCCGTGGTGTACGTTCTGCATCCCTTGTTCAGCCAGCAAGCACTAATTTTTCTATTGAACCAGGTTTAGTATTACCTCATGATATGATAAAAAGTGTGCAAAATGGTTTTTATGTTACAGAATTGTTTGGGCATGGTGTTGATTTTATTACAGGGCAATATAGTCGTGGAGCTTCTGGTTTTTGGATTGAAAATGGCGAAATCACTTATCCAGTGAGTGAAGTAACACTAGGATCTGATCTCCTCCATATGTTAGCGCATTTAGTCCCTGCGAATGATATTGATCGACGTTATGGTATATCGGCACCGACATTATTAATTGAAGGAATGATCCTTGCAGGAAAATAATGCACATTATTATGCCGACTTAAATCTTTTGCTCGATGTTTGTTGGGAGGCAGGAGATTTAGCAATGAAGTATTTTGGATGTGAGTTCGATGTTTGGTTTAAAGATGGTAATTCACCAGTTAGTGAAGCGGATGTTGCTATAGATGTTTTTTTAAAAGAAAAACTTCTTAGTGCACGTCCGGATTATGGCTGGATTTCAGAAGAAACAGAAGATAAGAGGGGAGAAGCTATTTATAAACGCTGTTTTGTAGTTGATCCCATTGATGGGACTCGAGGTTTTCTTTCTGGAAGCATTGAGTGGTGTATTTCTGTTGCTATTATTGAGAATAATCGTCCTATTGTAGGTGTTTTACAATGTCCTGCTAAAGGTGAAATATATGCAGCTGTAACAGGGGAAGGGGCAACATTGAATGGCGTTAAGCTGTCCCTTTTAAGACCTAATATCAATCGAAAATATAGGATTTCGATTGATCGATCAATTGCGCAAAAATTACCATATGATTTTAGCAACCGAATCAGTTTGTTTCGTTATATTCCTTCTCTTGCTTACCGTATTGTTCTTATTGCTCAAGGTGAAATTGATATTGTATTGGTTCGTCCGAATTGTCATGATTGGGATATTGCTGCTGCTGATCTTGTTTTACAGGAGTGTGGTGGATGTCTTATGTCGCTTGAGGCGCCATTTATTTCTTATGGAATTGAAGCTTATCAAGATGGTTTTTTAGTTGCTGGTGAAAGTAATTGTTGTCAAAATATGATACATGTTGTTCGTCAAGCAAAGTTAGTTTAATCAAATAAAAAATCTTAAATTTTAAAACGATACGGAGGGTAAATATGGCTGAAGTCAACGAAAAGAGACAATTATTGCATCTTGTGTTTGGTGGGGAATTAAAAGATCTAAATGATAATCAATTTAGAGATCCCAGTAATTTGGATGTGGTTGGTATTTTTCCAGACTATCAATCAGCTCAGGAAGCATGGCGGGCAAAAGCGCAAAGCAGTGTAGATAATGCATTACAACGTTATTATGTTGTGCCTTTACATCAGTTTCTTGATTACTCAACAAGCGATAGATCATAAAGTTTAAATATTCAATTATTGTTTTTTATTCTACGAAAATACTACAAGATTGAGTTTGCTAATTTTAATGTCGTTATGAGAGAAGCTTTTAACAAGAAAAAAAATGGAATTTTGAAAAAAATTTGGCGGGATAATCGTCATTCATTAATGAAAACATGGTTTGTAAAAGTTTTTGTTGTATGGATTTTGACGAGCTATCTGCGCTTTGTTTATTGGACGAATCCGCGGTTAAAATGCTCAGATGATATGAGCAAAATATATAATGCTTATAATCCGTTTATTATAACCTTTTGGCATGGACGTCATATTATGGGGCCTTTTTTACGTTCTCAAGGTGAGGAAGTTATTGCTATGTTTTCTCGTTCTGCTGATGCAGAAATAAATGCACAATTGGCCCAAAAATTAGGACTTGAAATTGTTCGTGGTTCAGGGGGGCGCGGTAAAACCCAACACACTCATAAAGGAGGAGCAAAAGCATTGTTAACGCTTAAAAATGCTCTTAAATCTGGTAAAACAGCTGCTATGATTGCAGATATCTCGTGTGGAAAAGCACGTGAGTCGGGAAAAGGAATTATTTTATTAGCTAAATTATCTGGCCGTCCTATTATACCTTGTGTATATGCGTTTTCGCGAGAAAAAATTCTTGAAAAAACATGGGATAAAACTGCAATTCCACTTCCTTTTGGGCGTTCAATTGTTCTCGC
Organism: Bartonella rochalimae ATCC BAA-1498; assembly: GCF_000706645.1. Lineage (GTDB taxonomy): Bacteria > Pseudomonadota > Alphaproteobacteria > Rhizobiales > Rhizobiaceae > Bartonella > Bartonella rochalimae. The sequence goes on from NZ_KL407337.1 coordinate 139,633, forward strand.
AGGTGAAGCATTTTTTGTTCCTAAAGATGCAGATGATTCTTTGTTAGAAGAAAAACGTATACAATTAACAAGCATAATGAATCATTTGACAGATGAAGCTTACAGCTATCTCAAAACAAGGAAATAAGGGGTTTAAAATGATGGAGTTAAAGGCACGTGTGGCTCTTTCAATCTATCGGATAGTTGGCTTTTGTTTACACCCTGTGGTACCACTTTATTTGTTTTTTAGAGCGATGCGTGGGAAAGAAGAACGAGGACGACATAAGGAACGTTTAGGTAAAAGCAAAAAAGCACGTCCTCAAAGTCCGTTAATTTGGTTTCATGCGGCGAGTATTGGAGAAACAGTAGCTCTTTTACCACTCATTAATTACATTTTATCTTTAAAGATACAAGTATTATTGACAACATGTACTGTGACATCTTCTACTCTTGTTAAGAAATATTTTGGCAATCGATTAATTCATCAATATGCTCCATTAGATTTAGAATTAGCTGTGCGTCATTTTATTAGTCATTGGAAACCTGATTTGGCATTGATTTGTGAATCTGAGATTTGGCCTTTACGTATTAAAGAACTTGCTAAAATGCGCATTCCACAGATTTTGGTTAATGCCCGTATGTCGGAACAGTCTTTTAAAGCTTGGCACAAACGACTCTTTCTTGCTAAACATATTTTTAAACATATTGATGTGGCTATTGGCCAAAATGAAACAGATGTAACATATTATTATACACTTGGTGTAAAATCAGTTGCACTTTCTGGTAATCTTAAGGCTGAGGTGTGTCCGGTTGAGGATCAGGAATTACTTGCGCATTATTGTAAGGCTATCGGTAATCGTCCAGTTTGGGCAGCTGTTTCAACCCATGAAGGAGAAGAAAAAATTGCTTGTGAAGTTCATAAAATGCTCAAGAGTTATTTTCCAGATTTATTAACGATTATTGTTCCACGTCATCCTGAACGTTCAGAAGATATTATTAGAGTATGTGATCAAGAAGATTTGCGTTATGTTCTTAGAAATAGCAATATCGTTCCAGATATAGATACGGATATTTTATTAGGGGATACGATTGGAGAAATGGGTCTTTTTCTTCGTTTGTCGAAAGTTGCTTTCATTGGTAAATCATTGTGTGACTATGGTGGGCATAATCCATTAGAGCTTGCTTTGCTTGGAGTAGCTATTTTAACAGGGCCTCATATCGCAAATTTTCAAAATACATTTGAGCGATTTTTATCCTGTGATGCGGCTTATATAGTTGAAGATACAATGCAACTTGCTGTTCAAGTGAATAAATTTTTAACAAATGAAACCTTGCGAAAAGAAGTGACTGATAAGGCTTATGAAGTAGCAACAAGTATGGCTGGTGCACTTGAGTGTACATTAAAGGTTCTTGATCCATTTTTGCAACCACTTGTGATACAGATGGGTTTAAGGCAGTGTCAAAAATAGGCATGCATATTTGTTCTCCACGCTTTTGGTGGAAAAATAAAAGCTTTTTGCGTTTTTTATTAGCACCAATTGCTGGAGTTTATGGTTATTGTGCACGATTCTGTATGGAAAGAGAGCCTCTTGCTATTGATTTGCCAGTTTTGTGTGTTGGAAATTTTACATTAGGCGGGGCAGGTAAAACACCTGTTGTTATTGCTTTTGCCCAGGTGGCTAAGGAACTTGGCTTAATACCTGGTATTGTATCACGTGGTTATGGTGGAAGAGTCAAGAAAGTACATCTCGTTGATGTTAAATGTGATAATGCATGCGATGTTGGTGATGAGTCGCTTTTACTTGCACGTCACGCTTTTGTTGCTATATCATCTGATCGTTATGCAGCAGCACAACGGCTTAAAGAAAATGGATGTAATTTTATTTTAATGGATGATGGTTTTCAAAGCCGTCGCCTTTATATGGATTATGCATTGCTTGTTGTGGATGCAATGCGTGGTTTTGGTAATAAAGCTGTTTTTCCAGCGGGACCTTTACGTGCACCATTAAAAACGCAATTATCTTTCATGGACAGTGTTTTAGTCATTGGTTGTTTGGATGAGAGTGATGAGGTAGCTCTTTTTGTTTCACGCACTGGAAAACCTTTGCGTTATGGGCATTTTAAATCACATGTTAATGATGAAGTTGCTGGAAAATCTTTTTTAGCATTTGCAGGTATTGGCAATCCAGATAAATTTTTCAAATCCATTAAAGAAATGTCTGGTCATGTTGTGCAAGCTTATTCTTATCCTGATCATTATTTTTTTACAGCTACGGATCTAAAGAATTTGGCACGGAAGGCCAAAATTCATAATCTGTGGCTAGCTACGACTGCTAAGGACTATATACGCATACAGGCTAACAATTTACATAAAATCTTAGAAAATCTTATTGTCTTTGATGTTAAAGTTGATTTTGTTCAAAGAGATTTTTGTCGTATGCTTCTTGAGGAGACTATTGCTCGTTTTAAGAAACGAAATATCACCTTTAATTGATATATTTAAAAGCATATGGATACTATTTTAGAGTTTCTTATAGGTTATTTTATGTTTTTTAGTAATTGACTAAGATATGGATTACACTCAAGTTCACGCTGATAGGATAATTCACAACTGGCATATGCTTCTTGACGCTGATGATTCCAGTATTTGAGATCATCGATAGGGATTTTTTGTCCACTAACTGCACAAATAGTATAAGTTCCATATTTAACAATTTTATAACTATTATTAAAATAATGGATTGTTGCTTCGCATTCATTATGAGAGAACATATTTTATGCGCCCTTTCTATGTATTTATGAAAAAATAATGCTGATAAAATATTATAGATATTTTATAAAGTTGAGCATAAATGAAGCAAGTAGTTTTTAGTCAAAATAGTTATGAAATTTTATTTTCTACCAAAAAGGCGTTCTATATCAGCGAGTTTAAGTTCAATATAAGTAGGACGTCCATGGTTACATGTGGCTGAATTAGGCGTTGCTTCTATTTGTCGTAAAAGTGCATTCATTTCTTCAGGATGCAAAAGACGTCCTGAACGTATTGAACTATGACAGGCCATAGTTGCTGCAACATAATCAAGCATTCCTTTTAAATTATCTATTGTGTCATATTCAGCTGCTTCATCGGCGAGATCTTTAATTAAAGCTTGGACATTAATTTCTCCTAACATCGAAGGTGTTTCGTGTACAGCGATTGCCCCAATTCCAAAGGATTCAATTCCTAATCCAAATTTTTTTAAAGCATCTTTGTGAGATAAAAGGCATGTGGCATCTTCTTCAGAGAGTTCTACAATTTCAGGAATAAGTAATAATTGTGAAGGAAGTGGCTTAGAATACAGAGCATTTTTAAGTGCTTCATAAACCAGTCTCTCATGAGCAGCATGCTGGTCTACAATGACAAGACTATCTTGAGTTTGAGCAACAATATAGTTTTTATGGATTTGCGCTCTTGCAGCCCCTAAAGGATAATGTAATTCTTCTGATGTTAGTGCATTAATTGTAGCGCGTGTATCACCACTTGGTGTGCTAAGATGCTCCATAATAGGAACCGTATCTTCTTGGAAGTCAATAGAGCTGTTTATATCTAATGGTTTATGAAATATTGATGTAAGGTTTGGATCAATATGGCGTGGTCGTGCATCATAAGAAAAAGGTTGATGCATTTTTGCAGTTTCTAAAGGTTCTGTTCGAAACGCAGCCAACATGGCTTCAGAGCCTGTTGATGTAGGGCGAATGCCAGTTTGATGCAATGCTTCACGGATCGCTCCAATAATTAAACCACGAATGAGACTTGGGTCGCGAAACCGCACGTCCATTTTTGCAGGGTGTACATTAACGTCTACATCAGTGGGTGGTAAATGAATAAAAAGAATGGCTACAGCATGACGATCTCGAGCAATAACATCGGCATATGCTCCTCGGATTGCTCCCCACAGGAGTTTATCACGTACTGGACGCCCATTAACATAAGCAAATTGATGAAGGCTGTTACTGCGATTGAAAGATGGCAAACCGATAAAACCGGTTAGATGAACAGATTCACGTTTAGCATCGAGGATAAGGCTGTTTGGAGCAAATTCTTTTCCCATAATTTGTGTAATGCGTTGTAATTGCCCTTGGGTATTTTGTTCCATAGCAGGAAATTCCATGGGAGCTCGATCTATACCAGCAAGAGAAAAACGGATATGTGGAAAGGCGATTGCAATTCGTTTAATTGTATCCGTGATAGTAATTGTTTCAGAACGATCAGATTTCATAAATTTCAATCGTGCTGGTGTAACAAAAAAGAGATCACGTACTTCAACGATAGTTCCAGGATTAGCAGCAGAGGGTTTTGGTCCTTCAATTTTTCCCGCATTAACAATAATTTCAGCTGCGCTATCGGAATTTTTTGTTCGTGAGGTCAGTTTAAGTTTTGAAACAGAACCAATAGAGGGCAATGCTTCTCCACGAAAACCAAGAAAACAGATATTATGTACATCATCAGTAATTTTAGATGTACAATGCCGAGAAATTGCTAAAGTTAATTGATCTTCTGGGATACCACAACCATTGTCACTCACTCTTATCAGGCTTTTTCCACCATTTGCTATGACAATTTCGATACGACTTGCTCCTGCATCAATAGCATTTTCAATAAGCTCTTTAACAACATTAGCGGGTCGTTCAATAACTTCACCTGCTGCAATTTGATTAATAATAGTTTCGCTAAGATGACGTATAATCATATCTGAATTTTAACGAGTTTTTCTCTTATTGTATAGAATACTTTCAACTATAATAACACTATTTATCAACTTTTATGCAAAAAAAGCTGAAAATGTATTCTAAAAGATGAGTGTATAGGTTGTGAGTAAAAAGTTATCTATGATGAATTCTAGAGTTTGTCCTACGGAAGAGCACTTTACCGAATGCTGTTTTATAGGTTAAAATCATTTATTACGCTTGTATTACGCTTGTGAACCAAGTCGTTAAATTTGGAATAAACCATTGGTTATTTTTGAAAGGGTTTGCTCCAGTTAATAATACTGATAAAAAGGGAGAAAAAGATGGAAGGCACAACATATGATGCGCATGAATGGTATTCTTGCTGATAGTGATATACATGATTTAATTAACAATGGTATGGTTCATGCCATTGACTCTCTTGATGAGAGGCAAGTACAACCTGCAAGTCTTGATTTACGTTTAGGAAATAAAGCATATCGTATACGCGCTTCTTTTATGCCAGGGCCTGATGCAACCGTTATTGATAAACTTGAACGATTAAAGTTGCATGAATTTGATTTACAAGATGGAGCGGTTTTAGAAACGGGTTGTGTTTATATCGTTCCTCTTTTAGAAAATTTAGCCTTATCAAAAGTTTTGTCTGCGGTTGCTAATCCTAAAAGTTCTACGGGGCGGTTGGATGTTTTTACGCGCGTGATTTCAGACTACGCTCAGGAATTTGATAAAATTTGTTCGGGTTATCATGGTCCACTTTATCTCGAAATTAGTCCACGAACATTTCCGATTTTGGTCCGTACGGGTTCACGCTTATCACAACTTCGATTTCGTAAAGGATATAGTTATTTAAAAGAAGTTGAATTATATGCGTTGCATAAAAGTGAAATGCTTGTATCTGATGATACTCCTAATATTAACGATGGTGGTATTGGAATTTCCATTAATTTAGAAGGCCATGAAAATGGACTTATTGGGTATCGGGGTAAACGTCATACTGGTGTTATCGATGTTGATAAAAGCGCTGTTGCTCCTATTTTAGATTTTTGGGAACCTATTTATGATGATGGAACAAGAGAAATAGTTCTTGATCCCCATGAATTTTATATTTTAGTTTCACGAGAGGCTATTCATATTCCTCCCTTTTATGCTGCTGAAATGAAACCATTCGATCCCTTAGTGGGAGAATTTAGGGTACATTATGCAGGTTTTTTTGATCCAGGATTTGGGAGTATGGCAATAAGTAGAAAAGGAGCGCGTGCAGTTTTAGAAGTAAGGAACCACGAGGTTCCGTTTATTTTAGAGCACGGGCAAATCATCGGCCGTTTGATTTATGAACATATGCTTAATCGGCCAGTGAAACTTTATGGAGATGGTATTGGATCACATTATCAAGAACAAGGGTTAAAATTATCTAAGCATTTTAAATGAGTTTAACAATATAAATTTTAACAAAATATATACAAGAGATTTGCCGTTGAAAAAATCTTTTTGTATTTTACTGGAGTAATGGTGTTACTATGATTATTTCTTCAACAGTTGATTATCGCGAAGCAGCAAAACGCCGCTTACCTTCTTTTCTATTTCACTACATTGATGGTGGTGCTTATGCTGAAGAAACAATGCGGCGTAATTGTACAGATCTTCAAGAACTTGCATTACGTCAACGGATTCTAAAGCAGGTTGGTGACGTTGATTTTTCAACGGAGATTTTGGGTCAAAAACTTGGTATGCCAATTGTACTTGCGCCTGTCGGGTTGACTGGTATGTATGCACGTCGTGGTGAAGTAAAAGCTGCACGTGCAGCTGTTGCGAAAGGTATTCCTTTCACTTTGTCCTCAGTCTCAGTTTGTCCTATTTCAGAAGTACATGCAGCAGTTGGAAAAGAATTTTGGTTTCAACTTTATGTTCTTAAGGATCGTGGGTTTATGCGGGATGTACTGGAAAGATCCTGGGCTTCTGGTGTTCGTACCTTGGTTTTTACAGTTGATATGCCAGTTCCTGGAGCACGTTATCGTGATGCTCATTCGGGGATGTCTGGGCCTTATGCTGGATTGCGACGTATTATACAGTTTATTTTTCACCCACATTGGGCTTGGAATGTTGGTGTTATGGGGCACCCACATGATCTTGGAAATGTTTCTACTTATCTTAAAAAGAAAACGACATTAAAAGATTATATTGGTTGGCTTGGTGCAAACTTTGACCCATCAATTAGTTGGGGTGATTTGCAATGGATTAGAGACTTTTGGAAAGGAAAAATGATTTTAAAAGGTATTCTTGATCCAGAGGATGCACGTGAAGCTGTACGATTTGGAGCTGATGGTATTGTTGTTTCCAATCACGGTGGGCGTCAGCTTGATGGGGTATTGTCAACAGCGCGGGCATTGCCGAAAATTGCGGATATTATAAAAGGCGATTTAACCATTTTAGTTGATTCTGGTATTCGTTCTGGCCTTGACGTAGTTCGTATGATAGCGCAAGGTGCGGATGCTGTTATGATTGGTCGTGCTTTTGTTTATGCGCTTGCCGCAGCGGGTGAGAAAGGTGTTACTCATCTCTTGGAGCTTTTTTCTCAAGAAATGCGTGTGGCTATGACATTAACTGGTGTACGTACAATTAAAGAAATTACACGTGAGAATTTAGTTCGTCCAGAGAATCTAAAAGGGTGATCAAGATAAGAAGAGTTTAGTGTTGTAGATCACCCAAAGTTATTTTTATTAAATACGATAAAGAGTATGATATATTGTTATGTGATGCCCTTGTACTCTTATCAGTAATTTTTGATAAATTTTATAATGTGCCTTCAACACATTATGTTATGGTATTTTTGCAAATAGATCGATAATTTTTTCTAAAAATTAAATCTATTTAATAAAAACAATAACTTCCACAAGATAAAAAAAGATATTAATAGGTTTGTATTAATATGAAAAATATTTTATCTTTTATAAAAAATCCTGCAACTGCTCTTAAATTGGAAAAAAATTATATAATTAGCGCTACGACAAAAATCTCAGATTATAAAGATAGTCGTGTTGTAATGGAGTATGTGAATAATTTATTTAGATTGTAGAAAATTAATTCTGGAATATTGAAATTCTCATTCAAAATTTTATCCATAATTTTAAAAATAAGAATTCATTAATTCTAAGAATTAGAAGTCAAATGGCTTAAATAAATCATCAATATATTTTCATATGGTTTGGAAATATTTTAATCATTTTTTTCCGATCCTTAAGAATAAAACCCTTGCAGTTGATGTGAATGGCTATTACTTTTTTGAGGGAGTAATGAGTGGAACGGATTTTTTGACTGTAAGTGCAATAAATGACGCAATCAGAACTTTAAAAAAGTCACCTACCATAAATCCTAATGACATTGTTAAAGCTGTCAATAAAGGAATTTTAGAAATATAAACGATCCAAGATATTCCAAAGAGATAGACAACTCCAATTCCACCTATACTATTTATTATAACCAATTTTATAAAATTTAGTCGTCGCCAAAACAATTTAACCATAAGACCAATAAAGAATGCTGCAAATGGATAACCAATCATGTAGCCACCACCAGGTCCCCAAAAAACACCAATGCCTCCACGTCCACCAGCCAACAGAGGTAAGCCGATAGCGACCAGAAAAAGAAATAGTGCTGATGCTGCAGCGCCTCTTTTTGCTCCAAGGATAGATCCAGCTAACATTGGCCCCATAGATTGAGCAGTAATAGGAAGGCCAAGAAAAAAAGGAAGAAAAATAGGAGGAAAAAAACCTAGAACTGCATAAAGGGCGGCAAATAAAGAAATATACGTTAAATCTTTGGTTGTCACTGAATTATTTCCTTAAATACAATCGGTTATCATTAGAATCATAAGAGCGCGCATCTAATGCTTCTGCTACTTCTGATGCCATTCTTATTATTCGAATAATTAAGGGTATTGCAAGAGCTATAATGTTTATATTAAGTCCACGCGCTTTCTGTGCTTCACATATCTCATTGAATTTTTCATTAATAACTGGAATAAATCTAATTGCCATAGATAAGGCAATACTTAATTTTGATGGATTAACACCGAAACATTGAAAGAATCGAAACCCTGCTTCAATTGAAGCTATCACGTCTGAAACTTTTGTTGTGAATGAAATAAGTGACGCTAGAGAAATAAGAATAATAAAGCGCAATATAATCGCAAAACCTGTAAACCAATTATCAAAAATAGCTTGAAAAATAAATATAAAGACTAAAAATAGCCATACCGATTTAAACTGTTTTATTATTTTGTTGAAGGGAATTTTAGCTATTTTATATAATAAAGATATAAATAATAAAAAAAATAAAAAAGTAGATACTGATGAAACCATAAAGATAATAGTTCCACACAGGATAAGAAGTGATAATTTAATTCCTGGTCTAAGTTGGTGGATGACTGTATCTTGAGAGATATATAAACTAATCATGACATTCTTTTCATATATTCTTTGATTGCAACCAAGGGTATATCATCAACTGCTATTGCTCCTTTATCAAAAACAAGTACTCTATCAAATTCTTTTAGGAATTCCAAATCGTGTGATACAACGATAGTTGTTTGCGGTAATTCTTTAATGGCTTGGGTAACGCGGCGTTTATTTTGTAAATCAAGTGATGTTGTTGGTTCATCAAAAACGATATAGCTTGGTTTCATTGCTACTACACTTGAGATAGCAATTAATTGTTTCTGTCCACCACTTAATAAATGAATGGCATGGTTTCTGAATGCTTGTAGGTTATAATACTGTAAAACTTCATCTACTCGTTTTTTAATTTCATCCTTACTTAATTTTAAGTTTTTAAGCCCAAAAGATAAGTCTTCTTCTACCAATGGTAATACAATTTGATTATCGGGATTTTGAAAAACAAATCCTACTTTCAGTCTTATTGCTTTTGCATCATGTTTTGTATCCAATCCATCAACATTAACAGACCCCCTTGATGGAAGTTGTAAACCATTAATAAGGCGAACAAATGTACTTTTTCCAGAACCGTTTGCACCAATAATTGCAATTCGTTTTTCCGTGAGATTTACGGTAATATTTTTCAAAACACATAAATCATCAAAAATTTGCGTTACCTTATCAAATTTTATCGCCAATGTTTATTCCAATCAATTCCTTTATATGATTTCAGAACTATCGTTTGAGTTTATATCCTAATAATAAAAGTGAACACCATATAGGAATGATAATAACTGCTAAACTCATATCAGGCATTTGTGTAGGAATATAGGATTCAATAAAGCTTATTTTTATTCCTATCATTTCAAAGAGTTGGGTAATTAACCCATTTTTTCCTAAACCACTTATAAACATAACACAAAACAATAGTGCAAGAAAAAAAAGACAAAGATAATTTGCATAAGGATAGAAACCAAACGCATAAACGAAGGATTTTTCTTGACCTTTATGTGCTTTTCGAAACTTGAAATGCACAATAACAATAATAGCCCAAGTAATAGCTGCTGTTACCGTTGTAATAGCCATGATCCGCATAAAACTATTATTCGGCATAAGAACATTAATGACAATAATTGTTGCAGTACAAATTGATGAAAAAAGAATAGCAACATAAGGAACACAAGTAGCATTAAGTTTACTAAAAATATGCGGTGCATTTTTTTGCATCGCTAAGCTATAAAGTATACGACCATTTGAGTAAATACCGCTATTATAGACTGAAATAGCAGCCATAATCACCACGAAATTCAAAATATGACCAGCCGCAGGGATACCTATAGTTTCAAAAATAGTTACAAAAGGACTCCCGTTTTTTTTAATCATATTCCATGGGCTTATCATCATAATTACACTTATAGAACCGATATAAAAAATGATAACACGCCACATAACTTTACGAATGGCTGATGGAATTGTTTTTTGTGGATCTGATGTTTCTCCTGCGGCAATACTAATAAGCTCTGTGCCACCAAAAGAGAACATGAGTACAGCAGTAGCAAATATAACTCCTGTTGCGCCATAAGGAAAAAAACCACCATGATTCCAAAGATAGCTGATACTGGCCTGGCTTCCACTTATCCCCGTTATAATGATAAAAGTTCCAAATACGATCATACCAATAACAGCAATAACTTTAATTAAAGCTAGAGCAAATTCAAATTCTCCGTAAAAACGTACATCTATAAGGTTAATCGATGTGACAAACAAAAGAACCAACAAAGATGATTTCCAATGATCAATCAAAATCCAGTGGTCAAGATAAAACCCAATAACTGTTAGTTCAGTCATACCAACAAGAATATAAAGAAACCAATAATTCCAACCTGTTATAAAACCAGCAAGGCATCCCCAATACTTATAAGCAAAAAAGCTAAAAGCACCTGAAGTTGGTTCTTCTGCTGACATTTCACCAAGTATTCGCATAATAAGATAGATAATGAACCCTCCAACAAGATATGCTAAAATGGTTGAAGGGCCAGCTAATTGAATAGCTTCTGTTGATCCATAGAAAAGACCTGTTCCAATAACACCTCCTAAGGCAATCATTTGAACATGACGATTTTTAAGTCTCCGTTTTAATTCATCGTGTTTTAGCTCAACATTTTTCATTATTCTGATGTATTCAACCTAAATTTTATATAAAAACAAAATACAGTTTCTACATATTTTTGTTCTAGATAAAAAATTACAATAAAAATGAATTCATGTTTATTGTCATGATAATGCAACTTTCTATTTTTTATAGCTTATATCAAATATTCTATTAAAATAATAGGAATAAGATATGTTTTACTCTTTAGTTAAATTAATGACGCTTATTTTGTTACATTGACATATATGATAATTCGTTATTGATGGCGTATGTTCTATTAGCACATTAAGCTGGATTATTAAATCCATTTAGTGAAATATTGGCAGTTTCTTTTTTCAGACAGGTATTAATAGTCTCAATCAATTTATATGTAGTATTGTATCATTTCTTCTATCTTCAATGCTATTCTCAATAATTTCCCAGCGTGATTTATATTTGGCATTTTGACAATAACATTCTTATATTTTAAGTTACTAACTATAAAAATCGTTTCATAGAATTGCCTGTCAATAAGGAAAATATATTCAATATTAAAGAATTTTTTTTAAGATTTATTATATTTACTCATAAAATAATTTCTCGAGCATTCACATTTTTAAAAGATAACGGAAATTGGCTGTTTTAGTAAGTCCAAATTAAAGATATTTTTTACACTACATTAAAGAAAAATTATAATAAATATAACAACAAGAATAATAATTTGATTCAGTCACTAAACAGACTTTTTAATAAAACACAAAAAATACTTTTATAATTTTGCGAGGGATGAGTATACTAATTTTACTATACTTTTACCAGTGAGGAGGGCGTTCAACAGGAATTTCGGAAGAATTTCGCTCTTCTAAATCGAGTAATCGTTTTGTTAAAGCATTTAATTTTTTAGATATTTCATCTAAACTTTTCCATTGATCAGTCACCACACAAGAAAGTTCTTCAACAAGCTTTTCTTGATGAGCTAGTTTAATCTCTAATTCTGTCATTCTATTGTCATGTGACATCGTCTTCTGACTCCATTTAACTTGATATCTCTAGGTCCAGAAATGAGGAACACTTTTCTATCCAATAATTATCATACTAGTATGGTTTGGATTGTATAAAAACACAAACACTCTTATTTTTTCCATCCAAAAAATAACTTGTCAAATAATTTTTTCATTCTTCGCAAAATTATAAACACTCTTCTAAACAGAACATTTAGCATCATTTCATTACACAAAAATTTTACTTTCAGTCCTACTTTTGAAATTAGATATGATCATAAATTGAAGAAATATTTAATTCATTTTTAAACAACAGAAACTCAAGAAATGTAGCCTTAATCCTTTTGCTTATAAGGATTTATTGTTTTATTTTAGTAACTGTTGCATTTATGAATTATTGAAAAAATTACCTGCTTGCTTTTATATATACTTTTAGTTATTACCCTCGAATTAGCCTTTAGTTTTAAATAATGTACAAGTTTATGCCGTATTAGCTCAGTTGGTAGAGCACATCATTCGTAATGATGGGGTCGCTGGTTCGAATCCGGCATGCGGCACCATAACTTCTTTAAAAATTAAAATACAATATTTTTCCTTTAATTCGCTATTTTAGGGCTATTTTTTGCAATTTATACAATTTTACATAATTTATGCTTATTTGCTCTGTATTGTTCTTTAATTGATTATCTTGCTATATCTAATGTAGAGTATAGTCTTTAAAAAGACATCTATGTGAGGAATTTCCTTAATTTTAGTAAAATTCGTGAAATCTTTACCTTATTGAAAATTGTATTCTTAGAGTGCAATAAATAATTCAAACTATAAAACGTTTTATAGCTAAAAATGTGTGCAGTTCACCTCTATTTATGATTTGAATAGTTTTCTGATTAATTATTTTTCTGAAAGTATTCATGATACAGTTCATTTCTTAGTCAAAAGCTGTTGAGGCTGTTTATAGAGAATTGCATAAGATATGAAATAAATTTTAACTAAAGCTACTTATTAATTATATGGAATGTGCTTTTGTAGTCTCTTAAAGTACACTATCGATTCATATAATATAGCAAAATAGAAAGCAATTAAGATAATATTGATTGATCTGTTACGATATGTGAATAGAGGCTGCTTTTAAACTTATTAGTGAAAACCACTCTGCATTGATTTTGCAAAGGCTATTTCTGTTACTTTGGTTATGGTGGAGTATTTGAGATCGAGAAAAAAAGAGATCTTAGCATTTATTCTAGAAGAAAATACAGAGCAAATAATAACAAATTAGGTAACATTGTATAAATCATAAGAGGTAATCTAAAAACAGACAATTAAAGAAAAATTTATATATTTCAATATACTAAAAATAAAAAATGTTATCTAAATGCGGCAGGCGGGGGTATAGCAACGGAATTCAAGTTATGTAAATATGTGTAAAAGCGTATAGATGTGTATATTTTTTAGTATTGGCGGTGAATTTTTGCGGCCTTGCAGGTTATAGAGGCTTATTTAAAAGAATTTGTTATTACTTTTTGAGCTGACGGATTTTTTACAGCTCTAGTATTAAAAGATCAATTTAAAATGATGAGCAATTACAAAGAAAGCAAATGTTAAACAAATAACAAATTGATTTATTATTAGAGAATATTCTTTTTACCAATAATTATTATAGCGTATCCCTCTCTTATTCTTCAATAGAAAAATATTATAAACAATTGAAAATAATAGTTTATTTATCTTTTTATTCTTTTCTTTTTGTTGTGTTTTTCATCGCTCTTCAAAAAATATCTTCTATAAAATGCTATATCAAACTTTTTTATTCGATTTATTATTAATTATCGAACTTTTTTGTGCGATCTTTATTTTATAAAGATGAAGGAGGATGAGTTGGAACGAGAAGTGCTGCTGAGATAATTACGTAAAGAGGCCAGAAAAGAAGTGTTCATTACAGTGAAGTTCCTGATACAGGTAAAGATCACATTATTTGGTAACTTTTGGAGACAAAATAACTGTTATAAAATCTGGTGAATTAACTCCGCTTTACGTGAAAATAATAAAAAAGAATTGGAGGTACGAGTCACTCTCTTAAGTGCTTTTATCTTTTGTTTCAAAGGTATTTCGATTACGGTGAGGAGATTTAAATATGGAATATGCTTATCAAGTAAAATTTGAAACTGATCCTGATGATAATTTTTTTGTGACTTTTCCAGATGTACCGGAAGCAATTACAGCTGGAGAAAATAGAGTTGAAGTACTAGAAAATGCTAACGAAGCTTTAGGATTAGCACTGCGTAGTTATCTTATGCGTGACCTACCTTTACCCAGACATCAGCAGTATAAAGACCTTGTAGAGGTAATGCTGGATGCATGGAATGCTCTGAAGTTCGCAGTGGCAGAATCTTTTAATGAAGCGAATATCAAAAAAACAGAATTGGCTCATCGTCTTGACAAGAAAGAAACAGAAGCAAGACGCATTCTTGATCTAAACTATCCAACTAAACTTCAGACACTAGAGCAAACACTAACTGTTCTTGGAAAGAAAGTTGTTATTAAAACAAAGATGCTGCTTGATTTCTTTTCGACTTAAAGGCGGGTAAAATGATCTTACTTCCTTTAAACTTAGCAGCTTTTAAATAGATTCTTCTAAAACTCATATTGCTTCTACAATTAAAATTTTATAGCCCGCGCTTTTTAGTTGAATGATTCTAAAAAACACAAAATATTTTAGATATAAACCATCTACTTTGATAATCACCGAGATAACTTGAATAGCGTCTTTCACCCATAAGACTACGAACGTTGTAATTGTATTAGCTTTATGAATACCATTAAATTCCTTTCTTATAAATATGAAATAGATACAGACTCAAAATTAGTTAATACAAATTGTATTGATAAATTTTTACAGGAAGGAACTTACACTCTTACCGTTAAGAATCAATGTGCTACCTTAACAATTGAGAAATTTTCTGTAGAATCAATTACCTACTATTGGGTTTATGTTTTAACAGGAGAAGAAAGTCCTTATAATCCTGAAGTTATTGATTCCGAAAATGGTTTTCAAAGCGTTCCTAATCCGCATTCTAAAAAACAAATTGAACAAAATCAACAATATTTTGGAGTTTTGATTCCTACAAAATTCCTTCTTTTTTCTTCAAGTAAAAAGTTAAACCAATGCTTACAGTCATACTACAAAGAAAATTTCAAGGAAGAAATTAATATTTTACCTGAGCTTATTGATAAGGAAGATTTCGAAAAAAAATTGCATTCAATTAAAGAAATAAAACTAAAATATAAAAAACAAAAACAATTAGAACTTTTTGGAAAACAATCAGAAAAGTATTTAGTGGAGTTGGCTAAAAATTCTCTTGATGGGCTTCCCACTGATGATGTTACTGAAATAGAACTTATTTTAGATATCAAATTTAAAGAAGAAAATAATTTAAGGGAGTATTTGTGGAATTTTTTAAGAAAAGATAAAAAAAACCATATTACACAAATTAAATTTTGTGGGAAATACATATGATAAGTTTGATGTAATATTTAATACTGAAAGTTTTCAGCATAAAATCTCTATTAAAGCATTTAAAGATGATAATGGCAGATATAATAAAGATTTTGTAAAAGAAGAATTAATATTTGAAATCGGAAATTTCATTGTTGCTTGATAATCGAAGACTGTAGCGTAAGGATAGATATATTTATTAAACTGCGTGTATACAACATAAGAAAAAGTACACGGCATAAAAAATAATACCAAAGTACAATATTTAAATACCAAAGAGCAATATCTGAGTACCAAAGTACGGTATCTAATGAAAAAGGAAACTTGTGCTCCACATACCTAGAAATGACAGGCAAAGAAACAGTGTCTTTATAACTATTTGGGAAAATTAAAGCGATAAGCGCTAAAATTATTATATTTAAGAGTCTGTGCATATACTGTTGTAAATCGCATGTTAGTTTCACCCAACCCGTTGTACCATCATCTTTATATTTTGGGTTATTCTGCAACTCAGAAGGAATATTAGAATTGCATAAAATTGCAAAAATAGTTGTTACTATTATTAAACCAACAGACACAAATATTAAAACACCCTGAATAAATTCAAGGTTTTTTGTTATTCCTGAAAAACATAAAAATATAAAAGTTATAATACCAAACAAGGCTCTTAGTTACTTATCTGTAAACATACTTATTTCCTGTGAAAAATAATGATTTCAATTTCTTAAATTATTTTCTGATAGAAGCTATAAACTAACTTTAGTTTTTTCGCGTTTGCTTTTCTTTTAATAGCAATGTCTTTTATTAAAGCCAGTTTCTTTTAGTTAACCTCATCTATGATTTATCTATAGTTGATGATCGCTTTAAGCACTAAAATCCCCTAACCTTTCATAAAGATTAGAGAAACACTCTGTTATTTCAAAAGTACACGAAAGAACTTCATGACTAATGCAATATTTTTTACATTGATATTGGCTGTTTATGCTTTTTTAACAAATACTTTGAAATTTACACATCCTAAAATTCTTAATTTGTATTATAAGGATTCATTTAGTTTATAAATCTGATACTATATACAATTTCAGGAAAGTATTATATCTTAAAAAAACTTTTTAGTCACTCTTAAAAACGCATATAAAATCATAAAACAATCAGCAGTTCTCACTAATTTGCTGAAACTTCCCTTCCAAATCTACTTAAAGATATTTGCAAACTTTTTGTGAAAAATTGCAAACGCGTGTGAGCGTTCCAAAATCTTCTCTAATTGGTGCTTTTTTGTCGTATATATGAACAAGAAGTATTATATAAACATCACGTTATTCCAATGTTATGCTATCTGTCCTACTTATCCAGTCATCCAAATGGAATCTTATCCATGGCATTGCATTAGATATGTATTTCCTCTTTTTTCCTTAAATATAAAATTGCCAAAGCATCTACTTCATTATCATCTTGAAGCGTATGCCTTTGGCATATACTGTTTTCATCATCTCTTCTTTCGAGGCATTTCTTTTCCCTATTGTCTCTTTCTTACATAAGGGATATAATAATACTTACACTGCGTTGTTAAGGTTGCTAATAAGTTATCACAAACCCGTGCTGCATTTGTCCTTACACGTTGGCGTACTTCTTCAAAATACACCGCATCAATTTTTCCTGCTGTCAGCTTAATTTCATAATGCTCAATAATCCGTTTGCTATTGATGATATTGCTGACCCAAAGCAAATCCGGGTTCTTTTTTATGCTAGCCGTAGAATGGTTTATGCGACCTTAAATAAGATCATTGCTTTGATCAAAAGGATGCAGCATGTTTTTTAAGCGCTTTAATGGAGCACCAAAAAGCAACCGATGAATGCTTGGAAGCCCTGAAAAAATGATCGATGAACTGCGCTTGCAGGGTTTTCCTTCCACATTCCTCAAAAATGAACTTAAGGAATTGAATACCATACTTCCTCTCCGTCATCTTTACGAAAGAAGAGCCGAAACGATGCTTTTAACTGATTTGCGTCAATATGAGCGAGCATTAGAGAAAGCGGTTTATGTTGACTTAAGTGATGAGCAGTTTGGAGCTCTTGTTTCTTTTTGTTATAATATAGGGATTACAGCTTTCCAAAATTCTACCTTATTGAAAAAGCTTAATAAAGGCGATTACGAATCTGTCCCCATTGAATTGCAGAAATGGACAAAAGCGGGAGGCAAGCGTTTAAAGGGCTTAGTGCACCGTCGTGCAGCAGAAGCAGGATTATGGGCGAAGAGCGCTTATGTTTCGTCTAATTATTAGCTTGTTGAAAAACAAGAATCACCCAAGCTTTTAAAAGCAGAAATTCTTGCTCCTCTCATAGCTTCTTTTTCGGGAATTGCAGAATTGTTAGAAGGAAGTGGACCTGTGCAATGGGTTTTAGCAACGATTATAGTTCTTGCGTCCTGTGTGGGGTTAATCTTGATTGCTAAGCGCTTACGGGAGGAACGTTTGTGATCGTGTGGGGAAGAAAATATTGTGTGGTGATGACGGCGGCTATAGCCGCTTTTTTATAGCCTTAGTAAGAGCTTTTCGTTTAGGCAAGAAGACTGAACAGCAAAAACAAACAGAAACCCTTATCAAGAGAGCAATAACCCGGCTGGAAATAGAAAATGAAGTTAATAAGCAAAGTGATGGCGATGTGCGTTCTGATCTTTCTCAGTGGGTGCGGAAGTAGAAGCTTTTCTTGTATCGTGGTCTCCCCTGTATTTAGATCAGAAAGATCTCACTGTCATCAGTATCAACTTGGCCAAACAAATCTTGAAGCATAACAAATATGGTGAACAGCTGTGTGGATGGAAACAGGTCCAAAAAGTTAAAACACAAAGATAAAGAGATCAAAAAACAGGATTAATTTGTCATAGATTTTAGAGAAGAATCTAAAATCCTATTCCCTCACCTTTATTTTGGTATCCCTCACCTTAAAAAAGATAAATAAAATCAATAAGTTATGTGTTGCTAAAAAGCAGATGGTGCCCAGACGCGGATTCGAACCACGGACACGCGGATTTTCAGTCCGCTGCTCTACCAACTGAGCTATCTGGGCATATCTCAACAAATTCATAGAGTTCGTGAGGTTATAACATCAAAATTTTTTCTGTCTAGTCGCCAAAATAAAAATAATCTATTTTTTTAAATTTATTCTTTGGTATCTATTTCAGAATGTGAAGCTACACTATATTCTATTTTTTCATATATTAAGAGAAACATTCAAGTATCCCAAATATAAAGTGATCATCAAGATAATAAATTCAGAATAATATATAATGTAGGTTAGAAGAAAGTTTATTATTAGTATAATGAGAAATTTTTAAAAATTTTTTAAAGAGAAAATATTCTAATATTTTTTTCCTTAATGATTGATTTGTAAAAAGCCATAATAATATTATTAAGTTTAAAACTGGAACTTTAGATTTTAGGGAAGTTTGATCGTCTTTAAGTTACATTGTTTTGTTATTAGGAAAGGTTGTGGTCGGTAGTGATGATGGTTTGACCTTATCTTTAAGAAAAATTATCCAAATATGTATAATACTTTTATTGTGCAACGATTATGGTCTTTGTTATTGCTGTTGTGAGTATTAGAGTATAGGCTTTTTAAAGAGTTGTGATGTGTTTGAATGAAGAGAGGTATTTTTTAATATTGACGTGCAGTCTATTTTGGTGATTTAAAAATGCTTGTTCATATGAAAATAAGCAAAAAGTTGAAATGAATAGGCACACTTGCTATAAAATTTTATTATAAAGAACCATTTGTTTTTGAACACTGGTGTTATTTTCCAAATACAACGGAGAAAGTTATGGCCAATGTAGTAGTTGTCGGCACACAATGGGGAGATGAAGGCAAGGGTAAAATCGTAGATTGGTTGTCTGAGCGGGCGGATATTGTAGTAAGATATCAAGGTGGGCACAATGCTGGTCATACATTGGTTATTGATGGGATTAGTTATAAATTATCACTGTTACCATCTGGTGTAGTTCGTGGAAAGCTATCAATTATCGGGAATGGTGTAGTTATTGATCCCCATCATTTTGTTGCAGAATTAAAAAAATTACGTGCTCAGGGTATAAAGATTACACCGGAAATTTTGCGTGTTGCTGAAAATGCTCCTTTGATTCTTTTTGTGCATCGTGATCTTGATACAGCTCGGGATAGTAATGTTTCTGGTTTGATAATTGGTACGACAAAACGTGGTATTGGTCCTGCTTATGAAGATAAAGTAGGTCGCCGTTCCATACGAGTAGTAGATTTGGCAGAGGCTGATACTTTAATGCCAAAGATTGAAAGGCTTATGGGGCATCACAATGCTTTACGTCGTGGTATGGGGGTTGCAGAAATTGATCCACAAACAATTTATGATGAATTGATGCAAGTGGCAGATGAAATTTTACCCTTTATGGAGTGTACGTGGCGTCTTTTGGATGAAAGTTACCGTATAGGGCGGCGTATTCTATTTGAAGGTGCACAGGGTGCATTATTGGATAATGATTTTGGAACTTATCCCTATGTAACCTCTTCTAATACAGTTGCTGGGCAGGCTTTTATTGGCTCTGGTTTGAGTCTTAGTTCAATTCATTATGTATTGGGTATTGCAAAGGCTTATACAACGCGTGTGGGAGAAGGACCATTTCCGACGGAAGAAATGAATAAAATTGGTGAATTTCTTGGAGAGCGCGGAAATGAATTTGGTGTTGTGACTGGTCGGAAACGTCGATGTGGTTGGTTTGATGCTGTTTTAGTGCGTCAGATGGTGACTATTGGTGGCGTCAATGGTCTTGCACTGACAAAGCTTGATGTTTTTGATGGTTTAGATGAAATTAAAGTTTGTATTGGTTATGAACTTGATGGTAAAAGAATAGATTATCTGCCATCCTCTATGGGAGCGCAAGCCCGTGTTCAGCCTATTTATGAGACATTAGAGGGTTGGAAAGAAACAACAGCGCGTGTATCAAATTTGACAGAACTACCAGCGCAAGCTATCAAATATGTGCGCTATATTGAAGAATTAATTGGTATACCAGTAGTTTTATTATCAACTAGCCCTGAGCGAAAAGATACAATCCTCATTGCTGATCCTTTTGGGGATTAAGTTTTATCTTATACCTTAATGATAGCAAAAATAAGCATCTAAGACTATATAATAGATAAGGTACAAAATAGCGTTGTTTATTTTTGTACTCATCTAGATTGCTATATCGTTTCTACTAATGTCAATTACGTTAGTTGAGGGCTAAAGTAATGAATGATTAGCGCTTTAATTTTGTAAACTGAGGAGTTTTCCTCTTAAGTTTAAGAAAGACTATACAGAATATGATAGATTTCGTTGGGATCTTAAAAAATAAAATTAATGCGCAAAAAGATATTACGCCCAGATTACGTAAACAAATTTATGAGCATGCTACTAAAACATTAGAGCATACAATCGTAAATATGAAATTGCCAAAAGAAGCAATAGAAGCGCAAAGAAGTGCTTTGCAAAGTGCTATTACGATTGTTGAAGAGGAATATTTAGCTGTTGAAAAAGAACAACTTTCTTTAATTATAGGATGGAATTGTACAGACAGAAACAGTGGTGAGAAAAATGAGCAAAGCTCTATATCATCATTAGAAAATAATGCTTCGGTTTTGGCTACAGAAAAACAGCAACAATTATCTATTCCTCATTTAGTTGATAATGAGATTTGTGATGAGGCATCTGTAATGTCAGATATACCGGATGCGGAACTTGTTAAGTTAGACGCTTTTAATGCCCATGAAAAGGATCAGAATATTAAAAAAGATATGTCTAATAATGCTCTTTTAGTGTCTACTTCGCAAGTGGATAATGCTCATATTGTGTCACATATCTTTTCGCAAGCTTTACGGCGCGCTAATCGTTCATCGCTGCAGAAGCATATTTTAGTAAGTGTTGTTTCTTTTTTTACTATTATTATTTTGTTTAGTGGTATTTTTTTTGTTAGTGGACGCATATTTATATCGGGCAATAAAAATTTGCAGGAGAAAAATATTCAAACGTCGAACGCACTACAGAAAGCAACTCAAACAAATCGAAAATTAACACAACGCTTATTAGAGGATGGAAGTGAGGTTGATGTTGGTCCAGCTGAAAGAACCGAATCTCCAAGTGCAGAAGGGACATCAACAGTTGTTGCAACTAATTTAAAATCGTTTGGGCAGGTAGGTGAGGTTGTATTATATCAAATGGCTACCAAACATGATTCAGGAAAAGCAACGACGGGTAGTGTATCATGGTCATTGATAACAGAAGATTCTGTTAAAGGGATTCAAGGAGAATTGGCTATAAGAGGTGATATTACAATTCCAGATGAAGGGTTATCATTACGGTTAACTTTACGTCGTAATACTGATGAAGCTTTGCATGCCGCTTATATTATAGATCTAATTTTTATTATTTCTGATAAATTTTCAGGACAAGCAATCAATAATATTAAATCATTGACTTTTAAGGAAAGTGGAAAATCGATCAGTCAAACTTTAGTTGGAACTGTAACTGCTAAGATTGATAATGATTTTTTCGTTTTTGCATTGGTTGGCAATCACCCGTTTCTTGATAGAAATTTACAGCTGATACGTGATCTAGATTGGTTTCATTTAGTGATAAGCGATAAAAATGGCCGTATGCATGAATTAAATTTTGCAAAGGGACCAGCAGGTCAAGCCATTTTTAAAGAGGTTATTGGAAAATGGCTTATGAAAGAAAACAATCATAAGCCTTTGATGTAAAAAACACTGAAGTTGTTCTCAACCTACTTTAAATAAATCATTTTGTAGTATGAATATACGTTATGATGCTAAGTTTCTTTTACTTTTCAGATTTATGCAAATCAACCTGATTTCGTGCTTTCTTCTGGAATAAAGCAGAGGTTTTAATGAAATTTTGTATTTTTTCAAATGCGCGCGCTTCAATCTGTCTAACGCGTTCTCTGCTAATGTTAAATTCATTTGAGAGTTCTTCTAGCGTTAGCGGATCATCTCTTAAACGGCGAGCTTTAAAAATACGTTTCTCGCGTTCATTAAGATTATCCATAGCGTGTATTAATATGGAATAACGATTCTCTAATTCATTTTGCTCAATTAAAGTTTGTTCTTGGTTATTTGAATCATCAACTAACCAGTCTTGCCATTCATAACTCTCACCTTTATTTGTAAGAAGAGGAGCATTAAGAGAAGCATCACCATTAAGTCTACGGTTCATTGATACCACTTCATCTTCTGTAACTTTTAATCGTGTTGCAATTTCTTTAACTTGTTGCGCATTGAGATCACCGTTATCAAGCATCTGAAGTTTATTTTTTAATTTACGAAGATTGAAAAAAAGACGCTTTTGATTAGCAGTCGTTCCTATTTTCACTAAACTCCATGATCGCAGAACATATTCTTGAATTGATGCTTTAATCCACCACATTGCATAAGTTGCAAGCCGAAAACCACGTTCTGGCTCGAAACGCTTAACAGCTTGCATAAGTCCAATATTTCCTTCTGAAATAACTTCTCCAATGGGTAAACCGTAACCTCGATATCCTATTGCAATTTTCGCTACAAGACGTAAGTGACTGGTTACCAATTTATGCGCTGCTTTTGGGTCATTATACTCACGATAACGCTTAGCTAACATGTATTCTTCTTGTGGCTCAAGTACTGGAAAACGGCGAATTTCTTCTAAATAACGGTTCAGACCATTATCATTTGCTATAAATGATGGTAAATTTATATGGGCCATAGAGCACCCTCCTTTTGCATGAATTCCCTTAAAGGCGAATTTTATTTACAAACATTATATATATAACACATTTCTTTCTTTATTTACACTATTATAATTCTTGATTTTATTCGAAACTGGATATTTTATTATAAAATCTTGTAATGATTAAAGGTTTCAATTAAGTTTTTTTAAATGGTTGAGAAGGTCAGCCAGATCTTTTGGAAATGGCGAGGAAAAAGACATAATTTCACTGTTAGCTGGGTGCTCAAAGGTAAGACTAGTTGCATGGAGCGCTTGCCGATTAAACTGATCAATTGTATTTTTAATTTCAGGATCAAGAGTATTTGATTTTGTTTTAAAAGCGTTTCCGTATACTTTGTCTCCTATAAGGGGATG
Organism: Bartonella rochalimae ATCC BAA-1498; assembly: GCF_000706645.1. GTDB lineage: Bacteria > Pseudomonadota > Alphaproteobacteria > Rhizobiales > Rhizobiaceae > Bartonella > Bartonella rochalimae. The sequence continues at coordinate 163,532 of NZ_KL407337.1, forward strand.
ACCAATATGAGACATATGGACGCGAATTTGGTGTGTGCGCCCGGTTTCTAGACGACATTCTAGAAGACTAGCCAAAGATGTTGTATCATTACAGGTTCCGTATTTCTCTAATAGAGAAAAATGCGTAATAGCACGGCGAGCATGAGCATATTCACTATGAACAACAGTGCGCTTTGTTCGATCACGAGAAGAACGAGCAAGGAACGTATCAATTGTCGCAATATTGCGATTAGGAGAACCCCAAATGACAGCATGATAACGTCGGTCTAATGCGCTAGTTCGTCCATGATCAGCAAATTGTGCATTAAGGTTTCTATGAGCAAGGTCGTTTTTAGCGATAACCATAACACCGCTTGTGTCTTTATCAAGACGATGAACAATACCAGGACGCTTAATACCTCCGATACCAGATAAACTATCACGACAATGATAAATAAGTCCGTTTACTAAAGTTCCTGTCCAATTACCATTGCCAGGATGGACAACAAGACCAGCTGGTTTATTAATAACAATAATATGATTATCTTCAAACAAAATATCAAGAACTAGAGCTTCACCTTGAGGTTGTGCCTCATTAGGAGTCGGTATTGTTAATTCAATGATTTGATTAGATTTTAATTTTGTTTTTGGTTCCTTTATTAATTGACCATCAATTTTTAAATAACCCTCGCGGATTAGAGTTTGCAAACGTGAACGTGATAATTCACCTTTATATTGTTTAGCGAGCCATTGATCAATTCGTTGTCCACATGCATTTTCATTCGTTATGTGTTGTGTCACTACATAATCCTCTTTTTGAGGTTTTTTATGGGATTTTTTACCAATATGAAATCGCTTTGGTATCTAAAAATTCTTCAATTCCCCAACGGCCACCTTCACGAGCACGTCCAGATTGTTTTACACCCCCAAAATAACTGCCATCAGGCAAATCGTATCCGTTAATTTCTACCATACCAGAACGTAGTTGTGTAGCAATACGTTGACATCTATTTCGGTCTTGTGATTGTATATAATTGGTGAGACCATATTCTGTATTATTGGCTAAGGTTATAGCTTCTTCCTCTGTATTAAAGGGAATAATTGAAAGAACTGGACCAAAAATTTCTTCTCGGAAAATACGCATGTGCGGTTTCACATCAGCAAAGACTGTTGGCCGTACATAATAACCTCTTTTCATATTTATAGGGAGACCTGTACCACCAGCAACAAGAGTTGCTCCTTCGTCGATTCCAGATTGAATAAGCGCTTGAATTTTATCGTACTGTTGTTTTGATACTACGGGACCAATATGATTTCCTGATTGAGAACTTAGTCCTACTATTGTTTTTGCAGCAATATGTTGTGCTATTGTTACAGCTTTATTATAGATCGAATGCTCCACAAGCATACGTGTTGGTGCATTGCAGCTTTGCCCACTATTATAAAAACAGTCGTTTACGCCACGTTGAATCGCATCATCAGAAGCATCAGCAAAAATAAGATTAGCCCCTTTCCCTCCTAGTTCTAAGCAGACCCGTTTTAAGGTATCACTAGCATTTTTAGAAATAGCTTTTCCTGCTCTTGTTGAGCCAGTGAAACTGATCATTTCTAAATCTGGATGTGAAGATAAATAAGAGCCTACATTGATTCCATCACCGTTGATTAAATTAAAAACACCAGCAGGTAAAGCAGCTTCATCTAAAATTTCAGCGAAAAGCATTGCAGAAAGAGGAGCAAGTTCAGAGGGCTTTAAGATCATAGTACAGCCAGCCAATAATGCAGGAATAACTTTTAAAGTTATTTGATTCATGGGCCAATTCCATGGTGTAATCAATCCGACAACACCAATAGGGTCATATTGCAAAACTGCATGATTACAGCCTTTTATTAAAACTTTTTGAAAAGAAAAGTCTTTGAAAGCTTTAATAAAATTGCGAATATGGTAGCTACCAGCAGCAGTTTGAGAATTTCGCGCCATATCAATAGGTGCACCCATTTCCATTGAAATAGTTTTGGCAATATTTTCAGAGCGTTTTTCGTAAATTTCTAAAACTTTTTCAATAAAGGCAAGACGTTGTTTTGGTGTAGTTGTTTTCCAATTTTGAAAAGCATTTTTGGCAGCTGTAATTGCTTTATCTACGTCTTTGATATTCCCAACACTAATAACAGCACAGATTTCTTCTGTTGATGGGTTAATAACATGAAGATCATTGTTTGTATTTGGATTTTCCCATAGACCGTTGATATAAAATTGTCTCTTATTTAACATAATCTATTTACCATTTCTTTGTCTGTAAATTATAGAATACAGTTTGCTTTTGTAACAAGAGGTTTTTCAATGAAAAGCGAACAGGTTTAAAGCATAAGAGCAGTATCACATTACCATATCAGTGAATTATATTTTTCTTTAATTAATTTCTTTTATTGCGAATTTTAAAAAATTTAACGTTTGGCAAAAGGTTATTAACCTTCATAATATAAAATTACGTATTCTCTTTGTAAAATAATTATTCTCATTTCTATAATTTGTTGGTTATCATGCGTCATTTGAAAACAAAATCTATTTCTACGTCTTGTCCTGCTGATAAAAGTGAAGAAGATGTATCAAAAAAAGATTCATCAGCGAATGTTGTTGAAATGCTTTCTTATCCTGCGGTGTGGAAAAAAGCATTTTCTCTTGGGCAGAACGTACGTTTTACCCGAACACCAGAAGTAGAGATTTTGCGTCGTCGTATAGAAACAGATCCAATTTTTGCAAAACAATTTAAAGGTTTTACGGGGAAAAAGCAGCAAAAATTTACGGATATGACGAAATTAGATAGGGTGGAAATGGAATCTCAATTGACAGAAAATGAAATAAATATTTCGTTGTCTGAAAAGAAAGCATCGCTTTATTCTTCAGCTGCTTTTAAACAATTTATACAACAGACTATGGTTACGCCAATTAAAGAAAATAGAGTACATCATTCATCTGTGATAGAAGAAGAAAACGTAACCCAAAAAACAGATCATACGTTATATCTATCTGATTATTTGTCTGATGATGCATTTTTTGAGTGCGATCCTTTTATATTAGGACAAATTAATCAGAAGACTTCAAGAGAAGAAGCATTGGTTAATTTTATTCATAATAAAGATTTATTGGAGACTGATTCTGTTATTGATGAATCAATTACTGCTTTTTATCGTGTGTTTGAATTTCATCATCCTCAGCTTTGTAATATGGGTGAATCAAAAGCTTCAACAGGAGAGATCAAGGATTCTGAAAAAATTTTTGATTTGAATTATACGGAAAGTGAAGTTGTTCAAGAAATTCAAATGTGTCATGTTGAATCTTCTTTGAAAGACGAAGATAATGAAGTTATAAAGAGCCAAGATTCTTCTGTTGTTGAAGAATCTATTTATGAAGCAAACAATATAACGGATGCTGTAGCGCATAATAACTTGTCCCATGTTACTGATTGCATAACAGTAAGAGAGGATATAGTGAATGCTTCTCCAATGAGAGAAAAAGAAAGCGGACAGAAAACGACAGGTGTACCATTTCGTGGTCGTGATTCAGCTTTTATACCAAGTTTGCATTCTGTAAACTGCGGTGCTTATGAATTTCCTCCAATTGATTTATTACAAGAACCTGTTTTTAAGGATGGCGCAATTATTTCGCAAGAAACATTGGAGCGTAGTGCAGGGCTTTTGGAAAGTGTTTTAGAAGATTTTGGCATTAAGGGTGAAATTATTCATGTTCGCCCAGGGCCAGTGGTAACAATGTACGAATTTGAACCAGCAGCTGGGGTTAAATCATCACGTGTTATTGGCCTTTCTGATGATATTGCTCGTTCTATGTCTGCTATTTCTGCTCGTGTTGCTGTGATTCCTGGACGGAATGTTATTGGAATTGAGTTGCCAAATGCAGTTCGTGAGACTGTTTATTTGCGCGAATTAATTCAATCAAGTACTTTTGGTGATAGCAAATTTAAATTAGCTCTCGCTTTAGGGAAAGGGATTAATGGTGATCCTGTAACAGCAGAATTGGCAAAAATGCCTCATTTATTAGTTGCTGGAACGACAGGATCAGGAAAGTCAGTTGCTATTAATACAATGATTTTGTCGATTCTTTATCGACTTTCGCCAGAGCAGTGTCGTTTGATTATGGTTGATCCTAAAATGCTGGAATTATCTATTTATGATGGTATTCCTCATCTTCTAACACCTGTTGTAACTGATCCTAAAAAAGCTGTAACGGCTTTAAAATGGGTGGTTCGTGAAATGGAAGAACGTTACCGAAAAATGGCTAAATTGGGTGTACGTAATATTGATGGTTTTAATGCACGGGTTGCGCTTGCTGTGGAAAAAGGTGAGACAATTATGTGTACTGTACAGTCGGGCTTTGATAAGGAAAGTGGAGAAATACTTTATCATGAAGAAACTATGGATTTGACACAGTTGCCTTATATTGTTGTTATTGTTGATGAAATGGCGGATCTCATGATGGTGGCAGGTAAAGAGATTGAAGGCGCTATTCAACGTTTAGCACAAATGGCTCGGGCTGCTGGTATTCATCTTATTATGGCTACACAGCGCCCTTCTGTTGATGTAATTACAGGCACAATTAAGGCAAATTTTCCTACTCGTATTTCTTTTCAAGTTACATCGAAAATTGATAGTCGTACAATTTTAGGTGAACAAGGTGCTGAAACCCTTTTAGGGCAGGGAGATATGCTTCACATGGTTGGTGGTGGCCGTATTGTGCGTGTGCATGGACCTTTTGTTTCTGATAAAGAAGTAGAGTCAGTTGTTGCACACCTTAAAAAGCAGGGGAAACCTGATTATTTAGCAACAGTAACAGATAGTGAGGAGGATGATGACGATTCTGAAGTTGCTGATTCTGTTTCTGAAATTGTTGCAGCAGGAAATTCTAGTGAAGATGGTGAAGAGCTTTATGTGCAAGCAGTTAAAATTGTATTGCGTGATAAAAAATGTTCAACGTCTTATATTCAGCGTCGTCTTTCAATTGGCTATAATAAAGCGGCTGCTCTTGTAGAACGAATGGAAGAAGAGGGTATTGTTGGGGCTGCTAATCATGTAGGGAAACGTGAAATTTTGCTTAGTAAGTGATTTAAAAGCGATATTAATATCTTATAACTATCAGATCTATATTAGAGCTAAATGATTCATTTTTAAAAGCTCATATTTTATGGTAAATCTTCATAAGATTGAATAAAAAGTGGTAGAGTAAAAGAACTATTTGAAGATTTCAGTTTAATAAATTGTCACCCATCTATTCTTATAGAGGAAAAACAGACTTCAAAATTGTAATGAGAGATAACAGTTGCAATAGAGACGATAAGAAATTGTACGAACGATATAGCTTTATGATCAAATAGATAGTAGGCATTGTGTAAGCGCTTATTGGAACCGGTTTCGATTTTATTAGGTGCCAAATAGTGTAAAAGGGATTGGGAATCAAACTTATTATTTTAAAAACTTAATCACGGAACAAAGGTCAGAATTATTTTTCTATGTTCCATGACTAAAGAGCTATATATGTAAACTTATTTTTTATTGGCTAATAAATCGCGGATTTCTGTTAAAAGTTTTTCTTCAAGAGACATGTCTGTTGGATTTTCTGCTTCTTTTTGTTGACGGCGAATTTTATTGATACCTTTGACAAAAAGGAAAAGAACCCAAGCAATAATCAGAAAATTGATAAGAAGTGTTATAAAATTTCCATAGCTAATGGTTGCTCCTGCTTCTTTCGCAGCATTTAGGGTTGCTTGTTTTTCACCTGCGAGTTGAATAAACATATTAGAGAAGTCAATACCACCTGTGATAAGACCAATAACTGGCATAAAAATATCATTAACAATTGAATTAACTAGACCACCAAAAGCGCCTCCTATAATGACACCGATAGCTAAATCAATCATATTTCCTTTTAAGGCAAATTCTTTGAATTCTTTAAGCATTGTGTTTTCCTATTTATATTTGCGATGTATAACAATTTTAACTATCGCTTTTAATAAAAAAGAAAAGAGTAATTTTAATTTTCTTGCTCAATTATAGTGTAGATATCAACAATATTTTACAATATTCTTATGATAATGAAAATGCTCTACTAAATGTTTTATTTTACGCTAATATTAAAGATATTTTATAGTGAAATACCTATATTAAAAATCATGAAAATATGTTAGATGTATAAGTTCACTTCGATGATTTATCTGACTTTTTCAATATTTATAAGAGTAAAGTTAATCCCTTAAATTATATTGTACATTTTTGTACTATAGAGATTTATTTTATCATTTGTATGCTATTTTGTCTTTATTGGTGGTTTTTGATGTCAAAAATTTCAATAAAATGCAAAAGATAGATTTTATTGTATAAAGGCAGATTTATGGGTTTCTTTCGTTGTATTGGTCGTTCCGCTTTATTTATGTTAGATCCAGAGCGTGCGCATCATTTAGCTATTTCTGGATTAAAAAGTGGACTGGGTTGTTGTCAAAAGATTTTTGATAAGCGTTTATGTGTCAATATTTTAGGACTTACTTTTGAAAATTTTATTGGCCTTGCTGCAGGCTTTGATAAAAATGCAGAAGTTGTAGATTCTATTTTACGCTTAGGGTTTGGTTTTACTGAAATTGGTACAGTTACACCAAAACCACAGGTTGGGAATCCAAAACCACGGCTTTTCCGCTTGATAGAAGATGAAGCTATTATTAATAGAATGGGTTTTAATAATGACGGATACCAAACTGTTTATCGTAAGCTTTGTGCACGGAAACGTGTTGGTATTGTAGGAGTCAATATTGGTGCGAATAAGGATGCAGTAAATAGGATTGACGATTATGTTTCTGGTATTGCTTGCTTTTACGATGTTGCTGATTATTTTGCGCTTAATGTTTCTTCACCTAATACACCAGGTTTACGTAATTTGCAGATCCGTGATAGCTTGCATTTTTTGATTCAAGCAATTTCGCAAGCACGTAGCGAACAAAAGGAAAAACATGGATTCTCTATTCCGATTTTTTTGAAAATTGCTCCTGATTTGACGGAGAAGGAATTAGATGATGTGGCTCAAGAAATAAGTGCTTCTGATTTTGATGGTTTAATTATTTCTAACACGACTCTTTCGCGTAGGGGACTCACAGATAGCAGGTGGATTGATGAAGAAGGTGGGCTATCAGGACGTCCATTATTTGAACGTTCTACTATTGTTCTTGCAAAAATGCGTAAAAAATTAGGAAAAGATATTGCAATTATTGGTGTCGGTGGTGTGAGGGATGCACAAACAGCTTTGGAAAAAGTTAAAGCTGGTGCAGATTTGATACAAATTTATAGTGGAATGATTTATGAAGGACCAAATATTGCTGTAACCATTATGGAAGAAATTTTAAAGTTGATGCAGCAAGAGGGTGTTGATAATATAACAGCTTATCGCGATTATAATGTTGACAATTGGGCAAAATGTGCACTCTCTTTATAATAAAATTGTTGTTTTTTGATAAAAAATGTAAGTTTTGTTTAAAGGGGCTTGCAAACTCTTTTGATCTTCCGTATGTCACACAAACAAAAAGTAAGTATTTATGCGGTTGTAGCTCAGTTGGTTAGAGCGCTGGTTTGTGGCACCAGAGGTCGTAGGTTCAAATCCCACCAACCGTACCATTTTTCACTGTGTTTAGCAAAATTAAACGGTATTTTAGAAAACCGTTAGATGTATTTTCCTTGATAAGCGTTATTATGTTCTTTAAATAAAAATTAAGCTGATGCAATTTTTGCATAATATTGATTATATAAAATGATGTTATAACAAAGAGAGCTGAGTTTTTTTGAATTGGTGCGTTATGACTGTGAAAAAGTAAACAAATGAAGAATGAAAATTGTAAGTCTATTTCTGATTTTCTTGAAAATTTACGTGGTGTAAAGGATTGGAAGCAAGTTTCACAATGGCTTGCATTTCGCAACGTAGAGGATATCGAGTGTATTACACCCGATCAAGCAGGGGTAGCACGTGGCAAGATGATGCTTTCTAAAAAGTTCACGTCGGATACATCATTAGCATTACCTTCGTCTGTTTTTATGTCAACAATTTCAGGAAACTATCCAGAAGATGGCAATGGTTTTGAGTATCCAAAAGCAGACGGTGATTTACGCCTTGAGCCTGATCTTTCTACATTGACCATTGTTCCATGGGAAGAGGCTCCTACAGCACAAGTGATTTGTGATCTTATCTATCAAAATGGACAGGCTGTTGAGTATACACCGCGTAATGTTTTGAGAACAGTGATTGATTTTTATACTCAGATGGGTTTAAAGCCAGTTGTTGCACCAGAAATTGAATTTTATTTTGTACAAAAGAATCCCGATCCTGATTATCCTTTGGTATCTCCAGTTGGTCGCTCTGGGCGTGCAATTGGGGGAGGGCAAGGATATTCAATTGCTGGTGTGAATGAATTTGATGAAGTGATTGATGATATTTATCATTTTTCAGAAGCACAAGGATTAGAAATTGATACACTTATTCATGAAGAAGGGGCTGGTCAATTCGAAATTAATTTACGTCATGGTGATCCTATTGAATTAGCTGACCAAGTTTTTATGTTTAAACGAACTATCCGTGAAGCAGCACTTAAACATAATATGTATGCAACATTTATGGCAAAGCCTATCCAGGGGCAGCCAGGATCTGCTATGCATATTCATCAATCTGTGATCAATCAAGAGACAGGTGCGAATATTTTTACAAAAGAGGATGGTGGAGAAAGTGTATATTTTCGCTACTTTATTGGTGGGTTACAAAGGCATATGGCAGGAGCTCTTGTTATGCTTGCTCCTTATGTTAATTCTTATCGGCGGCTCATGCCTGGAATCTCAGCACCGGTGAATTTGCGATGGGGATATGATAATCGTACAACAGCTTTTCGTGTGCCAAGTTCTGTTCCACAAGGACGGCGTGTTGAGAATAGAATTCCTTCATCAGATGCTAATCCTTATTTGGCACTTGCAGCTTCTTTGGCTTGTGGCCTCATTGGTTTGCAACAAAAAATTGAGCCGGATAACCCAACAATAAAAACTGTAAATGCTGATAATATCGAATTACCGCGTGGTCTTATTGAAGCTGTTAATTTATTTGAACAAGATAAAGAATTGCGTGCTATTTTAGGAGATACATTTGTGAGCACTTACGCTGCTATTAAACGACAAGAATTTGAAATTTTTATGGAAGTTATTAGTCCATGGGAGCGTGAATATCTTCTGCTGAATGTTTAAGTATTTCTATTATGAGTGATTATAATCCCGTTTCTCCTGGACATTCTTGGTATGAAGATACTTTAAAAGAACGTCCTTCGTATCCATTCGTTGACGAACAAGCACAGTGTGATGTGGTTATTATTGGAGGTGGTTTTACTGGGCTTTCAGCTGCTTATCACTTAGCTAAAAATGGAGTTAGTGTTATTTTATGTGAGGCTTCACGTTTTGGCGATGGAGCTTCTGGAAGGAATGGGGGGCAATTGGGGACAGGGCAACGACAATGGGTAGAAACGTTAGAGAAAAAATACGGTTTTGAAAGAAGTAAAGCACTGTTTGATTTAGCTGAAGAAGCTAAAAAAGATATTTTTTCTTGGTGTAGTAGGCCTGATTGTAAAATTGATTTTATGATAGGGCAGCTTTCAGTTATCCATAAAAAACGTGAAATTATAACTTATCAGCAGCATGTTGAGACATTACAGCGTTATGGTTATTCTAACCTTACTTTTATGAATAAAAATGAAACCGCTGAGCGACTTGGCTCATCTTTTTATCATGGTGGTCTCTATGATACAGAAACTGGTCATATCAATCCTTTAAAATTTGTTGTTTGGTTGGCAAAAAAAGCAAAAGAGGCTGGTGCTAAACTTTATGAAAAAACCCAAGTAACAGGGATAGAACGAAAGAGAAATCAGTATGTAGTAAGAACAGAGTTGGCGAACATTACGGCTGAGAATGTTTTATTAGCAACCAATGCCTATAAACTTGGGCTCCAACATTTTGTTGAGAAGAATATTGTTTCTATTCGCTCATATATTGGAGCGACAGAGCCATTACCAAAACATAGTTCAATTCTTTCAAACGGTGAAGCTGTAGATGATTCTCGTTTCATGGTTCGTTATTTTCGCAAAAGTATTGATAATCGCTTATTATTTGGGGGAGTAGAAAGTTATGATCATCGGTATCCGGCTAACTTAAATGAGCGTATATATCGGCAAATTATTGAAATTTATCCTCAATTACGGTCTATAAATTTAACTCATTGTTGGGGGGGGACAGTAGCTATTACAGTTGAACGTATGCCTTATGTTCGCCAAATTATGCCAGGTTTTACTTATTGTGGAGGATATTCAGGGCATGGGGTTATGCTGGCCCCCTTTATAGGGAAATTATATGCTGAATGGTTGTCTGGAAAGCATGAGCGTTTTGCATATTTTCAAGATTTAAAAATTTCTTCTTTTCCAGGTGGAAAATTTTTGCGTTATCCACTTATATTTTTAGCTATGAATTGGTTTTCGTTGATGGATCGTTTTTAATTAGTCATGATTTGAAATGAAGAAAGTTAATGATTTATTTCGTGTCTATCTGCTTTGTAGTATGGTTTTTGTAAGACTATATTTATATGATTTATGAAAAGAGGTAAGTGATAGAGAAACATTATAGTTCGTAAGATTATGATGAATAATTTTTTATAAACGAAGACAATTTTTATTTATAGATAGATAAGAATATGTCTAAATTTTCTGTGATTTTATAACTTATTTTTCATAATACTTTTCATATGCATGTAAAAAAATTCTAATCGGTTAAATAGTTATCTATAATTTGATAATGAAGGATTCAGTTTCAATAAATCTGTAGTTCTATTATATATCATGAAATCTGAATTTTCAGATGCGTTTTCTGAGAATAATTTCTAGCGTTTGTGAACGCTTATTGATTGGGGTTATATGCAAAATAAAACATTTTTTGTGCATTGTGATGAAGTTATTGGATGTTGGATTGACCCAATTCTTAAAGAATGAAAGACAATCAGCCCTTCTATGCATAAGCAAATTCTCGTTCATTGAGAGGATTTTATTTTAACTATTTTGAATGAACGTGATAGGTGCGTGTAGAATAACTTATTTGGGATGATAATAATGTATGAAATGAATATCAACCGTTTAAATTTTGAAACACCTTCTGCTTTAGCATTGGCGTTAACGGATAGGGTTGCAGCAGAGCTTAGCATCTCTATTCTTGAGCGTAAACAAGCAATTTTAGCTGTTTCTGGTGGAAAAACACCAGAGCTGTTTTTTCATTATTTGTCGAAAGTTGATATTGATTGGCAAAATGTTATTATAACTTTGGTTGATGAACGCTTTGTCCCTGTTAGCGATGAGCGTTCAAATGAGTATTGTGTACGGCGTTATTTGTTACAAAATTTTGCTGCTAAAGCACGTTTCGTAGGACTTTATCATAAAGCAGTGACTGCTGAGCTTGCGGCTTTTTCAGCGGCTAATCGTGTGAACACTTTGCCTATGCCGTTTGATGTTACTGTTTTAGGAATGGGTATTGATGGACATACTGCTTCTTTTTTTCCAGATAGTGATCGTTTAGAGCAAGCCCTTGATCTCCAATCACAAGCACTTGTTTTACCTATTTATGCTAGGAGTGCTATTGAACCAAGATTGACATTGACTTTGCCGGTTATAATTCAATCTCGTTTTATTGCTCTTCATTTTGAAGGGGCTCAAAAATATGCTTGTTTCGAAGAAGCTTGTCAAAATGGATCTGAAATGAAAATGCCTATCCGAGCAGTTTTGCAGCATGCCCGTCACCTGATTCAAGTCTACTGCTCACCTGCCGAAGATGAAATATAAGAAGTAAAAAATAATGAAAATATCGTAAAATGAAATGCTTTTTCTGACAATTAAATATGCAAGTTAATAAGAAATAGAGATATTTTTTCAAAAACAATTTCTATGGTTAAGTAAGGTGTTTGTTAGCATTTTATGCTGGCGCTGAAATCTTCTTTAGCTTGAGATGCAAAGAAAACTTCTCTCAATGTATTATTGGTGGAAATGATTGCGCTGCAGATGATTATATATTCAAAGTATCCAACAACAATCCATCTCTTATAGCATTAAACACTTTTGATGATATTTCTGTTGTGTTGATGGAGAGCGGTAATGCGATTTTCTGTGATGTTTATAGGATTATTTAATCATTGCAGGTAATCAGGTAATTGAACGTCGGAATATCATATCGTAAGATCTTTTAATAATAGATATAGCATAAATATACGTGCATTATATATGAATATCAGTACGCTGTGCAGCTCAAAAATATTTTCTATTATAGCATTATTAAAATATAAAAATTTATTATTCATGTAATAAAGGTGCGTAAAATTTTTAGAATTCTGGTACAGGTAATTTATGGGCTCGGGCGGCAGCCTTAAGCGTATTGACCATAAGCATGGCAATGGTCATAGGGCCAACACCTCCTGGCACAGGAGTTATGGCAGTAGCTATTTCCCTAACTTCTTCAAAATCAACATCGCCAACAATATAGGGTTTCATTGTATTTTTTTCTGATGTTTCAATTCGATTAATACCAACATCGATAATAACTGCTCCTTTTTTAACCCATTCCTTTTTAATCAACCTTGGACGACCAACAGCTACTACTAAAATATCAGCACTACGGCACACTTCATCAAGATCACGGGTACGACTATGCGCAATTGTTACTGTGGCATTGACGGCTGTTAAGAGGGCCGCCATGGGTTTGCCAACAATATTAGATCGTCCGACGATGACGGCATCAAGACCGGATAAATCTTTGCCACATTTTTGTTGAATCATCATCAAGATCCCAGCTGGTGTGCAAGGAACGATTGTGTCTTCGAAGATGTTTGCTGCAAGTTTTCCTATATTTATATAGTGGAAACCATCAACATCTTTCTCGACAGCGATAGTTTGTGTTATATTGTTTGTATTGATGTGAGTAGGGAGAGGCAGTTGCACCAAAATGCCATGGATTTTAGGATCAGAATTTAATGTTTCGATAAGCTGAAGAAGCTCTTTTTCTTTTGTTTCTTTGGGCATCACATGTTTGACTGAAAGAAAGCCGCATTCTTCAGCCTTTTTACTTTTTGATGAAACATAAATTTGGCTTGCGGGGTCGTCTCCTACAATAATAACAGCGATACCAGGTTGTATTTTATAATTATTGTAGAGTTTTTCTGTCTCATTTTTAACTTTGACAAGAATGTCTTCGGCAAGTTTTTTGCCATCAATAATATTATCCATAAGAGGGATCCTTTCGATAAGGCTATTTGGTTTTGTATAAAGCATTTACTGATTATAAAATAGAGTTTTATAGCAATGTTTAAGTTGGAATAAAAAAAGCGGCTCAACGGTTCTTATGTGTTTTTTTAACATGATGAAGGTATTTAAAATGAATTGTTTGATGAAAAGATAATAATATCTCTGTTCCAATAAGATTTCGATAAAAATGGAAATAATTCAACTTTTAATATATATAAATAGATTTCAAGATCCTAAAAAATTTTCTGAACTTTCATTTTATTTGATTTTAGTTTGTGATAAGAACGAAAGCTTAGAGGAAAATTGTGCGCATTAAAATAATAAAATTTTTAAGTGGAATTTTTATCGCAATTGTTTTTTTAGTTGGGGCTGCAGTTATTATTGTGCCCTATATTGTATCAACAGACGCGATTCGTATCCGTTTGGCACAGGATTTAAGCGTATGGACTGGCTATAGTGTTCAATTACGTGATCTTCCAAAATTGAAAATTTTTCCTTATCCAAAAGCATTTCTTTCAGGAGTTACTTTAACACCAAAAATGGAAAGTGCTGCATCTTTAGCTGCACCTTTAATGGAAGTGGAATCGATAGAAGTTGATCTTTCTTTGATTTCTCTTCTTTGGGGGCGTATTTCTTTTTCAGAAACACGAATTATGTATCCAAAATTTATTATGGATAAACCTGCTAAAACGATATCTGATTTTTTTGATACACTTTTGCGATCACAAGGTGCATTCGGTTTGGCAATACAGAGTGCTCGTGAAATTATTAAGCGTAATCCTGATAATCCAGATGTAGCGAGCCTTTTAAATCAACCTTTTGGGCGTATTGTTATTGAAAATGGTACATTGATGTATCGTGATGATGCTTCTGTTGTAATGGAACAAATAACAGGATTAAATGCATCAATAGATTGGCCTGGATTAACACAGGCAATGCAGTTTCGTGCAAAAGCTCGTTGGCATGGAGAGCTGACCGAATTATTCATTAATGCTGATCAAGCTTTGTTGCTTTTAGCAGGAGGAAAAAGCTCACTTCAGGTGAGTTTCAATTCTGTGCGTGGTGGTATAACTTTTAAGGGACAGGCACGGTTATCTGAATATTATATTTTTGATGGGAAGGTTTCGCTGCGTTCTCCTGGTTGGGATCAGACAGTCGCATGGATTGGTGGTAATCAGCTTTGGGGGCATGGGTTAAAGATGCCTATTGTATGGGAATCTGATTTTTTAGCACAGCCGGCACATGTCCGAATGAGCAATGTTATATTTACAATGGGCACAGCAAATGCACGTGGAGCCTTAGAATTTGATTTTAAAAATCACGTACCTGTTCTCATGGGGTCTTTAGGTTTTGATAAGCTTGATTTTGATATTTTGAAATTGTTACTTTTTTGCTCTGAACAGAAAAATGAATTTTTTGATGTCGCTTTTTTAAATCGTATAGGATTAGATATACGACTTTCCGCCCCACAAGCAAAAATAGGTGGTATTGCATTAACCGATTTGGCTGCAGTAATCCAAATTAAAAATGGATATGGCATTTTTGATCTTGGAAATGTAAATATTTTTGGTGGTTCTATTCAAAGTAACATCCAGATTATTCCAGATGGTAAAAGAGCAAACATTAAAGGAAGTGCTACGGGCACTTCTGTTGATGCGCATGCTATTTCATTAGCTTTAGGACTTTTTCCACTTTTACAAGCAAAAACCAACTTCATTATGACAATGCAGATGTTTCCTGGTTGCTGGCCAAAAATTCTTACTCAGATGCAAGGGCAGTTAACATTGAATATGTTTTCTGGTCAAGTGATAGGGCATAATCTGAATGATTTGCAAAATAAACTTTCAAAAAATGAACAGTTTCTTTTAACGTATGATCAGAAGCATTCAATAGATTTTGATCGTTTGGATATTAAGGCGAAATTGTTAGATGGTACAATATCTGTAACAGAAGCATTAATGCATACTAAAGATTGGAATTTGTTTATTCATAGAGCTATAGAAACTTTTGACACTAAGAATGGACAGAATGATTTGATATTACGAGCAAAATTGCAGAAAAATAATCGTTCAGAGACTATATGCAAAGATATTGAGTGTCTCAATAATAGTCTTGTACAACCTTTAATTTTTTCATTCAGTCCCACAGAGAAAATTTTCGGTAATTTTTTCGTCAAGAAAAATATTCATGAAAATTAGTATTTTTTCATTATTAGGTGGTAATGTGAGGAATATTTAGGAAATATTGTTTTATATAAAATTTTAAGAATATACTTACGTGTCTATTTATGCTAATGTATCTACATTGTACTGAAGTGAGTAGAAATACAGTAGCCATCTTGGATAATTGCGCAAGTCTCATCTGCTCCAACTGAACTAATTCCTATAGTAACTAGAATAAAGGCTAGAATTGAGGTAATAGTGATAATTGTAGCCTTTTGAACAGACATATTTCTCTCCAATTACAAGGTGGTTTATCAGTACAATACTGTTATTATTAATTATGAATTTTTATGAAACTAAAAATCGTTTAACATTTTATTTGTTCCAGCTATATCTTATAAAAGTAAAAAAATTTTATCTTTCTTTCATAATTTAGTTTTTATAGATTTTATTTTTTATTGATTATTCTTTATTGCTGCACTCTTTTGACGATTTTAAAAAGCTCTGGTAAAAACTTTTTATGCGTGCAAATTATAAATTGAAAAGACTATTTGTTCGGCAATTATTGGCTTTAAACGAAGAAATAGTAATAGAGGGGCAACAAGCTTCTTATCTTATACATGTTTTGCGTATGAAAGAAGGCGCTGAGATTTTGCTTTTTAATGGACAGGATGGTGAATGGCTTGCCAAACTTCTTTTTATTAAAAAAAAAATTGTGGTGGCTCGTCTTATACGTCAAGAGAGGTTGCAGCCAATACATTCGGATCTTTTTTATTGCTTTGCTCCCCTTAAGCATATGCGTTTGGATTATGTGATACAAAAAGCTGTAGAAATGGGGGTATCTGTTTTATATCCCGTTATAACCCATCACACACAAGTTACTCGTATTAATATGGCCCGTATTGAGGCCAATATTATAGAAGCTTCTGAACAATGCGGTATTTTATCTTTGCCAAAATGTGCACCTGCTGTATCATTAGAAACATTTTTAGAAAATTGGGATAAAGCGCATGCTTTATTTTTTTGTGATGAATTGAACGAATCGTATAATCCAATTCCTCTTTTAAGAAAGCATGGAACAAAGCCTTTGGGCGTTCTTATTGGTCCAGAAGGTGGTTTTAGTGAAGAGGAGCGAGTTTTTTTAAAGAAATATCCTTTTGTATTTTCTGTATCATTAGGCCCGCGTATTTTGCGTGCTGACACCGCAGCTGTTGCTGCACTAACTCTTGTTAATGCTACGATGGGGGATTGGTCAATTGGTCAAGAGACTTGCAATATCATTCAAAACAATTCATTGAAATAGTATACTTAGATAATAGGATAAATAATTTATGGCACTTGATACAACTGATGAAAGTGAAATTAACGGCTTAGATTCTTTAGTCCGTTATTTCGAAGAGGGCTGTAAAACAGAGGATGATTGGTGTATCGGTACAGAACATGAAAAGTTTCCATTTTATTTAGATAGTTTGCGTCCTGTTCCATATGAAGGCGCAAGAGGAATCCGAGTGTTATTGGAAAAAATGCAAGGAGCTTTAGGATGGGAGGCTATTTTAGATGAAGGGAATATTATTGGAATCCTAGGATCAGTAGATCAAGGCGCTATTTCTTTAGAACCTGGGGGACAGTTTGAGTTATCTGGGGCACCCCTGAAAACAATTGGTCATACTTACTGTGAAGTCATGAAGCATTTAGAGCTTCTCAAAAAAATTTCACAGCCGCTAGGTATTGGTTTTTTAGGTATGGGAGCTAGTCCAAAATGGACATTGGATGAAACACCAAGAATGCCCAAATCACGTTACCAAATTATGACCAATTATATGCCAAAAGTTGGTCATAACGGTCTTGATATGATGTATAGAACAGCAACTATTCAGGTGAATCTTGATTTTTCATCTGAGACTGATATGCGACGCAAAATGCAAGTAGCAATGAAGTTACAATCTATTGCAACAGCATTATTTGCTAGCTCCCCTTTTACTGAGGGGCGCCCGAATGGTTTTTTATCTTGGCGTTCTCATGTTTGGCATAATACTGATAATCAGAGAACAGGAATACTCCCTTTCGTATTTTCTGAGTATTTTGGTTTTTCTGATTACGTTGAATGGGCACTTGATATACCAATGTATTTCGTTGTGCGTGATGGGCATTATTATGATTGTACGCATATAACTTTTCGCCAATTTATGAATGGAGCTTTAAGAAGGCAGATTGCGAATTTCGCACCGACGATAGGAGATTGGATTAATCATTTATCGACTTTATTTCCAGAAGTACGGTTAAAACGCTTTTTGGAAATGAGAGGCGCTGATGGTGGTTCTTTACAGCATATTTGTGCATTATCTGCTTTTTGGGTTGGTCTTCTTTATGATAGTGAGGCACTAAATGAAGCAGAGGCTTTGACGAAAGATTGGTGCTTTGAAGAAGTTTTAGAAATGTATACACGCGTTGCTAAAGAGGGGCTAAAAACACCTTTTCGTCAGACTATAATTTTAGAATTAGCACGTCATGCCCTTGCTATTTCACGTAAAGGTTTAAAAAATCGCCATCAGTATGATATTGACGGTTTTGATGAGACAGATTTTCTAGCTCCTTTGGAGGAAGTGGTAGCAATGGGAAGAACAAATGCTGATAAATTTTTATCTAATTATCACTCTATTTGGGGTAGGTCTGTGGAGCCAGTATTCTTAGAGTATGCTTATTAAATTATTTAAAATCAAAAAGCTCTTTTTGTTAATAATCTACATAGTATAATTATTATTTTTTATATTTAGTTTCAGCACAGCCTTATATCTGAACGATTCAGATTTATATGTATAATGTTCATATAAAAAATAGGGATATAAAACTCTACCGACACAAAGAATCATAAAGAATACTTTGCATATAGTTACTTTGTCCTATAAGATGAGTGTAATGATTTCCTAAAAAATAACCAAATTATTTTATAATACTTAGCCATTAAAATAAAACAGTTTGCATTACAAAAGCAGTTACGCACAAACTTCCACACCTATTTATGTTTTCAGTTAAACTACTGTATTATATCAATAAAAATAGGCTTATCGCGCAGAACAAGTACGACTGCCACTGATCAGCCCTTCTCTTTGTGCATGTTTACGAGCAAGTTTACGTGTGCGGCGAATAGCCTCTGCTTTTTCACGAGCACGCTTTTCTGATGGTTTTTCGTAGTATCCACGCATCTTCATTTCACGAAAGATACCTTCACGCTGCATCTTTTTTTTCAACGCACGCAATGCTTGCTCAACATTATTATCACGAACGAGTACCTGCACAACTTATCCTACTTTGTTTTAATATTAAAAATAAATAAGCAATAACCAAAATCTCTTAAAACTATTAGGTCAAAAGATCAGATAGAACAAAGTATATACCATATAAATAGGATGCTTGTCTATATTGCTTTTCAAAAACTCTATTCTTTTTGCTATCATTTGCTAACGTACTTTTCTTTCTAGGGTATGACTAGGTTTGTAATACAATTTTTGTCATTTTTATCCTGATAATAACTTCATTTTATCTTAAATGATAATAATAGAAGCAATACTTTGCTATATTAACTTACATGTTGATGATATAATCATACTCTTGTTGTTCGATCAATTAGCGTTGGAGGGTCAATTCTTTTGACTGTTTTATTTGTACAAGAACAACAAGGGAGAACGGTAAACATTTTCTACGGATATAACGGCTGTTGAAAAGTTGTTTATTATTTGTTTCAATGCCATGAGTAGCTGTTGTTATGATATTGGAAAGATTGGTGGAGATTGGATCAGCATTATGATTTTGCAGATATCGGAAGGTGATAATCTGCGCATAAGAATAGATTTTAATTTGTTACGAAATTCAGATGGAGCTTACTCCAACACACTTAAGAAAAAATAGCAATTCATTATGCAATGCGGTAAATGAAACGTATGTCTAAAAATTATGTGTTAATTGGAAAATTTTGTCATGAAAGTTTAAGATAAAGAACTCATCATATTTTCCGGAATTATATGTTTTCTGGTGATCATAGGATATATCTGTATTTTTTAAGTATATGGAAGAAGTGATAGCGTAAGCACTTCTTAAATGATCGGTGACTCTTTTAAAACAATAGAACAGATCTCGGGATTATTTTGAAAATCCAAAAATAACAGATAGTGTTAAATCTCCAAGCAATAGTTAATCTAAAAACCAGTTTTATATTTGAAAAATCGTTAATAATAAGGTGATAATATCTTTTTTTCTGATCTTATATTTTAGATATTTTCTTAAAATCTACATCCAATGTTCATAAAAGTTATGTTTGCTTTGTTCTAATTTAATTGTTTTTAAAATGATTTTTTGCCAAGGCATTCATTATCTAAAAATTGATCTCTATATAATTGGTTTAGAAACAAAAGCTATTAATCATTCTAAATATATAATTAATATTTTTTATAATAAAAAACATATTGACAATAAGTTAAACGATATTTAAAATACTTTGTATTTATTACTGTAAATAATAATCGTTAAGTTTTAAAAAAGCTGAAAGGTGTGCGCTGATCGTTTGAGGTGTGCATTGATCGTTTGAGGTGTGCATTGATCGTTTGAGGTGTGCATTGATCGTTTGAGGTGTGCATTGATCGTTTGAGGTG
>NZ_KL407337.1:188319-549069 GCF_000706645.1 Bartonella rochalimae ATCC BAA-1498
ATAATTTTTTGTTCAGTCAGTATTGGATTTATCAAAACAAAAAATAGCTCGGAAAGAACTTTCAATTTATAATGAGCTAAAAAGGAAAATGTAAGCTCCTACTTCTTCATCTTTTAAAAAGATTAATAAAACAAACAGATTATGTGAAGGAAAGAAACTGGTACGCCCAAGGGGAATCGAACCCCTGTTTCCGCCGTGAAAGGGCGATGTCCTAACCGCTAGACGATGGGCGCAGACCAATGATGAGGCTTATAGAGAGGATCTTTTTACTTCGCAAGTCCTATAAGTGATTTTTTTTTAAAAAAATGCATTTTATTGAATTATTTTTTTGAGATATGCCTAGGAGATTATATAATCTAGGCTTATTTTACAAGATTTTAAATGATACAATATCTGATAACAATCGGTAATACATTTTAGTATACAACAATAGTAATACTTTTATTTTTTCCAATAAAAAAATAGATGAAGATGATCAAGTTAGGGATTTTATAATGTAATATACTTTTGAGTATTATTTTATTCGTTATTGTAGATTGATTCATAAAAAAGCATTACTAACATAAAAAGTCATTTCAAGAAGATCTGCATCTGCATTTTTTAATAAAAATGAAAATTGTTTATAGAACAATTGACTGAAGTATGGCGATTATATGTTTACTGATCCATTAATAAAACAATCACAAGCTACTGTTTATATAATGTAAATAAGCTGGAAGAAAATACGCATCGCGAAGCTGAAAATAATGTATATAAAGTGAAAAGAGTTCATTAAAGCAGATAAATATTTACAAGCTACAATCCTATATAAAGATTCCTAGGTTAGTTAATGAGTACTAAGAGGAATTAGATTATAGTTTTTTTCTTGTGAAAATCTTTCATCTTTGCAAAAGCTGTATTCTTGATATTTAAGAATAAAATGCTAATGTCGTTTTGTGAATACTAATTCAATAGGATTTTTTATATGACCCAATCAACTCAAAAGATCTTAAATCGACTCGATCGTATTTTAACCCTTGAATTAGTACGTGTGACTGAGTATGCCGCTGTTGCAGCTGCGCGTTGGCGAGGACGTGGTGATGAAAAAGCAGCCGATCAAGCTGCTGTGGATGCGATGCGTCGAGAACTTAATTGTTTACCTATTGATGGCATGGTTGTAATTGGTGAGGGAGAGCGTGATGAAGCTCCTATGCTTTATATTGGAGAAAAAGTAGGACTTCAAAATGGAGTAGCTGTTGACATCGCTCTTGATCCACTTGAGGGAACAACTATTTGTGCAAAAAATCTTGCTAATTCACTTGCTGTGATTGCAATTGCCCAAAAAGGGAATTTACTTTATGCTCCTGATGTTTATATGGAAAAAATAGCTATCGGTCCTGGTTATCCAAAGGGAGTGGTTGATATAGATGCGAATCCTGCCGATAATATTCATGCTCTTGCAAAAGCCAAAGGAATAGATGTTAATCAAATTACTGTCTGCATTATGGATCGGCCTCGTCATGCAGAATTGATTAATAAAGTGCGTATGACTGGTGCAGCAATTCGTTTAATTAGTGATGGAGATGTTGCTGCTGTTATTCATACAACTGATTCAGAGGCAACAGGTATTGATATTTATATGGGTATTGGTGGAGCACCAGAAGGTGTATTAGCTGCGGCAGCTTTACGTTGTACTGGTGGACAAATGCAAGGACGTTTACAATTTAATACAGAAGAACAAATTGCTCGTGCTGCCAAGATGGGGATTAAGAATCCTAATAAGGTTTATACAATGGAAGAAATGGCCAAGGGTGATGTTTTATTTGCAGCAACAGGTGTAACTGATGGTAATATGTTGTCTGGTGTTAAATTTACTCGTGATTATATTCAAACAGATAGTCTTGTGATGCGTTCATATACTGGTACAATTCGAAATATTAGAACACAACATAGAAATCAGTTGAAATTTGGCTGATGATTTTTAGCTGATATTGCATAAAAATAAGGACGCATTGATTAGAGAAATATATCTTTATAAATTTTTGAAGATATTTTTGTTTTTTATTATAGATACTATGATAATTGCACAGAGCGTACCCAGCCGTTTTTATCTTCTATATTTCCTTTTTGTATATCGATAAGTTGTGCACGAAGTTTTTCTGTAATCTCACCATATACTTCATTTCCGATGATACATTCTCCACCTTTATATTTAATACGTCCGATTGCTGTTATAACAGCAGCTGTGCCACATGCAAAAGCTTCTTTAAGGTGACCATTTTGCACATCTTCTTTCAGTGAATCAAAAGAATAAGGGCGTTCTTCTATTGTTAAACCCATTTGTTGTGCTAACTTCAAAATTGAATGACGCGTTATTCCTGCTAGAATAGTACCGTTGAGTGCAGGTGTTACAAGTATATTATTAGCCATAATAAAGCAAATATTCATTCCACCAAGTTCTTCAATCCATTTTCGTTCAACCATATCAAGAAAAAGTACCTGACTACAATTATTTTGAGTTGCATTGTTTTGTGCGATTAAGCTTGCTGCATAGTTTCCGCCACATTTAGCAGTTCCTGTACCACCAGGGCCAGCACGGCTGTAGTCTGTTTCGAGACATACGCTAATAGTTGTTTTTTGTCCTGTAAAATATGATTCAGCTGGAGATGCTATGACACAAAAGATATATTCTAGAGAAGGATGAACTTTCAATAGGCTGTCGTTACCAAACATAAAAGGGCGTAAATAGAGGCTAGCATTTGGATGATTAGAAACCCATTTTTGATCAATTTTTACTAATTAGTTCGCTGCATCCAAAAAGATACCCTTTGGTAATTCAGGCATAGCTAATCGTTTTGCTGATTCCATAAAACGTTGTGCATTAGCCTCAGGGCGAAATAGTAAAATACGTCCATCCTTTGCTCGATATGCTTTTAAGCCTTCAAAGATTCCCTGCGCATAATGCAAAATGACACTTGATGGACTAATTTCTAAAGGTTTGTATTGAGAAATAATAGCATCATGCCAACCTTTATCTTTAGTCCATTTAATAAGAGCCATATGGTCTATAAAAAATTGACCAAAACCAGGGCTTTTCAGAATTTCTTCACGCTTTTTATCTGATAAAGGTGAAGGATGTTTATCTATTTTAAACAAAAATGATGATTTAGGAGAATTCATAAGTTAAACTTTCTGAAACAAGATTTTATTTCTATATCTTTTGGCAAGATAATAAAAAGTTTCTATAATATTATTATTGGCAATTTTCTTATGTCAATATTTTCATCATATAATATAGACTCTAGCAACTATTAATAGATATTCTATTATTAGAATTTTGATTATAATTCGTATCAAGGAGTTTGGAACTTTTATATATACACAGCGTTTTTCGAGATACTGTAAATATTTTTGTCATTGAATTATGATTAACAAGTAAAGGAATTCGCTATGATTGAAAAAAAATATCCAATATATGATCAGCAGAAAGCTGTAGAAAAAAGAAACTGTAAATGGTCTAATTCAATTGGTAAAAGTATTTTTACTATTATTCTTTCTCTTCTCTTTATTTGGCTTATTGTCGCTTTTTTAGGGTCTTTTTGGAATAAATCATCAGAACATATCCCTAACAGGAATAAGACAGGAGTAAATCAGACAACAACGAATCCAACACAAAATTCAATAGTGCCTCCGATACCTTAAAAAGAACGATACTTTATCATTTTATAAAGTAGATTCTGTATAGATAAAAAATGAGATTGACACAAATAAAGAAAATGAAGCATCCTAAAGAATAATTTTGATATTAACTATAACATCTAGAGAAAGAGAAGAGAACGAATAAAATAGAATGACAGTTGTTTAGGCTGTCATTACATTTGTTTAGTTTGTGATAAAACAGCTTCCCCCAGATTGTTTGATATTTTCACAAAGGCTTACAGCTTCATTACGGTTTTGTGTTTGAATTCGAACACGGTAGTAGGTACCTTTCCCTGATATGAGGGCAGATTGAATATTTAATGGCCGAGAACCAATAATAGATCCAAATTTAGATTTTATTTTTCTCAAAGAATTTTGTGCTAATTCAGGAGTGGGTTGGGATGAAAGTTGTACATAATATTTTTCACCATTTTGTACTGCTGTTTGTCCTGAAGAATTTGAATGAGCGGAAGTTGGCATTGGAATCTTTGAATTCAATTGGGCAGGTAAAGGAATTGGTATAAGTGAATTTCGAGTTTTTTCTTGAATAGTAGAGATAGCATTACTTTCTGTGATAATGTGGTCAATATCAGTTGTAGGAGTATGTTGCGTTTTTTCTTGATTGTTTTCATTGTTCTTTACATCAGGTAATTGTGAAGAAACAGATGATTGTTTTTGAGATTGTTCAGATACAGTTTTTTTAGTCACTTCAGATTGAGCAAAAGGCTCTTCATTTTTGTAGTGAACTGGATTTACTACAATTGTACCATCTGGTTTTACAACAACAGTTTTAACTTCATGTGTCGGAACAGTATGATTAAGCGCTGCAGTAATTGCATCTTCAACATAAGCTTCATTAAGGGGAGAAGTTGTAGGATTTTCAGGTTCTTTCTTATTTAACGCTGTTAAATCTTCTGATGGTGCTTCATTAAGAGAAGAAGCTGTAGGATTTTCGGATCCTTTCTTGTTTAACACTGTTAAATCTTTAGGTGCTTCAGAATTATCAAAAAGAAATTGCTGCGCATTTTCTTGCTTCTCATTTTTTTCGGTTATCTGTTTGTAAAGATCTAAATTCTGCGTAATATTGCTTTCAGATTCGGTTATTTCTGGTTTGACTTTAAAAGGCGTATTATCAGCACGAATAATATTTGGACTTTCATTCGTGTCTGATAACATAAAAAAGTGAACATAACTGACAAGACCAATTGCAGCCAAAATAAGAAAAGCAAGACTTTTAGAGAGAATTCCTACAATAGAAAAACTTTTTGGGGAAGAATTTTCTAATGTATTAGCAGGTATCTCATTTGCATATCCATATTGTGAATCTTCAGGAAAAGAAGAGTAATAATGTTTCCCATTCTCAGGAGAAGAATAGTTGGTATTTGGTTCTTGAGTATTTATATGTAAATTCGCTGTTAGATTTTTTTTAGCAGGATAAAAAACTTCACTTTGCTGTTTTTGAGAAAAATTTTTGGTTATAGTGCTACCTACGCCGAATACATCAGTAAATTCTTTTTCTAAACCATCATTAGATACATCGTATTTTGGTTCTTCATATGAAACTTCTGAGACCATAATTGGTTCAGTCTGTTCTACTATTTCCTCTGCAAATTTATAGGTATCAACATTAGGAGGAGAATTATCGCTATGCGAAGAGTTTTCTATAGGAAAACTATTAGTTTGTGCAATATTAAAAGTCTTTAATGAGGATTGTGTATAATTTAAATTGTTTTGGTTATGTTGCTCTCTTTGTTCATTATTTTGAGAGTTATTTTTAATACTATGATTATCATTTTTAGTATATTGAATTTGAGCATTATTATATAATGAATATTTTGTTTCATTATCTTCTTTTAAAGGTTCTGTTTCATTATGATTAATGATATGCTGTTCTTGTGAAAAGTCTTCTAAACTAACGGATTTATCAGTGGGTGACGAATCCATCATAGATGAAACATTCGTTGATTTATCCATTGTAGCGCTGTTTATATTTGAAACTGTATTAACAGATGAAGAAAATATACGCGTATCCGTGGAGGAAATTGGTATATTAACTTGACGATCTTCAACAAAATTTTGTTGAGTAGTTGGTCTTTCATATGAGTAATTTACAGATGTATTGTAAGTATTTTTCTGATAAGCATACTTTGGCTTGACACTATAAATATCTGACTGTTGGTCTTGCATTTGTAAAGGAGTCTTAGCCTCTTTATAAAGAGCTGCATTAGAAGATATATATCTACTTTGTGTACTCACTTCATCAGGAAAAGAATTTTGTATTTGTGCATTGAAATTATTGGTTTCAAAAGAAGAGTTAATATTGACAGTTTCTGAGGTGTTTTGTGTTGTCTGAGAGCTTGGGATAGGTAATGGAGAAAGTGTATTTAAAATTTGTTCTTCATTATGAGGAGAATATTCGGCTACATTCCTATAGTTTTGGTTGTCGGTATCTAATTGTGGAGCCCATTGTTCATTGTCATCAAATGGTAATTCGCCAACTAAATTATTTTCAGTAATTTCTTCCAGAAAAGGCAAATCAAATGAAGAAGAGTCTCCAGAATTTTCAGATTCCAAATGTTCCGATTTTAATGAAGAATCAGGATTCTGAGCATTCTTTTTTTTATTTTCTAAATTTGAATTGAAAATTTGCGTAAGCCTTTCCACCGGATCATAATGCTCATGATCTTGTTTCATTTCCTCTGGATTTTTGCGATCATTATCGCTCATAGGTTTTCTCGCATGAAAATCTGCATTTTTTTATGTACAACTATTAATTCCATTCCATTGTATATTAAACTAATTTACTGTATATTAAATTTAAGTTTTTACCAATTAAAGAATATACAAAAAATATTCTAAATCAAATACTCATTTTAATATTTATAGAACTTTTTCAACGCATTTCTGTTAGTGCTTTTACTCCAATAATTGTGAGCCCTGATGATAAAATATTAATAATAGCTTGAATTAATCCAAGTCTGGCTAGTGATAATTCTTTATTATCAGGTTTAATAAAACGTAAATTAGGATTGTCATTGCCCTTATTCCAATGTCCATGGAAGTTTGATGCAAGGTCATAAAGATAAAACGCTAATCGATGTGGTTCTTTGTAAATGACGGCTTGTTCAATGATCCGTGGATATTCGGTGAGTTTGCGTATTAACAATATTTCATTCTCATCGACTAATTGGTCAAGATGCGCAATCATTGTACTGTTTGAAGGATTTTCAGTACGGAAGACTTCTTGCGCTTGACGAAAGACTGAATGACAACGTGCATGTGCATATTGTACATAAAAAACCGGGTTATCTTTCGATTGTTCTGTTACTTTTGCGAAATCAAAATCAAGAGGTGCTTCGCATTTACGATAAAGCATCATAAAACGAACTGGGTCACGGCCAACTTCTTCTACAACATCACGAAGAGTA
Organism: Bartonella rochalimae ATCC BAA-1498; assembly: GCF_000706645.1. Classification (GTDB taxonomy): domain Bacteria; phylum Pseudomonadota; class Alphaproteobacteria; order Rhizobiales; family Rhizobiaceae; genus Bartonella; species Bartonella rochalimae. The sequence goes on from NZ_KL407337.1 coordinate 195,426, forward strand.
ACAAAGGATCCAGCTCTTTTGGACATGCGTACGGGTTGACCATCGCGAAAAAGTTTCACTAACTGACACAAGAGAACAGTTAGTTTGGCTTTATTTCCAGAAATTGCTTTTGCTACAGCTTCTAATCGCTTTACATAACCAGTGTGATCAGCGCCTAGAATGTAAATCATTTCATCAAAGTGGCGATTAAATTTATCACGAAAATAAGCAACGTCAGCTGCAAAATAAGTATAAGAATTATCTGATTTAATTAGAGCACGATCTTGGTCGTCACCAATGTCAGTTGAACGAAATAAGGTCTGTTCGCGTGGTTCCCAATCCTCTACGTTTTTCCCTTTTGGTGGTGGCAGTATACCCTTATAGATATAACCACTTAAAGTAAGATCAGTAATAGTACTACGGATGGCTTGCGCGTTATTTTCGTAAAGCGTGCGTTCCGAGAAAAAGACATCATGATAAATATTAAGAGCGGCTAGATCTTTGCGAATCATTGCCATCATTGCATCAATTGCGTGTTCCTGTATTGTAGATAAAGCTTCTTCTTGATCTATAATTAATAATTTGTCACCAAATTTTTTAGCAAGAGATTGCCCCAATGGTATGAGATATTCACCTGGATAAAGCCCTTCTGGAATTTCACTGATTGTTTGTCCAAGTGCTTCACGATAACGCAACATTACAGAACGGGCGAGTACTTTTATTTGTTCACCAGCATCATTGATGTAATATTCTTTAGTAACTTCATAACCAGCAAACTGAAGCAAATTAGCAAGAACATCTCCAATAACAGCACCCCGGCAATGCCCAACATGCATAGGCCCGGTTGGATTTGCAGAAACATATTCGATATTGATTTTTTTTCCTTGTCCTATTTCAATTTGACCATAGGATATTCCTTTTTCAATCATTAACTTTAAGGCATTTTGCCAAAATGATTGTTTAAATTTTATATTAATAAATCCAGGGCCGGCTATATTGATGTAATCAATGTCGCTAACAGATTGATCACTATTGAGGAGCTTTATAATTTTTTCAGCAAGAGCACGTGGATTTAGTCCAACAGATTTAGCAAGTACCATAGCAGCATTTGTTGATAAATCGCCATGTAAAGCATCACGTGGAGGGTCAGCAACGATTTTTGATAAATCTAAGATTTCACCATTTTTTCCTTTTATATCAGATAATTCGATTAATTTTTTAATTTTATTTTCGAAATTCTTAAAAACATTCATGTTCAAATTCCATGTTGTATTCGAAATAGTGAATCGAAATCATCTGTATGCTTAAATAACCGATGGTATTCACGCAAAGCATAATGATCGGTCATACCTGATAAAAAATCAGCAATAAGCCGCGCTAACTCTTGATCGGTTAAATTAGTTATTTTAATGTACCAATTTTCAGGCAATAAGTTTGGATTTTCATAATAACAGTTGAATAATTTTTGTACAATAGATTTCGCTATGTTGCGACGTACAAGAACTTTATTGTGATAATAAAGATTTTTAAAGAGAAAATCCTTTAATTGCTTTTCTTGAGTAGCCATTCTTGGAGAAAAGGTAATAATAGTTTGTTTCGCTTGATAAACATCATTTGTGCTCTTTGGTTTGATAAAAGATAAATTTCTTTGTGATTGTTCGATTACATCTTCAACCATGATTGTTATTTGTCGACGTACTAATTCATATCCGCGTCGAGTTTGGTCAAGTTTAGGATGTTTTTTTTCGATATCTTTTAATAATGAAGCAGTCAAGGAAACTTGCTCGAACTGATCAATTGTTAAAAAGTGCGAACGTAGACCATCATCGATATCATGAGCGTTGTAAGCAATATCATCAGCAACTGCTGCGCATTGCGCTTCTAGTCCAGCATAGCAATTAAGCTCAAGATTGTGTTGTGCGTTATAGTGTAAAATATCGATAGAAACATTTTTATTGTTAGAATGAGGACCTAAAAGAGGACCATTATGTTTCACAAGTCCTTCAAGTGTTTCCCAGGTAAGGTTTAATCCGCCAAAATCTGCATAACGCTGTTCTAGTTTTGTAACAATCCGTAGTGTTTGTGCGTTATGATCAAAACCTCCATAAGGTGCCATTGCTTCATTCAGAGCATCTTCTCCTGCATGGCCAAAAGGTGTATGCCCAAAATCATGCACAAGGGCAATTGCTTCTGCGAGATCTTCATCAAGATTTAGTGCACGGGCTAATGTACGTGCAATTTGAGAAACTTCGATTGAATGGGTCAAACGTGTCCGATAATGATCACTTTCATCAGCAATAAAAACTTGAGTTTTATGCTTAAGACGTCGAAATGCATTGGAGTGAATAATACGATCACGATCACGTTGAAAAGGTGTACGTATCGTACTTTCTGCCTCATAAAATAGTCTGCCACGGCTTTTTTGAGGATTCGTGCTATATACCGCTCGAGATTGATAATTGTAATTGATATTGTTTATATCCATTGCAAGTTATCCGTTCTCACCTTAAATTTAGAATCATTTATTATTAACAAAATTCTATGTATTTTGGATACTCTTTCTTTACAATTGAGTTCACTAATTCAAGGATCTAGTAGCGTATGAGTGTAAATATTTCAGATATTGCTGCCAAACAAATTGCACAGATACTTGCAGAGCAACCTGGAAAAACAGCTTTACGTATTTCTGTTGAAGGGGGAGGATGTTCTGGCTTTTCTTATAAGTATGATTTGGTCTCTGAAAGTAAAGAAGATGATTTTGTTATTAAAAAAGATGGAGCGGTTGTATTTATTGATTCAATATCTTTTCCTTTCATGGAGGGAGCTGAAATTGATTTTGTCGATGATCTTATGGGGCAATCTTTTCAAATTCATAATCCTAACGCTACTTCATCATGTGGTTGTGGTGTGAGCTTTTCAATTTAGAATAATTACTTTTCTATATTACTCCTTGAAAAGATTACCAATTTGATCAACAATGTGAAAATGGAAATTTTTATAAAAAAATCATACCAGATTTTGTGGTTGATAATAACATTTATCTTGTTGACTTGGAGTAATGTCACCTTTTCTGAAGAAGGAGAATTTCAAAGGAATCAAGGAGAAGAATTAGTTACTTCTATTATGGATTCTCATGATCATGAAGAGGGTGATTCATACTCGCAGCTTATATTACACGCTCAACTAACAAATAAGAGTGAAAATATTATGAGCGGATTAGTGTGGCGTGTTTATGCGCCTATTTTGGGAAGCGACAATAAATTGCCATTGGTTGCAACTTATGAAGGTGGTTCCGCACGTTTTGATTTAAAACCAGGGAGCTATCTTGTTCATGTTTCATTTGGTCATGCAAGTGTTGTGCAACGTGTAAGTTTAGAGAATAGACAACAACTTGTTAAAAATTTTAATCTTGATGCGGGTGGTATTATTTTAAATAGCACATTATTTAATGGCATAATCAATGAAAAAGAATTGCGTTTTACTATATATGAGGATGAAAGAGAAAATGATGATACGGGTGTAATCTTAGCAAATGTTAAACCACAATCGATGGTGCGTTTAAAAGCTGGTCATTATCGTGTTGTTTCTCATTATGGTTCAGTTAATGCCATTATACGTTCAGATATTCAGGTAGAAGCTGGTAAAATTACTGAAGTAACCCTTGAACATCAAGCTGCTCAAATTATTTTAAAGTTAGTACGTCAAGAGGGAGGAGAAGCACTGGCAGATACAAGCTGGTCTATCACTAATGACTCTGGTGATATTATTTATGAAACAGTTGGTGCTTATGTTTTGCTTGTTTTAGTAGAGGGTGATTATATTGCTATTGCTAAAAATAAAGACAAAATTTATCGAAAGGTTTTTTCGGTAGTTTCTGGTCAAGATAAAGATGTAGATATTATAGCAAATTCGCAAAATGTACAGCAATTTGATGAATCAATGGAGTGATTCATTATCTTGGATGTTAATTGTAATTGTTAAAGGGGATATTTAAAGTTTTGGTTATAGAATTTTCAACATTAAGTGTTTTTTTTGCTGGTGCATTATCTTTTTTATCACCATGTGTTTTGCCATTAGTTCCTCCTTATTTGTGCTATATGGCAGGTGTTAGCATTGACGATTTTCGATCAGAAAAACAAGATAGAAGAGCATCTGTACGCTTAGTACTTTTGTCTTCTGTTATTGCTTTTGTTTTTGGGTTTACAACTGTTTTTGTTCTCTTGGGTGCAAGTGCAAGTACACTTGGCAAATTCATCGGTTACTATCGTGATTGGTTTGCTATTGTATCTGGAATTATCATTATTATTTTTGGTTTAAATTTTTTAGGGCTTTTCAAGATTGGTTTATTATTGCGTGAAGCGCGCTTTCAAACACGAAAAACGCCTGCTGGACCTTTAGGAGCTTATATTATTGGGTTAGCTTTTGCATTTGGTTGGACACCATGTATTGGTCCAATTTTAGGGCCTATTATAACGCTTGCAGGAACGAAAGAAACCGTAAGTGAAGGCGCTATGCTTTTGGGTGTTTATGCATTGGGTCTTGGAGTACCTTTTCTGTTAGCAGCTTTGTTTTCAAGTAGCTTCATGGGATTTTTAGGGGCTTTTCGTGTTCATTTAGGAAAAGTTGAAAAAATTATAGGTATTTTTCTGATTATTACAGGTATTTTATTTTTGACAGGTTCTATGCAAAATTTATCTTTTTGGCTTTTAGAAAATTATCCTTCGTTAGGTAATATTGAAACGATTAGTTGGCATGATATTATAAATTTATTTGGATTTTTTCGTTAATTATATGTGCTTTTATGGTTAGAAGTTGTCTTTCTATTGTTCTCGCAGCAGGTGAAGGGACGCGTATGAAATCGTCTCTTCCTAAGGTCCTCCATAAAGTGGCTGGGTTACCACTTGTGTGTCACGTGATAAGACAAATAGAATTATTAAATTCTTCACAATTAGCAGTGGTTGTAGGGGTTGGTGCAGAAGATGTTACTAAAACTGTACAATCATTTGTAAAAAATGCGATGATTTTTGAGCAAAAAGAGCGACTAGGTACTGCTCATGCAGTTTTATCTGCACGAATTGCTTTGGAAAAAGAAGTGGATGATGTTCTCATTGTTTTTGGAGATACTCCTTTAATTGAGCAAAATACATTGGTCAAAATTCGTGAACAACTTTCTAAGGGAGCAGATGTTGTTGTCACTGGTTTTTATACTTCTAATCCAACAGGTTATGGTCGTCTTCTCAATAAAGATGGTAAGATTATTGCGATTGTAGAAGAACAAGATGCAAGCGATGAAGAGAAAAAAATCTCTTTTTGTAATGGTGGAATAATGGCCATTAAGGGAAAGTATGCTCTTTCTCTTCTAGATAAAGTTAATAATAACAATTTGAAAGGAGAATATTATCTAACAGATATTGTTTCTATTGCAGCTTGTGAGGGGTTAAACATTCAGGTTGTGGAAGTGCCTTTTGATAATGTTGTAGGAATTAATAATTGTTTTGAGCTTTTTGAGGTTGATGTTTTATGGCAAAAACGTAAAGCGCGCGATCTCATGTTATCTGGTGTTCGAATATTAAAGCCAGAAAGTGTTTATTTTTCTTATGATACAGAAGTTGAATCAGATGTTGTGATTGAACCAAATGTTTATTTCGGATCAGGAGTAAAAGTGCAATCTGGTGCAGTTATTCACGCATTTAGTTATCTAGAAGGTGTTGTGATTGGTATGGATGCAGAGATTGGACCTTATGCGCGTTTGCGACCAGGAACAGAGTTAGAACGATCGGTTAAGATTGGAAATTTTTGTGAAATTAAGCAAGCAAAAATAGGAGAGTGTTCCAAGATTAACCATTTGAGTTATATCGGGGATGCAGAAATTGGGAAGCATACTAATATTGGAGCTGGTACAATTACTTGTAATTATGATGGTTTTAACAAACATAAAATTGTGATTGGAGACAATGCTTTTATTGGTTCTAATTCAGCACTTGTTTCTCCTTTGATCATAGGGGAAGGAGCCTATATCGCTTCAGGAAGTGTTATCACTGAAAATGTTCCCGCTGACAGTATGGCTTTGGGGCGTGCACGGCAGATTATAAAAGAGGATCGTGCAGAAAAATTACGTGAGCGTTTATCAGCAAATAAAAAGAAGAGTTAATTGTTTTTATTTATTTCTCAGTTTTAATAGTGATCTAATAATTATGGAGACACTTGTTCTTATTTATGACCATGCCATATCAATTTATATAATTTATAGGCTGTTTAGATTTAGAATGTAGATCGTTTGATTTTTTATAATGTTTATTATCAATTTGGGGTGTAAATTGGAGCTTTTTAATGTGTGGAATTATTGGAATTCTTGGAAATAAATCTGTTGCATCCCATTTGATTGATGGCTTGAAGCGTCTTGAGTATAGAGGATATGACTCATCTGGTTTAGCGACAGTGCATAATGGGCGTCTTCATCGTGTTCGAGCTGAAGGTAAATTAGTTCATTTAGAAGAAAAATTAGGAAAAAAACCTCTGGAAGGTAATTTAGGAATTGGTCATACTCGCTGGGCTACGCATGGGATTGCTGTAGAACGAAATGCTCATCCTCATATGACTGAGAGACTTGCAGTTGTTCATAATGGCATTATTGAAAATTTTGTAGAACTACAAAAGGAACTCGTTGAGGACGGTTATACCTTCGAAACAGAAACGGATACGGAGGTTATTGCTCATTTGATTACACGCGAATTGAAAAATGGTCTTTCTCCACAAGAAGCAACGTACACAGGCTGGAAAAAACTCCAGGGTGCTTTTGCTTTTTCTCTTATTTTTGAAGGTGAAGACAATCTTATGATTGCTGTTCGCTCTGGACCACCATTAGTGATTGGTTATGGTAAAGATGCGTTTTTTGTGGGGTCTGATGCGATTGCTTTAGCGCCATTTACAAATCGTATAAGCTATCTGGAAGATGGAGATTATGCAGTTATCAAACGTGAAGGAATAAAAATTTACAATACGGATAATCGGCAAGTAGAGCGCCCTATTACGACTTTATTTGAAGGGTCTTTGCTCGTTTCTAAAGGTCATCATCGTCATTTTATGCGTAAAGAAATGTTTGAACAGCCTGAAGTTATTTCACATAATTTGACGCACTATCTTGATTTTAGACAAGGTATTCTGCTTGAAAGTTTGATCGATTGGAGCAAGATTAATCGAGTATTATTCGCTAGTTGTGGGACAGCTTACTATTCAACTTTAGTTGCGCGTTACTGGTTTGAAAATTTTGCTGCTTTAAGTATCGATAATGATGTAGCTTCTGAATTCCGTTATCGTGAACCACCGATAACATCTGATGTGTTATCGGTATTTGTTTCCCAGTCTGGTGAAACGGCTGATACTTTAGCGTCTTTACGCTACTGCCGAAATCTTGGTGTAAAAACAGCAACAGTTGTGAATGTTATGCAATCAACGATGGCAAGAGAAGCTGATTTTGTTTTACCAACCTTCGCAGGACCAGAAATTGGTGTTGCTTCGACAAAAGCTTTTACTTGTCAATTATCCACTCTTGCTGCAATGGCACTTAGTGCAGCTAAACAGCGTGGATATCTTTCAAAAACAACAGAACAGCAATTGGTTCAGCAATTAGCAGAAGTTCCTAGGATTTTAAATGAAGTTTTAAAGCTGGATGAAAAAATTGAACAATTATGTCGTAGTTTAGTAAATGCAAAAGGTGTACTCTATCTTGGGCGAGGCACTTCTTATCCAATTGCTTTAGAGGGAGCGCTCAAACTGAAAGAACTTTCTTATATTCATGCTGAAGGTTATGCTGCTGGTGAATTAAAACATGGGCCGATTGCGCTGATTGATGAAAAAATACCAGTTATTGTTGTAGCCCCTTATGATAGATGGTTTGGAAAAACATTCTCTAATATGCAAGAGGTTGCTGCGCGTAATGGCCATATTATTTTGATAACGGATAAAAGAGGAGAAGCAGCAGCGACTCATTTTTCTTCCTTATCGACTATTATTTTACCAGATGTTCCAGAGTTTATTGCTCCTATTATTTATGCTTTGCCTGTTCAGTTAATTGCTTATCATACAGCTGTTTTGTTGGGGACAGATGTTGATCAACCACGTAATTTAGCAAAATCAGTGACCGTTGAGTAAAAAATGATTTATTTTTTAAGAATTATAGAAATGATAAATCAGTATCTGCAACTGATATATAAAAACATTTTATTTTATCAAAATGACTTTTAAATATATCATCAACAATGACCAGAGTGTTTTAATAAGCTTTTTGATCTTTACAGGAGGATATGCTCTCTTTATGCTTATTGAAGTGGGTGAAGATCTTGTTTAACAGTTGATTTTTTGTTGGTTGTGTTGATAAAATTATTAAAAAACTAACCTGCACGTAATAGCTGAAGAGCATCATCGCGTCCAAAAAGATAAAGAAGTAAGCGCACAGCATATCCCTGTTCTGAAGAAAGATTAGGATCGCGTTGTAATAATAAATTCGCATTCTTTTTTGCTATAAGTAAAAGATTACGATGGACTGCAAGGTTTGCTATATAGAATTCAGGCATACCAGATTGTCGTGTTCCTAATAATTCGCCTTCACCTCGTAGACGCAAATCTTCTTCAGCAATTGTAAAACCATCTTCTGTATTTCGCATGATATTGAGACGTGCTTCAGCTGTTTTGGTGAGAGGGCCCTTATAGAGTAAAATACAGGAGGATTTTTTATTTCCTCGTCCAACACGTCCACGTAATTGGTGTAGTTGTGCAAGACCAAAATGCTCCGCATGCTCGATAACAATAATTGAAGCATCAGGAATATCAACTCCTACTTCAATGACTGTAGTTGCAACTAAAATGCATATATTAGCATTTTTAAAGGATGCCATTACGGTTTCTTTTTCATCAGTAGACATTTTTCCATGTATCATACCGACACGAGTTCCAAACCGTTTTTGTAAGCTCGCAAAGCGATTTTCAATAGAAGTAAGCTGAAGAGTTTTGGATTCTTCCACAAGAGGACAGATCCAATAAATTTTTTCTTCTTTTTGTACTGCAGTAGCAATTCGTTCTATAAGTTCATTTATCCGTTCTGAAGGAATTGTTGCAGTTGTGATAGGATTCCGCCCAATTGGTTTATCTGTAATTTTTGATGCGTCCATATCACCATAAGATGTTAGTATCAACGTACGTGGAATAGGAGTTGCTGTCATAACAAGCATGTCAGGCTTATTGCCTTTTGCAGTAAGGGTAAGACGTTGGTGTACACCAAAACGATGTTGCTCATCAATAATAGCCAGAGCAAGGTTATTATAAGTGACATGCTCCTGTATCAAAGCATGGGTACCGATAATGATAGAAGCTTCTCCTGATAAAATAGTATCAAGAATTTTTGCGCGCACTTTTCCTTTTTCTCGCCCAGTTAATAGGGCTGTTTGTAAACCGATTTTTTCAGCAAGGGGAGCGATTGTAGCAAAATGTTGTCGAGCAAGAACTTCTGTTGGAACCATTAAGGCTGATTGCCCTGAATTTTCAGCAATTTGAGCTATTGCCATCAGTGCAACTACGGTTTTTCCTGTTCCCACATCACCTTGAAGAAGCCTTAACATGGGTTCAGGTGAAGCTAAATCATTTTCGATATCTTTAATTGCTTTTATTTGTCCATTTGTAAGCTGAAAGGGTAGGATTTCAAGTAGTTTTTTAGTATAAGCACCTGTAGGTGGGCGAGAAGTACCTGAAAGTGATTTAGTCTCTAGGCGTACAAGGCCAAGAGCTATTTGATTAGCAAAAAATTCATCATAAGCAAGACGCTTACGCGCTGTACTTTCTAGGGTAAGATCATCAGGATTGATAGGGTCGTGAATACGGCGTAAAGAAACAGCAAAAGAAGAAAAGTTATGCTCCTTTTTTATACTTTCTTCTATCCATTCTGGCAAAGAAGGAATAAAATCAAGGGCTTTTTTCGTTGCTCGTCTTAGTGTCTTTGTGGAAAGCCCTGCAGTAGAGGGATAAATCGGTTCAATAAATGGCATCTGATCGAGTTGTTCATAAAAAAGTATATGATCAGGGTGAATCATTGAAAGCTGCCCTTTAAACCGTTCTACTTTACCTGATACGATTACTTTTTTCCCTTTTGGCAATTGCTTCTCTAGCCAAGAGCGTTGGGCGTGAAAAAATATTAAATTTATTGTACCTGTTCGATCATAACCAATGACACGATAAGGTGCTCGACTGTGATTCGTTGGTGGTATATGTTGATCGATAATAATTTCAAGAGTAACAATATCTCCTTCTTGTGCGAAAGAAATATTGGGTTGTTTTCTGCGGTCTATAACAGAATGAGGCATCAATCGAAGAAGATCAATAAGAGTAGGTTCGCGTTGCACAAGATTAATATTTAAAACTTTAGCAAATAAAGAACATATTTTTGTATTAACTCCAGCGAGGGTGTTAATAGAGGTAAAAAGGGGATTCAGAAGGCTTGGATGCATACGAAAATTTAGCTCTCTTTGTTTTTTTCTAGTATTTAGAAAGAACTTTTTGAAGATAAATCACTCAGTATATAAAAATAGTTGCATTATTGTTTTCTTAAGATGTGGGTTATGGAATTAAATAGTCCGATAATGAAGAAAATAAGAACATGATAAAAAGATAATCAACATTAATCATTTTATATGCTACTCTATTTTATTTATATATTTTTTTATTGTGGCTATAGCTATTTATTTGATGGTCATTTATCGATATCAATGAAATTAGTATGTCTTTTGGATATTCTAGAGTGCTAGGATTGTGGCTTTGGTGTAAGTCAAAGATCGTTTACAAAAATAAAAATTGCAATTTGGTATCTATTTTAATGGGAAATAGTGCAAGTGTCAGGAAAAAAAAGAAAAACACCCGATAATAAAAACTCTCTCCCTCGCTTTATTCACTTGAGGGTACACTCAGCTTATTCACTTCTTGAAGGTGCTTTAAAAGTCAAACAAATCATTCAGCACGCCATTTCTGATCGTATGCCTGCCATAGCTATTACGGATACAAATAATTTATTTGGTGCTTTAGAGTTTTCACAATACTGTTTTTCTGATGGTATTCAACCTATTATTGGTTGTCAGCTTGCTATTGATTTTGGTGATGAAAATTGTAATTCACCTTTAACTAAATTGCATCATTCTTCTGATTATTCTTCCATTGTATTATTTGCTGCGAGTGAAACAGGTTATTCGCATTTGGTTCGGCTTGTTAGTCGTGCATATCTTGATAAGAATGATACGGATCTTCCGCATATTAAAGCTGATTTTCTCTTAAGACACCATGAAGGAATTATTGCTTTAACTGGTGGACCAGGAGGGCCTATTAATTCGGCTTTAACTGAAGATAAAAAAGAACGAGCTATTGAGCGTTTAACTTATTTGAAGAAAATTTTTGGTGATCGTCTTTATGTTGAATTACAACGGCATGGTTCTTATGATCGGAAAGTGGAAGAAGCGCTTATTGAACTAGCTTACACCTATGAGATTCCTCTTGTTGCTACTAATGAGGCATTTTTTCTCAATAAAGAAGGATATGCTGCTCATGATGCGCTCATGGCTGTTGCGGAAGGGCAAGTTGTTTCTAATCCAAATCGTAAACGTGTGACATCAGATCATTATTTAAAGTCACAAGATGAAATGGTTTCACTGTTTTCTGATCTTCCGGAGGCTTTGGAAAATAGTGTTGAAATTGCTTTACGCTGTCATGCTTATGCACCAATTAGAAAACCGATTTTGCCTGGTTTTATAGAGCGATCTGCAGATACATCCTCTGTTTTAGAAGCAGAAGCTAAGGAATTATTAGATCAAGCCAAAGCCGGTTTAAAAATGCGTCTTGAGACAATTGGTTTAGCAGAAGGCTATACAATTGCAGATTATGAGCAGCGGCTTAATTATGAAATTTCAGTTATTACGCGGATGCAATTCTCTGGTTATTTTCTCATTGTTTCGGATTTTATCAAATGGGCAAAAGCTCATGATATTCCTGTCGGTCCAGGGCGTGGTTCTGGTGCTGGGTCCCTTGTTGCCTATGCACTAACGATCACTGATGTTGATCCTTTACGTTTTTCTCTTTTATTTGAACGTTTTCTTAATCCAGATCGTGTTTCTATGCCAGATTTTGATATCGATTTTTGTCAAGAACGACGCGAAGAGGTTATTCGTTATGTTCAGCAAAAATATGGCTGCGATCAAGTCGCTCAGATTATTACATTCGGTAAATTGCAAGCACGTGCAGTATTGCGTGATGTTGGTCGTGTTTTAGAGGTACCTTATCGTCTGGTAGACTATCTGACAAAATTAGTTCCTGCTACTCCTGGTAGTAATATTGAGTTAGCACAAGCTATTATAGATGAACCAAAATTTGAAGAAGAAAAGAAAAAGGACCCTGTTATTGGGCGTATGTTAGATATAGCACTTCAGCTAGAAGGACTCTATCGTCATGCCTCTACTCATGCTGCAGGGATTGTTATTGGTGATCGTCCATTATCAGAGCTTGTACCGATGTATCGTGATCCACGCTCTGATATGCCTGTAACTCAATTTAATATGAAATATGTTGAACAATCTGGATTGGTAAAATTTGATTTTTTAGGTTTAAAAACGCTTACTGTTTTAAAGATGGCTGTTGATTTTGTCGCACGAAAAGGCACGAAGGTAGATTTATCGCATATTCCCCTTAATGATGAAGCAACTTATGCTATGATGTCACGTGGTGAAACAGTTGGCGTGTTTCAAGTTGAAAGTGCTGGTATGCGTAAAGCACTTATTGGTATGAGGCCAGATTGTATTGAAGATATTATTGCTCTTGTAGCGCTTTATCGTCCTGGTCCGATGGAGAATATTTCGACATATAATATACGCAAACATAAAGAAGAAGAAATTACCTCTATTCATCCTAAAATAGACCATTTAGTTAAAGAAACGCAAGGTGTTATTGTTTATCAAGAACAAGTGATGCAGATTGCTCAGGAGCTTGCTGGCTATTCACTCGGAGAAGCAGATTTATTGCGTAGAGCTATGGGTAAAAAAATTCATAAAGAAATGCAAGAACAACGTGCACGCTTTGTAAGTGGGGCCGTTGATGGTGGCCTTGATAAGGAGCAGGCTAATGTAATCTTTGATCTTTTAGCAAAATTTGCGGATTACGGTTTTAATAAGTCGCATGCTACCGCTTATGCGATTGTTTCTTATCATACAGCTTATATGAAAGCACACCATCCTGTAGAGTTTTTGGCTGCATCTATGACATATGATATGACAAATACAGATAAGCTCAATGATTTTCGACGTGAGGCATTAAGATTAGGAATTGAGGTTGTTGCGCCCTGTGTGCAAACATCACACCGCATTTTTGAAGTTGGGGAGAATTGTATTTATTATTCCCTTTCTGCTGTTAAAGGGGTGGGAGATATGGTCGTTGATCATATCGTGGCTTGTCGTGGAGACAAGCCTTTTAGGGATTTAGAAGATTTTTGTGAACGTATTGATCCTCGTATTGTGAATAAGCGCGCTATGGAGAGTTTGATTTACGCTGGCGCCTTTGATTGTTTTAATGTTGCTCGTGAAGTTCTACTAGCAAGCCTGGTAACTCTTAACGCACGTGCTCTTCGTATTCTTGATAATAATTCTAGTGGGCAAGTTGATATATTTGAGATGGTAGGTGGGTTAAAAGAGCCTTTGATTTTATCTCAAGCATCTCCTTGGTCTGTTGCTGAGAAACTTCATTATGAATTTCAGGTAATAGGTTTTTATTTTTCTGCTCATCCTTTGAGTGAGTATCAAGATGTTCTTATTAAAAAACGTGTTCAGACTTGGAACAATTTTGCTGCTTCAGTTAAAGGGGGAGCTACTGCTGCCCGGCTTGCTGGAACTGTTGTAGCAAAACAAATTCGTAAAACAAAATCTGGTAAGAAAATGGGAGTGATTCAGTTTTCTGATACGAGTGGGCAATATGAAGCAGTTATATTTTCTGAAGGACTTTCTGTATACGGAGATATGCTGGAGCCTGGAAAATCTTTTATCATTACAGTTGTTGCGGAGGATCGCTCTGAAGGAATTAGTTTGCGTATTGAAACAATTCAGTCCTTAGAAGAACAAGCACTGCAATGTCATAAAATGATGCGCATTTTCCTAAAAACAATAGATATGCTACCACAAATTGAGCAGAATTTGAATTCTGAAGGCAAAGGAGAGGTAGCACTTGTACTAATTCAAGAGGACGGACTTCGAGAAGTTGAGATAGCTCTTCCAGAAAGGTATAAAGTGAATGCCCATGTAGTCAATGCTATAAAAGTTCTTTCTGGTGTAGTTGATGTCGAGTTAAGCTAAAGTTTATAGGATAAAGATTATTTTTTTAAGCAAGTAGTATTATATTTCTTTAGTGTTATGAAAAGTGTTATGAAAATTATATTTTAAGTCAGCTTGAAAGATTAAAGTAAATTAGTATTAGCAAATTGACATTTGCAAAATAAACGCTTTATTTGCTTTACAAATTGTATTATTAACGTTTAAAATTTTTTTATATTTACAATGAAAATAGAATTGTAATTTTGGTTGTTTAAGGCAATGAGACTATAATTTTTATAAATTTTCTACTCAATGCTTTTTAATATTATTTTTTGTCAAGTCCATGGCGTCATAAGAGTATAGCCAATCAAGGCGAGACATAATATTTTCTGGTGTATGAATTTTCATAAAGAAATTACGTGCAATTGCTATCGGCCCAGTTGCATGATAGACAAATCTATTAAAATCTCCACGTTTTTTTACAGCAGTAATACGTGGTTTGCGTATTTTTTCATAAAGTGCAGTGGCTTCAGCGAGTGAGAGATTATCCAGAGAGAGTACTTCTGCTAATGTGGCGGCATCCTCTATTGCCATAGCAGCACCTTGTGCTGCGAAGGGTAAAAATGCATGCGCACAATCACCTACAAAGACTTGCTGTTGTAAACCTAAAAAACGATTATGATTCATTTGAAATAATGGCCAATAGCTCCACTCATCAATGTGATTAAAAATTTGCAGAATTTTTGGATTCCAATCATTAAAAAGAGATTTGAGTTTCTCTTTATTTCCTGTTTGCTTCCATCTTTTTCCTGGATTTTCTCCATGAGTGATGGCTACGAAATTGAATGTTTTTATTGACTCAATAGGATAGGCAACAAGGTGATTTTTAGGTCCCATCCAAGCAGTAATTGTTTTTATATTTTGTAATAAAGAACAAAATTTTGGAGAAAGACTCTCAAATGATTTTGTTGCTCGCCATGCGATGAAGTTAGTGAAACTAGCTTTTTCATGAAAGGGGGAAAACTGTCGCAATGTTGACCAAACACCATCACATCCAATGAGAAGTGGTGTTGAATAAAATTGATATCGTTGTATTCCAGTTTTTTCTTCTATTGTGATTGTTTTTATTTTAATATTATCCCCTGTAGATTGGGTAGATGATATGATGCTTTCTCCCATTTTGTATTTAATAAGAGGGTTCTTAATAACAGCATTATATAAAACGTTCTGTAAATCAGCTCGATGAATTGTAATATAAGGAGATTTCCAGCGCTTTTCAGATAAGTTAATAAGGTCTGCATGTAAATGCGTTTTCAAAGATATACCATCTTTTAATTCAAGAAAACGCGGTTTAATACCTAATTTAATAAGTGTATTAAGCATTCCCCAACGGTCAAGAATGCGTGTTGCATTTGGAGTAAGTTGAATACCAGAACCAATACTATCAAGCTGCTTCCGCTTCTCAATAATAGTACTTGCAATTCCTTTATGAGCAAGTGCTAAAGCAGAGCTTAATCCCGCAATGCCTGCTCCAATGATAATTAGAGATTGATCTTTTAGCTGTTTCATATCAAAGAAAAAGAGAATCTTTTATAAAGAATCTTTGAGATGATACGTACATCCTGTAGGATTTGTCTGATTATGTGGTAGTGTATGATTATAGCGATAAAGTGTTGAACAATAGGGGCAAATTTTTTCATCAGCTGCTCCCATTTCAAGAAAAATATGGGGATGATCGAATGGTTGCGTAGCCCCTATACACATAAATTCTTTTACACCAATTTCGATTGTTTTGTATCCATTATCATTTTGAAAATACGGAATATTATAATCAGCCATAATGCGTAAACTCCAGATAAATTATCTTAATAAGGTATGATTTAAATCATGTGTTTTAATTATTAATTTGTAATACGATATACTATAATGCAAGATGCTTTTTCAGATAACTTATAAATGAGGGTAGATTCAATTGTTTTTAAAATATTCATATAGTTAATATGGAGAGAGTTAGTCATTATATTATGATTGAATATTATGATTGAGCCAGGACTTTTGAAATTTTTGCAGTTTACAAAATTTGATAAAAAATAGATAAAATTAGGATCTTATCTTCATAAGAGCGCGATTTTTATTTTGTAAAGGTTTCTATAAAATATAAAGAATTTTAACTGAATATATGAAACAAACGCTGACAGATCAAATTACTATGCGGGATATAACGATGGATAATCCAGCGCGATTTGTTAATCGTGAGTTTTCATGGTTACAATTTAATAATCGTGTTTTAATGGAAGCTGCAAATTCTAAGAATCCTTTATTGGAACGGGTACAGTTTCTTTCAATTTCAGCAATTAATCTTGATGAGTTCTTCATGGTTCGTGTTGCTGGCCTTGCTGCTCAAATTCGTTCTGGGATTACAGAATGTAGTGCAGACGGACGTACACCGCAGGAACAGCTGGATTTTGTATTAACTGAGATTGCATATTTGCAAGCTAATCAGCAACAAGAATTACGTACCTTACGTTATGAGCTAAAACAAAATAATATTGAAATTGTCTGTTCTGACAAGCTTTCCAAAGTTGAAAAATTGTGGGTTGAAAGGTATTTTTTAAAGGAAGTTTTTCCTGTTTTAGCACCTTCTCTTATTGATTCTATACATTCTTTTCCTTTTATTCCTAATTTAGGTTTTTCTCTTGCGTTCCAATTATTACGGCGCGTTGATCAGCATTCTATAATGGTGTTTTTACCTGTTCCTAATACTTTGAAGCGTTTTATTCTTCTTCCTCAAGAGGAAAATAATTTTCGTTTTATTTTATTGGAAGATCTTGTCTGTCTTTTTATTGATCGTTTATTCCCTGGTTATGATAACAATGGGGCTGGAACATTTAGAATTATCCGCGATAGCGATATTGAAGTAGAAGAAGAAGCAGAAGATCTTGTTCATTTTTTTGAAACTGCGTTAAAAAAACGTCGTCGTGGAGAAGTTATTCGAATTGAATTTAATATGAAAATGCCTGAAAATTTACGCCAATTCATAACGGATGCACTTCGAGTACCTAGTAATTGTGTGAGTGTTATCAATGGTTTGTTAGCACTAAATATGATTTCAGAAATTGCTTCTATTCCGCGCGATGATTTAAAATTTATTTCTCATAGTCCTCGTATTCCAGAGTGTATTCGTGAGCATGGTGGTGATTGTTTTGCAGCTATTCGTGAAAGAGATATTGTTATTCATCATCCTTACGAAACATTTGATGTTGTTATACAATTTTTACGTCAAGCTGCCGCTGATCCTAATGTAATTGAAATCAAGCAAACTCTTTATCGTACATCAAATGATAGTCCGATTGTTAGTGCTCTTATTCATGCTGCTGAGCGAGGTAAGACGGTGACAGCATTAGTAGAATTAAAAGCCCGTTTTGATGAAGAGGCTAATATTCGTTGGGCACGTGATCTTGAATGTGCAGGAGTTCAAGTAATTTTTGGTTTTGTTGAATTAAAAACACATGCTAAAATGTCTTTAGTGGTAAGATGTGAAGAGAACTGTCGTCGTTTTTATGTTCACCTTGGAACTGGGAATTATCATCCAATTACCGCTAAAATGTATACCGATCTTTCCTTTTTTACAACTGATGATGACATTGCTCATGATGTTGGACTGCTTTTTAATTATCTTACCGAATACGCACAGCCAAATAAACCAATGAAAATAGCATTTTCACCATTAACATTGCGTAGCCGTATTCTTGAACATATCAAAAAGGAAATTACCAATGCACAACAAGGGCGGATAGCTGCTATCTGGATGAAGGTAAACTCATTGGTTGATCCTGAAATTATTGATGCTTTATACCATGCTAGTCAAATGGGGGTACAGATTGATTTGGTTGTGCGGGGTATATGTTGTTTACGTCCTGGTATTCCAGGGATCTCAGATAATATTCGTGTGAAATCAATAGTAGGACGATTTCTTGAGCATAGTCGCATTTTCTGTTTTGGTAATGGTGAGAATTTGCCAAATAAGAATGCTATTGTTTATTTGGGCTCAGCTGATATGATGCCTCGTAATCTGGATCATCGTGTTGAAGTATTGGTTCCAATTTTAAATAAAATAGTTCATCAACAAGTTCTTTCAAAAATTATGTTGGCTAATATTATTGATAACCAACAAAGCTTTGATATATTGGCCGATGGAACATCAAGACGTAGAAAGCCGCAAAAAGATGAAAAGCTATTTAATGCACAGGAGTATTTTATGAGCAATGTGCTTTTTTTCGAGTATGAAAACTTTTTTCAGACTTCTACTTCACCTTTGATTGAGTTGCTTCAGTAACAAATGAAAACACTTAAAGACTGAAATATCCAATGACATATATAAATACTCAAGGTTGGCTGAAAGGGTATAAACCCGTTGCAGTTATCGACATTGGTTCAAATTCTGTTCGACTTGTTGTTTATGAAGGCCTCGTACGTTCACCAGCAGTTTTATTTAATGAAAAAGTTTTTTGTGGTCTTGGTCAAGGTGTTGCAAAAACTGGAGTTTTGGAAGAAAAATCAATCGAGATGGCACTACGAGCACTGAAACGATTTTATGCTGTTTGTCAACAGGTTGGTGCAGATGAAATCTATACTTTAGCAACAGCAGCAGTACGAGAGGCAAAAAATGGATTAGCTTTTATTCAAAGCGCTGAAAATATTTTACAAAATAAAATACATGTTCTTTCGGGAAGTGAAGAAGCTATTTATTCAGCTTACGGAGTTATTTCTACTTTTTATCAGCCAAATGGTATGTCTGGTGATCTTGGCGGTGGAAGTCTTGAACTTATTGATATTCATGATTCTAATGTATGTGAAGGGATAACGTTGCCATTAGGTAGTTTACGACTGCAATATTTGTCAAATAATGATTTTATTTTGGCAAAAAAAATTGTTCATGAGCAACTTTGTAAATCTTCCATTGTTATGCGTAAAGATATATCTCGTTGCTTTTATGCAGTAGGGGGAACTTGGCGTAATCTTGCAAAATTATATATGGTCATCAAAAATTATCGATTACCTGTTATGCATGGCTATGAGGTTGATGCGCAGGAGATGGAGGAATTTTTGCTTCTTGTTATCAATGGTGGTATTGAAAAAATAAGAGAAATTTCAGTTATTCCCAAAAAACGTCGTCAGCTTTTAGCGTATGGAGCGATTGTTCTTATTGAACTGATTCAATGCATGAATTTAAAAAAAATAGTTTTTTCTGGAGCAGGGGTTCGCGAAGGTTTTCTTTATTCAAAATTACCACGAGAAGATCGTGTTTCTGATCCATTAATTACAGCATGTTTAGAAATGGCTATCTTAAGAGCACGCTCACCAAAACAAGCAAGTGAACTGATTGATTTTACCACAGGTGCATTTGAAGCTTTTGAAATTTTAGAAACTGAAAATGAATGTCGTTATCGTAAAGCTGCTTGTCTTCTTTCTGATATCGGTTGGCGTATACATCCAGATCATCGCGGTAATGAAGCAGCTAACCAGATAGCATTAGGATCTTATCCAGGAATTTCACATAAGGGACGTATTTATGCTGCATTAGCAGTCTTTTTCCGTAATACAGGCTTATCATTTGATAAGGAAGCTCCTGAGATTCTTAAATTAGCAACTAGCGATATTGTTGAAAAAGCAAGAATCCTTGGCGGAATTATGCGTATCGCTAATCTTTTTAGTGCCTCTACTGCAGGAATCTTACCTAATTTATCATGGCAAAAAAAGCTAGACAATATTGTATTACATATTCCAGCGCGCTATGCAAATTTAATAAGCGAACGGCCTTATAAACGCTTACAGCAATTATCAAAAATAACTAAATTTCCCTTAGTTTTTGAAGTTTTTTGATTCCTTTGCAAGGTGAAATATCAAAATATTTATTATAATATTTTCATATTTATAAACTAAAGTTTTTTGATCGTTACTTCTCCGTTGTTATAATAAAATGCTATTTGACCTTTTAACATTTGTTCCGCTTTTTGACCAAAAATTTCATAACGCCAACCATTCATAGCAGCGATATTATGAATAATATTGCCATTAGAAATTTTTTCTAAATCACTGGATGTTGCAATAATTTGAGGTGCAATATTATTTTCGTTTGCAACAAGCTTTAATAGTACTTTAAGAAGATCAATTGTAACAGCTGTTTTATCATCAATAGCATTATACTTGGGAAGGGCAGGTAAAGTAGCAAGATCAGCTTTTAAGCCTTGGTGTATGGCTTCGATTAATGTATGCACAGCTGGTGAATGATGCCAGCTTTTGTTAATGCTACGTAAACGATACAGAGCAGCTTCATCCTTTGGTTGTTGGATTGCAATTTCAATAAGACATTCATCTTTCATTATATGGCGACGAGGGACATTATATTGGCGTGCTTCACGTTCACGCCAAGCTGCTATTTTTTGCAATACGGCAAGTTCGCGTTTTTTTGTGATTCTTCCTTTTACTTTTTTCCAAGCTTCATTTTCTGGTATATCATATGTCGTCGGTGTTAAGAGGAGTGCCATTTCATCATGCATCCAATGAGTACGTTTTTTTTCCTCTAATTGTTTTTTTAGTGCAAGATAGACGTCTCTTAGATAAGTAACATCAGAAACTGCGTAGAGCAGTTGCTTTTCAGAAAGGGGGCGACAGCTCCAGTCTGTAAAACGAGATGATTTATCAAGATGATGTCCAGTGCAACGTTGTACAATTTGATCATAGGAAATAGAATCACCAAATCCACAGATTGATCCTGCTACTTGCGTATCAAAGAGGGGAGAGGGAATAATTCCTCCGAGATGATAAATAATTTCGATATCTTGGCGTGCAGCGTGAAAAACTTTAACAACTTTTTTATCAATCATTAGATCAAAAAATGGTTGTAGATTAATATCTTGCGCCATTGGATCAATAAGTATTGTAATATCTGGTGATGCAACCTGAATCAGGCATAGCTGAGGCCAGAAGGTTGTTTTACGTATAAATTCAGTGTCTACTGTTACAAAATTAGATTTGCGCAAAGCGGCAATAGAAATTTCAAGATCTATAGTGTTTGTAATAAGTTCCATTATTTTATTATAGCTAAGTAGATTAAATTTGTCTTTTATTGTATTTTTTTTAGTCTTTTTAATCATACCTTGACAAATGATTGTTAAAAGGCGTTTGTAACGTATGTAAGGTAAATTACAACCAAAGGAAAAAATATGCACCGTTACCGCAGTCATAATTGCGCTGCTCTTCGTAAATGCGATATGGGAAGGCAGGTTCGCCTTTCTGGGTGGGTTCATCGTGTCCGTGATCATGGTGGAATTCTTTTTATTGATCTACGAGATCATTTTGGAATTACACAAATTGTTGTTGATCCTAATTCACCAGCATTTACAATTATAGAAAAGGTGCGTTCTGAATGGGTCATTCGTGTAGATGGAGAAGTACGTGCTCGTGCTGATGAAGTTATTAATGCAGCTCTCCCAACGGGTGAAATTGAAATTTTTGCGAAAGAGGTTGAAATTCTTTCAAAAGCTGATGAACTTCCTTTACCAGTTTTTGGCGAGCCTGATTATCCTGAGGATATTCGACTAAAGTATCGTTTTCTTGATTTACGTCGAGAGACTATGCACAAAAATATAATGCGTCGTACTGAGATTATTGCTTCCATAAGGCGGCATATGCAAGATTGTGCTTTTACAGAATTTACTACACCAATTTTAACAGCTTCATCTCCAGAAGGAGCACGTGATTTTTTGGTTCCAAGCCGTATTCATCAGGGAAAATTTTATGCATTACCTCAGGCACCTCAACAATATAAGCAGTTGTTGATGATGTCTGGTTTTGATCGTTATTTTCAAATAGCTCCATGTTTTAGAGATGAAGATCCACGAGCAGATCGTTTACCAGGTGAGTTTTACCAATTAGATATTGAAATGAGTTTTGTTGAACAGGAAGATATTCTTGTAACTATGGAGCCAATTATACGCTCTATTTTTGAGGAATTTGCAGATGGGAAATCTGTAACGCAAAATTTTCCTCGTATTTCATATGATGAAGCAATGCAGAAGTATGGTTCAGATAAACCTGATTTGCGTAATCCAATTATTATGGAAGATGTTTCTCAGCATTTCCGGGATTCTGGTTTTAAGGTTTTCTCTCAGATTTTAGCGAGTGATCAGAATGCATGTATTTGGGCTATTCCTGCAAAAAATGGAGGTAGCCGTGCTTTTTGTGACCGCATGAATGCATGGGCTCAGGGTGAGGGACAACCAGGTCTTGGTTACATTTTTTGGCGTGAAGAAAATGGAAATTTTGAAGGAGCCGGCCCTATTGCTAAAAACATTGGTGAGCAAAGATCCGAAGCTATTCGTGTGCAACTTGGACTTGAAAGTGGTGATGCTTGTTTTTTTGTTGCAGGAGATCCAAAGAAATTTGCATCTTTTTCTGGAGCAGCACGTACACGGATAGGAGAGGAATTGGGGCTTATTGATCGAGAATGTTTTTCTTTTGCTTGGATTATTGACTTTCCATTTTTTGAATGGAATGAAGACGAAAAAAAACTTGATTTTGCGCATAATCCTTTTTCAATGCCTCAAGGTGGAAAAAATGCTCTTGATTCTCAAGATCCTCTTTCTTTGAAAGCTTTTCAGTATGATCTTGTTTGCAATGGTTATGAAATTGCATCAGGTGGAATTCGTAATCATTCACCGGAAATGATGCTTAAAGTTTTTAATCTTGCAGGCCTTTCTCAAGAGGTTGTAGAAGAGCGCTTTGGTGGTCTTTATCGTGCATTTCATTATGGTGCGCCACCACATGGCGGTATGGCAGCAGGTGTTGATCGCATCGTTATGCTTTTGCAAGGTGTAAAAAATTTACGCGAAGTTTCTTTATTTCCAATGAATCAGCAAGCGCTTGATCTTTTAATGAGTGCTCCATCCGATGTGTCTGCTGTGCAGTTAAGTGATCTAGGAATTCGAATTACCCCAACAGTTAAAAATAAGTAAGGGAGCTGAATTACACTATTTATGTATGTAACTTTGGATAAAAATATCTATAATCTAACCAACTTTTACAAACCCGTGCCCTATTAACTGCTCAACAAATAGCTCAAACGGTGAAAATGGCAGCTGAACTGGATGAAAAAGCACGTACTGATACTAGAGTAAAACAATAGACTACCTAGGAGTTTGTACCAAGTTTTCCAAAAGATTGAGGAAGCGTAGATTTTAGAGGGGAATAAAATGAAATCAAATTTACTCATTCTAATCATGACAATATTAACAGCAATAGCATTAACAGGATGCGGAGAAGAAAGGCCATACCCAAACGCAGAAAACTGTGCACCAGAAGCATTTGAAAAAGCATATAATAGTCTTCAAAGTAACAGGAATCGAGATGCTTTTAAAGCAGAATGTGATGCATTCAATGAACATCGCCGTCGGACTGAATGGAAGTTTGTACCAAGTGCTCCAAAAAATTGGCTCGACTATGATTTTGGAACAACAGATTATGATTATGAAACAATAAGTGATTAGTAAGTGATTAGTATGAGATATAAACTTACTTTAGGTCTCTTAATAACAGTTGGAACAGTAATATTTGTTGATTCAGCAATGGCGGAACAGCTTACCAGTAATGGAATAATGGATGACGTATTGAATCGTTTTCATAACGCAGCTTCTACATGGGAAGTAGTAGTTATAGCGGCAGCATCTCGGTTATTTTAGGCATTAACTACGATTTCAATGGTCTGGACATTTGGCATGATGGCTTTGTGAAAAGCCAACATTGGTGAATTTTTTGCAGAATTTGTTCGTTTCACCATGTTCATTGGTTTTTATTGGTGGCTTTTGACAAATGCCTCTATTGGCATGAACATTGCAGGCACTATAATAAAATCATTACAAACTCTAGGCGCTCAAGCAAGTAACTTACATATGAAAGCCTTTACACTATCCAGCGTTATTGATGTAGGATTTCAGATATTTCATAATACTATATTGAATGTTTCATGGATGAGTCCATTTAGTTCATTGGGTGCTTTTTTATTGGCTGCTAGCATTTTGATTATTGTAGCATTAGTTGCGATCAATCTACTTCTTGTCATGGTGTCAGCTTGGATTCTACTATATGCTGGTGTTTTTTCTCGGTTTTGGTGGAAGCCGTTGGACTTCTGATATAGCTATCAACTACTACAAAACAGTGTTGAGCATTGCTGTTCAATTCATGTCAATGATACTATTGATTGCAATTGGCCAGACTTTTCTTAATCACTATTATACACAAATAAGTAAAGGCATATCTTTGCAAGAATTGGCTGTTATATTGGTTATTTCTTTAATCTTGTTATCCTTAGTCAATAAGGTTCCTCTAATGATTTCTGGAATTATGACAGGTGCCAATTTAGGTGCAATCGGTAACACAGTGGGTGTCGGCACAGCAATAAGCGCCACTGCGGCAGCAGCCACAGGGGCAGTGATGACCGGTAAAGCGGTAGCAGGAGCTGTTTCCGAAGTAGCTGGTGGTGTGTCTGCTCTTAAAGCCGCATACCAAAAAGCAGCATCTTCTATGAATTTTAGTAATGATACGCCAAGAATTGGTGATGTACTTAAACAAAGCAAAAACAGTGATAAGGGTCAGGAAGTGGCCACCATGAGCAGTTCACTATATGCCCAAGCTGCCGGTTATGCCAATATGGATAGTTCTTCAAATATTAGAGGTTTTGACACAGTGGTTCAAGCCGCTAAATTGGCCACAGGAACCACTTCAGAATTGGCCAAAGGCATTGGCTCACAAATAAAAAAAGGATTACAAGAACGAATTAAAGAGACGACAGGTGGAAAAATCGCTCAATCTATCCGTGAAAGCATGGAGCCCAAAGAAGAGAGCCAAGAAAATCAATTCTGGGAAAATAGCTTGAGCAAAGCTGATATAAACGACGAAGTTGCAGCATTTAGCTAAAAATAAAATTTTTTAAATTAAAAATTAGGAATATATAACATAAGGAGTTTCTTATGAAAAAAATGCCTAAGAGTTATATAACTGATGCTGAACGCAAAAAATTGCAAGCAAGTGGGTTATCTCAAAATTGTATTTATATACTTGAAGCAGAAGCAGCAGAAAAAGCTAATGACGGCCAAACAAAATGGGAGTGGTTAGCAATGATTGAGTATCCAGCGCACTCTCTTTTATGTCTTAGAAAATGGCGTGGTGCACAGTTTATTCGTGATATGGGTTTTTCTACCAAGAGTGCAGATGAAGAATATGGTTCAGACTGGCTAGATAAAGGCGTTGTGATAGGAGGTCACCATTTCTAATAATTTGAAGAATTTTTTTTGATAAAAGATGGATATAAAAAAGAAATAGAAAAGACATTATTATTTCAAACATTGAATAATGTGCAACTGGATTTTTCTAATAATTTACGCAGTATTGGCCGCAGTGATGATATATTATTAATTACTGATACAGAACGCAATTTCATTGGTGATGATTTGTTACGCTATGCTAATAGCAAATTTGAGCGGTTTTATAGAAGACTTGTTCCTTATTTTTAAAATTGCTACCTTACATTATGTCTGATGAGATGATTCGATCCTTTGATAAGGAGCATATTGAGCCAATAGAATTGCGATCTGCTTTGCAAGAACGCTATTTGGCTTATGCACTTTCTACTATTACACACCGTGCTTTGCCTGATGTACGTGATGGGTTAAAGCCTGTTCATCGACGTATTATCCATGCGATGCGCTTACTCAGACTTAATCCTGGACAAGCTTATGCTAAGTGTGCCCGGATTGTAGGTGATGTAATGGGAAAATTTCATCCTCATGGCGATGCATCTATTTATGACGCATTGGTACGTTTAGCTCAGAGCTTTTCTGTTCGCTATCCATTAATTGATGGACAGGGTAATTTTGGTAATATTGATGGAGATAATGCTGCAGCCATGCGTTATACAGAAGCACGTATGACTGAAGTGGCAATATTACTTCTTGAAGGAATTAATGAAAATGCGATTGATTTTCGTTTAACCTATAATGAAGAAGATGAAGAGCCTATCGTTTTACCAGGAGCGTTTCCTAATCTTTTAGCTAATGGTTCAGCAGGTATTGCTGTTGGTATGGCAACGTCTATTCCGCCACATAACGTTGCAGAACTTTGTGATGCCGCATTATATTTGATTGCTAATCCCCATGCAGATCATAAAGATTTAAGTCAATTTGTGCTTGGGCCTGATTTTCCAACAGGCGGTATTTTGGTTGAACCTAAAAAAAGTATTGAGGATTCTTATCGTACAGGGCGTGGATTATTTCGATTGCGTTCACGTTGGCATCAAGAAGAGGGGAATCGAGGTTCTTATGTGATTGTTGTTACAGAAATTCCATATCAAGTACAAAAATCACGCCTTATTGAAAAAACAGCAGAGTTATTGCTTGCTCGGCGGTTACCGATGCTTGAAGATATTCATGATGAATCAGCAGAAGATATTCGGATTGTACTAGTTCCAAAAAATCGCACAATTGATCCAGAACTTTTGATGGAGTCACTTTTTAAGTTAACGGATTTTGAAGTGAGGTTTCCTCTTAATCTTAATGTATTAACTTTAGGAAAAGTGCCTAATGTCCTTTCTTTACGTGAGAGTTTGCAGCAGTGGCTTCAACATCGTAAAGAAGTGCTTATTCGCCGTTCAAATTATCGACTGAATGAAATTGATTGTCGATTAGAGATTCTGCAGGGGTATCTTATTGCATATTTGAATCTTAATGAGGTGATACAAATCATTCGTGAACATGATGAACCGAAAAAAGAATTGATTTTGCGCTTTAAATTAACCGAGAATCAGGCTGAATCTATTTTAAATATGCGATTGCGTTCTTTGCGTAAGCTTGAAGAATTTCAACTTCGTAAAGAGTTTGATTCTCTTAAGATTGAAAAGGAAAAATTACAGAATTTATTAAATTCCAACATCAAGCAATGGAAAGTTATTGCTGAGGAGATTACAAGAGTTCGTAAAATTTTTGGTCCTGAAACTTTCTTGGGAAAAAGGCGTACAACATTTGAAGATGCACCAAGGCATGATGAAAATGATATTCATCAAGCGATGATTGAAAAAGAACCCGTTACTATTGTTATTTCCGAAAAAGGTTGGGTGCGTGCTTTAAAGGGCCATTTGAACGATTATAAAACTCTTTCTTTCAAAGAAGGCGATGGTTTGAAGCTAGCATTTCCAGCATTCACTACAGATAAAATCATAGTGATAAGCACTGGCGGAAAGTTTTTTACTATTAGTGCCAATACTTTGCCTGGAGGAAGAGGTCATGGCGAACCAATTCGTATTTTAGTAGATATGAATAATGAGCACGATATTCTCACAGCTTTTGTACACAATGTGCAGGGCAAAAGACTTTTAATTTCATCCTATGGCAATGGCTTTATTGTTTCTGAAACTGATATTATTGCTAATACACGAAAAGGAAAGCAAGTGATGAATGTAAAATCTCTTGATAGTTTGAAGCTTTGCATTCCAGTAGAAGGCGATTACATTGCAATAGTTGGAGAAAATCGAAAAATGCTTATTTTTTCTATTGAACAAATACCAGAAATGAGTCGTGGTAAGGGTGTTCGCTTACAACGTTATAAAGATGGTGGTATTGTCGATGCCAAAACTTTTACTTTATCAGAAGGTTTGAGTTGGCAAGATACAGCTGAGCGTAGTTTTAATCGCCAGGCTAATGAACTCGTTGAGTGGATGGGAACGCGCGCGGGAACCGGGCGTTTAGTTCCGAAGGGATTTCCAAAATCAGGTAAATTTTTTAGTTAGTACGATGTAGTGTGTTTGATTGCTTGCTTATAAAAGTGTCGTAAAAAATATTAAAGATTTTATTATAGCAAAAAACTTTATTTTATTAACTAGATTGATTCAGAATTATGTTGCGTAAAAAAACGCCCATGTTCAGCCCACAAGACAAGAAGAATAGCTGTGAGACTGAGAAAGAAAAATCCTGCTGAATTAGGAATTGTTGTTTCATCAAAGCATTGTGCTATGAAAAAGCCAAGGCCTGTACCAATGGATGTTTGAAGAAAACCAGATACAGAAGACGCAGTTCCAGCGATTTTTCCTAGAGGTTCAAGGGCAAGTGTATTAAAATTAGCCATAATACCACCACATGTAAACATTAACATACAGTATAATATCATAAAGAATGGAAAAGATATAACGCCGTCTTTTAAAACTGACCCAAAAAACCAAATACATGAAATACTAGCAAACAGTAGAAGCATTGTATGAGAAATCCGTCGCATTCCAAAGTGCCCAACGAGACGAGAATTGAGGAAAGATGATACAGCTTGAAATGCAGCGCCAAGAGCAAAGGCAGCAGGAAACCACATGCCTAAATTATAGATTCCTTCATAAACTTGTTGCGATGTATTAATAGCAGTAAAAATGCAACCTAAAATAATAGAAGTTGCGAGTGTATAGCAAAGTGTTGAGCGGTTAGTAATGATAAGCCGTAAGTTATTTTTGACGGAAGAAAAAGAAAGAGATCGTGGTGTATAAAGGGTTTCAGGCAAGCGTATTTGAATCCAAATCATCAATCCAAAACCAACAATTGCCATGAATATAAAAATTAATTGCCATTGTCCAAATAACAAAATAATTTGCCCTATTGCTGGCCCAATCATTGTTGCAAGAAGAAAAATCATCATGACTATGGACATGACTTCTGCCATTTTTCGACCATCGTAGAGGTCGCGTATAATGGATATTGTGAGCACACGCATGGCTGCTCCTCCAACACCTTGCAAGATACGTAGAATAAGTAATATGTGAAAACTGGATACAAATATACATCCAATTGCTGCAAATGAGTAACAAGCAAGGCCTATAAGGGTGAGTTTATGCCGTCCATAACGATCACTTATTGGGCCAAAAAATATTTGCGTAGCACCATAGCTAATAAGATAACAAGAAATGATATA
The DNA here is from genome assembly GCF_000706645.1 of Bartonella rochalimae ATCC BAA-1498. Classification (GTDB taxonomy): domain Bacteria; phylum Pseudomonadota; class Alphaproteobacteria; order Rhizobiales; family Rhizobiaceae; genus Bartonella; species Bartonella rochalimae. The sequence goes on from NZ_KL407337.1 coordinate 224,726, forward strand.
ATGCTGGTCATTTTCATGAGTAGCATGCAAGCTGTTTAAAATATCAGGCATAGCGGGCAGCATGATATCAATTGCTATCGAGTTGATTGCCATAAGTGCTGCAATGAGGATAACGAATTCTTTATATCCAATTTTTTTTTTAATTGTATCTATGTGCTTTTGTTCGTCGGCAGAATATGACATATGTATCCTTAAAATAAAAAATTGCGACTGAACAATACTTAAAAGAATCCGAATAAATTAGAGATATTTACGATTTGGTAAAAGTTATGCTTCTCTTTTTCAAAAGTTCTTGTAACTCATTGTTTTGAAACATTTCTTTGACAATATCACAACCACCAATAAATTCACCTTTAATATAGAGTTGTGGAATTGTTGGCCAATTTGAATAATCTTTTATTCCTTGACGTAATTCATTAGAAGTTAAAATATTAACTCCTTTATAATTTACCCCTAAATAGTTAAGAATTTGAACAACTTGTCCAGAAAATCCACATTGAGGAGAACTAGGGGTCCCTTTCATGAATAAAACAACTTCGTTTGTTTTAATTTCATTATCAATAAAATTATGAACAGTAGTCATTATCATTCCTCAAGATTGTGGATTTAGAAAAACACACATTTATACCCATGTCATTTTTTAATCGTATTCACAGAATGAATGCAAGAGAAAATTTTGAGATTATTTAGGAACACTTGTTTGCAGACTTAAAGCATGAAGAACGTTTCCCATATTTCCTTTAAGAGCATCATAGACCATTTTATGCTGTTGAACACGGCTTTTTCCTCGAAAATTTTCTGAAATAACTTCAGCTGCGTAATGTTCGCCATCTCCAGCAAGATCACGAATTGTTATTTTTGCATTAGGAATGCTTTCACGAATAAGGGCTTCAATTTCATCTGCACTCATTGCCATGGACATTCTCCTCGATTTGTCTATTTTTTATGAGAATTAATCTATAATTAGTAGAAGTGAATATTATTTACCTTTGTCCATAAATTTTGGAAACCAATTTTCATAAGCCTGTGTAAGTTCAGTTATTGAAAGTGTGAATACATCTTTTATATCAAGTGTATCATCTTCAACTGTACCAAGCTCTATTAAGGGAATTGTATTTGTTTGTGCAAGCATTTTAAGATTATCTAGTGCATCAGGCTTGACTGCTAAAAGGTAACGTCCTTGATCTTCACCAAAAAGTTCAGCATGATGTGGTGTTTGATTACTTAATTCTACTTTGATTCCTTTATCTGCTTTAATTACCATTTCCGCAAGAGCGATGGCTAAGCCTCCATCAGAGATATCATGAGCGGCATGAACAAAACCACTATGGATAACATTACGAACAAATTCACCATGTTTTTTTTCAAGATGTAAATCGACACAAGGTGGAGCTCCTGCCTCAATATTTAAAATATTATGCATATAGACTGATTGGCCTAGATGTGATCCGCAAGAACCAACTAAAACAATAATATCTTCATTCTGCATACCATTGATCGTAGCCATTTTTGACCAATCATCAAGGAGCCCAACACCAGCTATTGTTGGTGTAGGAAGAATTGCCTTTCCATTAGTTTCATTATAAAGAGAGACATTTCCTGAAACGATTGGAAAATCAAGTATTTTGCAGGCTTCACCTATACCTTTGAGTGCTAAAACAAGCTGCCCCATAATTTCAGGTTTTTCAGGATTACCAAAATTGAGATTATCTGTAGCTGCAAGTGGTATTGCACCTGTGGTACTTATATTGCGCCAGCATTCTGCAACGGCTTGCTTTCCCCCTTCATAGGGATCAGCTTCGCAATAGCGTGGTGTTACATCAGTAGAAAAAGCAAGAGCACGTTTATCATTATTGCTTACACGAATAACACCCGCGTCACCTCCTGGTCTAACAAGACTGTTCCCTTGGATCAGGGTATCATATTGTTCATAAACCCAGCGTCGTGAGCTTTGATTCGCAGAATTCAAAAGTGTAAGAAGTACGTTACCAAGATTATCAACTTTTTCAACTTCTTCTACTTTTAGAGTAGGCTTTTTTAAGGGTTCTGTCCAAGGACGATCATAGATAGGTGCTTCATTACCCAGTTCTTTGATTGGGAGGTTTGCTACTTCTTTTTCTTGATGTAGTACACGGAAACGTAAATCATCAGTAGTCTTTCCGATAACAGAGAAATGAAGTCCCCATTTGTGAAAAATTTCTGCAGCTTGTTCTTCTAATTCTGGCTTAAGTACCATAAGCATACGCTCTTGGCTTTCAGAAAGCATCATTTCATAGGCCGTCATATTATCTTCACGAACTGGTACTTGATCAAGATTAAGTTCTATACCTAGATCTCCTTTTGCTCCCATTTCCACTGCAGAAGAAGTCAGCCCTGCCGCTCCCATATCTTGAATAGCAATAACAGCTCCTAATGCCATTAATTCTAAACAAGCTTCAAGAAGGCATTTTTCAGTAAAAGGATCACCTACTTGAACAGTTGGGCGTTTTTCATCAATTGTATTATCAAATTCGGCGGAAGCCATTGTTGCTCCCCCAACACCATCACGACCCGTTTTAGCACCAAGATAAACAACGGGAAGTCCTATACCTTGCGCTTTGGAATAAAAAATAGAATCTATTTTTGCAATACCAGCTGCAAAGGCGTTAACAAGGATATTACCATTGTAGCGTTTATCAAAATTAACTTCTCCACCAACAGTGGGTACACCAAAAGCATTACTGTAACCACCAATTCCAGAAACAACACCAGAAACAAGATGACGTGTTCGAGGATGGTCAGGAGAGCCAAATCGTAATGCATTCATAGTCGCAATAGGGCGAGCACCCATCGTAAAAACATCACGCAGAATGCCCCCAACACCTGTTGCAGCACCTTGATAAGGTTCAATATAAGAAGGGTGGTTATGACTTTCCATTTTAAAAACAACGCATTCGCCATTACCAATGTCAATGACTCCTGCATTTTCTCCAGGACCTTGAATGACACATTTCCCTTTTGTTGGTAAGGTTTTGAGCCATTTTTTCGATGACTTATAAGAACAATGCTCATTCCACATAGCAGAAAAAATTCCAAGCTCTGTAAATGTTGGTTCTCTACCAATTAACTCCAAAATACGTTGATACTCATCAGTTTTTAAGCCATGGTTTGCAATTAATTCTGGTGTAATGGCAATATCATTGCAAAGAGTCATTAGTTTTCATTCCGTTAAATTAATCAAAATTAATATTTATTACTGTCTTTAATCCAGTAATCTGGATTATTAATTTTTTTATTTTTAGATCAACAACAATGTGTATATAGAATAATATATTTTATTATGATGGGTGAGGAAACATAACTGATAAAATTTACTTTATATATTTTTGTATTACTAGCTATTCTGTATAGAAAGTTAATGCGAAAATATTTGAGAATTCCAAAAAATATTTTTTTGTGATCATAGTACTAATTCTAAAACACTTTGAAAAAGTAAGCGCCCATCAGTGCCACCATGTGCTGCTTCAATAAAGTTTTCAGGATGAGGCATCATACCAAGCACATTACCAACTTTATTGATAATGCCAGCTATATCATTTATTGAACCATTAGGGTTTTCACCTTTTGCATAGCGGAAAACAATCTGTTTGTTATCTTCCATTTGTTTCAATACATCATTATCAACAAAGTAATTACCATCATGATGAGCAACAGGGCAGCGAATAATTTGCCCTTTTTTATAAAGTCGAGAAAATTTCGTTTCAGCATTGGTTACTTCAAGTTTTACTTCACGGCAAACAAATTTCAATGAAGTGTTACGCATCAGAGCACCTGGCAATAATCCTGCTTCTAACAAAATTTGAAAACCGTTACATATTCCTATAATTGCTACACCTTGTTGTGCTTTTTCGCAAACAGCTCGTAATACTGGTGTTCTTGCTCCAATAGCACCACATCTTAAATAATCACCATAGGAAAAACCACCAGGAATAACAATCATATCCACATTGGGAATTGTTGTTTCTGTTTGCCAAATTTTTAATGGCTGAACACCTGTTATGTCATACAATGCTGCAATCATATCTTGATCACGATTTAATCCGGGTAATTGAATGATAGCAGTTTTCATGGCTAATTCACTTAAAGAAGTTCTATTGTATAATTTTCAATAACAGTATTCGCAAGCAATTGTTCACACATTTGTTCAAGTGTTTGTTTTGCAGATTCAATAGGCATATCATTAAGGATAATGTCAAAAACTTTCCCTTGGCGGATAGATTGAATATTTGTAAAGGCTAAGCTATTTAAGGCATTAACTATTGCTTCCCCTTGTGGATCGAGGACGCTGTTTTTTAAAGTAACTGTGACACGTGCCTTCATTTTTTTTCCTATTATTTAAATAACTCTTTTTTGAAGAATAGTATTTTTGTTAAGTAAGTTGAGATTGCACTATTTTTCTTTTTATTTGACTAAAACTGGACCACTAGGTCGTGGAGGTTCATTTTCATTCATGATACCAAGACGTCTTGCAACATCTTGATAGGCATCAATAAGTCCACCCATATCACGTCGAAAACGATCTTTATCAAGTTTTTCTTTTGTTTGAATATCCCATAAGCGAGAAGAATCAGGTGAAATTTCATCTGCGAGAACAACACGCATTGTTTCGCCTGTCCATAAACGACCAAATTCCACTTTAAAATCAACTAACTGGATACCGACGCCTGCAAATAAACCAGAGAGAAAATCATTAATACGAAATGAAAGCTGCATAATATCTTCTACTTCTTGTGAGGCAGCCCACCCAAGAGCAACGATATGTTCTTCTGTTACCATTGGATCATCAAGAGCATCATTTTTATAGTAAAACTCAATGATAGATTGTGGAAGAGCTGTTCCTTCTTCTAATCCTAAACGCTTAGAAAGGGAACCTGCGACGATATTACGTACAACAACCTCTAATGGGATAATCTCAACCGCTTTAATAAGTTGTTCGCGCATATTAATGCGTTTAATAAAATGTGTTGGAATTCCTAAACGACTAAGCTGAGTGAAAATATATTCTGAAATACGGTTATTTAAGACTCCTTTGCCATCGATGATTTCATGCTTTTTTGCATTAAACGCAGTTGCATCATCTTTAAAAAATTGAATATAAGTTCCTGGTTCAGGCCCTTCGTATAGGATTTTGGCCTTTCCTTCGTAAATGCGGTGGCGACGATTCATCATATTTCTCTATTCGTTTAGAGGTGTTAAATGTTGCTATAAAGGAAAACATTATCCTAATTAGTAAGAATTCTCAATGATTGCTATGATATTTACTACAGTTTTTATTATTTAAAGTATGTAAAAGAGAGTTTATAATTGACTTAGAGTTTTGCAAAGAAGTGAGAAAGAATTATTAATCCTTCTGGCCAAGGCCCATGTCCAGAATCTGCATTAATATGACCAGACTGTCCAGCATCAACGAAAAGTGCTCCCCAATCATGAGCAAGTTTTTTTGCTACTGAAAATTGGCAAAATTCATCGTTATGGCTAGCTATAACCACTGAAGGAAAAGGTAAATTTTTACGATGATATGGACCAAATGTCATTAAATGTTTGGGACGTATCTTTTCATTTTCTACATCTGGTGGAGCAACAAAGAAAGCACCACGAATTTTTTCTGGATTATGTGCAATTGCGTGAATAGCTGTTGGAACTCCTAATGAATGAGCAATAATAGCAATAGGTTTATTAGCCTGTCCAATAGCAATTTCAACAGCATTAACCCATTCTTCGCGGATAGGTTTTGACCATTGGATTTGTTGTACGCGGCGAGCCGTAGATAATTTTTGTTCCCAGCGTGTTTGCCAATGGTCAGGACCAGATCCTTTATAACCGGGGATAATAAGAATATCGAGTTGATTTGCTTTCATGAGCTTTTTTATCCAAAAACTTGTTTAAAAATTGTATCAACATGTTTAGTGTGATAAGAAAGATCAAATTTTTCACGAAGTTCTGCTTCACTTAAAATCTTTGAGATATCTTGATCTTTTAGTAATTCTTCTAAAAAATCTTTCCCTTGTTCCCAGACTTTCATTGCATTACGTTGTACAATTTGGTACGCATTTTCACGACTAGTACCAGCTTGTGTAAGTGCTAAAAGTACACGCTGTGAATAAATAAGGCCACAAAATTTATTGAGATTTTTTTTCATATTTTCTGGATAAATAATTAAGTTTTCAATTACAGATGTTAATCGGGCAAGAGCAAAATCGAGTGTAATAGTAGCATCAGGGCCAATATAACGCTCAACAGATGAATGAGAAATATCACGTTCGTGCCAAAGTGCTACATTTTCCATCGCAGGAACTACAAATGCGCGCACCATACGAGCTAATCCAGTTAAATTTTCTGTTAAAACTGGATTACGTTTGTGAGGCATTGCCGATGATCCTTTCTGACCAGAGGAAAAATATTCTTCTACTTCAAGAACTTCTGTTCGTTGCAAATGGCGTATTTCTATGGCTAATCTTTCAATAGATGAAGCGATAATACCAAGTGTTGCAAAAAACATGGCGTGACGATCACGTGGTATAACCTGAGTAGAAATAGTCTCACTATGCATACCTAATGCTTTTGCTACATATTTTTCAACACGTGGATCAATATTAGCGAAAGTTCCAACTGCTCCAGAGATAGCACAGGTAGAAATTTCTTCTCGCGCGGCGAGCAAACGTTTATGACAACGAGAAAATTCAGCGTATGCGAAAGCAAATTTGACTCCAAATGTTGTAGGTTCAGCATGAATACCATGACTACGTCCAATAGTAATTGTATCTTTATGTTCAAAAGCACGTTTTTTCAATGCAGTAAGAAGATGGTCTATATCTTGTAGAAGAATATCAGTAGCGCGCATCAATTGGACATTGAGTGTTGTATCTAATATATCTGATGACGTCATGCCCTGATGAATAAAACGAGCTTCTGGTCCAATAAACTCAGCCAAATGAGTTAAGAATGCTATAACATCATGCTTAGTAATTGCTTCAATTTCATTAATACGATTCACATCAAATTTGGCAATTGCACCTTTTTCCCAGATGGTTTTAGCTGCTTCTTTAGGAATAATACCAAGCTGGGCCATTGCATCACAAGCATGTGCTTCAATTTCAAACCAAATACGATATTTTGTTTCTGGTGACCAGATTGCTACCATTTCAGGACGAGAATAACGTGTGATCATGATTTTTCCTTATTGTGAGAGGATTGCAGCTTGGCGCAGTGCATTAATACGTGTTTTGTAAAGCTCTTTGTTACCATTTTTATAAATTGCAGAGCCTGCTACAAATACATTTGCACCTGCTTTTGCAGTTTTTCCAATTGTATCAATGGTAATACCACCATCAACTTCAAGGTCGATGGGACGATTAGCAATCATATTTTTTACTCGTTTTATTTTATCTTCCATGTCTGGAATAAAATTTTGCCCACCAAATCCAGGGTTAACTGTCATGATAAGGATGAGATCTAATTGATCTAGCAAATATTCAAGTACATGTTCTGATGTGCTTGGATTTATTGCAATGCCCGCTTTTTTACCCATTGCTTTGATCATTTGTAATGAACGATGAAGATGAGTACTTGATTCTGCATGAATAGTTATAATATCTGAACCCGCTTTTGCAAAAGATTCAAGATAAGGATCTACAGGTTTTATCATAAGGTGAACGTCAAAGACTGCTTTTGTTTGTGGACGTAAAGCTTTAACAACATCTGGCCCAAAGGTGATATTAGGAACAAAATGACCATCCATAATATCAAGGTGAATCCAATCTGCGCCAGCATCAAGAACATCTGATAGTTCTTGACCGAGTTTAGAAAAATCAGAAGCTAAGAGTGAAGGGGCGATAAGATGGGAACGGGACATTAAGATCTCCTTAGTTGATCTTTTTTAGCATGTAATTTTATATGATAAAATATACATTTTTATTGTTCGTATATGATATTAAGAGAGTAATAGTGTATAATAAAAGAAAATATTGAAATATATTCTGAAATTTTAACAGCTATATAAGTAAAAAATTATGTCTAAGCATAAAATACATTTAACATCGAAATCTCAATCAATAGTTCCTGTTTCATCTCAAGAATATCGGGATACAATGAGTCATTTTGCAGGAGCTGTGCATATTGTAACAACAGATGGTATTAAGGGTAAGCGTGGGGTGACAATTTCATCTTGTTGTTCCTTATCAGACAATCCTCCAACACTTCTTGTCTGTTTAATGCGTTATAAGACTGAAAATAAGCTGTTTATGGAAAACGGAAATTTTTGTGTCAATAGTTTAACAGGAAAACATCGTTTATTAGCCGATGTTTTTTCTGGACGCCATCGTTTCACACAAAATGAACGTTTTGCTGCAGCTGAATGGGGTATCTTGCAGACCGGTGCTCCTAGTTTATTAAATGCTTTGGCTTCGTTTGACTGTAATTTGATTTGTTGTCATGAACATCCAACACACTATATTTTAATTGGTGAAGTTGTTGCAATAAACCGGAATCAAGAAAAAGATGCTTTAATGTATTTTAATCGTGACTATCAGACCTTATCTTTGCCTTTGTAAGTGTGTTTTTTCAAATATTAGTAATTTACTTATTAGTGTATTTAATTTTCTGATTAGCTTATTCTAGGGCAAAAAATCTTTGCTAAATCATACTGATATTTAAAATATAGGCATATTTTGTCTTGCAAGATGATCAATCAGTTAAATTAGGTTGATTAACACTTTTTTGCACTTTTTCTAAAGCTTTACATGTTTTCCTTTATATATACATTTTTTTGATTGGTGAAAATCTATTGCAAAAATAGATATAGTTTTGCAACGTATTGATGATGGTATTTATAGATTTTGTGGAAGAAATAAAGATCCTAAAGTATAAAGCATTTTTGAAGTTAGACGAATTGAAGTGTGGTGTTAGCAACACAAGAATGCTACGAAAAACGAAAATAAATCTATCGTGAGGATTTAAAAAACAGCTGTTTGGGAGAGAATAAATCGATTAAATTACCATTTAAATTTTAATATAACGATAAAGAGGAAGACAATACTAACTATAAAGAAGTATCAAAATTTATGGAAGAGGATTTTCTTTCTAAAATTTATAGGCATAGAATAAATATTGATGTCTGCTGTATCCATATTAACTAGCTATCTTGTGGTGATTTGTATGAGATATTTTATGCTGTATATTTTTTAACAACATCTGATTCTACACTTGTAATATTTGATTCTATAATAGTAGCTGTTGGTCCACCGATGAGAACCAAATGTTCTGTATTGTCTCGGCGTATTAAAACAAGACGATGTGTACGATCAATAGCGACTGTACCGCATATAGCTAATCGTGGCTGAGACTTGCTGGTAGTTCTAAATTGTATTTTATTTAAGTTAGTTAAAAGCTTAATAACTATAGTGATTGCTACAATTATTATTATGAGATACAAAAAGTTGATCATCACTTGTGTTATCGGCACGTTTATATAATCTGATAACCAACCTTTCATATTATCCCTCCTAAATATTAATAATAGATCTGTTATTTTTATTTATAATATTACAAAAATTTAGACTTTAAAAATTACAGTGTGAAACATAGTATTTTTATATCAATAATTTATAGAGACCGTAAAGGCAATTTGTGACATAAAAATAGTCATAATTGAGGAAAAAATGGATAAAAATTTTGAAAGTATTAATAAATTATTGTCTACTTTCGTACGCTGGGAAGTTACAATTGGAGTTACTATTTTTACAATAATTTTTTTATTCATTATTGGATTAATAGGTTTTTTTTATCCGCAAAGCTATGTCTATAAGACTGCTTTGATATTTCTTTTTGTTTTAGCAATAATAGGTATTATAGCACTTTTTTTATTAGGGGTGAACATTTTCAAATGTAGTGTTATGCAATTACATAAAGATTTAGATTTTAACATTTTTAATGAGATAGATGATGTAATTATAGTCTCTGATTTATCTGGTTTTGTTTATTACTCCAATCAAAGTTATCAAAAAATTTTTACTTATAAGCCTGAAGTTTCTTGTTATGTCGTTATTTCTGATCTTCCAAATACTAGTGCACTCTTATACCGCTTAAAAGTAGCAATATTAGCTGGTTCTGCAGCCCAAGAGGTCTTGAGAACAGATCGATCGATTTTTATTAATTCACAACAGAAAGATGTTATTTGGTATAATATTTCTATTCATCCTACGGTTCATAGGGGAAAAAAGCTTTTATTTTGGCGTATTACAGATGTTTCTCATTTGCAGCAATATCATCAGTATAATGAAACCTTTTTCTTAAATTCACAGGAAGTTATTGGTCATTTAGATGAATCTCCTATTGGATTTTTATCTGTGAATACACAAGGAATAGTTATCTATTTGAATACTGTTTTTGCTAAATGGTTTTTAATCGATTTAACGAATTTTACTGTTGGTCAATATAGTTTTGATCAATTATTTCATTCTGTTAGAAATAATAGCACATGGAGTGATATTCGTCGAAACAATAATAAATACCAAAATTTAAATGGCACGATACCCTATACGTTCTCTTTATATTCTATTTCTGAAACTGGTAATAAAAGAATATTGAATTGTTTTATGTATGCTTCTTCTCTTGTAGAGGATGAGGCTATTTATCGGATTATTATGATACCACAGCAGATAGAAGAGAATGAAAGTAATAACCAATCAAAATTGCCAAGTATATTAACCAAATATTTTAATGTAAGCCCTTTTGCAATAGCAGTCGTTACTCAAAAAGGACAATTTATATACGTCAATAATGCTTTTCTGTTACTTACGGGGAAATCTAGTAAAGTCGTTAGTCTTTATGATATTATATCTCCCTGTGATCATGTTCAATTAGAGCGTGTATTTCAGCAGATTACAGCAAATAGAAACAATTCAATTCCAATAGAAACGGTATTAGAAGGTGATCAAAAACGCTATTTGCGTCTTTATACTATGCTTGTAACATTAGAATATGATAATGCATTACAAGATTTGGTCATTGTATCTGGAACAGAAATAACAGAACAAAAAATATTTGAAGATAAAATGATACAAAGCCAAAAAATGCAAGCTGTTGGACAGTTAGCTGGTGGTATTGCTCATGATTTTAATAATGTTTTAACAGCAATTTTAATGTCATGTGATTTTCTTTTAAATACACATCGCAGTTCTGATCCTGCATACGCTGATCTTATCAACATCAAAAATAATGCTAACCGTGCAGCTGCACTTGTACAACAATTATTAGCTTTTTCCAGAAAGCAAACGCTTCGACCTCAAAAAGTTGATTTTACAGAGCTTTTATCAGATATACGTAATCTTATTTTACCTCTTTTAGGGAATAATATTCAATTAAAAATCATTCATGGAAAAGATCTATGGGATGTCAAAGTTGATCAAGCATCTTTTCAACGCGTTATTATGAATTTAGTTATCAATGCACGCGATGCCATGCTTGATGGAGGAATAGTAACAATTACGACAAATAATATTACAAAACAGCAAAGTGCAGAATTTGATTATGCTGGTTTTGTTGTTGATGAATATGTGCAGTTGACTATTTCAGATACAGGAACTGGTATACCTGCTGTTATACAAGAAAAAATGTTTGAACCATTTTTTACGACAAAAGAAGTTGGTAAAGGCACAGGGCTTGGTTTATCAATGGTTTACGGTATTATCAAACAGACAGGGGGATATATTTACTGTGATAGCCAAGAAGGAGAAGGCACAACATTTCATATTTTTCTACCACGTTATATTTCTGATATGGGTAGAGAGATTTCTCAACAGATTGAAAAAGTAGAAGAACAGGAAAAAAATGCAGATTTGACAGGTTCTGCCACTGTTTTATTAGTTGAAGATGAATATTCTGTCAGAATGAGTAGTGTAAGAGCTCTTCAAATGAGAGGATATACAGTTTTAGAAGCTGCAAGCGGAGTGGAAGCGCTTGCTATACTTGAAAAAAATAAAGGTGCTGTTGATATTATTGTTTCTGATGTAGTTATGCCAGAGATGGATGGACCTACTTTACTCATAGAAGCACGTAAAAATTATCCTGATATAAAAATCATTTTTGTTTCTGGATATACAAAAGATGCTTTTACTAAAAATCTTCCAGAAGATACTGTTTTTGGGTTTTTATCTAAACCATTCACACTTAAACAGTTAGCGCTAGCAGTTAAAGAAACATTGGCACAATAGAATACACATTTTTAGCTTTTAAAGCCATAAAACTTCAACATTTCTAATGTGTTAGAGCTTAAATAACAAAGATATTTCAGTAACTATATTATTAATTTTTTTATTTCAAGCTATACATTTAAATCAAATAAAACAAAAAATATTGAAATTGAGTAAATGTTGCATGTGTTCCTATTTCAGATATTCTTTTAGCAGTTTTATATTTTTATCTTAAGATTCTTGATAGAAAATTTTAGTTTAAAAAGAAAAAAGCTGTTGTTGGTAATCTGTTGTTTTATTATTTCCTTGAATAAATGCTTTTAAGGCTTCTGGATAGAGTTTATGTTCAGCTTTCAAAACTCTCTCTGCTAAACTTTCTATAGTATCATTAGGGTGTATTGGAACTGCAGCTTGAGCCAGAATTTTTCCTGCATCCATTTCTTCTGTAACTAGATGAACAGTACAACCAGTAATTTTCACTCCTGCTGCTAAAGCTTTTTCATGGGTATTTAAGCCTTTAAATAAAGGAAGAAGAGAGGGATGGATGTTAAGTATTCGCTCTTTATAAAGTTTGATAAAATATGATGAGACAAGCTGCATATAACCAGCAAAACAGATCAGGTCTGGTTGATATTGAGATAAAATAGTGAGGATGGCTTCTTCATGTGTTTTTTTCGTTGAATAATTTTTGCGATCAACGACGTGAATAGGTATATTATTATCATGTGCCTTTTTAATGCCAGAAGCTTGAGGATTATTACAAATAACTGCAACGATTTTAGCAGGATATTCTGTTTGTTGGCTAGCCTTAATAAGCGAAACCATATTAGATCCGTTACCGGAAATAAAAACAATTATTTGTTTTTTCATAAATTAAGTTTACCTTTATAAGTAACTTTTTTATTTTGATATTTTGTTAAAATACCAAGTGGAGTAATGGTTTCCCCTTGAGCTTCAAGTGCTTTCGTAACAGTTGTAGCTGAATTTTGTGCTACAATAACAATCATGCCAATACCACAATTAAAAGTCCGAAGCATTTCTGTTTCTTCTATTTTACCTTGTTGGGCAATCCATAAGAATACTGGTGTAATAGGAATTGCAGAGAGGTTAATTTCAGCGCAAAGAGAAGATGGTAGAACACGCGGAATGTTTTCAGGAAACCCACCTCCTGTAATATGTGCGAGAGCTTTAATTCCTTTGTTATTCCGTATAACTGGCAGAAGAGATTTTACATAAATACGAGTTGGTATTAGAAGTGCTTCACCAAGAGTTATTTCAGGATTAAAAGGGGCAGGGGAATTCCATTTTAGATTATTTTGTTTAATAATTTGTCTTATGAGAGAGAAGCCATTTGAATGTACTCCAGATGAGCTAAGACCTAAGATGATATCTCCTTCTGCAAGGTCTTTTGAAGGTAACAATGAATTTCGTTCAGTCGCTCCTACGGCAAAACCTGCTAGGTCATAATCTCCTTTTGCATACATACCAGGCATTTCTGCAGTTTCTCCTCCGATAAGAGCAGCTCCTGCTTGTTGACATCCTGCTGCGATACCAGAAACAATTTCTATTCCTTGTTTTGCATCCAGTTTTCCAGTCGCAAAATAATCTAGGAAAAATAGAGGCTCTGCACCTTGTACAATTAAATCATTAACGCACATGGCTACGAGATCAATGCCAACAGTATTATGAATACCTGTTTCAATAGCAATTTTTAGTTTTGTGCCTACACCATCATTAGACGCTACGAGAATGGGATCTATAAAACCTGCTGCTTTTAAATCAAATAGACCACCAAAGCCACCAATCTTTGTATCTGCGCCTATTCGTTTTGTTGAGTGCACATAAGGCTTAATTTTTTCTACCATTGTATTGGCTATGTTAATATCAACGCCACTATCTGCATAGGTAAGACTCTTATTAGTTTTTTTATTGACTAGTTGTTGATTGCTCATTCGAGTTTTCCTTATAGGAAATCAGATTTTGATATTTATATAATGCCATGATAAAGTTATCTCTGCAAGAGTTATTGGATTTATTATTTAAAATACAATTATTGTTTACTTGACTCAAGCAAAAGAAATTCCATAATCTTTTAAGAGAATTTCAATGATATTTATTAAATGGATATCAATTAGTTAAAAGAACTCTTCACTGCCAATGAATAAGAAAATGAATAAAAAAAACAAGTCTCATGACTATTATACGGCTTATATACCTGCTTATGCCCAAGTACCATTACCAAATAGTATGAAAAAGCAAATTTTTTTCTGGCTAGGTACATTGATTTTTTTCATTGTTTTTATGTTTATTTTGGGATCAATTTTATTTCCTTTTATAGCAGGGATTGTATTAGCTTATTTTCTTAATCCAATTGTACAAATATTTGAAAAAATTGGAATTCATCGTGTTTTTGGCACTATACTAATTACTTTGTTTATTATTATTATTTTTGTGGTTTCTTTAATAATTTTGATTCCTATTATTAGTGGACAAATACAACAATTTATAAGCAATGGTTTACCGATTTATGTCAATCGTATTCAAACTTTTTTTGTTGAGCATAATTTTAGTTGGGTAAGGCGTTATTTTGATAGTGATCCGAATGAGTTACATACTAATATTAAAGTGCTTTTAGGACAAAGCTCCGACTTTATTACATCTCTATTGAATTCGCTTTTGAAGTCAGGAAAATCTATTGTTAATATTATTAGTCTATTTGTAGTAACGCCAGTAGTAACATTTTATATTTTATTAGATTGGCCACATATGGTTGAGGTCGTTGATTCTTGGATACCACGCAGTCATCTTACAACTGTCCGCAGTCTTTTTCATGAAATGGATAGAGCTGTTGCAGGCTTTGTACGGGGACAAGGAACTGTTTGTTTAATTCTGGCAGGATATTATGCTATTGGCTTAACTATTACAGGACTGAATTTTGCTCTTTTAATTGGTATGTTTGTTGGTCTCATAAGTTTTATTCCTTACATTGGTACAATGATTGGTTTTATATTATCTATTGGTGTTGCATGGGTTCAATTTTATCCAGATAATTGGGGCTGGGTTATTATTGTAATGATAGTTTTTTTTATTGGGCAATTTATTGAAGGTTATATTTTGCAACCGAAGCTTGTTGGTTCATCAGTTGGCCTTCATCCAGTTTGGTTGATGTTTGCACTTTTTGCTTTTGGTTCATTATTTGGCTTTACAGGTATGCTTGTTGCTGTTCCTGCAGCTGCTATTATTGGCGTTCTTGTTCGTTTTGTTCTTCATATTTATCTGAATTCTCAGATGTATGCTCAAAATGAGAATTTGGAGTCAATAGAATGAATAAGTATGAAACGCAGTTACCATTGGATTTTTCTCATAAATCAGTTTTTCAATTTGATGATTTGGTAATGACAGATAGCAATCGCATGGCTTTTCAATTGATTAATCATTGGCCAAATTGGGTGCCTCCTATTGCGGTCTTAATCGGGGATAAAGGATCTGGTAAGACGCATTTTTCTAGTGTATGGGCTCAAAAAGCTAATGCCTTAAATGTTTGTCATGATGAAATTGATCAGGTTATCGCCATGGCTTCTTCAGGTAAATCATTTTTAATTGAGGATGTTGATTCAGGTGAAATCAGTGAAACTGGTCTTTTTCATTTGATTAATAGCATTAAACAAGCAAATCTCGGAATAAATCAAGCTACTTTATTGATGACTGCACGTACATTACCATCTACATGGAATTTGCAATTGGATGATTTGAAAAGTCGCCTTAACTCAGTGATGCTCGTTGTATTAAAGCAACCTGATGATGCATTATTAACGGCTATTGCTTTTAAGCTATTTTCTGATCGGCAAATTACAGTTCATCCGAGTGTTATTCACTATCTTATAAACCATTGTGAGCGTTCTTTATTCTCATTAAAGCGTGTTATTGATTCTGTTGATCGATTAGCTTTACAAAGAAAAAGTAAAGTAACACGCTCTATTATTAGCGAAGTTATTAATATGCAAATTCAGTAAATAATTTTTGATATATTCTAATGCTTTTTTAGCTTAATATTCTCTATGGGAAAGAAAAATGCCCCTTCATTTTTTTAGCTATAATGTTTGTTTTTCAAGCAATAATTTCATTTGTAGTTTTTAGTGTGGTTATATTTCCTAATTTTTTAGCAAATAATAAAAATTTAGAGGCCTAATATTAGTAGGCTATTTTTATTTTATTCTATAAACAACATACTTATTTAAATAAGTCATTAAAATAAAAAATAACTCATCTAAAATAAGCAGTTTTTCAATTTTTTATGTATATTATCTTTTGCAATCATTATAACAGTCGGTTATTGCTATAATGAATTATTATTCAGTTTGTTGAAAATCTATGTTAAGAATATTTTTATTCTGCCTGCTATGGGTTTTATTTTTATAGAGTGTTTTTTGATTTCTATAGTTTATTATTTAATAAAAAAGTGTTTAAAAGAATTATTATATGTTAAGGAATAGAAAAATTAAAAAAGTGTGTTTTGCTCTTGCACTTCTGCTATAAAAATTTTAGGGAAGGTAAATTAAATATAAATGACGGAGCGTAGCGCAGTCTGGTAGCGCACCTGATTTGGGATCAGGGGGTCGTAGGTTCGAATCCTATCGCTCCGACCATTCTTATTCGATTAAGGATAATATTACAAATTGGATGGTATGCAGTAAAGTTATTATTTAGCTATTGCTTTATCTAAGGGAAAAAGAAGATCTATGGTTGCACGTATTTATAGTCCTGCAAAAACACCAATGCAATCAGGCAAAGCAAATACTGGTTTTTGGATTCTTCAATATGAGCCAGTACAGGCAAAAATGATTGAACCTCTTATGGGTTATACAGCGACCTCTGATATAAATAGTCAGATAAAAATTCGGTTTCAAACAAAAGAAGAAGCAATAAATTTTGCTATAAAAAATGCTATTCCTTATCGTGTAGAAAATTTGCATAAAGCTTTACGACGCGCTATTTCTTATTCTGATAATTTTCATAGTAGTCGACAACAGCCTTGGACACATTAACGAGGATGTTGCTTAATTAAGATGTTTCTTGTTTGGTCCCGTAGCTCAGTTGGATAGAGCAACGGCCTTCTAAGCCGCAGGTCACAGGTTCGAATCCTGTCGGGATCGCCAAATATCAATAAAATCAATAAGTTATATAAAGGTAAGGGAATTTTATAGTTATTGATTTTATTATGTTTTTTCTGTTCTATTCCGAACCTTTTTATAGCTTATTCTCAATCATTTTATCCAAATATAAAACTAAATTTGGTTGTATAAAACTTAACCCTTATTTTTATTAATCGTATAGTGATGCTATACAATAAGGGGCTGCAATAGCAATTGTGAGTTTCAAACATAAGGGCTTAAAATTATTTTATACAACAGGGTCTACAAAAGCTATTAGAGCAGATCACGTAAAAAAGTTATGCGTTATCTTAACGGCTTTAACAAGTGCTACTACGTCCGAAATCTTGAAAGCACCTGCCTTTAAAATGCCTTCTCTTAAAGGTGAACTTACAGGATATTATTCTCTATGGGTGAATGGAAATTGGCGTGTTACTTTTCGCTTTATAGGAACAGATGTGGAGCTTGTTGATTATCAAGACTATCATTGATAAAAGGAACAAAAAGTGATGCATAATTCTGCACATCCGGGTGAAGTTCTAAAAGTGGCTTTCTTGGAAGAAATGGGGCTATCAATACAAAAATTAGCTGACCATCTCCATATGACAAGAGCTTCTCTCTCAAGAGTGATTAATGGTCATGCTTCTATGCGTACAGAGCTTGCAATTAAATTAGAATTAGCTGGTTTTAGTAAAGCTAAATTTTGGTTGGATATGCAAAAAAATTATAATTTATGGCAAACTAAGCATTTTGGTTTGACCATAGAACAGGAAAAAAATCCGCTTTCGAGTATTTACATAGGGTGGCTTTGTTTGAAAGGTGAGCTCACTCAAGAGCAATATGATGCAGCACAAAAATATCTACAGATAAGAAACAATTACCTTTGTGCAAAAGGTTTTCCTTGTGCTATTTATGATGAAATGCCTTCCTCTTCTGATGAGAAGGAAAGAGATAAATGGGTTCAGTTGGCAACAGAACAATTTTCAAGTATGCAAAAGATAGTAAGAGAAGTACAATGCCGCTATAAACAATATAACCTGCATTCCGCATTACAATATCTTGTCGTAGAAGATCAAACATTACCGTATCTTGTGTCTTCATTGCGATTTGCTCTGAATGCTCTCCGGAAATATTTTGTCAGAAAAACTAAATGTTAAATGTTTTACTGGTATTTTTATAAAAGCATTAAAAGCTCTTGAGTTCTTGAAATAGTTTTCAGAATGTTATATATTTATATAATATTTGAGAGAGAGTGTTTTATGCATACAACAAAATTACGTAAAGTTGGAGGATCAGTGATGCTTTCCATACCGCCAGCATTACTTGATGTTCTTCATCTTACAGAAAATACGCAAGTTGGTTTGGCTGTTGATAATGGACAATTGATTGTGAAACCACAGACATTCCCTAGTTATACTCTTGATGAATTATTAGCCCAATGTAATTCCTCAGATGATTTTGCAGATGAAGATATGGAGTGGTTTGGTGCTCAACCTGTTGGTAAAGAGCTGTTGTGATGAAGCGGGGAGAAATTTGGTTTGTATCTCTTGACCCATCTTCAGGCTATGAGCAAAAAGGAACGCGTCCTGTACTAATTGTATCACTGGAGGCATTTAATCGTGTAACGAAAACACCCATTGTCTTGCCTATTACAAGCGGAAGAAATTTTGCTAGAACAGCAGGTTTTGCTGTATCATTAATGGGAGCGGGATTGCATACAACGGGCGTAATACGTTGTGATCAACCACGTGCTCTTGATATTGGAGCGCGTCAAGGGAAGAAACTGGAAACAGTTCCACCTATGATTATGAATGAAGTCCTTGCTAAGCTAGCGACATTTCTGACGTAGTTGGTTTAAATCTTTATCTTGTTGTGCCGTAAAACACCATTCTTTGAGACGGGGGAAAAAGTCATGTAAAAGATTCATTTGATATGAAAAAAAAGCTCTCAGTTTTTTAAAAAAATGCGATAAAAAAGAAGCACATCGGATTGTTGATTTTTTAGATCAGCATGTCGCTTCTCTTGAAGATGTGCGTGCAATAGGTAAGCCCTTAAGAGGCCAATTATCAGGTTTATGGAGGTATCGTGTAGGAGATTACAGGATACTCTGTGATCTTTATGATAAAGAGCTTGTCGTGTTAGTCTTGGCTGTTGGACATAGAAAAAATATATATAAAGGTTAAGGAAAATCTTTCAGAAAATATTTTGATTGTTAGAGCATTGTCCAAATAAATTTGATCAACGCTATAACTGCTTAAATTTGATAAATACACTTAAGATTATTTTTAAATGCTACAGAATGTTGGAATTTCACTGACATCTGTTTCACGTTCAGCGTGCCAAGCATCATAAGCTGCTTGCATACGTAACCAAACAGCAGCTCCATCACCAAACATTTTTCCTAGACGTGCCGAAACAGAAGGCAAAATAGATTTTTTTGCCTTCAAGATATCATAAAGATGCTGACGCGATATACCAAGCATTTGTGCAATTTCCAATTTTGTTTTGCCGGTTTTTGGAATAATTTCTGCTAATAAATCACCTGGATGAGAGGGGCAGCGGTTTTTATGGCGTTTTGCTGGAAAATCATTCATAATTTTGTCCTCAATGATATTGTTCAAGATCAACACGATAGGCATTATATGCCTCAAATTCGAATGTAATACACCATGGTCCATTAACATGGATAGTGTAACGGATAGGATGAAATCCAATCAAAGCATGAAAATTAAATCAAAGTAGAAAGTTTGCCAACAGCTATTATGAATGAGGTATTGGCGAAGGTCGTGACGATCTTTAGTTAACCAATTATATGTAGGAGCCAGTTTTCAGATCAGATATCTTATAGAAGATCAAGCAGTTCAAGTTTATTACGGATTGCTCTTCTGATCTTTGAAGCTGTGAATCTTATGTGAAAAAAGCTAAATAATGTATACATGAATATTTCAAAAAATACGACGTAGATTACAGTCTTTTTATCTGTGTAGTTGCCGTAGAATTGAAACCAGAAAAGCATTATCTGTATTAAAAGTGAAAGAGGTAGCACCTGTATTCTACGTTGGATTGGTGCTATACAGACTGTAAGAGGAAGAGCAGGCATTAAAATGATTAGCGCTAGCAAATAAGGAGAAAAAGAGTCAGGAAGACATACAAAAACGACTAATATGAGACATATAATAATGAAAGTGCCTGCTGCTGCACGGAAGAAAACAATTCTATTGTGTTTGGCAAATTGATTTTTTTCTTAATTGTTATGCGTTTTCTAAGTTTTTCTCGTTTCTCGATTAATTCTTTCCATTTGCTTTTATCTTTTGTAAAGGCATAGCTAATTGTTTCTACCATTGGTAATGTTATTATATATAGTGTTACCGGTGTTACAATTATTATTGCCCATATTATAGCTAATGCTACTCCCAGAATTCCGCTAATAACGTAAAATGCTAATACAGTGATACCAATTAATAGTGGGATTATTATGTAAATAGTTATTACAACTTGTATGATAAACCACATTTTCTCCCTCCATTTGCTAGTTTTCAGTCGTGTAATCGATTCCTTCAGATGATACAACGATATCTTATTTGTTACTAAAAACACTGGATTTAGATAAAGGAAACAAAAAAACACAATATATAGATTTTTTGAGTTGACAAAGTGTTTTGTTTAGTGTTTAATGACGCTATTGTACTTAGTCGACTTGTATCTAAAATTGAGATGTATTTTTCTGTATACCCCGCAAATGCGGGGTTTTTTGTTATTTAGAGGGCGTATTTAATGACATCAGCAAAGATCACTCAGCCTTCACCAACAGTCAAGAGGCGTCTTCCTCCAAGAGCAGGGAGTGGCCGTGTTAAAGGCGTTCCGAATAAAATGACGCGTATTTTGAAAGAAGCAGTGCTTAAAGCCGCTGAGAATGCCGGGAATAAAATAGGGAATGATGGTTTGGTTTCGTATTTAGAAAAGCAAGCTGTCAACTGTCCAGCGGCTTATTTGGCATTGCTTGGTAAAGTTTTACCGTTACAGGTTACGGGTGAGAATGGTGGAGCAATTCAGATGATAGGGCGCGTAGAAATAGCGCCTTTGGTTCATGACAGTAAGACAGATTAGGATTGTCCCGAAGCTTATACCGATTTTTTCAGGAGATGCTTTTGTAAGAGCGGCATGGGGCGGACGAGGATCAGGGAAGACCAGGTCCTTTGCTTTGATGGCCGCTTTAAAGGGGTATCAATTTGGTATGGCCGGTATATCAGGGATGCTTCTTTGTGCACGACAGTTTCAGAATTCGCTTGCAGAGAGTTCATTAGAAGAGATTAAACGGGCGATAGAAGCGTATGATTTTTTACAGGACTATTATAAGGTCGGAGAGGCATCGATTAAGTCGCGTGATGGTCGTATAGTTTTTCAGTTTTCTGGATTAGACCGGAATATAGCGAGTATCAAATCAATGGGTCGGATTTTGCTTTGTTGGGTTGATGAGACCGAACCGGTGACTGAGATGGCTTGGCAAATGCTGACAATAATACAATTGTAGAAACATTATAGATTTTTAGTGTTTAGAAAAGTATCATAAGTGATACACTAGATAATGAAAAAATGCTTCTATCATGATTTACTTAGATTTCTCAAAGTTTACAGTTTTTCATCATCTTTGCTTAGTGATAATATATTTTAGTATATAATAGCCTTTTATGTGGAAAGGGTAGGAGAGTTATACGAATGTTAAAAAAAGTCATGATCGTAGAAGATAACGAACTTAATATGAAATTATTTCGTGATCTTATAGAAGCATGTGGTTATGAAACCGTTGAAACGCGTAATGGCCTTATTGCGCTAGATCTAGCTCGTTCCTCAAAACCTTCGCTTATTCTCATGGATATTCAATTGCCTGAAGTATCAGGGATTGATATTATTAAGCAATTGAAAGAAGATGAAGAACTCAAATCTATTCCCGTTATTGCTGTAACCGCTTTTGCTATGAAAGGAGATGAAGAACGAATTCGCGCAAGTGGGTGTGAAGAATACATGTCAAAACCCATTTCTGTTCCTCACTTTATTACAATGGTAAAGTCCTTTTTAAACTAAGAGCCTCATTTTAGATAATAACAATAAAAAATACTGTTTGATAAATAATTTTAGTTATTTGTTTTAAATAAAAAAATCCTGACTGAAAACAAGAACTCAATCTACCATTATAAAAATTAACGTTTTGAAAATTGGAAAGAGCGTCGCGCTTTTGCTTTACCATATTTCTTACGTTCAACAACACGGCTATCACGCGTAAGAAATCCTCCTTTTTTTAAAATAGCGCGGAGTGCAGGCTCGTAATAAGTTAGCGCTTTTGAAAGTCCATGCCGTACTGCACCTGCTTGACCCGAAAGGCCTCCTCCAGCGACAGTTGCAACAACATCAAATTGAGTATCCCTTTTGGTTGCCACAATCGGTTGACGAAGAATCATTCTAAGAACAGGACGAGCAAAATATTTGTCGAATTCTTTATTGTTAATAGTAATTTTCCCAGACCCTGGTTTGATCCATACACGAGCAATAGCATCTTTACGTTTGCCTGTTGCATAAGCACGTCCTTGTGAGTCAAGTTTTTGTACGTGAATGGGAGCAACATTTTCATTAGATTCTACAATACCTGTTGCGGTACTAAGTTGAGAAAGGGAATTAAGTTCAGCCATATCTAAGCAATCCTTTTATTTTTGCAATTTAAAGCACCTACATTAAGAATTTCAGGCTGCTGTGCTACATGTGGATGTTCACTACCAGCATAAACACGCAAATTTTTCATTTGACGACGACCAAGAGGGCCACGAGGGATCATACGTTCTACGGCTTTTTCAATAACTCGTTCGGGAAAACGCCCTTCAAGAATTTGACGAGCTGTACGTTCTTTGATGCCGCCGATATAACCGGTATGCCAATAATATTTTTTATCGGTATATTTTTTTCCGGTAAGAACTACTTTATCTGCGTTTATAACAATAACATTATCTCCATCATCGACATGCGGAGTAAAAGTAGCTTTGTGTTTTCCACGTAAGCGGTTAGCAACGAGCGTGGCAAGACGACCTAAAACGAGGTTTTCTGCGTTAATAATAACCCATTTTTTCACCACTTCAGCTGGCTTTTGTGAAAAAGTTGCCATAGAAGTATCCTTTATAAGAATCCCTTTAGAAAGTAAGGGCATTTTTTGTTGCTTGGCGTTGTGTATTATTATCACAACAAAATACACTGCAAATATGCTATTTATTTGATATAATGTCTGATGATTTGCGTCAAGAGAAAATAAAACTTATATAAATGTGCTGTTATAATAACTGTGCCAATAATGATTTACTCATTATTATATTTTTGTTATTTATTGGAGTATTATCAGCAGTAATGGGACGATTTCGTTATTTACTTAATATTCAATCTTCTGCTTGTAATCAAGCTTGGATTGATGCGCTTGATATGGATAGGACTAATAACGCTCGTGCCATTTCTCAAAAGTTTGGTTTACCAGACCAGCTTGCTCGGGTTCTTGCAGCAAGAAATGTTGATGAATCAGAAGCTGTGGTTTTTATTAATCCTACACTGCGCGCTTTAATGCCTAATCCAAAAAAATTTACAGATATGGATTGTGCAGCAGAGCGTTTAGTTAGAGCTATTATAAACCAAGAAAAAATTACTGTTTTTGGTGATTATGACGTTGATGGTGCTTGTTCAGCAGCGCTTTTAGCACGTTTTTTACATTGTTTTGGTATAATAGTAAAAATCTATATTCCTGATCGTATTATTGAAGGGTATGGTCCAAATGAACAAGCAATGAAAGGATTAGTACAAGAAGGAGCGAGTTTAATTATTACAGTTGATTGTGGTGCGAATAGTCCCAATGCTATAAGAGCGGCGAGGCTTGCGGGTGCTGATGTTATTGTTTTAGATCATCATCAAATGGAAAATATTCATGAAGAAGCAGTTGCCCTTGTTAATCCTAATCGTCCTGATGATTTTTCTGAGCAAGGACATTTATGCGCTGCTGGTGTTGTATTTATTACATTAATGTGGGTTAATCGTTTATTGCGGGAGAAAAAGTGGAAAGGGGCGTTACCTGATCTTTTAAGTATGCTTGATCTTGTTGCATTAGCTACCATATGTGATGTTGTTCCATTACAAGGCGTTAATCGTGCTTTTGTGGTTAAAGGGCTTCAGGTGGCTCGTTCTATGCATAATCCTGGAATAGCTGCTTTAGCAAAAGTTGCACGTATAGGAGAACCACTTAATAGTTTTCATTTGGGTTTTTTATTGGGGCCTAGGATTAATGCAGGAGGACGTATAGGAAATCAGGCCTTAGGGGCATATTTACTCAGCTGTAACGATAGAGATGAGGCAGATAGAATAGCGCAACAACTAGACCAACTTAATAAAGAACGCCAAGAAATGGAGATATCTCAATTAGCTCAAGCCGAAGCTTATATTGATTCCATTTATCAAGAAAGGACAATACCATCATCATTTGTAATTGCTCATAAAGGATGGCATCCGGGTATCATTGGTATTCTTGCAGCCCGTTTAAAAGAACGTTTTTTCTGTCCTGTTTTGATAATAGCTTTGAAGGAAGATGGTAGTGGTATTGGATCAGGTCGTTCGATTAGTGGTATAGATTTGGGAGCGCTTGTGCATGAAGCCGTTGCACTAAATTTATTAGAAAAGGGTGGGGGACACAGTATGGCTGCAGGATTTACAATTCAATCAGACAAAATTGAAGCTTTTCGTGAATGGTTAGAAGAAAAAATATCTTTAATAGTTTCGCAATTACGTGCCGAGAAGTCTCTTAATATAGATGGTTTTCTTTCTGCTTCTGGTGCTAATAAAGATCTTTTTGATATGATTGAAAAAGCTGGTCCTTTTGGCTCAGGAAATGCTACACCTGTTTTTGTTTTTCCTTCTCACCGGTTAGTTAATTTATATGAAGTTGGAAAAGGCCATTTGCGTCTTATTATTTCTAATATTGAAGGCGAAAAATTGCAAGGAATAGCTTTTGGTGCAGTAGGAACAGCTCTTGGTAAGTTTCTTTCTGAAAATATTGGTAAAACAATTCATTTAGCTGGTAATCTTAGTTTAAATCACTGGAGAGGAAATATCAGCCCACAATTGCGTGTTATTGATGCAGCTGCAGTGGTTTGATCAATATATTTTGAAGATCAAATATCTAAATTATCTGCAAAAGTAGAATTTTCTTGGATGAAGCGAAACCGTGCTTCTGGCTTAGTTCCCATCAAACTTTCTACTGTATTTTTGGTTTCTTGCATATCAACTGCATCGATAGCAATACGTAAAAGTGTGCGTTTTTTGGGATCCATAGTTGTTTCTTTAAGTTGTTCGGCTCGCATTTCTCCAAGGCCTTTAAAACGTCCAATTTCAATTTTAGCTTTTCCAGTAAATTCAGTTTTTAATAATTCATCTTTATGGTTATCATCACGCGCATAAGCAACTTTTCCTCCTTGTGATATTCTATAGAGAGGGGGCACAGCAAGATATAAATGCCCTTGACGAATAAGATCAGGCATTTCTTGAAAGAAAAAGGTAATCAAAAGTGATGCAATATGAGCACCATCAACATCTGCATCTGTCATAATAATGATACGTTCGTATCTTAGATCATCTTCACGATATTTAGAACGTATTCCACATCCTAGCGCGAGGATAAGATCATTAATTGCTTGGCTTGCACTCATTTTTTCACGAGCTGCACTCGCTACATTTAATATTTTTCCACGAAGAGGTAAAATTGCTTGATTAACTCTATTTCGTGCTTGTTTAGCAGAACCACCAGCAGAATCTCCTTCAACAATGAATAATTCAGCTCCAACAGCGGAGTTTTGACTACAATCTGCTAATTTTCCAGGTAATCGCAATTTACGTACAGCCGTTTTTCGATTTATTTCTTTATCTTGGCGCCGTTTTACACGCTCTTCAGCACGCTCAATAATCCAATCAAGAAGTTTTGTAGCCTCTTGTGGAGAATTAGCAAGCCAATGGTCAAAAGGATCGCGTATTGCATTTTCAACAATACGTTGCGCTTCAATTGTTGCTAATCGATCTTTAGTTTGTCCAACAAACTCAGGTTCTCTGATGAAAACTGAAAGGATTGCAATTGCTGAAATCATTACGTCATCGGAAGTAATAATAGCAGAACGTTTATTGCCTATTAATTCAGCATAGGCTTTTAGACTACGCAAGAGAGCTTGTCGTAATCCTGCTTCATGTGTCCCACCTTCTCCCGTTGGAATAGTGTTACAATAAGAGTGTACGCAAGCATCACCACCATACCAAGCGATAGCCCATTCAACTGAACCATGAGCCCCATGCTGTTTTGTTTTACCAGAAAAAACCTTAGATGTTACACGATATTCATTTTTCAATGAGGATAATAAATAATCTTTTAATCCATCAGGAAAGTGAAAAACAGCTTTTTCAGGAATATTTTTTATACCTTCAAGCATTTTAGAATCACAATTCCAGCGAATTTTTACTCCACCAAAAAGATAGGCTTTAGAGAGCGCCATCTTATAGATTTTTTCTGGTTCAAAGGCTACTTTCTCACCAAAAATTTTACTATCGGGATGAAAGCGGACGCGCGTACCGCGACGATTATAAACATCACCTAGATTTTCTAAGCCAGATTGAGGAATACCGCGTGAAAAACGTTGACGATAAAGTTTACGATCTCGTGCTACTTCAACTTCCATATCATCAGAAAGAGCATTAACAACAGAAATGCCTACTCCATGTAATCCACCAGAGGTTTGATAAGCTTTCCCATCAAATTTTGCACCTGAATGAAGTTGTGTCATAATGACTTCAAGAGTAGATTTATCTGGCATTTGAGGATGATTTTCAACAGGGATTCCACGTCCATTATCTGTAACTGTTAAATAACCTTGCTCATCCAATGAGACATCAATTAAATCGGCATAACCAGCGACAGCTTCATCCATTGCGTTGTCGATAATTTCAGAAAATAAATGATGAAGCGCTTTGCTATCTGTTCCACCAATATACATCCCAGGTCGTAAGCGTACAGGCTCTAAACCTTCGAGTACTCGGATAGATAAGGCGTTATACTCATCTTTTTTTATATCATTTTTAGAAGCAGAGGTAGAAATTGACCGAGATGTTTCTTGTGGGGTTACTGAAATTGGCTTATTTTTCTCTTTTGCTTCTATGCGGGACTGAGCATTATTTAAAATACTAAAAAGATCTTTATTATTATCGCTCATATCACTCGATCGTCTATCTAAATTTAAATTGTATAAATAAACCTTTAATCAGAATTAAATTTTATGCCCGTTTTTTAGTTAAAAATCAATGCACTTAGGAAATATCAATTGTCGGACCAAAAATTTGTTCAAAAGCTTGTTTCATAGCAATATCAACATCATGCATTGTTATAGGTAAACCTAGGTCCAGTAAACTTGTTACACCGTGATTTGCAATTCCACAGGGAACAATTCCTGTATAGTGAGATAAATCGGGATCGATATTAATACAAATGCCATGAAAGCTTACCCATCTACGTATACGAATACCAATAGCAGCAATTTTATCTTCAGCAAACGTTCCGTTTAGTGTCAGTGGGCGATCAGGCCGAATAACCCAAACACCAACTCGATCTTCGCGACGTTCTCCTTTAATATTAAATTGTGCAAGTGTTTGTATGATCCACTGTTCTAGTGCACTAATAAAAGCACGTATATCTTGTTTTCGACGTTTAAGATCAAGCATAACATAAGCAACACGTTGTCCTGGACCATGATATGTAAATTCACCACCACGACCAGCTTCATATACAGGAAGAGAATGAGGAGCTAATAAATCTTTTTGTTGAGCACTTGTTCCTGCTGTATAAAGGGGAGGGTGTTCAAGAAGCCAAACTTGCTCATATGCAGTTTTTGCGGAAATATTCTCTACGCGTTCTTGCATATAGCGTAATGCTTCAGGATATTCGATTAAGCTATCACTTATTTTCCACTCAACTGGTGAAGCATTGTGAGTTGCTTTAAAATGATGTAATAAATAATTGCGATCAGTATGTTTCAATTTAGATATCATTAAAAAATATATCTGAAGTTATTTGGTTTTTTATTAGTAAGTAACAAGATACAATATAGGTTTGTTTATTAAAATGAAAATGAAAAATGGACGGTGTAGATATTTTTCTTAAAGTCATAAAAATAAACTCTATTATTTTGAATTATTATAGTCTGATAAAATCTTAAAATGACTAAGAACTTTTTAATTCATAATTTAATTTATCATTTTTTGTTATATTATTGTTTTTAAAAAGTTATTCTATTTAATATAGAAGTGATTAATCTGTATTAAAGATACTTTACCATCTTCCTGATGCACCACCTCCACCTGATGAGCCTCCTCCACCTTTAAAACCGCCCCTATTTGAATGTCTTCTGAATATATTATCAGAGCGTTTACCATCAATACTCAAATTGATAAACCAAAGAGTAAAAATGATTCCCATCCAACGATATTTTTGTGGACCTACTTTTTGGCCAAAAATCATTGCTAAAATAGGTAAACCAATCACTATAAAAAAAATTAAAAATATAATTGTATTAAATATCATTTCTTCTTGTTTTTCTTGTTTACGCTGTATTTCAACGGCTTTAGCTTTTTCCTTGATTCGGGAAATAAAATCAGAATCATTTTCTATAATAATTTTGGTTATTGCGTTGATTGCTTCGATGATACCTTGTTGATAATTCTTATTACGAAAATTAGGAAGAATAAAATTATTAATAATGACTGAAGAAACCGCGTCTGTTAATTCTCCTTCTAAACCATAGCCTACTTCAATACGTACTTCACGTTCGTTTGGAGCAATAACAAGTAAGACACCATTATTCATCTTCTTTTGACCTAGGGCCCACTTACGGAAAAGTAAATTACTATAGGTTTCGATATCAATTCCAGAAAGAGTAGGAACAGTTACAATAACAATTTGATCACCTGTTTGCTCTTCTAAAGCAGAGAGTTTTGTTGTCAAATTTTTTATTGTTGTATGGTCAAGTAAGTGAGCTGTGTCATTAACGTGACCAGTTAAATGAGGAAATGAGATTTGCGAATAGGCAATATCATTCAGCGTAATAATTAAATATAAAAAACTTGTACAAGCTAAAAAAACTAAAATAATACTACGTTGAATAGAATATCGAAATGGTATCATTTAATTGAAATTAACCTGCGGTGTTTGTTGAGCATTACTATCAATTGTAAATGTTTGCATAGATTTTGCATCGCGAAACCATAACTTTGCCCAAATCATTGTTGGCATTGTTTTGAGTGCAGTATTGTACACGCGTACTGCTTCAATATAATCACGGCGGGCGATAGAAATACGATTTTCAGTTCCCTCTAATTGTGATTGAAGAGCTAAAAAATTTTGATTTGCTTTAAGATCAGGATAATTTTCAACAATAGCCATCAGACGTGAAAGAGCACTTGATAAATTTGCTTGATTATTGAGATATTGTTGTATAATTTCTGGGTTATTTAACATATCAGCATTAATAGTTGTTTGCGTTGCTTTTGCACGTGCTTCGATAACATCAGAAAGTACGTTTTTCTCATGTGATGCATAACCTTTAACAGTTTCTACAAGATTAGGAACGAGATCTGCACGGCGTTGATATTGGTTTAAAACTTCACTCCATGCTGCATGTGCTTTTTCTTCATTTGTTGGTATTATATTAAATCCACATCCGCTTAAAAATGGTATTAAAAACGCTAAAAAAACAATAATAAAAAATGATTTTAATATTTTTAATTGAGGATAGATAGTTATAGTTCGTTGTGTAGTTAGTACATCTAGCATAAAATATCTCCGAAAACTTGTTCACGTATATAGGGTATATTTTATAATAGGGTATATTTTATATACGGCAAAGCATTTTGAGTTTTGAAACTGACTCATTAATATTAATATCTTTAATGTTTGTTATCGATATTGCTCATTTTAGAGACGCATCAAAAATTCTTCCTTAAATAGTTCAGGCTTTTAAAAACATGAGTAAATGGATTTCATTATAGCATATAATTCCACAACTCGAATTCTTGTGCGCTTAATCAATAATGTTTTTCAATAGACTCTATGTATAAATTAATAAGAAATTGTCAAGATTAATAAGAAATTGTCAAGCCGATTCGTTAAGTATGTCTGTCTGCACTCTTAATTAAGAACTACTTATAAGTTATTCACATAAATATATGCTGTTTATTTTATAAATTATATCGTGATTAGTTTGTTCAAAATTCTATTATAATAAATTGATTTTATTAAATTTTAATGACTATTTTATCTTTTTAAAATGGTATTTATTATTCTAATACAATAATAAATATTTTTAACGTTCTGTTAACCTCTTGATAAAAAGTGAACTTTAATAATACCATATATACTCACTTGGGAATAAGAATTTTCATAGCATTAATTCCCTTAACTCATATGCAGAGTTTTGTTTGTGTACATGATGTAAAATAGAAATAAGCGGGTTGATAAATGCTTTTAGATAGCAAAGAAAAATTTATTTTCACTGTTAAATTAATATTTCGATTTATTTTTATAGTAGTTTTCACTCAATTGTTAACAGCTTGTGCAAATCCAATAATGCAGCTTTCAACAAAAAATGTTGATAATAATAAAGTTGTAAAGGCTAAAGCTATTTCTGTGCCTGAAAGAATTTTAAATGGACAGAAACAGAATAAATTAAAAAACAAAGTTGCAAAAGGAGTTGTTATTGGTAAGCCTTACCAAATAAAAGGAAAGTGGTACTATCCAGAATCTGACCCAACGTATCAGCGTGTTGGGCAGGCATCGTGGTATGGTTCATATTTTCATGGACGCCCAACTGCAAATGGTGAAGTCTATGATATGAATCTTTTAACTGCAGCACATCCTACTATGCCATTACCTAGCTATGCTCGTGTTACTAATTTGAAAAATGGGTCCTCTATCATCGTTAGAGTAAATGATCGTGGTCCTTACATGAAGAATAGAATTATTGATCTATCAAAACAAGCTGCAATAATGCTCGGTTATTTAAATCAAGGCACGGCGGATGTTAAAGTGGAATATATTTCTGAAGCGCCTATTAATAATTATGATAGTGAATATTTAATGGCTTCTTATAATCCTGGCAATTATAATCCACCTATGATTATGGCATTTTCAGATACTTCAGATACCTTAGATACCGCAGCAGCACAAAAAGATATTACATTGTTTACTTTTAATGCGAATGATTATAATGCGAGTAATCAGAAGGAAAAAAATGAAACTATTTCAATAAGATTGCCGGAAATTGGTCCAGTTTTGATTGATAAGCCTACATCATTCTATCACGTTGCTTCTATTAAAAATAGACGTAGTAAATTAAATGGTGTTTAAAGCATTTTTATAATCTGTAAACACTTTAATTTAAAAAGAGAAGAAACCTTTTCTTATGTAATAAACCGCCTTATGTTGATTCTAAAAGAGAGGGAGAATCAGCGTGTATCTGTTATTGAAGGTTTTATTTTCCTTAATTTGGATATTAATATTCAATGAACAAGGACAAACAAAAAAGTTTCAAACATCTGCATTGCAATTGCTGATATTGGATGACAATACAGATACAATACTTTTTGAAAAACAAAGTGATATTGTTTTTTTTCCTGCTTCATTAGCAAAATTAATGACAGCTGAAGTGGTTTTTTATCAACTCAAAAAAGGATTTTTAAATAAAACACAAAAATTTAAAGTTAGTGAAAATGCTTGGCGAAAAGGAGGGGCGCCTTCCGGTACAACCACTATGTTTGCAAAGGAAAAAACGGAAATTAGTATTTTTGATCTTTTGCATGGCCTTGTTATTGTTAATGGAAATGATGCAGCTGTTATTCTGGCTGAAGGAATAGCCGGTAATGAGGCTAATTTTGCAAAATTGATGAATAAAAGAGCTAAAACGCTTGGATTGCTACACAGCCATTTTGTTAATGCAACAGGGCTGCCTGAAAAAGGACAATTTACAACCTTACGTGATATAATTACATTAGTACGCCATATTGCTCGTGAATATCCTGATTATTATGCTCTTTATCGTGAGCCTAATTTTACTTGGAATAAGATCACTCAGCGTAATAAAAATTCCCTTATTTTTCAAGAAAATGATGTAAAAATAGAGGGGCTAGGTTTTGGTTATAGTGAAGAAGTAGGTTTTTCAACTGTTATTTCTGCTTATAATAATCAGCAACGTATTTTTCTTGCAATTAACGGTCTGCAAAATAAACAAGAGCGTACAAAAGAAGTAAAGCGCATTCTTGAATGGGCTATGACAGCTTTTGATCTTAAAACAGTTTTTACAAGAGATGAGGTGGTTGGTTATGCCTCTGTTTATGGTGGAGCACAAAATTCTGTTCCGCTTATTGTTAAAGAGCCGATAAGTTTTATGCTTTTAAAGCAAAAAAATTTTAATGATGTTAACGCAATAATTCAGTATCATGGCCCATTAAAAGCTCCCGTCACTACAGGACAAAAAGTTGGTATTATTCAAATTTTTTCAGATAAACAACTTCTTGTTGAAAAATTAATTTGGGCTGGAGCAGATGTTCAAAAAGGAAATTTTTTTGTAAAAGTAAAAGATGCATTTCATGAAATAACAATTGGATGGTTACGAAAATATTTATAATGAGCAAACATGCACAAAAATAAGGAATTAAGAGATTCATACATGTCAGGCTACTTTATTACATTTGAAGGAGGAGAAGGTGTAGGAAAAACAACTCAAATTTCTTTGCTTGCTCAATATTTAGGTAGAAAAGGTTATGATGTTATTATAACACGTGAACCTGGAGGAACAGCAGGCGCAGAAGCAATACGCTATATTTTATTATCAGGTAGTGTAGCCCAATATGGGCCATTTATTGAAACGTTTTTATTTACAGCAGCACGTGCCGATCATGTTTCTGAAATCATTATGCCTTCTTTGCAAGCTGGAAAAATTGTTTTATGTGATCGATTTATTGATTCTACACGTGTTTATCAAGGGATAAATAAAGGGATAAATAATAGAGTGGATGCACATATTTTTTCTATTTTAGAACATATTGGTATGAAGGGAATAAAACCTGATTTAACGTTTTTATTAGATATACCCGCAAAACTTGGTATAGAGCGTGTAAACTTACGAAGAAAAAAAATAGAAAAAATTGATTATTTTGAAAAAGATGATCTCGCTATTCAAGAGCAAAGACGCCAAGCTTTTCTTGAATTAGCGAAACATGAACCCTATAGATTTCAAGTTATTGATGGTACATGCGCAGTTGAAGTAATTGCGGATCAGATAAAAGATATTTGTCATCAGTTACTACCGGCTTTTCCATGAATGATATAAATTTTTTATGTCAATATGATGATATTGACGGCATTTTATCACCTTCACAGAATAATATTCTCATTGGCCATGAAGAGGCTCGTCATTTTTTAGAACAAATGCTTAGAGAAGGGCGGCTGTATCATGCGCTATTATTTGAAGGAGAACGTGGGATAGGAAAAGCAACGTTAGCATTTCACTTTGCTTGGAATATTTTAAATTCTCAAAAAGATAAATTTTTACAACCAGAACAAGATTCAATTATATGGCGCCAAATTAAGCAGGGTAGTCATCCCAGTATTATACATGTCTCACGTCGTTTTAATACAAAAACAAAAAAGTTCAAAACAGGTATCACAGTTGATGATATCCGCGATATCAAGCATTTTTTAAATCAAACGTCTCAAGATAGCTTATGGCGCATTATCATTATTGATTCTGCAGATGATATGAATAAAAATGCTACAAACGCTATTCTTAAAATGCTTGAAGAGCCTCCAACAAAAACTTTATTTATTATTA
Organism: Bartonella rochalimae ATCC BAA-1498; assembly: GCF_000706645.1. Lineage (GTDB taxonomy): Bacteria > Pseudomonadota > Alphaproteobacteria > Rhizobiales > Rhizobiaceae > Bartonella > Bartonella rochalimae. Next base: position 259,037 of record NZ_KL407337.1, read on the forward strand.
TTTCGCATTCTTTAGGCAAATTGCTTCCAACAATTCGTTCACGTTGTCAAAAAATCTCCCTAAGACCTTTACATAAGGATGAAATGCAAAAAGCTATTTCACATTTTTTTTCCAATCAGGTATTAACTAATCCGCAAAATATTGAAACAATTATTCACAAATCTCGGGGAAGTCTTCGAAAAGCAGCATTACTTCTTTGTTATGATGAGCTTGAAGTTATTCAAACTATTAATCAGCTCTTAGAGCAATCTATTTGTAATCCTGTTATTGTGCATAATTTTGCTCAAGCGCTTTCATCATCTGATGCGGAGATACAATTTCAACAGTTTTGTAATGAAATTCTTGATATAATTCACAAAAAAGCTCTTAAGTTAGTAGAAGAGGGAGCTATTCATTTATCAAAAAAGTATGCGCAAATGTGGCAAAATATTTTTCAAGCAATGATAGAAATGCAATCATTTAATCTTGATAAAAAGCAATTTGTGATTAATCTTCTTTTTAAAATTCATGGGATTGTTTATGAAAATAAGTTTTTTCCGTGACAATGTTATGAACAAACATTATGTCACTATATTCTTTGGTTATATTTTACAATGAGTATAATTATGCGTGACATATACTATATAACGACTCCAATTTTTTATCCCAATAGTGCTCCGCATATTGGACATGCCTATAACGCAATTGTAAGTGATACTTTGGCTCGTTTTCAAAAAGCTGATGGAAAAAATGTATTTTTTCTATCTGGTACGGATGAACATGGTCTAAAGATGCAACAAACAGCAGAAATGTTAAATATAACACCTCAACAACTTGCAGATCGCAACAGTGCTGTTTTTCAAAAAATGCTTGCAGTGCTTAATTGCTCTAATAATGATTTTATTCGCACAACGGAAGAACGGCATCATAAAGCTTGTCAAGAACTTTGGAAAAAAATGGAAGCTAAAGGTGATATTTATCTTGGTTGTTATGCTGGTTGGTATTCAGTTCGTCAAGAATCTTACTATGAAGAGAAAGATACCGAAGTTGATCAAGAAGGAGTTCGTCGTGAGAAAGAGTTAGGATCTCCAGTTGAATGGAATGAAGAAGAAAGTTATTTTTTCAGACTTTCACGTTATGAAAAAGCACTTCTTCAACATTATGAAAAATATCCTGATTTTATTGGGCCTAATGAGCGACGCAATGAAATTATAAGTTTTGTTAAATCAGGCCTGAAAGACATTTCCATTTCACGAACAACTTTTGATTGGGGCATTCGTGTTCCGGGAAATCCAAAACATGTAATGTACGTTTGGGTTGATGCACTAACAAATTATCTTACTGGAATTGATTTTTTCAATGAGACTTCGAAAAAACGTAATTTTTGGCCTGCAGATGTCCATATTATTGGTAAAGACATTACTCGTTTTCATGCAATTTATTGGCCAGCATTTTTAATGTCTGCTGAAATTGAATTACCTAAACGAATTTTCGCACACGGATTTTTACTTAATCGCGGTGCTAAAATGTCAAAGTCTATTGGAAATGTAGTTGATCCTTTTGAAATGGTTGATTGTTATGGACTTGATCAAGTACGTTATTTTTTTCTTCGTGAAGTACCATTTGGACAAGATGGTAGTTACAATCATGATAATTTTGTAAATCGCATTAATGCTGATCTTGCTAATGATCTTGGTAATTTAGCGCAACGTTCTTTATCTATGGTTGAAAAAAATTGTAATATGAAAGTTCCTACGCCAGCTGCATTTCTAATTCAAGATGAACAACTGTTGAAACAATCTCTTCAAGTGCTTGAAGTTGTCCGCCAAACTATGTCAAATCAGGCCCCACATTTAGCACTTTCGGCTATTTTTTCAGTTGTAGCAGATGCCAATCGTTATTTTGCTAATGAAGAGCCTTGGAGTTTGCGTAAAAATAATCCAGAAAGGTTTTTTACAGTTCTCTATATAACTTTAGAGGTTTTGCGGCGAATAGGGATCATGCTTTTACCTTTCATTCCACAATCAGCAACTAAACTTCTTGATAGTCTTGCAATTGCTGAAGAGGATCGATTATTGCATCATATTAGTGATTTAAAAATTAAAGAGGAGACAGTACTTCCACCACCAGTACCAATTTTCCCTCGTTATATTTCTAAAGAAAGCTGATATTAACAATGTTAATTGATACGCACTGCCATCTTGATTTTGAGGATTTTTCACAAGACTTGAGTGGAATTATTCAGCGAGCTCTAGCTGCTAATGTTGGACGCATGATAACAATTTCGACACATTCTCATAAGCTCGATAAGCTTTTAGAAATTACACAAACTTATGATCAAGTCTTTTGTTCTGTTGGAACTCATCCTAACTATGTACATGAAGAACAAAATATTCAAGTTGAAAATCTTATTCATTTATCAAGGCATCCTAAAATCGTTGCATTTGGTGAATCTGGACTTGATTATCATTACAATTATTCTTCGCCTCAAGAGCAAAAGAAAAATTTTATAAAGCATATTATTGCTTCTCAAGAAACACAATTACCTCTTGTGATTCATTCGCGTAATGCTGATTTAGATATGGAACAAATATTACGTGAGAAAATAAAAGAAAAATGTTTTCCATTTATTCTTCATTGTTATTCTTCTGGAATGCAGCTTGCTCATGCCGGTATTGAACTTGGTGGCTATATATCTTTTTCAGGTATTCTTACTTTCAAGAATGCTTCTGAAATTCGTGAAATAGCAAAGATTATTCCTCATAAGCGCTTATTGATTGAAACAGATGCTCCGTTTTTAGCACCTGTTCCTTATCGTGGTAAAACAAATGAGCCATCTTTTTTGTATCATACAGCTACTGTTCTTGCTAAAACTATTAATTTAAGCATTGAAGAAGCAATACAAATAACAACGCAGAATGCTTTTCGTTTGTTTAGTAAAATGAAATAGAGCAAAAAATGTGTCATCGATATCGTTTTACAATATTGGGTTGCGGTTCATCACCAGGAGTACCACGTCCTAATGGTTATTGGGGAGCTTGTGATTCAAATAATTCTAAAAATAAACGCTATAGAACTTCTTTATTAGTTGAACGAATTCATAAATTAGGAATGAAAACAACAGCCATTATTGATACTGGTCCAGATTTTCGTTCACAAATGATTAATGCGCGTGTTAGCCATCTTAATGCTGCTGTTTATACGCATTTCCATGCAGATCATACTCACGGTATTGATGATTTACGCAGCTATGCTCTTGCACAAAAATGTTTAATAGATATTTATGCAGATGCTTTTACGTTAAAACACCTTAATAAAGCTTTTGGTTATTGTTTTCAAACGCCAAAAGGATCACATTATTTACCTATTTTAAAAGAAAATCTTATATGTGAAAAAAGTGAGTTTAGAATCCAAGGGGAGGGTGGAGACATTATTTTAAAGGCACATTTACAAATTCATGGCGCCACTCATTCTTTGGGTTTTCGTATTGGTAATGTTGCTTATTGCACAGATGTTAGCGAATTTCCTGAAGAAACACTATCAGGCCTTATGAATTTAGATGTTTTAATTATTGATGCTCTTCAATTTAAGCCTCATCCAAGCCATTTTTCAGTTGATCAAGCATTATATTGGATAAAATATTTAAAACCAAAACGGGCTATATTAACACATATGGATAACTCGCTTGATTATAATGATGTTGTAAATTATGTCCCAGCACATGTTGAGCCAGCGTATCAAGGACTTACTTTTGAAACAAATGTACTATAAGATAGATATTTTATAAATTATCGCATAATATATATTATGGAACTTTAATTCATTAAAATTAATATAAGAATAATTGCTTTCTTATTTTTTCTTATTTTTTACACCTAATTTTGGAAAAAATTGCATAACAGCACCAATACAATAAATGTAAAAACCAGAGATTGAAATTCCAATTTTAATCCAATTTGGAGCATTTAGCTGATGAAAAAGTGCAGCTATACCAAAACAGCACCATATAAGAAAAATTAGAAAATTAAGCACACGTAATCGGATAACTCTCACTGGATGGATAAAATAAATAGGTAAAAAAGATATAATTGCCGATAAAGAAATAATAATGAAAGTAACATATTCCCCCGGTCTTAGTACAAAAAGCATAAACACTATCATATTCCAAACTACAGGAAATCCTTTAAAAAAATTTTCTTCAGTTTTCATTCCAGTATCTGCGTAATAAATAGCTGATGAAATGATGATAATGGCGCTTAATATAAATGATAGTCTAGGATTCATAAAACCACTTTGATAAAGCGCAAATGCTGGAATTAAAACATAAGTTATATAATCAATAATATTGTCTAGTATTTCACCAGACCAGGTTGGAAGTACACATTTTATGTCTAATTTACGTGCAATTGGCCCATCAATACCATCAACAAAAAGAGCAACTCCAAGCCAGAAAAACATAGAGACCCATTCTTTTTCGGATGCAGATATTAGAGAGAGAAACGCCAAAAATGAGCCTGAGGCTGTTAATAAATGAACAGAAAATGCTTTTACTTGCAATACTGTTATTATTTTTGGATATAAGCTATCCCTATTGATTTTAGTCTTAGGTTTCAAGGTTTTCTATCCTAATTAGAGCCTTTATTTATTTTTTAAAATGCTATCTCTGTTTATTTTATGACTGATATCTAAAAAGAGTACAAGATAACTACTTTATATTTATTTAGGTAATATAATAAGATATAATTTATGTGAAGATGTTATAACAATTAATATTAAAAAGGCTTAAACAATCTTGATATCTAAAAAAAATATGCATCAAAATATTGCTGTCATTGGTGCTGGCCAAATCGGTATGTTGGCAGCACTTAATCTTGCTCGTAAAGGGCATTCTGTATCTTTGATTGGTCCACCTGCTAAAAGAGATGAATTACGAACAACTGCTCTTATGATGCCTACAATTCATATGCTGCAAACCCTCAATATTTGGGATACTCTTAAATGTCATGCAGCAGCTTTATCTTCAATTAGAATTATTGATATAACATCTCAGATTATACGAGCCCCTACTGTAAACTTTCACTCCATTGAAATTGGTGAAAAAGCTTTCGGTTATAATATACCTAATTTAAAATTAAATGACGCTTTAACCAATACTATTAAACACACACCAAATATTACAAGGTTTTTTTCTTTAGTAAAAGATTTTAGTCATCAAAAAGATCATATTTGCATTATTCTTGAAGATGAAGAAGTTATTAAAGCACCACTTGTTGTTGCTGCTGATGGACGTTCTTCTCCGACAAGAGCAGCGGCTGGAATTAATATCAAACAATGGAATTACCCACAAATAGCACTTGTTTTTAATTTTTTACATAATTTACCTCATCAAAATATATCAACTGAATTTTATACAAAAGATGGTCTTTTTACGCAAGTTCCTTTACCAGGTAATAAATCTAGTCTTGTATGGATTGGTAGCCTTTCTCGTGCTAAAGAGCTTTTGAATATGGAATTAGAAGAGGTTGCAACAATGATTGAAAATCAAATGCAAGCAATTCTTGGTGAAATAAAAATAGAAACTAAGATTCAAACATGGCCTCTTTTAGGTCTTATTCCTGATCTTTTTGCTGCTAATAGAATAATTTTAGTTGGTGAAGCAGCTCATGTTTTTCCTCCCATTGGTGCACAGGGATTTAATTTAGGGATACGTGATATTCAAACTTTGGTTGATCTCATACCCGATGAAGTATCTACTGCTGCTTTAAAAGAAATTATTGCGAATTATAATCAACATCGTAAATCTGATATATTTATTCGAAGTGGTTTCGTTCATACACTTAGCTATGCCTTACTCTCCAATATGTTACCTGTTCATATTTTACGCAGTGCTGGGCTTGAATTATTACGTAATTGCTCACCATTACGTCATTTATTTATGAGAGAAGGAATGGATTATGGTTATGGCTCTAAAACAATTATGAATATGTTCACAACCAAGTCAATTAATAATTAGATTATTGAGTAATGAAGAAATATATTTTACTCTTCTAAATACAAGTCTAACCATATAAAAATGAAAATCTTTAATTTTTTCTCATTATTAATATAAGCTTTAAGAGCTAGAAAATATTTAAAAAGTTTTTTTCATAAATAAAAACTAATATATAAATGCGCGCGCATTAAAATAAACGCTCATACAATTTGTTAAAACGAAAAAAATCTTACTATTTTCTATAAAATAGTATTGAAAATAAAATATTAGGGAACTCATTAAGAATAAAAGGGTTAAGTTAGATAAATGTGAATATTTGAGGAAATTTTTCCCATCAATGGTACATAAACAATGAAATTAAATAAAAGTTTGAGATTAACTATTCTTTTTATGGTAATTGTTTGTATCTCACCCACTGTTATCGCTTTACCAATAAATATTTACTACGATCCCTGTTATCTAACATCCAAATATATTGTCTTTCAAAAAACAAGCAAAGTAGGAAAAAACTCTTTTACCGCTTCACAAATCAGAAATTATCTTACAAAAAATGGTTTTAGAAATATTAAACGGTTACGTTTAGATGATAAAGGTGTTTGGCGTGCTTTAGCAGAATTTAAAAACTGTTATTTTCTTATATCTATTGATTATTCTGGAACAATAAGCATTCAAAATGAAAGAAAAAAATATGATTAATTTAAAAGCTTATAGTGATATTAATTCAGAAAATTATGGAAGAAGTTTTTTGAAAAGAATTTATTATTATATTAAAGATTTAGCATTGATTGGAGCCCTCAATGGTAGTTTATCAGGAGCAGTTGCAGCAATTCTTGCGAATTATGGCTATATTTCTCTTCCAGGATTTGGTCCAATTATCGCAATAGGTATACGCCTAACACTTCCCGCCGGAATAATAATTGGTGTTACAATAGGATCAGTAATAGGTATCATTATTAGTATTATTTTTAAGTTTTTAAATAATTGTAATACTTTTCAATAATTATTTTTTTTTAAGTTTTGTGATGATAAAAATTTAATTATTTATATTATATATGAATTAATTCTTTTCTTTATATTATCATTTTATTTCATCATTATAGATTTTTATTTTAATAAGTTATCTCATTATATATTACAAACATGTTAATTGATATTTATTAAGGCATTATGCGTTTTTTGTATTTTCTCGTAGCAAATGTTATAAAATATTAACAACTCTCCTCCCCTTTCCTGTTTTCTAATATCCAAATTTACAATTAAGATTCAAAAGTATTATTATATTGATGATGCTTATTCATTTTGATAAAAATATTTAAAACAATTTAATTAAAATGTTTAGAAATAAATTTAGGTCATTGACCTTTTAAAAGAACCTTGTAAAAAGTATATTGCTCTTTGAACAAGGTTGTATTTACTTTGGAGGGGTGGTCGAGTGGTTTAAGGCACCGGTCTTGAAAACCGGCGTGCAGGGAACTGTACCGTGGGTTCGAATCCCACCCCCTCCGCCATAGCACTTTTATCGTGCTATAACATACTGATTTTACATGTGTTTTTTTAAGGTGCAGGATTCTTAAATAAAGGTTAGGGAATAGGATTTCATATTTTCTTCTAAAATCTATTACGAATCAATCTCGTTTTTTGTTCTTTTTATTGACGCCATCTCACCATCACCCCAGATATTTACCAGTGGAACGCTATTTTGTGCTGCGACCAGAATGGCGTTTGCTTCTCGAATCGTTTCGTCTCTGATATAATTGCTGTCTGTCCAGGTCAGGCGGTCACGCTCTAGTGCCGCGACATCATTACGTAATAAATGGCTCCGGACCGGTGTTACAGGCTTCAGCCATCAGCATTGCACAGATGCTGATATTCAGTCCGAGACGCGGGAGCTTTGCTCTGATGAATAGGTAAAGGTACCGGCGAAATGGATTCGGGCATCGATTTCCAGTATAAGTTCAGGAAAATCAACGCGTGGCAACATATCGGCCATTCGCTGCCGCAATACGATCAGTGATGCTGTTTCTTCAATGGCATTCAGAAGACTCAAGATCAGCTCAGTTTTATTGCCATTCTCTGCAAATCTGACTGTCGAGTTTTCCGGTAGTCGGTCCTGCACATCACGATATGTTGAATCCAGTTCTGTTGCGATGAGCCGACAGAGTGACACTAGGTGCTGATGATAATCCCAGAGAGCGGCAGATTATTGGACGCAGAGCTTCCCATTTCTTACTCATTAAAAGTTAAACGTTATTAGCAGATTGAACAAGTGATGTCACATTATTTACAGCATGTTTCAGTACATATTCGGAAATGGTATTGAAGATATTATCACGAATATCAGTATCAGGTAACTTGTCGTCAAGGATCATCCGACATGCTTTTGCCAGTATTTCTGCTGCACGATCCAGATCTTTAAGTGTTCATTGGTGGTTCCGTTTATTTACCTGGATAGCTTCATTGAACAGACCCCAGAGTGTGTTTCAAGTCATTTAAGTGCATCATCCTACACCGTCACCTCCATACAGCAGAAGAATGCAACAAGCGTAACCAGTTTTCTTTTTTCTGGTAAGCACTGAAGCGCTGTTGTTTTAGCCGTTGAGGCATAACGTACCAGGGCAGCAATACGGGTATCCAGACATAACATGCCTTCCCTCTATACCCAAATAGCGGATAGAAAACACCTAGCAATAGAATCAATAAAAAACTTCAAAAAAGTTCGGGATGAAATAGAAAAAACATAATAAAATCAATGGAACCAAAAACCCTAACTTTTAGATAACCTGTTGATTTTATTTAAATATGGTGAGCGCGCAGGGATTCGAACCCTGGACCTACTGATTAAAAGTCAGTTGCTCTACCAGCTGAGCTACGCGCTCCCCAAACAAGTTAACCTTGCTTATGGAAATTGGGCTGAACATACGATTGACTCTTCATTTGGTCAATACTTTATTAAAAAAATATTATTTTCTAATTTTATTTATTAAAATTCTATTTATTTCTTATAAACTTTTTTCATTCTCTTTTAATTTAGAAGATAAATTATAATATTATATTAATTGCTAGGAAAATAGCTTAAATATGTATTATTTATCATATCAAAATATTCTAAAGTAAATTTCATTGTAATTAATTAATAAGGAAAATATTTATCACTAACGGGAAAAAGATTATAAATTTATATTATAAAATTATCATAAAAAAGTTTTAAATAACTTTATAAAAAATTCTAAAGCCTTTAAATATTTAATTTCTTTTTTGGCTAAAATAGCAGAAATAATGAATCAAATGAGATCTTCATTAGAGAATTTGCAGGAATTATTATGGTAGCGCCTCGTATTAGTTTTGTTTCTCTCGGTTGTCCAAAAGCACTTGTAGATTCTGAGCGCATTATTACACGCCTTCGTTCTGAAGGTTACGAAATCTCAAATAAACATAAAGGAGCTGATTTAGTTATTGTTAATACCTGTGGCTTTATTGATTCTGCTCGAAAGGAATCATTAGCCAATATCGATGAAGCTATCAAAAATAATGGAAAAGTTATTGTAACGGGATGCCTTGGTGCTGAGCCTAATATTATTCTTCAAGCACATCCTAATGTATTAGCTATTACTGGACCACAAGATTATGAAAGTGTTATACGAGCAGTTCATACAGTAATACCTCCAGTTCATGATCCTTTTTTAGATTTAGTACCTCTGCAAGGTATTCGTTTAACACCTCGCCATTACGCTTATTTAAAAATTTCTGAAGGATGTTCTAATCGGTGTAGCTTTTGTATTATCCCTACTCTGCGTGGTAATCTCATCTCACGTCCTATAAGCGATGTTCTTCGCGAAGCAGAAAAACTTGTACTAGCAGGTGTAAAAGAGCTTTTGGTGATTTCTCAAGATACTGGCGCGTACGGGATTGATCTTAAATACGCTGAAAGTGTTTGGCAAAATCGCGTTATAAAAACAAAATTTTTAGATCTTTGTCGCGAATTAGGAGAAATGGGGATTTGGGTGAGAATGCACTATGTATATCCTTACCCTCATATTGATGAAGCTATCGAGCTCATGGCTGCAGGAAAAATTCTTCCTTATCTAGATATTCCTTTTCAGCATGCATCACCAAATGTTTTACGTAATATGAAACGTCCTGCTCATGTCGAAAAAATAAGCCGTAGAATTGAAAGATGGCGAGAAATTTGTCCAGATTTAACGTTACGTTCAACATTTATTGTTGGCTTTCCAGGAGAAACTAATGAAGATTTTAATATGCTTCTTGAATGGTTAGAAGAAGCAAAAATTGAACGTGCTGGCTGTTTCAAATATGAATCAGTAAAAGGTGCTGTAGCAAATAATCTTGGATTAGAAAATATTGCAGAAGAAGTGAAAGAAAAGCGTTGGCATCGTTTTATGACAAAACAACAAAAAATTTCCGCACATCTTTTAAAGAAAAAAATTGGAAAAAGACTTCAAGTTCTGATAGATGAAACACAAGGTAAAATCGCTAAAGGCCGTAGTAAATATGATTCTCCAGAAATAGATGGCGTTGTGCATATATCATCTCGAAAACCACTGCGTATAGGTGAGTTTGTTACTGCTAAAATCGAGCAATCAGATTCTTATGATCTTTATGGCAACGTAATTTAAAAATATTAACAATTTAAACTTATTTTATTAGTACTTATAATTATAATAAATTTTTAAAAGAAAAAAGTTTTTTATCAAGCAAATGACTAGGACGAACATTGGTCAAGGCGCGAATCATGGTGTCTTTACGCCCGGGCATTTTTCTTTCAATATCATTAAGCATTTTTTTCATTGCATTGCGCTGTAAACCATCTTGACTCCCACAAAAATTACAAGGAATGATAGGGAATTGCATCGCTTGGGAAAATTTCTCCATATCTTCTTCAGCAGCATAGATAAGAGGACGTAAAACAAAAAGATCTCTCTCGTCATTTATAAGTTTTCCAGGCATAGCTGCTAATCGTCCACCATGGAATAAATTCATGAGGAATGTTTCTAAAACATCATCACGGTGATGCCCAAGCACCAAAGCAGAACATCCCTCTTCACGTGCAATACGATACAAATGTCCACGTCGTAACCGAGAACAAAGTGAACAATATGTTTGTGTTTGTGCTAATTTATCTGTAACAATTGAGTAAGTATCTTGATACTCAATGCGGAATGGAATCTGATAATAATTTAAAAAATCAGGAAGAATATGCTTTGGAAAACCTGGCTGACCTTGATCAAGATTACAAGCTAAAATGTCAACAGGTAGAAGACCTCGCCATTTTAGATCAAGTAAAAGTGCTAGTAAACCATAAGAATCTTTTCCACCTGATAACGCAATAAGCCATTTTTTTCCTGAAGAAAGCATAGCAAAATCATCTAACGCCTGCCGTATATGGCGCAAAAGCCGTTTACGTAATTTATTAAATTGTACAGTTGAAGGTGCAACCCGGAACATCGGATGACAATCATCAGTTTTTTCTTCCGAAGGATCGCTTGTATCCATATTTTTTTTCATTACACAAAATTTGATTAAGGTTTAATTTATAATATCATAACTCTGTATAGTATAATGGCTTAATCCTCCAATGATAAATCATAATGCAGTAGCAGACATAACATAGTCTAAGTCTATGTTAATCAATTTGTACGTTTGAATTATACAAATAAAAAACACTAAAACGCATTGCTATAGAAAATAAGAATAAATCACACTTAGCTTATAGTATTGAAAACATTGCCGCTGCTAATAAATAAAAAATAGCATAACAATTTTTAATATATAGCGAAAATTAAAACAATGATCTCTATATTAAAGCCTAACGAGAGTAAAACTCAACAACCAAATTCGGTTCCATATGAACAGCATACGGAACATCTGCAAAAGCGGGTATACGGGTAAAGGTTGCTTTCATCTTGTTATGATCTACATCAATATATTCAGGTATATCACGCTCAGCTAATTGTATAGATTCCAAAACTAAGACAAGCTGTTTTGATTTTTCACGAACTTCAATCACATCACCTGGTTTACAACGGTATGACTGAATATTTGTACGACGACCATTTACATTAACATGACCATGATTAATAAATTGACGAGAAGCAAAAATGGTAGGCACAAACTTTGCACGATAAACAACAGCATCCAAACGTGACTCTAGAAGACCTATAAGATTTTCACCCGTGTCACCACGGCGACGAGCAGCCTCTTCATAAGTTTTACGAAATTGCTTTTCTGAAATATCACCGTAAAATCCTTTTAGTTTTTGCTTAGCGCGCAATTGAACCCCATAATCAGAAAGTTTTCCTTTACGACGTTGACCATGTTGCCCAGGACCATATTCACGACGATTCACTGGAGATTTTGGACGCCCCCAGATATTTTCTCCCATACGGCGGTCAATTTTATGTTTTGTTGTTTCGCGTTTACTCATCGCATTTCCTTTAAATAAAAAATTAAATCTTAAGGAAACGCACCCTCCTCTGTTTTCAAAAAAGAAAACTGACAGGATAACTCATGCATTAATTGCAAAATCACCCACGGGACACGTTAATTAGTGATTGTTCTCAGAAAAAACACTTTGATTTCTACTTATCTTACAATTTAAAGTCAACTCCCTTCATTACTTTTAAGTGAAATTTTTGCAATAAATTCTCAGTTGCAGGACTTATATTTTGTGATGTAAACAAAGCGAAATCTGTATGTTTCTTCATATTCTTGTTTTGGACATTGATTGGTAATAATGATCTTATATGTTTAGCTATAGCTTTAGCTGGATCGATCCAATCAACGGGCCATAAAGCTTGTTCACGAAATAAGTTAATCAGAAAAGGGTAATGCGTGCAGGCTAATACAATAGTATCAGTTAGTTTACTATTTTTTTCAATAAAACATGGCAAAATTTCATGGCGTAATTCTTCATGATTGACAGGATAACCATGTAAATAATTTTCGGCAAATCCTGCCAGCTTTTCACTTCCGACAAGCTGTACATGACATTGATCAGCAAAAGAATTGATTAATTCATGTGTATATGCACATCTAACTGTGCTAGGAGTTGCTAATACTGAAATAACACCAGATTTTGTTTGTTCAGCTGCTAATTTAATTGCAGGGACAGTTCCTACAAAACGAATATTTGGAAATGCTCGTCGTAAATCTTTTATCATTAATGTAGAAGCTGTATTACACGCAATCACACATAAAGCAGGATTATAAAGTTCTAAAAGATATGTAAAAATCTTTAAAATACGGCGTTTTAAAATCTCTTCTTCCCAAATTCCATAGGGAAATCCTGCATTATCAGCAATATAGATAAATTGGTATTCGGAGACAAAAAGGCGTACTTCTCTTAATATCGTTAATCCACCAATACCACTATCAAAAAAAAGAAGAGATTGTTTACTCATTAGGTATTCACATTTGTTTTAATTTTTTGCGGTCACGCCCTTCGGGGGCTCCACTCCCTCGTGGAAATTTAGGAGAAAAATGATCCAGTGAAGATATAACACCTCGTAGGAGCTGAATTTCAGACTCACTAAAATTTGCGCGTGTAAAAACAGAGCGTATATTGGTAACCATTACTTCTTTACGTTCTTGAGGTCTAAAATATCCACGAACATCCAGAGCATCTTCCAACTGTGACAAAAAACCATGAAGTGTTGCTTTATCAGCTGGTTTGAGCTCTACTGCACGAAAAGCTGTATCATTCGAATCTTCCAAACCTGATTTCATCCATTCGTAAGCTATTAATAAAACAGCTTGAGCTATATTAAGTGATGCGAAAGCAGGATTAACTGGAAAAGTAATGATCTCGTCAGCAAGGCTAATTTCATTATTTTCCAATCCCCACCTTTCTCTTCCAAATAAAATACCTGTCTTATGGCCAATATTCTCATAATAACGCAAAATATTTGCAGCTTCCACGGCACTTTTAACAGTTTTAAAACCGCATCTTTCACGTGCTGTTGTAGCGTAAACATAATTTAAATCTGCAATTGCATCGCATAATGTATCAAATATTAGTGTATCATTAATAATATGATCTGCTTTGCTGGCTGTCGCTCTAGCTTTTTCATTTGGAAATATTTCTCGTGGTTTAACAAGTCGAAGCTTCGATAAACCAAAATTAGCCATTGCTCTCGCTACCATCCCAATATTTTCTGATAATTGTGGCTCAACTAAAACAATAATTGGGCCATTCATTACATTTTGACCTTTTCTATTTGTTCCAGCCATTCACTTCACCAGTTTCCATAAATTATGCCTTCATTATTTTTAAATAAATATTTCATGAAATAACCTTATTGAAGGTAACTATAACTAATTTATTTTTGCAAATGATGCTATTCTATTGATTGAATAATCAATAGAAATAATGAATTTTTAAAGAAAAATAACTAAAATATTTATAACAATAATACCTTAATTACAAAGGCGTTATTTAAACACTAAGATAACATTAGTATAATTCTTCAATTATTATCTGAGTTGAATTAAAAGACCATACACTTTAATAAAGGCTGTATGCTCTTTGTTTCTAAACTTCATCCTGCAAAACTCATTTATCGTTATAAACGCTTCCTTGCTGATGTCAAAAAAAGTGATCAACACATCTTTACGGTTTCTGTTCCTAATACTGGTTCGATGCTTGGATTAACAACTTCTGATTCTAATGTTTGGCTTTCATATAGTGATACCCCAAAACGGAAATACCCATATCGATTAGAAATTGTTGAGGCAGATAATACCTTAGTTGGTATTAATGCAACTTTAGCAAATAAACTTGCTCTGGAAGCAATTCAAAATGGGTTATTGCCTGAATTTAGTGATTATAAAACAATTTTAAGCGAACAATGCTATGGGCAATCACGTATTGATTTTCTCTTACGTAATAATGATTTATCTGAATGTTATTTAGAAGTAAAAAATGTCCATTTCATACGACAAAAAGGTTTAGCAGAATTTCCCGATACCATAACGAAACGTGGTGCACGTCATCTTGAAGAACTCATAAAAATTGTGCAACAAGGAAAACGAGCTGCTATGCTCTATGTAATTCAACGAGAAGATTGTTCAGCTTTTACAGTTTGTCATGACCTTGATCCCATTTATGGATGTAAATTTGATTTAGCATTAAAATCAGGGGTAGAATTTTATGCTATAAAATGTCACGTAAGTGTTGAGGGTATTTTTCCGATTCATCAAGTAAAGATAGAAAATAGAAAAAAAAATGGTTAGTTATGTTGAATATAATAAAGCTCCCTTAAGATTTAATGGACAAATCCGTATTTTCGATGATTACGCTTTTTCTCAAATGCGTAAAATTGGTCGTATTGCCGCAGAATGTCTGGATGCTCTCACCGATATTATTAAGCCTGGTATTACAACACGAGAAATTGATAACTTTGTTTTTGTTTTTGGGGCTGAGCGAGGTGTTTTACCCGCTGATTTGAATTATCACGGATATGAGCATGCATGTTGTACATCCATTAATCATGTTGTTTGCCATGGCATACCAAATGAAAAACCCTTGCAAGAAGGTGATATTGTCAATGTTGACGTCACATTTATTCTTAATGGTTGGCACGGAGATTCGAGTCGTATGTATCCCGTTGGACAAATCAAGCGTGCTGCAGAACGCTTAATACAAGTAACGCATGAAAGCCTTATGAGAGGAATAGCTGTAGTAAAACCTGGAGCAACTACAGGTGATATTGGTGCTGCCATTCAACATTATGCAGAATCTGAACGCTGCTCCGTTGTAAGAGATTTTTGTGGACATGGAATTGGCCAACTTTTTCATGATGCGCCAAATATTTTACATTATGGAAAACCAGGTGAAGGCGTAGAGCTTAAACAAGGCATGATCTTTACTATTGAACCTATGATTAATCTTGGCAAACCAGAAATTAAGGTTTTATCCGATGGTTGGACTGCAGTTACCCGCGACCGTTCTCTGACAGCACAATACGAACATACAATTGGCGTAACAAGTGAGGGATGTGAAATATTCACTGAGTCTCCTAAAAATATTTTTTATACTTTAAATTCAAATAATTAAATAAATATAGAAATACCATGGCAAAAAAGACCTATAAAAATGTAAGCGCCAAAAACAGTCTCTTTGAACTAACATCAAGTGTTCCATCTCATCCAGTATCACAAATGAATAATAAAAAAATTAAGAAAAATTCAAAGATAAATAAACATTATCAAGGACATCGTGAGCGTCTTCGTAAACGCTATTTAAAGACGAAGGGTAATGCAATTGAAGATTATGAATATCTTGAACTATTGCTTTCTCGCACTATCCTTCGAGCCGATATAAAACCGATAGCTAAAAATTTATTAGCGAGTTTTGGTTCATTAGCTGATGTATTAAAAGCTGATATTCATCGTCTTCAAGAAATTGAAGGATGTGGTCCGGCTACTGCTGTTGATCTAAAAATTATTTCAGATGTAGCAGGACGCTTAGCGCGTGCACAATTATATAAACGTGATATTTTTTCTTCATGGGATAAAGTATTAGCTTATTGCAAAGCTGTGATGGCTCATGAAACGCGTGAACAATTCCGTGTGTTATTTCTTGATAAAAGGAACGGTTTGATTTCTGATGAAGTACAACAAACTGGAACTATTGATCATACTCCCGTTTATCCTCGTGAAGTAATTTCTCGAGCTTTGGAATTATCGGCATCAGGATTGATCTTAATTCATAACCATCCTTCAGGTAATGCTTCACCTTCTAAAGCAGATATATCAATGACATATAGATTAAAAGATGCTGCAAATGCATTAGAAATTACTATTCATGATCACATTATTATTGCCCGTAATAATTATACAAGTTTTAAAGAGCTGAAGCTTATATAAAATTCACTTAGAGAGAAATTTCATTTAATCACAATTATGTATTAATTATCTAAGTCGATACTTAATATAGCCATAGAAAAATTGTAAGATACTTCACCGTTATCTTCATCGCGATAAATGACACCTAGAAATTCATCTCCAATATAAACTTCGCAAGAATCATTTTTTTTAGGCCGAGCCTTTATTTGTAAGGACGAATTTTGAAATTTGGTTTTAAAATAACTATCAAGTTTTTTGATCTCATCAACATTCACTGCACTCTCCTCTATTTTGAGATGATCAACTTAATGCATTATTGTATCAATAAGCTGCTTTTATTACCATTTATAAAGATAAAAGATTTAGTCTAAATCCTCAATCAGTAATCCATATATAAGAAAGATTACTTTTTATAAACTTCATTAAATGACCTTTACACAAAATTTGTAATGCTAAAATTTATTCGATAAACACATAGCAGAAAGGCTCTTCCTCCTATGTATAAATAAAAGCTAAGTACTTATTATAATCTTTTAGAACTGGTTATGATAGATTACATATTTTATAAAAATATCACGTATTGTTATTTATTTTTTATAAAGTCTTACGAAAAATTTTTGTTGAGATTTTTACTCATTTCAATATAAAAACTAAAAAAATATAATTTATTCAATAAATTAGTATTATTGATATCCTAAAGTTAAGATTATAAATTCATTTTAAGTCCAGTATCATAAATTTTAATTATTATAACTATTTGTAAATCTCATAATTGTGATTATTGTAATTTTTTTATAAAAGCTCGTATATTGCCTTTTATTAAAAGCGAGCAATTACATTGTGCATTAAAATATAAGACTTTGATAAGGATTCAAAAGAATAAAAATATATATCATTTATATATTTTCTCCTTTTATCAGTCTGTCATTACACATTCGCTGAAATTTCCCGTTTCTTGTGGATTGTGTATTATTTGATAATAAAAATTGTATTAAGTGCATAATATATAAGTAATATATAGTTATAGGGAATGAGATCCATGTATGCTTTTAAATCTGAGTTTTTGCGTATTATAAGCGAACGGGGATTCATCCATCAAATTTCAGATGAAAAAGGCTTAGATGACCTTTTTTTAAAGGAAACTGTAACCGCTTATATTGGGTTTGATCCTACAGCTTCAAGCCTACATGCTGGAAGTCTTCTTCAAATCATGATGCTTCATTGGTTCCAAAAAACCGGTCATCGCCCTATTGTATTGATGGGTGGTGGAACAGGCTTAATTGGTGATCCTTCCTTTAAAGATGAAGCTCGGCGTCTTTTAACACACAATGATATTGCTCAAAATATCATGAGCATTAAAAAAATATTTACGAGCTACTTAACATTCGGTGATAACAAAACTGATGCATGTATTGTGAATAATGCTGAATGGCTATGCAATTTGAGCTATCTAGAGTTTTTGCGCAATGTGGGGAAATATTTTTCAGTTAATCGCATGTTATCATTTGATTCTGTACGACTGAGACTCGAACGGGAACACTCTTTATCATTTCTTGAGTTCAATTATATGATTTTGCAAGCTTATGATTTTGTAGAGCTTAATAAACGCTATGGCTTACGGGTACAAATGGGTGGTTCCGATCAATGGGGTAATATTGTAAATGGTATTGAATTAGGACATCGCTTAGGAACACCGCAATTATACGCATTAACTTCACCATTGCTTACAACTTCTTCTGGGGCGAAAATGGGTAAGTCACTCAATGGTGCTATATGGCTCAATGCAGATATGCTTTCTCCTTATCAATTTTGGCAATATTGGCGTAATACGGAAGATCTTGATGTTACACGATTTTTGAAGCTTTATACTACATTACCAATGACTGAAATTGCCAAACTTTCTGCATTAAAAGGTACTGAAATTAATGAAGCGAAAAAGATTCTTGCAACGGAAATTACAGCAATGCTACATGGCCGTACTCTCGCAAATGAAGCGTTAGAAACAGCACGTAAAACCTTTGAAGAAAAAACATTTGGAGAAAATCTTCCAAGTATTAAAATCAATGCTACAGAGTTAAAAGTAGGCATTGGATTGCTTACTCTCTTAGTACAAGCAGGGCTCGCTAAATCAAATAGTGAAGCACGTCGATATGTTCAAGGTGGTGGTATACGTGTAAATGACCAAATTATTGAAAATGAAACACACCTTATTGTTGAAAAAGATGTCAATGCAGATGAAGTAATTAAGCTGTCTTTTGGTAAGAAAAAACATGTTTTAGTTAAGCCAATATAATTATTTATAACTATTTTAGTTATATGAGATAATTTTCTAGATTGATAAATGAAAAAGTTTATATTTTAAGATGAATATCTCTAATTCATTTTTTGATTATATTAGTACACTATATTATGATAGAGAAATTTTTTTGAGCAATTCATCCTAATGTTCACATCTTATAAAATGGCTTTATGTAACAGATAGAGATAATGTAATGACAAAGTTAATGAAAGGCGATACCGCTCCTAATTTTAATTTGCCGCGTGATGGTGGAGGTCAATTATGCCTTTCCGATTTTAAAGGAAAATCAGTTGTTTTATATTTTTATCCAAAAGATGACACGAGTGGATGCACAAATGAAGCAATTGATTTTACCCGATTGAAAGAGAAGTTTGATGAAATCGGAGTCGCAATTATTGGTATATCTCCAGATAATATTGCTAAACATGATAAATTCAAAGCAAAGCATAAACTTGATATTATCCTTGTTTCAGATGAAGAAAAAACTACACTTGATGCTTATGGTGTTTGGGTTGAAAAAAGCATGTATGGACGTAAATATATGGGTGTTGAACGGAGTACTTTTCTAATTGATTCAGCTGGAAAAATCGCTGAAGAATGGCGTAAAGTTTGTGTATCTGGACATGCTGAAAATGTTTTAGCTGCTGCACGTGCTCTGCGTGTTGTACAATAATGCTACAATTAATTAATATCTTTCAGTTCTTGTTTTTTCCATGAACACGTTGAGCAAGCGCTGCTTCTATGAATGTATCTAGATCACCATTGAGTACAGTTTGTGGATCAGCATTTTCAACTCCTGTACGTAAATCTTTAACAAGCTGATAGGGTTGAAGAACATAAGATCTAATTTGATGTCCCCAGCCAATTTCTGTTTTAAACGCCTCAACCGCGTTAGTTGCTTCCTCTCGTTTTTTTAATTCTTCTTCATAAAGGCGTGCACGTAACATCGACCACGCTGTTGCCTTATTTTTATGTTGAGAACGCTCCGTTTGACATTGAACAACAATACCAGTTTTTATATGCGTAATACGTACTGCGGAATCTGTTGTATTAACATGTTGCCCTCCAGCCCCTGATGCACGATACGTGTCAATACGAACATCTGATTCTGATAGATCAACTTCAATATTTTCATCAACAACCGGGTAAACCCAAATACTTGCAAAGGAAGTATGTCGTCTTGCATTTGAATCATATGGCGAAATACGAACTAAACGATGAACACCTGATTCAGTTTTTAGCAAACCATAAGCATTATACCCTTTTACAAGAATAGTAGCTGATTTTATACCTGCTTCTTCACCATCATGAGTTTCTAATATTTCAACTTTCATTTTGTGTTGTTCAGCCCAACGAGTGTACATACGCAAAAGCATAGAAGCCCAATCTTGGCTTTCTGTTCCCCCTGCTCCAGCATGAACTTCTAAATAAGTATCGTTTGAATCTGCTTCTCCCGAAAGGAGCGTCTCAATTTGTTTCTTGTCTATTTCGCTTTTAAGTTGACGTATTGTATTTTCAGCTTCAGTAATAATTTCCACGTCATTTTCTTCTTCACCCATTGCTATTAGCTCAATACATTCTTCAAGCATTTGTGTGAATAACTGAGTGCTATTCATCGAATCTTCAAGATTTTGACGTTCACGCATCATATCTTGTGCTTTTTGTGCATCATTCCAAAGCGATGGATCTTCTGCTTTTTGATTGAGATACTCAAGACGTTTTAATGACTGATCCCAGTTAAAGATGCCTCCTTAGCAAACTAATCGCCTGCTGAATTTCATTAACTAATGTTTCTATTTCTACTCGCATAATTTAATACCTGAGCCATTATTTTAAATAATAATTTTTTTGAATTTTTATTCTAATAATTTTACAAAGTTATTTATTAAATCTCAATTATGAATAACCTGGAAAATATTATTTATATTTGTTTATCCTATCAGAAGAATTTCTTTTCAATTAATATAATCCACCGCCACCATCTTGAAGAGCTTTATTAACTTGTGGAGAAGTAGTGACTGTTGGAATTCCTTCTTGAAAAAAGTCTGTTCCACCAATCACTTGATATATATCAGCAGGGCCAGTTCCTGGTTTAAATGCTTCTATAATAACATCATTATCTCCTGCTTGAGCAAACATACCTGTTTTGCGATTAATTGGTATTAAAATCATATCTTCTGGTACTTTAAATGGCACATCTGGTTTACCTTGCAAAGCAGCTTGTATAAATTCACTAAAAATTGGTATTCCTAATGAACTTCCTGTTCCGTTATGCCCCAATGAAGCCGGCTGATCATATCCCATGAAAACACCAACAACAAGGTCAGGTGTAAATCCTATGAACCATATATCTTTAGAATTATTGGTTGTACCGGTTTTACCAGCGATATGCCGATTAAGATAACGTAAACGCGCAGCTGTACCACGTTGAACAGCTCCCTCCATCATCGATGTAATTTGATAAGCTGTCATAGAGTCAAGAACTTGATCTCGTTCATCGATTAATGTTGGTTCGCTTTGATTATCCCACGATTGAACATTACAATTTTCACATAGACGATTATCATGACGGTAAATAGTTCTGCCGTAACGATCTTGAATTCGATCTATAAGAGAAGGTTCAATAGAACGTCCACCATTAGCAATAATTGAATAAGCTGTTACCATCCGTAAAAGTGTTGTTTCTCCAGCTCCTAAAGCCATGGGAAGATAAGGTTGCATTTTATCTGTAAGACCAAAACGTTCTGCATATTCAGCAACAAGAGACATGCCCATATCATTGGCAAGCCGGACAGTCATAAGATTACGAGAGTGCTCAATTCCATAACGTAATGTAGAAGGTCCTGCAAATGTACCACCATAATTTTTAGGTCGCCAAATTTGCCCATTAGTTTGACGTATTTCAACGGGACCGTCTAAAATGACTGATGCTGGTGTATATCCATTATCAAGCGCTGCAGAATAAACAAAGGGTTTAAAAGCAGAACCCGTTTGGCGATAAGCTTGCGTTGCTCGATTAAATTGAGATTCAGAAAAAGAAAATCCTCCTACCATTGCAAGAACCCGTCCTGTATGAGGTTCCATAGCAACAATAGCCCCTTCAATTTTAGGAATTTGTTGTAAACGATAAGTATCATTCTTATTTGATACTCTTTCAACAAAAATAACATCTCCAACTTGCAAAACATTTGATAAATTCTGAACAGTTTTCCGATGACCATTTTTGTCAATAATATTCAAAGCCCATTTTGATTCAGCTTCGGATAATGTCGCAATTTCTTTTTTTTGTGATAGTAAACCTGAATTTTGACGCTGTGGTTGTAAACCAATCTCTACTGTATTCATCTCTGCAGAAAGAACAACTGCTAAACGCCACTCAGGTACATCACTTAATCCAGGAATATCTCTGAGCATAATATCCCAATCATCTTTGATATTGATATGTTTATAAGGTCCACGCCATCCTTGCGAATGATCAAATCTAATTAAACCATTTCTCAAAGAACGTTGCGCAATAAGCTGAAAATTTGGATCAAGTGTTGCACGAACTGAAAGCCCACCCTCAT
The DNA here is from genome assembly GCF_000706645.1 of Bartonella rochalimae ATCC BAA-1498. Classification (GTDB taxonomy): domain Bacteria; phylum Pseudomonadota; class Alphaproteobacteria; order Rhizobiales; family Rhizobiaceae; genus Bartonella; species Bartonella rochalimae. The sequence goes on from NZ_KL407337.1 coordinate 281,736, forward strand.
AAAGTGTTGTAGCTCCATAAAGATTCATTAAATGACGGCGTATTTCTTCAGTAAAATAATCAGCAGCAAAAACATAGCTATCACGACCACGCATGACTGCTTTCAAAGGCGTTTCTTTAGCTTTCTTACCCCGTTCTGATGTTATATATCCATTTGCAACCATTCTATCTATAACCCAATTTCTCCGATCAACGGCGCGTTGTATATGTTTGAATGGATCATAATTTGCTGGACCTTTAGGAAGAGCAGCCAAATAAGCACATTCTTCTAAAGTAAGCTCACTCACAGGTTTATTGAAATAGGTCAACGAAGCTGCTGCAACACCATAAGTACCTCGACCAAGATAAATTTCATTGAGATAAAGTTCAAGAATATGGTCTTTTGAATAAGTTTTCTCAATACGCATTGCTAAGATGGCTTCTTTTAATTTACGCTCAAGTGTTGCGTCCGAACTTAAAAAGAAGTTTTTAGCAACCTGCTGTGTAATAGTTGAAGCTCCTTCTGGACGTTGGCCAGAACCAATATTCATAATGTTTTTGATTAAAGCTCTAGAGAGCCCTGCAGGATCTAAGCCAAAATGATGATAAAAATTTTTATCTTCAGCTGAAATAAAAGCTTCTTTAAGAATTTTTGGTATTGATTTGATAGGTAAATAAAGGCGATGTTTGGTAGCAAATTCGGCCATAAGACGGCCATTTGCAGCGTGAACACGACTCATCACAGGTGGTTCATATAATGAAAGAACTTCATAATCAGGAAGCCCTTTAGCTTGATTAGGAGTTATTATTACCCACATCATAACTCCACAAAGTCCAATAACTTTAGAAAAACTCAAAAAATATCTAAAAAAAATTATCATTGAAATGGGTATCACTTTCTTTAGAATTTATTAGACAGAATATACTTTATTTATCACTAATGAAATGTTATTTTCACTAATAGTGAGACAAATGTAAGACTATTATTTATTTTTCATATTAAGATAATAATGTTGTTTACTCTATCTCTCCATATATTTAAAGAGACTGTATAGTTTTCTGTCGATCTGCCGCAAATTGGCGAATGGAATTTGCAATAGCAATAACCATTTTTTCTCTCCATTGAGAATCATTTAATAATTTTTCATCCTCTTTATTAGATAAGTAACCTATTTCTATTAAAATAGAAGGAATATCTGAAGCTTTTAAAACTAAAAAATCAGCATATCGATGAGGATTATTTATCAAATTGATTTTACTTTTTAATAAGTTTAAAATAACACGATCAGCGAAATCAATCGAGAACATTTGAGTTTCACGTCGAGTAAGATCAATTAAAATATCTGTAACCTCAGGTATTTCTTCTGCTATTAATCCATCAAGAAAATCTACTTTATTTTCATGATCAGCTAAAGACTTTGCAATTGTATCAGAAGCTTTCTCAGAAAGAGTATATACTGTAGCACCACGAAGAGAACGAATCTTAATACTATCTGCATGAATGGATATAAAAAGATCAGCATTAAAATCTTGTGTTTTTTTGACTCTTTCGCTTAATCTTAAAAATTCGTCAGAATCACGTGTTAAGATAACATGAATATTGGAGTCTTTTTCTAATTCATCTCGTAATGCACGAGCAAAAATAAGTGTTATATTTTTTTCTAAAATTCCAGTAATACCTCGTGCGCCACTATCAACTCCCCCATGACCAGGATCAAGAACAACGCGAAAATGATTTTCTGGATTTATTCGTGTTTTTATACCATGATGAATTTTTTGTTGATTTTTCAGTGCTTCGTTAAAATCTTTTTGTGAACTTTGAGTAATATCAATTAATATTTGCCATAAGCCATTATTTAATTTTTCCACCCTACTATTTTTTATAGAAAAAGTAGTTTTACTCGTAAGAATAATACGTGAAGCCTGCGTATCAGAAAAATCATAATGTATGTCTAATAGCATATCCGATAAAATATTTTTTTTGCTTGGAGATTTATTTTGCGTTGAAAAATCAACTATAGGTAAATTAATCACCAAACGTGTGGGTTTGTTTAAAATCTCTAAATGAAAATTTGGTTTAGCATTAAAAACTGCAATAATACGTGTAGATGAGTTAATATTAACGGTTTGCAAATTAATAAATTTTAATGCATGAGCGGCTTTAATATGAGGCTGAAACATTAAAAAAAATAGTAAATAGCATGCAAAATGCAAAAAAACATTCCCATAACCAATTTTTGGCTTTTTATTAAAAAATCGTCTAATCATAAGTGAAATGCTTTTTTGTATTCGCTATTAATTTTAAAGTATATATTTATATTTTTCAATTTAAGCGTTGAATCTTTTAGCCACAAATGTCAAAAAAATCAAACTCAAGACAGTTATTATCAAGACAGTTATTATATTGTATTATATATTCAGAAGTTACATTATTACTTGCCAAAAGCATAATATCAACATAAAAGAGCATATTAAGATTCTTAGGTAATGTAACCATCTGGTATTAGAAAATTATTGATAATCCATATTAAGTTGTCTTTAAAAAGGTTTATCACATATTATGCGTTTGCGCTTTTTATAAGTAAAAAGTCTTTATTCCTCAATACAGTAGGATTACGTAATTTAAGATTCATTGGTTTGGTTATCCGAACTGTTTTCGAAATTGTTTTGCCGGAGACTTCAAAATATGAGTCATATAAAACAGACAAGAGTAATGACAGTAAATGCTATAATGTGTTTACGTATAGCAGTCTGTTTTGTTATATCGGCCCCCCTTTTTTATGGCAGACAGTCCTTTATTTTTGCAAATAGTTATACTGTTTTTTTTAATAAAGTTACACATGTCGCCTTCAGGATTTTAACTTATGTCAAACAAAATGCTTATCGATGCCTCTCATCCAGAGGAAACACGTGTTGTTGTCGTTCATGGTAATAAAATTGAAGAACTTGACTTTGAGTCAGAACACAAAAAACAACTTAAAGGTAATATTTATTTAGCGCGTATTACGCGTATAGAACCATCACTTCAAGCTGCTTTTATTGAGTATGGTGGTAATCGCCATGGTTTTTTAACCTTCGCAGAAATTCATCCCGACTATTACCAAATTCCTATTGCTGATCGACTTGCTCTCCTTGAAGAGGAGAAAGCCGCTATTAACGAAAATTATGAAGATGCTCCCATTGAGGAAACAACTTCAAATAAAAAATCCTTTAAAAAAAATAAAAGTAATAATGTTATAGCAACGAATATTGAAAATGATGTTATAGCTGATGATGTTGAAGAAATACTTGACTTTTCTAATAATGACATAGAAATGGTTGGAGCAGAAGATGTACTTGAAGAATTACCTGCCTACCCCCGTAAACAGGGGCGTAAATATAAAATTCAAGAAGTCATTAAACGTCGTCAAATTTTATTAGTTCAAGTAATTAAAGAGGAGCGTGGTAATAAAGGCGCAGCACTCACGACTTATTTATCTCTAGCGGGTCGCTATTCTGTTTTAATGCCTAATACAGCTCGAGGTGGCGGTATTTCACGAAAGATTACCAATATACAAGATCGCAAACGTCTTAAAGATATTGTAAAAGAACTAGACGTTCCAAAAGGCATGGGAGTTATTTTACGAACAGCTGGAGCAAATAGAACAAAAGCTGAAATTAAGCGTGATTATGAATACCTCATGCGTCTATGGGATACTATTCGCACATTAACACTTAAATCAACGGCCCCGTGTTTAATTCACGAAGAAAGTAACCTTATAAAGCGTTCTATTCGTGATCTTTATAATAAAAATATTAATGAAATTCTTGTTTCGGGAGATCAAGGATATCGTGAAGCTAAAGATTTTATGCGCATGCTTATACCAAGTCATGCGAAAGTTGTTCAACCTTATCGTAATCCTACTCCTATTTTTACGCATAATGATATCGAAATTCAGCTTGATAAAATGTTGCACCCGCAGGTTAGTTTAAAATCTGGAGGTTATTTGGTTATTAACCAAACAGAAGCGCTTGTCGCTATTGATGTAAATTCTGGTCGTTCTACTAAAGAGCATTCTGTTGAAAAAACAGCATTACAAACTAATCTTGAAGCTGCAGAAGAGGTAGCACGCCAATTGCGGTTGCGTGATCTTGCGGGTTTAATTGTAATTGATTTCATTGATATGCTAGAAAATCGTAATATTAAGCTTGTTGAAAAAAAGTTAAAAGATTGTTTAAAACACGATCGCGCTCGTATTCAGGTTGGTCATATCTCACATTTCGGCCTTATGGAAATGAGTCGTCAACGGATTCGTGTATCCGTTCTAGAAAGCACTACACAACCTTGCCCGCATTGTGCTGGAACTGGAAATATACGCTCTGAATCATCGATCGCTTTACATGTGATGCGTTCGATTGAAGAATATCTTCTCCACAATTCGCAATATAATATTATTGTACGCACTCCTGTAACAATAGCACTCTATGTACTAAATCATAAACGCCATATTCTTGTTAATTTAGAAACACGTTTTGGGCTCAGTATTAACATTGAAGCCGATGATAGTGTTGGAACACAACATTTCACTATTTCTAAAGGCTCAATAGCAAAAGAGGCCCCCCTTTCTTCAACAGTTATTGAGGATAATGATACAAAAGAAACTGAAAATTCTATCTTAATAAAAAGCAAAACCGTTGACAACAACAAACAACGTCAGCATAAAAATCAACAGATGGAATCTAATAATGGTAGTATTTTTCCTGCTACTCATAAAAATGATACTCCCAATGCTGAAGATACTCGTCGCCGCGGGCGTCGTCGTGGACGTCGTGGAGGTCGGTCTAATCAGAGCAATAACTCTCAGTTTCGTATCTCCTATGCAGAGCCTGTTGGAGATTTTGCTAAGAAAGCTTTAGAAGAAATTAAAGCAGAACATCGCCAGCATTATAATGTTCCAGCTGCTGAAACTGTTGGATTTAGTAAAGATAGCTATTATAAAAACGATTTAAGCGGTATACAGAAAAATAAAACTAGAGAGGCCCATACTGCTATTAAATCTAAGAAGCGTAATGTAAAAACTTCAGAAATTTTACAAAATAAACAAGTCCTTACAAATGACAAAAACGTAACAATACCAAAACCAGAACTTGTTGAGGAAAAATTAGTTACCAAGTCTAATCGAAAAACTAAAATAAAAGAAATAAGTGAAATCGCAAATGAAGTGATTTCTACAAATACAAAAAAGTTAGCACTGAAAATACGAAAGAAAATAGCAACTAAGAAATCTGTGCAAACAACTGAAATGACAGAACAAGAACCTGTAATTGAAAAAATTGTTGAACATATTTCTTCTTCAGTTGTAACAACACCCACTGAGCCTGTTGTGACATCATCAGAAGTTGAAACTAATAAAAAAACTGAGCGTGTAGGTTGGTGGAAACGTAAAGGTTTTTTTTCAAAAAATAATTAATTAAAAACCGCTATAAAATATTTTATAGCGGTTTAAACAGATAAATATTAAAAGATAACTTAAAATTTCTTCTTTAGTTCGCTGTTTTTTTTGCTTTTTCTTGTTCAGCTCTCATACGATCTTCAATCTCTTTTTGCTTTGATTGAATAGCTTTCTGCAATTTTACTTGTTCTTCTTGGAAAGCTTTTTCATCCATACCAGGGCCTGTATATGCTGCAGTAAAACCCTTAAGAGAAAATTCTACAGGATTAGCTGCTCCACGCACATTAACAGTAGTTATAACCATTTTTGAACCAGATTTCATAGCAGAAATAAGCTTATCATCTAAAGCATCGTTGGCAATACAGCTGGTTGAATTACAAACAACATAAGGAATTTTTTTAGAGAAATCATTTCCAATTTGAATATGAACGCCTTCTGGTAACAAACGCCCTGTAGGTATTTGAAGGCCTATGCGTCGTTCATTTTGTTTGCCTTTTATTTCAACTAAATTAATAGCTGTTAAAGGCTGACCAGTATCTGCTACAACTGTATTCATCGTATTACAAATATCAACATCATGCTGTTTATTGCAAACTTTATACCATCCTTGGGATAAACTCTGTGCATTTGCTGGAGTATGGATGGTAAGAAAAAAAGCAACAGCTCCAGCTAATACTGAAACAGAAAAGTAAGTATTTTTATGCGACATGATTAAGTTAATCCTTTCAATACGCTTTCAGAACAATTTCTAAAATATAATAACTTCCAGATAGGACATTAAATATAATTTTCAATAAAGTATAATTAAATTATAGAATGGTATTTCTCTATTTTCTTACTTTAGCACAAAGAAAAAACTAAAATATAGAATAAGTAAAGCTCATTGAATAACTAATTAACTTTTTATATACTATATATAGCATATTTTTTATCTTATTGGCTTTTTTTTCACAGTAATACACAAAATATCCTAATCTTTGAAATATATTAAAGAATCATCGCTAAATTATAATGAAAATAAAATTCTATGTCGTGCTATAGCGCTCATTATCTTAAATTTTTTCTTACCTTTGTAATGTTCTTTTGTTGTCATAATGCTATAGCACATGGTATTGCTATGCATGGATTACCAAAACTATCTGATAATTTTGACTATTTTCCTTATGCTAATCCTAATGCAAATAAAAAAGGAAAAATTACCTATGGAGTTGTTGGAACATTTAATGGACTAAATCCATTCGTCATTCGTAGTTTTCGTACAACTGCACAAGGTCTTGTGGCTAATGAACAATTTTCTGGTCTTGTCTATGAAACAATGATGGTACGTTCCCGTGATGAGGCCTTTACGCTATATAGTCTTCTTGCAGAAAAAGTTGAATTAAATGATGAACGTACTGAAATTACTTTCTTTCTTAATCCAAAAGCTCGTTTTTCAGATGGAAAATCTATAACAGTCGAAGATGTTTTATTCACAGTTAATCTGCTTAAAGATAAAGGAAGACCACCTTTTGATCGATATATGAAACGCATAGAATCTATAGAAAAAATTGGTTCTCATGGTATTAAAATGCGTTTTCCAAACTCTAAAGATCGTGAATTTCCACTTCTTTTGGCAAGTGTAATGCCAATATTACCAAAACACGCTATTAATGTTGATGATTTTGAAAAAAACGGTTTAGTTAAAATTCCTGGAAGTGGCCCTTATATTATTGAGCATGTTGATCCAGGTGAACGAATTATTTACAAACGCAATCCTGACTATTGGGGCAAAGATCTTCCTGTTAATAAAGGACTAAATAATTTTGATACCATTCAAATAGAGTATTTCCGCAATGATACTGCACACTTTGAAGCTTTTAAAAAAGGCCTCATTGATATTTTCATTGAAACCAATCCAAATCGCTGGCGGCTTTCTTACAATTTTCCAGCTGTTCGCGAGGGGCGAGTTATAAAAGAAAATTTTTCGAAAGGTACACCTGCCGATCTTATTGGTTTTGTTTTTAATACACGCCGTTCCATTTTTAAAGATAGAAAAGTACGACAAGCACTTTCAATGCTTTTTGATTTTGAATGGATTAATAATCGCCTTTTTAATAATATCTATGCCAGAACAGAAGGTTATTGGGATGGGTCTGTTCTTTCATCTGTTGGAAAACCAGCAAGTGAAAAAGAAAAAGAACTTTTAGCACCTTACCCTGATGCTGTTCTTCCTGAAGTCATGAACGGACATTGGCATATTCCTAAAACAGATAGATCAGGCATGGAGCGTCAATCTGCTCAAAAAGCCTGGACGCTTCTACAAGAAGCAGGTTTTACTAGAAAAAACAATAAAGCTATTACTCCTGATGGTTTACCTTTTAAATTTGAGATTATGACTCAAACATTTGAAGAAGAGAAAGTCGCCCTTGCATTTCAGAGTACTTTATCGCGGCTTGGTATTGATGTTGAGATAAGAACTGTTGATGATAGTCAGTATCAAAATCGCTTAGGAACATTTGATTATGATATGATTATTGGCAAATTAAAAAATTCTCTGTCGCCAGGCAATGAACAAATAAATCGGTGGGCTTCTATTTCTCGAAATTTGAAAGGAAGTTTTAATTTTGCAGGAACTTCTGATCCTGCTATAGATGCTATGATAACAGCAATACTTGATGCACGCTCAGATGCTGAATTTATTGCAGCTGTACGTGCTTTAGATAGAATTTTGATTTCTGGCAGTTATTATATACCGCTTTATCATTTACCTGAACAATGGGTAGCAAGATGGTCATATCTTAAACATCCTACTTATACATCATTATATGGCTATCGTCTTCAAACTTGGTGGCGTGAGTAAAAAAATATAAATGAAAACGGCCTATGAAAAATATTGCAAAATAAAAGTATATGCGATGTATAATACTTTTTCTCTTGTTTGGAAGCATTATATTGTGTATCTCTTTGTAAGCTTTACACTCTGAAGGAATTTCTTTTAGGTGTTGAAAATACCAAGATTCATCACCTGTAGTGGACTTTTTTATAGTACTCAGCACTTCTTTTTTAAAATCAGAGGAAAGAAAACCTTCATATAGAGTCCTGAATTCATTTTTTAATGCGGGACTTAAAGCAATCGCATCTTTTGCCCAACTAAAGTCTTCGTCTTTCCAAGAGAAATTTTCACACAATACAGGCCCTATATCACTTTTTTTAATACATCTTCTTGTGTTTTGCACACAAAGGCAGCCTGATACAGCTCCAAATAAGAAAACGCCTGTGTCATCTTTTCTGACTGAAATTTGTTCCAATATTTTAGTGCTTTAATCTGTTTTTCTTCATATTCTCCTGTTACATATTCTTTTGCTATAACACGCTTTTCTAACAGTGAGCGCACAATCTCTATTTCATGAAAAATCACCATACTTTCTGATAAAAGATTAGTTATTTTATTTAAAACTTTATTTTTGTCATCAAAAATATGTTCAGGTATAGGAGAATTTTTAGCTCTCTTTTCACGAATTATATTCGTAAAAAAGTCATTTTCTTTTTGAAGAGAATCATTTTCATTCTGAATAATTTTCTGTTGCTCTATAAGATATTTGAATCTCTCATCAAGAGTTAAACCAGAAAGGGATTGCTTTAGGGATTGTTTTAGCGTTTCTTTACTTAAAATAGCCTCAGCATAAGCATACTTTACTCTAAATATTATACTGAGTAACAAAAGAGCTATAATTAATAATTTTTTTGTAATAATCATATTATATTTATTTCTTTTTAAATTATTTAAGGAAATTATTACAATATTATACGCATCAATATAAATAATAAATATATTATTAGAATAATATGTAAAGTAAAATGAGTATAAAAAAATTTTTAATTTAAATTAAGCAGAACATTTTGTTGCCATTTCTGCAAGCTGTGTCATAATATTTGCTACACCAACAAGTCTTTCATTTACTTTAGTCCAATCACGAATAAAAACAATGCTTTGATCTGGTCGAATTTTTGCCATTGATCCTTGTTTCCCAACCCATTGAACAAGAGCAATACCATTTTCAAAGTAATTATTGCGAAATTGTATAACAATCCCCTTTGGTCCAGCATCTATTTTTTCCACATGTGCTTTTCGACATAATATTTTGATGTAAAAAACTTTAAGTAGGTGTTGAACCTCAAGTGGCAAAGGACCAAAGCGATCAATTAATTCAGCTCCAAATTTATCAATTTGTTCTATATTATCAAGTTCTGTTAAACGACGATAAAGCCCCATACGCAATGATAAATCAGGTACAAAATTTTCTGGTATGATCACTGCTGTACCAAGAGAAATTTGAGGTGACCACTGATTATCTCTCTCATGTTGGCCATCTTTTAATTCAGCAACGGCTTCTTCAAGCATTTTTTGGTAGAGTTCAAACCCAACTTCTTTGATGTGTCCTGATTGTTCTTCACCTAATAAATTACCTGAACCTCGAATGTCCATATCATGACTAGCCAGTTGAAAACCTGCACCTAATGTATCAAGGGACTGCAAAACTTTAAGACGACGATCTGCTGCAGGAAGTAAAACTTTACCAGAAGGGAAAGTAAAAAGTGCATAAGCACGTTGTTTTGAACGCCCTACTCTACCACGCAACTGATAGAGTGCAGAAAGACCAAACATTTCAGCACGATGTACAATTAATGTATTGGCTGTTGGAATATCGAGACCTGATTCAATGATAGTAGTTGAAAGTAATACATCATATTGCCCATCATAAAACGCATTCATAATATCATCAAGTTGTCCAGCTGGCATTTGTCCATGTGCTATAACAAATTTAATTTCAGGCACATGCGTTTTGAGATATTCTTCTACATAAGAAAGATCAGAAATACGCGGGCACACATAAAAACTCTGTCCACCTCGATAATATTCACGTAATAATGTTTCGCGTATAACCATCAAATCAAAAGGTGAAATAAAAGTACGTACAGCCATTCTATCGATAGGTGGGGTTGTAATTAATGAAAGTTCACGTAGCCCCGATAAAGCAAGACTTAATGTTCTTGGTATAGGAGTCGCTGAAAGTGTAAGAACATGAATATCACTTTTTAATTCTTTTAGACGCTCTTTATGTTTTACTCCAAAGTGCTGTTCTTCATCAATGATAAGAAGTCCTAATCGTGAAAAACTCACTGAATCATTGAGTAATGCATGTGTTCCAATAACAATGTCGATCGTACCCTCTGAAATACCTTTTTTAATTTGCGCCAATTCTCTCGCTTTTACAAGCCTTGACAAATGAGCAATCTTAACCGGTAGCCCTTGAAAACGAGCAAGAAAAGTTTTGTAATGTTGTCGTGAAAGTAAAGTTGTAGGCACAACAACAGCAACTTGATAACCATTTAATGCTGCAACAAAAGCACTGCGAATAGCAACTTCTGTTTTGCCAAAACCTACATCACCACAGATTAAACGATCCATTGGTTTTCCTGATGCTAAGTCATCTAAAACAGCATTAATGGCATCCATTTGATCATCTGTTTCCTCATAAGGAAAGCATGCAACAAATTCATCAAAGAGCCCTACTGGTGGAGTTAGAGTAGGTGCTGAACGCGTCGCACGTTCTGCAGCTATACAGATCAATTGACCAGCAATTTTTAATAAATGCTTTTTAAGGCGTGCTTTACGTGTTTGCCATCCAACACTTCCTAATTTATCCAACGTGACATTTGTACTTTCTGATCCATAACGAGATAAAAGTTCAATATTCTCAATGGGTAAAAATAGCCGATCGCCTCCAGCATAATTGATTTCTAAACAATCACGTAAAATCCCTGTTGTCATGATAGTTTTGAGACCAATAAACTGTCCAATACCATGATCAACATGTACAACGATATCACCAGAATTTAAGGAAGCAATTTCAGAAATAAAATGCGCATTACTTTTACGCTTTTTTGGTGATCTTACTAATCGATCACCAAGGATATCTTGTTCCGCTATGACAACAAAATCTTCAATTTCAAAGCCATGCTCTATCATTAAAACAGCAGCTAAAATCCGATCACGCGGTGTTGCTTTTACGGTTTGCAATGATTTTGCAATTTCTACTTTTTGTAAACCGTGTTCATCAAGAACTTGCAGTAAACGATCCATAGATCCTTCACTCCAAAAAGCCAAAAGTACTTTCTTACCAGAAGATCGCAATGAAGCAATGTGATCAACTACACTTGAAAAAACATTTTTATCTAGAGCATTACGTTCTTTTATAAAATCATAGCCCTGTGTAGCATTTGTATGAATAACTGTCTGTTTCAGTGTTCGTGAAATATTAAAAGGTGTAAAATCAATACGCAAACCACACTGCTCTACACATGTTAAAACTTGTTCGGGTGTCCAATAAAGAAGATTAGGCTCTATTGGATGATAAGAAACATCATTCTCTTGATTATTTTCGCGTTCTTTGCGCGCATTATAATAATCTACAATAAGACGATATCGTTCAATGAGAGCTTCTTCTATGAGATGCTCAAAAACAACAGGCAGATTACCACAGTGATCAAAAAAACTATTGAGATTTTCATAAAACAATGGGAGCCAATGCTCCATACCTGAAAAACGCCTCCCTTGAGAAATAGCCTCATAAAGCATGTCACTTTTTTTGGGTACCCCAAAAGAACGAATATAATTGCTTTTAAATCGGCTAATAAACTCAGGAGTGAGAGTAATTTCACTCATCGGCTGTAAAAATAATTCTGTTTTATTCGCTATTGTTCGTTGCGTCTCTGGATCAAATACGCGAATGGTTTCTAAAGTTTGGCCAAAAAAATCAAGACGAAAAGGTTCCGTATAACTAGGAGAAAAAATATCAATAATTCCTCCCCTTACAGCAAATTCACCAATATCACGTACAGTTGCAACACGTTCAAAACCATTATGTTCTAAATAATGAATTAAATATGTCATATCCATACATTGACCAATACGCACATGGATAATTTGATCATCAATCATTGCACAAGGTGGTAGTTTTTGAATAACTGTATTAGCTGTTGTTAATATGATTGAAAACCGTGGATTTTTACGCAGATCTGACATATGAGCCAAAGCTGAAAGACGACGTGCAGTAATAGCTATCCCAGGTGATACGCGATCATAAGGTAAACAATCCCATGCCGGAAACTGAAAAACAGATAAATTAGGTTCAATGAAATTTAAAGCTTGCTGTAAATAAGCCATTTTTGTTCCATCACGAACAACATAAACAAGTGGTTTATCTTGAGCAATTTCTGCACTTAATTTAGCAAGTGCAAAAGCTTCAAATCCATCAACAACACCATCAAAAATCATACCACTAGGCGTATTTGGAGGAATAACAATTTTTTTTAATATAGCCATTTTGATTTAATTAAAATTTATACGAGAGCAATAATTTATAATATCGCGAAAAAGTGCACTATCTACCTTAGGTGGTATAGAAACTTCTCTTGTAATCCACCCTAATAAATCACGATCTTCAAAAGACATAATATATTCAAGTTCAGAAACTGTTTGATCACTCATCTTGGCAATATGTGCATCAACATATTGGCCCAAAATCAAGTCTACTTCACGAATACCTCGGTGCCATGCACGAAAAATCAATCGGCGACGACGTGAATCCAATCGATTTTCATCAATGGCTAAATTTGTCATAAAAATCTCCTAACAGACAAAAATAAACATACACTACACTGTTATTTTTTTAGAATAAATTTGTATCTCAATATTAAGGAAGTTCAATAATTTTTTTTTCTTTAATTGTAATTCGACGATGCATCTGTTTGGCTAAACCATAATTGTGTGTGGCAACAAGGGCAGCAAGACCAGATTGGCGCACAAGTACTGATAGAGCTTGAAATACATATGCTGAAGTTGTAGGATCAAGGTTTCCTGTAGGCTCATCAGCTAAAAGTACAGAAGGCGCATTTGCTACAGCACGCGCAATTGCAACACGTTGTTGCTCCCCCCCCGATAGTTCTGATGGACGGTGTTTAGCGCGGTGAGCAACGCGAAGATAGCTTAATAATTTAAAGGCACGATCTTCTGCAATAGATTTTTTCAATCCTGCAATCATTTGAGGAATCATAACATTTTCTAAAGCCGTAAATTCTGGTAGTAAATGATGAAATTGATAGACAAAACCAATATCATTTCGTCTGATTGCTGTGCGTTCACCATCAGAACGTTTTGCACAAGAAATACCTCGTAACAAAATATCGCCAGCTGTTGGTCTTTCTAATAATCCTGCGATATGAAGAAATGTTGATTTTCCAGAACCAGATGGTGCTACAAGTGCTACAATTTCTCCACGTTTTAGAACAAAATTGGCTTTATTCAAAATAACTAAAGGTTTGTTATTATCAACAAAATGTTTCTCAATCTCAACAAGTTCTAAAACAGTAGACATCATTCATACCTTAACGCTTGTATAGGATCTAATTTAGCAGCACGCCATGCTGGAATAAGAGTCGCAAGAAAAGATAAAAACAAAGACATCATAACTACCATAGCAATCTGTCCCCACTCAATTCGAGCGGGCAACTTTGCTAAAAAATAAAGCTGAGGATTAAAAACATCGACATTAAACAGCCAAGATATAAAGTCCTGAATATGATTAATATTTATAGTAACTATAATTCCTAAAATTAAACCCAATATCGTTCCAATAAGTCCAATTACCATGCCAGTGGTAATAAATATATGCATAATCGCACTTTGATCCGCTCCCATTGTACGCAGAATTGCAATATCATGGCTTTTATCTTTTACAAGCATTATTAAACCTGAAATAATATTCAAAGCCGCAACGAGAATAATAAGAGAGAGAATAAAAAACATAACATTTCGTTCAACTTGTAATGCTGAAAAAAAAGACTGATTTTGCGTACGCCAATCAATTAAATGAATTTGTTGATTAACTGTTTTTTCTATCACCGGTTTTACTTGATCAATAGCATCAGGATCATTAAGAAATAACTCTAAAGATTGAATTTTTTCCTCTAAGTTAAAGAAAATTTGTGCTTCATGAAGAGGCATAAAAACAAATATTGAATCATATTCTGACATGCCAACTTCAAAGATAGCAACGACTTTATAAGCTTTGACACGTGGCGTAACTCCAAAGGGCGTATCATCACCATCTGGTGTAATGATGCGCAGATGACTTCCAACTGTAAGACCCAATTTTTCTGCCAAACCACTTCCAATTGCAATACCTTCTTCTTTATCAAATTGAGCGAGTGTACCTGAGATAATATTTTGAGCGACTGTTTTCAGTTTCATCAAATCTTTTTGACGTACACCACGAACTAAAGCACCAGTTCCTCTTTCGACATTACCCTGGACAAGAGCTTGTCCTTCAATAATCGGAAGAACTAATTTTATATCCTTGATAGATTCCAGAGAAGAAATAAGAGTATTATAATCAGTAAAATTGGAATCAATGGTTTGTACAATAAGATGCCCATTCATTCCTAAAATACGATTGAGGAGTTCTGTCCGAAAACCATTCATAACTGCCATAACAACAACTAAAGCAAAAACTCCTAACATAATTCCAATTAAAGAAATAATTGAAATAATAGATGTAAACATATGTTTTTTATTAGGAATCATATAACGGAAAGCAATCATCCATTCATAAGATGAAAATCCTTTATTCCTCAAAACAGTCATGATATTGCCCATCAAATTACCGAAAATCGGTTTAGCACAGCTTCAACCGTTAAAACTTCTCTAAGACCTGTTTTTCGATCTTTAATTTCAACTTCATTTTGTGTAGCATTTTTAGGACCAATAATCATTTGTACCGGCAAACCAATCAAATCCATTGTTGCAAATTTCGATCCAGGACGCTCACTCGTATCATCTAACAGTGGATCAAAACCACTACGTATAAGCCCTTGATAAAGAGTTTCACATATATAACTACATTTTTCATCATCTGGTTTCATATTGATGATACCAAAATCAAATGGTGCGATTGATTTTGGCCAAATAATACCATGTTCATCATGAGAAGACTCAATGACTGCCGCTACAAGACGCGAAGGTCCAATCCCATAAGATCCCATAGAAACAAAGTGCTCTTTTCCATCTTGTCCCATAACTTTTGCCCCCATTGGAGCAGAGTATTTTGTACCAAAATGAAAAATATGTCCTACCTCAATACCACGCGCTGAGAGCTTATTACTGTCAGAGACTTTACTCCACTCTTCTTCATTATGCATTTCTTCTGTTGCAGCATATAAAGATGTCCATTGTCTAACAATATCAGCTAAAACATCCTTATCGGTAAAATCAATTGAAACAGACGGAACTGTAAATTCAAGAAATCTTTTGTCACAAAATATAGAACTTTCACCTGTTTTGGCTAAAATAATAAATTCATGACTAAGCTCACCGCCAATTGGACCTGTATCAGCACGCATAGGAATTGCTTTTAAGCCAACACGAGAAAAAGTGCGTAAATAAGCAACAAACATACGATTATAGGATATTTTTGCACTCGCATAATCAAGGTCAAAAGAATAAGCATCTTTCATCAAGAATTCGCGTGCGCGCATCACACCAAAACGTGGACGAATTTCATCACGAAATTTCCATTGAATATGATAGAGATTTAGTGGAAGATCTTTATAAGAACGAACGTATGAACGGAAAATATCTGTTACCATCTCTTCATTAGTCGGACCATAGAGTAAATCACGATCTTGACGATCTCTAATGCGTAACATTTCAAGACCATAATCATTATAACGCTCACTTTCACGCCAAAGATCAGCAGATTGAATCGTTGGCATCAATATTTCTAAAGCTCCAGCTCGTTCTTGTTCTTCACGAATAATCTTACAAATCTTGTCAAGAACTTTTTTACCTAATGGTAACCAAGAATAAATTCCTGATGTCTGTTGACGTACCATACCAGCTCGCAACATAAATCGATGTGAAATAACTTCTGCTTCCTTAGGACTCTCTTTTAAAATAGGCAGAAAATATTGAGAAAGACGCATTAAAACTATTACTCCTAATTAGACTTATCAAATTACAGCAATTTACAAGTGGTATTTATAGCTATATTCTGAAGGCTTGCAAATATGATAATAATATTGAAATATTATCTTCTATCTTTTCTTTAACTGCACTTACATAAAAAGTGTGAAGTCCGTATTTGTACAATGAGCTAATTGAAATAGTTTTATCTTCTTTTTATAAAAAATAATCGAATATTAAAATACTTTTATTTTGAACGATGTAAAAAAACTACACAAATAGGCTTTTTCCCCCAAATCTTATTAACAGCTGCTCTTACTGCACGCCTCGCAGCTTCTCGGATAAGTTCATTATCTTTTCTTTTTGCACGCGGAATATTATTAATGGCATTTTCAATAACATTTAGAAGAATATCTTCTAATAATTCCCCTGCCCTATCGCTTTTAGGAAGACCAAACATTATAAGACCAATATTATCAATTAAATCATGCTTACTATTCATGTGAAGAGAAACAGAAACATGACCAACATAACTTAACTTGCAACGCTCACGAATTCCTAATTCATCTTCATTACCAAGCAGAAAACCATCTTTATAAATACGACCAACAGCGACTTGATCAATAATTTCTACTGGTTCTGGTGCAAGACGAAATATATCACCATTTCTAATTCCAGCAACAGTTTTTATGCCAACTTGTTGTGCTAAAGTTTTTTGAGCTGTAAGATGTATCGCTTCACCATGTACAGGAATAAGGATCTGTGGTTTTGTCCAATCATACATTTGTAAAAGTTCTGAACGACGGGGATGACCTGAAACATGTACAAGAGCATCTCGATTGGTAATAATGTTAATACCCTGATCAATAAAACGATTTTGTATATCAATAATAGCTTTTTCATTACCTGGAATATTACGTGATGAATAAATAATTGTATCACCAGGAGAGAGAGTGATATTTTTCATTTCATTTCGTGAGAGTTTTGCTAATGCAGCACGTGGTTCACCTTGACTACCAGTTACTACCAAAACAATATTTTGGGGTGGAATATGGCTATAATCTTCTTCTGTTATAAATGGTGCTATATCATCCATATAACCAAGCTCTTGTGCGACCATAACACTACGCTTTAAAGAACGTCCTACCAAAAGAACTTGACGTCCAACAGATTCTGCAGCAAGAGCAATTGAGCGTATACGGCCAATATTAGAGGCAAAAGTTGTAATAGCAATTCGACCTTTAGCTTTCAAAATAATTTCAGAAATACTTTCCTGAACTTGTTGTTCCGATGGTGATATACCATCTTGAAGTGCATTAGTGGAATCACATAATAAGGCTAATACACCTTTATTCCCCAAAGTCCGAAACCGTTCTTCATCTGTTATAGGCCCAAGTGAAGGCGTATGATCAATTTTCCAATCCCCAGTATGAATCACATTTCCTAAAGATGTTGTAATAGCTAAAGAAACTGCTTCTGGAATCGAATGATTAACAGAAATAGCTTCGATTGAAAATGGTCCAACCTGAAAGCAATCGCCAGATTGAAAAATATTAACTGGAATTTCATGAAATTCAAAATCTGACTGTCTTTTACTCTCTAATAATCCAGCTGTAAAACAAGTGCAATAAATTGGAATTTTAAGCTTTGGCCATAAATCAAGAACAGCACCATAATGATCTTCATGAGCATGTGTTAAAATAAGACCACAGACATTATGTTTTTCATTTTCTAAAAAACGAATATCTGGCAAAATAAGATCTACTCCAGGTAATTCAGGACCTGCAAAACTAACTCCCATATCAACAAGTAACCATTCACGACAATCTTTAGGACCAAATCCATAGGCAGCTAGATTCATTCCTATTTCTCCAACTCCTCCTAAAGGTAAAAAAACCAATTCATTCTTATTGGCAACAGTCATAAATGTCTCCTAAATTATTAAGATAACTCATGCTGAAATAAAACTTTATAAGTCAATTACAATCTACATCAGCAGAAGCAGCTAAACCAAAATGAACATCTCCAGATGTTATGATTGCCCGCTGACCATTTTTTTGTTTTACAATACAGTTAAAATCACAATCAAGACCATCAAAAATACCTTCAATGATCCTTTCATCGCTATTTACTGTAATGTGTTGTCCAAGATGAGAACAATATAAAAGCCATTTTTTACGAATTGTATCACATCCATAGGGTTGTTTCCAAAGAAGATAATTTTCAGCAAAATATTGCGTCAGAGCGGTAAACAATTGTTCTTTATCAATATTTAAACCAATATTCTTTATACTTGAGGTTGGATACGGCGCATCTTCATAATGGTATTCTACATTCATACCAATACCAATAACTAATGCATATTTTTGCGGAGTTAGTTTGAAAAGTTCAAGTAAAATCCCACAGCTTTTAGCTCCTTTAAGTAAAATATCATTCGGCCATTTTAAACTAATAATGTCGTTAGCTTGCTTTTCATTCTTTATAAATTGTTTGACAGCCTCTAACATACTTACTCCAGCAACAAAACTAAGTTGAGCAGCAGTCTGATGGATAATATCATCAATTAATAAAAGGCTAGAATAAAGATTTCCTTTTGGACTACTCCATATTCTTCCTCTTCTAGCTCTTCCTTGTGTTTGTTCATTCGCAACAATCCAAAGATACCCGTGATGTCCAGAATGTGCCTTTTGCTGTGCAACAAGATTTGTTGAGTCAACACTTTCATATGATTCAATATCATACCCTTGTTTTTTTGCAAAGTCTGACAACACATAAACCATATTCACTAAAACAATGCTGCAGCTGCTTGTTCTGCCAATTCAGAAAATACAATTCCAAAAAACACATAAAATAAAATGAACAATGCAGAAAAAGTAAGACAAAACTTAAGTTCGCTTGATAAAGAAATAAAGCCAGCTTTTGCATCATCAAACCACATAATTTTGATGACACGCAAATAATAAAAAGCACTAACCACAGAAGCCAATACACCAACGACAGCAAGCGGAATAAGACCTGCATGAACAGCTGCAGAAAATGTATACCACTTTCCAAAAAAACCTGCCATAGGTGGTATACTTGCTAACGAAAAAAGATGTATTGTCATAATAATAGCCATAAACGGATTTGTTTTTGCCAATCCTGCAAGATCATAAATATTTTCAACATTTCCATCATGCGACCGCATACTAAGAATGAAAGAAAACGAACCAAGTGTCATAACAAGATAAATGGTCATATAAATGATAACACCTTTTACCCCAAGTACATTTCCTGCAGCTAACCCAACAAGAGCATATCCCATATGACTAATCGATGAATAAGCCATTAGACGCTTAATATTACTTTGACCAATTGCAGCAAATGCACCTAATATCATTGATGCAATCGCTATAAATACTATAATTTGCTGCCATGCAGGCATAAGGTTATCAGCGTTATCAAATGGAATAAAAGCAACAACAATTATACGAATAATTAACGCCATTGCTGCAACTTTAGGGGCACCAGCAAAAAACGCTGTAATAGGTGTTGGCGCGCCTTCGTAAACATCAGGTGTCCACATATGAAATGGAACTGCAGAAATTTTGAAAGCCAAACCAGCTAAAATAAACACAATTCCAAAAATAACACCTAACTGCAAAACCTCACCTTTTAAAGCCAATGCAATTTCATGAAAGCTAATTTGGCCAGTAAAACCATAAAGTAATGAAATACCATAAAGAAGTAATCCTGAAGACAATGCACCTAAAACAAAATATTTTAATCCTGCTTCAGAAGATTTAACATTATTACGATTAATAGCAGCTAAAACATATAAAGATAAAGATTGTAGCTCTAACCCCATATAAAGAGACAGCATATTACCTGCTGAAATCATGAACATCATACCAAGGGTTGCAAACAGAACCAATACTGGAAATTCAAATATATCAAATTTTTGAGCACAGGTAAAAGAAACAGACATAATGAGAGCAAATAATGCGCCAATAAGCGTTAAAATTTTCATATAGCGGCTAAAAGAATCAATGATGAGCGCATCTGTGCAAAAAAAACCGCTTTTTGGAAAGATCATCACGATAATAATAGTTGCAATAAGAAGAGCAATCGCTAAACCTGTAACAGTTAAATATGAATGCGCTCTAGAATAAACGCCGATTAAGAGCAGTGCTATTCCTCCCAAGGCAATTAAAATCTCAGGAAGAATTAACACTAATTGAGTTATTATTTCAGTTTGCATGAGCGTTCATCTTTTATTTAGTGCAGCTGGTTGATCAAAGATTCTACCGCAGACATTGTTGTTTTAAAAATTGGTGTTGGATAAACACCAAAAAATATTGTGAGAATAACCATTGGATAAAGGGTGAATTTCTCTATTGGTGATAGATCAAGAAGAACTTTCAAGTTTTCTTTTTCTAAAGAGCCAAAAACAATGCGCCGATAAAGATAAAGTGCATAAGCTGCTGATAAAATAACGCCAGTTGTAGCAAAAACAGCAACCAATTTATTAACTTGGAAAACACCTATTAGAGTTAAAAACTCGCCGATAAATCCTGAACTTCCAGGTAACCCAATATTTGCCATAGTAAAAATCAAGAAAACAACAGCATATTTAGGCATATTATTTACTAAACCGCCAAACGCTGAAATTTCACGTGTATGTAAGCGGTTATAGATCACTCCAACACAAAGAAATAAAGCCGCTGAAACAATTCCATGCGATAGCATCTGATAAATAGCACCTTGAATGCCTTGTTCATTAGCAGAAAAAATACCCATCGTTACATATCCCATATGCGCCACCGATGAATAAGCAATCAGTTTCTTTATATCACTTTGAACAAGTGCAACTAAAGATGTGTAAATAATCGCAATTAGCGATAATGTGAAAACTAAAGAAGAAAAATCAGCTGAAGCAATAGGAAACATTGGTAATGAAAAACGAATAAAACCATAACCGCCCAATTTAAGTAATACGCCAGCTAAAATAACAGAGCCTGCTGTTGGTGCTTCCACATGAGCATCAGGCAACCATGTATGAACTGGCCACATTGGCATTTTAACAGCAAAAGAAGCAAAAAATGCAAGCCACAACCACGTCTGCATATGTGTATTAAACTGGTAGGTTAACAAAGTTGGTATATCAAGTGTTCCTGCTTCCCAATACATAACCATGATAGCAACCAGCATGAGCACTGAGCCAAGCAAAGTATATAAGAAAAATTTCATACTTGCATAAATACGACGCGCCCCACCCCAAACACCAATAATAATAAACATTGGAATAAGGCTACCTTCAAAAAAGATATAGAATAAGATTGCATCAAGAGCACAAAAAACTCCAATAATTGCAACTTCGAGAAGAAGAAAAGCAATCATGTAATCTTTTAATCTATCTTGAATAGTATTCCAACTTGCTAAAATACAGAAAGGTAAAAGAAAAGCTGAAAGAACAACAAAAAGAACAGAAATACCATCGATACCTACATGATAACTAATATCACTACCTAACCAGTGGAATTTCTCAACCATCTGAAAATCAGAGTTTGTAGTATCAAATCCTGCCCAAATAACTAAAGAAATAATAAAAACAAACACAGTCGTAAAAAACGCTACATTACGTATATTGCGTTTTGCTGCTTCACTATCATCCTTGATTAATAAAATCAGGAACACACCAACAAGCGGCAAAAAAGTAACAGTAGAAAGAATAGGCCAGTCGGTCATCAATTTAAGCTCCTAATCATCATCCATGTGATGAGTGTTGCCACGCCAATCAGCATTGCAAATGCATAATGATAAAGATATCCTGTTTGCATGCGAATAACTTTATTTGTGATGTTAATAATACGTGCTGCAATGCCATTTGGGCCTAAACCATCAATAACCTTATTGTCACCTATTTTCCAAAAAAAGTTACCAATTCCCAAGGCAGAACGAACAAATAAAATATTATAAACTTCATCAAAATACCATTTATTATAAAGAAATCGGTGTAATATAGGTAAAAATTCAGCAATTCTTTTAGGAATTGAAGGAACTAGAATATAAAATAAATACGCTAAGGTAAAACCAAGAATCATCGCTGTAAATGGCGACCATTTTACCCAGTCAGGTACATTGTGTGCTTCATGAAGAATATGATTATGACTTCCCGTAAATAATGCACCTTTCCAAAAAGCATCATAAAAGTCACCAAAAAAATAAGGCTGGAAAATTACACCAGCAAACAATGCTCCGATAGATAAAATAAATAATGGAACTAACATCACTGGAGCTGATTCATGCACATGATGCATAACATCAACGGTTGCACGTGTCTTGCCATGAAATGTCATAAATATAAGCCGCCAAGAATAAAAACTCGTTAATAAAGCAGATAAAATAAGAAGCCAAAAAGCATATTCTGACGCAATATTATGCGATGCAAAGGCAGATTCTATAATAGCATCTTTTGAAAAAAATCCTGCAGTGCCAAAAAAAGTTCCAGGAATTCCAAAGCCTGTTAAGGCAATAGTTCCTATAAACATCATCCAATAAGTTGTTTTTATATGTTTATATAATCCACCCATTTTTCGCATATCTTGTTCATCAGAAACAGCATGAATTACAGATCCTGCTCCGAGAAATAATAAGGCTTTAAAAAAAGCGTGCGTAAAAAGATGGAAAATGGCTGCTCCATATGCTCCAACCCCTAACCCAACAAACATATAACCAAGCTGTGAACAAGTAGAATAAGCAATAACGCGCTTGATATCATTTTGTACGACTCCCACAGTTGCAGCAAAAAATGCTGTCGTTGCCCCAATAATAATGATTACTGTTAAAGCATTCGGAGAAAGTTCAAAAATCGGTGACATACGCGCAATCATAAAAACACCAGCCGTTACCATTGTAGCTGCATGAATGAGCGCAGATACTGGAGTTGGTCCTTCCATCGCATCAGGAAGCCACGTATGTAAAAGAAATTGTGCTGATTTACCCATAGCGCCAACAAATAAAAGAAGACATGTAATAGTAATTACTGTTTGTCCCCCAAAATGACCACCTAAAAACGTCATACCCTTTATAAAATTATTATCTGCAGCTTTTGTAAAAATATCTACAAAATTAACTGACTGAAATAAAACAAAAATGTTGAATATTCCTAATAGAAAACCAAAATCCCCAACACGATTAACTACAAAAGCTTTCATTGCTGCCTTATTAGCAGAATCCCGCTGAAACCAAAAACCAATCAACAAATAAGATACAAGGCCAACACCTTCCCATCCAAAAAACATTTGAATTAGATTATTGGCTGTCACCAACATCAACATCATAAATGTAAATAAAGAAAGATAAGCAAAAAAACGAGGCCTTGAAGGATCATGATGCATATAACCAATTGAATAAATATGAACTAATGCCGAGACACTATTCACTACAACAAGCATAACAGCTGTCAATGTATCAACATGCAAAGACCAATTAAACACTAATTTATCAATAACTACCCATTGCAATAGCGGTATATCAACTGTTGAAGCATTATTAAAAGCCATACTTAAAAAAGATATCCATGATAACCCAGCAACAATCATCATAAAGCTAGATGTTACCAGCTCACTAGCACGAGGAGCTATAGTCTTTCCACCTATTGCAGCAATTAAAAAACCTAAAAGCGGAAGAAAAACGATCATATAATACATCACGTATCAGCCCTTCATCACATTAACATCTTCAACCGCAATAGAACCACGATTACGAAAAAACACAACAAGAATTGCTAGACCAATTGCTGCTTCAGCAGCTGCTACTGTCAAGATAAATAAAGAAAATACTTGCCCAACTAAATCATGAAGAAAAGCTGAAAACGCAACAAAATTAAGATTGACCGAGAGCAATATAAGCTCAATTGACATAAGAATAACAATTACATTCTTTCTATTTAAAAAAATACCAAGAATGCCAATTGTAAATATCAATACAGAAACAGTGAGATAATGAACAATATCAATGTACATAATAATCTTTCCGCTAAATACCTTTACCTGATTCAACTTTTTTAATTTCAATTGCACTTTCTGGTGTTCTCGCAACTTGAACTGCAATCGACTGTCGTTTAACTCCTGATCTGTGACGGAGTGTCAGAACAATAGCGCCAATCATTGCAACTAATAAAATTAATCCTGAGATTTGAAAGTAGAAAACATAATCTGTATAGAGAATGTCTCCTAGTGCTTGAGTATTTGTTCGCTGTGTTAAATCTGGCGTTGGTTGTGTAGCATGAACTCCTGAAACTGGAAAAAAACTGTTGCTAATAAAAACAAAAATAAGCTCTATAGCGATTATAATACCAATAAAAGCACCAATAGGAGCATATTTGAGTGTACCACTTTTTAATTCAGCAAAGTCAACATCAAGCATCATAACTACAAATAAAAATAAAACTGCTACAGCACCAACATAGACAACCAATAAGATAAGTCCTAAAAATTCTGCTCCTGCAAGCAAAAACAAAGCCGCGGCATTAAAAAATGCCAGTATTAAAAATAAGACTGAATGAACAGGATTACGTGCGACAACAACAATGACCGCACTTATAAGCATAATGAAAGCAAAAATATAGAAAAATGCCGCTGCTAGACCTGTTAGCATAGACTTCCCCTCAATCAATCAATAGGTATGAATTTTCATACCAGACTATCCTTATCGGATACATTATCCAACTACTTTCCATTTAATAATACACCTAACGATAAGGTGAATCTATTAATATATTACGAGCAATTTCCCGCTCCCAACGATCTCCATTATTTAAAAGCTTTTCTTTATCATAATAGAGTTCTTCACGCATTTCTGTTGCAAACTCAAAATTCGGACCTTCCACAATAGCATCAACTGGACAAGCCTCTTGACAAAAACCACAATAGATACACTTCACCATATCAATATCATAGCGAATAGTTCTACGTGTACCATCATTACATCGAGGCCCAGCTTCAATCGTAATAGCCTGTGCGGGACAAATTGCTTCACATAATTTACATGCGATACACCGTTCTTCTCCATTTGGATAGCGACGCAAAGCATGTTCACCACGAAAACGTGGAGAAACACAACCTTTTTCATAGGGATAATTAATTGTAGGTTTTGGAGAAAAAAACTGACGCATTGCTAAAAAAAAGGCACTTATGAATTCTAATAAAAGAAGTGATTTTGCTGCTTGAATAAGACTTGACATATAAGCTTTCCTCTTAAGCTAAACCAGTGTATTGCAGAACAGCAGCGGTCATCACAACCATTGCCAATGAAATAGGAAGAAATACCTTCCAACCAAGGCGCATTAACTGATCATAGCGATATCGGGGTACAAATGCTTTAACCATAGCAAATCCAAAAAATACAAAACAAACCTTCAGAACAAACCAAATGACACCAGGAATCCAATTAAGCCACCATACATCAAAAGGAGGTAACCAGCCACCCAAAAACAAAATAGTTGTTAATGCACACATTAAAACAATTGCAACGTATTCACCAAGAAAAAAAAGCATATAAGGAGTTGAAGAATATTCAACCATATGTCCAGCAACAAGCTCAGATTCTGCCTCTACCAAATCAAAAGGAGGACGATTTGTCTCTGCAAGCGCAGAAATAAAAAATATAATAAACATTGGAAAAAGAACTAACCAATTCCAATCAAGAAAACTACTGAATGGCAAGCCAATATTCTTTCCAAAACCACTATTCTGTTTAAGAACAATTGCTGTAAGATCTAGTGAACCACTTACTAAAACAACTGTAACAAGAACAAGACCAATTGAAACTTCATAAGAAACCATTTGTGCCGCTGAACGAAGAGCTCCTAAAAAAGGATATTTCGAGTTTGAGGCCCATCCTCCCATGATAACACCATAAACTTCAAGAGATGAAATAGCCAGTATATATAGTAAACCAACATTAATACTTGCAATTTTCCAGCCTTCATTAACTGGAACAACTGCCCATGCCGATAATGCAAGTGCCGCTGAAACAAAAGGAGCAAGAAGAAAAACACCTTTATTAGCTCCAGCAGGGATAATCGGTTCTTTAACAGCAAATTTTATCAAGTCTGCAAAAGACTGCAACAACCCCCATGGACCAACAACATTCGGTCCACGACGTAATTGGACAGCTGCCCAAATTTTCCTGTCTGCATAAAGCAAATAAGCAATTAAAACCAAAAGAACAACTAACAGAATAAGTGTTTTACCCACTATAATTAATAATGGCAATAGCCAAGCCATAAAGAAATCGTACATAACTGTTCCTTTTCCCCTTTGTTCTTACTTCATAGCTTCTGCAGCATGACTTTTTGCAAGAGACGAACATTCTGCCATAATTGCAGAAGCACGCGCTATTGGATTTGTTAAATAAAAGTCTTTAATCATAGAAGTAAATTTTTGTGGCTTCAGAACAATTACTTGTGAACTCAGAGTTTTAAGATCACTAATACATGAAGGCGTTATATTATCAATGGCACAAAGATGTGGAAAATCATTAAATAAACTTTGTCTCAATTGAGATAATGAATCAAAAGGAAGCTTTTTATTTAAAACATCGGATAAAGCACGTAAAATAGCCCAATCTTCTTTTGCTTCACCTGGAGCAAAACCAGCTCGATTTGTCATCTGAACACGACCTTCTGTATTAACATAAAGCCCTGATTTTTCAGTATAAGTAGATGCCGGTAGAATCACATCAGCAGCATGCGCACCATTATCACCGTGGCTTCCAATATAAATTACGAAGGCTTTGTTATTGGTTAATTCTACTTCATCAGCGCTCAGCAAAAATAGAACCTCACAGGTTTTTACAATATTTTCAACTCCCAATTTATAGGTAAAACCAATATCTAGTCCTCCAACAGTTGATGCAGCAGTATGAAGGATGCCAAATCCATTCCATTCTTCATTAAGAGCTCCAACAAGGTCCGCTAATTTTGCAAGACTCTTTAAAACAGATAAACCTTCCTTACCTGAAATAGCACCTTCTCCAATAAGAATAAGCGGTCTCTCAGCTTTTTTTAGTACATCAAAAAATGCATTCTCTCCACTAATAAGTTTATTTAATGAATCAGTACCAGCCCCAAGATAAGAATACGGATAACGCAAATCGACCTGTTCTCCAATTAATGCAATTGGAATTCTTCCTACTCGTTGATGTTTTAAAATACGTGCATTTAAAACAGCAGCCTCAACACGCGGATTAGATCCTACAATTAATATTGCATCAGCACGTTCGATACCTGCAATAGTAGGATTAAAAATATAACTCGAACGGCCTAATTCAGCAGATAGAACCATACCCCTTTGACGACAGTCAAATGCCTTTGAGCCCAATGAAAGCAATAATAATTTAAGAGCGTACATTTCCTCAATAGAAACAAGATCTCCAGCAATTGCTCCAATTTTTTTTGCTGAAGTTTCAGATATAACTGTTTTAATTTTTTCAAAAGCTTCCGACCAACTTACAGGCTGAAGTTTTCCATCTTTTCGAACATACGGTTTATTAAGTCTTTGAGTACGCAATCCATCCCAAATAAAACGTGTCTTATCTGAAATCCATTCCTCATTTATATCTTTATTAACGCGTGGTACAATTCGCATAACTTCGCGCCCTCGGCTGTCAATGCGAATAGCACTACCAAGAGCATCCATCACATCAATCGACTCTGTTTTAATTAATTCCCATGGACGCGCACAAAACGCATAAGGTCTTGAAGTTAAAGCACCTACTGGACAGAGATCAATAACATTGCCTTGCAATTCAGATGTCATTGCTCTTTCAAGATATGTCGTGATTTCAGCATCTTCACCACGGCCAATTAAACCAAGATCTGAAACACCTGCAATCTCTGTTGTAAAACGAACACAACGTGTGCAATGAATACACCGTGTCATCACAGTTTTTACAAGAGGTCCAATATACTTATCTTCAACAGCACGTTTATCTTCTGTATAACGAGAACAATCACGCCCATAAAAAATTGCTTGATCTTGAAGATCACATTCACCACCTTGATCACATACAGGACAATCTAATGGATGGTTAATGAGGAGAAACTCCATAACGCCTTCACGGGCTTTTTTGACCATTTCCGTATTGACAAATATTTCAGGCATTTCACCATTTGGCCCTGATCGTAAATCACGTACTCCCATAGCACAAGAAGCTTGTGGTTTTGGAGGCCCACCTTTGACCTCTACCAAACACATACGACAATTCCCAGCAATTGATAAAGCTTCATGAAAACAAAAACGTGGAACCTCAGCACCCGCAGCCTCAGCAGCTTGAAGCAATGTGTAATAGTCAGGAACTTCAATTTCTTTACCATCAACTTTAATACTTATCATCACCAATCCAGCTCGCGAATAACCTACTTCTCATTTGTATTTCATTATTTTTAAAAACAAAACTCTTTATTTTATTGTTTCCAAAGCAATATTTTTACTTTGAACTGCACTTCGCGTATAATCATCAATTCTTCGTTCAATCTCTGAACGAAAATTACGGATTAATCCTTGTATAGGCCATGCCGCAGCATCTCCAAGTGCACAAATAGTATGCCCTTCAACTTGTTTAGAAACTTCAAATAGAAGATCAATTTCGCGTTTTTGTGCCCTTCCTTCAACCATACGACCCAAAAGACGCATCATCCACCCAGTCCCTTCACGACACGGCGTACATTGACCGCAACTTTCATGTTTAAAAAAAGCTGCTATACGCCAAATTGCCTTAATGATATCGGTTGATTTATCCATAACAATCATACCACCCGTCCCAAAAGAAGAGCCAACATCTCGCATCCCATCGAAATCCATAATGGCATTTATCATATCTTCTCCACGAACAATCGGACAAGAAGCTCCCCCTGGAATAACGGCTAAAAGATTATTCCATCCACCGCGAATACCACCTGTATGTTTTTCAATCAATTCACGAAAAGAAACACCTAGAGCATCTTCAAATGTACAAGGCGCATTAACATGTCCAGAAACCATAAACAATTTTGTCCCAACATTGTTTGCCCGACCAATCGATGAAAACCACGAAGCACCTCGACGTAAAATCGTAGGAACAACTGCAATAGATTCCACATTGTTAACGGTTGTTGGACAACCATAAACACCCATATTTGCAGGGAATGGAGGTTTTAATCGAGGTTGACCTTTTTTTCCCTCAAGGCTCTCAAGAAGAGCTGTCTCTTCACCGCAAATGTAAGCCCCAGCACCATGGTGAACAATAATATCACAAGCATGACCATATTTAGTCTTTTTACCAAGCAACCCTGCTTCATAGCACTCATCAATTGCAGCTTGAAGCGCTTCACGCTCACGAATATATTCACCACGAACATAAATAAAAGCAATATTTGCTCCCATTGCAAAAGTGGCAATAACACATCCTTCAATTAAAGTATGAGGATCATGTCTTAAAATATCACGGTCTTTGCATGTTCCTGGTTCCGACTCATCTGCATTTACAACCAAATAATGAGGCCGACCATCGCTTTGTTTTGGCATAAAGGACCATTTCATACCAGTAGGAAAGCCAGCACCCCCACGGCCACGTAAGCCTGAAGCTTTCATTTCATCAATAATCCAATCACGGCCTTTTTCAATAATCGCTTTGGTACCATCCCAATGTCCACGCAATACCGCAGCTTTCAATGATTTATCTTTAAAACCATAAATATTGGTGAAAATGCGATCCTTATCAGCCAGCATACCCCACCTTTTTTTCTATAACTGAATGCATTTTTAGCATTTTCCTAATTCAATTTTTTAATATTTTTCCCAAAACTTCTCTTTTATATTAAGATGTTTTATTCAACTCAAAGAAATATTCATTCAACTTCCACACCTTCATTTCTCTTTTTCTTTGAAGATTTAAATGATTTCATTTTATTTTTATTTTCATCAACTAAAGATGTTAAACCACTAATAGGCTCTGATGATTTACGATTATTTTGTGGTCCCACAGCTATATTAGAACCTTTACCTGCTTCAAATGCATCAATAATTTCTTCAAGACGTTCAGCTGTAAGATCTTCATAAGTATCTTTGAAAATCATAACCATCGGAGCATTAACACAAGCACCAAGACACTCAACTTCTTCCCATGACAATGTACCACTTTGATTAGTAACAAAAGGCTTATCATGAATCTTTTTTTGACAAACTTTGATCAATTCTCCAGAACCACGTAGCATACAAGGAGTGGTACCACAAACCTGAATATGCGCCTTTGTTCCAACTGGTTTTAGTTGAAATTGAGTATAAAAAGTTGCAACCTCTAAAACTCGAATATAAGCCATAGAAAGTATTTCAGCAATATGTTCAATTGCAGCACGCGTTACCCAACCTTCCT
This sequence comes from Bartonella rochalimae ATCC BAA-1498, assembly GCF_000706645.1. GTDB lineage: Bacteria > Pseudomonadota > Alphaproteobacteria > Rhizobiales > Rhizobiaceae > Bartonella > Bartonella rochalimae. Next base: position 312,545 of record NZ_KL407337.1, read on the forward strand.
GCTCTTGAGCACGCATCAATAAGGGAATAACAGCAGATTGTTCACGCCCTACAGGATATTTCTTTATGGTATTTTGCACCCATACTTGATTCTCTTTTGTAAAAGAAAATTCTGCTGGTTGATGGATAGCATCGGCAAGACGACGTACAGACATTAACGATCAATCTCCCCAAAAACAATATCAATTGAACCCAAAATAGCTGTTGCATCTGCTAGCATATGACCTCGAGTTAGAAAGTCCATAGCTTGAAGATGAGCAAAACCAGGAGCACGTAATTTAATACGATAAGGCTTATTGGTTCCATCAGAAACTAGATAAACACCAAACTCACCTTTTGGCGCTTCTACAGCGACATAAACTTCACCAGGAGGAGTATGAAAACCTTCTGTATAAAGTTTAAAATGATGAATCAGCGCTTCCATCGAACTTTTCATTTCACTGCGTTTTGGTGGCACAACCTTACGATCCAAACTTGAAACTGGTCCATTTTTTTCAGAAGAAAGCAAACGGTCCACACATTGCCGCATAATTTTTGTTGATTGCCTCATTTCTTCCATACGAATGAGGTAACGATCATAACAATCGCTATTTTTACCTACAGGAATATCAAATTCCATTTCATCATAACATTCATAAGGTTGGCTTTTACGCAGATCCCACGGCACACCAGCTCCACGAATCATCACTCCAGAAAAAGCACGAGCCCAAGCTTCGTTAATATTTACCACACCAATATCTACATTCCGCTGTTTAAAAATTCGATTAGGTGTTATAAGTGCATCAAGTTTATCAAGAGCAATAAGAAATGGGTCAATAAAATTACCAATATCTTCAATCAAAGTTTCTGGTAAATCCTGATGCACACCACCAGGACGGAAATAATTTGCATGAAGACGCGCGCCACATGCACGCTCATAAAAAATCATCAATTTTTCACGCTGTTCAAATCCCCAAAGCGGCGGTGTTAAGGCACCAACATCCATTGCTTGTGTGGTTACATTAAGCAAATGATTAAGAATACGCCCAATTTCAGAAAATAGAACGCGAATTAACTGTCCTCGTTTAGGAACTTCAACACCCAACAATTTTTCAATGGCAAGCACAAAAGCATGCTCTTGATTCATAGGAGCCACATAATCTAAACGATCAAGATAAGGTCCTGCCTGAAGATAAGTTTTTGTTTCCATTAACTTTTCTGTGCCGCGGTGCAGTAATCCAATATGTGGATCCACACGTTCAACAACTTCACCATCCAATTCTAAAACCATACGCAGAACACCATGCGCAGCAGGATGTTGTGGACCAAAATTAATATTAAAATTTCGGACATTGACCTCAGCCACTATTAACCCCTTACTTCTCTCAATGCATCCTAAAAACTGAACACAAAGAATGCTATGCTATTATGATGCACGACACAAAATAACTATTTACTGCGAATAAAATTAACTCATATACAATTACAACTTTCTATACACTATTCTTACTAAAAAGGCTTAATTATTTTTAAAAACTTACAATCTTTACCACATCTTCAATTATAGTATTATTTTTCAACATGTGATTTTTTACCACATAGCGAAATATGTTCATTACCTTCCCAAGGCGAAAGAAAATCAAAATTACGCATTTCCTGTCGCAAAACAACAGGCTCATAAATAATTCGTTTGACTTCATTATCATAACGACATTCGACAAACCCTGTTACAGGAAAATCTTTGCGCAAAGGGTGCCCTTCAAATCCATAATCTGTTAAAATACGTCGTAAATCCGGGTGCCCTGAAAATAAAATGCCATACATATCGTAGGCTTCACGCTCATACCATTCTGCTCCAGGATAAATCGAACAAGCAGAAGCAACAGCAACATTCTCATCAGTACGCACTTTTACACGTAAACGTAAATTATGTCGCGGAGATAATAACTGATAAGACACATCAAAACGTTTTTCACGAGAAGGATAATCTACACCACTAATATCTGTAATACTAATAAATTGACAACGAGAGTCATCGCGAACAAACATTAAAACATCAGTAATTGCATCAAGACGTGATACAACTGTCAATTCGCCAAATGCAAGGATACTTTCTTCTATCTTATCCCCCAATTTATCTTTCAAATAGCTAGAAAGCTCGCTTAATGTTTCACTCATTATTATAAAGTCCCTATCGCTCTATAGACCCAGTACGACGGATTTTTTTCTGCAATAGTAAGATACCGTATAGCAACGCCTCTGCTGTAGGAGGACATCCTGGAATATAAATATCCACTGGGACAATACGATCACATCCACGCACAACGGAATAAGAATAATGATAATACCCCCCACCATTTGCACAGGAACCCATAGAAATCACATAACGCGGTTCAGGCATCTGATCGTAAACTTTGCGTAAAGCAGGTGCCATTTTATTTGTTAAAGTACCAGCAACTACCATGACATCTGATTGACGGGGTGAAGCGCGCGGCGCATATCCAAAACGTTCATTATCATAATGAGGCATTGAGCATTGTATCATCTCAACAGCACAACAAGCCAAACCAAAGCTCATCCACATCAATGAACCGGTACGGGCCCAAGTGATCAAAGCATCTACTGAAGTTACTAAAAAACCCTTGTCCCCTAATTCGGCATTAATATCACTAAAAAACTTATCATTAGAACCTACCAACTTACCTGTATTTGGATCAATGATTCCTTTTGCTTTTGGAGCAACAACCGTTGAATTATTAAACGCTAATTCCATTCAAGAGCTCCCTTTTTCCATTCATATATAAATCCAATCGTCAAGATCGCTAAGAATACAATCATTGACCAAAAACCAAATATACCTATTGAAGAAAACGAAACAGCCCAAGGAAAAAGAAAAGCAACTTCAAGATCGAAAATAATGAATAAAATTGAAACGAGATAAAATCGAACATCAAACTTCATTCGAGCATCATCAAATGAATTAAATCCACATTCATAAGCCGATAGTTTTTCAGGATCAGGAGCACGATAAGCCACAATATAAGGTATGATTAAAAGAACTCCAGCAATAATTACTGAAACAATAATGAAAATCAATACCGGTAAATAAGAGTTCAATAAATGGATCATAATCCTTTTCCGCCTTAATGAGGTTCTGAATTAGCGTAATCATCTAATATTGTCTAGATAAAATTACAACACTCATCACGCTAATTCCGCTCGTACAGCTTAAAGGGCATGCCGCGCAGTATTTATTTTATTATAGGTACCGCAGAGAAAAGAAAGACGCAAGCCCTTATTCTCATAAAACTATATAAAAAAGGAAAAATTAAACATCAGCTAAAAATTCTATAGGATGCGCTATAATTATTATAACCCACAAAAAACCACATGCTAAGGAAATTAGGAAATAAAAAATCGAAATGGCGCGAGTGACGGGGCTCGAACCCGCGACCTCCGGCGTGACAGGCCAGCACTCTAACCAACTGAGCTACACCCGCGCACTTCTTGGAACCAATTAATATGGTATCAATCGTCGTGTAAGATGTTCATTCGGTTCTGTCAAGAAAAATGAAACATTTAAAAAAAAAAATTAAATAAACAATAAAAACTCATCCAATTCTCTAAAAAACATTAATAAATAACATTTTTTATTCTTGCCTTTAATTTTTTTTTTCCTTAATAAAGTGCTCATCCAATTGTGAATTATTAAATTGGGCGATTAGCTCAGCTGGTAGAGCGCCTCGTTTACACCGAGGATGTCGGGAGTTCGAGTCTCTCATCGCCCACCATGTTTCTTATAGACAAATGTAACATACTGATTTTATTTATCTTTTTTAAGGTTAGGGATAAATAAAGGTTAGGGAATAGCACTTTATATTTTCCTTTATACGCATTAAAAATCAAAACTTGCTTTCAAGGTGATTTTTAGTTTGTGTTAAGTATCAAAAGCATTGAGCTTCTCTTTACGATTCGATTTTTTATGCACTTTTCCACCTACATATTATGAGCACCTTGTTTGTTATGCTGTAAAGATTTTCCTTACTAAATTTGGGATAATGACCATGAAATCGCTTTTCTCCAAATATATTCAATACTAACTAATACAACCAGCTATATTATTGCTCTCTTAATGATAGTCGCTGTTTATTTTTGCCGTTTAGTCTTCTTACCAAAACGAAGAGCCCTTACTCAGGCTACAAAAAAGCTTCTAAAACCACTATCACCACCACAAAATATTTCTTTCCTCAACAAGATCACAAACATTGCTCTTGCAAGCGTTTAGCAATAGGCACTAACCGCATAAGGACTAAGGACATAAACACCTTTTCTAATACTAACCATACTCTTTCCAAGAAACTTTTTCTTTGTTCTTAAGCGTGCACAACAACCACAAAAATCACTTTCACAGCCAACTCTACTTTCATGATTATCAATCCCAGTCTTGCCATTGTCTAAAGCCCCATCTCCAGTTCTGTCTTATCAATGATAGCTTCCATTGCCATTACTGTTGCTAGTACTAGAAATTAACTGATGGCTTAAGAAAAGTAGCTGCAACAAAAACTGCAAACTTAGATGCAATAGTATTTCAACTCAAAGAAATTTTTAGCTGCTAACATAGCAGTTCTTTATACAAAGAACGCTGATCGCAAAAAGCTAGTTTATCGAAACAATAAAAAAGCTCAAAAAAGTGATAAATAAGATAAAACAATAATAAAATCAATATTTTATTATTGTTTTATTTTTAATACCATCCAACAGCAATTTGTGCTTCTTCTGACATACACTCAGGTGTCCACGGAGGATCAAATGTCATAATTACTTCAACACTTAAAACACCTTCAACTGCACTTACAGCATTTTCTACCCAACCTGGCATCTCACCTGCGACAGGACATCCAGGAGCTGTAAGTGTCATTTCAATTTTTACCGAACGATCATCTTCAATATCAATCCGATAAATCAATCCTAGCTCATAAATATCAGCAGGTATTTCCGGATCGTAGACTGTTTTAAGAGCAGCAATAATATCGTTTGTCAGACGATTAATCTCAGATTCTGGAATTGCTGATAAACAAGACTCTTGCTTATCACTTTCTAAACCAACAGGCTCAGCTGAAGAGCATTTTTTAATTAATCTAACCATTAAAAAATATCCTTGCTTTTTCTAATGCTTCAACCAATTGATCGATATCTTCCCGATTACTATACATTGCTAATGACGCACGACAGATAGATGTTAAACCAAAATGTTGTAATAAAGGCTGTGCACAATGTGTTCCCGCACGTATAGCAACTCCCTGTCGATCAACAAACATAGCAACATCATGTGCATGGATATCTTCAAACTCAAAGGATATAATAGCACCTTTATTCAAAGCACGTCCATAAATATGTAATGACTGAACTGTTTCAAGTCTTTCATGAGCGTAATTTAAAAGCGCCATTTCATGTGTATAAATCGCATTTCTATCCTTTTCTTGTATATAATCAATAGCTGCCGCTAATCCAATAGCTTCAACTATAGGAGGTGTACCAGCTTCAAAACGATATGGAGGAGAATTATAAGAAACCTTATCAAGTGTCACCTCTTCAAGCATTTGTCCTCCGCCCTGAAAAGGACGCATTTCTTCCAACCGACACTTTTTACCATAAAGAACACCAATACCTGTAGGACCATAAACTTTATGACCAGTAAAAACATACCAATCACAATCGAGATCTTGTACATCCACCGTTAAATGTGCCGCTCCTTGAGAACCATCAACCAAAACAGGAATAGCATTTTGATGTGCTAACTTAACAATTTCTTTTATAGGAGATATGCTTCCCAATATATTGGACATATGTGTAATAGCAACAAGACGGGTTCTATCACTTAAAGCGTTTTGAAAAGATTCAATATGTAAAACACCATCTTTATCAACTGGTACAAAAATAAGTTTCACACCTTTTTGTTCACGAATAAAATGCCAAGGAATAATATTTGAATGATGCTCCATAATAGTGAGAATAATTTCATCACCTTCTTTTAATTTAGGCATCCCCCAACCATAAGCTACAGTGTTAATAGCTTCTGTTGCACTTTTCGTAAAAACAATTTCTTCAACTACTTGAGCGTTTAAAAAAGCCCGAACTGTTTCACGAGCATCTTCATAAAATTGTGTTGCTGTATTTGATAAAAAATGCATTCCTCGATGCACATTAGCATAATGATATCGGTAAAAATTATCCATGATATTAAGGACAGATAGCGGCTTTTGAGCAGATGCTCCGCTATCAAGATAAGCTAATCGTTTACCATAAATACTATTTTGCAAAATAGGAAAATCACGGCGAATTTCTTCTACATTATAATTTAATGTTTTTACCTTATTTTCCATTTTTTTGCCTTAGATGTTCGTTACTAACCATTTATTAATGATAGTACTCAAAAGAGTGTGCATGTTATCTTGCTTAATGTCATCAATAAGTTCTGAGATAAACCCTTTTACCAAAAGTTCGCAGGCAGTTTTAAAAGAGATACCGCGTGCCATTAGATAAAAAAGATGATCATGATTAATTTTAGCAACTGTTGCTCCATGGGCGCAAGCAACATCATCTGCAAAAATTTCTAGTTCAGGCTTTACATCAAATTCTGCATCATCTGAAAGAATAAGGCTATTGCAAGCCATACGGGCATCTGTTTTTTGCGCTTTCTGTGCAACGCGTATTACCCCTTGAAAAGCACCACGTGCTTTATCTGTGATAACATTACGTATAATTTCTTTCGAAATTGATTTTTCTTCAACGTGACGTACAGTCATCGTAAGATCACTGTGCATTTTTCCAGACAATAAATTTATTGCTCGTAATTGAAAATTAGCCTCTTTTCCCAACAACTCAATATCAATTTCTTGACGATTAAGTTGACTACCTATATTAATCACATAAAGTGTTAATTCAGCGTTTTCAGCAAGCACAGCACGAAATTGGCTAAATTGTGTAGCACTTTCTCCCCTATCACGGATAAGAATCCATGTTATATTACTGTTAACAGCAAGATCTAATGAAAAGACTGAACTAACGAAAGTATCTTTATCATTGCCTATCTGGCGTTCAATAATTACAGCCTGACTATTCTTTCCGACTTTGATGCTTGAAAAAGTATGTGATTGCCCTCCCATTTGAATATTTTGCAATTCAATTGGCACATCCAATTGAATATTATCAGAAATCTTGAAAAACCACCCATCTGTAACGAAGGCTGTATTTAATTGTCCAATAAAATTTTCATCAGAAATAATTGAATTTAGTTTAGCACTATTCTTATCTAATGCCGTTACAAGATTCTCTACTTCAACACCCTCTATTTTATTTGAGGTAAGCGCTTTACCATTTTCAATAGAAAAAACAATATTTTCTGGAAGTAATTTATCAATCGTTTGTTCATCATTAAATTCTGAAAACTCACTGACAGATTTTAATAAAACGCGTAAATCAGTATAATGCCAATATTCTACTTTGCGCGAAGGAAGACGCGTTTTTTGAAACAATTCAATCGCCTTCTTACGGATAACTTGTACTACTTCATCGCCGGGTAAATGATCAATGCGTTGATTAAAATTACTGATAATATCTTCTTCAACTGCAATCAATTTTTGTTGTGAGTTTATGCTCATATTCAATAACCTCAAGCAGTTTTACTGATAATATCAGCATACCCATTTTGCTCTAAATACAATGCTAAAGATTTATCGCCACTTTTAATAATACGACCTTTATAAAGAACATGCACTGTATCAGGCGTAATATAATCAAGCAGACGTTGATAATGAGTAATAACCAAAAATGAACGTTCTTGATTACGCAATTTGTTAACACCATCTGCAACAATTTTTAAAGCATCAATATCTAAACCAGAATCCGTTTCATCTAAAATGCAAAGTTTTGGTTCAAGCAGAGCCATTTGAAGAATTTCAGTACGCTTTTTTTCTCCACCTGAAAAACCAACATTCAGTGAACGTTTAAGCATAGCCATATCTATTTCAAGTTCAGAAGCGGTTTTCTTAACATACTGAATAAATTCAGAAATTTTAAGTTCTTTGTCACCTCGAGCTTTACGTTGAGAATTTATTGCAACTTTTAAAAATTCCATTGTTGCAACACCAGGTATTTCCATTGGATATTGAAATGCTAAAAAAATACCGCTTACTGCACGCTCTGTTGGACTCATTCCTAAAATTGATTGTCCATTATAAAGAATATCACCTTCTGTTACTTCATAGTCATCACGACCAGAAAGCAAATAAGATAAAGTAGATTTTCCTGCTCCATTTTGCCCCATAATAGCAGCGACTTCACCATCTTGAATGGTCAAATTTAAACCACAAATGATTTCTGTATTAGTTTCAGAAATACGGGCGTGCAAATTTTTTATTTCTAACATAGCTTAATCCTGTTTTTGCTGTATTTTATGCAATGCGCAATTAGCCTACGCTGCCTTCTAAACTAATGCCAATTAGTTTCTGCGCTTCAACAGCAAATTCCATTGGTAATTTTTGAATAACTTCTTTTACAAATCCATTAACGATTAATGCAATTGCTTCTTCCTCAGGAATCCCCCGTTGCATAACATAAAAAAGTTGATCGTCAGAGATCTTTGATGTCGTTGCCTCATGTTCAAACTGAGCTGTTGCATTTTTTGCTTCAATATAAGGTACTGTGTGAGCACCGCAATCATTACCAATTAACAAACTATCGCATTGAGTAAAATTACGTGCATTCTTAGCTTTTTTATGTGCAGTAACTTGTCCACGATAAGTATTATTCGAAAAACCAGCAGAAATACCCTTTGAGATAATACGACTTGATGTATTTTCTCCTAAATGGATCATTTTTGTACCGGAATCAATTTGCTGGTGACCATTTGCAACAGCAATAGAATAAAACTCTCCGCGTGAGTTATTACCCCGTAATAAACAAGATGGATATTTCCAAGTAATCGCAGAACCTGTTTCAATTTGTGTCCACGAAATTTTGGAATTATCTCCTCTACAATCCCCTCGTTTAGTTACAAAATTATAAATTCCTCCCTTTCCTTCCTTATCACCAGGATACCAATTTTGTACTGTTGAATATTTAATTTCTGCATTTTTTAGAGCGATAAGCTCGACAACAGCTGCATGCAACTGATTTTCATCACGCTGGGGCGCAGTACACCCTTCCAAATAAGAGACATACGAATCTTCATCTGCAATAATCAATGTTCGCTCAAATTGTCCTGTATTGCGTTCATTAATCCTAAAATAGGTTGAGAGTTCCATAGGACAACGCACTCCTTTGGGAATATAAACAAATGAGCCATCCGTGAAGACAGCAGCATTTAAGGCAGCGTAATAATTATCACCAGCTGGTACAACTGCTCCTAAATATTCCTGAATAAAAGCAGGATGCTCAGTGATAGCCTCTGAAATAGAACAAAAAATGACGCCGGCACGTGCTAATTCTTCTTTAAATGTTGTTACAACTGAAACAGAATCAAAAACAGCATCAACAGCTACTTGTCCTGATGCGTAGATATTATCATCAGATGTAGAAAGATCCGCCTGTTTTTTTACTCCAGCTAAAATTTCCTGCTCTTTTAAGGGAATACCAAGTTTTTCATAAGTTGCTAATAACTCAGGATCAACCTCATCTAAAGATTTTGGTCCCGTATGATTTTTAGGAGCAGCGTAATAATAAAGTTCTTGAAAATTAATTTTTGGATATTTAATTCGTGCCCAACGAGGTACTTCCATTTTAGACCACCGGCGAAAAGCTTTCAAACGCCATGTCAACATCCATTCAGGTTCACATTTTTTAGCGGAAATAAATCGAATAATATCTTCATTTAGCCCTTTTGGAGCCTTATCTACTTCAATATTCGTTTCAAAACCATATTTATATTGATCAACGTCTATTTCACTTACCTGGCGTATTGTTTCCTGCACTGCCGGCATCGGTTTTCTCCATTTTTTTCGGTGTCAAAAACCGGTGATAAATGATAAATATCTTATTTACTTCACAAAATAAAAATAGGTGACTTTAATATGCAAAATAGGAAAATTCCAATCAAGCTTACTCCATTTTTTAAGAATAATGCTTAATTTCTTAATTGATTAATGCTGCCTTTTGTTACCTATAATTTGAGCAAAAATCAATAAAAAATCATCAATATCTTTAGAAGTTGTACAACGTCCTGTTGAAACACGGATCGCACCATTTGATATATGATATCCCATTGCTTCCAAAACTTTGCTTTGTTTTACTTTTCCTGAAGAACAAGCAGAACCTGCTGATACAGAAAATCCCGCTAAATCAAGACCAATTTGCATTGTTTCAGCTTTTATACCCCGTACAGTAAAATAAGTAGTATTTGGCAAACGTTGAACGTTCTTACCAAAAATTATAACATCATGACTAATTTTTAGTAAACCATCTTCCAATTTGTTACGTAAATAGATTAATTTTTTTATTTCTTCTTGAGTAAAACAATTTTCCATTGCTGCTCCAAAAGAAGCAATAAGCGGTAAAGCTTCTGTCCCTCCACGGTGTCCTTTTTCTTGTCCACCAGCAGTAATAAGAGGAGAAGGCATAAGAAGATCTCCACATGAAACAAATGCACCAACCCCTTTAGGTCCTCCAATTTTATGGGCTGATAGTATAAAAAAGTCACCTCCAAAATGATTAATATCAATGGGATATTTATCTATATATTGAACTAAATCAACAATGAGAGTACCTCCAGCATTCCGAACAATAGACGCTATTTCTTGAATGTTTTGGATAACACCAGTTTCGCTATTAGCAGCTTGAATAGCGATAAGCGGTAAACCTTTCGCTTTATCATGTTCTATTAATAAAGATTTTAACTTATCCTGCTGGATCAAACCATGCTGATCAACATCAATTATACTAATCAATTCTTTAGAAAAACGCCCTCCCTCTGCAATGGACGGGTGCTCACTCGCACCAATGTACAGATGCGAAAACTGCACTTCAGACCTTCCAATATGATAAAAAGGTGTCAACAGAGTCATCGCTGCTTCACTAGCACCAGATGTAAATACAACATTATCTGGATTTGCCTTAAGTCTATCAGCAATTTGTCTACGGGATTTCTGTAAAAGTGCTTTAGCAGCACGCCCTTCCGTATGAACAGATGATGGATTACCAAATATCTCTAAAGATTCTAATAATGCCATTCGTGCCATTTTTGTGAGCGGTGTCGTTGCATTATGATCAAGATACCGGCGTTTTACAGCCATTTTAAATCCTAATTATCTATCCCACAAATTGATTTAAAAAAAATAATGCAATTTTCTTGAAAAACGCCTTCAAAAAAGGATATCTAGTAATTAATTAAAGAAAATACCTAAACAAGGTGGATTTTATTGTAAAATTCGACCAAGGTCAATGAAAACATTCATAGCTTTTAAGGAGCATTTAATGCCAGAAATCATTTTTAATGGTCCCACAGGTCGTCTTGAAGGACGTTATCAACCTTCTCAACAAAAAAATGCACCAATTGCGATTGTTCTACATCCTCATCCTCAATTCGGTGGAACAATGAATAATAAAATTGTTTATGATTTATTTTATATGTTTCAACAACGTGGTTTTACTACACTGCGTTTCAATTTTCGTGGCATTGGTCGAAGTCAAGGAGAATTTGATTATGGTATAGGCGAACTTTCAGATGCTGCCGCTGCTCTTGATTGGGTGCAAACACAGCATCCTAATTCTAAAAACTGTTGGGTAGCTGGTTATTCGTTTGGTGCTTGGATTGGAATGCAACTTCTCATGCGCAGACCTGAAATTGAGAGCTTCATATCAGTTGCTCCACAACCAAATATTTATGATTTTTCATTTCTTGCTCCTTGTCCTTCATCCGGCTTAATCATTCACGGTGATATCGACAAAGTCGTGCCTTCGAAAGATGTTCAAAATCTTGTCGATAAACTAAAAATGCAAAAAGGAATTACTATTACACAAGAAATCCTAAAAGGAGCTAACCACTTTTTTAGTGGATATAATGAAGAACTTATTGAACGATGTGGACAATATTTAGATAGGCATATTGCAAGTAACTTATCAACTCTTTCTCCACGTAAAATACCTGCACTTTTAAAATAATAGATTATTTCTTTAATATCTCGAATATCTTTTAAACAATAATTAAACAATAGGATGACGAGCAAGAAAATCGATAACACCTTTTTTATAAACTTTATCTCCAACAGCAAGCATATGATCACGCCCAGGAATTTGTAGTGCCTCACCATGTGGCAATAAAGCCACTAATGGCTCAGCTTCACCACTAATTTCATCTAATGAACCAACTGCAACGAGTGCAGGCTGCTTAATTTTATAAATTTCATGCTCTGTTAATTCTTGTTTTGATGTCATGATGCAAGCAGCAAGAGCACGTCTATCGCTCTTAGTTTGTTCTGCAAATTTACGGAACATCAAACCACGAGGATCAGTAATTGCTGAAACATCTTTTTCTAAAAGAGCTTGAGCAACAGGCTCCCAATCACCCGCCCCCGTTACCATACCAATTCCTAAACCACCAAAAATAACACTATGCACATATGTCGGATACAAAAGAGCCATAAATGCGCTAATTCGAGCTCCCATAGAATATCCCATAACATGAGCCTTGGATAACTCTAAATGTTGAAGCAATTTAACCGCATCACTAGCCATAGCTTGAGGTGTATAAAATAAAGGATCATAGATCTTATCCGAATCACCATGGCCACGATTATCAAAAGCAATAACACGATAGCCTGCCGCAATGAGAGTACGAAACCAACCTGTTGCATACCAATTTATACGCGCAGAAGATCCAAAACCATGAATCAATAAAATAGGAGCACCCTGTCCTTCTTCACAGTAAGCAAAACGCAAACCATCATGTTCAAAAAAGCGAATCTCTTCTGCTGTCATAGTTTATCACTTTCACATTTCTCATAAATAACAGGATGCATCACACATTGACCCTGCTGTATCTTTTTATCAGCAACCTCACCGGCATTAAGTTCTATAGCAAAAACTGCAGGTACTTTTGACGAAATTATATTTTTTGAAAATGGAAGAGTATTTTCAACAATTGAAACAATAACTCCCTTTGAATTTAAAAAAATTATATCTAAAGGTAAAGATGTATGAGACATCCACATAAACATTTCTTGTTTATCTTCTGGCATACTACCAAGAAAATTCTTGAATAACATAGCACGATTACGAGGAAAATCAGTACGATACATCAAACCAGCGCTCGCTTGAGTTTGTAAAAATGCAATCTCTACCTCATAAAAAATCGCATTCTGTTCCGTATTAATTATTAAAAAATTTGGATCAGTAGGAATCTCTATAGGCTTTCCTGCTATAATAGCACTTGAAATATTAGCGCATAAAAATAGAATAAATTGAATAATTTGTTTCCTCTTTAAGAATTTCAAAACTCTTATCCTACATCATTACTATTTTTCTTTAAGATAAATTACACAACTTAAAAAACAGAGATGATATTTTTCCTTAATAACATTAGAAATTTAATTTGTAACAAATGGAAGCGCTATATCAGGATAAATTTCTGCTGTCATCAAGCCCTTTTCCCCCTTACCAAAACGCACAAGGACAACCTGACCAGAACGGAGTTCCGCTAAACCAAAACGACGTAATGTCTCCATATGAATGAAAATATCCTCTGTTCCTTGCCCCCGGCTAAGAAAACCAAATCCTTTTTCGCGATTGAACCACTTAACAATTGCACGCTCTAAACCACTTTCAGGAGTTACCACAACATGTGTACGCACTGGAATTTCTGAAGGATGAGTAGCTGATGAGCAGTCAATAGACTTAACTTGGATACATTTTAGCCCTCTCTCTGTTTGTTTTACAACACAAATAACTTTAGCTCCTTCTAAAGCTGTTTGAAAACCATCTCGCCGCATCACTGTCACATGCAATAATATATCAGGAAGACCGGGAAGATCAGGAATAATAAATCCGTATCCCTTGCTGCCATCAAACCATTTAATGACACCACTAATTTCAATAATTTCACCACAAATATCGAGACCATCTTCAGATGGAGAATAATCTTTTAATGTATCCTTACTTGTCATAACCAAACGTGATCCTGTAGGTTTGAATTCTACAAATTGATTCTTCTGCGTAAGTAAACATTGTAGTTACATTAACAAGCAAGACCAAAGATAAGATTTCCCCATATTGTCGTATCTACTTCGTAATGTCAGCTCATAAATCATAAAATTTCATCCAAGAAGGTTTACACACATAAATAAATATAATGGTAATCTCGAAGACTTTTTGCACACACTCGTACACACTGATCAATTTTATAAGATGTATAACTTGCATGATAATAAAGTTCAAGATAATGTATACAATTTATAATAAAAATTATAACTGACAATAAGGAAAAGTGCGTAATGCAATTGAGAAAGATCCTTACCGTAGCTTTTATAATAAGTGCATTTCTGACAAATGCCTCTGCAGAAAATCCTATTAAAATTGGTGTTTATCTTCCATTAACTGGACAAAATGCGTTTGGAGGAAAACTTGAACTCGATGGTATACAATTAGCACATAAAAAAAATCCAGAAATACTAGGACGCAAAGTTGAGCTGATTGTTATTGATAATAAATCTGATAAAGTAGAATCAGTCAATGCTGTCGCGCATTTAACCGCTAATGACAAAGTTAATGGAATCATTGGAACCTATGGTTCTTCACTGTCATTAGCAGGTGGAGAAGTATCTGAAAAAGCAAAAACACCTACTATCGCAACTTCATCAACAAATGCACTGGTTACACAAGGCAAAAAGTATTATTTTCGTGCATGCTTCACTGACTCTTATCAAGCTATAGGTGCTGCAACTTATGCAACCCAAATTTTACATGCCAAAAAGGCAGCTATCTTAAAAGATATATCTAACGATTATGCAATTGGTCTTGCACGTTACTTTACCAGTTCATTCAAAAAGTTAGGCGGTGAAATTATCTCAAATTTAAATTATAACTCTGGAGACCAAGATTTCTCAGCCGCTCTTATACAAATCATAGCACAAAAACCTGATATCTTATTCATCCCATCTTATTTTGCTGAAGGTGCCATAATTATAAAGCAAGCACGTGAATTGGGGGCAAAATTTCGCATTATGGGTGGAGATGCTATGGATAATCCAGAAACTATTGCCATTGCAGGACTAGCTGCAGAAGGATTTTTGCATACAACACTTCCTTACAATGAAGCTATACCAAACATGTCAAAAGCCGCACAAGAATTTACAAATCAATGGAAAACTGCTTATCCCAATAAACAACCAAATATCAATTCAGTTTTGGGGTACACAGCATATATGATGTTTATGCAAGCCATTGAAAATGCTGGCAGTGCTGATCGTGAGCAAATTACAGCTGAATTGAGTAAATTAAAAGATTTTCAAACCCCTTTTGGAACTATATCCATAGATGAAAATCATAATCCTCAAGTTTCTATTGGTATAATTGAAATAAAAAATGGAAAGCGTATTTATTTACACGAAATACAGTTTACTGACTTACAAAAAACAATGCAAACTAATAAATTGCTCAATTAAAATTATAAGCTTAGTTAATGTATTCCAAGATTAAACTATTTAGAGCTATCATATTTCATATTAATACATAAGGAATAAGAGATGAGCACTGAAATGTTCATTCAATATCTCTTTAATGCGCTGACATTAGGATCACTTTATGGGCTTATTGCAATCGGTTATACCATGGTTTATGGTGTTCTGAGGTTGATTAATTTTGCTCATGGTGATCTCATAATGTTGGGAGCATATTTTTTTTCCTTTTCTACAATTAGCTTTATGCCTACATGGGTTGCTATTTTACTTATATTGTTCTCAGTTTTTATTTATTATTCAATCTTTATTGGATTTCAGAAACAACAAAAAGTTTATTGGATTTCTATCTTTTTTATTCTTGTTTCAGGACTTATTTATTACTCACAAATTTCTCTGCAAGATTTTAAACCCGTTTGGATTTTAGCTATTTGTTTTTCCATTTTTATTACCGGTGCAGTGGGAATTTTTGTTGATCAGTTAGCCTATAAACCTTTGCGTAACGCTCCACGTATTTCAGTGCTTATCAGCGCGATTGGCATTTCTTTTCTTATTGAAAGTCTTGCAATCATGTTTTTTAGCAGCATTCCAAAAGCTGTAAAACAACCAGATTTTCTTGTAACACCAATCTTATGGTCTTTCGGACAGGATGCAAAGAGTATCATTCGAATTGCTCCCATGTCTCTCATCGTTCCTATTGTTTCATTCATTCTTGTTATTATTTTATTATGGATAATCAACAAAACAAAGCCTGGTCTTGCTATGCGTGCAATATCATATGATATTGAAACAACTCGTTTAATGGGTGTTTCTGTTAATAAGATTATTGCATTTACATTTTGTATAGGTTCTGCATTAGGTGCCATAGCGGGTATTATGTGGTCTTTACGTTATCCTCAAATTCATCCTTATATGGGTTTGCTTCCTGGATTAAAAGCTTTTATTGCAGCTGTTATTGGAGGTATAGGCTCAATTCCAGGAGCAATGCTTGGAGGCTTACTATTAGGATTTATTGAAATTATGGTTGTTGCCTTCTCTCCAACTTTATCTGGATATAGAGATGCCTTTGCTTTTATCCTCTTGATTCTTATCTTATTAATAATGCCAACTGGTTTAATGGGTAAGAAAAACCAGGAGAAAATTTAATGACAAAATCATTAAACATTTTTCTATCATTTGTTAGCATTATAATTTTTATTAGCTTTTTATTTTATGCTGATAACTATTTTAATGACTATACACTGCGTATTATTAATCTTATCGCTATCAATGCAATATTAGCAATTTCACTCAATTTGACTTATGGATTTACAGGGATGTTTTCCCTAGGACATGCTGGTTTTATGGCTATTGGTGCTTATGTATGCGCAATTTTTCTTCTCTCTCCTGAAC
This sequence comes from Bartonella rochalimae ATCC BAA-1498, assembly GCF_000706645.1. GTDB lineage: Bacteria > Pseudomonadota > Alphaproteobacteria > Rhizobiales > Rhizobiaceae > Bartonella > Bartonella rochalimae. Next base: position 329,580 of record NZ_KL407337.1, read on the forward strand.
AAAAAGAAATGATGTGGATTTTAGAACCGATAGCTGAACCCTTAAAAAATTTGCAACTATCGTTTTTTGTTTCTGTGATTATAAGCGGATTATCTGCTGCAATTATAGGTTTGCTAATCGCTTTCCCTATTTTACGCCTTGGTGGTGATTATCTTGGAATTGCAACACTAGGCTTTGCAGAAATTATTCGTGTTGTCATTATCAATGCTACACCTTTAACAAATGGTTCATTAGGAATCAAAGGAATACCTCAATATGCTACGTTATGGTGGAATTTTGGGTGGTTAGCATTTACAATAATTTTCATTACTCTTTTATTACAAAGCAATACAGGTAATGTTTTACGTGCTATTCGCGATGATGAAATCGCTGCGAAAATAATGGGAGTAAATACTTTTTTCTATCGCTGTTTTTCTTTTACGGTTGGTGCATTTTTTGCAGGTATTGGTGGTGCATTAACCGCCGCTCTTATTTCAACTATCGATCCCAAAATGTTCAATTTTATCCTAACCTTTAATATTTTAATGATTGTTGTGGCTGGTGGTCTTGGTTCTATTACAGGAAGCGTTATAAGCAGCATTATTATTACAATAATGCTTGAGTGGCTTCGTATCGTTGAAAATCCATTAAATCTAGGCTTTATAAATATTCCGGGATTACCAGGCCTACGAATGGTTATTTTTTCAATTATATTGCTGGCAATTATCTTATACTGGCAAAAAGGGTTATTAGGCCAACGTGAACTTTCATGGAATTGGATTTCCAATCTTTTAATAAGAAGAAATCTTTTCAAAATGAGAAAAAATCATGAATAGTACGATTCTCTCACTCAATAATCTTACAATGCATTTCGGTGGATTAATTGCTGTAAACAATGTTAATATGGCTATTAAACGAGGAACAATTACTGGATTAATTGGTCCAAATGGTGCCGGAAAAACAACTATTTTTAATATGATTTCTGGTTTTTATGCGCCAACAAATGGAGAAATTCTTTTAGATAATAAAAAAATCTGTGGCCTCCCACCTTATACTATCTGCAAGCTCCATATTGCACGAACGTTTCAAAACATACGCCTTTTTTCAGGATTAACAGTCTTACAAAATATTATGGTAGGTGCTCATATTCGACAGAAACAACCATGGTTTAATGCAGCTTTATTATTACCAAGTGCGCTTAAAGAGAAAAGACAAATTCATAACAATGCAATGGAACTTCTTAAAAAGCTTCAGCTTGATCATCTCGCTCATCAAAAAGCAACCACCCTCTCCTATGGAGCACAACGACGCTTAGAAATTGCTCGAGCTTTAGCAACAAAACCAAAACTGCTTCTTCTTGATGAACCCGCAGCCGGTATGAATCCACAAGAAAGCGATGAATTAAGGCAATTTATAGAAAAAATCAAAAAAGAATTTGATCTTACAATCCTTTTGATTGAACATGATATGAAAGTTGTTATGAAGCTTTGTCAATATATTTGTGTATTAGAATATGGTCGTTGTATTGCTAATGGCACACCCAATGAAATACGCAATAATCCTAGAGTTATTAAAGCTTATCTCGGTGAAGATATATCATGAATATTCTTGAAATAAAAAATCTTCATGTTCATTATGGTGCAATTAAAGCTGTTCAAGACCTTTCTATGTCTATAAAAAAAGGCAGTATAGTTACTCTAATTGGAGCAAATGGAGCTGGTAAAAGTAGCACTGTACATTCTATTGTAGGCCTCAATCGATCGATTCACGGAGAAATTATATATAAAGGCAAATCTATCATAAAAAAACAACCGGAAGAAATTTTACGATTAGGTATTGCCTTAACGCCTGAAGGAAGACGTATTATACCTCACTTTACTGTTTTAGAAAATCTTCAGCTAGGCGCTTATATCTGTAATGATAAAACTGTTGTTACTCGCAATATCGAATGGATATTTGATTTATTTCCACGCTTGCGTGAAAGATCTCAGCAACTGAGCGGTACAATGTCAGGCGGTGAACAACAAATGTTAGCCGTAGGTCGCACCCTTATGAGTAATCCCGATATAGTTATATTAGATGAGCCATCTCTCGGTTTAGCGCCCCTTCTCGTACGTGAAATCTTTTCGATTATAAAGAAAATTAATGATATGGGGAAAACTGTTCTTCTTATTGAACAAAATGCATCTGCAGCACTTTCCATTGCTAATTATGCTTATATTTTAGAAGTAGGAAAAATATTATTTCACGATGAAGCTAAAGCTTTGCTTTCCGATCCACGTGTCAAAGATGCATATCTTGGCAATTAAAAATTACAGTGCCTATTCCTTATTATTTAACTCTAATGATTATGAAGTTAATTAAAAGCTTCTTTTTGTTCATAACTCATTAGAAATAGCTTTAAAACGAATAAGTTTCATATATTTAATTGTTATTTATAATTAGTTTTATTAGCATTAAAATTATAAACTATATCTTTTATGTCCACCATTTTTCAGCATTTAATGTTCCTGCTGCTTGTTCTATAATATATGCTATTTTAAAAATCACTTCCTCAGAAAAAGATCTACCTATTAATTGTAATCCTAGAGGCAAACCATCTAATGATAAACCTGCAGGAACAGAAATCCCTGGTAAGCCAGCCATATTAACTGGCACAGTAAAAATATCATTAAGATACATGGCTATTGTATCATTCTTTATTTTTTCATCTGCAATACTAAAAGCGGATGTTGGCGTTGCAGGAGTTAGGATAGCATCAATACCAAGCCCAAAACAATGATCAAAATCACGTTTAATTAAAGTTCGTACTTTCTGAGCTTTAAGATAATAAGCATCATAATACCCCGCAGAGAGAACATAAGTTCCAATCAAAATACGCCGTCTGACTTCATCACCAAAACCAGCTGAACGGGTATTTTCATACATTTCAATGACATCTTTTCCTGGTATACGAAGCCCAAAACGAACACCATCATAACGTGCTAAATTAGAAGATGCTTCAGCAGGAGCTAAAATATAATAAGTAGGCAAAGCATACTTTGTATGAGGTAAAGAAATATCAATAATCTCTGCTCCTGCATCTTTTAGCCAATTCATTCCTTTTTGCCAAAGATCAACAATTTCTTCAGACATCCCTTCAATATAATATTCTTTTGGGATACCAATTTTCATTCCTTTGATCGATTGACCAAGATAGCTTTCATAATCAGGTACTGGTAAATCAACTGAAGTTGAATCCTTACTATCAAAGGAAGCCATTGATTTTAACATAATTGCACAATCACGCACATCTCGTCCAATAGGTCCCGCTTGATCCAGTGATGAGGCATAAGCTATCATCCCCCAACGCGAACACCGACCATAAGTTGGTTTTATCCCTACAGTGCCAGTAAAAGCTGCTGGCTGACGTATTGATCCACCAGTATCAGTTGCTGTTGCTCCCGCACAAAGATGAGCTGCCACAGCAGCAGCAGAACCTCCTGATGAACCACCAGGCACAAGCTTCTCATCTGATTCTTTTTTTCGCCATGGATTAATAGTTGGGCCATAACATGATGTTTTATTAGATGATCCCATAGCAAACTCATCCATATTCAGCTTACCTAACATAACTGCTCCATCTTTCCATAAATTAGCAGTTACAGTTGATTCATATTTTGGTTTAAAACCGTCTAAAATATATGAACAAGCCTGAGTATGTATATCTTGTGTTGCAAAGAGATCCTTAATTCCCAGTGGAATACCTTCTAAAATGCCAGCCTTTCCTTTCGCTAAACGGATATCGGATTCAACTGCCATTTTTGTTGCTTGTTCTGCAGTTATTGCTACATAAGCATTCAGAATTGGATTAGCCAATTCAATTGCTTTCAAATAAGCTTCTGTTAGTTCAATTGCTTTCAAGTCTCCCTTTTTTAAAGCATCACGAGCTTGTGCAATTGTTAAGGTTATCAAATCGGTCATGTTGATTCTCGAGTTTTAAAATATAAAAAATTATTCGACTACTTTTGGAACAAGAAAAAGATTTTCTTCTGCTAAAGGCGCATTTGCTATAATATCCACAACCTTATTACCATCCGTAACCTCATCCTCACGTTTTCGTAACGTCATTGGAATTACTGATGTTAGTGGCTCAACTCCATCAACATCAACTTCGTCAAGTTGTTTTACAAAATCTAAAACGGTATTAAACTCCTCTGTTATACGTTCAACTTCATCATTATGGATAGCAATACGTGCTAATTTTGCCACCCGCTTGACTGTTTTACTCTCAACAGACATATTATACCTTCCTACTTGATTTACTCTAATATTATTAGCCTATTCATTTTTTGGCTATACAAGTCTACATCTATAAGCGCAAGAATATTGATATTTACACCCCAATTTTTATAGCAACTAACGAAAATATTATGATACTCTAAGCATATAAACATGGCCATTATCAGCATAAATGAAGTTATGACACATCTTTCACTTGGGCAGACAATAGCAAGCTTAGATTTGGGTACCAAAACAATTGGAATTGCTATTTCTGATATTAGTTTAACATTTTCAAATCCGCGACCTGTTATTTATCGAAAAAAATTCACATTAGATGCTCTCACGCTTATACAGATTTTTAACAATGAAAATGTAGGGGCTATTATCATTGGCTTACCTCTTAATATGAATGGAAGCAATGGCCCACGTGTTCAAGCAACTAAAACTTTTGTTAGTAATATGGCAACATATACAGAAATTCCTTTTGTTTTTTGGGATGAACGATTATCAACAATCGCTGCAGAACGTCTTCTTTTAGAAATGGATATGTCACGCTCTAAGAGAAAATCACGTATTGATTCAGCTGCTGCTGCTTTCATTTTACAAGGTGCTCTCGATAGAATTAAGACTCTGCCATCAAACAGTAGGATAGAGAATATCTAATAATTGCGTTGGATTATATCGTGCAATCAACATACCATAAGATGATCTCCATTGTCCTCCAAGACGGCTTTCCATGTAAGCATTTACAATATATTCTACTTCTGTATAACGTAACGCAGCACTAGCAGATGCATATGCCATCTGCTCAACAAAAAACCTACCAGCTCCCTCATTCGTTGAAGCCATATTCACAGCGGATTTAATAATCTCAATCGCTCGTGGACCAGCTTGTCCAATATCAGCTGCAATTTTTTCTAATAATTGCTGAAATAATCCAGGTGCTTTATCTCCTATAAGAATTGCATCCCTTACCAATTGATTCATACCACTATTTTTAACTATTCGTGCAGGACTATCACGCAATATTTGCAACAAGGGATTACTATCCGTAAAACTCTCTATACCAACCTGCGCAATAATTTCACCAACAATTGGAATCACTAATTGACTAACATGACAAGCAATAATAGGTGTCATAATTCTTGCAAAAGCTGCCTCAGAACGATTATCTACAGCATTATCAAATGCTCGGGCTAAACGCATAACCAATGCTTGCGAAGCAGCTATATCAAGTGCAATATCAGCAAAAATACGCTCTGTTAATGGTGGAAAGGGTTGATTTGGCATTTTCTTCCGAAGAAAATCTATACTAAATTGAAGTGCAGACCGCAAAACACCTGCAGATATTATAGCTTGATCGAAACGCATCATCGTTTCGATATCCTTAATCACCTTAGCCCCTTCTCCTACGTTACCCAAAAGCCAACCACAACAACCTCGGAATTCAATAACTCCCTCTGGAGCTGAACATTCTCCAGACCGCTGAATTAAATAACGAATTAATATAGTACCATTTAATAAGCCATTTTCTTGCAACCGTGGAATTAAAAAGCAGCTTAAAAGGCCATCTATCTCTGCGCTTACAATATATCCGTCAGCCATCGGATTAACAACATTGGTTTTTATAATGTTTAAACGGTATAGATCACGCCCCATTTTCTCATCAAAAGAAATCCTTTGAACAGCTGGAAAATTGAAAGTATATTTCTCACTTTCCTCAATATTATCAAAAGCACAAGTCAGTGAGGCGCCTGTTTTATTATCAATAGGCTTAGAAGATAAATCATACTGACGTGATAAAAGTGCATCTTGCCATTTTTTAAATAGTTCAATATCACCAATTAAAACTGCAATAGCAGCACTTGCTACAGTGATCTCATTCAAATGTCCTGTTTCCAAACCGGCCAATAAAGCCAAGCGAATAGCACGCGCCTGATAACGTACTCCATTCTCTGAAGTCGCACTTTCCCAAAGCGAAGAAACTAAACCTGCTTGTCTAGAATACCTCTGAAGATTATGATAAGAAGGATGAATATCTAATTCTTCTTTTGACTGTTTCCATCGATTATTATAGTGCAACCGGGGCCGGTGGCTGTTAGCTAAACGTGCAAGATCCCACGCCTCATCACTAGCCACAAAAGTTCCTATTTCCTCAAAGCTTGCCAACAAGGAAGTAGGTAAAGTAGACGCAATACGAAACATAAGCGTATCACTAAGAAATGCATTTTTTCGCTGTAAATTCTGCGTGAATACAACATTCATATAGTATATTCCTATTATTAGAATCACTCACATCATAGACTATTTGCCTTTTTACAGCTAAAAACATTTATTATATTTAAACAAATGCTGATTTACGCTCTTTAGAGATCTATAGAAAAGAATACTATGACTCATAATACTACTTTTCCAATTTTTCCTCACCGACATCTTTTAGGGATTAAACACCTCACTGTACAAGACCTTAATATATTACTTGATCGCGCAGATGAGAACGTACTTCTTTCCAAGAAAATTAATAAAAAACAATCTATATTGCATGGGTATACACAAATTAATCTCTTCTTTGAAGCTTCCACAAGAACTCAATCTTCGTTTGAATTAGCTGGCAAACGATTAGGGGCAGACGTGATGAACATGGCTATTAGTAATTCGTCTGTAAAAAAAGGAGAAACATTAATTGACACAGCCACAACTCTTAATGCTATGAAACCTGATATACTCGTTGTTCGCCATAGCTGTGCTGGAACTGCAGCGCTTTTAGCACAAAAAGTTGATTGTTGCGTAGTTAATGCAGGTGATGGTGCACATGAACACCCAACACAAGCTTTATTAGATGCTCTAACCATTAGAAGAATAAAAGGTCATATTGAAGGATTAACTGTCGCAATTTGTGGTGATATTTTACATTCACGCGTCGCCCGTTCTAATATTATCAGCCTCAATGCTTTAGGAGCTCGTATTCGTGCTGTTGCCCCATCAACACTTCTCCCTCCTGGAATCTCAAATATGAGTGTTGAAGTATTTAATACAATGAAAGAAGGTCTAAAAGGTGCTGATGTTATCGTGATGCTACGCTTACAACGCGAGCGTATGACAAGTGCTTTTATCCCTTCTATTCGTGAATATTTCCATTATTTTGGTTTGCATAAAGAAAATTTAGCGTATGCTAAAAATGATTGCATTATCATGCACCCTGGCCCAATAAACCGTGGTGTAGAAATTGCTTCTGATATAGCAGATAGTACACAAAGTATGATTCACACACAAGTAGAAATGGGTATTGCTGTGCGCATGGCGGTCATGGAGGCTTTATTAGATTTGCGCCATAACTGGAGTAAAGAAAAGAAATGACAAAACCAATAGTTTTTCAAAACGCCCGCATTGTTGATCCTTCACGCGCAATTGATGAAATCGGTACAGTTATCATTGAAAATGGACTGATTGTAGCCGCTGGAAAAGAAGCTTTGAATCAAGGAATACCAGAAGGAGCAGAAACCATTGATGCACAAGATAAAGCAATTTTTCCTGGACTTGTTGATGCTCAAGTCTTTATCGGAGAACCAGGAGCTGAATACCCTGAAACTATTGCTTCAGCAAGCCAATCTGCAGCAGCCGGTGGTATTACCTCATTTCTTATGATGCCTGATACACAGACGATAATTGATAATGTAGCTCTTATTAAATTTATTACATGCACAGCGCATGAAACGTCATTAGTTAATATTTATCCAGTTGCTGCTATCACGCAAGGTCTGCAAGGACAAAAAATCACTGAATTTGGTTTATTGAAAGATGCAGGAGCAGTTGCCTTTAGTGAAGGAAAAAAGACACTCCAAAATTCAGCTGTGATGCGGCGGGCAATGATTTATGCACGTGATTTCGATATTGCATTGATTCATGAAACACAAGACCACGATCTTTCTGATCAAGGCGTTATGAATGAAGGTTTATTAGCGAGTTGGCTTGGTTTTTCTGGAATTCCGCGTGAGGCAGAAGTCATTCCACTCGAAAGAGACTTACGGCTAGCTATTCTAACACAAACACGTTACCACGCAGCACAGATATCGACAGCTATGTCTGCTGACGCTATTCGTTTAGCAAAACAAAATAGTGAAAAAATTTCAGCTGGTGTATCTATTAATCACTTATCTTTAAATGAAAATGATATTGGTGAATATCGTACTTTTTTCCGCTTAATGCCCCCATTACGTGCAGAAGAAGATCGTATAGCAATGATTAAAGCAATAAAAGATAGGACAATAGATATTATTTCTTCTTCTCACAATCCTCAAAGCATTGATAGAAAACGCTTGCCATTTCAAGAGGCTGCGCCAGGTGCTATTGGTATGGAAACTTTATTAAGTGCGGCTTTACGCCTTTATCACAATGAAACTGTACCTCTTTTACGATTAGTTGAACTTTTATCAACAGCACCTGCAAAACTCTTTGGTCTCAATGCTGGAACGCTTATGAAAGGCGCTCATGCAGATCTTATTTTGGTTGATTTAGATGAGCCATGGGTCTTATCTGTAGATACGCTACATTCACGTTCAAAAAATACTCCCTTCGAAAATGCTCGTTTTCAGGGACGTGTTCTTCAAACTTTTGTAAAGGGACAATCAGTATTTAAAATTAATCAGCAAAGCAAATGAGATTCTTAATGAGTGAAGTAGAAACACTTTTGCAATTCAATACATGTCTTATTTTCCTGATATCTTATCTCATTGGTTCTGTACCATTTGGATTACTTTTTACAAAATTTTATAAACTTGGCGATATAAGAACAATTGGTTCTGGAAATATCGGAGCGACAAATGTTTTACGAACAGGAAATAAAAAAATCGCAACTCTTACTCTTCTATGCGATATATTAAAAGGCACTTTTGTTATTTGGGTGACAAAATTTCTATTTCCTACTGTAGAAATTGCTCTTCTGGCTGGATTTTTAGCTTTCTTAGGGCATATTTATCCCATATGGCTTAAATTCAAAGGAGGTAAAGGAGTTGCAACTTATCTAGGTGTCTGCTTAGGTTTTGATTGGTTAGCAGCTCTTATTTTTATTATTGTCTGGATAGGAGCGTTTATATTAACGCGCTATTCTTCATTTTCTGCACTTGCGGCTGTAATTATTACTCCAATTTTTATTTACTATCATTCCCCTTCTTTCTATGTTGCTTGCATAGTAATAATAATGAGCATACTCGTTATTATAAAACATCATACTAATATTCGCAGATTATTAGCAGGGGAAGAAAATAAAATTGATACCACAAATAGGAATAAATAAAGGAATTTTGCTTACTGATCAGCAACGATTAAATTGGTTGCGGTTATTACGCAGCGAAAATATTGGAGCAGTTACTTTTCGTAATTTGATTGACCATTATAAAACAGCAGAAAATGCTCTTGCTATGCTTCCTGAGCTTAGTAAAAATGGAGGGCTTCGTAAACCTATTCGAATCGCGACATTAGATGATGCCGAAAAAGAAATGCAACAAGCTGAAAAACAAGGTATTAGGTTTATCGGTATAGGAGAACCAGATTATCCACCATTTCTCAAAATAGTAGAAGCATCACCTCCACTTATTGCCATAAAAGGTGATTGCTCGATTTTTCAAAAACCTTCTGTTGGGATTGTTGGTTCTCGAAATGCCTCTGCAGTCGGCAAAAAATTAACTAATCAGTTTGCTCATTTTATTGGTAATGCTGGTTTTACGATTATTTCTGGACTTGCACGTGGAATTGATAGCACTGCTCATCAAGCAAGTTTGCTAACAGGCACAGTTGCAGTTATGGCTGGTGGTATTGATCACATTTACCCTCCCGAAAATCAAAAACTCTATGATGATATTCTTGCTAATGGTGGAGCAATTATTAGTGAAATGCCCATTGGTTGGAAAGCCCGTGCTATCGACTTCTCAAGAAGAAATCGTATTATTGCAGCTCTATCGCTTGGTCTTTTAGTGGTAGAAGCGGCCATGCGATCAGGCTCCTTAATTACAGCACGCCAAGCTGTTGAAATGGGACGATTGATTTTCGCTATTCCAGGTTCTCCACTTGATCCAAGAGCAATTGGTACAAATAATCTTATTAAAGAAGGTGCTTTGCTGGTTACACATCCCTCTGATATTATAGAAACACTCACACCATTAACATCGAATACAACCGATCCTCAACTTAGCTTTTTTGAAGAAACATATTCAATTCAATTTCCACAAGAAAATACTAGTCCTCCTAAGCAAATAACGAATGAGACTTCTTTGATTGGAGATGATATAGAACGTGAAGCTGTCCTTTCGGCTCTATCAAGCACTCCAATTGATTTAGATACACTCAGCATTTATTCAGGTGTTTCGTTACAAAAACTCTACCTCTTGTTAATTGAACTGGATCTTGCTGGAAAGCTTATTCGGCACTCTGGCGGTTACGTATCATTGTCGACTTAGGATCTTCTCCAAGAGCCTCAGAACTATTAATAATGCTTTGCCCCTCTTCAGCTGCCATATCCAAAAGCAATGCTAAAAGTGGACTATGAGCTTGACGTGCCATCTGGCTCATTTGTTTTGACATATCTGTAATATAGTGGATAATCTTTAAGTGATTTATAAACATAATCTTTTATCCTTGAGCATTCTCCCCACCTCTCAATAGATGTTATCTTAGTATTTTGCCGTATGCTTTTTATATTGGCTGTGGAAAATAAGTTATACGATTTCTTTTATAAGGTGTATTTTTAATAATAACAATCAAAAGTTGTATAATATAGTTTTTTTTTATGTGCTCTTGACCAATTGTCATTAGCTATTCATTTGAAAGAAGTTTATAAAGGGAATTTTGTTTCAACATTCGGATAAAATTATGGATATTGTTATCGTTGAATCTCCAGCAAAAGCAAAAACAATCAATAAATACCTTGGATCTCAATACAAAGTCATAGCATCATTTGGGCATGTACGTGATTTATCTGCAAAAGATGGCTCTGTTCTTCCTGATAAAGATTTTGCTATGAAGTGGGATATTGATACTGCTTCAGCAAAACGTTTGAATGAAATAGCAAAAGCAGTCAAAGAAGCCGATAGCCTTATCTTAGCAACAGACCCTGATCGTGAAGGAGAAGCTATTTCATGGCATATCCTTGATGTTCTAAAACAAAAAAAAGTTTTAAACGATCAACGTGTTAAACGAGTTGTTTTTAATGCAATCACGAAAAAATCCGTTCTTGATGCCATGAAAAATCCACGCGATATTGATATATCGCTTGTAGATGCCTATCTTGCACGTCGAGCTCTCGACTACCTGGTTGGGTTTACTCTCTCACCTGTTTTATGGCGCAAATTACCTGGTGCTCGTTCTGCTGGTCGTGTTCAATCAGTTGCTTTACGTATCATTTGCAATCGCGAATCAGAGATTGAGCAATTCATTAAAGAAGACTACTGGTCAATTACAACATACTTGAAAACACTCCAAAATAATATTTTTCATGCACGGTTAATAGAATTTAACCATAACAAACTTGGTAAGCTTGATATTCAATCCCAAGAACAAGCTGATCAAATTCTCTCTATGTTGGAAAAAGCAAATTATCGCACGTTAAGTATTGAAGCCAAGCCTATAAAAAGGAATCCTTCTCCACCCTTTACAACATCTACATTACAACAAGCTGCTTCTTCAAAATTGGGTTTTTCAGCTTCTCGCACAATGCAAGTTGCTCAAAAGCTTTATGAAGGTGTTGAAATCAATGGTGAAACAGCAGGACTTATTACTTATATGCGTACTGATGGAGTGCAAATGGCTTCAGAAGCTATTGATGCAGCACGAAAAGCGATTATTGATTCTTTTGGAAGAAATTATCTTCCTGAAAAACCACGTTTTTATTCAACAAAAGCTAAGAATGCACAAGAAGCACATGAAGCTATTCGTCCTACAGATTTTACACGTCATCCTAATCAAGTGTGCAATTTTCTCGATAGTGATCAAGCAAAACTCTATGAATTAATATGGAAACGCGCAATTGCCAGCCAAATGTGTTCTGCTGAAATTGAACGTACAACTGTCGAAATTGAAGCATCTCAAGAAGAAAATCACGCTCATTTACGCGCAACAGGCTCTGTTATTCGTTTTGATGGCTTCATTTCTGCTTATACGGATCCAAAAGAAGAAGAAAATAGTGATGAGGATGAATCAACACGTCTTCCGCAGATTAATGTTGGAGAATCACTTACAAAAGAAAAAGTTGAATCGGTCAAACATACGACAGAACCACCTCCTCGTTATTCTGAATCTGCATTAATTAAAAAACTTGAAGAATTGGGAATTGGTAGGCCTTCAACTTATGCATCTACATTAAGCACACTTTGTGATCGTGGATATATCATAACCGATAAACGCAAACTTATCCCTGATGTTAAAGGACGTATTGTTACAGCCTTTCTTGAAAATTTTTTTAATCGCTATGTAGAATATGGTTTTACAGCAGCTCTTGAAGAAAAATTAGATCTTATATCCGATGGAAAACTTTCCTGGAAAGATGTTTTACGCGATTTTTGGGATGAATTTAATGCATCTATTACGAGTATCCAAGAACTCCGCATAATGAACGTTCTTGATGTTTTAAACGTAACGTTAGCTCCTCTTGCTTTCCCGACACGTGAAGACGGAAGTGATTGCCGCTCTTGTCCCCTTTGTACAAATGGCCAATTATCATTAAAATTAGGGCGCTATGGTGCATTCGTTGGTTGCTCTAATTATCCTGAATGTAAATATACACGCCAATTAGGTTCAGATACAGAAGAACAAAGCAAAGCGGTGCACAATGATGAACCTGTTATGCTCGGTATTGATCCTGAAACAGGGAAAGATATTTCCCTTCGTCATGGCCGCTTTGGTCCATATATTCAACTTGGCGAAGGTAAAGAAATTAAGCGTGCAAGTTTGCCTAAAGGGTGGCACATAGAAAATATTGATTTTGATAAAGCTTTAGCTTTGCTGTCTTTACCTCGTGAAGTTGGCATTCATCCTGAAACAGGAAAAATAATTACAGCCGCAATTGGACGATATGGTCCTTATCTTGCTCATGATGGACAATACACAAATCTTTTTAGTACAGATGAAGTCTTTGATATCGGCATTAATCGCGCTGTTACAATACTTGCTGAAAAAAAAGAGAGTACAACAAACCGACGTAAAATAACACCTGCTACGCTGGCAACACTAGGAGATCACCCAGAAGGTGGACTAATTACTATACGTAATGGTCTTTATGGTCCATATGTTAACTGGAATAAAATTAATGCTACCTTACCAAAGGATAAAGATCCAGCTACAGTCACACTTGCAGAAGCATTAGAACTTATATTAGCTAAAGCATCGATAAAAAAAACAAAACAAAAAGCTACTTCAAAAAAGAAGGCAACACCAAAAAAATCCTCACCCCGCAAAAAGAAAGCATAAATTTTGGCTAAAAGCGAGAAAAAAACAAAATATTTTCAACTATCTAATACTAAGAAGCTACCTAGTAAATCAGAAATTTTATCCTTTATCACTCATAATCCGAACCAATCGAGTAAACGAAAAGTTGCTAAAGCTTTTAACTTGAATAGTGATTCTCATATGTGGTTAAAAGATATATTGCGTAACTTAAAAGATAACTATGCAATACCAAAAAAACGTAAAAATTTAAGCATCAAAAAGGGATTACCATCAATTACTTTAGTCAAAGTTAGTGCTCTTGATAAAGATGGTGACTTTATTGCAGAACCTCTTGAATGGCCCAATGATCCAAAGCCTAATATTCAAATTTCTTCTTCTCATCGCATAAGAGGAGCAAGCATTAGTATTGGAGATCACATCCTTGTAAAAATTTTTCGAAATAAAGTTTTGCAAAATCTTTCTTATACAGGACGAATCATCCGCAAGATTGATAAGAAAAAAAGAAATATGCTTGGTATAGTGAGAGAATTAGAAAATGGCGAATGGCATATAGATCCCATAGAACGTAAAAATAACGAGCTTATTATTGATATTTCTACGAACATAGATATTAAAGCTGGTGATCTTGTCGAAATTGAAATTAAAAATAGTACTAACTACAGATTCAAACAAGCAAAAGTAAGAAATATTTTAGGGCACATTGATAATGAAACAAATCTTTCAATGATTGCCCTTATATCAAAAGAAATTCCTCATATTTTTCCCTCAGATGTCCTTGAACAAGCTGAAAATATAAAACCTGATAACGCTGTTAACCGCGAAGATTGGCGACAATTACCGTTTATTACAATTGACCCCCCAGATGCAAAAGACCATGATGATGCAGTTTATGCAATAAAGGATGAAAGCCTTGCCAATAGCGGAGGTTGGATTATCATTGTCGCAATTGCGGATGTTTCTTGCTATATACAAACAGGAAGTATTCTAGATCAGGAAGCATTAAAACGAGGAAACTCTGTTTATTTTCCTGATCGTGTCGTACCAATGCTTCCAGAATGTATTTCTAATGATCGCTGTTCATTGCACGAAGGAAAAGATAGACCTGCACTAGCTGTTCGTATGATTTTTGATGCGAATGGAAACAAACGTAAACATAGTTTCCATCGTATTGTAATGCGTACGGCAGCCAAATTATCCTATCAAGAAGTACAATGTGCAATTGAAGGAAAGACAAATAAAAAAACAGCTCCCTTACTTGAAAACATTTTACAACCATTATGGGGTGCTTATTCCTGCCTTAAAATTGCGCGCAATCACCGACAACCATTAGAATTAGAAATACCAGACAAAAAGATTATTCTTGATCAAAATGGATACATTCAAGATGTTGTGATGTTATCTCATCTAGAAGCACATCGATTAATTGAAGAGTTCATGATACAAGCGAATGTTGCAGCTGCTGAAACATTAAAAGGACATCATCAACCTCTCATTTATCGTATTCATAGTAAGCCATCTCTTGCACAACAGGAAATGCTCCAGAACTTTCTTCAAAGTCTAGGAATTTCACTTGCACGAGGAGCTGAACTTACATCAGCACAGCTTAATAATATTCTTACAAAAACTATGAATACGCAACAAGAGGAGTTAGTAAATCAGATTATTTTGCGCTCACAATCTCAAGCCGAATATAGTCCTAAAAATATAGGCCACTTTGGTTTAAATCTGCCTAACTATACACATTTTACCTCACCAATTCGCCGTTATGCTGATTTAATTATTCATCGAGCGCTTATAAAAGCTCTGAAATTGGGTAATGATGGGCTCACAGATGAACAAGAGAAAAATTTTGCAAAAATCGCCACTCAAATTTCTTTATACGAACGCCGCGCAATGATGGCAGAACGAGAAACTGTTGATCGACTTGTTGCACATTATTTAGCTAATAAAATTGGACACTCATTTACAGCCCGTATTTCAGGAGTTACAAAAGCAGGTCTTTTTATCGCACTTGATAAATTAAATGCAGATGGTTTTGTGCCTATTTCTACACTTAAAAGTGATTATTACTATTTTGACGAAGTACAGCATACCCTTATAGGAAAACGTAGCCGTAAATGTTATCAACTTGGTGATGTAGTCGAAGTAAAAATTTTAGAAGTCCAACCTTTTTCTGGTGCTTTATGTTTTGAAATGTTAACAAAACCTCGTCTCATAACTTCTTTACCTATCTCTTACCACAAAAATAAATCTATAGTGAAAAAACGCAATTATGTTTCTGATAAAAAAGATAACCTTTAATAAAAGATCGCAAAATTAGAATTATATCTCTGCACACAAAGATTAAAAGCTATGATAAATCCATAATAATATTTAATTTTAAAAACTAATTGATTGTTGATAACATTAGTATCAAATATTTTAAGCTTATTATACAAAAAGTTATTTAAGAAAAATCTTTATTTTTAATATCTTTTTAAAAAGATGTCTTAATTTAAGAAGAACTATATAGCCAACATTTTTAAAGTAATGGATTATTTAAAAATCTCTTGTCATTTTATTATTATTTGATGCATACTGTTTCTTTTTTTAGCTCTATATAATAAATTTCTATGATTCTCTTTTGATTAAGAAAAGGTCAAAAAATTTTACATTAAATATATCATAAAATATGCAACATATAGATTTATCTACCTTTTATCATCTAAAAATCTACACAATTACCCCACAGACTATGTGCTACGCTGTAAATGCTATTTTTTTAATCGCAATTTTCTTTTTCTATTTTCAACAAAATTTATTACTAATCATATGATCCAAATATAACACTATAATTTTAATTAAACTCCCCTCATGATGAACAAAACCTTCAACTTCCCAAATAGTTCTTTGCGTGCAATTATTGCCTCGATTACGACCATTGGTACTGTCGGTGTAGCATTAGGAATGGGAACACAACTTATTTCGTTGCTAATGACTGAAAAAGGATTATCAAATAGTATCATCGGTTATAGTGGAGGAGTCGGAGGAATTGCAACAATTATTGCAGCTGCTCTAACTGCCCGAATCGCCTTACATTTCGGTGTCGTCGAATCAATATTGCTTATGATGATTATTGGTTCTCTAAGTTTTTTAGGATTCTATTTTTTTGAATCAATATGGATTTGGTTTATTTTGCGATTTACACTACATTTCGCTATGACAATTATATTTATTCTATCAGAATTCTGGATTAATAATGCATCTCCACCTCACAGACGCAGTTTAGTAATTTCTATCTATGCTATTACTTTAGGTCTTGGATTTATTTTAGGCCCAATGCTGCTAGAAAAAATAGGAACACAAAATTTTATACCTTTTGGTGCCGGCTGCCTTCTTATTATAATTGCTATCATACCCCTTCTCTTTGCCTGGAAATTGAGCCCCAAATTTCAGAGTAAGGAAAATACGGCGTTTTTTTCACATATTTTACGTATTCCCACCTCAACAATAGCAGCACTTATTTATGGCGCTATACAAATGGGAACGTTAACACTTATAACACCTTTTAGCTTATCAATTGGATATAATACAAATGAAACCATACATTTTATGGAAATTCTTGCTCTTGGTAATATTCTCCTTTTAATTCCTATCAGCCTCATAAGTGATTATTTAAAAGATAAGCGCTATTCTCTTATAGGATGCGCTATTTTAGGATTGATTGGAACTCTCATTATACCGCAGATAGCAGAACATAAACTGATTTTGATGATTGATCTTTTCTTCCTTGGTGGAATACCAGCAGGTCTTTATACAATTGGCCTAGCACAACTTGGTGAATGCCTTAAAGGACAAGAGCTTGCTGCAGCTAATTCTGCTTTTATTTTTTGCTATGGAATTGGTATACTGATTGGACCAGCTATTATTGGTCAAACAATGGATATTTTAAAACCATTTGGTTTTTCTTTGGCAATTGCCTGTTTTTTTAGCTTATATATTATTTTAGTGCTTATTCAATTAATGAGAAAATCAAACAACTCTTGACTTTTTGTAGAACATCCGTAGTGTCATATATAAAATGTAATTGCATCAAAAATAAATTTTGATAGCGAAGTAATATTATTTTACTATAATAGGACTCTTATTATGGCTAAGGCAGCAACTATTAAGATTAAGCTTTTATCAACTGCAGATACTGGCTTTTTCTATGTAACAAAGAAAAATAGCCGCACAATGACAGATAAAATGAGTAAACGCAAATATGACCCAATTGTTAAAAAGCATGTTGATTTTAAAGAAACAAAAATTAAATAATTAGTCTTTCGTTTAAATTATTAAAATTAAGAATGCCGTGTAAATAAAAACGCAGAATATATTGCAGTGTTCTTGATAATTTGGCTTTTTTACAAAAGCTCTTTTATTATTAACCCCCTAATAAAAAAGGGGAACGTGATTGTATTCTTTTAAGATAAATGTCTAGCTTTTCTAGCTAAAGTCTCAACCTTTATTTTGCAAAAATTCATTACTCACAGCAGTCTCAAAGAGTGATATATTACTAAGTGCATTAGTTATATAAACTATCTTGATCAATACAAACCTAAGTACTCATAATTAATTATTATTGGAAAATAATTATTTAATCTTCTCACTGACGCTGCATTTTCCGATATCAATCATCTTCCACGTGTTAGTCATATAAAATAATTAGCAAGTATTCTTTCAGACCCTCAAGCTACCTATAATGATAAATTTGTTGCTTAAAGGCAAATATATTCTCAAGAAGTTCTTTCTATGTGTCAATATATCAGAATAGCAATCATCATAGGTAAAAAAGGACATTGTATATGGACTGATGGAAATGATATTAGATCTTTTATCAGAAGGAATTTTAAGCGCC
This sequence comes from Bartonella rochalimae ATCC BAA-1498, assembly GCF_000706645.1. Taxonomy (GTDB): domain Bacteria; phylum Pseudomonadota; class Alphaproteobacteria; order Rhizobiales; family Rhizobiaceae; genus Bartonella; species Bartonella rochalimae. The sequence goes on from NZ_KL407337.1 coordinate 348,136, forward strand.
TATATACGTAAAATTTGCGCTATTCGCAAATTGTTTCTCTTTGTTCGATGAACAAAAATACATAAATAATCTACCTGATCAGATTGATATTTATGCCCAAGAGAAGACTTATATAAGTTTTTATTTATGCTTAAAGGAGCTGGATCTACAAATAAAACTTTATCAAATACTCCACCTTTACTATCACATAATCATTTAATTAACTTTCTATAGGATAAAATTCATAGATGAGAAACAGCAGCCTGTCTTCCCTACCATCTTGCTATTGTATATATTTATTTATAGATAGAGCATAATGAATATTTTTCAAAATGAAACAGTTATTACAAATTACCAGTATTTTATCTTAACTCATCCCATAAATATATTGTTACAATTTTTATCTCATGAAAATAAATAATTCTCCTTCTAATCCGAATATTTTTAGCAAAAAACTTATTATTTTCAGTATTGTTATAATAAATATTGTTCTTATTCATGGAACAATTTATTCGAGATGTACTGCAGCACAAATCAATAACATAATTTCTGTTCCCCAAAAATCTATAAAAGGTAAGGCATTGGTCATTGATGGTGATTCAATTAAGATTTCTGATAACATAATTCGACTTGCAGGAATCGATGCTCCTGAACTCAATCAATTTTGCGGCATAAAAAAAGAACGCTACGCATGCGGCTTGCAAGCAAAAAAAAAATTAGAAAAACTTATAGCTCATCAATCTGTTACATGTTACTGGTCTAAAAAAGACAACTATCATCGTATTCTTGCCATATGTAGAACAAAAAAAGTTAATAACATTAACGCAGCAATGGTACGCAATGGTTGGGCTGTCAGTTTTTATAACTATCCTAAAGAAGAACAAAAAGCTAAAAGACAAAAAAAAGGAATATGGCAGTCAAGTTTTCAAAATCCGCAAGAATGGCGTAAAACTCATCCCCGCATAAAAAAATAAAGTAATCTCTTTATTCCATAAAAATATCTTTTTAATTTCTTATTTATTATGAATAAAAAACAATGTGAGCATATTATAAAATTAGAAAAAGATATTCATTCTTGCCGTGTTTGTATCAAACATCCACATTATCTTCCTCCCCTTCCCCATGAACCAAGGCCTGTTGTCTATTTATCTAATACTGCTTCTATTGCAATTGCAGGTCAAGCACCAGGATTGCGTGTGCATGAAAGTTTGATCCCTTTCAATGATTGTTCTGGCGTAAGATTACGTAATTGGCTCGGTGTAACCAGTGATGAATTTTACAATAGATCTCTATTTGCTATTGTTCCTATGGGATTTTGTTTTCCTGGCTATGCCCCAAATAAATCTGATTTGCCTCCAAGAAATGAATGTCAAGAAATATGGCATGAAAAAGTATTTCAGGCTATGCCGCAAATAAAACTTGTTCTTGCTGTTGGAAGTTATGCGCACAAATGGCATATCACAAACCTAAAATATAAAACTGTCTCGGAAACCGTCAGTGATTGGAAAAACATACTATCCATACGTCAACCTCGAGGATATAATGTTATGCCTTTACCCCACCCATCATGGCGAAATACTTTTTGGTTAAAAAAACACCCATGGTTTAATGATGAGCTTATTGTACATCTTCGCTGTTTAGTCCGTAAATTCTTATGAATTTGATAGTATATTAATTTTTTATCAAATTAGTTAACTTTAATAAAGTTTATAGCCCCTATAAACAATGTAAGGAATTATCAATATCAAATATAATAAATTAATCATGATAGCTTTATAATATAGAGCTGAGTTCACCATGCATAAAGCAGCATTCTTTATCTAATATTGTAACATCTAATATCCCAGTGAAATTGTTAATAAAAGCTCTACTTAACTAAAATGCTATTATTTAATTTGAATAGCATCTAATCTTAAATATGAATTCACTAAAAGAAGATTTGAAATTTATAACCTATAAGATTATTACCTAATTGTATTAATAGCCACTAGTAAAGCTAATATACTCAGCATATGTTGAAATAATTAATAATCACTAAAACTCCAACTGATACGTTCTAAGTTTAGATATCATAAAATCTGCAATTCAGTCTTGATATCCTTTTTAAAAACTGAAAAATATCAAATCAACTAACTCAAATGAAAAAAGTAATCTGAGATATCGATTTTTAAAAATTATACCATCAAAATATTATGCGAAAAAATGAACGATTTTAGGAAACTTGAATTTTATAGTTTAATAAAGTTTTTATTTTCTAGAAAATTATATTTTTAAAGTTGTTTAATATTTATGATCACATTCTTACTTTTTAATACTCAGTTTTTCTACTCAGACGGTCCCATTTGCGTATGAACTAAGACGGCCGCTTTAACAATACCAGCTGCTATAGCTGCACCTGTTCCCTCACCAAGACACATGTCTAAATCCAAAAGTGGTTCTTTCCCAATTTTTTCTAAAAGTTTACGATGAGCTGTTTCAGAAGAAACATGCCCAACAAGTGTATGATCAAGAGAACTTGGATTTATTTTATATAGCACTGCTGCTGCTGCTGTCGCTATAAACCCATCTAAAATAACTGGAATTTTTTCCATTCTTGCAGCTAAAATAGCCCCTACCATAGCAGCAATCTCACGCCCTCCTAAGCGACGCATAATTTCAAAAGGATCATTTAAATAGTTCTTGTGTAAAGAGACTGCTGTTTTTACAGCCATAACCTTGCGCTGATAAAATTCTCCTACAGCTCCCATACCAGATCCGACCCATTCCTCAGCTTCTCCACCAAACAAAGCAAGACATAAAGCTGAAGCTATAGTCGTATTGCCTATTCCCATCTCTCCAACACATAAGAGATCTGTTCCTCCGGCTATTGATTCCATTCCAAATGCCATTGTTGCGGCTGCACTGCGCTCATCCATTGCCGCATCTTTTGTAATATTCATTGTTGGATATTCTAATGCCAAATCATATATTTTCAATCCAAGATCATAAGCTACACAAATCTGATTGATCGCAGCACAACCTGTTGTAAAATTTTGTACCATCTGTTGTGTCATAGATTGTGGAAATGGTGTAACACCCTCATCAGTAACCCCATGATTGCCAGAAAAAATAGCAACTAGAGGCTTCATTATAATTGGTTTTTCTTCTCCTCTCCAACCCGCATACCAAACTGCAATACCTTCCAATTTTCCTAGTGCACCCTTTGTTTTCACTAATTGTGCCTGCCGTTTTTTTGCTAAAGTTATTGTAAATTCATCAGCAATAGGTAAATTTATTAATAAAGCACGAAAATCATCAAATGGCCTAGCAATCATGAAAATACCTTTTCGAATCTACAATATATAATTAGAACTTTTTTTACAGATAGGATATAAATAATTTATTGTTTTTTTTTCATATTACAAATGTAAGATGCGCCACTTAATAAGTATCTAGGATGATAGAGAGCAAATGTTGAAACTCTTTTAAAAGATGAAACTGATATATCGCTGTATACAATTATTGCAGTAAACTTTTACATTTTTTAACCTTTAACAAAGATTAACTCTGATCAACTAAGATATTTATTTTATCTCTTTCTTGAAGAACTGCAATTTTCTAATAATTATTCATAAATTATAACTTAATTTATTATATAATATTAAAATATTGATCAAATTATCTTAACTGATAGCAGCAAAAGCTTCTTTTAAAATACGCACATTAGCATCCGTCTTTGTTGCATTATGTGATAATATTTGTCGCCATCGTCGTGCACCATCACGCCCTTGAAACAAACCAATCATATGTCGTGTAATATGAGAAAGACGTCCTCCTGAAGCTATATGTTTGGCGGTGTAATCACACATAGCATTAATAAGATCATAATCACTAAGATTATTCTGCGGTTCACCATATATTTCAGAATCAATAAGGTTCAGCCAAATAGGATTATGATAAACTTGTCGTCCAACCATAGCGGCATCACATGATCTTAAGTGCTCTTTAATTTCACTAATTGATTTTATTCCGCCATTTAATCCAATAAAATTATTTTTATATTTACGCTTTAAATTATAAACCCTTTTATAATTAAGTGGTGGAATATCACGATTTTCTTTTGGACTTAATCCTTTTAACCACGCTTTGCGTGCATGTACCCATAGCGCATCACAGCCAGCATTCCATACACGATCAGCTAAAAAGTCTAAAGCCAATTTTTCATCCTGATCATCTACACCAATACGACATTTAACAGTCACAGCTATAGTAACAGTTCGTTTCATCTCTTCTACAGCTCGCGCTACAATATCAGGATGCAACATTAAACAAGCACCAAATATACCTGCCTGAACACGATCTGATGGACAACCAACATTTAAGTTAATTTCGTCATAACCAAAGTCTTCGGCAATACGTGCAGCTTCTGCCAATTTTTTTGGATCTGATCCTCCTAATTGTATTGCAATTGGATGTTCTTCATCACTGAAAGCCAATAATTTTTTACGGATACCGTAAATCACAGTATCAGCTACGAACATTTCAGTATAAAGCAACGCCTTTTTCGTCAAAAGACGATAAAAAAATCTGCAATGCTGATCTGTCCAACCCAACATTGGTGCCACAGCAAATTTTACTAATGGTGGAGAATGATAAAATGTCATAGGAATATTATTCATATATCTCTATTATTATTTTATTAAGCAAACAAATAACCTCCCCTTCCTCTCCTCCTCATATAGATATTTTATTCTCTCTCATTGCTGAAAAAATAAAACATATAACTTCTTATTTGATGATTTATCTTTTTTCTAAAATAATTTTTGAATCTATATATATATCCGCATATCTAGTTTTTCTCATTAATCAACTAATATATCTTAAATAGTAAAATTCAATGTTATGATTCAACATATTTCATAAAATATATAGTATTTTAAAATATCTCTAATTTATAAGATTTTGTAAGTGAAAATTGAGAATACTATTTTCAATAGAATCTATCTAACTTTTTGGAAAACATCTATAATTTGATACATCTAATAATGCATAAAATTTTATTTATATAAAATATGTAAAGAGCACCACCACACCAATATCACTTTTTCATATGCTTACTGGCACGGTAGGTAAAATCATAGAATACAAAATGAAAACCAGAATTATGCTGATGAAAAGCCTTTTTATATCTAACACAATGCTTCAAAGGATATTATCAAAACTATATAGATTAAATAAAGTAGTGTGGAAAAAAAATTCTAGCATTCATTCCAAAGAAAAATATTATATTTCAATATGTTAAATACAAAAAACGGTGCCCCCAGAGAGACTCGAACTCCCGACCCCCTGATTACAAATCAGGTGCTCTACCAACTGAGCTATAAGGGCACATTATATTGGAAATAGCATAAACTTACAAAAAGGCAAATAAAAAATTATGAATGTGATTTACTATTGAAAGATATATCTAAGCCAAATTAATCGGATGTGTATTATAATATGCCTATATTGATAAACAAGTATTGTTTATAAATTTACTCCTTATAAATCGAAAGAGACTGATTTATCAGAAAGATATTTTTCCAACCAATGAATATCATAATCACCATTAGCAATATCTTTATTGTCAATAAGATCACAAAATAAAGGTAATGTAGTTTTGATACCATCAACCACAAACTCACTTAAAGCACGCCGTAAACGCATCATACATTCCAAACGTGTACGACCATGAACAATCAGTTTTCCGATTAAGCTATCATAATAGGAAGGAATACGATAGCCTGAATAAGCCCCTGAATCAACACGAACTCCTAGCCCTCCAGGTGTATGAAAATGGGTAATAAGTCCTGGAGATGGTGTAAAACTAATTGGGTCTTCAGCATTAATGCGGCATTCAATAGCATGGCCAGAAAAGTGGATATCTTTTTGGGCAACTGAAAGCCCTAAACCAGATGCAATATGAATTTGTTCATGAACTAAATCTATACCTGTAATTGCTTCAGTTACAGGATGCTCAACTTGTAAACGTGTATTCATCTCGATAAAATAGAATTCACCATTTTCGTAAAGAAACTCAATGGTACCCGCCCCACGGTATCCAAGTTTTGCACAGGCATTTGCAACAATATTACCAATTTTTTTCCGCTCAGCTTCATTAAGTACAGGAGAATGCGCTTCTTCCCATACTTTTTGGTGGCGCCGTTGAAGTGAACAATCACGTTCTCCTAAGTGTATAGCATTACCAGCTCCATCACCTATGATCTGAATTTCAATATGACGTGGTTTTTCTAGATATTTTTCAATATAAACTGAATCATCATTAAAAGCAGCACTAGCTTCTGAACGTGCTGTTTTGAAAGCTGCTAAAAGTTTTTGCTCAGAATGAGCAACTTTCATACCCCGTCCACCACCACCTGCAGAAGCCTTAATAATAACTGGATAGCCAATTTCATTAGCAATGCGCAGAGCTTCTTTTTCTTCAACTATAGCGTTATCAGAACCTGGGACAACAGGAATACCAAGGCTTTTAGCAGTTTTTTTAGCTTCTATTTTATCACCCATAATACGAATATGTGCTGCTGTTGGACCAATAAATGTAATATTATGAGCTTCCAATACATCTGCAAACTTTGCATTTTCAGAGAGAAATCCATAACCTGGATGAACAGCATCCGCTCCTGTAATTTCACACGCCGAAATAATTTGATAAATATTTAAATAAGAATCGTGAGAATGTGGAGGACCAATACACACACTTTCATCAGCAAGCCGAACATGCATAGCATCAGCATCAGCAGTTGAATGAATAGCTACAGTTTTAATTCCAAGTTCTTTACACGCTCGCAGAATGCGAAGAGCAATTTCTCCTCGATTAGCAATGAGGATTTTTTGTATCATGACTGCCCCTCGTTTTATTCCACTATAATAAGTGGTTCATCAAATTCAACTGGCTGACCATCTGTAACTAAAATAGCAGTCACAGTACCTGAATGCGGTGATAAAATTTGATTCATCGTTTTCATTGCTTCAATAATCAGTAAAGTTTGGCCTTTAGAAACATTTTGCCCTACTTTTACAAAAGGTTGTGCACCTGGCGCAGGAGCAAGATATGCTGTACCAACCATTGGAGATACTACCTCATTTTTTGATTTTTCTTTTTTTATAGAATCTTCAGTTGTCGGAAGTGAAGAAGGACCTACTGTAGAGCCAGACATAGGTGCATAAATTGTTTGTGCAGAAGAAGAAGTGTTTTGGCGCGCTACACAAATGCGAAATCCGTCTTGTTCAATTTCAATATTGGTCAAATTTGTATCATTCAAAATTTCAGCAAGGTCGCGGATAATTGCTGTATCAATCCCAGTACACTGCTGAGTATCTGTTTTTTTTATTGCCATTTTATTCCTAACTCCTTGACCGATAAAATTTCTAATACTTACTATCCTTATGACTAAATATCTTTTAAATTTTAATGAAGTTTCCCCTAATCATTGTGTTCACATTGTCATTAAATTAAACTGCAATACAAATCCACATTTATAAATCTGTTAACAAAAAAATCAAAGAATCAATATATTGGTGTATTTCTCAATAATCTCATTGAGAAAAGAGAAGTTCATTGTGCATCTTCTATTGCTGCTTGCAAAATACTTTTTTCTACAGCTCCACTAAATATTTTATCTCCAATGATATAAGCGGGAGCACCAAGAATATTCAAGGCAGAAGCGATTTTAAGATTTTCTTGAAAGAATTTCTGTAAGTTTGAGCTTTGGATTGCATTCCGTAGCTCTTTTTCATTGGCTCCTAAAGAAACTGCTACTTTTATAGCTTTAGCTTCATTTGCACGGCCTTGGCTCATTAAGAGTTTTTTATGAAACTGAAAATACTTCTCTGGAAAGAGTTTTCTAAAAACATAAGCAATAATATGTGTTTCTACGGAATCAGGCCCTAAAATTGGTAAATCTTTGATAACTATTCGTAGATCTGGATATTCTTGTATTAGACTTATTAAATCTGAATAGGAACGTTTACAATACCTACAATTATAATCAAAAAATTCAACAAGCACTATTTTTCCATTTGGATTTCCTAAAATAGCATCATGAGGAGATTGAAAAATTTCCTTTTCTAATAACTTAATGATTTCAGATTGCTTTTGAGCTTCCTGCTGACGGCGTTGTTCAAATTTTTCTTGAAGGATAAATTGCATTTCAATCATAATCTCCGGATTATTAAGGAGATAGTCTCTTATAATCTGTCGAATATAATCATCACTGATGCTTTTTGTGCTTTTTTCGCTAAACTTCGACAAAAAATCAGAATCTTCTAAAAGTTGTATTTTAAGATTTTCTATGGTTAGATGGTTTGATGTTTGTTCTTTTGTTTGCGCGTATGACAAAAACAAATACATAAAAACGCTCAAAATAAACGCCATTAAAAAAATTTTCATGAATGGTAATTTTAAATGTTGAGCTTGATCGATCATTTATCTGTCTTTGTATTTAGCTTAAGTATTTATAAACTTATATGATAAAGTATCATATTTATGCAACAAACCAATTAAATTATAATATATAATTTAGCGAATTATGGAGATAACCTGTTCTCTATTATCTGATAAACAGAATATTTTCATGCATATTTTCGTATTTTTTTGTTAAAAGAAATATCAAAATATTTGATATAAAGCATTTACCTTAATCGCTCAAATATTGGCATCATTAACTCCTGTAGGCCAACTTAATATGAAAAAAGAAAAAACAATGAAAGCCATGGTGCATTATGATCTATTTATTATTGGTGGTGGAATAAATGGGTGCGGAGTAGCCAGAGATGCAGCTGGTCGTGGATTTAATGTTGGCTTAGCTGAAATGAATGATCTTGCATCCGGTACATCAAGTGCATCAACAAAGCTTATCCATGGTGGTCTTCGTTATCTTGAACACTATAAATTTAGATTAGTTCGTAAAGCATTGAAAGAACGTGAAATTATTTGGCGTATGGCTCCGCACATTGTACATCCTATGCGCTTTATCCTACCTTATCATAAAAAATTACGGTCTTCTTGGATATTACGTTTAGGACTTTTTATTTATGATTATCTTGGCGGTTGGAATCAAATATTTCAGCGTACCAAAATGATTAATTTTTCAAAAAATTTTTGTACTTCTCTTAAAAAAAATTATCATAAAGGTTTCGAATATTCTGATGCGATAGTAGATGATGCTCGCTTGGTCATTGCTAATGCGCGAGATGCAGAAAAATGGGGAGCCGATATAAAAGTACGAACAGAAGTTCTATCCTTAAAAATAGAAGGGAGCAAATGGCTTATTACTCTTCATGATAAATTAAATGATAAAAAATACTGCGTTACCGCTTCTTATATTGCGAATATGGTTGGTCCTTGGATTAATCATGTTTTAAAAAATGTTTTAAACTCTACAGAACTTCCTCCAATGCGGCTTGTTAAGGGATCCCATATTTTGATTCCAAAACTTGATATGCATAATCGCGCTTATATTTTACAAAATAACGATAATCGTATTATTTTCGCTATTCCATATCAGGAAGAATTTACATTAATCGGAACAACAGATTGTGATTATCAAGGTAATCCTACTGATGTATCTATTAGTGATGAAGAAATCGATTATATTTGCGCAGTAGCAAACGAATATTTCACACAACCGATATTGCGTGAAAACATTATATGGACTTATTCGGGTGTTCGTCCTCTTTATGATGATGGTACTTCAATGGCTCAAGAAATAACACGTGATTATGTCCTCAAAGAAATAGGAATAGAGAATACACCTAAAATTCTTAATCTGTATGGTGGAAAAATAACGACTTATCGCACATTGGCTGAAGATGTAATGAAATTTATTGAAAAAGCGCTTGGTCCTAAGAAAGGACCATGGACACTGAACTCTGTTCTTCCTGGAGGCGATTTTCCATATAATAGATTAGATATGATTGAAAACAGAATTTCTGTTTTACTTCCAGATCTAGATGCTTTTACTTGCCGTAGGCTTGCTCGTTCCTATGGTTCAGAAACATTTATAATATTTGCGAATGGGAATGTGGATAAAGGGAAATATTTTGGACATGGGCTTTATGAAATAGAAGTGAAATGGTTAATGGAAAAAGAATGGGCAAAAACATGTGAAGACATATTATGGCGCCGTTCAAAACTTGGCCTTTTTTTTACTAAACAAGAAACTGATACTCTTGCTAAATATATAGAAGGTAAAAAAGAAAATGGATTAAAGAATATCTCTCTTTAGATTATATAAAATTTTATACCTGAATTTTGATGATCTTATAAAAAATTTTTATAATTAAATATTTCTATAATAACTTGTATCATTCAATTTATTCTAATTTCAAATCTCATTGATCACTTCGATAGCGTTTCTCATTACGGTACTTATAGCAGCTAGTGTAAAAATAACTGCTGATAAATTAGAGTATTATATATATCTTGTAATTTTATGATAAGAGTATTTATAAATCTTTTAGAAAAAGAAGTGATTATTGTATCAGTGAAATTTATATTCTATTGAAATGATCTAAAATCTTGTTTTATTAAGCGATATCAAGAATAATATGTAGTAATAATTTACAATAAAAATAATTATTAATTTTATATAACTTAAATATTACAATGCAATTTACCAGAAATATTTAGTCTCAATAAATTAGCTTATACTTATATGTTAACCACTATAAAGCCTTACGTTAGTTAATAAACAGGTATAAGCGTTTAAGGCTATATCTCCTGTTACATCCAATATCCCTAATCCGCAAATATCTCGAAAGTGAACAACCTGTTGACTTCTATAGATAACTCCCAAATCAAATACAAACAATATCAGTACCATAAATATTCTTATTTTTGATCTCCTCCTAATTAAAACACATATTGCTAAAGAGAATAACTGAACTTTCTAGATCTCAAAATGAATATGAACTATATTATCATATGGATTTTTAATGTATATAATAGCAATAAAAAAGATTTATTTTTAATAATTATATTGGACAATTATAAGTATATTTTAAAAAATAATTATTAAATTACTTCTATCGTATTCTTCTTTTTTCTATTAATTAGATAATATGTCTTAGTTATTATTTTTTATAATAAATAAAATTAATTATTGTAATAATATATAATATCGTTATACTATAATTAAAAATTAAATAAAGGGGGGTATTATGCATAAAATCGATTATAATAGCTATCGTACTGTAAAGGGTTTTAATCGCCGGGTTCGCTTTCTAGTAATGCATTACACTGCAGCCAACTTTAAATCATCTGTTATAACTCTCACAGGACCTTCAGTCAGCGCCCATTATCTTGTTCCTGATCCTTCAGAACAGACATACATTGATGCAGGTTTTAAAGATATGCGCATTTTTAATTTGGTTGATGAAAATGAGCGAGCCTGGCATGCTGGCATTAGTTCATGGGCTGGACGTAATAATTTAAATGATACAGCTATTGGAATTGAAACAGTTAATCTAGCAACCGATAACAACGGGAAGTTTACATTCCCGCCTTTTCATCCAAAGCAAATTGATGCAATTAAAGAACTTGCATTTAACATTCTTCAACGTTATCCAGATATTTCACCAACTAATGTTGTTGGCCATAGTGATATTGCTCCTGGGAGAAAAATGGATCCAGGTGCAGCTTTTCCGTGGAAAAAACTTTATGATTCAGGTATAGGAGCGTGGTACGATGCCGTACAAAAAGATTTTTATCAAGAAGAGTTTACTAGAGATCCTTCATTTTTCGCAAAAGCAAAAGAAGAAGTTTTAGCTAAACTGAAAAAGTATGGATACGATACTTCAGGTGCAAATACTGAAAGTGGGTATAAAAATTTGATTATGGCGTTTCAGCTCCATTTTCGTCAAGAAAACTATAATGGACTTTTGGATATTGAAACCGCAGCAATTATTTACGCATTGGTAGAAAAATATTTCCCATCAAAATAATTTAGCTTAGTTTAAATTAAAATATATGTGATTGTTACAGAAGATTTTTTGCCTTCATAGAATTATTAGCTTTAATGATTAAAGTGATATACTTTAATATTTTTATGAGTATCACAACTTATTTATATTGCTAATTTAGAATAAATAAAAGGAATAGATAAAAGCTTTTTTCTAATCCTTTTATCCTTTATAATTATAAAGAATTTCATTTAGCCTTAAAGCGAATTTTAAAGAAAGAGAAAAACTGAATATATTTTTAGCTTTTAAATATATAAAATAGCCAATATATAAATTTTAGTTGGATTTCATAATCAATCCTAAATTAGACTTTTAGCCATATTAATGATTTCGTCTAGGATCCAATAAATTTTTCTTCAAATTTTTATAATTAAAGAATCAAATTAAAATACCTTTAAATATAATAGAAGGTAATAATATCTTTTTAGAATTATTTTTTCGACAATATCAACTCCTAATACTTATTTTTGTTAAATGAAATGTTCTTTCTTTTTTATGAAATTATTTAACAATAAGTACAGAAAATCTATGTCTCTTTTTTTAGTGATGTTATCTAATTTAATCCACCTATAAAATTTATAAATTACCATAATTTTAGCTTGTATTTTGAACTGCATTATTATTTTTCAAAGAGATGCGGATTCTCAAAAGCAAGATTCTGCCGTGCTTTTTGTAATCGTTGAATAATATCATCAATTTTGGATGAAGAATAAGATATCTCCTGATTATCAGTTAATGAATTTTGTTTTTCTGCACCTTCATAAAAATACTGAATTTGTGATTGAATCGTTCGTATTTCTTGAAATAAAAGGCGACTAGTTTCTTTAAAACCATTATTAAGTGAAAAAATTTGATCGGAAATTGACATTAAAATTTGTTTTAAAAAATGCTCGTTTTCTTGACGTTTGCGATATTCTAAAACAAGAGCATAACTTATTTCATCTAACTGCTGTTTAGTGGAATCAATTTTATGCAATAAATCCGGTGCTCCATTTATATTAGCTTTTTTTATTTTCAAAAGCATAGCATAAATATTTAATAGTCTAACAGCAGAATAAGATAAATAATCAACTAATGTAAGTGTTTTAGTATAGTATTTTCGTTGAACCATTATAACTCTACCTAATGATTAGTTGTATACATTTATTCCACTATTCATTTCAAATCCTATAGAGTTATTCTAAAAAAAGTGCTAAAAAAATCTCTTTTCTAATTTATTAATATTAAATTATTATATTTGATTTTTTATATTTAATAATTAGTTAATGGAGATACGAGGCGTATAGGCGTATAAAGAATAAAACTTGCTGTTTTCTTTAAAATATTGTTACCACCAGCAAGAATCGCCTCACTAGGTGATAATTCTGTTTCTTGCATAATTGTTGAAGCTAAAGATCCTTCTCGAGATAGAGCCATTAATGTTGGAGAAGATGCAAATACATTATGCGTCCCACCATCAACATTAGATAAATCAAGAATAGCTATTCCATTCTTCCGCAATATTTCAATATTTGAACCATCTCCTACACGAGGATGTCCACCTGTAAGACGACTTGAAACAGCAAGAGCTTTATCCTTACGAGATACTAAAATGGCTGTTGGCTGAGGTAATATTTTAATATCATTAAGTTGACGCTCAAATACATCAAGGTCAATATCAGGTGCTGCCATTAAAAAACTCGTATTACGTTGAATTATTTTATATTTTCCTTGTAACGCTAGAGTTCTAAATGCTTCCATCGTAACGAAATTACCCATAGAGTGAGCTATAATTGAAATCTTCTCAGCATCTGTTTCACTGATAGTAATCAAAAGTTCTATCAGTCCATCACGCGCAAAATTAGCGCTATCACGATCATAAATATAAAGAGGTATTGCACCAGCCGAAGGCCATGAATAGTGCACATTAACAACATTCAAGGAATAATCGTAAGCAAATTGAGCAGTACGGAATGTGCCATCCGCAAAATTGTTATTGTAACCATGGATAAAAAGGAAAATTTCTTTTTTTCCTTTTGCTTTTTTTGCTAACGCAACATTTAATTGCTGTTTAAACTGTTCTTTATTATCATATTTTTGCAAAGCGACTGCTGCAAAATATTTATCATGACTAGGCTTATAGGCATTTGTTTCAACCATACCTTTCACATGTTGTTGAGGAATTCCTACATCAACACGATTGTAATGTACTGTATTTGATCGTTCTGCTCCATAAGGTTGAGAATAATTATCCTGCATCATACGACTTGTAGCAACGTACACTGGGATAATAGCTTTCGGAAGAATTTGCCCTTCAACCTTTCGCTGTGTAGCAACCATAGACGGTGTCGCATGTATTCCATGCCAAAGGACAGCACGCGAGCTACCGCATGCAACCAACAAAATAGCACAAATAAAAAGAACTAAATGCCTCAACAGTAACATACTTCTCACTGCAACACTACCTAATCTTATCAGATAAACAAGAACTCATATTTCGTAACTATAATGATAACATAAGATACAGTTTCTAATAACCTGCAAAAAGGGAATTATTATATAAAACATTTTTAAAATGTGCAAACAAGCATTGAATGCCTACTATTACAGCTTTTATCTTACTTTAAATACCAATCATAAAAAATATAAATGGTGCGGTCGAGAAGACTCGAACTTCCACGAGTTGCCCCACAGCGACCTCAACGCTGCGCGTCTACCAATTCCGCCACGACCGCACACGACAGAAGAAAATACATCAGTCTTCGCATTTAACAAATCATACAATAGGGTACAAGTTTATTTTTATATCACCGTAATTTATTTTACACTACTTCAATTTAACAATGCAAATCCTTAAAATGCATATTTTCTATATTACCTAGCGTATCAATGACATAAAACTATCTTGTGCCATTTGATTAGTTTGATAATACCCATGAAAACTTGTTGTAATAGTCGTAGCACCTTGCTTTCGTATTCCTCTCATACCCATGCACATATGTTCAGCCTCAATCACTACAGCAATACCACGAGGCTTTAGATGTGTCTTTAAAGCATCAACTATTTGAGCTGTCATGGTTTCTTGTGTTTGTAAACGACGAGAAAAAACATCTACAATACGCGCAATTTTTGAAAGCCCAACAACTTTTTTATCAGGAAGATAAGCAACATGAGCTTTACCAATAATTGGAAGCATATGGTGTTCACAATGTGAATAAAAAGAGATATTCTTCAATATAACTGGTTCACTATATCCTGAGACTTCTTCAAAAACTGTAGCCAAAATTTCTTTAACTGATTCGTTATAACCACTAAAAAGTTCACGATATGCTTTAGCAACACGACTTGGAGTATCTAATAGCCCTTCTCGATTTGGATTTTCTCCTATCCATAACAGTAATGTGTGAATTGCCATTTCCACTTCTTCAACACTAGGCTTTTTTTGCTCAGAGAAAAATGAATTAGTTGCTCCTCCTTTTATGATATCACACATTTAAAAACTCCAACTTATTACGTAGTAAGACATATATATGTACATATGTATTTTTATAATCTTTATATAAATGAATTAAAAGTTTAAATAGCAATAACTCTTGAAAGTCAGATAATAGCTTATGATTGACAACATATATAGTAATAAAATACTTGAACATGCTGCACATATAAGCAGAATTGGTCGCCTTAACAATCCAGATGCAACATCAAAAAAATATGCACGCTTTTGTGGATCGACTGTTACCGTAGACCTAAAAGTAGAAAATAGCACCATCATAGATTTTTCTCATGAGATATGCGCATGTGTACTTGGACAAGCTTCATCTTCTATTCTCGCAAATCATATCATTGGTCAAAAAACGCAAGATCTTAAAATATTATATGAAATTATTCAGCATATGTTAATAAAGGATGGCCCTCCCCCTTCACCTCCATTTGAGGAATTTGCCTGTTTAAAACCTATTAAAAACTATCAAACACGTCATGCATCGGTAATGCTTACTTTTGATGCAGTTATAGATTGTATTAAACAAATTGAAGAAAAAATGAATGGCTAAACAACACGTCAAAACAAATAAAAAACACACAAGAAACTATACAGGACCTTGGCAGAAAACACCTGGACGATTACTTGGTATTGGACTCATACGTTTTTACCAAATAACTCTATCTAGCTTTATAGGTATTCATTGTCGTCACAGACCAACCTGTTCAGAATATACCTACGAAGCAATTGCGCGCCATGGTTTATGGGCAGGCGCATGGATGGGACTTTTTCGTCTTATACGTTGTTGTCCTTTTGGAACAACTGGCTTTGATCCAGTACCAACCTCTATTGAAAATTCCTACAAGCCTTGGTACTATTGGAAAATTTCTATTAAACGTAATAAATAATTCTTTCTTTTTTAACGCATAATGCATAAAAAAGAATTGATAAATTAGCTTATTAGCTTTAATTGATTATTGCTAAATGTTCACGAAACCATCTGCATTCGTTAGCAGAATTGGATTAAAAGGGTTCTTTATGTCTCGCTCTATTTCTCTTTCTTTTCCTGATGGCTCAAAGCGCGATTACCAAACAGAAACAACTGGTTTAGAATTAGCTGAATCTATTTCTAAGTCTCTTGCAAAAAAAGCAGTTGCTTATAGTCTTAATGGAGTTATTAGAGATCTTTCAGACCCATTAGAACAATCTGGACAAGTAGAAATCATCACCCGCGATGATCCACGCGCACTTGAATTGATACGCCACGATTGCGCGCATGTTTTAGCTGAAGCAGTACAAGAGCTTTTTCCGGAAACACAAGTGACAATCGGCCCTGTTATTGAAAATGGTTTTTATTATGATTTTGCACGTAAGCAACCTTTTACATTAGATGATCTGACTACTATTGAAAAAAAAATGCGTGAAATTATTCAACGCAATAAACCTTTTAGAAAAGAAATTTGGTCTCGTGAAAAAGCTAAAAAGATCTTTTCTGAAAAAAATGAACTCTATAAAGTCGAGCTTATTGATGCTATCCCTGATGATCAAGATTTGAAAGTCTATTATCAGGGCGACTGGTTTGATCTTTGCCGTGGCCCCCATATGCAATCTACTGGCCAAATTGGTAATGCATTTAAATTGATGAAAGTTGCAGGCGCTTATTGGCGTGGTGATGCCAATAATCCTATGTTAACGAGAATTTATGGTACAGCATTTACTAATGAAAATGACTTAAAAGCCTATCTTCATATGCTAGAAGAAGCCGAAAAACGGGATCATCGCCGTTTAGGACGAGAAATGGATTTATTCCACTTTCAGGAAGAAAGCCCAGGAATGATTTTTTGGCACCCAAAAGGTTGGAAAATGTTCCAAAATTTGATCAGTTACATGCGTCGTCGTCTCGACAATCATAAATATGCTGAAGTTCAGGCACCACAAGTTCTTGATAAGTCACTCTGGGAAATATCAGGTCACTGGGGATGGTATAAAGAAAATATGTTTAAAACAATTCCAGCTGCCGATGACTGGAATGATGAATATACTTACGCTCTAAAACCAATGAATTGTCCCGGCCATGTACAGATCTTTAAACACGGTTTAAAATCCTATCGTGATTTACCCGTTAGACTAGCTGAGTTTGGCCTTGTTCATCGTTACGAGCCTTCAGGTTCTTTACATGGACTTATGCGAGTACGTAGCTTTACACAAGATGATGCACATATTTTTTGTACTGAAGAACAATTAGCTGATGAATGCCTTAGTATCAATGATTTGATTTTATCAACCTACGCAGATTTTGGTTTTAAAGAAATCAGTCTTAAGCTCTCAACGCGACCAGAAAAACGTGTTGGCTCAGATGAATTATGGGACCATGCTGAAAATATCATGACATCTGTTCTTAAAACTATTGAAGAAAAATCTTCAGGATGTGTTAAAATAAGCATTCTTCCTGGTGAAGGTGCATTTTATGGACCCAAATTTGAATATACACTAACAGATGCTATTGGCCGCGAGTGGCAATGTGGAACGACACAAGTAGATTTTAATCTACCTGAACGCTTTGGAGCATTTTACATTGATAAGGATTCAGAAAAACGCCAACCTGTTATGATCCACCGAGCTATTTTTGGTTCAATGGAGCGTTTTCTAGGTATATTAATTGAGAACTTTGCTGGTCACATACCATTCTGGCTTGCACCTCAACAGATTGTTGTGGCGACGATTACGTCCGATGCGAATGAATATGCAAAAAAAATAACAGAAAAACTCAAAGCTCTTGGTCTTTCAGCAAAACTAGATTCCCGCAACGAGAAAATTAACTACAAAATACGCGAACACTCTTTACAAAAAGTTCCTGTAATTTTGGTATGTGGCAAACAGGAAGCTCAAACAAATAGTGTTAATATGCGCCGTTTAGGAAGTATAGAGCAAACCTTTTTACCTATAGAAAAAGTATTTGCGCAATTGCTAGATGAAGCAACACCACCAGATTTACGTTGTTAATCAACGCTTAATATCATAAAATAAAAATACTATATAATAGGTTGTTATTATCGAGCTTTGTCAAGAATACGTTTGCACTCAATTAACTCAAAGAGCACTTCCTGTAATAAGGCTTTATCAGTTTTATCTCGATAATTATTTATAGTCCCCAAAGTAGATTCTCCCTCATTCTTCATAAAACCCAAAAGCCCAAATGCTATTTTTTTTGGCTTAGCTGGCACAGATTCAGATTCTTGTTCTGCACATTTTTTTTCTATTAAAATATTCATAGCATTAAGATCACCTTTGCCAAGGTCAACAACAAAAGAAGCCCCCTTCTCTTTTAAAATACGTTGCACACCTTTTATAGTATAACCTTGTCCGTAAAGTAATTGTTTTATACCATTGAGCAAATCGATATCATTAGGGCGATAATAACGACGCCCCCCCCCACGCTTCAATGGTTTAATCTGAGGAAACCTTGTTTCCCAGAATCTTAATACATGCTGTGGAATCCCCAATAAATCAGCTACTTCACTAATTGTGCGAAAAGCATCGGGGCTTTTATCCATTTTATAATACCTCACCTAAAATTATATCAATATTTTACAGTTACTGATCAACTTCATACTGAGACTAATCACAATATAAAATCTCTCCAATAAGAAACTCTTCGCTTAAAATATAAGAGAAAAGAGTCTAAATAAATGTAAAACTCTTTAACAAAGAACAAACATCTTAATATTGTCTATTAATATAAAATTATTTTTTCTTTGCGCGATGCGTATCCAAAATTCTTTTCTTGAGCACATTTGCAGCCTTGAATGTTACCACACGCCGTGGTGGAATCGATGCTTCAACGCCTGTTTTTGGATTGCGTCCAACTCGTTCACTTTTATCACGAACTTGAAAAGTTGCAAAAGAAGATAATTTAACCATTTCACCTCTGACGAGTGAATTGCATATTTCATCCAAGACTAACTCAACTAAATCGGCTGATTCAGTATGTGACAAGCCCACTTTTCTGCAAACCGCGCCAGCCAAATCTGCACGTGTTACTGTCTTACTTGTCATTATTCACCTATTAAATATTAAAAATTACAAAGAAATTTATACGTTTCATTTAAATATCGTCAAGCTGCTATAGCTTACCAGCGGATAAGAATTGCTCCCCATGTAAAACCTCCACCCATAGCCTCTAGCATAATAAGATCTCCTTTTTTAATCCTTCCATCTTGAACAGCAGTCGCTAAAGCTAACGGTACCGATCCTGCAGATGTATTACCATGCTGATCAATAGTAATAACAATCTGATCTTTGGTGATTCCTAGCTTTTTAGCTGATGCTTCAATAATACGTCTATTAGCTTGATGAGGTACAAACCAATCTAATTGAGAAGGTTTCATCCCAACTGCTGCAAAACAATCATCAACTACATCAGTTATCATACTAACTGCATGTTTAAAAACTTCCCGTCCATCCATGCGTAAATAACCTGTTGTTTGTGTTGTTGAAGGGCCACCATCAACATACAACTTATCTACATATTCACCATCAGAACGCAATTTAGCCGATAATATACCAGAATCAGCGGAAGTGCCTTCAAATTCTTGCGCTTCTAAAATAGCTGCACCTGAACCATCGCCAAATAAAACACATGTTGTACGATCTTGCCAATCTAAAATTCGAGAAAATGTGTCAGATCCAATCACCAAAATCCTTTTTGCTACTCCACAGCGCAAATAAGCATCTCCCGTTACCAATGCAAAAATAAAACCAGAACAAACAGCTTGAATATCAAAAGCAAAGCCATGTTTCATTCCCAAAGCATGCTGAATTTCAACAGCAGAAGCAGGAAAAGTACGGTTAGGTGTTGAAGTTGCTAAAATAATACAATCAATATCCTTCACCGTCATACCAGCATTTTTCAAAGCGTCTTGTGCAGCTTGTACTCCTAAAGAAACAGTAGTTTCATTACTATCAGCAATATAACGTTGACGAATTCCTGTGCGTTGAACAATCCACGAATCAGATGTTTCAACCAACTTTGTAATCTCATCATTCGATACGTTTTTTTTTGGTAAGGCACTTCCCACACTACACAGAACTGATCGAATCATGTTGCCTTAACCTTCTCCTCTATACTGCAAATATCTATCATACTACCTCCATATTTGTCACAGCTTCACCTTCATTACCTAAAAATAATTCTTTGCTTTCATGAAAGAGGCGTAAATCCGTAGCTATTTCTTTTAAGAGCCCATTACTTACCATTTCATAACCAACACGAATAGCAGAAGCGAAACCGTTAGCATTAGCACTACCATGGCTTTTGATAACAACACCATTTAAACCTAAAAGGACACCACCATTAAACCTATTTGGATCCATTTTATGTTTTAATTTACGAAAAGCACTTCGTGATAAAAAATACCCAATATATGAAAAAATAGAACTACGCATAGCAATATTTAAGGTTTCAGCCATCTGCCGAGCAGTTCCTTCTGCAACTTTTAAAGCAATATTACCGGAAAATCCCTCAGTGACAACAACATCAACGATTCCTTTTCCAATATCATTTCCTTCAACAAATCCCTTATATTCTAAACTATCTAATTGTACTTTACGTAACATCATCCCCGCTTTTTTTATTGCATCCAAGCCTTTGACTTCTTCAACCCCCACATTTAATAAACCAACGCTTGGCTTTTCAATATGATATAAAGCACGGAACATTCCAGCACCCATAACTGCTAAATCAACCAATTGACTAGCAGATGCTCCAATTGTTGCGCCAATGTCCAAAACAATACTTTCACTACGAAGAGTTGGCCAAATACCAGCAATACCAGGACGTTCAGCTTTTGCCATCATTTTTAAACAAAAATAAGACATTGCCATGAGAGCACCAGTATTACCAGCAGAAACGCAAGAATCAGCTTTGCCATTTTTTACGGACTCAATCGCATGCCACATTGATGATTTCCCACGCCCATTACGAAGTGCTTGGCTAGGTTTTTCATCCATACGCGTATAACCTTCCGTAGGATAAAAACAGGACACAGCAACCAAATGAGGGTATTTTTTTAAAATCGGTTCAACAACTTTATCTATCCCATAAAACAAAAAATGAATATTTGGCAAATATTTCTGAGCAATTGCAGCTCCTGCAAGAGTAATTTCTGGACCATAATCACCACCCATTACATCCACAGCAATTTTAATCACGCTTGTTTACCCTATATCTTTAAATTTAAATTGCGACGGTTTGCTATTAACAATTATAAAAATCATCGCTACAATTTCTTTCCAGAAGATACTGTTTTTATACAAGTATACAACAGATAATTTATATGTTTACAATCACTTCCACTCTTTTAAAACAAAAAATGGTGACGAATTTTGTTTAATTTTTTCTAAATTTTTGATCGTATCTAGATTAACGCCTTTTTTACGTGGATATTGATTAATTGATAATTCTAAAAATTCTTCCATAACTGCACCAATATCAATTTTATCTCCACAAAACACTTCTGGTATATCTGATCCTTCCACATCTAAAAATAATTCACCCGTACCCTCTGATATTTTAGGCTTAACTAAATTTGAGTCTTCAGGAACAAAAACAATGTTAATATTTTCACGAATAATATCTTCTAGCGGCTCTAATGTAATAACGCACGATTGTATTATATGTGCTTGTAATAAACCTTTTACACGTACTCCACGTTTTTTCCATGGTAAAATACAAAATTCTCCCTCAAAAAATTTTACATCAACTAAACCGTGATTCTTAGCTAAAGATGCACATTCCTGCTGATCTGCACAAATATGAACTTTTATTCCTTTTGTAAGTTTTGTAGGTAATGAGCGCACTGATACTGGATAAGTTAAAGCAAATTCCATTTGAGAAATATTTGAAATAGTCATTAGCGACTCCAAAATATAAAAAAGAATATATTATACTGCACCTTCTGTTTGACCAGATTATATTTTATGAATTTTTTTCTTTTCTAAAGAAACTCTATATGGCATTATAATCAAGAAAAGTCATCGTAAGATATGGTGAATAATCATTAAATCAAAAATTTAAGAAAGACTTGAGATCACCTTTTCATCATATATTA
This sequence comes from Bartonella rochalimae ATCC BAA-1498, assembly GCF_000706645.1. Lineage (GTDB taxonomy): Bacteria > Pseudomonadota > Alphaproteobacteria > Rhizobiales > Rhizobiaceae > Bartonella > Bartonella rochalimae. The sequence continues at coordinate 370,684 of NZ_KL407337.1, forward strand.
CTAAGTGTAAAATGGAGATATCATTGTTTCAAATACCCCACATAGTAAACACTAAACGCAAATTACTGATGAGCCTCTCAATAGTAAGTATAATGGGAATAGCAGGTTGCAATCCACTTAGTTATTTAAACTCAAGTCAAATATATAATTCCCTTAATTCAAGCCAAATATATAAAGAAGGTTATATTCTTGATCAAAATGCTCTTGATTCTATCTCTATTGGCTCAAGTCAAGAGCAAGTTCTTTTAGCTTTAGGATCTCCTTCTCTGAAAACGCAATATAATAATGAAGTTTTCTATTATATTTCACAAACTCGATACCGAAAAATGCAATTTATGAAAACCAAAATTACTGATCGCAAAGTTTTGGCAATCTACTTTAACAAAGATCGTCAAGTTACAAAAATAGCTAACTACGGTTTACAAGATGGGAAAATTTTTGATTTTATCACACAAACAACACCAACTGGTGGTAATGATCAACCATTTTTAATTCAACTTATCAAGGGTGCTCCAGACCCTACTGATGATCCAGTTATTAACCGCTAGTTTTTAATGTTCAATTAAAATCCCGATAATATCGGGATTTTTTGACAAGTTTATTGGCACATTTCCTTTGCTATACTGTCAAGGACTGCGTTTACAAGCCTTGGTTCATCATTGTCAAAGAAAGCCTTAGCTATATCAATATATTCATTCAGAATGACAGCAATAGGCATACCTTTGCGGTTGATTAATTCCCATAAACCCGCACGCAAAATTGCTCGTAATGTAGAATCAAGACGTGAAAGCGCCCATTCTTCAGAAAGTTGTTGATGAAGCATAGGATCAAGTTGCTTTTGATCTCTTACAACTCCAACAATAATAGAGCGAAACCATTGAAAATCAGCATCAAGATATTGGTTACCGTCAATATCTTTTCCTAAACGATAAGCCTTATATTCAGCTATTACTTCCATAGCACCAATGCCAACCATATCCATTTGATAAAGCGCTTGTACAGCAGCGAGTCTTGCTGCCCCTCGTTTATTAGCTAAGCGTAGAGAGTCCTTGCCTTTTACATCATCCATATTTAATGATTATCTCCAAATTTTTTCTTTAGAGCAATCATACATAAAGCGGCTTTAGCAGCAAAACCACCTTTATTTTTTTCATCATTTCTTACACGTTCCCATGCTTGTAATTCATTTTCAACAGTCAAAATTCCATTGCCAATAGCTAATTGTTGATAAACGGTTAAATCCATCAATGCGCGACAAGAATTATCAGCTACGATTTCAAAATGATATGTTTCTCCCCGAATAACACAACCAAGCGCTATATAACCATCGTAGTATATTTCATTATTTTTTTCAGCTAGAGTTATTGCACAAGGAATTTCTAATGCGCCAGGAACTGTTATGATATCATAACTCACTTCAGCTTTTTGCAAAACACTCACCGCACCCGCAAGAAGAGAATCGGAAATTTCATCATAAAAACGCGCTTCAACAATTAAAACACGCAACTTTTTATGCCTATTTCTTGTCATGTGGCTCCTATCAGAAAAACAAAGGAACTTGAAATTATTGTAATCTCAAGTTTTAAAAAAAACAAAACAATTTTACGACTTATTCATTTTAAAATCTGAAAGTCTAGCTACATAACGAGCCAATTGATCAACTTCCAAGTTCACCTGATCTCCAACATCAGCTTGCCCCCAAGTTGTCATTTCAAGTGTATGACGAATAATAAGAACATCAAAAATATTATTTTCAACATAATTAACAGTCAATGATGTTCCGTTAAGTGCAATAGAACCTTTTTCTGCAATAAATGAAGCTAATTGCATTGGAACCTGCAAACGAAAACGAGTTGCACCACCTTCATTTTTTTTCTCAATAATCTCAGCCAGGCCATCGATATGGCCAAAAACTAAATGTCCTCCCATTTCGTCACCAAGTCGTAGTGAGCGCTCTAAATTAATAAGAGTTCCTTTTGTCCATTGTGCAAGATTAGTTAAACGCAATGCCTCTTCCCATGCTTCAACAATAAACCAATGAGAATCTGTAGATTTTAATGCGCGTTCAACAATTGTTAAACAAATACCTGAACATGCAATTGATGCACCTATTTCTAAACTCTCCACATCATAATGAGTAGAAATATTTAAACGCATTCCCTGTTTTAAAGGTTGAATATCTTCAATGCAACCAACATCCGTTACGATCCCTGTGAACATAATATCTTACGTCTCCATTTATACAAACGATCATTCCCCAACATTCTAATTTCAACTTTATTAAATTCTGAAAGATAAGATTGAAAATGAGGAGCCTTAATTCGATCTTTCCCTAAAATAATCGGCGCATAAAAACATATTAAACAATCTACACAACCGGCATCTAAAAATATTTTTCCTGTCTTTGCTCCTCCCTCAAGTAAAACACTATTGATTTTACGCTGATAAAGTAACTGTAAAATAGCAAAAGGTGATAACAAATTATTGTTAGTATCCACTGAACATATGGTTATACCACATTGTTCTAAAGCTATTTTTTTTCTTTTTTTCAAAGAACCTGTACTACAAATAACCCATGTAGGGATATTCGCTGCTGTTTGAACGACTTTCGCATCAAGAGGAATGCGTAAATCTTTATCCAAAATAACACGTATAGGTGAACGCATTTCAAGTCCTGGCAAACGACAATCTAATTGTGGATCATCTGCTAATATAGTGCCAATACCAACCATAATAACATTATTTTGGGCACGCAAAATATGAGTTTGTGTACGAGAAATTTCTCCACTAACCCTTACACTCCCTTGCCCTTTTTTGCCTATGCCATTATCTGCAGAAATAGCCATTTTCAAAGTAACTTCACAGCGCTGCAACTTCTTTACACATAAATAAGCACTTAATGTTTCAAAAGCCTCTTCAGCTAAAACCCCTTCAACAACTTCAATACCTGCTGCACGTAAGAGAGCAATACCACAACCATAAACTCGCTGATCCGGATCAGAAAGAGCAATGACAACTCGAGTAATACCTGAATTAATAAGTGCATTAACACATGGTGAAGTTTCTCCATAGTGTGAACATGGCTCTAAAGTAACGTAAGCAGTCGCGCCACAAGCCAAAGGGCCTGCCATAAGTAAAGCTTGCACTTCAGCATGAGGTCTCCCCTGAATAGCAGTTACGCCATAACCAACAATAGACGCACCTGCCCCTTTATTTTGTACAATTAACGCACCGACAGAAGGATTTTCACCCGTAAGACCAATATGACGTTCTGCCAAACGAATAGCAACAGCCATAAATCGCTTATCTTGTTCTGCTTTATTCATCAAAACCAGATTCTATATCTGTTGCGTCTTTTGATAATTCATCTATCACATTATGAAAATCACTTGCGTTACGGAAATCACGATATACAGAAGCGAAACGAATATAAGCGATATCATCAATACCTTTTAAAGATTCCAGTACAAGATGACCAATTTTTTCTGAAGAAATCTCAGGTTCTCCTAAACTCTCAAGCTGTCGCACGATACCGGAAATTGCCTGTTCAATATGCTCAGAATCAATATCACGTTTACGTATTGCTAGATTAACCGACCGCATTAATTTATCACGATCGAACAACTCACACCGACCACTTTTTTTGAGAACAAAAAGCTCACGTAGCTGGACACGTTCAAAAGTTGTAAAACGACCACCACAAACGGAACATACACGCCGACGACGGATGACTGTTGCCTCTTCCGTAGGACGTGAATCCTTAACCTGTGTATTTTCACATTGGCAATAAGGGCACCGCATCTTTTTTATACCTCAACAAGAACTCAAATAAGAATAAAGAGGAAATTCACTTGTCATATCATGTACCTTCTTTTTGACAGCTCTTTCAACTGAAGTATTCTCTCCATCATTTCGTGCCAAGCTAAGATTATCAAAAACCTCTGCAATAAAATTTCCAATCTGAGTAAACTCACGTTCTGAAAAACCACGTGTTGTTGCAGCAGGTGTACCCAAACGAATCCCTGAAGTTATTGATGGTTTCTCGGGATCAAAGGGAATACTATTTTTGTTGCAAATAATATTAGCACGGCCCAAAGCTTGTTCTGCACTCTTTCCTGTTATATTTTTAGAACGCAAATCGACTAAAAATAAATGATTATCTGTACCACCAGAAACAATATTAAAACCATTATTTTTTAAGCTTTCTGCTAAAGTTTTAGCATTAATAACTACATTAGCAATATAGTCTTTAAAAGCAGGTTGCAAAGCCTCTCCCAATGCAACAGCCTTAGCTGCAATAACATGCATTAAAGGGCCACCTTGAAGACCTGGAAAAACTGCCATGTTAATTTTTTTGGCTAAGGCTTCATCATTTGTCAATATCATACCACCACGGGGACCACGCAACGATTTATGCGTTGTTGTAGTGACAACATGAGCATATGGTACAGGGGAAGGATGAGCATTTCCAGCAACTAAACCTGCAATATGAGCCATATCAACCATCAAATACGCTCCAATTTCATCTGCAATTTCACGGAACAATTTCCAATTCCATAAGCGTGAATAGGCTGTGCCACCTGCTAAAATAAGCTTTGGTTTATGCTTTTTTGCTAAACGCTCTATTTCCTCCATATCCAGAAGCTGATCTTCTTGACGAACACCATAAGAAACAACATTAAACCATTTGCCTGACATATTAACAGATGAACCATGGGTGAGATGGCCACCAGAATTCAAATCCAGCCCCATAAATGTATCACCAGGCTGGAGCAGAGCTAAAAATACAGCCTGATTCATTTGGCTACCAGAATTAGGCTGCACATTTACAAAAGCTGCACCAAAAAGCTTTTTTGCTCGCTCAATTGCTAATTCTTCAACTAAATCAACAAAATGACAACCACCATAATAACGCTTTCCTGGATAACCTTCTGCATACTTATTGGTTAAAATTGATCCCTGAGCTTCAAGAACTGCCCTTGAAACAATATTTTCTGAGGCGATCAATTCAATCTCATGGCGCTGCCGTCCAAGCTCACCACTGATTGCATCAAAAACCACAGAATCAGTAACTTGTAAACTATCATTAAAAAAACACTTCCGCAGATCATTTGCTTGCTTGGTCATAAACATGTCCTAATATTAGAAATTAAAGTAATAGAAGGTAACACAGCAAATCTTATAGATAAAATCTTTTAAATTTAATTTCAAAAACTGTAAATACAGCAAAAGTTCAGTCTATATCTTTATTTTTGTAATAATAAAATCCTATCTTCAAAAAAATAAATGACAAACAAATTACATTCTAAAACTTATATTACGTAATGTTATTATACTCTTTTCAAACAAGAAAATAATAAGCTTGCAGTTCTAAAATATCCAATTATTTAATTGAATAGAATATTAAAAATGGGATCTAACAGTAAAAATTAAATTTAAGGATAATAGATGGCAACAAAAATTTTTATTGATGGTGAACATGGAACAACCGGACTGCAAATACAAAAGCGATTGGCGAAACGTTCTGATTTAGAATTGCTATCTATCCCTCACAAAGATCGCCATAAGCTTGATTCTCGAAAAGACTACCTTAATCAAGCTGACATTGTTATTTTATGCCTTCCAGATGAAGCCGCACAGGAAACTGTTAACCTCCTTAAAAATAATAAAAAAATTAGAATTATTGATAGCTCAACAGCGCATCGCACTGCTGCAGACTGGGTTTATGGCTTTCCTGAAATGACAACAGGACAAAAAAAACGTATCCAAGAAGCGCACTATGTTGCAAATCCTGGATGTTATCCAACCGGCGCAATTAGTTTGATTCGGCCATTACGTGAAGCAGGTTTAATAGACTCTGATTACCCAATATCAATTAATGCTATATCTGGCTACACAGGCGGTGGCAAACAATTAATTGCTCAAATGGAAGATCAATCTAAAAAAGATTCTCTGAAAGAAAACTATTTTATTTATGGTCTAAATCTTAATCATAAACATATTCCCGAAATCAAAATTCATGGGCAAATTAGCCAAACACCTATTTTTGTGCCAAGTGTTGGCCGTTTTCCTCAAGGAATGATTGTTAATATTCCCCTACATCGCACCTTATTTACAAAATCAGTTAACTGTTCTGATCTTCGTGAAATTTTTCATGTTCATTACAATAAACAAAATACAATATCTATTGCATCACAAGAAGAAACCGAAATACTAACCAAACTAAACCCAGAATCCTTAGCACATAAAGATAGTATGAAACTTTTTGTTTTTGGCAATGACAATGACGGTATTTTCAATCTTTGCTCTATATTTGATAATCTCGGAAAAGGAGCATCCGGATCTGCTGTTCAAAATCTTGATTTAATGCTTTCAGGCTGAAATTTTTTTAAAAAGTTCTTATTTAAGAACAAGATATGACCCCTTTGTAGCCCGCCAATGAACAACTGAAAAACACAATACTGCTAAAGCAATACTTTGATGAATAAGGCCCCAACTAATTGGCACTTCATTTAACAATGTAATAATACCCAAAAATGCCTGAAAAACTATGATAACAAATAACAAAAATGCACGACGAGCATGCGTTGAGTGAGGATTTCTTTTGCTTACATACAAAACGTGAATAATCGCCATAATAAATAAAAAATAAGCAAAAAAACGATGTACAAATTGCACTGTTAAAGGATTTTCAAATAAACTGAGCCAAACGGGACTATAGTTCAGCAATCCATCAGGTATAATTTGTCCATCCATTAATGGCCATGTATTATAAACCTTGCCTGCATGAAGACCTGCAACTAAAGCACCAAAATAAATCTCAACTAAAATGCAAAAAACAAGCCAACCTGCAAAACGTTGTACAGTTTGATCTGCCGGTTGTTCTGAATATTCTGTAAGACCTCGAGATAAATAAGTAACAAAAATAATCACAAAGCATGCCGTTATTAGATGAATCGCTAAACGATATTGACTAACGCTTGTTAAATTACTTGACCCTAAACCAGAAGCTACCATCCACCAGCCAATAACACCTTGAACAGCAATAAGAACTGGTACGGATACAAGCTGAAGAAGAATATTTTTTTCGATACGCTTAGTTGCCCAAAACCAAATTAAACCGCACAAAGCTAAAAGACCAACCAAACGACCAAGAAAACGATGACCCCATTCCCACCAAAAAATCACTTTAAATGCATTTAAAGTCATATCACGATTGAGTACTTTATACTGTGCTATCTGTTGATATTTTAAGAACTCTTCCTGCCATTGTTCTACACTAATCGGTGGAATTACACCATAAATCGGCTTCCATTCAGTTATTGATAACCCAGATCCTGTCAAACGAGTAGCTCCGCCTATTAAAACAATCGCTAAACAAAGCAATAAAATAGCATAAAGCCATATCTGTATTTGTTTTCGATTTTGTTTTTGTAGTGGCGTCAAAACTATGTCATTCAACCTTTTTATTGTCATTTCTGATTATCTCCAGTTTATCTACAACTACAAAAATGCCCTATAAAACACCAAAGCCCTGCTATAAGATATAATTAGCGCTGTTTTTGCACATTACAACTATGAATTGATACAATAAATATTCTTTGAGAATTTATATATCGTCTGCACTATCCAATTATGTTTACAAAGTAGAACACCACAAACATAATAATCTGTCAATTCTGCAATTTCTTCAAATCTATATTGAGGCTCAACAGTCATCTCTAAAATAATAAAATCATAATCTTTTTTAAGTTCTTGTAATATAATTAAGGGTAGCATTTGAATTTTTTTTGCGCGCTCAGCAATTCATTGTCCCCCACGGAAAAATATCAACTCCCGTATCATAATCACGATAAATAACATCATGCAATTGCTGACATTCTTTTAAAACATCACCCCTGAACATGAGCTCATCGCTTTTTCTATTTGTTGCCAAGAAATATCTACCAACAAGATTATTTTATATTCCTTGATAAGAAGAGATAGTTTTTCTGCTATTCTTGCAACTTCTGGTCAGATGATTGAAAAAACTGTTGAAACACATAATTTAAGCAAACTGATAATTTTTTTATTGCACTCAAAATTTAAGAGCTTCTTTTTGCCTTAAATCAGAAGGTACTACCATTGCTTTTAAAACTTTCTTTCTCTAAGTGTTTTTTGTTACAGAATATTTTTGCAGTAATAGCCCTTCTCCACAAGTGATAAGGATTGAGATTGCTCCTTCACAAAAGTATTAATTTTCTCTCTTAACTGTGTTTTAAAGCTTTCTGCAATGATCCCATCCCAATGAATTTGATCAACAATCTGGGAAATTTTACTTTCTAACTGAGCAAAAAGTTCCTCTATTTCTACCAATCATTACCTTGATTTGACGCAGCCATTAAGCCTAATTGTAAAGCCATATGAGCTTTTTATGTATTCAAAAATCAAGTTTAGTCTTTATAGCTATAACAACAGAATTATCCATTATAAATTAAAGATAATAGAGATTGTTCTTGTTGATACATGATTTTAATAGAAACAATAGATGAATGAAATGTCTTTAAGATATGAAAAGTGTATTTTTATCGTATTTGATCTCGCTTCATGATTTTTTCAGAAAAGTTAGAAAATCAGGTTTCTAAGCCCTGTCAGGTATCTTCAACAGTTTTGCTTCAAAAGAAAGATCAATAAAATCACCTTCGCGTAATAATTGGATATTTTTATAAACTCTTTCACGTCTATATCATAGAAAATTATTCTATCAGAACTTGAATAATTTAGAAAAACCGGTTGAGAAAATAGTAATGGGATAATATTATTTTGTTTATCAGTCGATAATCGATAATAGTATTCTATCAGAAGCGCATAATATAAATGTTAATATTGCTTGGTAAGGTTTTGGATAAACAAAATTCACAATACACAATGTATCGTTATTAAAAAAGCAATAAGAGTTTTTTGCTACATTATGCGCACTAACAATTTTTTATCGTATTTAAAGATTCATTTTTATTTTAACCAGAAAAATATATTACTCTCTTTTATTTAAGAGATAATAGGAACACTCCTCTTAACTACAGCCTATATTCGTTCAAGATAAGAAAATATAAAAACTTTTTATTTACGATAACTTTAGTACATATTTTGTTTTATATAATTCAATCGTTTTCTTGCCTCAGCAGTAAGCATTGCTTTAATAGTAATAGAGCCATCATCGTTGCTTTTTTGTTCTATTTGACCAGAGTTCTTATAGAACCAATCAATAATCCTCATTTCATCAGGCTTTAAAATCAACTCAACACTCTGTATATCCCCAAAAATCTTCTTTTCAATAAGTGCTAACAATTGACTTAAACCTTTACCAGTAAGGGCTGATATCATCAGTGCAGAATTTAACATTTTTTTTGAATTTGTCTGCAAAACGCCCAATGCGTGTTGATCCAACGTATCAATTTTATTCCAAATTTCCACGATATGATCCGTGTCATTAATATCAACACCAAGATCTGAAAGTATTTCAAAAACATCTTGAGCGTGAGCGTAATGATCAGGATCGGATACATCTCTTACATGAAGAATTAAATCAGCTTCTATCACTTCTTCAAGGGTTGCTCTAAAAGCTGCAATTAAATGTGTTGGTAAATTAGATATAAAACCTACAGTATCGGATAAAAGAACTGTTTGCCCATGAGGTAGAACAATTTTACGTAAAGTGGGATCAAGAGTTGCAAATAGCATATCCTCTGCCAATACATTAGAATCACTTAAATGGTTAAAAAGTGTTGACTTCCCCGCATTTGTGTATCCTACCAAAGCAATAACAGGATGAGGTATCCTTTTTCTTTTAGCTCTGTGAAGAGCACGTGTTTTAACAACAGTTTCTAATTCGCGACGAATACTAATAATTTTATTTTGCAAAAGACGTCTATCTGCTTCAATTTGAGTTTCACCAGGACCACCCAAAAAGCCAGTACCACCACGTTGCCTCTCCAAATGTGTCCAACTACGAACAAGCCTACTTTTTTGATAAGATAAATGAGCCAATTCTACTTGTAGGACCCCTTCCTTTGTTCGCGCCCGATCACCAAAAATTTCAAGAATCAAAGCTGTTCTATCAATAACCTTACAATTCCATAATTTTTCCAAATTACGCTGCTGTACTGGTGTTAGAAAATGATCAACAATCGAAAGCATAATATGATGCTCATTTATATAATGAGCAAATTCATTCGCCTTACCTATCCTAAACAAAGTTGAAGAACATGGCTTAGCAATATTGATAATTTCATAATGAACAACATTCAATTTAATAGCACGTGCTAATCCTAACGCTTCTCTTATTCGAGAATCTACTGAGCGTTCATTGAAAGTCTTTTTCTGCTTGTATCCATCAGAACAGATCGGTACAAAAATAGCAACACGCATCTGCTGCTCAATCTGTGAAATAAACTTCCCAGATTTCTTATTTTTACATATCATGACAACTTAAAAATTATAAAAAGGATAAAAGATATACAATACTGTAGGCTGTTTACTGATCATCTTCATTTTCGAACAGCTGTACAGATTGCCCGGGCATAATTGTAGAAATAGCATGTTTATAGACTAACTGCACATGCCCATCACGGCGTAGAAGGATACAAAAGCTGTCAAATGATGCAACAATACCTGTCAGCTTAACACCATTTACAAGAAAAATTGTAAGAGAAATTTTTTGCTTACAAACTGTATTTAAAAAAATATCTTGCAGGTGTTGTGATCGTTCTGCCATTATTTTTACACCTTGTGTTGTGAAATGCATAAATATTTATCACAATATTTTTTAATATATATTGACTGAAAGTACTAACTTGTCAATGTATCGGTACTAAAAATTTTATAAGATATTATCTTATATTACATCGAATATAATATTTATGAATTATGAGCATAAATATTAGCAAATTCAGATACAAAGTATGATAACTTTTTAGCACTTACTTGGCGTTAATAATTTTTAATAAAATTTTCAGTAAAAATACGATATTTTTTAACTGAAAGAATAACAACCATGTTTATTTTATAAGGAATAAACGATTAGACTATCTAATTTAGAAATATAGTACTTTGATTATGTCTTCTTATTATAAAAGAAATTAATGTGCTTCTTATAAAAGAAATTAATGTGCTTCAGAAATTTCTCCTCAATACAAATATCGCATTATAATATTATTTTTTGTATATCGACATACTCATTACATTTTGCAACAATCTCTAGAACATTATTTTAAATACAATTTCTATTAAATTGCTCCCAATTAAATGCGCTAAATTTGTAATATTTTCTATCAATTTAAATTATCTATAGATAGTTCCATTACAGTTATAATTTTATATGATATTGTTTTTAATATGTTTTTTATTGTTTTTGAGCATAAAACAAAAGCCGCGTTAACTTTATCTTGATAAGTTTTTAAATTTTTCCTTAAACATATTCCTTTCTAAACAATTAACGGTTAGTATATAGAAATATCTGGATAAGGGCGTATTCCTTTTCCATCTGTAAGAGTATGAGGCGAGTATGGCACGCAGAACCAAATTGCAAACATTTGAAATCGAAGTCGAAGAAGCTCTTGAAAAAGCAATGAACTTTGACTTTGATAACGCAGAGATCGAAGAAATAATATCAAGTGACTCTGAAAATCTAATTAATGTAGATGATTTGATTCAAAAAATTGCAACTTCAGAAGAAGAAATCCTTTCTGAAAATGAAACTTCAGTTCTCACCTCATCTAATATTCATGATAATGCTGTTGTTGATGAATCAGTTGCTGAATTACTTTTTGGTCAAAAACCGATTCATGAGCTTTCAGGTGGAACTGTACGTGATACACTATTACCTACACAACCTCTCCCTGCTAATGATGATATAACAGTACCTTTCAATTTCAAATCATTAAAACAAAATGGTGCTTCTCGAATTTATTGGAGCACGACAGCTCTCAGTGCTCTATGGGCAACAGGTGGTGCTTTTATTGCTCATAAACTAGCTCCTTCTGGTCTAAGCTCTTTAGCAAATATAATTACTTTTATTACATCCCCCCTCGGATTAGCTGTAGCGGCAGGAACTACAATTCCTATCCTTATGTCTTGGGGAGTTACCCAACTTATAAAACGTTCAAATGAATTGCGTAATATTGCCATTCTTATGACCAATGCTGCACAACGCCTTAGCGAACCACAGAACATTTCTGAAAAACAAGCAATTGCTATAAGTCAAACTCTTCGTAAAGAAGTAGCTGCGATGAATGAAGGAATCGAACGCACCCTCGGCCGTGCTGTTGAACTCGAAGCTATCATTCAAAGTGAAGTTCATAATCTTGAACGAGCCTATTCTGAAAATGAATCACGTATTTATACCTTAATTAAGGAGTTAAATAATGAACGTACAGCAATCTTGAATCATGCTGATCGCGTACAAACAGTAATCAAAGGAACACAAGAGCAACTGAGTGATGAATTTGACTTAGCTACTTCCAAAATTGCAACCAATGTTGAGAAACTTGCGCAAACTCTTACCCAAACCTTACAACAACAAGGGGAAGATCTTGTTAAAAAGCTCTCTTATGCAGGTGATGGTGTAACAAATCAACTCTTTGAACAATTTAATGAAACAACATTACAAGTTCAGCAGAAAAATACAGAATTTTTTCATGTATTAGGAAAAACCTTTGATACTTTTGCAGAGCGTTTTGATAATAATGAAAAACAATTAGAAAAAACTTTCGATGAAACAGCTGCTAAAGCTGAATTGCATATTGCTAAGCTTGCAACGCGTATACAAACTGCAACAGACCAAACTTTATATAGTGTTGATGAGAAATTTAAAACATTAGATGAAGCAATTATTGACCGTAATAATCAATCATTACAAGATTTTGATGAAAAAATTAAGCAGCTTGATCAACAAGCATATAAACTCTCTTCTAAATTTGATAATATCACCTCAGAAGCAATTGAAGCGTTTGGAAATCGCCTAGTAAACGTTGACTTATCTCTTAAAGAACACAGTGATACCATTATCGAATCCTTCGTTGCACGTAGTAAAGAATTAGAAAACAACGCTGAAAAGCTTGGTAACTTTCTGGAAGCTCATGCCTCTCAAATCAACGTAAATCTTAAAGAAATAACTACTGATATTAGTAATGTATTTACAAACGGACATGATCAGATTTTTTCTGCAGTTGATGCAAGCAAAAAAGTTTTACAAGAAGAAATCAAAAATGTCGATAATGCAATTATAGACATAATAAATGAGCGCTCGCAAGACTTCAAAACACAAATCGCTAATCAAAGAGATGTCATGGCGAGCATGTTGGACAGCGAAAACAATAAAATTGCTGACACATTAAAAGATCAAATTGATGTATTGACCAAAAATGTTTCAGATGTTGAAAAGACGTTGAGTCAAAATATTCAAATTGTTGATCAACATGCTAAAGATCATGCTAATAACATAATTCAGTGTACAGAAAAACTACAAGAATCCATCACACAAAGCTGTGATACAACTAAAAATGCTTTAGAAGAACAAATTAAAAATATTGATATACGTGCCGATGCTCTTCGTGATTCCTTAGCTATCAATAGTTTTGCTCTTAATGAAGTCCTTGCAGATCAAGCGCGCACACTTGAGCAACGTATGGAAACAATTCATAATATCATCGCTAAAAGCGATATACATGTTGATATGGCATTAAAACAACAAGCAGACTTAGTCGAAAATGCAATTACTAATAATAACAAAGCCGTTACTGAAACCGTTCAAAACCATATAAAAAATCTTGAAGGACATACTGATCTCCTTAAGAACACTCTTTCTCAATCACATGATGTATTCCTTGATACTCTTCAGACACGCGTAGGATTATTCGACGAAAATTTGGAAAGTCGTGCACGTCAAGTTTTTGAACGTGCCGCTACATTGGAAGAAACGTTATCCGAAAAACTTGAGAAAGTATGTGAAACCATCGACATGCAAACATCTACTTTTGAAGAACGATCCAATAACCTAAAAAAATCTATAGTCCTTAATAATGAACATAATCAAGCAATCCAAAAAGCACTAGAAGAAAGCGCAGATAACATACGTCTCTCATTAGAAAATTCTGTTGATACAGTTACAGATAACGTACAAAAGAAGTTTACCAATATTTCTGAAAAATTAGTATCAATAATAGCTAATGAAACAGAAAAGTCAGAGGCTTCTCTTGCTACTGCTGGTAATCAATTTATTTCATCTTTTGCTGATGTTGTTATCAAAGCAACAAATATTATCTCAGAATCTAGTAACCGTATTGCATTGAATGTTGAACAAACGGTCAATGAAACTAGTGAGAAAGTCATTTCTGCTCTAACTGAGCAGACAGCTCACACTGCAAATGCCTTCACAACAGTAAGTAATAATGCGCAAGCATTGATTAATGAAACAATTCATGCTTCAGCAGAAGCAGTTAATCAATTACTCAGTGAACGTTCTAATGTTCTTCATCAATCGATGTTAGATTTTCAAAATAATTTAAGTCATCAATTAGCTAATGTAAACAATCGCTTAGAAGAAGCAAAAGATGAAACATCCGCGAAAATTTCAGGACATATGGAACAATTAACAGAATTAACAGATTATTTGAATCAAACAGTATACAATACAACTGAAACGGTTAGTAACTTAACCCAGCAAATTGGTGAACAGCTCTCGCTTTCAACACAAGAAGTTGAACAAAGAATTTATGCACAAAATGAATCCTTAGTGAATACTCTTACACAAAAAAATTCCGAAACTATTCAAACTATGGCTACTGTACAAGAAGATCTTATTAAGAATGTGTCAGGTGTCATCGAGCAATTGAACCAATCCATTTATAATATTCATGAAAACAGTAACATTTTGATATCAACGGTTCAAAGCCTTGACGGTCAGTTGAATGAAACTGCTAATAATTTCTTCCATAATACCAATCAAGTAGCAGAATACTTATCAACGTCAAATCAAGAGCTCAATAGCAATGTAGAGACGTTACAAGGACTTTCTCAAAATACATTTGAACAAATTAGTCATATAACAAACAATTTTGGTGAACATGCTAAAACGCTTTCTGAAGCTATTCGCGTTCTTGAGCAATCAGAAAACACACTTAATATAACACTCCAAGAAAAGCAAAATGCACTTTCCGTATTAAGCAATGCCCTTATTTCGAAATCTGATGAGGTTAATCAACTTATAAAACATTACGAAAATGTTCTTAGCTTAACATTTGAACGTGCTGATGAAAATACACGTAACTCGACACATTTAATGCAACGAACACTTCATGAATTGATTAATGAAGCTTCAACACGTTTTTCAGATGCTGCAGAAAATATACGCTTTTCAGCCAATGAAATTCGCTCAGAACTTTCAAAAGTTAATAATGATTTTAATGAAAGTATTCAAAAATTACCAGAAAAAGCGAAAGAAACAACACAGACAATTCGACATGCCTTAAGTGAACAAATTGTAGCACTAAAAGACTTAACGAATATTATGCACAATACTGAAAAAGAACAATCAACACCAACAATATCCCCATCGTTAATGTCAAATAGTGCAACTTCTGGAGTCAATAAAAAAATAGTGCCACCACAGCCTATTGTACAATCAGGACAACACAAAACAAAACAAAACAAATGGGTATCAGACCTTTTAGAAAGAGTCTCACGTGAAGAAATATTATACTCAGAAAAAGATAATAATTTCTCTTCCTCACCAGAAAAAGAAAAGTCTGATTCTATGAATGAATCCCTGAACTCACTAGTAAATAGTATTGTTCAAACCATTAATCATAATGCTGCTGTCGAGTTATGGAATCGTTATAAACGTGGACAAAAAAATATCATAGCTGAACATCTTTATACACCGAATGGAAAAATAATATTTGAAACAATTAGAAAAAAATATCTAAATGATATAGATTTTAAAGATTCAGTTAATCAGTATATTTCAGAGTTTGAAAAATTATTACGTGATATATCTCGCAATTCTGGAAATACCCATTTAGCCCGCCAATATTTAACATCAGATACTGGAAAAGTTTATACTATGCTTGCTCATGTAAGTGGACGAATTCAATAAAATAAAAAGAAAGGTGAAAAAGTTTTTCTTTTTCGCCTTTTTTCTTTTTAATTTTATCTATTATATATAATTATATTATACTTTTACTGAAAGCATAATCTATTTAAAATTGTAAAAATTATAGAAATTCTGTCAGAAGGACAAAATAATACTACTAATATTAGTGAACCTATTAATTAATATACTCTCAGAAAGTGGTTTCGTAATCTGGAAAATTAACCTACCCTTATCTTGTGATATGAAAAGAAATCAGAACCTGTAATGGATAAAACTGATTATAAATAGCAACGCTTCTATAAATATAGACTAACTCGGATATTATCAAAATGTCTAAAAAACAAAATAGCAATACTCGTCTGCAACAAACTGAACTTGAAAGCGCAGCACTTTTTTATCACCAACATACGAAACCTGGAAAACTAGAGATACAAGCAACAAAGCCTTTAGATAATCAACGTGATCTAGCGCTTGCTTATTCTCCAGGTGTTGCTGCGCCATGTCTTGCGATTTACGATGATCCAAAACTTGCATCTCAGTATACTTCTCGTTCTAACTTAGTCGCTGTTATAACAAATGGAACTGCCGTTCTTGGCTTAGGAAATATTGGCCCACTCGCCTCTAAACCGGTTATGGAAGGAAAAGCTGTTCTATTTAAAAAATTTGCAAATATTGATGTTTTTGATATCGAACTTGATGCACCCGATATCACAAAAATGATAGAAACTGTATCTGCATTAGAACCGACATTTGGTGGAATTAATCTTGAAGATATTAAAGCTCCAGAATGCTTTGAAATTGAAGAACAACTTCGTGCTAAAATGAATATTCCGGTTTTCCATGATGATCAACATGGAACTGCTATTATTGTTTGTGCAGCGGTGTTAAACGCTTTAAGTCTTGCTAACAAAAAAATTGAAAATGCAAAAATAGTTTCCTCAGGTGCAGGCGCAGCTGCCTTGGCTTGTATTAACCTTTTAGTCCGTCTTGGAGCAAAAGTAGAAAATATTTGGCTTAGCGATTTAGATGGTGTCGTGTACAAGGGTCGCAAAACACTTATGGATCGTTGGAAAATTAACTACGCACAAAAAACTGATGCGAGAACTCTAGCCGACATCATAGAGAATGCAGATATCTTTTTAGGCCTTTCAGCAGCTGGAGTTTTGAAACCTGAATATTTAAAAAAGATGGCTTCAAAGCCTTTAATTCTAGCACTTGCCAACCCAAAACCGGAAATTATGCCAGAAGAAGCAAGTGCAGTACGACCCGATGCGATGATCTGCACAGGGCGTTCCGATTATCCTAATCAGGTTAATAATGTCCTTTGTTTTCCTTATATTTTTCGTGGTGCATTAGATGTTGGTGCAACTGCAATTAATGAAGAAATGAAAATGGCCGCAGTTCATGCGATTGCTGCCCTCGCCCGTGAAGAATCTTCAGATGTCGCAGCATGTGCATATTCAAAAAAGCCACCTAGTTTTGGGCCTGAATACCTCATTCCTTCGCCTTTCGATCCGCGTTTAATACTACGCATTGCCCCTGCTGTCGCCAAAGCAGCAATGGAATCGGGTGTGGCAGTACGGCCGATTGAAGACATGGAGGTCTATAATGATACTCTTAATCGTTTTGTATTCCGTTCTGGTCTTATAATGAAGCCTGTTTTTGCAGCAGCCAAAACAGCAAGATGTAAACGTGTAATCTATGCTGACGGTGAAGATGAACGTGTTCTTCGTGCCGCACAAATTGTTCTTGAAGAACAAACAGCTATTCCTCTTCTTATTGGTCGTCCACATGTGGTAGAGACAAGATTAAAACGCTTTGGTTTAAAAATTCGTCCCGGCATAGATTTTGAAATCACAAATCCAGAAAATGATCCACGTTTTCGTGACTATGTAAATTTATTTCTACATTATACAGGCAGATGTGGAGTTTCACCTGAAGTTGCGAAAACAATCGTAAGAACATCAACTACAGCTATTGCAGCTCTTGCAGTTATGCGTGGTGAAGCTGATGCAATGATTTGTGGTCTAGAAGGACGTTTCGAACGTAATCTTGAATTAATTGAACAAATCATTGGGCTTAATCCAAATGTTAATCATTTTTCTGCCGTTAGTCTCCTTATCTCTACACGTGGTACTCTTTTTCTAACGGATACTTACGTTAATGAAAATCCTTCTGCGGAAGAAGTAGCAGAAATGACAATCCTAGCAGCGCAAGAAATTGAAGCATTTGGTATAAAACCAAAAGCAGCTTTATTATCACACTCAAATTTTGGTTCCAAAAATACAGCAAGCGCGCGCAAAATGCGTCGTGCTACCGAAATCCTTGCTGAATTATATCCAAATTTGGAAGCAGATGGGGAAATGCATGGTGACTCTGCACTTTCCAAAATTCTTCGTGATCGTGTTTTCCCTGCTTCACGCCTTACAAGCGAAGCTAATTTGCTAGTCTTTCCAACACTTGATGCAGCCAATATCACGCTTAATATCGCAAAAAATTTAACAAATGCACTGCATGTAGGCCCTATTTTGATTGGAGCTGCACGTCCCGCACACATTCTAACACCTTCAGTAACTTCACGGGGTGTTGTCAACATGACAGCTCTAGCAGTCCTTGCTGCAAATAGAAAAAATCTTACAATAAAACAAATGAAAACAAAAGATTCTCATGTAGATAAAACTTAAAAGTCTCCTGTAGAAACACTTTAGAAACCAAGCTAAATTTATTGTAAATTCATTTTCAATATTGAAAAGGCAATTCTATTTTGGATTAAGCTTTTTTTTTAAGATAAAAAAGGTTAGATAGAATCGTAACTGAAGTCTTTTATAAAGCTACTAACATAATAAGGAATCATACATTGTCTTATACTTTTGACAAAGTCGCTGATATTATTGCAGAAATCAGTGAAATTGATCGGAGCACGATTACACCCGAAAGTCATACAATTGATGATTTAGGAATTGATAGTCTTGATTTTCTTGATATTGTTTTTGCCATTGATAAAGCCTTCGGAATTAAAATCCCACTAGAACAGTGGACACAAGAAATCAATGAAGGTTCAGTCGCAACTGAAGAGTACTTTGTTCTTAAAAACCTTTGCACAAAAATTGATGAACTCATTGCTTTAAAACAAGCTAACTAATTTTTTGCTATGCAGAATCATGCTGTATTCATTACTGGTATAGGAATTATAAGCTCTTTAGGTGAAGGAGTTGTTCATCATTGGAATCAATTAAATAACCCCGCAATTAAACCGAACCTTGATTGTACAACTTTCGCACCCTATGCTGTTCATCAATTGACAGAAGTCGATTGGAATCTGCAAATCCCAAAGCGAAGTGACCAACGACAAATGGGAATATGGCAACGCCTTGGTACCTATGCAGCTGGTCTTGCTCTTGATGATGCAGATATGAAAAATGATCACCAGTTAACATCAACAATGGATATGATCGTTGCAGCGAGTGGAGGAGAACGTGACATTACTGTTGATACGCAAATTCTTGCAAAAGCCCGTACAACCACTCATTATGAGCCTATGTTAAAT
Source organism: Bartonella rochalimae ATCC BAA-1498 (assembly GCF_000706645.1). Lineage (GTDB taxonomy): Bacteria > Pseudomonadota > Alphaproteobacteria > Rhizobiales > Rhizobiaceae > Bartonella > Bartonella rochalimae. The sequence goes on from NZ_KL407337.1 coordinate 390,360, forward strand.
TTAGCCCTTTCGACTGAGCTTCGGCCAACTTTATTTTTATCGCAGCTATCAAATCTTCTAGCTGGGAATATTTCGATTGTTCATAAAATAACCGGTTCTTCTCGTACATTTATGGGTGAAGAAGGAAGTGGACTTTCTGCTATTCAAATTGCTGCTGCACGTATTCGCTCAGGACAAAGCACACACGTACTGGTAGGTGGCTCTTATAATGCACAAAGCTACGATATGCTGTTAGCTCATGAGCTTGGAGGACTTTTAACACGTGGTGAATGGACACCAGTTTGGTCCCGTAAAAAATGCCCTGGTGGTGGATTAATTACTGGCTCTGGTGGTGTTTTTCTTGTTCTTGAAAATGGTGAACAAGCTCAAAAACGCAATGCACGTGTTTATGCTGAAATTAGTCAAATGATTACGAATCAAACAAATAGGACAAAAAATTCCCTTAAAGATACAATTACGTCAATGTTAAAAACAGTAAAGGCTGAAGCTTCATTTACAATTTCAGCAGCCTCAGGTTGTCATAACGCCACAAGAGCAGAACAAAGCGCTCTTGACGATGCTAATATATTTTACCGTGGTATTACGACATTATTTGGCTATATGCGAGAAGCGCAATTTCCTTTAGCGCTTGCATTAGCTGCTATTGCTGTTAGGAAAAAACGTAGCTTTCCCTCTTTGAGTTCTCATGAAAAGCTGTTTTCTGAAGAAATACGTGAAGCATTTATTACAACTATTGGTATAAAAAGAGCTGAAGGAATAGTGCACCTTACCGCTGTCTAAAAGAAAGTTTCTATGATGAAATATAATGATCATCTTGGACGTCCACTTGTAGCAATCACTGGAGCAGGAGTTGTAACATCACTAGGACAAGGAAAACAGGAAAATTGGAACAAATTAATTAATGGTGTTAGTGGCATTCATAAAATCACGCGCTTTCCTGTTGAAGGATTAAATACACATATCGCAGGAACGATTGATTTTCTTGAAGAAAGTACAATCGGTGCTGCAGCTCTTTCCGAAAGATTAGCGCATCTTGCTGCAGAAGAGGCTTTAGAACAAGCAAATCTTGACAAAGAAGATTTTAATGGACCATTGTTTTTAGCTGCTCCTCCAGTTGAACTTGAATGGAAAGCACGTTTCGCTCTTGATAAAGAAGTAATATCCAGTCATGAACCTACTTATGCACATCTTCTTGAAGTTTGTAGTAAAAAACCTCATCATGCGCTTTTTGAAGCTACTCAATTTGGAACAATTGCAGAAAAAATTCAAGAAAAATTTGGAACAAAAGGGCTTCCCATTACCCTTTCAACCGCTTGTGCATCTGGTGCAACAGCTATCCAGTTAGGTGTTGAAGCAATTCGACGAGGTGAAACAGATCGTTCCCTCACAATCGCCACGGATGGTTCGGTTTCAGCAGAATCCCTTATCCGTTTTTCACTATTATCTGCTCTTTCCACCAAAAATGATCCAGCAGAAAAAGCAGCAAAACCATTTAGCCGCGATCGAGATGGTTTTGTGATGGCTGAAGGATCAGGTGCTCTTGTCCTTGAGTCTGTTCAAAGTGCTTTAGCTCGTAAAGTGGAAATTCTAGGAATTTTGGCAGGCTGTGGAGAAACAGCTGATGATTTTCATCGTACACGTTCAAAGCCCGATGCATCACCTGCAATTGAAGCAGTTCGTAAAGCCTTAGCCGATGCAAAAATAACTATCAATGAAATTGATTATATCAACGCACATGGAACCTCTACACCTGAAAATGAAAAAATGGAATATCTAGCATTATCAACAGTTTTTGGTGATATTTTAGAACACATCCCAGTCTCTTCTAATAAGTCAATGATTGGCCATACATTAACTGCTGCAGGTGCCATAGAGGCCGTTTTCTCACTTCTAACCATCCAAACAGGAATACTTCCCCCTACAATTAATTATGATGATCCTGATCCTACAATTCCTTTAGATGTTGTTCCTAATCATAAGCGTAAAGCCTGCATAAATGCAATTTTATCCAACTCATTTGGTTTTGGAGGTCAAAATACTAGCCTTGTTATTACAGCGTATAAAGGATAATCATTTAAATTGATCTGAAAACTATCAATCTTTATAGAGATTCAAAGAGAATAACGATGCGTACACTGCAACTAATCAATGAGCGCCAACTTAAAATTACTAATACTCCACCACCACCGCCACCAAATCCCGGTGAAGTCACAGTGCGGATAAAGGCTGTTGCTCTCAACCATATTGATGTATGGGGATGGCGCGGTATGGCCTTTGCAAAAAGAAAAATGCCACTTATTATAGGTGCAGAAGCTTCTGGTGAAATTGCTCAATTAGGAGATGGCATTGAAAATTTTCAAGTTGGGCAACTCGTTTCAATTTATGGAGCGCATACTTGTGGTCTATGCCAAGCCTGCTGCGAAGGGCGTGATAATCTTTGCGATCAAGTAAAAGGTGTATATGGTTTTCATCTTGATGGATTTGCTTGTGAGCTCGTCAATCTTCCAGCACATCTACTAGTGCCAGCGCCTTTAAAATGTGATGAAATAAAAGCAGCTGTGGCCCCTATTACCTTTGGAACCGTAGAGCATATGCTGTTTGATAATGCAAAATTACAAGTTGGAGAAACAATTCTAATACATGCTGGTGGTTCTGGTATTGGATCAGCAGCTATTCAAATTGCAAAAAACATGGGATGTACAGTCATCACTACAGTGGGTTCAGACAGCAAAATTGAAAAAGCACAATCTCTCGGAGCAGATCATGTTATTAATTACCGTAAAGAACGTTTCGAAGGTATTGTTCGTAAATTAACGCAAAAAAAAGGTGTTGATGTTGTTTTTGAGCATGTAGGAGCTGATACATGGGCAGGTTCTATGCTGAGTATGAAACGCGGAGCACGTTTGGTAACTTGTGGTTCTACTTCTGGTATTTCAACATCTATGAATTTAATGCAATTATTTCAGCAACAACTGAAAATATTTGGTTCATTTGGTTGCCGTATGGAAAATATGGCAAATGCTATGGAGAAAATGGCGCAAGGAATTATATATCCTGTCATTGATACAATTATTAATTTTGATCAAATTGATATAGCTTTAAAACGCATGGAAAGTCGTGATGTTTTTGGAAAAATCATCCTGAAAATCAATTAATTATGTTAAAGTATTATATTAAAAATTTTATATATCGTATTAAAATCAATATAAAAAATTATTTCAATTTTCTATGGGCGCACCTATTAATCGGTTTTTTAGCCATTCTACGATATCTTCCTGCTAATATTGGTTTTTCTTTTTTTTCCTGGTTAGCAAAAACATTTGGTCCTCTTGTACCTCGTCATAAAATTGTACTTTCTAATCTTAAAGCTGCATATCCAGAAAAAACAGAACAAGAATTGTGTAAAATTGCAATAAAAATGTGGGAAAATATGGGGCGACTTCTGGCCGAATATATTTTTCTTGATAAAATTTTTGACTTCGATCCTAATGCTGATAAGCCAGGATTGGTTGAAGTCAACGGCATTGAAATATTTCAACGATTAAAGAACGAAAAAAAACCACATATTTTTTTCACAGCTCATACTGGAAATTTTGAACTTCTTCCTATATGCGCTCAAAGTTTTGATCTTAACGTCACAGTATTATTTAGGCCACCCAATAATCCCTATATTGCAAAAAAAGTTCTTAAAGCGCGCAAAACTTCTATGGGACATCTTGTACCATCCAAAGCTGGTGCAGTCTGGATACTAGCTGCTAAACTAGCAAAAGGTGAAAATACAGGCGTTCTTGTCGATCAAAAATTCCGTCGAGGTATTCCTGGAACATTTTTTAACCGACCAGTTAAAACAAATCCCCTAATTATAAAACTCGCTCGACAATATAATTGTGATATCTATCCAGCACGTTGTATCCGATTAACTGGAGGACGTTATCGTCTAGATTTATATGAACGTGTAGACCTACCACTTGATGAAAAAAATGAAATTAACATACCTGCTGCCACACAAAAACTAAATGATATTGTTGAATCTTGGGTACGTGAATATCCCGAACAATGGATGTGGTTTCATAGACGCTGGGACCTATAATTATATTATATTAAAGAGACATTAATGCTAGCATCAAAAGATATCAATGACCTTATTTCAATTGTAGCAGCATTACGAAACCCTGAAAGTGGTTGCGCTTGGAACATAAAACAAACTTTTGAGTCCATTATACCTTATATGCTTGAAGAAGCTTACGAAGTTATTGATGCCATTGAACGAGGTAATCGAACAGATCTTTGTGAAGAACTCGGTGATCTTCTTTTACAGGTAGTGTATCACGCTATGATTGCTACAGAAGAAAGAAGCTTTACTTTTGAAGATGTTGTTTATGCAATTACGGCAAAAATGATTCGCCGTCATCCTCATGTTTTTGGAAATACAGAGCAAAAAAGCCGTGGTTTTGTGGAAGGAATGTGGGAGCATATCAAGAAAATAGAAAAAGCCGAACCGACAAAACAATATGAAAAAATAAGTGTACCAGATAATGAACTAGCAAGTTGTCTTATCCAAGTAAAATCAGCTCAACCAGCAGATCAAGAAGCCCTCGCATTACAAAAAGCAGCTGCAGAAGTTGGTTTTAAGTCGTATGATAGTGATAAAACTTTTGCAAAAATCAAAGAAAAACTCAATACACTCAAAGAAGCAATAAAAATTGAAAAAAAATCCGATATAGAAATAGAATTCGGCGATCTTTATTTCACGCTATTGAACCTCGCACGTCACTTGAATATTGATCCACAAAAAGCACTTAAAAAAACTAATACAAAATTTCGAAATCGCTTTGCGAATATTGGAGAAAATCTACTAGCTCAATCTAAAATGCTAACCGATGTCTCTTTAAAAGAAATGGAAGATCTTTGGAATAAAGCCAAAAATGCAGAATAAAAAATTATTTATACATCTTAATAGATATAATTAGAAAAATTATATAACAATTTGTTATTTAACTAAATTTTCTTGTATATTTCATTTATCTTATTTTGCGAAACAGGACGAATCTCTACCGATTCACCGCATCCACAAGATGAAATTTGGTTAGGATTATTGAATATAAAACCTGAGCGTAATGTTGTTACCTCATAATCCATCTGCGTTCCTAATAAAAATAATACTGCATCGCGTGCGACAAAAACACGAGCACCGTTAACTTCAACAACATCAGCATCATGCATTTCTTCTGTTACAAGAGTTATGGTATATTCCATACCTGCACAACCACCTTTCTTGATACCAACAAGAATACCATATGCATTTTTTGTTTTCATAATAGTTTTAACGCGATCTATGGCAGCTTCTGTCAAATTTATTACTGAAAAACGGCTCATCGTTTATTATTCTTTCACTGAACAAAGATTTTAGCTGCAATAATGCCATTTTTGATATTAAAACAAGCATCGGATTAAGCAAATAAATTATGTATACATTTCTTTAGATTTTTAATTCCTCCTACAATCTCTTTAAAGTAGTTAAAAAGTTCTTTTCGTTTTATTTAATCTATCATTATGTCAACATAATTGATTTATCCTCAAAACAGATTCTCAATATACACAGAAATATGAAAGAGATATCCTTGCTTTTCCACTAATGCCGCAATAAAAATAAATTTATTTGAAATCATAAAAACTATTCACTTTCTTCATCATCATACTATTAATAATCCCTAAGCTCTGCATACAGCAGCTGCTAAAAATCAGTAAATAAAAAACTTAGTGATCGAATTACTTATCGCAAATAAATTATAAATACTGGACTACAAAATCTTTCTTTCATCATCTTAGTGGTTCTTTCTTGTCACAAAAGAATATTCTGATAGATTTGATGTTGTTTTTCTCTTGCCTTTAAAGAAACAGTTGTTTAGTCGTGCTAAATAGTTCGGAGCGTAGCGCAGCCTGGTAGCGCACTTGACTGGGGGTCAAGGGGTCGTGGGTTCAAATCCCGCCGCTCCGACCATCCTTCAAAATTAAGAAAAAAGGATGCTTTCCTAAAGAGAAAATTTCTTTATATATAATTTCAAACATCTATTCTGCTTTTTCAATTATTTATAGCTGTTTTTATACAAAGAATCTTTAGACTTTCTCTTCAAGACAATATAAAAAACACGGGACTTTTATCCCGTGTTGTTCAAATAACTTAGAAAATTATAATTGTTCTTTTGCCTTAAGTTTTAAATTTTCTGTAGATGTATTATGATTATTGCTATTTTTAGTAGCAGACGTCGCTGCTTGCACAGCTATTTTTCTTGGTTTTAATTCAGCTGGCGTTTCTCTTTGAAGTTGAATATGGAGAAGACCATCACTTAGTTCAGCTCCAATAACTTTAACATGATCAGCTAAATGGAAACGACGCTCAAAAGCACGTGAAGCAATTCCTCGATAAAGAAACTCACGCCCTGCAACGTCATTTTCTGGCATTTTCTCACCCTTAATGGTTAGCTGATTACAATGTATTTCAATATCTATTTCATTTTGTGAAAAGCCAGCAACAGCCATAGAAATTCTATAAGAATCCTCACTTAAACGCTCAATATTATACGGTGGATAAGAAGAAGAAATATCATCTAATTGTGTCCTGGAATCAAACCAGTTAAGAAGATGGTCAAAACCTACTGTTGAACGATAAAATGGTGAAAAGTCTACTTGACGCATAAACTTGCCCTCCTTTAGAGCGACTATAATTGATCCTTCAAGTCTCCAAATGGCAGATATATTTGCAGACCAACAGTCCCAATATGGCAACTGTAATATTTATTTGGGAACAAATCTTTTTTATTTCAACTCCTTTGTATTTTAATTTACAAAAATACATATAAATAAAATAAATGTTTTTTAACTCTTCATCAGCATTACAAGTAACAGATTTTTTTATCTTGCATCAACTTGTGCACGTACATCAACAAAGGATGCCAATTGAAAACACCTCTTTATTCTACAGAGCATAATTCTTCTTTTTCTAATATGCATAGTAGCTATTTCAAAACAGCTAACAACCATGAGATTCGTTTTGCAATAACAAATTCTGAAATAAAAAAAACTAAAGGAACGGTTGTTATTCTCAAAAACTATGCAGATACTCTAGAAGAATATTTTTTACCAATGAATGAAATCTCTCAACGCGGTTTTTATACCGCAATATTTGATTGGCTTGGTCAAGAAGGGAACCAACCGAACAAACAAAAATGGTATCAACATAATTATTTTAATATTAATAATTATATCAATTATTTATCAGAATTTCTTAAAATAATTGTTTATACTGATTGCCCTCCACCTTATTACATGCTTACTTACGGTATGGGAGGACTAATAGCACTTAACGGGCTAAGCCTTATCACTCATCAATTTAACAGAATGCTTTGCGTTTCTCCTCTTTTTGCTCCACTAGGCAATAAAACAAACAGTTTTCAACATAAGTTAACACAATTTTTTTCCGATATAGGCCTTGGCTTTTTACCTGTTAAAGATAGAAAAAAATTAAAACAGAAAAACACAGAATCTAATTTTTCTTTTAATCCAACAACGGCTCAGTGGCTGTCCTCAACGCTCAATGCAATCGATGCAATGAAAACAAATATACTTCATGGGAAGTTACAAATTCCAACACTGTTTATCCTTGCTAATCAAAATAATATTGCGAATAATATTGAAGCAAGACAATTATGTCGATCAACACATTTGACAGACAGTATTACAATTATAGGAGCTGAGCTTGATACAATTATGCGTGAAGAATACTTTTATAAACAATTTTGGTCTGCATTTGACTGCTTTATTTCTAACAACCATCAAAAACACAAAATTTTTTAATAAATATATAAGTTTTCACACAATCAAAAGCATTGCCTGATTATATAAACTTTCGATATAAAAAATAATTAATAATCTTCTAATGTTTCAATAATTAGCAGCTCCTAAAACTGACATAATCATAAAATGTATATAATCAATCTGATAAGAATCAGCAAAAGTGGAAAAAAATAGAATCTGCAATTAAGTGAGCTAAAACCTTCAAAATATCGGATTCTTAACCCAAATTATGTACATAACGAATTCAAAAAGTAAAAATAATAATGTGAATTCTGGATAACAGCTAAGAAATTAACCATTTCGCCATTCATTTTCATTATAAATGTTTTATAGCTTTTCCTATAAATGCTCTACAATGTATAAATCAATATGATAAATTCTGATAAATAAAGCAATTGGACATAATGATGAAACGAATCTTGCTTGCAGAAGATGATAATGATATGCGCCGCTTTTTAGCAAAAGCACTCGAACGTGCAGGCTATGAAGTTACTGATTTTGATAATGGTGTTAGCGCATATGAATGCTTACAAGAAGAGCCCTTTTCTCTTCTACTTACTGATATTGTAATGCCAGAAATGGATGGAATCGAATTAGCACGACGTGCAACTGAAATTGACCCTGATTTACGAGTAATGTTCATTACAGGCTTTGCAGCAGTCGCATTAAATTCAAATCATGATGCTCCTCCTGATGCTAAGGTGCTTTCTAAGCCATTTCATTTACGTGAATTGGTTAGTGAAATCGAAAAAATACTTATAGCTGCTTGAAAAAGATATTTTTTTAATTATTCGTATTTTATTATAAAAATTCAATCAAGCATTAACGTTTACAGTTTTATACGTGATGCTACCATTATATAATGGGCGTGTAGCTCAGCGGGAGAGCACTACGTTGACATCGTAGGGGTCACAGGTTCAATCCCTGTCACGCCCACCAGGCGTTTTATACATAAATATAACATACTGATTTTACTTATCTTTTTTTAAGATTAGGGATAAATAAAGGTTAAGGAATAAGATTTTAAATTTTTCTCTAAAATACATTGCGAATCAGTCTTGTTTTTTGATCTCTTTATCTTTGTGTTTTAACTTTTTGGACCTGTTTCCATCCACACAACTATTCACCATATTTGTTATGTTTCAAGATTTGTTTGGCCAAGTTGATACTGATGACAGTGAGATCTTTCTGATCCAAATACAGAGGAGACCAACCGATACAAGAAAAGCTTCTACTTCCGCACCCACTGAGAAAGATCAGAACGCACACCGCCATCACTTTGCTTATTAACTTCATTTTCTATTTCCAGCCGGGTTATTGCTCTCTTGATGAGGGTTTCTGTTTGTTTTTGCTGTTCAGTCTTCTTGACTAAACGAAAAACTCTTACTAAGGCTATAAAAAAAAGCGGCTATAGCCGCCATCATCACCACACAATATTTTTTTCCCCACAAGATCACAAACGTTCCTCCCGTAAGCGCTTAGCAATCAAGATTAACCCCACACAAGACGCAAGAACTATATACAATCAATATCCAAGCCTTTTTAATACTACGCTTTTTACAAGGACTTGGAGCCTGTTCAGGGATTGTTTTAAGTCGCGCTATTATTAACGATTTAATGGACAAAGAAGCTGCAGGAAAATTTTATTTGGTTATTTTCCCTTTTGTCGGAACATCACCAGCACTTGCACCGTTAATTGGCCAGCTTTTATTACAATCTTTTAATTGGCAATCCATTTTTATCTTTTTAAGCCTTTTTATACTTTTATCCATTTTCCTTTGTCACTTTGTATTAACAGAAACTCTCCCTCTTACAAAACGTCAATCTTTTACTCCTGTAGGAATTATTAAGAACAGTTTGGAAGTTCTTAGAAATAAACAGTTTATTTTTTACGCATTGATTCCATGTTTTGCCTATGCAGCCTACTTTGCTTATATCGTAGAATCTCCTTTTTTTCTTACAAACCTAGGTTTATCAACTCTATACATTTGTTATAGCTACATTGGTGTTTCTTTAACCTATGTCTTGGGTAATTTGGTAGCGCGAAGCTTTCTTAAGCGAGAATCTATGGAACGTACTATTCAACGTGGATATGTTATTTTTGTTATGGGTGGCATATTATTTGCTATACAAATGTATGTAAGTCCGTAGCCGCTTCTAACGAGTTTAATAGCCATTTCTATTCTTACTTTTGGCAATGGTTTTTTGTTGCCATTAGGAATAGCATTGGCTATTTCATCACACCCAAAAGCCGCTGGAGCAACATCCGGAGTCATGGGAGCATTACAATTAGGAAGTGCTGCATTCAGTGCAATAATGATTGGAACAATATCTAGACATAATCCATGGGGTTTTGCCATTTTATTGGCACTATGCTGCATAGTGGGTTTTGTAATTTATAGTCGAAAAGCAAATTATTTTATGACTTTGAAGTAAATTAAATAATCAATTAGGGAGAGAATTGTGCTTAAAAAACTTGATGTTACTTTGCAAGATGGGGGTTATAGAAATCAGTTTTCTTTTTCACTAAATAAAGCAATATAAGTATAAAAACCTTAAAAAAGACTACCCTCTCTTCTTAAATAGCGACGTTCTCTTAAAATCATATCGCTCAATCATTTTTTATATTCTAAAGCCTCCTTAACTATAGATAATTATATAAATTACACTTTTTTGATTTTAAATCTTCTTTTCTCTTCTTGATAGACTTTTCTTTTCTTTAAATTATAAAGTTTAAGTGCATAAAAACAAACAACAAGAAAAGAAAGCCAAATAACACCTATCATCAACACTGATCTCGTATTATCAAAAAACCATAACAAAATAAAAATAAAGATCATAAATAAAGTAGCAAAAATGGATCCTATTGGCCAAAACGGTATTGGAAACTTTAGATCACGGTGTTCTTCTGCAGACATTTTAAGCCGCATAAAAATCTGCGAAAGCAAAATCATTACCCACACAAAAACTGTCGCAAATGTCGCCATTGCCGCAATAAGAAAAAAAAGCTGATCATGATAATAATAATTAAGAATAACACCAAAAATAAAGATGCTAAATACGAGTAAAATAACAAAAATCGGTATACCGTTTTTTGATAAATATTGGAATTTTTTAAATGCATAACCTTCCTGCGACAAACCATGTATCATGCGAACCGCACCATACATTTCACTATTAATCGCAGAAACTACAGCTGTGATAACAACAATATTAAGAATATGAGCTGCTGACGAAATACCAAATCTTTCAAAAATTGTAACAAAAGGACTACTAATAAGGCGAATTTCATTCCAAGGATAAAGCGACATTAAAACTGCTAACGTCATAACATAAAAGAGCACAATTCGAATTGGAATAGAATTAATTGCTCTTGAAATTGTTTTATCAGGATCCTGTACTTCCATTGCAACCATTCCAATAATCTCTACTCCTCCAAAAGCAAAAACAACAACACTAAAGCAAGCTAAAAAACCAAATAAACCATTTGGAAATACTCCACCATTTTGCCATAAATTATGAATCCCAATGGTAGAAAATGTATTTGTATTCCAATTAAAAAAAATAATTGCTATTCCTAAAATAATCATAGCGAAAATGGCAATAATTTTTACGGAAGAAAGCCAAAATTCTAGCTCACCGTACACTTTCACTGCTGCTAGGTTAATACCAGTAATGATAAGAGTAATACTCAATGTCCATATCCAAGAAGCAACATCAGGATACCAAAAACTCATATAAGTTGCAAAAACTGTAATATCAGCTAAACCAACAAGCACTACTTCAAAAACATACGTCCATCCTGTTAAAAAACCAGCTAATGGTGATATATAATTTGTAGCATAACGAGCAAAAGAACCAGACAGTGGATTATGAATAATCATTTCTCCTAAAGCACGCATAACTATAAAAATAGCTAAACCTGCAATACAATAGGCAATTAAAACACTTGGGCCAGCAAGATTAATCGCCTGTGCCGATCCATAAAAAAGCCCTGTTCCAATAGCAGAACCAAGAGCTAAAAATATAACCTGACGCTGATTTATACCTCGTTTAAGTTCATTTGTTGTCATTTCTATCCTTCTTCAAACATCATCCTAACTTTTACAGAAGCAAAATTGGCAGATTAATAAGAACCGAAGCCGATTGAAATGTAAAAAACTCTAAAAGATCTGAAGGACTTGAATTTTTATTTTCTATATTTTCATACAAGAATACAATTCACAACGGCTAAGATGCATAATTTCATTTTATATGGTGATGCAACATATACCGTTTACAACAAAAAAACCGCATTCTTCCTTTCCCTTCAGCTTTAAGGAAATGTAGATAATAGGGCAATTGTATTATGACAACACACACTACTCTTTCACTTAAACTAAGTAGCTCTTCAATTTATCAAAAAAAAATCTGATGGGCAAGCATCATAAAAAAACGAGTCTCTAGCCTCTTTCTTTATAATTTTCTTTATAATGTTCTCACCATAGTTTAAAATTAATTTACTTATGGCTACAATAGTGGAAAAATTGTTTCTGATAAAACTGATAAAAAATATCCTTTATTCATAAAGGCACATATCTTCTCAAAATCTGAAGCCATATAACGATATTTCTCTAGAATCTTAATACGGTGACGTAAGTGCCTTATAACAAATTGTAATAAGGGACTCGTTTTAAAAGGAGTGTGATATTCAATTCCTTGTACTGCAACAAGCATTTCGATATCAATAATAACAAAGATTCCCACTCATTACCAACAACCGACAAAAACCGTGGCAAGCCATTGAAACGTGATTTTCTTGATTCGTCAAAGTTATCTCGAATCAACTGAAGAAGAATATGCCATTTGCTTATTTTCAAACATGAAAGCAGCAGTCACCTCAGTAATTATAAAACCGGAATTAAGTCTTATATTTTAGCTTAAAAAGCTGAAAATCTGCAAGAAATTGTTAGCTCAACCATTAAGAGCAATACATCTTTGAGAAATTAATCCTATTTCATGTAAAGAAAAACAATCTGATCAGAAACAAATACTCAAATGCTATACTATAAGTTTAGTATGAAAATTTTCATCGGATAGAATATCACTATTTCTTTAAATTAATGAATTATCTGTAACTGCATTTGTTTCAATAATTAGTGTTTTTTCTGCTGCTATTAGAATATCAAGAAATGTATAGTTAGCAACGTATATAATAAGAATCTTGGATACAGTTACCTTTACATAAATGTGCTCCTCGAATTTCTCAATCTTTTACAAGCCTTTCTAGTGTCTGTGACACAATAATAGCCATGCAGAATATGAATATTAGAGTGAAATGGTTCCATTGCATCCATAGCAACATCTGTTATTAATGCCTCTGAAAGAAGTCCACCACACAGTGCACTATAACTATAAAAAAACCGCAAGAACAAGCACTGTTGATGTTTGAGTCTATTGCATAGGCTCTCCCCTCTTTTGCCTCTAAAATAATGGCAGATAATCCTGATTTTTCTAGTGCAGCCTTCTCATTCATACAAAATGTTGAAAAAACGCGTCTCCCTCTCCTATCATCACAGAAGCTATATGTGCAAGCGGAACAAGATTATCTAATGTACCTACTGAGCCTTTTTCAGGAAAAACAGGAATAACTCTACTTGCAAGCATATTCTCTAGTAAATACAATAATTCCAAACCAACACCTAAAATCCATCGTCCCAAAAGAGAAATAAGCTTCAAAGTCATCATCAATCATAAAACACTTTCAAGTGAAGACGTTCCTATTCTACAATAATGTGATAAAATAAGATTTCTTTATAAAATGGATAAATTATCTATATCAGTTTTAATCGAGGCTAATTTGCCAAATCCAATATTAATGCCATAAACTTATTCATTGCCAGCAGCAATACACACTGCTTCTCTTTTAATAGCCAAATGTGTGTCATGATGGAGCTTGCTCATTTTACCATCCCAATAAACAGATTCAAGTTCATTCAAAGTAGCATTACCTGGATTTAATATTTAAAATAGTTTTTATAAGAAATATACAGCAAAGTGGAAAATTTGGTGCACCCGACAGAATTCGAATCTGTGACCTCTGCCTTCGGAGGGCAGCGCTCTATCCAGCTGAGCTACGGGTGCTTAAATGATGATTAAAACTGCTATACTCCTTTAGCTGATCATGTTCCCAGCTTCAATGATGAATCACTCCTTTTAAAAATTAATAAAGAATATATGCTTATTCTTGATAAAATTATATTATTTTTTAATGCTACTTTGCATACATATTCCTTTTTTTTTAATAAATTACTTTTCATACAAAATTCTTTCTTTTATCAAAACAATCCTTATATAAAGTTTTTAAATTCTAAAAAATAAGTCGTGAATATCAGGACAATTTTTAATGACTACACTACCAAGTCGCTTTCATTTCGTTTCTGCAGAAACTGAAGAAGCTATCAAGGCCACCAATAAATTAATATCTATTTATGGTCACTCTTCTCTTGAAGAAGCCGATGTCATTGTTGCACTTGGTGGAGATGGAACAATGTTGCAAACAGTACGGGATGTCATGAATACCGGTAAACCTATTTATGGTATGAATCGAGGTTCAGTAGGTTTTCTAATGAATGAGTTTCATGAAAAAAAATTACCAGCCCGTATTGCTGCTGCACATAAAAAAGAAATTCATCCCTTACGCATGATCGCAAATGCACAAACTCAAGGACATATTGAAGCACTTGCAATCAATGAAGTATCCTTATTTCGTCAATCATATCAGGCTGCTAAAATTCGTATCAGTATTGATAACCAAGTTCGCATGGAAGAATTAATTTGCGATGGTATTCTTGTTGCCACACCAGCGGGATCTACTGCATATAACTTATCAGCCCAAGGACCTATTCTACCTCTCATGGCGCCCCTTATGATCCTTACTCCCGTTAGCCCTTTTCGTCCTCGAGCCTGGCATGGAGCTTTACTTCCAAATACCGCCACAGTGCGCTTTGATATGCTTGAATATAACAAACGTCCCGTCAATGCAGCTGCTGATAACATTGAAGTGAAATCTGTCCATTCAGTTACTATTTCATCAGCAACAGAAATAACAGTCTCTATCCTTTTTGATCCTGACCATTCTTGGGACGAACGAATCTTATCAGAACAATTTCGTTATTAATTTTTTATCGTTCTTTTGCGGATATATAGTAGTTATAGTTGACTTTTTTTAAAATGCATCTTAACCCGTCTTCAAGAAAATGGAATGTTGACTTAGCCAATATCCTAGATAATCGTTAAAATTGCAAAATAATCAGCAAAAAGAAAGAATGACACTAGCTTTGGACAATTTCGATAATTTAGGCCTTTCAAAAAAGGTTATTAAAGCTATAAAATCAGCAGGATATACAATCCCAACTCCTATTCAAAGTAGGACGATCCCTCATATTCTTCAAAAAAAAGATGTTTTAGGAATTGCTCAGACAGGTACTGGTAAAACAGCTTCCTTCGTCCTTCCTATGCTTACCTTACTTGAAAAAGGACGTGCAAGAGCAAGAATTCCCCGTACCCTCATATTAGAACCAACACGAGAGCTTGCTGCCCAAGTTAAAGAAAATTTTGATAAATATGGTGTTAATCATAATTTAAACGTTGCATTATTAATTGGTGGTGTCTCTTTCGAACACCAAGATCGTAAACTTGAACGAGGCGCCGATGTTTTGATCGCAACACCAGGACGCTTGCTGGATCACTTTGAGCGTGGTAAATTACTCTTAGTAGGTGTTGAAATTCTAGTCATTGATGAAGCTGACCGCATGCTAAATATGGGCTTTATCCCTGACGTTGAGCGTATTTGTAAAGTGACTCCTTTTACACGCCAAACTTTATTCTTTTCAGCAACAATGGCACCAGAAATTGCACAATTAACAAAGCAATTTTTACATTCTCCTGTATATATCGAAATTACAGAAGCGTCTTCAACAGCGAAAACAATCACGCAACGACTTGTTAAGTCTGGAAGTAAATCATGTGATAAAAAAGCTGTTTTAAAAGAACTTATTCAGAATGAAGGTGATGAACTTAAAAACGCTATCATTTTCTGTAATCGAAAAAAAGATATTTCTGAACTTTTTCAATATCTTATTAAACATAATTTCAGTGTAGGTACACTTCATGGTGATATGGATCAACATTCACGCACAAACACATTAGCTAGCTTCAAAAACAATAAATTTATACTTCTTATTGCTTCTGATGTCGCTGCTCGTGGTCTGGATATCCCAGCAGTCAGCCACGTTTTCAACTATGATGTACCGACACATGCGGAAGATTATATTCATCGTATCGGCCGTACAGGACGTGCAAAACGCAGTGGTAAAGCTTTTACCATTGTCACAAAAGCTGACGAAAAATATATCCGTGCCATTGAAGAAATAAGCAAAGAAAAAATTGAGTGGCTTAATGGCGATCTTTCTACTTTAATAGCTCATGATGAAGAAAACGATACTGTTTCAAAAACAAAACCCACAAAATCACAACAGAAGACTGCTCAAAAAAAACGTAAAACTCAAACGAAAAAAATACTAGAAAAAGAGAAGTCAGCTTACATTGAAACTAAAGATAATAAAGAGAAATCATCAAACAAATGTCATGAAAAAAACAACAGCCCTATTCCAATTGGATTTGGCGATGATATCCCAGCATTTATGCTTATAAAAAACAATACTTAATTTGGTTACTGATAAGTAATAGCGAATGCTCTACTGGATTTAGAGTTTCCCACTACCTACCGTGGTCAGTCTTTTTACTACCTTTTCACGTCCTAAAAGTGGTAAAAATTTTCCCATTTCAGGCCCATGCGTTATCCCTGTAAGAGCTTGACGCAACGGCATAAACAAAGCTTTTCCTTTTCGCCCCGTTTTTTCCTGCAATGCTGTCGTCCAAATTTTCCAGCTTTCATCATTCAATACTCCGTCAGGTAACGAATGAACAGACTGTTGTGCATAAACACGATCTTCAGGTGAAATTATATCAAAGCTCTTATCAGTATGAATAATTTTCCACCATAAGGCTGCATCATTCAGCTTAGTAATATTGTTTTTTACCGTATTCCAAAAATATTCTGCTTGTTCTCCATGAATAGAAAATTTTTCAAGTCGTGTCTTAATATCTTCATAAGTTAATTCGTGAACAAAATGACTATTCAATACAAGAAGATCAGCCACATCAAATTTTGCTGATGATTTTGATGTATCTTCGAGATGAAAATGCTTTAAAAGAGTATCTTGATTAGAATATGCCTGCACATTTTGCGATGTTCCAATTAACACTGCAAGACACTGAACAGCCATAGATTCAAAGCCATCTTCGCGTAAAGAACGAATGGAAAGATCACTATTTCGTTTTGAAAGCCCTTCTCCTGAAGCTGTTGTTAATAAATTAATATGACCAAAAATTGGAGGCACTGCATCGAGGGCTTTAAAAAGAGTAATCTGCGCAGCAGTATTAGCAACGTGATCACCGCCACGAATAATATGTGTAATAGCCATATCTATATCATCAACGACAGAAGGTAGAGTGTAAAGATAGCTCCCATCCTCACGAATTAAAACAGGATCTGACATAGAAGCCAAATCGATCATCTGCCTACCTTTTACGATATCATCCCAATAAACTTCTGTTCGTTTAGTTTGAAATGGATTACTTTCAAAATTAGGCAAAAGAAACCGCCAATGAGGTTTACGACCTTGATCCTCAAAAGCTTTTTTATCTTCTAATGCCAATTTTAATGCATCACGATTATAAACAGGAGGTAATTTACGTGAAAGTTGTATTTTACGGCGTCGATCCAATTCCTCTGCTGTTTCATAGCAGGGGTAAAGGAGGCCACGTTGTTTTAAAACTTCTGCAACTTCATCATATCGATTAAAACGTTTAGACTGATAATAAACTTCATCTGGTTGAATACTAAGCCATTCGAGATCAACCATAAGAGCATCAATATATTCTTGTTTGGACCGCTCAGCATCTGTATCATCATAACGTAAAATAAATGTACCGTTATGCGCTTTCGCGTACAGCCAATTAAACAATGCAATACGAGTATTTCCTATATGAATATAACCTGTTGGAGATGGGGCAAAACGAACTTTTATCATCAAAATAATGCTCAACTTTTATCGCGAAAATAATTGGTAATAGGGTAACGACGATCACGCCCGAAGTTTTTATAACTAATTTTCACACCCGGTGCAGATTGCCGTCTTTTATACTCAGCCAAATAAAGCAAATGTTCTACTTTCTCAACTGTTTGCCGTGAGTGTCCACGCTTAAGAATATCACAAACACTCATGTCATCTTCTACAAGAAATTGCAAGATATCATCTAAAACAGGATAAGGAGGAAGAGAATCCTCATCTTTTTGATTGTCCCGAAGCTCTGCAGAAGGTGCTTTTGTTGTAATATTACTTGGAATGACAATTCCTTTGGGTCCCAATAAATTCTGCAAGTAATTTTTATTACGCCACTCAGCTAATTTATAAACCTGCGTTTTATAAATATCTTTAATGGGATTAAAACCACCATTCATATCGCCATAAAGCGTGGCATACCCAACGGCCATTTCCGATTTATTACCTGTCGTTATTACCATCGAATCAAATTTATTTGAAAGAGCCATTAAAATGCTTCCACGTACACGGCTTTGAAGATTTTCCTCTGTAACATCAGCTTTCAACCCTGAAAAAATAGGAGCCATTATGCTCAAAAAACTCTCAACAAGTTTAAAAATAGGTATTATTTCATAACGACATCCTAAAAGATGAGCACAATCTTTAGCATCCTTTAATGATTCCTGTGATGTATAATAATAAGGCATCATCACAGCATGAACCCTTTCAGCTCCCAACGCATCGACCGCAATTGCAGCACAAAGTGCTGAGTCAATTCCTCCTGAAAAACCAAGAAGCACATCCTTAAAACGGTTTTTATTGACATAATCCTTTAAACCTAAAACACAGGCATGGTAATCAGCAGCGATCCCATCTAAAAGTTCTTCATTTGGACCAGAAATACATTGCCACCTAATAGATTTTCTTTGCCAATGACTCAAGGCAATCTGACTTTCAAAATGCTTCATTTGAAATACTATTTGACCGTGTTCATCCAGTGCAAAAGAACCTCCATCAAATACTAATTCATCTTGGCCTCCAACTTGATTAGCATAAATAATTGGCACACATGATTGAATAGCTTGTGCACGAACAATTTCTAAACGCTTTTGCATTTTATTACGGTAATAAGGGGACCCATTAGAAACGAGAATAATCTCGGCTCCTTTATGGCTAAGTTCAGCACAAATAGAAGGATCGTTCCAAATATCTTCGCAAATCACAACTCCTAACGTTATCCCACGATAAACAATAGGCTCAGGACGTGGACCAGAAGAAAATACGCGCTTTTCATCAAATTCACAATAATTAGGTAAATCACACTTAAAACGTTCCGTAATCACCTGCCCATCATCAAGAAGCATGATACCATTATAAAGGCTATTATCACGTTTTAAAGGAACGCCAATAATAATTCCAGGCCCTTCTTTCGTGAGTTGTGCTAACTTTCTCACAGCATCTTCACATGCTTTTGTAAAAGAAGATTTAAGAACAAGATCTTCAGGGGGATAAGCACTTATAAAAAGCTCAGTCAACAAAACAAGATCAGCATTCTGTTCGTAAGCTTTTTGATATGCCATTTTCGCAAGAGAAAAATTTCCCTTAATATCACCAATGATAGGATTTAATTGAGCAATTACAATCCGCAAATCGTCTTTTATAAGTTTTTGTGTCATTGTATCAATTTAGCGTGGCCATCAATCAGTTTCAACCATCAAAGGACTTTTTACCAAAAGTGCTTACTTCCATAAAAATTGGAAATAAATAACAGAATAGGATTGTTACCTAAACCTTCTCCCTAAAATAACCGAAGCAGCATCACGACTTTTTTCAAAAGTTCAACAAAAAAAGCCAATTCAGGTAATCGATTCCCGTTTAATCTTATATCACAATGAAGTACTTATTATAGCAATCAGAAATATCTTTTTCTGAAATGGCTTTCATATTGTCTGTATATTTAGTAACGTCGCATCCTATCACTGCAATATGAATACGCCTGGGCAAGCCCCCTTTTCCCAATAAACTGAGAAAAAATTCTCAAATTCTTTTAAAATATAATTAAAAGAACGCATTTATAATCATTAGCCGTAATTGTATTACTATGTATTGAATCACAAAAACAATACTACGATTCTCACATTTAACCACACCAATTAATTTAAGAAGATAGTTCCAAACCTATCATAACCAAAACGCATAATAATGATATAAGTCGCTCCGGTTTGTTTATAGGATTGAGAATATCAATCAATTTCAAAAGCTCATCAGAATTAATAGAAGAATTACATTTTAATCCAATAGAATTTTTCTACGATAATGTTCTACATGCACATGATTAAGATAACATGCATGATCAGCAATCTATAACATATGGCCAGATACCGCATACCAATTATCAAAGGTTGCATTAATTCCTATCAAAGCCTAACAAAAACGCTTTGTGGCTTATATAAGAACATGCTTCACATAATGAGAGATTCATTTTAGCTGTACCTCCTATTAAATGTATAAAATCGATTACTTTAGAAATACGCTTTGTTAATAGCTCATAACGTTGTGGACTATTAAAATAAAATCTAATATCCATTTATCGACATCTTCTAGATTAGCATACCCGCCTTATTAAAAAGCACGCAATAAATTAAGTGTTGCCCTCAACTAATGATAAACCATGGACATTCATTAAAAGTACAAGCAGTTTTATTAAATTTAGTCCCATTAATGACATTCTCTCTATAAGGAAACAATTCTTTATTTTCTTTTCTTCCATATCAGAAAAGCGTATTTCTGAAAATTCACCAACAGTATAATCAATTTTAACAACTGACTTAAAACTCTCAAAAGTTAAAATGACTGCCATGTATAAAAATACACGAAAAAAATCACGGATATGAACAACCTTATGCTTAGCAAAACTTTCTGCACAATCTCCCCCGTAATAAAGCTGCTAGCTCATTCTTTAAACTAGCACACTTCACCATAAAAAAATAAAGAGAATATTTGCTCAATTCTTCTCTAATTTCCGCTAATATAGATTTATCGGGACAAGTTAGAATTTTTTTAATTAATTTTCTCTCCAAGATTCAAGGAGCTATTTTTTTATCATCGCATCCTCTCTAAAGCCTATCTAATCAGCCTACAGTATGCAAATCTTTATAATTTTCTATAACATCCGCTATTTAACTTTCTAATTTCTTTCCATTTTCATATATATAACTCGGTTTATACATCGTTACCAACTCTTCTGCGGATGTTGGATGAACTGCCATAGTTTCATCAAATACATCTTTTGTCAGCTTTCCTTTCAGGGCAACTCCAACAAGTTGAGCCATTTCACTAGCACCTTCTCCCAAAATATGAGCACCAATAACAATACGGCTCTGACCATCAACAATCAATTTCATAAACATCTTTTCTGCATTACCAGAAAGAGTATTACGCAAAGAACGAAATTGTGTACGATAAATTTCAACACGCTTATAATCACGAATGGCATCTTCCTCTGAAAGACCGACAGTTCCAATCTCTGGCTGCGAAAAAACAGCTGTCGCAATTAAATTATAATTCGGTATCGTTGGAGTATCTTCAAAAGCAGTTTTAATAAAACACATTGCTTCATGTATAGCAACAGGTGTTAACTGAACATGACCTGTTACATCACCAACAGCCCAAATGTGAGGTATATTTGTTGTCATTTTTTCATCAACAATAATAGCGCCATCCTTATTAAGTTTAACACCTGCCCTCTGAAGTTCTAAGCCTTTTGTATTTGGCACACGTCCCGTAGCCAACATAACCTGATCAGTGTTAAGAATTTGTCCATTCGATAAAACAACGTTATAGTGGCCATTTTGAGATTCAACCTGATTAACTGTAGCCTCATAGATAATAGAAATTCCCTTTTCAATCATCGCATCATTTAATAACCGCCGCAAATCATAATCAAAACCACGAAGAAATAAATCACCACGATGAACTAATGTTGTTTTCACACCTAATTCGTGAAAAATACCAGCAAATTCAAGAGCTATATAACCACCACCAACAATAACTATTGATTTTGGTAATTTTTCAAGATCAAAAATCTCATTAGAAGTAAGACATAACTCACCGCCTTTTATTGCAAAATCTCGCTCCGTTGCCCCTGTCGCAATCAAAATCTTTTCTGCTTTTACTCGCTCACCTGTTGCAGAAAGCTCTAATGTATGCTCATCAATAAAAACAGCGCGACTCTTATAAATTTGAACATTGTTAAGTTCTAATTCCTTAGAATAAAGCGCCTCTAACCTCGATAATTCTATATTTTTACCTTTAATCAACTTGCTCCAATTAAAAACTGGATTAACATATTCCCAGCCAAAACCAATGCTATCCTTAAATTCGTGTGCATATTGCGATGCATAAACAAACAATTTTTTAGGAACACAACCGCGAATAACACAAGTTCCTCCCACACGATATTCTTCTGCTATAGCAACACGCTTCCCCAGTTGTCCAGCAAGACGAGCAGCACGTACTCCACCCGATCCCCCTCCAATAACGAACAAATCATAAAACATCATAAAACATCATAAAATATCCTTTCCCACGCGTTTTCACTGTACAAGTACTACTTTTTGTCAACAAATAAAAGCTTTTTCTTTTTTCTGATTTTTTTATACAAAGATAATACTCTCAGAGCACTCTTCTTCCTTAAAGTAGTATCTAACTGCTGCTTTTAAATAAAACGCTTATAATACTCATGAAACTAATGAATTACATTGGAGATTGTGAAGAAGTAGATTCCATAGGAGTAATAGAATTATTTAAGTTAAGTGTTTGGGACATTTCTTTTTCTACATTTTTTATAAGATCCTGTATTACAGTAGAAGACCATGCATCAAATGCAGAATAAGCATCGCGCGCAACATCTGGAACTGTCATCAAAAATTTTTTACCAACATCAGAACTGTAAAATGCTGAAATTTTATCAAGTTCTTCCTGACTAAAATGCTTTGCATATACATAGGCCACTTCTTTCTCTAAATCAGCACGCCGTTTAGCTAAAGCAAGCGCTTCTTTATCAACAATTACAGAAATATTTTTTTCTAAGTTTGGATCATTACTTATTAATTTTTCTTTAATATCACGTGCTGCCATTGGTAAAAAACTATCAAACTGATCAGTTGCACGAATAGCACTAATCACCTTTTTAGCTGAATCTAAATGTTTATCACTCACATCTTGCGCATAAGTTATTTGAATATTCACAATCAAAATAGCAACTGCACTAAGTAATGTTATAAGTTTCTGAAAAAAAACTGTTATTCTCATAATAATGATGACTCCATAGAATTATAGTTTGAATTTATTATTTTAAATTTTTAACAAGTTTTCAATTACTAGATGATTCTAAAAATTTTATTGTACCATCTGCCATAGCTACAATTACACGAGAAGCAAAACCTAAAAAAAGACCATGTTCAACAACACCAGGAACTCCCAATAACGCATCTGATAATTCTTTTGGATTTAGAATAGATCCTAAAAATGCATCAACAATAAAATGACCGCCATCAGTCTCAAAAGGAATATCTCCATTCATACGTAATTTAATTTCTCCTGAAAGTCCTAAATTATTCACTACCTTTTCAATCGCTTTGCATGTAGCATTCATCCCAAATGGATTAACTTCTATTGGCACCCCAGAAGCACCAAGCGTTTTTACCATCTTTGTTTCATCAGCAATAATAAACATCTCATCAGATGCAGATGCTACAATTTTTTCATGCAATAATGCTCCACCCCTTCCTTTGATCAAGCTCATCTGAGGATCGATTTCATCAGCTCCATCAATACAAAGATCAAGCTTAGATATTTTATCTAAAGTAGTAATAGGCACTCCAAACTGACGACATAAATGCTCAGAATGATATGAAGTAGCAACACCAGTTATCCTTAAACCATTTGTAATGCACTCACCAAGAAGACGAATAAATTCATTTACTGTAGAACCAGAGCCTATACCAAGATTCATATCATCTTGCACAAATTCAAGCGCTTGAGCAGCAGCCATTTTTTTTAATTTTTGGATATCCATACATTACCTTCCTTTATATCAATTCAATGAGCAATATTTATTATGAATTATAAAAAACGATTTATCGCTCTAAGCAGCTATAACTTTATTTGTTAGCTTATTGGAAATAAGACTTGTTATATAGAATACAGTAATTAACTTATATAGAATACAGTAATTAACTATTCTGTTTTTTAATAAAAGGCTTATAATTTATAAAATAATTATTTAAAAATCCTAATACAAAGTATGCTCCTATAGGCTTATAAAGCAGGAAAATATCAAGAAAATGCCTACTTTAAAAAAATGATTATTAGCTATTGATTCTTTCTAATTAATTTATAAATTAATCGAATGATGTAGTAAAATGTGCCAGTTCATTTTCCTCATGTTATTGAATCATTCACATCAAGGATAAAGAGGACTAGCCCAACACTTAATCAAGGCAATATATTAGTATCATTTCTTGTATTAGTCGTATCTAGTACTAAAAACAAAATAGGACAATAGAATACTATGAAAGGTCATCCACAAGTTATCGAGCAACTCAATAAAGCTCTTTCTCTTGAGCTTAGTGCTGTTAATCAATATTTGTTGCATTCTTCTCTTATAGAAAACTGGGGCTATATCAAATTAGCTAAAATAGAGCGCAAAGAATCTATAGAAGAAATGGAACATGTAGATAAACTCATTAAGCGTATTACTTTTCTTGAAGGACATCCAAATATTCAAACTTCTGAGCCTTTACGTATTGGAAAAAACCTCAAGGATATTTTAGAATGTGATCTTGCCAGTGAATATGAAGCTCGAGAATTTTATTTAAAATCACGTGAAATTTGTGCTAAGCTTTCTGATCATGTCTCAAAGAAATTGTTTGATGAATTGCTTGAAGACGAAGAAAATCATATTGATTTTCTTGAAACTCAACTTCAGCTTTTTAAAACAATGGGAGAAGAGAAATATAGTCAGCTCAATGCAAGCTCTGCTGAATGTGAATGTTAGAAAAACTATTATCTCATTTGTGAAATGAAGTTATTATAAAATTTATATAGAGGCTATAAATTAGCTAGCCTTTATAAATTTTTTCTATGAATATTCCATGGTCTATAAAAACCTGCAGAAGACCAAAGAGTGCTTTTGTTTTTAGTCAGTATAACACTTCCTCGCGATAATAATTGTTGAGACGTAAATGTTATTGCATTTATTGAATCGCATGTTTCATTGCTTGTTGCATGTTTTTTAATTATGATATCTGCTTTTATGCAATGATCTGTCTCTCCGTATAAAATAGCAATTTTAAATCCATTTTCTAATAAAGTTGTACAGATCTTATCATCACAAATAAATTGTCCTTTGAGAGATGGACCAATTTTTGTTGGTTTAATGGTTTTATTTATGCGAAACGATTTTTCCCATAAAGATATTGTAAACTTAGAAGGATGATAACGATCAACATATAATATCTTGTCATTCAAAACACCTACAATTTTCATATCATCTGCTATGATTAACTGTACAGGTGACTGCATCATACAAACCAGAATACCTGCCAAAATAAAAAAAACAAAGAAGAGTCTAATAGCCGTTTTTAAAAAAGTGAGCCCAACTAAACCGATACTTAATAAAATCAATGCAGATAGCGGGATAAATCCAGGATTTAAAACAGGAGAAATAGCCTGTATTGCATAAGCAATTTTTATCATAAGGTTCGTACCAAATCCCATAATCTGCAAAGGCCACCATTCAAGCCCAAAAAACATTGAAAAGGCTGAAAGTAGTCCAAATGGCATGATGAAAATTGATACTATAGGCAAAGCTAAAGCATTACTGATAACACCTAAAAGAGCTACATTAGAAAAATGATAAGCTGCATAAATCCCACTTGCAGAACCAGCTACTAATGAGGACATACAAGTTGAAACAACGGATAAAAAGACAAAACGAAGCACCTTTCCTCCAATATAAGAAGGTGCTGTATTTCCTTTACAAGAGCAATACCCATCACTCCACCAGGAAAAAGCAGCAATCAAAGCTACGGTTGCAGAAAATGACATTTGAAAACTAGGCTCTAATATCTCATGCGGACTTATAGCTACAGTTACTAAACCAGCAATAGCAAAATTACGCATTGTTACAGCAGAGCGATTACATAATATAGCAACCAACATAACAGCTACCATCAAAAAACTTCTTTGTGCAGCAATATTTGCACCAGACAATATCAAATAAAAAGCTGTAACTATTAATGCAGCAATGGCAGCAAATTTTTTAACTGAGTAATAAGAGGAAAAGACTGGAAAAAATGCAAAAAAGCTCCGTATAATAATAAAAACCATACCACTCAGTAAAGCCATATGCAGACCTGATATTGATAAAATATGTGCCAATCCGGCTATACGTAATGCTTCATTGGTATTATGTGAAATACCCCCTCTCTGCCCTGTTATTAAAGCAGCAGAAACTCTCCCTCCTTCTCCACCAACCGCTTTAACAATTTTTTCAGTCATTTGCATGCGTAAATTTTCAATTTTTTGTAAAACTTTTCCTAGCATCATATCAGGCTGAAGAACTGATATCTTTTTGGGTTTTCCTAAATAAAATCCCTGTGCACCAATTCTTTTAAAATAATTATGAAAACTAAAATCATAACTTCCTGGACGTATCGCTCCAGATAAAGCACGAAGCTTTACTTTCCCATATAAGCCATCTCCAGGAGTTAACCCATCTGGTAAAGACTTTGCGACTAAATGCACCCGATTGAGATTATAAGATAAAGTAGGTTTTTCTGTCTTCAAAACATCTACTTTTAAACGAAATCCCCCTTTCCCTACAGACTTAATAGAAACAATTCGTCCTGTTAATATGGTAACAACATCGCGACTCAACATTGGCGTAGACATATGCCATGTTTCTATTTTTGCAGCCAAAGCGCCTAATACAATACAAAATAAAAATCCAGTTATAAACCATATCTTCCGATAACACCGTAAAACATATAACAGGCTAGGGAATATAATAATCAATATAACAAATTGTTTCCAACTTGGTTCTTGCTCTAAGCTGAAATAAAAAATAATGCCTGTAGAAAAAAAGACAAAAACTAATAAGAAAAGCAGCCCAAAAGAAATTTCTCTGTTTATACAATCTATCAGCCACTTCCAGAAAAAAACTACTTTTTCCTTAAAAAAGGAAAATAAAGAGTCCTCTTTCCTATTATAGATAGCATTGCTTGCACCATCAATAACAAACCGATCACCCTTCTGTAACAAAACAAGACTTTTTCTTTGTGAGAAAAAACCTCCTGGTAGATCATCTTTAACTTTATTTTGATCTAACATCCGTAAATCCCCACTTTACTTGCAATGCGGCTATTGCACACCCTAATACCTATGCTAACATAGTTCTTCAATAAAATTCATAAATAACATCTTAATTTTAGAGGATAATGTCTGTGTCTGTTATTACCCGTTTTGCACCATCTCCTACAGGATTCCTTCATATTGGTAGCGCTCGTACCGCACTTTTTAACTGGCTTTATGCAAAACATACTGGAGGAAAAATGCTTTTACGTATTGAAGATACAGATCGAGAACGTTCAACAGAAGCTGCAGTTAAAGCTATCATAGATGGTTTGCACTGGATGGGACTCCAGTATGAAGGAGATCCTATTTCACAATTCAAACGAGCAGAGCGTCACCGTCAAGTTGCTGAACAACTGGTAAAAGATGGCAAAGCTTATTATTGCTATGCAACACTTGAAGAATTAGCTGAAATGCGTGAGAATGCTTTTGCAAAAGGTCTCCCAGCACGCTATGATGGGCGCTGGCGCGATCGTGATATTTCTGAAGCCCCTAAAGGAATCAAACCTGTCATTCGAATTAAAGCTCCACAAGATGGTGAAACAATTTTGCACGATCGTGTTCAAGGTGATATTCGCTTTCCTAATAAAGATCTAGATGACTTTATAATTTTACGTTCTGATGGTTCTCCAACTTACATGCATGCTGTTGTTGTTGATGATCATGATATGGGGGTAACACATATAATTCGTGGTAATGATCATCTTACAAATGCAGCTCGCCAAGCAATTATCTTCAATGCAATGGGATGGGATATCCCTGTTATGGCCCATATTCCGCTCATCCATGGTGAAAACGGTGCAAAATTATCAAAACGGCACGGTGCGCTAGGTATTGATGCATATCGGAAAATGGGATATCTCCCCATTGCCTTGCTCAATTACCTTGTTCGTCTAGGTTGGAGCCATGGTAATGATGAAATTATTTCAATAGAAGACATGATTGCCTGGTTTGATATTGATGATATCAATAAAAGTGCTGCTCGTTTTGATTTCAAAAAATTAGATGCCATCAACGGACACTATATGCGTCTAAGTAATAATCAAGATCTATGTGATGCTGCATTTAATATTTTACCAGAAAATGCAAATGAATTAAAAATAACAAAACAACTTGATGAAAAACATCGTGCGCAATTTCTAGCTGCAATACCAATTCTGAAAGAACGTTCAAAAACGTTGCTTGAACTTATTAATGACGCATCATTTATCTTCGCACAACGACCGTTGCCTCTTAATGAACAAGCAAAAACACTCTTAGATGAAAATGGTCAAACTATTTTAAAAGGAATTTATCCTATTCTAATGTCATGCCAAAAATGGGATGCAAAAACTTTGGATGAAACCATCCGACATTATGCACAAATACAAAAACTTAAATTTGGAGCTGTTGTTCAACCACTTCGAGCCGCCCTCACAGGACGCGTAACATCACCAGGAATTTTTGATATGCTTATCTTATTAGGAAAAGATGAGTCCCTGAACCGCATTAATGACCAAATTACCTGAACAGTATATTAATTTAATATATAAAACTAGAAAATATTAAAGTATAATTCTCTCAATGAAAAATAAATTTGTTTTTTAATTTAAAAAATTGAAATAAATATTAAAAAAAACTATGCTAAACAATATTTCAGATTGCATAAACAAAATTTTAGATTCAATCTATTCTTAAAATAGGTAGGAAAAGCTTTAACTATAAATTGCTATAGCTAATAAAACAGCATATCAATTTAAAAAAATGGAAGCACTGAAAGGAAATATTTAATGTCCGAAAATAAAGCATATATGACTGTCAATGGTAAAAAAATAGAATTACCTGTCCGTAAAGGTACCATTGGCCCTGATGTCATTGAGATTGCATCTCTTTATAAAGAAACTGATACCTTTACTTATGATCCTGGCTTTACCTCAACTGCCTCTTGTGAATCAAAAATCACGTATATCGATGGTGACAAAGGAGTCCTACTTTATCGCGGTTATTCTATTGACCAACTTGCTGAAAAAGGTGACTTTCTCGAAAGCTGTTATCTTTTGCTTTATGGAGAACTACCAACCAAACAAGAAAAAATTGATTTTGACTACCGTATTATGCAACACACGATGGTGCATGAACAATTTGCAAGATTTTTCCATGGCTTTCGTCGTGATTCTCATCCTATGGCTGTTATGGTTGCTTGCCTTGGAGCAATGTCTGCATTCTATCATGATTCCATTGATATTACAGATTCCCAACAGAGAATGATTGCTTCTATTCGTCTTATTTCCAAAGTACCAACCCTTGCTGCGATGGCATATAAATACAGTATTGGGCAACCATTTATTTATCCCCGTAACGATCTCAGTTATGCTGCAAACTTCCTTCATATGTGCTTTTCTGTTCCTTGCCAAGAATATAAAATTAATCCAGTACTTGCTCGAGCTATGGACCGAATTTTCACCCTTCATGCAGATCATGAGCAAAATGCATCTACATCAACGGTACGTCTTGCTGGTTCATCAGGAGCTAATCCATTTGCGTGTATAGCAGCAGGTGTAGCATGCCTTTGGGGACCAGCGCACGGTGGTGCTAATGAAACATGTCTAAAAATGCTGCAAGAAATAGGCACTGTTCAAAAAATTCCTGAGTTTATCGCACGTGCAAAAGATAAAAATGATCGTTTTCGTCTTATGGGTTTTGGTCATCGTGTCTATAAAAATTATGATCCACGTGCAAAAATCATGCAACAAACCTGCCATGAAGTCTTAAAAGAACTCAATATTCAAGATGATCCACTTCTTGATATTGCTATGGAACTTGAAAAAATTGCTCTAAATGATGAATACTTTATTGAAAAAAAGCTTTATCCTAATGTTGATTTCTATTCTGGTATCACATTAAAAGCCTTAGGTTTTCCAACTGAAATGTTTACTGTTCTCTTTGCGTTAGCACGTAGTGTTGGCTGGGTTGCACAATGGAAAGAAATGATTGAAGATCCAGCACAAAAAATTGGCCGTCCACGCCAACTGTATACAGGTCCTTCAACACGTGAATATATTCCGATAAACGACCGCACAAATTCAAAAAAATAAAAAATCAATTAATAAAGCCTTAATTTATTGGGGCTTTATTTTTTTTTGGTATTTCCTTCCAATTACCAATCTCATTTTTATCAGATAGAGTATATTGATCTTTCTATTTTTAAAAACATAAAGACGTCATATTAAGTTAAAATAAGGTCTTATATTACATTTAATTCTTCCTAGCCGCGGCTTAACTTGCATTCTAATAGACCATGCTCTTTAAAGATATGTTATGTCAATAACAAATAAAGAGGCTATAGAAACTACTTCAAACCGTGAAAGATTTAATCATTTTACTAAAAAATGACGTTAAGCTAGTAAATCTATTCTATCACTACTTTTTATCGATATTTTACCATTCTTAAAATTATTTATCATGTTTTCTATGCTTGATATGTTTCTTACTAAATGCAAACTGACGACATTAAAACATGTTTATTGCAACATAATAGAACAGTGCCCAGCCATTCCCAAAATATTAAACTATAGCATCATTAATTTAAAATAATGCTTATATAGAGATAATGAAAATACAACTCATATTTTACTTACTGTGAATTTCTTCCTGTACAGATATTATATACTCCTAACATGATAAAGACTTGTTATGATTATAATTAAATCAATACCAATAAATTTTTGTATTGCTCTTCATAAAGCTTACAGATTATAAAATATGTCATAGCATAGTATCTCTTTGTGCACTTCATAGGAGAGGATAATGAAATTATTGGCTGCAGCTTTCATAATAAGTGCAACACTATTTTCCCAATTCGTTAATGCTAAAACGTTGACAATTGCAACTGAAGGCTCCTATCCTCCATTCAATTATATTGACTCAAATAATAAACTTCATGGTTTTGATATTGATATAACTCATGCGCTTTGCAAAAAGATGAAAATTGAATGTGTTATCACTATTCAAGATTTTGATGGAATTATCCTAGGCCTTCTTGCTAAAAAATATGATGCTATTATTGCATCTCTATCCCCTACACAAGAGCGACTAAAAAAAATTGACTTTACAGATGCTTATTACAGTACAGAATTAGCTGCAATTGTTCCTAAAGATTCACAAATTAAAGAAATCTCAGTAGAAGCATTTAAAGGAAAAAATCTTGGTGTACAATTAAACACAACACAAGCTATATATGCAGAAAATCATTATGCATCTAAAGGGGTGAATATTAAACTCTATCCCACAACAAAAGAAGTAATACGTGATTTGTTAAGTAACCGCCTTGATGTCGTTATTCTTGATAAATTACAAATATTAGATTGGTTTAAACACAAAGGAAAAGATTGTTGCCATTTTTTAGGAAGTATTGAAGGAACTGAACTTCCTATTGCAATTGCTATACGCCAAAACAATGACGATCTTAAAAATCAGTTCAATAAAGCCATAAAAGAAATCCGTAATGATGGAACATATGATAAAATTACTAAAAAATACTTCCAAATTGATACTTATTAAGTATAAAATTAATTACAAATTGAGCAAATGATTTACGTTTTCAGCAAATAATTACTTTAAACCTTTATTAGGAGAATGGAGATGATTGACAGTTTATCATTGCTATCATTTAGCAATGGTGGGTGGGGTATGGTAATCCTGACAAGTGCAGGAATGACATTATCATTAGCTCTATGCTCCATAATTTTAGGTCTTCCTTTAGGGCTTATGAACGCAACAATGATTCAATCCAATATCAGGATACTTAAAGCTATAGCAACTTTATTTTCATCCGTATTTCGCGGACTACCAGAAATTTTAACATTGTTTTTCGTTTATTATGGCTTACAAAAC
Source organism: Bartonella rochalimae ATCC BAA-1498 (assembly GCF_000706645.1). Lineage (GTDB taxonomy): Bacteria > Pseudomonadota > Alphaproteobacteria > Rhizobiales > Rhizobiaceae > Bartonella > Bartonella rochalimae. Next base: position 422,651 of record NZ_KL407337.1, read on the forward strand.
TGTATTCAAGCTATATTTGATTTCTTAAATATTGACATAATATTTAGTATTAATGCTTTTATTGCTGGTGTTCTTGCATTCAGTATGGTTTTTGCAGCTTTTTCTTGTGAAGTTTGGCTTGCGGCATTTAAGATGTTTGATAAAAGCCAATATGAAGCAGCGCAAGTTCTAGGTCTCTCACGCTCAACAACATTTTTCCGGATTGTTTTTCCTCAACTTCTCCACAATGCTTTACCAGGCCTGTCTAACAATTGGCTTACTCTGCTTAAAGATACATCCCTCGTTTCAACTATCTCACTGCTTGATCTCATGCGACAAACTAATTTAGCTGCTACAGCAACCAATGAACCTATTTTGTTTTATCTTGTAGCATGCTTACTCTATCTATTATTTTCAGCAGTTTCTTCAGCAATTTTACGTTATCTAGATAAAATGCACTCAAGTAGGAATAAAAGGTACTAATCTAATGATTTCTGATGCGCCCTATTTTCTTTTTAATCCTGCACTTTTAAACCGTTATAGCCTAAAATTATTTGATGGCTTTATTGTTACTTTAAAACTTGTTTCTATTTCTTGTTCAATAGGACTTCTTCTTGGCATATTGATCACATTCATACGTTTATCTAATAATAAACCCTTACAATATTTGGCGCGTGCTTATATCTACTTTTTTCGCAGTTCTCCTTTATTGGCACAGCTCTTTCTCTTCTACTATGGACTTGGATCGTTGAGTAGCTTCTGGCAACAAATTGGCTTATGGTGGTTTTTTCAAAATGCTTGGTATTGTTGTCTTTTTATTTTTTCGCTTAATTCTGCTGCCTATCAAGCTGAAATCTTTAGAGGCAGCTTATTAGCAGTAGCAGCAGAACAGCGAGAAGCATCAAAAGCTTTAGGACTGAATCGCTCTACAACATTTTTCAAAATTATTTTTCCACAAGCGATGGTAGTAGCATTACGCCCCTTAGGAAATGAATTTATTTTAATGACTAAATCTAGTGCTATTGCTTCACTCGTAACTGTCTATGATTTAATGGGTACAACTAAACTAATTTACTCACGTACTTTTGATTTCCAAGTTTATGTTTGGGCTGCTATTATTTATCTTATTATCGTCGAGCTTATTCATCGAGTTATTATTTTGATTGAACACTATCTAACCCGATATTTACGATAGATAAAAAATCATTATAAAAGCTTTTCGCCCAATCAAAATGCTAAATTAATCTATTTATTTATCAATTGAGAAAATGAAAAATGAATCTAGAAAATAAAAATAATCATCCTATTGATAATACAAAAAGTTTGATTATCTCTATCCGCCACTTAAATAAATGGTATGGGGATTTTCAGGTACTATGTGATATCAACTTAGATATAGAAACTGGCGAACGTATTGTTATTTGCGGTCCGTCAGGATCAGGAAAATCAACTCTAATTCGTTGTATTAATCAATTGGAGCAAGCACAAGAAGGTTCAATTTTAGTCAACAATGTTGATATTAATACAGCTCCCATACAACAACAAAAAAATATTTTACGTACAATAGGAATGCTTTTTCAAAACTTTAATTTATTTCCTCACATGACCGTTATACAAAATTGTATCTTAGCACCTATAACCGTTCACAAACTTTCTAAACAACAAGCAACAGAAAAAGCAATCCATTACCTTACACAAGTTGGTGTTGAAAAACACTGTAATAAGTATCCTTTACAACTATCTGGTGGACAAAAACAGCGTGTAGCTATAGCACGTGCTCTTTGTATGGAACCTCAAATAATGCTTTTTGATGAACCAACGTCAGCACTTGATCCAGAAAGCGTTGGAGAAGTCTTAGAGGTTATGGCTCAACTAGCAAATACCGGAATAACAATGCTTTGCGTTACCCATGAAATGGGGTTCGCTCACAAAGTTTCAGAGAGGATACTCTTTTTAGAAAACGGAAAAATTATTGAAGACACAACATCGAGCACATTTTTTACTAATCCTAAAAGCCAACGTGCTCGTGATTTTCTAGCTAAAATCAAACATTAGCCATAAACATTATGGTATCAGCAATTTTTTATGCTCTGTTTTTTCCTTAAGAAAGCGTATAATCGTTTGAGCAGCAATATCTTCTGATGGCACTTCTGTTTTCATTTTCGTCTCTATTATATCAAAGGAATCAAATTGTACATGCCGTAATAAATGGTTATGTAAAAGTTGTTCTATCTGCCTTGCTAACATGCCAGGTCGCAAAAATTCATTAAAATATTCGGACACAACAGGCTTATCAGCAATAATATTCGGAAGAGCAGAACTCCATAGTAATACTTTTGAAAAAAAAAATAATTTAAAAAAATAATCAAGCTTATAGCAAAGAATCATCGGAATTCTTGCCAGCGCTAATTCAAGTGAAACTGTTCCTAACGCTGCAAGTGCAACATCAGCTTCTGCAAAAGCAGACCATTTCTCATCTTCACCAACAACAATCTCAACCTCATTTTTCCAATCTTGCGTTAAAAGATGAATCTCATTTATTAAATACGGTAAAGTTGGTAAAATAATACGTAAATGAGGAATACGTTGTTTAACAATTTCTATTGCTTGTCCAAAAATAGGCATCAAACTGCGTATCTCTGACCTCCGTGATCCTGGCAAAACGACAATTGTAGGTTGCAATATTGGTTCATTACGTAAACGCTTTTTTTTCGATTGAACAGCTAAAAGCGGGGGATAGGTTAAAAGACGATGCCCAACATAAGTTGTATCTGGTCCATTCAAATCTTTTATAATCTTTTCTTCAAACGGAAAAATAGCCAATATATGATCAACAAATTTACGCATAATTTTAGCACGTTCTGGCCGCCATGCCCAAACAGTTGGCGCAACATATTGAATAATAGGAATAGAAGGTGCTAAAGTGCGTACTCTTTTTGCAACACGATGAGTAAAATCAGGACTGTCAATAATAATTAAACAATCAGGTTGTTCCTGTACAATGAACTTAGACAAATTACGAATATGCATCAATAGTAATGGCAGTTTCTTTAATACTGCTCCTAAACCTATTAAAGCAATATCATTAAAGTCAAAAAAACTTTTCAAGCCTAATGCTTCTAAATGTCTGCCTCCAACACCAATCAAATAAATATTGCATTCTGTCTGTTTAGATAAAGAAGAAATCAAGTCTGCTCCAAGTAAATCACCAGATTCTTCACCTGCAATAACAGCAATTTTTAAAGAACTATTATTCATTATCCGTTGTCCTAAATGTTTCTATAAACAAAGAACGTTTATTTGCTTCCTCTATCGTTTTTTCTAAAGATAATATCAAACTTTTCTTTGCTTCCACTGCAATACCAGACAATCCACTTTTAGCAGCATTAATTACTGTTGTAGGTCCAATTGATGGCAAATCCACCCGATGATCTTGTTGTGGTTTTACACATTTCACAAGAACACCACCTTGCGGGACAATTTTCTGCCTTTCCCGCATTTCCTGAACTCGCTTTAACATATTATCAGTTCCCTTTGAATCTTCTACTGCTACCACTCGGCCATCAATAGCTACAGCTGCTTGTCCAATATCTAATCGACCTAAGCTTCTTGCTGCTTCAGCCGCCAAAAGAATATCAGCATTCTGCTTGGAATTAGCACGTTGCACTGTTAAATTAAATTCTATTGGAGCGAGTAAATCTGGTACAACTTCATGAGCACCAATAACACAAAAACCATAGTCTTCCAAAATACGGATAAAAGCTCTTAATAATGTATCATCTCCACTTCTCAATGCCTTAAATAACTTTGATAAAACCGACAAAGTTGTCCAATCAGGCCGTAATTGCAAAAGAGATGGACGCTTTTTCACACCACCTGCTAAAATAATATTGTGAATTTCAGCCGCTTTTAAAATTTTAAATAATCGTGCTAATTCTACAATTGATAGTTCACAATGCTCATAATCATAAAGTGCCATATCAGCTTCACCACGCAAAAGAACAAGAAAAGGATTTTGTCCACGTTTTTCAAGTTCTTGAGCAACTACAGTAGGTAAAACACCGTTTCCAGCGATTATGGCAGTTCTACCGGAAAGAAAACTTCTGGCATTAGAAGAAGGCACTTTTAGTCCTTATGAATCTATCACGTTATCTTCAAATTTAGGCGTACAATAAAAACGTTTTCCCTTTTCTTGAATAAAATTAATTACATCAATTACAGATTGCGAAGTAGAATAAGAAGAAAAAACGTCATTAACACGTTCTTTAAACGGTTTATTGCGATCAAAAAGCATAGAAACTGCGTGACGTAAAGCGTGAATCTCTTTACGTGCAAGACCAGCACGCTTCATACCAATAATATTGAGTCCAGCAAGTCTCGCTTGTACACCAACAGCCGTTCCATAAGGAATCAAATCTCCAACCAATGCAGATACACCACCAATAAATGCATGATGTCCGATACGAACAAACTGATGAACAGCTGCACCACCACCAATAATAACATAATCACCAACTATAACATGACCGCCAATCATTGCATTATTTGCGAATGTCACATGATTTCCTACACAACAATCATGTGCAACGTGAGAATAAGAAAAGAATTGACAATTATCACCAACAACTGTTGTTCCTGAGCTTGAATCCGAGCCTCTATGCATCGTAACACCCTCACGAATCATACAGTTTTTACCAATAAAAAGAGTTGTATGCCCCCCTTTATGTTTATTATTCTGTGGCTCTGCACCTAAAACTGCATGAGGAAATATCTTACTATTCGCACCTATCACTGTCTCGCCCATTATGACAACATGACTCATTAAATGACATCCATCATCAATTACAGCTTTTGGACCAATATGACAAAACGGCCCTATTGATACATTTTTACCAAGTTGCGCTCCTTTTTCTACAAAAGCAGTTGGATGGATTTTTGTATCAGACATTCCCACATTCCTATTACATTATTTACTTTGATTCAACAATCATTGCAGAAACTTCTGCTTCAGCAACGCGAACATCTTCTACTTTTGCAATACATAAAAAACGTCTAATATTTGACCGTTTTTTTAATAATCGGACATGAATTTTCAGTTGATCACCGGGTGTAACCGGTTTACGAAATTTCGCATTATCAACAGTCATAAGATAAACTAAGCCTAATTCCTTACTATTTAAACTTAAAAGTGAAATCGCTCCCGCTGTTTGTGCCATAGCTTCTAAAATCAAAACACCAGGCATAACTGGCTTTTCAGGAAAGTGTCCCGTAAAATGGGGTTCATTAATTGTTACATTTTTAATGCCGATAGCTTCTTGATCACCATCAATTTCGATTATACGATCGATCAATAAAAATGGATAACGATGTGGTAATATTGACAATAATTTATCAATATCCATAGATTCTAGACTTTTAGTTTCTTCAGTATCGGTCATATCACCGTTTCTCCCTTTTTACTTTTCCGATACTACGCAATGCTGCCACTTCGCGAAACCATTGTTTAAATGGCCGTGCTGGACTGCCTCCCCATTTTTCTCCATCTGGAATATCATTCATAACACCACTGCCAGCAGCAATTTGAACACATTCACCTATTGTAATATGATCCGCAATGCCAACACTTCCCCCCAGCTGAGACATATCTCCTATAGATGTGCTTCCAGCGATTCCACATTGAGCAGCAATAAGGCAATAACGACCAATTTTCACATTATGAGCAATCTGCACCAAATTATCAATTTTGCTCCCCTCGCCAATAATTGTATCATCAAATGTACCGCGATCAATCGTTGTGTTTGCACCAATTTCTACACCATCTTGAATGATCACACGGCCAAGATGAGGAATTTTTTCAACACCAATAGCACTTCGAACGTAACCAAAACCATCCTGCCCAATACAAACACCAGGATAAATATAAACTCTATCACCGATTAAAGAATATTGAACTGTTACCTTAGGAGCAATATAGCAATCACGTCCAATACGACAATTTTCTCCAATAACAGCTGTTGATGAAATAAGAGTACCCGAACCAATTTCAACGTTTCTACCAATAACAGCTCCTGCCTCAACACACACATCATTTTCAAGTTTAGCACTTGGATGAATATGAGCATGCAGTGAAATTTCTTTTTGACCGAACCAAGGTGTTGGCCTAACAGAAGCAGGAAATAAAATACGTCCTACTTGAGCAAAATCACGTTGCGGTGTAGATGTCACCAAAACTGCAATAGTTTCAGGCACTTTAAAAACAATATCACTCGTACAAAAGACAGCAACCGCAGAGCTCCCTAATAAAGCATCAGAAAACTTTCGATTCTCTATAAAAACAAGAGAGCCCTCCCCAGCACTCTCTACAGAAGAAAGAGTATTTATAACTGTATTAGAAAACTCTGGATTAAGAAGCTTCGCACCTGTCAACTTTACTACGTCAGCAACTGTCAACCGCCGAGACGGCGTAAAAAAAAATGTATCCGCCATCAAAATACTCTCTCTCCCGGTCTAATGTAATTTCCCTTAAAGTTTACTCTCCTAGAGAAAATCCAAATTAAAACTTAGTAGAAATACCAAAGTTCAGATTTTGTACATTATCGCCTTCTTGCTTAGTTAATGGCCAAGCATAATCAAAACGCAACGGACCAAATGGAGATTCCCACATTAAACTAATACCCGCAGATGTTCGCCATGAACTATGAGAATTTGTAACTGGCGTTTCATCTTTCAAAACAGGCTTATAATTATTACCATAAAGTGTCGCAGCATCTAAAAATACAGCACCACGGAATCCTAAACTATCAGGAACAATAGGTATAGGAAATTGCACTTCAGCAGTTCCATTCATATATGTTGTACCACCTAAGAAATACACTTCACCCAACTGAGAAACCTGACGCGGCCCTATTCCATTATATTTAAAGCCTCGAATCATATCATTGTTGCTTTTAAACATATCAAAAATACGAAGACCATCATCTCCTATTCCATATATATAACCCGCTCCAACAGAAAATAAACTGACCATATCCATTCGATCAGAGAGTGTCTTGTACATCATTGCCTTACCAGTTGTCTTCAAGAACTGCGCATCTCCACCAAGCCCTGCATATTCCTGAAGAAGACGAGCATATATACCATCATGGGGATTTTTCATATCATCGATGGAATTATAAGTTAAACCATAACTAATAGACGAGCGATGCCAAGGGCTATGCTTAGCAGCTTGAACGATTGCACCAGAATATTTTCCGTACAATTCTTTTACGACTTGGTCATCAGTTAAATCATATTGTGCACCAAAATCATATTCTTCTTGTACATAAGAATAAGCTAAATTAGCAGATAATTTATCATTAATTGGCAACCCAAATCGAAGCGAGCCACCTGTTTGCCGTACATCATATGCTTTATCAGCGCGATAAGTACTGCGAAAAATATCAAGACCCGCAGATGAACGATAACCTAAGAAATGAGGATCAACAAACGATAAATTATAATTACGAGATTTTTCTTGACCAGCCCCTAACCCCAAACGTACATATTGACCACGCCCTCCAAGGTTACGCTCAGTGACAGATACTTCAAGTGACATACCTGGACTCGTACCACCTGTCGTATACCCTCCAGAGAAAGAAAGATCTCCTGTTGGAACTTCTACTACATCTATAACCAATGTAACCTGATCAGGTTGATCGGTCGTAACCATTGAAATATTAACTGATTTAAAAAATCCTAGAGATTCTAGTCGACGTTTTGCACGTTGCACCATTGTTTGATTGTAAGCATCGCCTTCATTTAAATCAAGTTCACGCCGAATAACATAATCACGAGTCTTTTCATTACCACGTATCTCAATTCGCTGGACATACGCTCGAGGACCTTGCTCAATGTTATAAACAATTGAAATTGTATTATTCTTAAAATTACGGTTTCCTCTTGGATCAACTTTAGCAAAGGCATATCCAGAGTCAGCAACTTTATTATTAATAATTGCTACAGACTGCTCAACATGTTCCGCATTATAAACATCGCCTGTACGAGTTTTAATAATCTTTTTCAGAGACTGAGTATCAACTCCAGCAATATCACTTTCAATCTGAATATCACCAATTTTATAGCATGCCCCTTCATCAAGAATAAAATGAATTTTATAGGCATTATTTTTTTCATCATAAACTGCCTTAGATGAAATAACGCGAAAATCAGCATAACCACGACTATAATAAAAACGGCGAAGGGCCTCTTCATCTGCAGCTAGACGATCCTCTGTATAAACGTCACCCTTCAACAATAACGAAAATATTCCTGAAGGCTTCGTTAAAATCACATCACGCAAACGACGCACTCCAAATGTATTATTCCCTTGAAACGTAATATCGGCAATCTTTGTCCTCTGGCCTTCAACGATATTGAAAACCACATTTACACGTCCTTTACCCAAATTAATAGTTTGAACTGTAACAGAAACATTGTTGCGACCAACAGTCTTATATGCTTCACGAATCACTTTTATATCGGCTGAAAGCTTATCAGAACTGAAAGTTTCATTTTGTTTTAGAGTAATGAAACGTTTAAGATCAGGATCTTTAAATGTTTTATTCCCTTGAAAGAGTATCCGATTAACAACCTCATATTCTTTAACGGCTACAACAAGCTTATTGCCTACCTGATTTATTTTAATATCATAAAATAATCCTAGCTCAAAAAGACGTTTCACTTCAGCATCAATATCGCCTTCAGAAAAATTTCTTCCAGCTTTAATTCTCATATTATCTCTAATAGTCTGAGCAGCTACATACTTGTTACCACGAACTTCAATAGAATGAACAATTGATGCTTGTGTTTCCTCAACCATTGCAATTGACATAACAGCTGCTGCTGGAACAACTGCAACTATAGCTAGCACCAATGCAGATGTTGCGTTTAAAAATCTCGAATTCGCAGTCATTAGCCTCTTCACCTTAATACTCTCTTTGTTTTTAGGCACATATCCCTATAAGTTAAGTTACAGCAACTTCTTATTAGGAACTATTTATGCACTTAATTACCATCCCTAGCTTACTACGCCACAATATCTTGCGAATATAGTAAACAACCTGCTAATCTTTAATTATTCCTCAATTTATACAATATTCTCCATAAATAATAGCAAAACCAACAAAATAATCATTAAATAGCGCAAAAATCATAAATACAATGACAATAAAAAATCCTATACGAAAAACAATTTCCTGAATTTTAGCTGGAACTGACTTACCAGTCATAGCTTCAGCAATATAAAACAATAAATGTCCACCATCAAGCGGTGGAATAGGAAAAAGATTAATAAGCCCAATGCGAATTGAAAAAAAGTTGTAAAATGCAACATAGAGGACAAACCTGTTTCACTAATTTTCCAAGCAATCTAAACAGTTTTAGAGGGACCGCTTAATTGGCAATGGTCTTCCTTACACACCGATTAAACAACTAAAAAAGATTTTTTTTGGATAATAATCAATGTTGTACTCTTTAATGACTCTGCTATTGATTCTATCCAATTATAGCAAATATGTTTCTTATAAATTGGATCTAAACGCTCAGAATTATAGAAAACAATAGAAACTCTCACACCAATCATATCGACCTAAACCTGATTGCCAAATCCATCATCTCGCTTGATTACTATAGGTTTAATTAATACCGTTAAAATTTGATCTACATACTCTATTTTAATTCTATAGAATCTCTACCATGTAAAATTACATAAGCTACTAAATCTCCAAAACTTTCAATCTGTTTACCATCCATTTCAACCAAAATGATTCCCCCGTATTAAAACAGCTTGAATAACTGAAGAATCTTTTTCTAGATAACCAAAAACCGGTTCAACAACTACACGTCCATAAAAAAGAAAAAAATGTTAAAATAACAACAGTAAAAAAAACCTTGAATAAGGGACCAGCAAAAACAGTCATTGCTCTTTTCCAAGCATGAGCGCCCATAAATGAACCAGGTGTAAATGAAGATGATTTGGACGATGATGTTAGTCCATTATTATCTTCAATGAATTTTACATATCCTCCTAATAAAAAAAGCTCTAAACACCACCTTGTACCTCTCTTATCTGTATAACTCAGAAATTCTGATCCAAATCCAATCAAAAAACAGACACCCGAATACCACACCATCTTCCAATAAGATAATGTCCCATCCCATGTACAAAAACGATAATTAAAATGGTTAAAATAACATTTAAGCCTCTTAAAAAGAGACCACCCACATTAAGTATATGACCTAAAAATTCCAAAGTATCATTTTCCAATAAAATCACATAAAAAAGATTAAAGGAGTATTCATATCAAACATAAACGAGCCAATTATATAAAAAAGAGAAGTAGCACCCACCAACCCGTCCATACGATCCATAAATCCTCCATGTCCAGGTAATAAAAAACCAGAATCTTTAACAGAGAATCGCCTTTTTAGCCATGATTGCCATAAATCACCTATTTGTGAAATAATGGATAATATTAAAGCAAGGAAGAATACAAAATAATTCACTGCACTGATACCAAAAACATAAATCACAACCACTATGCCACTAGAAAGCCCAGCAAGTGTTCCAACGATTGCCCCTGACCATGTTTTGTTAGGAGAAAATCGTGGTGCTAACTTCGGGCCACCAAAAACACGACCACCGAAATACGCAGCGATATCTGTACTCCACACTACTGCAAATAAAAAAATCACTCTCCAAAAACCCAATAAATCGTAGCCTCGTAAACAAGACAAAGCCACTACTGGAAAAGATGCGTATATAAATCCTCCAAAAATCCAACCAGCATTCCCAATAGACAGGAGAGCTAACAATACTGCTAGAATCATTAAAACACTGAACACTAATGAAGCAGATGTACTAAAAATCAACAAGAAACCACAAACACAATAAAAAACACTAGCTAATATTTTTTGTAAGAGGCCCCATTTCTCTTCAGTGATATCAATCCACTCATAAAGAATAAAACCACCAATTCCCCACGTAAACAAAAAAAACAAAGTTCCGCCACACCACGTTAGATACAAAGTAATAGTACCCAAAATAATGGCTGTCAGAATGCGAGACATAAGATTAGACAAAACAATCTCCAAACGATAAAAAAAGAAGAATCAAGTGAAGAGATAATATCCAAAATTTTCTATGCAATATTTTATACCCGTACTTTTCTAAGATTTACTAATAATGATAGTAAAATTCGATAAAAAATGACACTTATAAAACTAACATCATCTATAATTACTTCAAAATTTTATCGATTAAAATTAAAATAAAAACAAAAAGAAAAGAGAGTTAAAATATGTTACCCAATTTTAAAAATCAGAAAACTTCTGCTCATTACTCATGAAAAATTTACGCAAATAATTAAATTTGATATCTATATTCTGTTCACATAAGATATTTTATTATTACAATCGTAAGTCATTTACTGAAGAATTAAAAGATTATCAAAAAAATTGCGAAATAATATATTTTTACCATTCTCTTAATCTATAGTAAATGGCAGATAACAAGAATATGATATCCTTGTCCAATGATAAAAATCTAAACCTGCATAATTTCAGTTTCTTTCAAAACCAAAATTTTATCAATCTCAGCTATAGTTTCATCCGTAAGCTTTTGAACTTTCTCAGACAAACTACGTGCTTCATCTTGTCCAATTTTTCCTTCCTTTTCTAACTTCTTTAAATTATCCATACCATCACGACGAACATGGCGAGCAGCAATACGAGCTTGCTCTGTATATTGATATGCAATTTTTACTAATTCCTTTCGACGCTCTTCATTTAATTCAGGTAAAGGAATACGCAAATTCACACCATCAGTAATAGGATTTAAACCAAGACCAGAATCACGAATAGCACGCTCAACAGCCCCAACCATCGTTTTATCCCATACAGAGACTGACAGCATTCGTGATTCCGGAACAGAAATATTGGCAACTTGATTTATTGGAACAATAGAGCCATAAGCCTCAACTGTCAAATGTTCTAATAAACTAGCCGATGCTCGCCCAGTCCGCAAACTACCTAATTCATGTTTAAAAGATGAAATAGCACCTTCCATGCGACGTTTCAGATCATCCATAATTAGTGTTATATCCATATTTATGCTTCCCTTCATTGTATCCTGAAAATCACTTTCATTCTGATACTATCGTAAACTGTCCCTCTCCATTCAACACCTTAGCCAAGCCACCCTTTTCATGAATAGAATATACAATAATAGGTAAATTATTCTCACGTGCTAAAGTCACAGCTGTTGTATCCATAACAGATAACCCCCCTTGTAAAATCTCAATATGCGTTAATTTATCAAAACGCTTAGCCATGGGATCTATTTTAGGGTCTGCAGAATAAATACCGTCCACTTGTGTTCCTTTCAACAACACATCTGCACCTATTTCTGCTGCACGTAAAGTAGCTGCAGAATCAGTGGTAAAAAATGGATTACCTGTACCACCAGCAAAAATAACAACTTTTCCTTGATTCATATAGCTTATTGCTTTGCGCTGCGAAAAACTTTCGCAAATTTGCGGCATAGCAATTGCCGATAAAACAACTGATTCAATCTTTAATTTCGTCAATGATGTCCATAATGCCAGAGAATTAATAGCAGTTGCAAGCATTCCCATATGATCGCCAGTTACACGATCCACACCACGTGAAGCAACAGCAACGCCACGAAAAATATTACCTCCACCTATAACAATAGCAACCTCTACGCCCATTGCTCGGACTTCAGCAATATCAGTAGCAATACGATCTACAACTGAAACATCAATGCCAAAACTTTGTCCTCCCATAAGTGCTTCACCAGACACTTTCAATAAGACACGTTTATATCGAAGAGCTAATGTCATTATAATCTCCCAAAAAGCATTTGTACTTTTTGTCTTCGATACACTAAGGGCACCATCTTGTCACGTAATACCCCTGAAATAATTACAATTTTTAATATTTATTGTGCTATAATTTGATGTTTCTAACAAATAATTCGGAAAATAACTAGCTCTTAACTACAGCTGCAACTTCTGCAGCAAAATCAGACTCTTCTTTCTCTATACCCTCGCCTAAAGCAAAACGGATAAAGCCTGTGATTTTAGCTGGTGCGCCAATGGATTGCTCTGCATTTTTCAAAGCAGTTTCAACAGTAATATCGGGATTCATAACAAAAGCTTGAGAAAGCAAAACCACTTCTTCATAAAACTTGCGCATGCGCCCTTCCACCATCTTTTCAATGATATTTTCAGGCTTTCCAGATTGACGTGCTTGATCTGAAAAAATCGACTTTTCCCGTTCAATAGCACTAGCATCAATATCTTGCGCTGTTAATGCTAATGGGTTAGTTGCAGCAATATGCATAGCAACTTGACGACCAAAAGCAGCAGCAGCTTCTTTATTCCCAGAAGTCTCAACAGCAACTAAAACACCAAGCTTACCAAGACCATCAGCAACAGCATTATGCATATAGGAAGCAACAACACCATCAGTAACAGATAATTTAGCTGAACGACGAAATGTCATATTCTCGCCAATTGTACCAATTGCATCTTTAATAACTGTCTCTACAGTCTCTTTAGAACCTGGATAAACAGATACAGAAACAGACTCAGCATCTCCTTTCGTATCTAAAGCAGCAATTGCTACATTGCGCACTATTTCCTGAAATGCATCGTTACGAGCAACAAAATCTGTTTCAGAATTAACTTCAACCAAAACAGCACTTAAACCTTTTGATAAAACGCCAATCAACCCCTCAGCTGCTGTACGGCTAGCCTTTTTGTCTGCTTTGGCTATTCCTTTTTTACGAAGCCAATCAACTGCAGCCTCCATATCACCATTGCTTTCTGCTAAAGCTGCTTTACAGTCCATCATACCAGCACCTGATAATTCTCGAAGTTCTTTCACTTGTGCAGCGGTAATACTCATATTTTCCTCTTTAATTTGATAATAATGAAAGCGCGTACAGAGAAATCCAACGCACACTCAAAACCTTTTCTATAAAAAAAGTGCTTTAACAGAAGTTTTCAAATTATTCTTCAGTAACAGTAGCCGAATCTTCTAAAACAGGCTCCACAGGCACATCTAACACAGGCTCCATAGGCGCATCAACTTGAGCTCCTAAATCAACTCCCATCGTACTTTGCTGACGAGCAATACCGTCAAGAGCAGCACGCGCAATAAGATCACAATAGAAAGTAACTGCACGCGAAGCATCATCATTACCCGGAATTGGATAATCAATATTATCAGGATCACAGTTAGTATCAATAACAGCAACAACTGGAATACCTAAACGCTTCGCTTCTTGGATAGCAATATTCTCTTTATTCGTATCAATGATAAACATAAGATCTGGAACAGATCCCATATCTTTAATACCACCAAGCGCTCGATTAAGTTTTTCACGATCACGTTCAAGATTTAAACGCTCTTTTTTAGTAAAGCCCTGCACCCCAGAAGAAAGAGTTTTATCCAACTTTCGTAAACGATGGATCGAATTAGAAATTGTTTTCCAATTTGTTAGCATACCACCAAGCCAACGTGCATTAACATAGTATTGTGCAGAGCGATTTGCTGCATCAGAAATAATATCAGATGCCTGCCGTTTAGTGCCAACAAATAAAACACGCCCTCCACGTGCAACTGTATCTGAAACAACCTTAAGCGCTTGATGTAAAAGTGGAACAGTCTGAGAAAGATCAATAATATGAATATTATTACGCTGACCATAAATATAGGGAGCCATCTTTGGATTCCAGCGATGCGTCTGGTGACCAAAATGCACACCCGCCTCTAAAAGCTGGCGCATAGTAAAATCTGGTAATGCCATAATTTTATCCTTTCCGGTTTGACCTCCGCGGAAAAAGTAAGCAAGCCTACTACCGGTGGACATTTTCCAGAATCACTCTGCACTAGAATCACTCCGTAAACACCCAAAAATCCGCGTGTGAGATAATGCTACCATAATAACATTTGATTTTTTTTCAAGTTATTTTCTGCACATCATTTAATGTTATTAAGTTTGCAGTTATGCAGATCATTTTTCTCATCGAGAAATTGAAGACTCTTCAATTTTAAACGTATTGAGAAATCCCCATAATCTATAAGCAAGTGACGCACTACACCATTTTCATATAAATGAAAACTCTGACGATAAATCGGTAAACCATCCTTGTTTTTTGTATCATCAAAATGAGAAACTATAACATGCCAATAGCCACTCTCATCTAATTTTTTCAATTCCTTTATCTCAGAATCAGATACTGACTTTTTCTTTTCTCCAATAACAACACTTTCTTTTATCACTCTATCGCCACCATTATCTCCATCAAACAAAGTTGTATTATAAAAACGATGACCAGCCTTTGCGTGTCGAATAATATTTTTCAGGCTTGTAATTGGAAAATCAGCTTTCTCAAGCCTATACACATTTTCTTCTGGTTTCTTTAATTTAACTAAAGTTCCATTTTTAGTAAGCTCAGCAATTCCTTCGGTACTCTTTCCCACATTTTTTTCCATTACCTTTTTTATGTCAAAGTGGAATCTGTGACCATCACCTGTTGTATAAGTTTTTACCTCCTGACTCATTAAACGAACAGGCATACCTTCCGTATAAACGCGAACACCAAGGCTAGTATGTGTTGTATATCCCTGACATGCAGACCCCTTGATCTCATGAACCATGCGCCCAGACATTCCTATAACGACCGGATCCCAAGAAGCATTATCCATCTGAAAATCATAAACTACTCGATGAGGAGCTAAAAAAATAGCTTCTTCAGCTCTTACAGAACATAAATAAATAATATAAAAACCTATTATAAACAACAACTTAAGCATTCTTAACTTCCAGACTTATCTCATACCCATCAAATAATCAAAAATCAAGAAAAGCTTCTATCTTAATTAACGACAGCATTTTCATTAAATCAAAACTATGCAGCAGGTTATTATATAATAATCATGAGACTAAAATATGACCGAATCAATTGAAAATCATTTAGAAAAATTCAACACTATTATTCTTGAAGTATTACAACCTGTTACAAACTGTAATAGTATTACAAAATGGTAATCAGCTTTTTATCTCTAGTCAGTTACCTCTTACTAATGAAAACCAGTAGAAATTGGGAAAATTGCTGCAACTGTCAACAATAAACAAGCCCAAAACTCAGCACAAGTGTAAGCTATTCCCTGCACAAATAAAAACAGCCCTTGGTAATTTAAATAAAATAAAAAAGTACTTAAAATCAGCGTCTTTGTTGCAGCAGATTCCAACTTTACCAATATTTCTCTCGTTGCTAATGGAGCTTCTGATCTACTTGTAAACCTCCTTGGTGATGAGCCTGGAAAACATGCTTGCTCTGCTATTGGGGTTGCTGTTCTTCCTATGATCGAGTAGAAATAGAAGCCCTTCTTTATAGAAATCTAATATCTTAGATAAAAACAAAAAATTCATTCATATTCTACCAAGTTTTCACATTTCTTCTTTTGCTTTAAGATCTAAACCATTGTAACTAACACTCTTTCTGGATTAAGGACGCTATCAAAGGAAATGCTTCATGCAACAAATTTATGATAATAATAATATTTTTGCTCGATTAATTCGTAATGAAATTCCATCTATTAGAGTCTATGAAAATAAAGATATTATTGCATTTATGGATATCATGCCTCAAGCGGAAGGTCATACGCTAGTCATTCCTCGAAAAAGCTGTAGAAATCTATTGGATGCAGATCCTGAAATATTATTTCCAGTTATTAAAGCTGTTCAAAAAATCACCAAAGCAGTAAAAAAAGCCTTTGAAGCAGATGGAGTAACCGTTATGCAATTTAATGAAGCAGCTAGCAAACAAACAATTTACCATCTTCATTTCCATATTATACCGCGTATGGAAGGAGTAGAGCTCAATGCCCATACTAATGTAATAACACCCACAGAAATACTTGAAGAAAATGCAAAAAAAATCCGAGCAGCCCTTTTAATGCACCCTTAGATTGCAAAAGTTCCTCTGATCTGTCTCTTTGACAGAAACAAATGAAATACTATCAACTTTTCCCACTTTGAGACAAGTAAACATACTAGAAGGTGAAGTTTTAGCAACAGCTCCCCTTCTCCTCCATCCAATTTGAAGATAATTATACTGATTGTACTATTATTTCATAGTTTACCAAATAAAATTTCACCAGTTATTATAAAATTAGTTATTTTAAAATTGGCGTCTCGATCCATCAACTGTGCCTTAAGCTAAAAAGTAGATTTTTGCACAGTCTAACTGATGATTAATTGAGATAAATTTCAAATAAAACAATAGTATCGGACTAATTATGAAATTTCGATATAGATAACTAATTAGTTGCTTATATATTAGCATCGTTGCGATACATTTCAACAACTTCAACGACCTGATTGTGCTATATTTGAGTTAAGCACTAATAGCATAATTAAAATATACAATAATCAAATTTTCTTACTATTCTATTCTGTTAATTGACTATAATGTACCATCGACAATAAAATATTAAATAATTTTAGATGAATCTTCTCAACATCATTTAATAATGATAACTGTTTAAAAATTTTGGTCAATGATCTTTATAAAAAGATCCTTAAATATAATTAATTTAAACCTTTAAAATTTTGAATAATATAATGTATAATAGCGACAATTTTTTTATTCCCCAATTTTTGCCTTTTTCATTATTATAATCTTTTTATTTAGATAATTTCATTATAAATTTAAATTACAATTATTGTAATGTGATTACACATAGAATAAAAGCCCTCTCTGACGGCGATATTTTTTATAATTAGATTAAATTGGGTATAAAAATTCATAAAATGATGTTTATAAATAAATTAGTAATATCATTCGTTTAAATTATATAAAATCAACTAAAAATGTAAATATTAATAAAAAATTTTTAGCATAAATAGGATGTTATTAAGTGTATATCAACTGGTCAGAAATTGTGCATTGCTATAAAAAAGTAGGAATTGCTCTCACTGTTTTAGTTATTTTTTGCTCTTGGGCAATAGCCACTCCTAAAGAAGCTTATCCTGATAAATATGCAGCTATTGTTATAGATGCAAATACAGGAAAGACATTATTTCAAGCCAATGCAACTTTAAAGCGTTATCCTGCTTCTTTAACAAAAATGATGACAGTATACATGATCTTTGAAGCTATAAAAAACGGTCGCGTAACACCAAATACACCCATTCCTATTTCTAATTATGCAGCAACACGCCCACCAACAAAAATTGGTATTAAGGCAGGACAAACAATTTCTATAGAAGCCGCTACTAAAGCTCTTATTACAAAATCAGCAAATGATGTAGCTACCGCTATTGGCGAATATCTTGGTGGAAGTGAACAAAAATTTGCTCAAATGATGACAATAAAAGCGCGCACACTTGGTATGAAAAATACTCATTTTGCCAATGCTTCAGGCCTCCCAGATACACGTAATTATTCTACAGCGCAAGACATGGCCACCTTAGCGTTAGCCTTACGTAGACATTTTCCGGAACAATACAAGCTATTTAAAACAACACATTTTACATTTCGTGGACAGACAATTAATAACCATAATACATTAATCAAAACAATAAAAGGTGTTGACGGAATCAAAACAGGCTATACACAAATGTCAGGCTCTAATTTAGCAACATCAATGCGTATCAATGGACGTTCTGTTGTTGCTGTCGTTATGGGAGGAAAATCATCTAATACACGTAACATTCACATGGCTAATTTATTAAAGCAGTATTTGCCAAAAGCAAGCCGTGTAGAGAGTAATGAACATTTGGTGGCTACTGCTCGCTATAAATTACCTACTGGAGCTGCTACACCTATACCTCTTACAAAAAACAATTTAATTAATTCTGATGATGAAATTTCTAGCCTTTTAACAGCACTTGCAGAACAGCCTAACGATTCTAATACAGCTGTAGCTGCCGTAAACCAGGTTATTATACCAATTCCTAATCCTCACAAAACTGAGACTGTTAAAATGAATACAGTTATTTCTGCTTCTTTATCTAAAAATAGTGGATGGGCTATCCAAATTGGCTCTCTTCCTAGTGAAAAGCAAGCTAAGATCATGCTTTCAAAAGCAACAAATGCTGCTCATTCTACCTTACGATATGCATCTCCGCAGATGCAACCTTTTCAAAAAGATGGACATCATTATTATCGCGCTCGATTTATTGGCTTTCCATCAAAAAAAGCTGCACTGAATACTTGTATGGCTTTAAAGAAAGCAAATTTTAACTGCTATACTGTAGCTTATTAAAAATTTTGAATTCCATGTTAAGGATAGTGCTATGACACATAATGCTACTAACCAATCTGAAAAAGAAAAGCTTTTCAAACAACCATCTCTTCTTTCATTACGATCACTTCACGAAGCTGCAACAAAACTAGCTAATTTAAAACATAACTCAACTACATTGAATACTCATTCTCTTGTCAGCCTTCTCATTTGCCAAACAACTCGAAATCGTCGTTTAGCCATGCCTTCTGTACATATCCACTTACGTGTCGCAAGTAAAACTGGCAATGTACCTATTAAACTCCGCCTAGGAGCAACAAATAAATAGTTTACAATTAAATTTCAGAAAAATATTTTATAAATTTGAATAATTCTTATCTTAAAATCTATAAAGATTATAATGAGCCTGACATTTTTTACTGTCAGTTTTAAAATAATATTATCCTTACAATAAAAGCTGAGAATAGAAAAATATTATATTTCCTTAGTCTATTAAGACCTAAAAAACTCAATTGTATTTTTCATTATCAGAAAAGAAAATCCTATAGAAATTAACAAAAATATTCAGTATTTCTGCTCAATAACTTAAAAACTTTCTTAATAGTGCATTACTGCTTAAGTAAGAAAGCATACATTACTGATATTATTGAATTTCTTTACTAGGTTGATGACTTTCTTACACACTAAATGATTTAACAAGATAAAACATTCAACGCAAGACCACCTTTGCTTGTTTCTTTATAACGTTCACTCATATCATGCCCTGTCTGACGCATTGTTTCAATACAAGTATCAAGAGAAACAAAATGGTTTCCATTACCGTGCAAAGCAAGAGAAGAGGCTGTTACAGCTTTAACAGCACCCATCGCATTACGTTCAATACAAGGAACCTGAACAAGACCAGAAACTGGATCACACGTCATACCTAAATGATGCTCAAGAGCAATCTCAGCTGCGTTTTCAATCTGCGCTGGCGTTCCACCCAATGCAG
The DNA here is from genome assembly GCF_000706645.1 of Bartonella rochalimae ATCC BAA-1498. Taxonomy (GTDB): domain Bacteria; phylum Pseudomonadota; class Alphaproteobacteria; order Rhizobiales; family Rhizobiaceae; genus Bartonella; species Bartonella rochalimae. The sequence goes on from NZ_KL407337.1 coordinate 442,941, forward strand.
CTGTCAACCCTGCTGCTGCCATAGCAGACGCTGCTCCAACTTCACCCTGACAGCCGACTTCAGCACCAGAGATAGAAGCATTATGTTTAATAATACCACCTATAGCTGCTGCTGTTAATAAAAAATTATGAATTCCCTCTTTATCTGCACCATCATGAAATTGAGTATAATAGCGCAAAACAGCAGATACAACACCAGCTGCACCATTTGTCGGAGCCGTAACAATACGACCACCCGCAGCATTCTCTTCATTTACTGCCATAGCATATACAGAAAGCCAATCATTTGCTAAAAGTGGTTTATTGCAATTTTTTTTCTGATCCTCCAACAGCTTATCATGAAGTCTTTTAGCTCGTCTTGGGATACATAATCCACCTGGTAACTCACCTTCTTGTAAAAGCCCCCTATCAATACAATTTATCATAGCAGAAAAAATCTCATCAAGTGCAGTATTCAAAGCAGCACGGTCCATTTTGGTTTCTTCATTTATACGTTTCATTTCAGCAATTGAAAAACCCGAAGCTTTAGCCATTGATAACATTTTATCAGCCGAATCAAAGGGATATGGCACCTGTGATGTTTTTACTTTTGTGTTATAATCTGCACGATTTAATTCATCCTCAGTTACAACAAAACCACCACCAATAGAATAATAAATCTGTCGTAAAAGAACACTTCCCTCAGCATTAAGCCCTTCAAATGCGAGACCATTAGCATGTCCAGGCAAAATCCTTTTTCTTTCAAAAATGAGATCACTTTCTAAATCAAAGCGATAAACAGGATGACCTTCTGGCCATACTTTTTTTTCACGTTTCACTTGTTCAAAAAGCAACCCTATACAATCAGGATCAACAGTAGATGCTTTTTCCCCTAAAAGCCCTAATACAACAGCTCTATCGGTAGCGTGACCTATTCCTGTAAAAGCTAATGAACCATGAAGATAAACTCGAATATGAGAAATCTTAAGACGCGATGGCTGAGAAAGATTCCTTGCAATAATCTCCTGCAAAAACATATTAGCAGCTAGCATTGGACCCATTGTATGAGAACTAGAAGGACCAATGCCAATCTTAAAAATTTCAAAAACAGATAAAAACACCGCCCACCTCAAAATCAAACGCGGATCTTGAGTACACGTTTTTCATTAAAATTAAATTGTAAAGTAAATAAAAAAAATAATAGCTACAAACATAAACGTAGCACGTCTTGCTACCATCCAGCAATCCTTTTCTATAGCATTTTCCATATCTAACCCTTAAGGAGTAAACAATAACCTAAAACACCCCCATCTCACTATATGAAATATAGTAAAATAAGTATTAAGACGCAATATTAAAATAAAATGTAAAATGAAAAGTTTCATAAAACATTTTGTGTAATTCTTCATTTTATACTCAAACAAATAAAAATAACTCCTAACATGACTGAATAAAACGCACAAAGTTTCTGATCGGTTCGCGCTCAGTCTCAAAATTATTTTCTGGAGCATTTGCATCACGATAACCAAGAGCCATACCACAAATAATACGCTCTTCGGAAGGTACTGACAAAAGTGCACATAATTGCTTATGATAATCAGCAAATGCAGCTTGGGGACACGTATCTAATCCAAAGCCACGCGCAACTAACATAATGGTTTGCATAAACATACCTAAATCAAGCCAACTCCCAATCTCCATATCTTGGTCCATTGTGAATAAAAATCCAACAGGTGCACCAAAAAATGAAAAATTCCGTGCTTGTTGGCGTAACATTTTTTCTTGCTCACCTTTTTGAATTCCAAGACTTTTATAAAGATCTAAACCAACTTTTCTACGTCGAGAAAGATAAGGCTCACGCCATTGACGTGGATAATATTGATATTCACGCTCCCCTTTTATACCCGATAATACCAATTGTGAAAGCTCCTCTCCAACTTTCTGCAACGCTTCCCCTGTCAAAACAATCACTTTCCAGGGTTGAAGATTTGTTCCAGATGGAGCCCGTGCTGCAAATCTTAATATTTGCTCAATTACTTCTCGCTTAACAGGTTGATCAGTGAAAGCTCGAATTGATTTTCGTGATAAAACAGATTGAAAAACATCAACAATAGAACCCTTCATTGTACTTACTTTCTCTTATATGAAAGATAATTTAAATGCCGCTCTTCTTTAATGAAAAAAAAACTCTTATACTTCCTAATTTAGGATCTCTAGTACACTGGATAAGGCAAATTTGTTGGTTACATGCTTTATCTGCTAATCTTATCTCTTTTTTTCTGCTTACTATGGCTTTCTCTCACCAATGAATTATATAAAAATGGGATAAAATCAATAGATTCTATATTTTTAAAATCATTTGCAGAAACTATACTTTAATGCATATTTCAATTGCCTAATCTTTATAAAATATAAAAACTCACCAAGCTTTAACAAAAACAATAAGGAAAAAATAGCGCGAGTATCATAATGCACATAAATATTCAATAAAGCATAAAATAACCTTTATTATTACAACATTAAACCGCATAATCTGCTCTTATTATGGTATTAAGAAGAACTCATTAAAATTATCAATAAAATCAACTATATGTATTTCTGAAAATCTTATTTTATTTAACAACGGGAACCATTAATTGCAAAAAATATGATTATGTAAAAATTTATAAACACATAGAATATTAAATAAAGAACAAGACAAAATACATCGTACCAAACATAAACAGAAATACGGTGGTATCTCTTGAATGCTTATTGTTTACATTATTTTGCGAAAAAATCCTATCATAAAGTATGATAACTGCATTTAAAATTGTTATTTGACTGCTATAATCTCTACAACTTCTCTTGTAAGTTTTTATTTCCTTACAAAAATATTATAATACATAGAACAGATAGTAATTCTATGATATAATTTCCGTGTTTATACAACAAATTAATTTTTGATACTGTAATCAATAATTTAAGTGTTTCATGCACTATATCAATATGTATTACTTATTCTTGAAAAGACATAAAAATTGTTCACACTAAGTTTGCTCTTATTCCTAGATCAAAAAAAGAGGATAACCGTCTGCCCCAATTCCGGCTACTGCAACAGCTAAAATTACTCAAATCAATTTTGAGTTTAGTGTTTCTCAATCCAAGTTTTGATATTTAGTATTTTAGTGTTACACGTAATTTCTTTTTATATTAGTATAAATATCACTAAAAGACACCTTAATTTTGAGATAGAATTTTACTAAGTTTTTAGTCAAACTTATAAAACTTAAAGTTAACGATTAACTCCTAATTCAGCTAAACTCTCAAAAAAAGTCTCTTCGATACATTCTAAATCATTTAATAAATCAGTAATATCGCTCTGCATCTGCCGCAAATCAGCACGTTTTTTATTGATAGTTTCAATTAATTCTTTAAGTTTTTTTTCATTATCAGGTGGTTTTCTATCTATTGCGAATATATTGGATATCTCAGATAAGGAAAAATTAACCCTCCTAGCCTGTAATATTTGCTTCAATTTACAACGGTCCATTTGCGTATACAACCGCTTACGCCCACGCCGAAAAGGCGTAAGTAATCCTTCTTCTTCATAATAACGCAAAGTCCGAGCAGTTATTGAAAACTCTTGAGTTAAATCATCAATTGAATAATATCCTTGCATTCTAATATCTGTTCAATAAATCAACTACATTGTTATCCAAAACGTATAGGCTTTTTATCAAATCTTAGTTAGAATTTTCTTATTGTTTTCTTTTGAAAGATAAAAAATATAAACTGAAGAAAACTTTCTAAAAAGAATACCTTTTTTATCAAATAATCTAACTTCTTTATCTTATCCCTTGAAAGGTAACAAACAACTACCATTTATTTTATAGATCTTTCAATTTTCAATATACAAAAATAAATTTCTCTTCCTAATTACCTAAATATCGCAAACTTATAGTAGAACAATCAAAATACTAAATATTATAATTAAAAATTTTAATTTACATTAAAATTTCTTAAATCTAAGATCACCTTATAAAACTTTTATAAAAACACATTTATCAGAAATGCTATTCTGAATTTTAAAGCCTAATAAAAATGCCTAATTTTATTTCAGGCGCTTTACATCTTTCTTAGCATTATTAATCATTCTGCAACAGTACTAGTTGTCATATTTGTTAACATAGCTTTCGTGGTTTCGTCATCACTGGATTTTCGGCGCTCATTCATAATCAAATCATCACGAACAGTAGCAATACGACGAATTTGGGCAATCGCACCACCTGTACCTGCAGGTATAAGCCGACCAACAATAACATTTTCTTTAAGCCCTTGCAGAGTATCAATTTTTCCAGAAACTGCCGCTTCAGTAAGCACACGCGTTGTTTCCTGAAATGACGCTGCTGAAATAAAAGAGGGTGTCTGAAGAGATGCTTTTGTAATTCCAAGAAGTATAGGATTACCTACTGCAGGTTTTTTACCTTCCGCAATTAGATTATCATTGATTTCGTCTAACTCAATACGATCAACATGATCACCTGCAATATAACCAGAATCACCAGCTTCAGTAATTTCAACTTTTTGCAACATCTGGCGAACAATCACTTCAATGTGCTTATCATTAATCAAAACACCCTGTAAACGGTAAACTTCCTGAATCTCATTAACAAGATAAGACGCCAAAGCTTCAACACCTTTAATTGCCAAAATATCGTGAGGCGCTGGATTACCATCAAGGATATAATCACCTTTCTCAATCTGATCACCCTCTTGCAAATGAAATAATTTACCCTTTGGAATTAAATATTCTATTGGTTCAAGGGATTCATCATGTGGTTCAATAATAATACGGCGTTTATTTTTATAACCACGACCAAATCGAACTGTACCACTAATTTCAGCAATAATAGCATGATCCTTTGGACGACGTGCTTCAAAAAGCTCAGCTACACGTGGCAAACCACCGGTAATATCCTTAGTTTTAGCGCTTTCCATTGGCAAACGTGCAATAACATCGCCTGCCTTAACATAAGAACCAGGCTCAACAGAAAGAATTGTCTCTACCGACATCATATAACGGGCCTCGCCACCTTTATACAATTTAGCAATAGTTTCGCTTTTCTTATCTGTATAGATGATAATCGCTGGTTTTAGCTCAGCACCACGTGGGTTAGCACGCCAATCAATCACCAAACGCTTAGTAATACCTGTAGATTCATCAGCTGTTTCAGTAACTGATAAACCATCAACCATATCTTCAAAACCTATATAACCATCGACTTCAGTCAGAACTGGCCGTGTATAAGGATCCCACTCTGCTATACGTTGACCGCATTTTACAACATCACCATCATCAACAAAAATACGTGCTCCATAACTAATACGATGTACAACACGTTCTTTACCAGCTTCATCCTTAATAATAATAGCCATATTGCGCCCCATAACCACCAAATGGCCTTCAGAATTCCTAACCACGTTGCGGTTACGAATTTCTATTGTACCCTCATAAGACGCCTCAAAATAAGATGAATCAACAACCTGTGCTGTTCCACCTAAGTGGAAAGTACGCATCGTAAGTTGAGTTCCTGGCTCACCAATTGATTGAGCTGCAATAACACCAACTGCTTCCCCCTGATTAACCAATGTTCCACGTGCTAAATCACGACCATAGCACTTAGCACAAACACCAAGACGCGTTTCACAGGTCAAAGCAGAACGTATTTGAACAGACTGAATCCCTGCCTCTTCAATCTTAGCAACATCAGATTCTTCAATCATTGCACCACCTTCAAGAATAACCTCACCAGAAACTGGATGCAAAATATCAAGAAGTGCCGTACGACCAAGAATTCTCTGACCAAGAGAAGCAACAATTTGTCCTGAATCAACGATTGGCTGCATAGTAAGGCCTTTCATAGTACCACAATCAACCGTTGAAATAATAGCATCTTGCGCAACATCAACAAGACGCCGCGTTAAATAACCAGAGTTAGCAGTTTTTAAAGCAGTATCAGCAAGCCCTTTACGTGCACCGTGCGTTGAATTAAAGTATTCATTAACAGTCAAACCTTCTTTAAAATTAGAAATAATTGGTGTTTCAATAATTTCACCCGACGGTTTTGCCATTAACCCGCGCATCCCAGCCAACTGCCTCATCTGATTAGCAGAACCACGCGCACCGGAATGTGACATCATATAAATTGAATTCATTTGCCGTTTACGACCTGTCTTAGGATCAAATTCAATTGCTTGAATACGCTTCATCATCTCATCGGCAACACGATCGGTACATTTACCCCAAGCATCAACGATTTTGTTATATTTCTCACTTTGGGTAATTAAACCATCACTATACTGCTGCTCATATTCCTTAGCAAGAGCTTCCGTTTCTGCTACTAAATGAGACTTACTATCAGGAATAACCATATCATCTTTACCAAATGAAATTCCAGCACGACAAGCATGAGAAAAGCCAAGCTGCATGATACGATCACAGAAAATCACAGTTTCTTTTTGCCCACAATGTCTATAAACTTGGTCAATCATTTTAGAAATATTCTTTTTAGTCATTTCTTGATTAACAATATCAAACGAAATATTCGGATTTTTTGGTAAAAGTTCACCAATAATTAAACGACCAGGTGTTGTATCATAGAGTTTCGAAACAACTTCACCATCCTTATTAAGATCCTTAAAACGGCCTTTAATTTTTGTATGCAAAGTTACAATTTTATTTTCTAGAGCATGATGCAATTCACCCATATCTGCAAAAGCCATCCCTTCACCTGGTTCTTTTTCAGAAACAATTGAAAGGTAGTAAAGACCAAGAACCATATCCTGTGATGGAACAATAATCGGTGCACCATTAGCTGGATGAAGAATATTATTGGTTGACATCATCAAAACACGAGCTTCAAGCTGCGCTTCAAGAGAGAGAGGGACGTGAACAGCCATCTGATCACCGTCAAAATCTGCGTTAAATGCTGTACACACTAACGGATGAAGTTGTATAGCTTTCCCTTCAATCAAGATAGGTTCAAAAGCCTGAATTCCTAAGCGGTGAAGTGTCGGCGCACGATTCAGCAACACAGGATGTTCACGAATAACCTCATCTAAGATATCCCAAACTTCTGGATGTTCCTTTTCAACAAGCTTCTTGGCCTGCTTTACAGTAGATGAATATCCCTTTGCATCAAGTCGCGCATAAATAAAAGGCTTAAATAACTCAAGAGCCATTTTTTTCGGAAGACCACATTGATGTAATTTCAATTCAGGACCTGTTACGATAACAGAGCGACCTGAATAATCAACACGCTTCCCAAGTAGATTCTGACGGAAACGTCCTTGCTTACCTTTTAGCATATCTGAAAGGGATTTTAATGGACGCTTATTTGCGCCAGTAATCACACGCCCGCGACGACCATTATCAAATAACGCGTCAACGGCTTCTTGCACCATACGCTTTTCATTGCGGATAATAATTCCAGGAGCACGCAACTCAATTAATCGCTTTAAGCGGTTGTTCCGGTTAATAACACGTCGATAAAGATCATTCAAATCTGAGGTAGCAAAACGACCACCATCTAATGGAACCAATGGACGCAAATCTGGTGGAATGACTGGAATAGTTTTCATAATCATCCACTCTGGTTTATTACCAGATTCAAGAAAATTCTCAACGATCTTAAGCCGTTTAATCAGTTTTGCCTGTTTTAATTCTGAAGTTGTTTCCGCTAACTCCATACGCAAATCATTAGCAATTTTATCCAATTCCATTCCCGCAAGAAGCTCATAAATAGCCTCTGCACCAATCATAGCTGAAAATTGATCCTCTCCAAATTCATCAACAGCAAGCATATATTCTTCTTCTGATAAAAGCTGATGTAACTTAAGAGATGTCAATCCTGGTTCTGTAACAATATAATTCTCAAAATAAAGAACTCTTTCGATATCTTTTAAAGTCAAATCTAAAAGAGTAGAAATACGACCAGGTAATGACTTAAGAAACCAAATATGAACTACGGGAGCTGCAAGCTCAATATGACCCATACGCTCACGACGCACCCGTGAAAGAGTGACTTCTACACCACATTTCTCACAGATAATACCCTTATATTTCATACGTTTATATTTACCACATAAACATTCATAATCTTTAATAGGGCCAAATATACGAGCACAAAAAAGACCATCACGCTCTGGCTTAAATGTCCGGTAGTTGATAGTCTCTGGTTTTTTAATTTCACCATATGACCAAGACAGAATCTTCTCAGGACTCGCAATAGAAATACGAATAGAGTCAAATGTCTGCACTGGTGCCTGAGGATTGAAAAGATTCATGACCTCGTGGTTCATGCTGTTCTCCTTCAAAGATTCTAAAACTAGCCACAATAGCTTTTCTCTTTGTTAAAGCTTTATTTGAGACTTGTTTTCACTTTTAAAATGTTCCGCCATCTAATAGAAATTTCTCTATTATAACTTTATAAAAAAATCAGAGCATACTATTTTAAAATATGCTTCCTCAAAATTAACCTTCTGAATCAGATATTACTCGTTGTGCAATAAGTTCACGTGCATCATCAAGCTCTACATTAAGACCAAGAGAACGCATTTCCTTAACTAATACATTAAAGCTTTCAGGAATACCTGCTTCAAATGTATCATCACCACGAACAACAGCTTCATAAACTTTCGTTCGACCGGCCACATCATCTGATTTAACCGTCAACATCTCCTGCAAAGTATACGCAGCACCATAAGCTTCAAGTGCCCAAACCTCCATCTCACCAAAACGTTGACCACCAAATTGAGCCTTACCTCCTAACGGCTGCTGTGTAACAAGTGAATAAGGTCCAATTGAACGCGCATGTATCTTATCATCAACAAGGTGATGCAATTTAAGCATATAGATATATCCTACAGTCACTGGACGATCAAAAGGCTCTCCAGTACGACCATCATAAAGCGTAACTTGTCCTGAACTATCTAAGCCTGCATCTTCCAACATCATATTAATATCAGCTTCATGGGCTCCATCAAAAACAGGTGTTGCAATCGAAACGCCTTGCTTCATCTGAAGTGCTAACTTAATAAGACTTTCATTATCATAGTGGCGAACCGGCTCATTACGATCATCATCAGGAATGAGATTTTCAATACGTTGACGCAAAGGCAATATATCTCCGGTTTCCTGATAAAGCTTTATTAAATCACCAATTTTTTTACCCATACCCGCACACGCCCAACCAAGGTGTGTTTCAAGAATTTGGCCAACATTCATACGACTTGGCACACCCAAAGGATTCAAAACAATATCGGCATGCGTTCCATCCTCAAGAAATGGCATATCTTCTACTGGAAGAATACGTGACACAACACCTTTATTACCGTGACGTCCTGCCATTTTATCTCCTGGTTGAATTTTGCGCTTCACTGCAACAAAAACCTTCACAATCTTCATAACACCAGGAGGCATTTCATCGCCTCTTTGAACTTTTTCAACCTTATCCATAAAACGACGTTGCAGTGCTTTTTTTGATTCATCATACTGCTTATGCAAAGCTTCAATTTCATTCTGAAGTTTCTCATCCTCAACAGCAAACTGCCACCACTGATATCGTGGATACTGTTCCATCACTGTACTATCAAGAGTCTTTCCTTTGGAAAAACCTTTTGGACCTTCTATCGCAACTTTACCCGTTAATATATCCGCAAGACGTGCATAAACACTCCGATCCAAAATTGATTGCTCATCATCACGATCTTTAGCCAAACGCTCAATTTCTTCACGTTCAATTGCCATTGCGCGCTCATCTTTTTCTACGCCATGGCGGTTAAAAACACGAACTTCTACAACAGTACCAAAAGTTCCAGGAGGCATTCGCATAGAAGTATCACGAACATCCGAAGCTTTTTCACCAAAAATCGCACGTAAAAGCTTTTCTTCCGGCGTCATTGGACTTTCACCTTTTGGTGTAATTTTACCAACTAAAATATCACCTGGATGAACTTCAGCACCAATATAAACAATACCTGCTTCATCAAGATTTCTTAATGCCTCTTCTGCAACATTAGGAATATCGCGGGTAATTTCTTCTGGCCCAAGCTTTGTATCACGTGCAGCAACCTCAAACTCTTCAATATGAATCGAAGTAAATACATCATCAGCAACAATGCGCTCAGAAAGTAAAATAGAATCCTCATAATTATAACCATTCCAAGGCATAAATGCCACAAGAACATTTCTCCCAAGAGCTAAATCACCAAGATCTGTAGATGAACCATCAGCAATAATATCACCCTTTTCTATCCGATCTCCTACGTGTACGAGAGGACGCTGATTAATACAGGTAGACTGATTGGAACGCTGAAATTTCTGCAAACGATAGATATCAACACCAGACTTTGAAGGATCTAAATCCTCTGTTGCACGAATAACAATACGCATTGCATCAACTTGATCAACAATACCACCACGTTTTGCACCAATAGCAGCACCCGAATCACAAGCAACTATTGCTTCCATACCTGTACCAACAAGAGGTGCCTCTGCACGCAAAAGTGGAACTGCTTGACGTTGCATATTAGATCCCATCAGCGCACGATTTGCATCATCATTTTCTAAAAATGGAATAAGGGCAGCAGCTACAGAAACTAACTGTTTTGGCGAAACATCCATCAAATCTATATGATCACGCGGCGCCATTAAAACTTCACCAGCATGACGACAGACAACAAATTCTTCCGTAAAACGTCCTTCTGCATCCAATGAAGAGTTTGCCTGAGCCACATAATGTTTTGATTCTTCCATAGCAGAAAGATAAATAACTTCTTTCGTTACCTTACCATCAATAATCTTTCGGTATGGACTTTCAATGAAGCCATATTTATTAACCCGAGCAAATGTTGCTAAAGAATTAATCAGACCAATATTCGGTCCTTCCGGTGTTTCAATCGGACAAATACGACCATAATGCGTAGGATGCACATCGCGTACTTCAAAACCTGCCCGCTCACGGGTTAAACCACCTGGACCAAGAGCAGAAAGACGACGCTTATGGGTAATTTCTGACAATGGATTGGTTTGATCCATAAATTGCGATAATTGTGAGGACCCAAAAAACTCGCGAACTGCAGCTGCTGCTGGCTTTGCGTTAATCAAATCCTGTGGCATAATGGTATCAATTTCAACCAACGACATACGTTCTTTGATTGCACGCTCCATACGAAGTAAACCAATCCGATATTGATTTTCCATCAATTCTCCAACCGACCGAACACGACGATTGCCAAGATTATCAATATCATCAATCTCACCACGACCATCACGCAATTCAACTAACATTTTAACAACAGCAAGAATATCTTCTTGGCGCAAAATGCGAACTGTATCTGGACAATCAAGCCCCATACGCAAATTCATCTTAACTCGCCCAACAGCTGAAAGATCATAACGCTCTGGATCAAAAAACAATGAATGAAACATAGCCTCTGCTGTATTAATTGTTGGCGGTTCACCTGGACGCATTACTCGATAAATATCAAATAAAGCATCCTGCCGGCTTTCATTTTTATCCACTTTTAAGGTATTACGAATGTATGCACCAACATTCATATGATCAATATCAAGAATATTAATCTGATCAGCACCAACATCAGACAAAATCTTTAATGTTTTTTCATCAATTTCATCTCCAGCTTCAAGATAAATCTCACCTGTTTGATAATTTACGATATCTTCTGCAAGATAGGATCCCAACAAATCATCTTCACTAACTTCAATCGCTTTTAAACCTTTTTCTTCTAAAAGCTTTGCAGCGCGAACTGTTAGTTTTTTACCAGCTTCTGCTACAACCTCACCACTATCTGCATCAACAAGATCAGAAACCAGTTTCATGCCCCTAAAACGATCAACTGAATAAGGAGTACGCCACCCATTCTTAGTACGTTCATAAGAAACTTTATTATAAAATGTCGACAAAATATCTGATGCATCCATACCCAGTGCCATTAAAAGACTTGTCACTGGAATCTTTCGCCGCCGATCAATACGAACATAGACAATATCTTTAGCATCAAACTCAATATCAAGCCACGAACCACGATAAGGAATCACACGAGCTGCAAAAAGAAATTTACCTGATGAATGAGTTTTTCCTTTATCATGATCAAAAAAGACACCTGGAGAGCGGTGCATCTGCGAAACAATAACACGCTCTGTACCATTAATTACAAACGTACCATTATCAGTCATTAAAGGCATGTCCCCCATATAGACACCTTGCTCTTTAATGTCTTTAATATCTTTTGAACCAGTATCTTCATCAACATCAAAGACAATTAAACGCAATATCACCTTTAATGGCGCTGCATATGTCAAATCACGTTGATGACATTCTTCTACATCAAATTTAGGTGGATCAAATTCGTAACGAACAAATTCAAGCATAGCTGTTCCGGAAAAATCCGAAATAGGAAACACCGATTTAAAAACAGCCTGCAAACCTTCATCTAAACGCCCGCCTTCCGGTTCCTCAATCATAAGAAATTGATCATATGAAGCTTTCTGAACTTCAATAAGATTCGGCATTTCTGCTACTTCAGGAATCTTACCAAAAAATTTACGCACACGTCTACGGCCATTAAATTGGGACATCATCGCTAAAGTCTGAGCCATTGTTGCTCCTCGATCTTTACTGCTCAAGGTAGACTAAACCTTGATAGCTTTATGTCATCAGTCTGCATACATACAGACCAGCTCATTTGATACCCTTTTAAGTATCTCTAATTTTTATATATCTAAACAACCAATATATCTACTTAATTTGACTTTACCATTAGGCCGTTTACAACAGCCCATTCCCTTACAGCTACTAAACTGTAAGGAAAAGGATTATCTCAATCAAGCCCCTTTTCTCAGGGAAATTGGCACACATCAATATTTACCAATAAAATAAACTTACTTAAGCTCAACCTTAGCACCAGCAGCTTCAAGTTGGGCCTTAATTTTTTCTGCTTCTTCCTTAGAAGCACCTTCTTTAATAGGCTTAGGCGCTCCCTCAACTAAGTCTTTTGCTTCTTTAAGTCCAAGCCCCGTAAGAGCCCGAACTTCTTTAATAACATTAATCTTTTGAGCACCACCATCTGTAAGAATAACATCAAATTCTGTTTTCTCTTCGGCAGCTGGAGCAGCAGCACCAACAGCAGCAACCGCCACAGGAGCAGCAGCAGAAACACCCCATTTTTCTTCAAGTAATTTTGAAAGCTCTGCAGCCTCCAAAACAGTAAGGTTAGAAAGATCTTCTACGATCTTTGCTAGATCAGCCATTTTAAAATTCCTTCACTTAAAAGATTTGAATTATTGTTTAGAAATTATCCAAAAAAACAGAAAACTATCAAGAATTTCTGTAAGCTTAGATTACAAAAAACAGCATAGCTGCTTCATCCTCCTCGAGCATATGCACCAATAACACGCGCAACCTGACCAGCAGGCGCATTAATAACCTGAACAATACGGGTTGCAGGAGTAGAAACCATACCCAAAATTTTTGCCCGCAATTCGTTCAATGAAGGCAATGAAGCCAAAGATTTTATAGCATCAACACTTAAACTTGTTTCACCCATTGAGCCACCAAGGATAACAAATTTATCATTAGCCTTTGCGAAATCAACAGCAACTTTCGATGCTGTAATTGGATCTTCTGAATAAGCAATAAGTGTTTGCCCAGTGAACAGATCCATCATTTCTTCAGATTTTGTACCCTGAAGAGCGATTTTAGCAAGACGGTTTTTGGCGACTTTAATAGCACCACCTGCTTCACTCATTTTTGAACGAAGATCGCTCATTTGCGAAACAGTCAAACCAGAATAATGTGCAACAACAACAGAACCTGACTCTTGAAAAGTCTTGTTAAGCCATGCAACAAATTTTCCTTTTTCCGCTTTATTCACTGTCTTTCTCCATTTAACAGATCTATTAAAACAAATCTGTTGGTTACCTTTGATAGCATGAAATTCTTCTATGCTAACGATGAGGATCCTGCCCCCTTCTTCACGCATAAACGATCAAAGGCAATCTTGGCTCAAACCTTTTAAGTTTATTAACTTCAAAGTTCTTACCCCAATCTCATGCAGGCCTTTTCTAATTAAGACACCTAAACAAGGTATCACCTACAATCTCGGACAGGACATTCCGGAATTTCTCCCGGTATGACCTGAGCTTAATAAAGCTCAGATAACTGAATGCCAACTAAAACTGATAACTAAAATATAATCTCAGCCATCAGATACACAATAAAACCACAAGTTTTTCATATTGTCTCTGAACGAACTGTTGCAGGATCAACCTTTATTCCAACACCCATAGTTGAAGAAACTGCAACTCGCTTAATATATTCTCCCTTTGCACCTTGCGGCTTAGCTTTATTAACGGTACTAACAAAAGCTCTAATATTTTCCACTATTTTCTCAATTCCCAGAGAAGCCTTACCGATGCCAGCATGCACAATACCAGATTTTTCAACACGAAATTCAACAGCACCACCTTTAGAAGCCTTAACAGCACTAGCAACATCAATTGTTACAGTACCAACTTTTGGATTCGGCATCAAACTCCGTGGACCAAGAATTTTACCAAGACGACCAACAAGAGGCATCATATCTGGTGTTGCAATACACCTATCAAAATTAATTGTTTCACTATTAACAGTTTCAAATAAATCTTCAGCCCCCACAATATCTGCACCAGCAGCTTTAGCCTCTTCGGCTTTAACGCCACGCGCAAAAACAGCAACACGAACATTTCGACCTGTTTCATTAGGCAAATGAGCAACACCCCGAACCATCTGATCTGCATGACGAGGATCAACACCCAAATTCATCGAAATCTCGATTGTTTCATCAAATTTAGCAACAGCGCGTTCTTTGACCATTGAAATAGCATCTGTTAAAGCGTAAAGCTTATTAAAATCAACACCTTCACGAATTTTATGTATTCTCTTTGCTATCTTTACCATAATATTAGCCTAACACCTCTAAGCCCATAGAGCGAGCAGAACCTTCAACCATGCGCATTGCTGCTTCAATATCATTTGCGTTAAGATCTTTCATCTTTGCCTCCGCAATCGAATGAATCTTATCACGAGAAATCGTCCCCACAAACACTTTACCTGGCTCTTTAGAACCACTTTTTAAATTTGCTGCCTTTTTCAAAAAAAAAGATACCGGAGGCGTCTTCAATGAAAACGTAAAAGACTTATCTTGATAGTAAGTAACAACTACTGGAATCGGCGCACCTTTTTCCATTTCCTGCGTAGCTGCATTAAAAGCCTTACAAAACTCCATGATGTTAATACCACGCTGACCAAGAGCAGGACCAATCGGAGGTGATGGAGTAGCCGCCCCTGCAGGAATCTGTAATTTCAACTGACCTACACTTTTTTTTGCCATAATACCCTGCCTCTAAATTTATACTGGTAAATTGGCTACTTAAATTATGCCAAAAAACCACTGCAGTTTGATAGTCTGGATCATTAAGCTGGCAAAAGCCATAAATCACCTTCTATCTTAATACATTTCTCTATATTTTTAAAGTGATCAAAAAAATCACTTTAAGCCCAATCAAAGCTTTTCAACCTGATCAAACTCTAAATCAACAGGCGTAGGACGCCCAAAAATTAACACTTCAACCTTAAGGCGAGAGCGCTCTTCTTCAACCTCTTGAACGATACCATTAAAAGAAACAAAAGGCCCATCTGCTACTCGAACCTGCTCACCTACTTCAAATGACATAGAAGATTTTGGAGACTCAACCCCTTCCTTAACCTGTTTAAGAATTTGCTCAGCTTCGCGATCAGAAATAGGAACAGGACGCGCATCTGAGCCTAAAAATCCTGTCACTTTAGGAGTATTCTTAATGAGATGATAAACCTCATCTGTCAACTCAGCACAAACAAGAATATAACCAGGAAAGAATTTACGCTCAGAATCGACCTTACGACCACGACGAATTTCAACAACACGCTCAGTCGGAACAAAAATTTTTTTAAATAAATGATCAAGCCCTTTTTGCTTTGCTTCTTTATCAATAGCTTCCGCTACCTTTTTTTCAAAGTTTGAATATGCTTGAACAATATACCAACGAGCAGCCACAGTCACATTTCCTTGCACTATCAACTAAAAAGATACTTTAGAAGATCAATACCCTGCCATACACCAAAATTTACCGTCTGATCCACAACAAAAAAGAAAACTGAAGCCAATGCAGTTACCACTAACACCATAACAGTAGAAATCACTGTTTCACGACGCGAAGGCCATTTTACTTTAGCTGTTTCTGCGCGAACTTGTTTTAAAAAGGTAATAGGATTGATTTTAGATACCATTAATCACACTACATTCTTTCTAATCTTATTGCAAACTATACAATAAAAAACATGACAAAAATGCGAAAAGTTACAACAATCCTTACGCAATCCCATCATCTTTTACTCAATACAGATTCATGTATAAAAAAACAAGCCCTATATAAAAAAAAGAAAATAAACATAACTAATCTGTCTATCCTCTCTCTAACTGTGATTCAAATCACAATCCACGGCAGGGGCAGCAGGACTTGAACCCGCGACCTGCGGTTTTGGAGACCGCCGCTCTACCAACTGAGCTATACCCCTAATCTTTTAGAAAAATATTTTAAATATATCCTAAGTAATTTATCTCACCTATTCAATAATTTTAGATACGATACCGGCCCCAACGGTGCGACCACCTTCTCGGATCGCAAAACGAAGCTTCTCTTCCATTGCGATTGGAACAATCAAAGAAACATCCATTGCAACATTATCACCCGGCATAACCATTTCCGTTCCTTCAGGAAGCGTAACTATACCTGTAACATCGGTCGTACGAAAATAAAATTGAGGACGATAATTTGTGAAAAACGGTGTGTGACGTCCCCCCTCATCTTTCGTTAAAATATAAGCCTCAGCTTTAAATTTAGTATGAGGTGTAACAGAACCAGGTTTCGCCAATACTTGACCACGTTCAATCCCCTCACGATCAACTCCACGAAGCAAAGCGCCTATATTATCACCAGCCTGACCTTGATCTAAAAGTTTCCGAAACATTTCAACCCCGGTAACCGTCGTCTTAGATGTAGGACGAATTCCAATAATCTCTATCTCTTCACCAACTTTAATAATGCCACGCTCAACACGACCTGTAACAACCGTACCACGACCAGAAATAGAAAAAACATCCTCGATAGGCATCAAAAACGGCTGATCAACTGGACGCTCAGGGGTCGGTATATATTTATCAACTTCACTCATCAAAAGACGAACAGAATCTTCACCTATACTCTTATTTGAATCCTCAAGCGCAGCCAAAGCCGAACCCTTAACTATAGGAATATCATCTCCCGGAAAATCATATTTCGATAAAAGCTCACGAACTTCAAGCTCTACAAGCTCTAAAAGCTCGCTATCATCAACCTGATCAACTTTATTGAGAAAAACAACAATCGCTGGAACTCCAACCTGGCGGGCCAACAAAATATGCTCACGCGTTTGAGGCATAGGTCCATCTGCTGCAGAAACAACTAATATCGCACCATCCATTTGGGCCGCTCCTGTAATCATGTTCTTAACATAATCCGCATGACCAGGACAATCAACGTGAGCATAGTGACGGCTCTCCGTTTCATACTCAACGTGCGCAGTAGATATCGTTATACCACGTGCCCGCTCCTCAGGCGCCGCATCAATTTGGTCATACGCTTTAAATTCACCAAAATACTTCGTAATCGCTGCTGTCAATGAAGTCTTCCCATGATCAACATGACCAATCGTACCTATATTAACATGCGGCTTCGTACGTTCAAATTTGCTCTTTGCCATCGCCGTCAATCTCTTGTCTTAAATTAGTTAGTATAAAAAGGTTCTCAGAACCAAATCAAACCGGACAAATACCTCAGTCCGGCATAACAGCTATAAAACGAAAATATTCGTCTCTTTATTATGATGATGGAAAACACCCACCATTTTACTCAATCGCCAGCTTATGTCTGGAGCGGGTAGCGGGAATCGAACCCGCGTATTCAGCTTGGAAGGCTGCTGCTCTACCATTGAGCTATACCCGCACATATCAGCTCTATTTGATGAATGGTGAAGGGGGTTGGATTCGAACCAACGTAGCATACGCAACGGATTTACAGTCCGTCCCCTTTAACCACTCGGGCACCCCTCCATTACATCGGTAGAGCTGGGCGATAAAGCATCACTACAACCAATCTCTTTCTACTAAGTTTAGACTGGCTGAGGGTTGGTTATGGCGTTTAGTATTGCATCTGTCAACAAAATAAATATGGTTCTTTACAAATTTTCTATTAAATAATTTAAAATTTTATATTTTTTCTATATACAAATTTCTATATACAAATCCATTATAAACATAATATGAAAAAAATATGCCTAAAGACTCTCATTATGCTCGTCTTCGTCGCCGATATCGTGATACAAAAGGCTCTTTTTTTCAATCTACAACATATGTAAAACAACCACCTATCCCATTACAAAAAGAACAAATTTACCTTTATGGTATTCATCCAGTTCATGCAGCATTGAAGAATCCTAGAAGAATTTTAAGACATCTGTATACTACACCAAATGCTTTAAAGCGTCTTGATATAAACGAATCAAATATAGCGTGTCCTATAACACCATGCTCACCGAAAAAACTGGAAATGTTTGTAGGAAGGGAAGCAGTTCATCAAGGAATTGTATTAGAAACTGAACCTCTAAAATCACGTTCTTTATCGGAACTGACAAATACCGATCTTATCATTATCATGGATCAAATTACTGATCCACATAACGTTGGTGCTATTATGCGCTCTGCCGTAGCCTTTAAAGCTGGAGCAATCATTACTACTAATCGCCATTCACCACAAGAAAGTGGTGTACTTGCCAAAGCAGCGTCTGGAGCTTTAGAACTCATTGAATACATTACTGTACGCAATCTTTTTAAAGCACTTCAAGAACTTCACCAAATGAACTTTATTAGTTTTGGACTTGATTCAGAAGGTAAATTTCCTTTAGAAACAGCGTTAACAGGGACTAAAATCTCCCTTATTTTAGGAGCAGAAGGTAAAGGCTTACGTCAAAAAACACGGGAAAATGTGTACTCACTAGCACGCCTTGATCTGCCTGGAGATATTAAGTCATTAAACGTTTCAAATGCTGCAGCAATCGCGCTCTACGCAGTACACAAATACCTTAGACAGTAACTTTATTCTCCTATAGTAAATTGAAATGAGAATTTCATTTTGAGCAAACAGTAATAATTGTAGCTGCTGCATTAAACTCAGACTTTTTATAAGCACGACGTGTTATTGTTTCCTCATCTTTTCCCCATTGTTCCATTGTCCAATCTTCATCTAAATGTGCTATAGCCCAAGCATCATCTATACAAATCTTCCCCTCAGCTACAGCAAAAGCAATAAGAGCTGATCCTGTCAATGTAGTCATTGCATGAAGTGCAGCTAACGTATAAGGAGATTCTATCTTGCGTAAATAATTGCTCACCGCTTGAATAGACTCAGGTGGTTGTTCAACATGCATAAGACCTTCTACTAAATTAAAATGTGTACCTAATCTTTCTTCTGCCCAATCAAGTAAAAAGTCCCATTTTTCAGATTGTCGTTTCACTAATTCTTTTGGTGTTTGTGCTCGATAAAAAATCATATCACATGCAACAAAACGCAACAGATCTTCAAAAATAATTTGCATATTATCAATTATACCGTCAATAACAGTATTAACCAAACGCGTAATTGGCATTTTTGCTGGATCAATCACCGCTTTTTGGGCAGTAAATTCTTGTGCTACCAATCCAGCAAGCATTTCTACCGGTAGAAAAAAATCACGTTTTGCAGGTGTCTTTAATAGTTTCCCATCTAGTAAAATAAAAAATTTTCCTTCTTTACAGGTGACGTCTACTTTTTCGTAAAACCGCTTAGGCAATGGCCGACATGATAATTTTTGAGGATGATGAAAAGAATTACCTTCATTCAATAACGTATCAACATCACCTAAAATTTCACGCATTTTTTTCTACCTTTAATATTTTCAACAAGCCTAATAAGGTTTCTAGAATAAAATTTGCAATTATTAGCTACAAAAATACTGTACAGCAATTTTAAAACATATCAACTACAGTCATTCCAACAAATACTAAAGTATTATGCCATTTAACTATCAACAATCTTATACTATATCTCTGTATGATAATCTCAACATCAGCTCATAAGCTCTTATAATCATTGATTTATAAATCAATATCCTTAATTTTCATGGAACAATAAATGCTAAAGCAATGTCTTATAAAGTAGAAAAGGTTCATCCAATATTACTTATAGTAATAATATCACCATCTCATAGGAAAATAAGGAAGAGTTTAATTTAAAAAGCAATGTAATTTCAATCGACAATATAATACTCACAACACCATAATATATCAGTTATAGGAGATGTTTTATAAACATATTGAGTATTTAAACTGCATATTGCTTTTGATGCTTTTCAGTAAGTACCCGCTAGTTTTAATAAGATAGATCATTCATTCAAAAGATAATTTTTAAAAATCCTTCCACACGATCTTTCTTCTGGATTTTTTATTAATTTTTATTTAAGAATCAATATATTAAAAGACTTTTATCTAATATCTTGATATCATTACTGCTTCTAGAGTTCTTAAAGGATTTTCATTTATATGTTAACTATTTTTGTAACACATAAATGATTTTGTATTTGTTTTAAAATGAGATAGGTTGAAATAAGAGAATGTTACTCTATTTTAAACTTTAATTCAAAATAAAGTAATATATTACCTTTATAAATCAATTAGTTATAAATATTAAAGAAAAAAAGTACAGTATTGTTTCTATTATTCTGTATCACCATCGATTTCGTTAAAAGCGAAAAGATTAAAACTTTGCACCATATGAGGTGGTAAAGGTGCAGTAACATCTAATATGCCTCCTGAAGGATGAGGTATACGGATACGACGTGCATGAAGATGAAGCCGATTTTGCATTCCTCCTGGCAAGTCCCAATTACTATCAGAAAAAAAATATTTTGAATCGCCAATAATCGGATGATTTATATAAGCAGCATGAACACGTAATTGATGTGTTCTTCCTGTATAGGGTTCCATTTCAAGCCAAGAAAGAGCTTTTCCTCGCGTATCCAAAACACGATAATAAGACACTGCATGATTGGAATCTGGTTGTCTACGTTCACAAACACGCATTTTATCACCTTGTGCAGTTATTTCTCTGACCATCCATGTCGAAATTTTATCCTGCTTTTTTCTAGGCACCCCCCGGACCAATGCCCAATAAGTTTTCTTTGTTTCTCGTGTTCTAAAAGCAGCAGTCAAAGCCTGCGCAGCTCCTCTTGACCGTGCCACAACAAGAACACCAGATGTCTCACGATCAATGCGATGAACCAATCGCGGTTTTTCGCCTTTTTTATTGCGCCATACTTCAAGCATACTATCAACATGACGCGTCAAGCCAGAACCGCCTTGTACCGCTAAACCTGCTGGTTTATTAAAAACAAAAATTTTTGAATCTTCATAAAGAAGCATATCTTTTAAGATTATGTCATTGTCCTGTCCACAAACGATTTTATTGATTACAGGAAAGCTATCCTCTTTATCTATAAGTAAAGGGGGCACACGAATAGATTGCCCCATAACAAGGCGCACATCATTTTTAACACGTCCACCATCAACCCGTATCTGTCCAGAACGTAGAAGTTTTTGTAAATATCCAAACCCAACATCTGGATAGTACACCTTAAACCAACGATCTAAACGCATTCCATTTTCATCTGCTTCAACCTTTTTTATTTTTACGCCCACCATAATAATTCTCTTATCATAAAATTTGTTATTAACATTCTCATCCTACTGTATATAAACACAAAAAATGATTTTATAAATTGACGTTATCACGCTGCGTTACAATCCGTATTCAAAATTGCATTCTCCTACTGCATAAATTTTATTAGTTTCAAAGACCAATCGCTAAGAGAATCTTGAGTGAGAATTGGAGATAATCATCTGTGTCTTTATTTAAAATTTATGCTCGTGTTCTTTCTTATCTCAACAAAGAAAAAAATGCATCCATTTTAATCTGCTCAGCTAATGTTACTTTAGCTATAATTACGATTATAGAACCTATTTTATTTGGACACGTTATTGATGCAATTGCAGATAAATCTGGCATTATTTCGACCCTCATAATGTGGGTAGGCTTTGGTGTTTTTAATATTATTGCTTACGTATTCGTAGCACGTAGTGCTGACCGCTTAGCACATAGACATCGCTTGACTGTTTTAATAGAATCTTTTGAACGTATCATTGCTATGCCATTAATCTGGCATCAACAACGTGGAACTTCTAATGCTCTTCATACACTACTACGTGCAATAGATTCTATGTCAACCATATGGCTTGACTTTATGCGTCAACATCTCTCAACTCTTGTTGCATTACTTGTTCTCGTGCCAATAGCTTTCAAAATGAATTGGCGTCTTTCAATAGTCTTGCTTGTCCTCGCTATTATCTATGTATTAATTGCACGTTTAGTAATGCAAAAAACAAAAGATGGACAAGCAGCCGTAGAACGCTACCACCATAATCTTTTTAAGCATGTCAGTGACTCAATTTCTAACGTTTCGATTGTACAAAGTTATAATAGAATATTAGAGGAAACCTCCATACTTCATCAACACGCAGCTGATCTTCTTAAAGCCCAAAATCCTGTTTTAAATTGGTGGGCTCTCGCTAGTGGCTTAAATCGAATGGCCTCAACAATTTCAATAGTGTGTGTCCTGATTCTAGGCGCCTTTTTTGTAACAAAAGGCCAAGTGCGAGTAGGAGAAGTTGTTGCTTTTGTTGGATTTGCTCAATTAATGATTAATCGTCTTGATCAAATTAGCAATTTCATCAATTTAGCTATATCTTCACAAGCAAAACTAAAAGATTTTTTTGAAATGGAAGACTCTACTGTTCATATCAATACACCAGAAAATCTTCCTTCTCTTCAAAATGTTAAAGGTGAAATTCAGTTTCATCATGTGTCCTATAAATTTCTTAATTCCTCTCAAGGTGTTTTTGATATTTCATTTAAAGTTAAAGCAGGACAAACCGTTGCGATTGTAGGGCCAACAGGTGCTGGAAAGACAACATTAATCAATTTGTTACAACGCGTATATGATCCTACAATTGGGCACATCAGTATTGATGAAATAGATATACGCACAGTTAATCGTGAATCCTTGCGCAAAGCTTTAGCAACAGTCTTTCAAGATTCTGGTCTTTTCAACCGTAGTATTCGCGATAACATTTCAATAGGCAAAACAACCGCAACAGATGAAGAACTTTATGAAGCTGCAAAGATAGCTGCTGCTCATGACTTTATTCTAGAAAAAAATGATTGTTATGATACATTAGTTGGTGAGCGCGGTTCACAATTATCAGGTGGAGAAAGACAACGATTAGCAATCGCACGTGCTATCTTAAAAAATGCACCCATCCTTATTTTAGATGAAGCAACAAGTGCTCTTGATGTTGAAACAGAAGCTCGTGTTAAAGATGCTATCGATTGTGTAAGTCAAAACCGCACCACTTTTATTATAGCACACCGTCTTTCAACAGTTCGCAATGCTGATCTTATATTATTTTTAGATCATGGCCGTTTAATTGAAAAAGGTAGCTTTCAAGAACTGATTAGCAAAGGCGGTCGCTTCTATAAATTATTACAAACTGGCGGCTTAATGAGTGATCAAGAAACAACGAAAACAGAAAATGAAAACATAGTGCCATTACACAAAGCTATTGCATCATAAAATTTTTGTTTTCTACGCTTTTACACAAAAATTTAATGTAACGATATACAGTTTAAGCTTTCTTAAAAACTGTAACATACAACAAGAATAAAAATTACCCTTTAAGAAAAGCTTTTAATGCCGTAATCGCTTCATCAGCTTTATCTCCTTTGGAACCACCAGCCTGTGCCATATCAGGACGGCCACCACCACCTTGGCCACCAAGAACAGTGGAAACAACACGCACTAAATCAACAGCATTCAACATATTTATTAAATCATCAGTAACCCCAACAACAGCGCTTCCTTTGCCATCTTCCGAAACACTAATAAAAGCAACCACCCCAGATTTAATTTGCTTCTTTCCAGAATCTACCAACGCTTTAAGATCCCGCACCGCAATGTTTCTAAGAACGCCCCCCATAAAAGAAATACCATTAATAATTGTAATGTCCTCTTTTCTACCCTGTAGAGCTCCACCATTCAGCGCAACATTTTTACGTGTATTATTCAACTCTTTTTCAAACTTACGACGATCATCAAGCAAATTCCTTATACGTTCTTCCAAATTAGCAGGAGAAGTTTTTAAAAAACTCGCCATTTCATAAATTCGCTTATCTTGTTGACGTAAATAAAGGCGTGCAGTTGTACCCGTTAAAGCTTCAATACGACGAACTCCAGAAGCTACAGAACTTTCACCAACAATATGAATCAAACCAATATCACCTGTTCTCTGCACGTGCGTGCCCCCACAAAGCTCAATTGACCAATGCCTTGTTAATTCTGTTGGTTCACATCTCTCTCCCATAGAAACAACACGAACTTCATCACCATATTTTTCCCCAAACAATGCCATTGCTCCTCCCAAAATTGCATCATCCAGCGCCATCAAACGGGTTGTGACCTTACTATTTTGCAGCACAATATCATTTGCCAAATCTTCTACTCTTTTTAATTCTTCTGATGAAATTGGCTTTGGGTGAGAAAAATCAAAACGCAACCGACTAGGAGATACTAAAGATCCCTTCTGTGCAATATGCGGCCCTAATATACAACGCAAAGCTTCATGCAATAAATGGGTAGCAGAATGATTAGCACGAATTTTTCTACGACGTTCAGAATCAACGGACAGTTCCACACAATCAGATATCTGTGCTTGGCCAGATTTTACTTCTCCAATGTGAATAAAAACCCCATCACCCCTTCTCTGGGTATCATGCACTTCAAAAACAAAAGACTCACCAGAAATAACGCCACTATCACCTACCTGCCCACCAGACTCAGCATAAAAAGGTGTTTGATTCACAACAAGCATAGCATCTTGTCCTGAAGAAATATGATCAACAATTTCACCATCACAAACAAGAGCTGTAATAACGCCCTCAGCTTTTTCTGTTTCATAACCTAAAAATTCTGTAGCGCCTACCTTATCACGAATAGAAAACCAAATTGTTTCTGTTATTGATGCGCCAGAACCAGACCAATTGGCGCGATTTTCGGCTTTCTGAAGCTCCATTGCTTTTTCAAAAGCATCAATATCAACAGATATTCCGCGACAGCGAAGGGCATCTTGCGTCAAATCAAGTGGAAAACCATATGTATCATAAAGTTTAAAGGCAACTTCACCGTCCAAATGATCACCTTCTTTAAGATCAATGCTTACTTCATTTAATAAACTAAGCCCTCGTTCAAGAGTTTTATGAAAACGCGTTTCTTCTAGCTTTAAGATTTCTGAAATTAAGGACTCAGCACGCACTAACTCGGGATAAGCTTGCCCCATTTCGCGTATTAAAACAGGCAAAAGTTTCTTCATTAATGACTCTTTAGCACCAAGAAAATGAGCATGACGCATAGCACGACGCATAATACGACGTAAAACATATCCTCGTCCCTCATTGGAAGGAAGAACACCATCAGAAATCAAAAACGCAGAAGAACGGAGATGATCAGCAATAACACGATGGCTGGCAACAAACTCACCCGTTGCCTTTATACCTGTTATCTCCTGTGAAGCGTGAATTAATTTACAAAAAAGATCAATATCATAATTATCATGAACACCTTGCAAAACAGCTGCGATGCGTTCTAATCCCATACCAGTGTCAATAGAAGGACAAGGTAATTCAGTTCGCTCTTCTTTATTAACTTGCTCATATTGCATAAAAACAAGATTCCAAATTTCAATAAAACGATCACCATCCTCATTAGCACTTCCAGGAGGCCCACCAAAAATTTCATCGCCATGATCATAAAAAATCTCTGAACAAGGACCACATGGACCTGTATCTCCCATCGACCAAAAATTATCATTGGTTGCAATACGGATAATTTTTTCGTTCGGAAGCCCCGAAATTTTACGCCATAATTCAGCTGCAATATTATCAGTATGATAAACTGTGACCAACAATTTATCTTGCGAAAGACAAAACTCTTTGGTTAAAAGATTCCATGCAAAAAAAATGGCTTCTTCTTTAAAATAATCACCAAAAGAAAAATTCCCAAGCATTTCAAAAAAAGTATGATGACGCGCTGTATAACCAACATTATCAAGATCATTATGCTTTCCACCCGCACGAACACATTTTTGCGCTGTTGTTGCTCGTTTATAAGGGTATTGTTCAAGTCCAGTAAAAACGTTTTTAAACTGAACCATTCCTGCATTTGTAAACATCAATGTAGGGTCATTGCGTGGAACCAGTGGACTCGAAGAAAGAATTTCATGTCCATTACGACGAAAATAATCCAGAAAAGCTGACCTGATACTATTAACACTATTCATATTTACACCTGTAGAATACAGTAAAAAATCGCAAAACCAAATAACTACCTAATACAGCACTCTTTGCTCGCTTTAGTGCTTTAATCAAGACAAAAATATTCTCTGCAAAAAAATAAAAAGTAAACGATCTTGTACTTCAAAATTCTAACAAATAAAAACAGAATAAACTTTAAATAAAGGAATCCTATTCAAACTAATATTATATCAGATTGTTTCCTCACCCTCTGTACTTTCTACTCCAGAATTTTCTAGCAATTCAATTGCGATTAGACCAGCATTCTGTCGTAAAGCTGTTTCAATCTCAGCCGCTATCTCTGTATGTTCACATAAAAACTGCTTTGCATTTTCACGCCCCTGCCCTAAACGCTGAGAATTATAAGAGAACCATGAACCAGATTTTTCTACAAGACCAACTTTAACACCTAAATCTATTAATTCTCCTAATTTAGAAATGCCCTCACCATAAATAATATCAAACTCAACTTGCTTGAATGGAGGTGCTAACTTATTCTTTACAATTTTAACGCGAGTCTGACTCCCAATAATTGTATCACGATCTTTAATAGCTCCAATGCGACGAATATCCAAACGAACAGAAGCATAAAACTTTAAAGCATTTCCACCTGTTGTTGTTTCAGGAGAACCAAACATCACACCTATTTTCATACGAATTTGATTGATAAAAATAACCATACAGTTAGAGCGAAAAATCGATGCTGTTAATTTTCGTAATGCTTGACTCATCAACCTAGCTTGTAATCCAGGTAAAGAATCGCCCATTTCACCATCAATTTCTGCACGTGGTGTCAAAGCTGCAACTGAATCAACAACCAGTACATCAACGGCACCAGAACGAACAAGTGTTTCTGTAATTTCCAATGCCTGTTCACCAGTATCTGGCTGAGAAATAAAGAGATTTGCTAAATCAACACCAAGTTTACGTGCATAAATAGGATCAAGAGCGTGTTCTGCATCAACAAAAGCACAAACTCCACCATTTTTCTGCGCTTCAGCAATAGAATGAAGAGCTAATGTTGTTTTCCCAGAACTTTCTGGCCCATAAATCTCAATAATGCGCCCTTTTGGTAGTCCACCTACCCCCAAAGCAATATCCAAAGATAACGAACCAGTCGAAACGGTCTCAATTTCAACAACTTGCTCTTTCTGCCCAAGACGCATAATCGAGCCTTTACCAAATGAACGTTCAATCTGTGAAAGAGCAGCCTCTAGAGCTTTTGTTTTATCCACAACTATATCCTTAGTGAGTTATAACAAATTTAATATACAGTATATACTGTTCTCTTCGCCTAATTAAAGCCTCGAATTTGGATGTTCACAGACTATTTCTTTTATTCTTAGTTAGATTCAACAAAATCCAATTCCCTCCACTTAAAAGAAACTACGTTTTCTTCAAGAGATAACATATTAGAGAGAGTCGCTTACACACTAAATTTATATACCGTTAATACCTTTTTCTTTAAATAAATCAAATACCCCCTACTCTATAGAACAGCAGTAAGTTCTTTTAGTTTAATCTGAATCTTAATTAAAATTATAATAATTATGACTAAATACAAAAAAACAATCAAAAATACATTCTCTCTTACTCTCTCTAAAATTTTATTTTTGATTAACTCGTTTTTGTCGTAACTTCTTCCACCAATCAAGACGCTTTATAATTTCCCGCTCAAAACCACGTTCTTGTGGCTGATAATAGATCTGATGCCCAAGTTCTTCAGGAAAATATTCTTGCCCTGAAAACGCATCTTGTTCGTCATGGTCATAACGATAACCATGCCCATATCCCTCTTCTTTCATAAATTTTGTAGGAGCATTACGAATGTGCTTAGGAGGAGATAAAGAACCGTTTTTGCGAGCACTATGCATTGCCGCTTTATAAGCAAGATAAGTTGCATTTGATTTTGGTGCAGTTGCAACATAAAGACATGCTTGCACAAGAGCTAACTCTCCTTCAGGTGATCCTAAATAACTATAGGCATCTTTTGCTGCATTACAAATTACAAGAGCTTGTGGATCTGCTAAACCAATATCTTCAATAGCTATGCGAACCAACCTACGCCCAATATATAAAGGATCTTCACCCGCATCAAACATACGTGCAAGATAATACAGTGCAGCATCAGGGTCAGAACCACGAACTGACTTATGCAGTGCTGAAATAAGGTTATAATGACTATCTCGTCCTTTATCATAAATCGGAGTTCGACGCTGAATTATGGCTTGCAGAGTTTCGGCATTAAAAACTTCTTCTGACTGTGCAGCACGCCAAATATCTTCTGCTAATGTTAAAGCTGCTCGTGCATCACCGTCAGATATCCTTATTAAAACTTCTCTCGCGTGATCATCTAAAGGCAGTGATCTTCCCTCTACTTTTTCAGCGCGTTTCAAAAGTATGTCCAAACTTGCATTATCATGCGCGCGAAAAGTTAAAACACGTGCACGTGAAAGAAGAGCAGCATTAAGTTCAAATGAAGGATTCTCAGTTGTTGCTCCTACAAGAATTATAGTTCCATCTTCCATAAAAGGTAAAAAACTATCCTGTTGAGAGCGATTAAAGCGGTGAATTTCATCGATAAATAATAATGTTTGACATCCAGACATCAAACGGGCTCGGGCTACTTCAAAAATTTTCTTTAGTTCCGATATTCCAGTAAAAATAGCAGAAACTTGTTCAAAGGCAAAATTTGTTTCAAGTGCCAACAAACGTGCTACCGTCGTTTTACCTGTGCCTGGTGGTCCCCAGAAAATCATAGAACTAAAAGAGCCAGACGCAACCATGCGCGAAAGAAAGCCCTCCGCTCCAATTAAATGGTTTTG
Source organism: Bartonella rochalimae ATCC BAA-1498 (assembly GCF_000706645.1). Classification (GTDB taxonomy): domain Bacteria; phylum Pseudomonadota; class Alphaproteobacteria; order Rhizobiales; family Rhizobiaceae; genus Bartonella; species Bartonella rochalimae. The sequence goes on from NZ_KL407337.1 coordinate 472,415, forward strand.
CCCTACCACTTCATGAAGAGAGCGAGGACGCATCTTTTCTGCAAGGGGACGATTTTGATTAACACAAGAATCAAAGGGTAAAGTATAAAAATCTTTATTCAAATAAAACTCTCAACGAATCAATTGACGAATATGTAAACCATTGCGCTCATATTCTATTTCCCAAATATGTGAGTGTTTTTGCATAAGCACTTTTTTTAACTGACTTACAGTTTGAATTTTATGACCATTAACAGTATGCAAAATATCTCCAGGACGAAAAATACCCGCAGCATTACTTCTTTGGTCAACCTCAGTAATTATCACACCTTTCACAGTAACAGGAAGATGAAATCGTCGACTATTGTACCGCGTTAAATCTAATACTTCAGCACCAGAAAGGGGATTTTCTCCCACAATTTTTTCAGATTGTGCAAATGCAGATTCTGGTGTTGATAATACAGTTATTTCTGTTTTAAAAATTTTTCCATCCCGTAAATATTCTAAAACAAGGCTCTGCCCAATCCTAGTTGTCATCAAACGATATCCAAGACTATCTGGACTCTCAATTTGCATCCCTTGCACACTCAAAATAACGTCACCCACTTTCAAACCAGCTTTCTCAGCCGGACTACCTTTGATAATCTCAATAATGAGTGCACCATACGAATGTTCTAAACCCAAACCACTTGCAATATCAGGTGTAATACTTTGAAAAGATGCCCCAATATAAGGGGGCACAAGAAACTTTTCACCACGCTTCACTGTATCAAGCACAACTTTAATAAGATTAACTGGGATAGCAAATCCAATCCCTACAGAACCACCTGAACGTGAATAAATAGCCGTATTAATCCCAATTAATTGACCTTTCATATCAATTAAAGCCCCACCAGAATTACCTGGATTAATAGCAGCATCTGTTTGAATGAAAAAATCAAAATCAGAAATACCTATACGCGTACGTGCTTGTGCTGAAACAATGCCACTTGTAACCGTCTGACCAACACCAAAAGGATTACCAATTGCTAGAACAAGGTCTCCAACTTCCACTGCATCAGAATCTCCCAAAGGGAGAACAGGAAATTGAGCATCTTTTGAATTAATTTCAAGTACTGCAATATCTGTTGTTTCATCCTTTAATATAACTTTACTTTCAAATTCCCGGCCATCAGAAAAAGCAACTTTAATTTCGCTAGCATCCTTAATAACATGGTAACTAGTAACAATCAAACCACGTGCATCAACAATCACCCCAGATCCTAATGATGACTGAGTACGCAAAGATCGCTTACCTTGATAACGACCAAAAAATTGTTCAAAAAATGGATCTCCCTCAAAAGGCGAACGTACTCTAACTTTTCGTGCAGCATAAATATTCACAACGGATGGAACAGTCTTTTTCACTAAAGGAGCAAATGAAAAAGTAATATCTGACTGTTTTTGTGGAATTTGAGCATTCGCATAACAAAACGTTATTTGTGCCATAATCACAAAAAAAAGCCCTATTAAAATAGAATATTTCATTATTAGCTCCTTCAAAAACAAAAGCTTACTTCTTAATAAGATAAGAAGACCTCCTTACTTACCTTGAAAATCGGTGATCATCACTAAATAATCAATGATTTAGGCACAAAAAATTTATCCAAACAACAAACAATATAGAAATTAAACAACTCAACGAATAAAGTCACCTCTCTCCTTTTTACATAATAGAAAAAATTAGCTCTACAATTTTAATGAAAAAACGCCCTTAAAATTTAATAAAAAAACCGCCTTTAAAAGACGGTTTTTAAAAAGCTAATAAGAAAAATTGCTCCTTTTATGAAGCAGCTTCTTCTTTAACAGCTGTTGTTTCCATACGTGCACGATCAACAGCACCTTTTGCGTCAACATCGCGATCAACAAACTCAATAACAGCCATAGGAGCATTATCACCGGTACGAAAACCTGCTTTCATAATACGCAAATAACCACCTTTACGTGATGCATAACGTACCGCTAACGTATCAAACAATTTCGCAACATGCTTCGCATCACGAAGAGCTGAAATCGCTTGCCGACGTGCATGCAAATCTCCACGCTTACCAAGCGTAACTAATTTTTCAACGACAGGACGAATTTCTTTAGCCTTTGGAAGCGTCGTCATAATCTGCTCATGCTCAATAAGCGAAGCCGCCATATTTGCAAACATTGCTTTACGATGACTAGCAGTCCGGTTCAGCCTACGACCTGATTTACTGTGGCGCATAAGCCTTCTCCTTCAATGTTAATTTAATACTGATCTTCATAACGTTTCGCAAGATCATCAATGTTATCAGGAGGCCACGCAGGAATTTCCATCCCAAGATGGAGTCCCATACATGCGAGAACTTCCTTAATTTCATTCAATGATTTCCGTCCAAAATTTGGTGTCCGAAGCATTTCAGCTTCTGTTTTTTGTATAAGATCACCAATATAAACAATATTATCATTTTTAAGACAATTTGCTGAACGCACTGAAAGTTCTAATTCATCCACCTTTTTGAGCAAGGCTGGATTAAAGGAAAGTTCAGAATCCGGCTCTTCCACCAATTCTTTTTGTGGTTCTTCAAAGTTAACAAATACCAACAATTGATCTTGAAGAATACGAGCTGCAAAAGCAATCGCATCTTCACCATTAACAGCGCCATTCGTTTCGATTGTTAATGTCAATTTATCATAATCTAGAATCTGTCCTTCACGTGTATTCTCTACTTTATAGGATACTTTACGAACTGGCGAATAAAGGCTATCAACAGGAATAAGTCCTATTGGTGCATCATCAATACAATTTCTCTCCGATGGAACATAACCCTTTCCTGTATTGACAATAAGTTCCATGCGAACTTCTGCGTCCTCATCCAATGTGCAAATCACATGCTCCGGATTAAGAATTGCCATATCTCCAACTGTTTGTATATCTCCAGCTTTAACCACTCCGGGTCCCTCTTTACAGAGAATAACCCGCTTAGGCCCCTCCTCTTCCATACGTATAGCAATCTCTTTGATATTTAAAATAATATCTGTAACATCTTCACGAACACCCGGAATTGAGGAGAATTCATGTAAAATACTATCAATTTGTACAGCAGTAACTGCAGCACCACGAAGTGATGATAACAACACACGACGCAATGCATTTCCTAATGTCAAACCGAAACCACGCTCAAGAGGTTCTGCAACCACACTTACAATATTCGGATCATTATGCGCGTGAAACTCAACTTTACTGGGTTTAATTAATTCCTGCCAGTTTTTCTGGATCATATTTTTATTCCTGTTCTTTAGTTCCGTTACCATTCAATCGCAACGGCCAGCGTGAACATCGGAGAAACCTCCGACAATGAAAAACAATACCCAAATTAAACACGCCGCCTTTTTCGCGGACGACATCCATTATGAGGAATTGGTGTCACATCACGAATGGAAGTAATTAAAAAACCAACAGATTGCAATGCACGTAAAGCGGATTCACGACCTGCTCCGGGCCCACAAACTTCAACTTCCAACGAACGCATACCATGTTCTTGTGCTTTTTTGGCACAATCCTCTGCAGCAACCTGTGCAGCAAAAGGCGTAGACTTACGTGATCCCTTAAATCCTTGAGCTCCAGCAGATGACCATGCAATTGTATGTCCCTGAGAATCAGTAATAGTAATCATTGTATTATTAAATGTTGAATTGATATGTACAACACCTGATGAAATATTCTTACGCTCGCGACGACGAATACGTGTGGCTTCCTTGGCCATAGCCTTCCTTTCAACGATCTCTTTACTGCCGTAATACCAGCAGCTCCACCTTATTCGCTCTTGTTTTAAATATTCAACAAAAACAAAATATCTAAAATAAAACCTTCATAATCAATTAAAGCAATTAAAGATTTTTACTTCTTCTTACCAGCAATTGCTTTAGCAGGACCTTTACGTGTACGCGCATTTGTATGCGTACGCTGCCCACGAACGGGCAAAGAGCGACGATGGCGTAAACCACGATAACAGCCAAGATCCATCAAACGCTTTACACTCATCGCAACCTCCCGACGGAGGTCCCCTTCAACCTGATAGCTTTGGTCTATTGTCTCACGAATCTGTAAAACTTCTGCATCCGAAAGCTCATGTACACGACGCTCTGGAGAAATACCAACTTTCTCGATAATTTCCTGAGCAAATTTTTGTCCAATCCCATAAATATATTGAAGCGCAATAACTACACGCTTATTTGTCGGGATATTGACGCCAGCAATACGGGCCACGCCTATTCTCCTTGAGTATGTTAACAGTTTACCATAAAATACTTGAAGCATTTTATAGAAAAAAATGGCTTCGGTTCAAACATATTCCGAATCCTGTTATTCCTACTGAAATGAATCAAAGCGATTTCTGATAGATTTCATTATAAAAGTCAACTCTTTTCAATTTATTTCTGATAAAGTCCTTCATTTAAAAAGCTCTTTAATTGCGCGCGATACATCAGAAATATCAGCCATTCCATCAACCGTTTTTAGTAATCCAATATCTGAATAAAACTTTGATACAGGAGCTGTTTTCTCACGATACTCAACTAGTCGTTTTGCAAAAGCACCAGGATTATCATCTGAACGAACCTGCCCACCAGAAACAACCGTTTCCTGTACACGCTTTTTTATACGCTCAATCAACGCATCTTCATCAACAACAAGCTCAATAACCGCATCAAGTTGTACATTTTTTGATTTTAAAATTTGCTGCAATGCCTCTGCTTGTGCCAAGGTCCGCGGATACCCATCCAATATAAAACCACCCACGCAATCACTTTCACTAATACGATCTGATACAATTCGATTAACAATATCATCAGAAACCAAAGAACCAGATTCCATTATTGCTTTAGCTTCTTTACCAACTTCTGTTTCTTTCATAATAACTGCACGCAGCATATCACCGGTGGACAACTGAGGAATATTATATTCCTCTGTAAGCATTTTAGCTTGCGTACCTTTGCCAGCACCAGGAGGACCTAAAAGAATCACCTTCATCGTCTTCTTCTACCTCCACGAAGTTTTGATTTTTCAATCAATCCCTTATATTGGTGCGCAACAAGACTCCCCTGAATTTGAGCAACTGTATCAAGTGTAACAGTAACAACAATGAGTAAAGATGTACCACCAAGATAAAAAGGAATATGCAATGTTGATATCATAAACTCAGGAAGTAAACAAATCAGAATAATATAAATAGCTCCAATAACAGTAATACGCGTTAAAACGTAATCAATATACTCAGCCGTACGCTCACCAGGGCGAATCCCTGGGATAAAACCAGAATGCCTTTTTAATTGTTCAGCTGTATCACTTGGACTGAATACAATAGCTGTATAGAAAAAGCAAAAAAATGCCATCAAAGCAGCGTAAACAATCATATAAAGTGGTTGTCCATGACTAAGGAAAAAAGAAATATTTTGAACCCATTGCGGCATTTTATCAGAAAAATTATTAATAGTTGCAGGTAATAATAATAAAGATGAAGCAAAAATTGGCGGAATAACACCAGCAGTATTTAACTTCAAAGGAAAATGAGACATATCACCTTGAAACATCTGATTTCCAACTTGACGCTTTGGATACTGAATAATAATCCTCCTTTGTGCCCGCTCTACAAAAACAATAACTCCAATAATAAGAACAGCAACAACAACAATTCCTATTAATAAAAAAGTTGATAAATCAGCTTGACTATGAGCAGTTAAAAGTTGAGCAAACGTAGAAGGAAAATTTGCTACAATACCTGTAAAAATAATGAGAGAAATTCCATTACCAATGCCACGTGATGTAATCTGCTCACCAAGCCACATCAAAAATATTGTGCCACCAACTAATGAAATAACTGCTGAAATACGAAATATTATACCTGGTTCTATAACTATTTGGAGACCTGTTCCTATGCCAGTTTCAAGCGCAACTGCAATACCAAAAGCTTGTAAAATTGCCAATATAACAGTCATATAACGAGTATATTGATTGATGATCTTACGACCGAATTCCCCCTCTTTTTTGAGAGCTTCTAATGAAGGAACAATCGATGTTAATAACTGTACAATAATTGATGCTGATATATAAGGCATTATACCTAAAGCAAAAATTGCCATACGCCCAACAGCACCCCCAGCAAACATATTAAACAGCCCTAATACACCAGATGCATGATGTTCAAATGTTTGTCGTAAAACATCAATATTAATACCCGGTAGAGAAATATAAGTACCAAAACGATACACAAGAAGCGCAGCCAAAGTAAACCAAATACGTTTTTTTAATTCAGTTGCACGCGAAAAAGCGCCAAAATTCATATTGGAAACCAATTGCTCTGCAGCCGATGCCATAAATTTTCTCCAGTTTATAGGCTAAATCTTTAACTTAAATAAACATAACCTTTAGAATTCATACCACCATATAAAAAACGAAAGGCTCAATATTCTTTATAAATAATGAAGTAAAAGAGAGTTCATATTTCCCTGCATTATTTAGTCCGTAATTATTGAGTAACTTTGCAAAAATTAACCTGACCACCAGCCTTTTCAATCTTTTTACGAGCCATTTCAGAAGCCCCAGAAACATTAAATGTCATCTTAACTTTTAGCTCTCCATCAGAAAGAAGGCGCACACCATCTTTTACCCGACTAATAATACCAGCTTCTTTTAATGTAACAACATCAACTGATTTCTCAATATCCAATTTACCCGCATCAACTGCTAACTGAATACGGCCTAATGAAACTTCATTGTAAGCTTTAGAAAATAAATTCTTAAATCCGCGCTTTGGTAAACGGCGATAAATAGGCATTTGCCCTCCTTCAAAACCATTAAGCGACACACCAGAACGTGACTTCTGACCTTTAACACCACAACCACCAGTTTTACCGGTTCCAGAACCAATACCACGCCCAATACGCTTACGGCTCTTTGTTGCGCCCTCACGATCACGTAATTCATTGAGCTTCATTTTATATACTCCTGCAACCTTTAATTTTTTTCTATAACGCGAACAAGATGCTTAACCTTAGCAATCATACCCCGCACACAAGGTGTATCTTCCAAAACACGACGACGATGCATTTTATTTAATCCAAGTCCCTTTAATGTTGCACATTGAACTCGCGGTTTTCGAATCGCACTTCTAATTTGTTCTACCGTCACAATCTTGCTAATCTGAGATTTTTTTTGAATCATTTTTAATTCCCTTTTCGACAAGCCTAGACATTATTCTTCCGAATCAATCATATTTTGACGACGCGACTGCAATACTGAATACTTAATACCTCGCTGGGCCGCAATACTTTTAGGATGCACTTGGCGCTTTAACGCATCAAAGGTAGCACGTACCATATTATAGGGATTTGATGACCCTAATGATTTCGCAATAACATCCTGCATACCAAGTGTCTCAAAAATAGCACGCATTGGCCCGCCAGCGATAATACCAGTACCAGCAGAAGCTGCGCGTAACAAAACATAACCAGCACCATGACGACCTTCAACATCATGATGTAATGTACGTCCAGACCGCAGCGGTACATGAATCATTTCACGTTTTGCAGACTCTGTAGCCTTACGAACTGCCTCAGGCACTTCACGCGCTTTACCATGACCAAAACCAACACGCCCCTTTTGATCTCCAACAACAACAAGAGCAGCAAAACCAAAACGCCGACCACCCTTCACAACTTTAGAAACACGATTAATATGAACAAGCTTATCAACAAACTCACTATCACGTTCATCCCGATCACTACGCTCTTTTTGTGCCATTCCTCATTCCTTTTTTCTTTTCCGGAAGCACGCTAACAAAGTCCCAGCACGAAATCAAAGGAACTTGTATGAAATATCCTAAAGATCTCCTTACTAAACTTTCTAAGCTATACACTTTAAAAATTTAAACCACCCTCACGAGCAGCTTCAGCCAAAGCTTTTATTCTACCATGATAAACATATGGCCCACGATCAAAAACAACTTCATTAACACCAGCTTTTTTCGCACGCTCAGCAATTAACTTACCAACAACAAAAGCAGCTTCTTTATCAGAACCACTTTTTAAAGAGTTCTTTAAATTCTTTTCAAGAGTACACGCAGAAACAAGAGTATGTCCACGTGTATCATCAATAATTTGAGCATAAATATTCTGATTTGAGCGATAAACACTAAGCCGTAGACGACCATTATCAACCGCTTTAATTTGACGACGAACACGTTGGGCTCTACGTTGAACAATCCGCTTAGAAGAAACCATGTCATGAAATCCTTATTTCTTTTTACCTTCTTTACGAACAATATGCTCATCTGCATACTTCACACCTTTACCCTTATAAGGTTCAGGCGCACGATATTTGCGAATTTCTGCCGCTACTTGTCCAACCTTCTGTTTATCAATTCCGAAAACAACAATTTCTGTCGGCTTAGGAACTGTTATAGTAACGTCAGCTGGTACTTTATAAATGACATCATGAGAAAAACCTAATGATAACTGAATATCTTTACCCTGCAACGCAGCACGATAACCAACACCATTAATTTCCAGTTTCTTTTCAAAACCATCTTTTACACCACAAAAAATATTCCCAATCATTGAGCGTGACATACCCCACTTAGAACGAGCACCCTTTGATTGATCACGTGGCTCTACTAATACAACATTTTCCTCAAGCTTAACTAAAACCTCATCATTAACGACATAACTCAGCTCACCTTTCGGACCTTTTACCTTAACCAACTGGCCGTCAATGATAGCGGTAACTCCAGAAGGAACTGGAATGGGTTTTTTTCCAATACGAGACATTATTCTTAACCTGTTTTTCTTCCATTTTCTTTAAATTAATCAGAAAACACGACAGAGAAGCTCTCCACCAACATTTTGTTTACGCGCCTCATGATCCGCCATCACTCCGTTAGGAGTTGATAAAATTGAAATACCAAGACCATTCGCCACTGGAGGAATAGCTTTAGCAGAAACATAAACACGACGACCTGGCTTTGAAACACGCGAAATTTCACGAATAACGGCTGAACCTTCAAAATATTTTAGCTCAATTTCAATTGAAGACTTTCCATTACCTAAATCAACCTGATTATATCCACGAATATAACCTTCCAATTTCAGAGCATCAAGAACCCCTGCACGAAGTTTAGATGCAGGAGTAATGACCTTTCCTTTTTTACGACCAAGCGCATTCCGAATACGGGTTAACATATCACCAAGAGGATCTGACATAGACATCTAATAACCTCTCCCTACCAGCTAGACTTAACAATTCCAGGAATATACCCCAAAGACCCAAGATCACGCAATGCAATCCGTGACATCTTTAATTTACGATAATAAGCACGCGGACGACCCGAAATTTCACAACGGTTACGAATACGAACTTTTGCAGAATTACGAGGCAACTGTGCCAACTGAATAGAAGCTTTAAAGCGCTCTTCAAGCAAAACTTCCTGATTCATCACTATTGCTTTTAAACGCGCACGACGTGCAGCATAACGCTTCACCATCCTTTCACGACGTTTATTTTTTTCAACGGCACTCACTTTAGCCATAACTTCACCTCGCTATATTTGCCGTTACGAACGAAACGGAAAATTAAAAGCACGTAATAACTCACGCGCTTCATCATCCGTTTTCGCTGTCGTACAAACAATAATATCCATACCCCAAATCTGATCAACTTTATCGTAGTCAATTTCTGGAAACACAATATGCTCTTTAATACCCATAGCAAAATTGCCACGACTGTCAAAACTTTTTGGATTCAAACCACGAAAATCACGAACCCGTGGAAGCGCAATTGTAATAAGACGATCCAAAAACTCAAACATACGATCTTTACGTAGTGTTACCTTAGCTCCAAGAGGCATCCCTTCACGTACTTTAAAGGTCGCAATAGAATTACGTGCACGGGTAACAATAGCTTTTTGACCCGTTATCAATGCCAAATCTCCAGCTGCAATAGAGGGCTTTTTTGAATCAGCCGTCGCCTCACCGATCCCCATATTAATCACAATCTTATCAAGACGGGGTATTTGCATTTCATTTTTATAATTAAACTTTTCTTGAAGTATTTTACGAACCACTTCAAAATAATGCGCCTTCATACGCGGCTTTTGTTTTTCCTCAGCCATTAATTAATTCTCCTGAACGCTTGGCAAAGCGAACCTTATCACCATCCGCATTCAAACGAAAACCTACACGAGTAGGCTTACCATCTCTAGGATCAGAGAGTGCTAAATTAGATAAATGAATAGGAGCCTCCTTAGAAATAATTCCAGCTTCTTGCTTTTGCGTTTGACGTTGATGACGTTTAACCATATTAAGCCCAAGCACAAGAGCATTATTCTCCTTTGGATTCACCTTGATGACTTCACCTTTACATCCCTTATCCTTACCGGACAAGACAACCACTTTATCACCTTTTCGAATCTTTTGCATAATATCCACCCCTTATAATACTTCAGGAGCAAGAGAAATGATCTTCATATGGTTTTTACCACGAAGCTCACGGGGAACCGGCCCAAAAATACGTGTACCAATTGGTTCTTTCTTATTATCAACTAAAACAGCAGCATTCCTATCAAAACGAATTACACTACCATCCACGCGACGAATATCTTTGGCAGTACGAACCACTACAGCTTTCATCACATCTCCTTTTTTTACACGTCCACGAGGAATAGCGTCCTTAACCGAAACAACAATAATGTCGCCGACCAAAGCATACTTCCGCTTTGAACCGCCTAACACTTTGATGCACATGACACGACGTGCACCAGAATTATCTGCAACATCGAGGTTTGTTTGCATCTGAATCATGAATGGCCACCTTTTCTTAAACACCCATATCCGGATAAATATTTGATATACCTGAACTCACCCGCCAAATAACGATAAAGTTTTTATTTCAAAACCCACCAATGAATATAAACCAAAATTAAATTTTAAAACAACCCACCTAGTTAACTACGCTACACTATCTTTAACGACAATCCAACGCTTATCTTTCGAGATTGGCTTAGATTCCTGAATAAAAATCCGATCTCCAATTTTGAACTGATTATTCTCATCATGTGCTTTATATTTTTTAGATTGCCGAACCGTCTTTTGAAGCAACGGATGAGAATAGCGACGCTCCACCTTAACAACAACAGTTTTATCACTCTTGTCACTAACGACAACACCTTGCAAAATGCGTTTAGGCATATCTTACTTCCTTAAGCCTTGTTTTCGTTCATTTTCTGACGAAGAAATGTTTTAATACGTGCAATATTACGACGAACTTGTTTAACCCGTGTAGTCTTCTCTAACTGACCTGTTGCTTTCTGAAAACGCAAATTAAACTGTTCTTTTTTTAATTTAGCCAATTCATTTTTCATTTGCTCGAGCGTTTGCGCTCGTAATTCTGCAGCTTTCATTGCCTAACCTCTTTATTCAGAAATACGCTGTACGAAACGAGTCTTAACAGGAAGCTTTGCTGCACCTAACCTAAGTGCTTCACGCGCCACATCCTCAGGAACCCCATCAAGCTCAAACATAACACGCCCAGGTGCAACACGCACCGCCCAATAATCCACACTCCCCTTACCTTTACCCATACGAACTTCAGTTGGCTTAGACGTAACAGGAACATCCGGAAAAATACGAATCCATACACGACCAGAACGCTTCATATAACGTGTAATTGCACGACGCGCTGCCTCAATTTGACGGGCAGTAACACGCTCTGGCTCAATAGCTTTCAAACCATAAGCACCGAAATTCAAGCTTGTTCCTCCCTTTGAAGAACCATGAATACGCCCCTTAAATTGTTTACGGAACTTTGTGCGCTTTGGCTGCAACATTGCTCTCTACTCCAAATTTCTAACTCAACCACAAAATTAAACATTTTCGCGGCGACGATTCAATAAAGAACTCGAATGATCACCCTCTACAGCACGACGCTCCGAAGCCATTGGATCATGTTCAAGAATTTCACCCTTAAAAACCCAAACTTTAACACCACAAATACCATAGGCAGTTTTAGCTTCTGCTGTACCATAATCAACATCAGCTCGCAATGTATGAAGTGGAACACGACCTTCGCGATACCATTCCATACGAGCAATCTCAGCCCCTCCAAGACGACCAGAGCAATTAATACGAATCCCTTCAGCTCCAAGACGCATAGCAGACTGAACAGCACGCTTCATTGCACGTCGAAAAGCAACACGACGCTCAAGTTGCTGAGCAATAGACTGAGCAATAATTGTGGAATCAATTTCTGGTTTACGAATTTCAACAATATTCAGTGAAGTTTCAGCATCAGTCATTTCTGAAAGCTTGCGACGCAATTTCTCAATATCAGCACCTCTTTTACCAATGATTAAACCAGGGCGTGCTGAATGAATAGTTATACGACACTTTTTATGAGGACGCTCAATAACAACCTTAGAAATGGCAGCTTGCTTTAATTCCTCAATTACATACAAGCGAATTTTTACATCTTCATGAAGAAGACGCCCATATTCACCACTATCAGCATACCACCGTGAATCCCAGGTCCGATTAACTCCAAGACGAAGTCCTATTGGATTGATCTTCTGTCCCATTATGCAACCTCCCCTTTTTCTACAACTTCACGAACAATAATAGTGAGATGAGAAAATGGACGCTTCACTCGACTAGCTCGACCACGCCCTCGAACATGAAAACGCTTCATTACAATAGATTTACCAACATATGCTTCTGCAACGATCAAGGAATCAATATCAAGATTATGATTATTTTCCGCATTAGCAATTGCCGATTCAAGAGCACTTCGAACAGTACCAGCAATACGCTTACGCGAAAATGCCAAATCAGCCAATGCCATATTAACTTTTTTACCACGTATCATTTCAGCAACCAAATTAAGCTTCTGCGGACTTACACGAACTGTTCGGGCGACAGCTTTTGCTTCAATATCTTTAAGTTGGCGTGGAACCTTAGCTTTGCCCATTCCTACTTCCTCTTCGCTTTTTTATCTGCACCATGCCCATAATAGGTCCGGGTGGGAGCAAATTCACCAAATTTGTGCCCGACCATTTCTTCAGAAACAGAAACAGGAATATGTTTATTGCCGTTGTAAACACCAAAAGTCAAACCAACAAATTGTGGTAAAATAGTAGAACGGCGACTCCACATTTTAATTACCTCATTACGTCCACTAGCGCGAACTTTCTCTGCTTTCTTAAGAAGATAGCCGTCAACAAACGGACCTTTCCAAACTGAACGAACCACTTTAGACTACCTTTCCTATTTCTTACGCTGGTGACGAGAACGCATAATAAACTTGTCAGTGGCTCTATTGGAACGTGTACGCCTACCTTTCGTAGGCTTTCCCCAAGGAGACACTGGATGACGACCACCTGATGTGCGACCTTCACCACCACCATGCGGATGATCAACTGGATTCATAGCAACTCCACGAACATGTGGACGCTTACCACGCCAGCGTGACCGACCAGCTTTACCATCACTAATATTCCCATGATCAGGATTTGAAACAGCACCAACCGTTGCAAAACAATTACCTGAAACCAAACGTTGTTCACCAGAATTAAGACGAAGAATAGCCATCCCTTCATCTCGCCCAACCAATTGCACATAAGTCCCTGCTGAACGCGCAATCTGACCACCTTTTCCAGGCTTCATTTCAACGTTATGAACAATAGTACCAATAGGCATATTACTAAGAGGCATCGCATTGCCTAACTTAACATCAACATTTGAACCAGCAATAACAGAGTCACCAACATCAAGACGCTGCGGTGCAAGAATATAACTCAAGTGCCCATCTTCATAATGAATCAACGCAATAAAAGCCGTACGATTTGGATCGTATTCCAAACGCTCAACTTTTGCAAACATATCACGCTTGATACGCTTAAAATCAATAAGCCTATAACTACGCTTATGACCACCACCTTGAAAACGAGCAGTAATTCTGCCACGATTATTGCGACCACCTTTTGACGGCAAGCCCTCTGTTAATCTCTTTACAGGTTTACCTTTATAAAGATCAGAACGATCCACAATAACGAGCTGACGCTGTCCGGGCGTAGTCGAATTAAAATGCTTAAGTGCCATTCTTCTAACCTCTGAACCTTCTATAAGCCTGCTAAAAAGTCAATTGATTGATCTTTGACAAGCGTTACAATTGCTTTTTTAACATCACTTTGCCGACCAACAATACCTTTGAAACGCCTCATTTTGCCCTTACGAACTATTGTATTCACTGCCTTAACCTTTACACTAAAAAGTGCTTCAATAGCAGCTTTAATTTCAGATTTTGTTGCTTTCTGAGCAACCTTAAAAACAACTTGATTATACTCAGAAAGCATAGTCGACTTCTCAGTAACAACTGGACTTAAAATTATATCATAATAACGAAGATCCGTCATTTGAAACGCTCCTCAAGTGTCTCAACAGCCTCTTTTGACAAAACAAGCTTGCTGCGACGCAAAATATCATAAACATTAATCCCCTGAACTGGTAAAACATCAATATTAGGAATATTAGATGCTGCACGAAAAAAATTCACATCAACTTCTTTTCCACCAATTAACAAAGCATTATTGAAACCAAGTTTAGAAAAATTCATATTCAGCATTTTTGTCTTTGCGTCTCGAATACTAAGCTCATCAACGATAATCAAATTATCTGTTTTTAATTTGACCGATAAAGCTAAACGCAACCCAAGAGCACGAACCTTTTTAGGAAGGTTATGCGCATGACTCCGCATCACCGGACCATGTGCTTTACCACCACCTCGGAATTGCGGTGCCCGAGCAGAAGAATGACGGGCACGTCCAGTTCCTTTTTGTTTAAACATTTTCGCCCCTGTTCGCGATACATCAGACCGCCCTTGTGACTGATGCGTACCTTTTTGACGACGTGCAAGCTGCCAACGAACAACACGTTGCAAAATATCCTCACGAGGAGTAAGACCAAAAATATTTTCAGAAACTTTCAATTTACCGGCTTCTTTACCATCAAGAGTTTTTATAACAAGGTCCATCATTCGGCTCCCTTAGATTCAGAAATTTCCGCCATTAAGGGAGTTGATCCCTTTTCCTCTTTAACAAGTCGGCGAATACCAGCAGGTTTTGGTGCATTATCAGGAAGACGCTTTTTTATAGCATCTCGCACTAAAATCCAAGACCCTTTAGAACCAGAAACAGAACCACGCACTAAAATCAAACCACGATCAACATCCGTAGAAACAACTTCAATATTTTGAGTTGTTACACGTGCTTGCCCCATATGACCAGCCATTTTTTTGCCTTTAAATACTTTTCCAGGATCTTGACATTGACCTGTTGAACCATGAGCACGATGTGTAATAGAATTACCATGGGAGGCACGATGCCCACCAAAATTATGCCGCTTCATAACACCGGCAAACCCTTTACCAATACTTACACCTGTTACATCAACCCTTTGACCTGGCACGAAATGTTCCACTGTAATTTCAGTACCAACATCAAGTAAATTATCAGGACTAACGCGAAATTCTGCTATTTTAGCCTTTGGCTCAACTACAGCTTTAGCAAAATGCCCACGAAGAGCTTTAGATGTATTTTTAATTTTAGCAAATCCTACACCTAATTGAACAGCAGTATAACCATTTTTTTTAACTGTACGTTGAGCAATAACCTGACATTTATCTAGACGAAGCACAGTTACTGGCACATGCTCACCAGCATCATTATAAATACGGGTCATACCTAACTTCTGTGCTATTACACCTGAACGCATTGGGGCAGTTCCTTCTGTCTTCAAACCTCAGAGCTTGATTTCAACATCTACACCAGCAGAAAGATCAAGCTTCATCAGCGCATCTACCGTTTGTGGTGTTGGATCAACAATATCAAGAAGACGTTTATGCGTACGCATTTCAAATTGTTCACGACTCTTCTTGTCAATGTGTGGGCCACGATTAACCGTAAACTTCTCAATCCGTGTTGGAAGCGGAATAGGACCACGGACATTAGCACCAGTACGCTTAGCGGTTGACACAATTTCACGCGTCGATGCATCAAGAATCCGATGATCAAATGCCTTTAAACGAATACGGATATTCTGGCCATTCATGCTCTTTATTTCCTTAACATATGAAATGTCCTCAACAATCAAAGACATTTCTCAATGATTATCTCACCTATTCAATAATTTTAGATACGATACCGGCCCCAACGGTGCGACCACCTTCTCGGATCGCAAAACGAAGCTTCTCTTCCATTGCGATTGGAACAATCAAAGAAACATCCATTGCAACATTATCACCCGGCATAACCATTTCCGTTCCTTCAGGAAGCGTAACTATACCTGTAACATCGGTCGTACGAAAATAAAATTGAGGACGATAATTTGTGAAAAACGGTGTGTGACGTCCCCCCTCATCTTTCGTTAAAATATAAGCCTCAGCTTTAAATTTAGTATGAGGTGTAACAGAACCAGGTTTCGCCAATACTTGACCACGTTCAATCCCCTCACGATCAACTCCACGAAGCAAAGCGCCTATATTATCACCAGCCTGACCTTGATCTAAAAGTTTCCGAAACATTTCAACCCCGGTAACCGTCGTCTTAGATGTAGGACGAATTCCAATAATCTCTATCTCTTCACCAACTTTAATAATGCCACGCTCAACACGACCTGTAACAACCGTACCACGACCAGAAATAGAAAAAACATCCTCGATAGGCATCAAAAACGGCTGATCAACTGGACGCTCAGGGGTCGGTATATATTTATCAACTTCACTCATCAAAAGACGAACAGAATCTTCACCTATACTCTTATTTGAATCCTCAAGCGCAGCCAAAGCCGAACCCTTAACTATAGGAATATCATCTCCCGGAAAATCATATTTCGATAAAAGCTCACGAACTTCAAGCTCTACAAGCTCTAAAAGCTCGCTATCATCAACCTGATCAACTTTATTGAGAAAAACAACAATCGCTGGAACTCCAACCTGGCGGGCCAACAAAATATGCTCACGCGTTTGAGGCATAGGTCCATCTGCTGCAGAAACAACTAATATCGCACCATCCATTTGGGCCGCTCCTGTAATCATGTTCTTAACATAATCCGCATGACCAGGACAATCAACGTGAGCATAGTGACGGCTCTCCGTTTCATACTCAACGTGCGCAGTAGATATCGTTATACCACGTGCCCGCTCCTCAGGCGCCGCATCAATTTGGTCATACGCTTTAAATTCACCAAAATACTTCGTAATCGCTGCTGTCAATGAAGTCTTCCCATGATCAACATGACCAATCGTACCTATATTAACATGCGGCTTCGTACGTTCAAATTTGCTCTTTGCCATTTGAGCTCTCCATTTTCTGTTCAAATTATGAACTAAGTTTAAAATTAATATACGATTATAAATTACGTATATTGATTATGCATATTTTTTCTGAATCTCCTGTGCTACAGCTAAAGGAACAGGCTCATAATGATCAAATTGCATTGTATATTGAGCTCGCCCTTGACTCATCGACCGAAGTGTATTCACATAACCAAACATATTCGCCAAAGGAACCATTGCATTCACAACTGTCGCAATACCACGAGCTTCCGTACCTGAAATTTGACCTCGACGAGAATTTAAATCACCAATCACATCACCAACATAATCTTCTGGCGTCACAACCTCTACCTTCATAATTGGCTCAAGGAGCTGAGCACCAGCCTTTTGCGCCCCTTCCCGAAATGCTGCACGCGCAGCAATCTCAAAAGCTAAAACAGAAGAATCAACATCATGATAGCCCCCATCAATCAAAGTAGCTTTTACACCAAGCATAGGAAATCCTGCAAGAGGGCCTGACCCCATAACACTTTCAATACCTTTTTGAACACCTGGAATATATTCTTTAGGAACGGCACCACCAACAATCTTTGACTCAAAAACGAAGTCATCACCATCATGAGGCTCAAAAATAATTTTTACACGAGCAAATTGTCCAGCACCACCAGATTGCTTCTTATGGGTATAATCAATTTCAGCAACTTTTGTTATTGATTCACGATAAGCTACTTGAGGCTGCCCAACATTAGCTTCAACCTTAAATTCACGCCGCATACGGTCAACAATGATATCAAGATGAAGCTCACCCATTCCAGCAATAATTGTCTGACCAGATTCTTCATCCGATTTAACACGAAATGAAGGATCTTCTGCAGCCAAACGACTAAGAGCAAGCCCCATTTTCTCTTGATCTGCCTTTGTTTTCGGCTCAATAGCAATCTCAATAACAGGTTCAGGAAATTCCATCCGCTCCAAAATAACAGGCTTCAAAGGATCACAAAGAGTATCACCTGTTGTTGTCTCCTTAAGACCAGCAAGAGCAACAATATCACCAGCAAATGCTTCTTCAATATCCTCACGAGAATTAGAATGCATCTGAAGCATACGCCCCAAACGCTCTCTCTTTCCCTTCACAGTATTCTCAAGAGAAATACCTTTTTGGATTTTGCCAGAATAAATACGACAAAAAGTCAAAGACCCAACAAATGGATCATTCATAATTTTGAAAGCAAGCATAGAAAGCGGAGCTTCATCTGAAGATTCACGCGTTGTTTCAGATTCAGTCTTAACATCAACACCACTAATAGCGGGAACATCAACAGGAGAAGGAAGATAAGAAACAACAGCATCTAAAAGCGGTTGAACACCTTTATTTTTAAAAGCTGTACCACAAAGAACCGGATGAAACTGAACCTCCACTGTTCCTTTACGAATAAGAGCCACAAGCTGTTCATTGGTTGGCATAACCCCTTCCAAATAAGCTTCTGTCGCAGCCTCATCGACTTCAACAGCCATCTCGACCAATTTTTCTCGATATTCCTCCGCCTTCTCCTTTAACTCAGCAGGTATCTCACCTGCTACGGCCGAAGCTCCAATGGAACCATCCCATGTCAATGCCTTCATCTCAACAAGATCAACAACACCTTCAAAATCATTTTCAGCACCAATCGGTAACTGCAAGACAAGAGCCTTAGCTCCCAATCGAGAAGCAACCATTTCTACACTACGATAGAAATCAGCCCCAATCTTATCCATTTTATTAACAAATACCATACGGGGCACACGGTACTTCTCAGCCTGCCTCCAAACAGTCTCCGTCTGAGGCTCCACACCTGCATTCGCATCCAACAACGCTATCGCACCATCAAGAACACGCAAAGAACGCTCAACCTCAATTGTAAAATCAACGTGACCAGGCGTATCAATGATATTAAAGCGTCGTTTTCGACCATCACGACCTTCCCAAAAAGTCGTCGTAGCAGCAGATGTAATTGTAATACCACGCTCTTGCTCTTGCTCCATCCAATCCATTGTAGAAGCACCATCATGCGTTTCACCAATCTTGTGATTCTTACCAGTGTAGAATAAAATACGCTCAGTCATCGTGGTTTTACCGGCGTCAATATGCGCCATAATACCAAAATTACGATAATCCTCAATTTTATATTCGCGAGCCATTCTTTTTGCCTTAGATCTTTTCTAAACACACCTACCAGCGATAATGAGAAAATGCACGATTAGCCTCAGCCATACGATGAACATCTTCTCGCTTTTTCACTGCAGAACCACGATTATTAGCAGCATCAACCAACTCACCAGAAAGGCGACCAACCATTGTTGTTTCATTCCGCCCACGCGCCGCTGCAATTAACCAACGAATAGCTAAAGCCTGCCGACGATCAGGACGAACATCAATTGGAACTTGATAAGTCGCACCCCCAACACGACGTGACCGAACCTCAACATGTGGAGCTACATTTTCTAACGCTTGATGAAACAGAGCGACAGGATCTGTCTTAACTTTATTCTCAACCAAATCAAGAGCGCCATAAACAATACGCTCAGCCACTGACTTTTTACCATCAAACATAATGGCATTCATAAATTTTGTAATAACCAAATCACCAAATTTAGGATCTGGATTAATTTCACGTTTCTCTGCTCTATGACGACGGGACATTGGCTTTGTCTCTCAAAATATTTATTTCGGACGCTTCGCGCCATATTTAGAACGACGCTGTTTACGATTTTTAACACCCTGCGTATCAAGCAATCCACGAACAATGTGATACCGAACTCCCGGTAAATCCTTTACACGACCACCACGAATCATCACAACAGAGTGCTCTTGAAGATTATGCCCTTCTCCAGGAATATAACCAATCACTTCAAATCCATTTGTCAAACGAACTTTAGCAACTTTACGAAGAGCAGAATTTGGCTTCTTCGGTGTCGTTGTATATACACGAGTACAAACACCACGCTTTTGCGGATTTGCCTGAAGAGCAGGAACCTTATTGCGTTTAACTGGCACTACACGTGGCTTTCTAATCAACTGATTTACGGTAGGCATGCAACCTTCCTTTTTAACAATCTGCGTTCGTCATTCCCACTTGGGCTTCTATTATCTATTCCGATAATATTCAGAATAAATATATATTCATAATACAAAATCGGGCATGACTGCATAAACAGCTTACCCGACTACTAGCATAGGAGGTTACAACCTCTTGCATTAGCATTTGTTTTTAGATCTTACAAACTTCTCTTAAGATGAACTAGATCATCTTAAATCTCAATGCGCTTTCGTACTGAACATGATAGTTTTTAATAGCGAGAACATACACATTCGTCAAGTACTAAACATCAGAAAAGTTTCTAAAAGTAAAAATTCAAAAAACAAAAAAAGCTAATACACAAAATAACAAACTCATAAAATAAAAATAGCCCAATATATTGGGGGTAATTACGTAATATTTAACAGAACAACTTGCTAATTACAATTCTGATACTTAAAACTAACAGTATGAAAATAGCAACGTGGAATATAGCCGGTATAAAAGCAAGACATGAAACATTATGTAAATGGCTAAAACAGAATCAACCTGATGTAGTTTGCTTACAAGAAATTAAAAGTGTTGATGAAAATTTCCCACGCGATACAATTGAAAATTTAGGTTATCATATAGAAACGCATGGACAAAAAAGCTTCAATGGTGTTGCAATTCTTTCTAAAACAGTACCTGATGAAGTTATTCTTCAATTACCAGGTAATAATAATGATATGCAAGCACGTTATATTGAAACTGTTTATTCAACAAATACAGGAAGCATTCGTGTTGCTTCTCTCTATCTTCCAAATGGCAATCCCATCAATAGTGAAAAATACTTGTATAAAATAGAATGGATGAAAAGATTGTACACACATGCAAAATCATTACTTGCATATGAAGAACCTCTAATCCTTGCCGGTGATTATAATGTTATTCCAACCCCATTAGATGCAAAAAATCCCCAAGAATGGAGTAACGATGCTTTATTCCTTCCACAAATAAGACAAATATTTCAATGTATTACTCATTTGGGTTTTTATGACGCTATCCGAAATGTAACAGATGCTCCATCATTCAGTTTTTGGGATTTTCAAGCTAACGCATGGAAAAAAAATAATGGTATACGCATTGATCATTTATTATTATCACCAGAAGCTGCAGATCAGCTGATTTGTGCCTATAGCCAAACAGAGGCAAGGGGATATCAAAAACCATCAGATCACGTTCCCATTTGGATCGAGCTCAACTGCAATTAATTAAGATATGATAAGATATATAAAAAAAATCCCACCTAAAACAATAAATATGCTACATCATACATTGAAATATATCCTGAATACAGCAAACAATAATAAAAAATTATATAAAAACGGAGGAAATAATGAGAAAATCATTTGTAATATTTATTGCAGCAATTTTTATGGGATTAACAAACATTGCTCACGCTACAAACGATACACTGGAGAAGATTAAAAGAACGGGAGAAATCACTTTAGGTGTTCGCGAATCATCAGGTTTGGCCTACGCACTTGGTAACGGTAAGTATACAGGCTTCCATACTGAAATGGCAGAACGTATTATTAATGATATCTCAAAAAAAATTGGTCAACCAATCAAAGTTAATTATCAGCCCATTACATCACAAAACCGAATTCCTTTGCTGAAAAACGGTACTTATGATTTTGAATGTGGATCAACAACAAATGATTCTGCTCGCAATAAAGAAGCTGCTTTTGCATACACAACCTATGTTGAATCAGTTAAAATCGTTGTAAAGAAAAATTCTGGCATTCAATCTATTGATGATTTAAATGGTAAAAAAGTCGCAACAACTACTGGTACAACAGCTGTGCAGCTTATCCGTAAAAATAAACGTCAAAAAAATATTCATTTTGAAGTTGTGAACGGTAAAGATCACGGAGATAGCTTCTTATCACTAGAATCTGGTCGAGCTGACGCATTTGTTATGGATACATCAATTCTCTCTGCGCATATCGCTAAATCAAAAAATCCATCCGATTATATAATTCTTGACACTACACTTTCTGTTGAACCTATCGCTTGTATGCTCCGACTAAATGACAAAAACTTTGAACAAACCATTAACGATAGTATCGTACGCCAAATCAATGATGGATCACTAGAAAAACTTTATAATAAATGGTTCATGGAACCAATCCCTCCTACAAATACTATCATTAATCTTCCTCTCTCTAAAGAAACCCAATATGCTTGGGAGCACCCAAATAATAAGCCACGGGAAGCCTATATAGAAAATAATCTATAAAATCATTATAAGAGAATGACTATACTCTTTATAAATTAGGTATAGTCATATTCTAAATTTTTCAATACACTTAGCCTGTATCAATATAGCTGATCTATTTTCTCTACTTAGCAGCTAATTAACTTGAGGAAAATCAATTAATGGACTTTTCGTTCCTTTGCACAGATGATCTTAATCATACACTGGTCGCCGGATGTCTCGGAACTCCTGGCATAAGTCATACCTATTTGGATACACTCCTCGATGGTTTTAAAAATACAGCCATATTATCTATCTATTCATTGGTACTAGCTGTATTTATGGGTGTTATTATAGGAATGATACGTACTCTGCCTAAAACTTCTATCATTAATAATTTTTTACGTGCTGTTGGTACTTTTTGGGTAGAAATTATGCGTAATATTCCTTTACTTGTTCAAGTATTTTTATGGTATTTTGTCGTACCTAAAATTTATCCACCTGCAATGAATTTTCCACCCATTTTATTAATAATCTGCGCTTTAGGTTTTTTTACATCCGCGCGTATCGCAGAACAAGTTCGCTCCGGTATTGAATCTATTCCTTCTGGACAACGTTATGCTGCAATGGCAATGGGATTTAACACTTACCAGAGCTACCGTTACATCATATTGCCACGTGCTATTCGCACAATCATGCCCCCACTCACTTCAGAAGCAATGGGTATCGTAAAAAATTCATCTATAGCATTCGCTGTTTCTATTAATGAACTAATGCAATTCCAATATCAAACAATTGAAGAAGTAAGTCATGTTTATGAAAACTATCTACTTGTTACACTCCTTTATATTGTCATATCTCTGTTCATATTCATCCTTATGACCATAATTGAGAGAGCAATTAGGATTCCTTGTTTTCAAACAGAGGGGCGCTAAATATGATAATAGAATTTATAAATACCTATTCTCCTTTTAATTTTTCAGAATTTGATTTTTCGTTTTTTACTTTTGATATATTCTGTTCTTATATTTTATCAGGTTTGCTTTTTAGCATTTTTCTAACGATTGTTACGACGGTATTTGGTCTTATCTTTGGCGTATTATTAGCAATGATGCGTCTTTCTTCTATTAAATTGCTTTCTACACTTGCTATAATTTACATTACTGCCATGCGATCAATACCACTTGTAATGGTTATTTTATGGTTTTTTGTGCTTCTGCCTTTGATAACAGGTACATCAATCGGTGCGAATAAATCAGCATTAATTACTTTTACTGCATTTGAAGCCGCTTATTTTGCTGAAATTATCCGTGCTGGCATACTTTCAATTTCGCAAGGACAAAAACATGCAGGTCAAGCTCTCGGAATGACATACTGGCAAAATATGCGTATTGTGATTCTTCCACAAGCATTCAGAAATATGCTACCAGTCTTTCTAACACAAATTATTATACTGTTTCAGGATACAACACTTGTCTATGCAATCAGTGGCAATAGCCTTTTGAATGGATTTGATATTGTCTCTAACAATTTCGGTGTAAAACAAGAAGCTTATATTTTAGCAGCAATTTTCTATTTCGTGATCTGCTTTACATTATCGCAAATAGTTTTACTCTTGCAAAAAAAAATATCCATTATTCGCTAACAGGGGAGAAAATAATGTCTACTCATATGATCGAAATGAAAAATGTTTCTAACTGGTATGGCGAAGTTAACATTCTTAAAAACTGTACAACCAATATCAATAAAGGAGAAGTAGTTGTAGTTTGTGGACCGTCAGGATCTGGTAAATCAACCCTCATAAAAACTATTAACGCCTTAGTGCCTTTTCAAAAAGGGGAAATTTGGATTGATGGCATACCAGTTCATTCAAAAAAAACTAATTTATCCAAATTGCGTAGCCATGTAGGAATGGTATTTCAACACTTTGAGCTTTTTCCACATTTATCCGTCATGGAAAATTTAACTATTGCACAAATTAAAGTTTTAAAACGCAGTAAAAAAGAAGCGCTTGAGCGTGGCTTATTATATCTTGAACGTGTTGGACTCATCGAACATAAAGATAAATATCCTGGTCAGCTTTCTGGAGGACAACAGCAACGTGTTGCTATTGCGCGCTCTTTAACTATGGACCCATTTGTTATGCTCTTTGATGAACCAACTTCTGCTTTAGATCCAGAAATGGTAGGTGAAGTATTAGACGTCATGATAGGCCTAGCAGAAGAAGGTATGACAATGATTTGTGTTACACACGAAATGAGCTTCGCACAAAAAGTATCAAAACGTATAATTTTTATGGATCAAGGAATGATCCTCGAAGATTGTTCATCTGAAGACTTTTTCTCCAACCCACAAGCTAGAACACCAAGGGCTCAAGAGTTTTTATCAAAAATCCTTAATTATTAATCATTACAGTGTAATTCAGCTTATACATAACCTAAATTTTTAATTATGTGCTTTTATGAATTGTTAATTTTATTCAAAATTAACAATTCATAATGCTATTGTTTATTATATTTAAATTTTCTCTAAAAATAAAAAAGTAAGTTCTTAAATGGACAACCCAATATCGACCTTATACATTAATTGTTTAATAAATCTCAATTAATATTGTTCTACACAGATTGTTTCCTCAAAAAGAGTATATTTCCAAAAATAATGCGAATAAACAAACCGCTTTTTTTAATTACAAACCAAAATTATCATACTTCTGTATAAGATTTTCTTCTTCTATTAATTTTTTCCTAAATAGTATCTAGAATATTTACTAATTTATAAAACTCCACTTAATCATAAATTGAGTGACCAATGTACGCGCATAAGTCACCCACAATACCATTTCAAATCTTTTTTAACTTTCAAAAAATAAGAAAAATCTGAATTAAGCTAGCCGTTCTAAAGCAATAGATACTTTCTTTTTTGCTTCATACAACTCTGTAATTCTTCTACGTTCAAGCTCAATAATTTCCTGCCTTGCATTTGCTATGAATTTTGGATTATCTAATTTAATTGATATTTTCTCAATATCCTGTTCAATTTTATCCATATCCCTTTTCAAACGAGCACGTTCGGCATCTAAATCAATCAACTGCCCCAATGGTAAGCAAAAAGTTGCCTCTCCCAAAATTATTTGAGCTGATATAGCAGGAACCTGATCAGAAAAATGAATCTCTCCGATACGCGCTAATCTTTTAAGAATAGCCTCATAACGATGTACACGTTCTTGTATTACTTGCCCTCCTTCTAAAATTACGAGAGGTGCCAGTGCACTTACTGGAACGTTCATCTCAGCACGCACAGAACGAATACCACTAACTACATCAATAATCCAACTAATATCATTTGCAGCTTCTTCATCTTTAAACGTCATTTGTGGCCATTGCGTTAATGCTAACATATTCTCACGCTTCATGTCTTGCATTGCCGTAAGAGACCACAACTCCTCTGTTACATGAGGCATAAAAGGATGGAGAAGTTTATAAACTTCATCAAGAACCCAAGCTGTACACGCTTGTGCTTCCTTTTTAGAATCTTCATTTGAACCTTGAAACACAGGTTTAAGAAGTTCAAGATACCAATCGCATAATGCATTCCAAACAAACCGATACAACGCGTGAGCAGCATCATTAAATTTATAGTTTTCAATGCCCTTAGTAACTGCCAAAACAGTTTTGGATAATTCTGTTAAAATCCAACGGTTAATTGCAAGTTTCGTTTTTTCTGGTTTGAAAGCCAAATCATGCCTAACACCATTCATTTCAGCAAATCGAGTGGCATTCCACAATTTCGTAACAAAATTACGATAGCCTTCAACACGTGAAGGATCAAGTTTTACATCACGACCTTGCGCGACCATAATAGCTAAAGTAAAGCGTAGCGCATCTGCACCGTATTGATCAATGAGTTCCAATGGATCAACAATATTTCCTTTTGATTTTGACATCTTTGCACCGTACTGATCCCGCACTAGAGCATGTACATAAACAGTTGGGAAAGGAACTTCTCCCATAAAGTGCATACCCATCATCATCATACGAGCAACCCAGAAAAAGATGATATCAAATCCAGTAACCGATAAAGATGTTGGATAAAAAGTTGTTAACTCAATTGTTTTATCAGGCCACCCTAGCGTCGAAAAAGGCCAAAGAGCAGATGAAAACCAAGTATCTAAAACATCCTGATCACGTGTTAATTGAACTGTTTTACCATAATGAGATAAAGCTGAATCTAAAGCCTCTTTTTCACTTTTTTCAACAAAAATCATACCATCAGGACCATACCAAGCAGGTATCTGATGTCCCCACCATAATTGGCGAGAAATACACCAAGGCTGAATATTTTCCATCCAATTAAAATAAGTTTTTTCCCAACTAGCCGGAATAAATTTCGTTTTCCCTTGGCGAACAGCTTCTATCGCTGGCTTTGCTAATTCAACAGCATCAACATACCACTGATTTGTTAAAAGCGGCTCAATGGGTACTCCACTTCGATCACCATGAGGAACGACGTGAAGATGCTCATTAACAGTTACACAATAACCTCTTTCTTGCATCCAAGAAACGATACGATTTCGTGCAACAAAACGATCAACTTTATCTAAATATTCCACCAACGCATTCAATTCATCAGACAAGACTAAGCCATTAAAAAATGCCTCATTATCACGCAAAAAAATCTCAGCTTTTTGCGTCAAAATATTAATTAAGCCTAAATTGTGCCGCTTTCCTACTTCAAAATCGTTAAAGTCATGTGCTGGTGTGATTTTTACAGCTCCACTCCCCTCATCAGGATTAGCATAAGAATCACTAACAATTAACAACTTGCGACCAACGAGGGGGAGAATAACATTTTGTCCTATGAGATCTTTATAACGATCATCTTCAGGATTAACCGCAACACCCGTATCCCCCAACATTGTTTCAGGACGTGTTGTTGCAACTGTTATAAAAGTTGTAGAATCATTCGGATCAAAAACTTTTCCTTCAAGCGGATACCTAAAATGCCACAAATAACCTTTGACCTCTTTCGGTTCAACTTCAAGATCCGAAATAGCCGTCAACAACTTTGGATCCCAATTGACTAAACGCTTGTCCTTATATATTAACCCTTGCTTGTAAAGCTTAACAAAGACTTCACGGACAGCCTGAGATAAGCCCTCATCCATTGTGAATCGCTCGCGTGACCAATCACACGAAACGCCAAGGCGTTTGAGTTGATTAGTGATAATCCCTCCAGCTTCATGACGCCACTTCCAAACGCATTCAATAAACTTTTCTCTTCCCATTTCTTGACGCGTTAGCTCTCGACGTTCTGCAAGTTGGCGCTCAACAACCATTTGCGTTGCAATCCCTGCATGATCCATACCCGGCTGCCACAGCACATTTTTGCCTTGCATCCGTTGAAAACGCACCATAATATCCTGAATTGTCGTATTTAATGCATGGCCCATATGAAGTGAGCCTGTGACATTCGGCGGCGGCAGCATAACGCAAAAAGATTCTGCATCAAGCTCTAAATCTATCTTTGTTTTAAAAGCCCCACACTTTTCCCATTCTTTTGCAATTCGCGGCTCTACAGAGCTAGCATCGTAGTTTTTTTCTAGCATCTTATCCACTTAATTTCACAATACCGCTGAAAAAACAATTCATGATCAAAAACTAGCTACATCACATCAAAATACTATTTACCTAAATAGCTTTATAAAACCACGTCAGAACTCTGATAACCAAGTTAATAAATAGCAGATTATATAACGAATTTAAAAGCTCTTAAGATAAATTCTTAACGGTTTTGACAATTTCTTCACGTAGGATTTTTTCAAGTAAAATAGGCAATTGACATTGTAACCATTCCGCTATAGCGGGACGCAACACATCTCTTGCAACCTTTTCAGCAGAGGAAACAACATACGCAGATAACTCTACACAATCAGAAGATGAATTTCTTTTCTGTGATACAAATGCCTCATCATATTGTTTTACTTTATGAACAGAATTTTGCTCTTCAGAGGAAATATTCATCCCTTGCATATCTATCTTATCTTCCAATCTTGCACCATCCTTAAAAGGAGAAATTCCATCTTCAGCAGAAAAACCAATACGATCAGCCAAAGCCTTCATCGCATCATCGACGGATAAAGTCGCATCATAAATACCTTCTGATGGCTTTACTGAACTCTTTGCAGAAGCATTTGCTGCAATAGACTCACTAGATTCACCTGAGAAATTATCAGACTGAACTGTATTTTCTTCAATTATTTCACGGATAGATGTTAAAATCTCATCCATACTTGGCTCATGTAACGCATTTGAACTCTGTACCATACTTTAAACCTCTCGAAACGCAAAAACAAATGAAACTACCATTTTACTGTAGTAAAAGAACGACAAAGTCAACACATCTCTTTGTCTTAAATATGATACTACACACAACTTTTTTCTAACGTCATATAAAATGTTATTTAGGCAAAACATATTTTCAATATTAACAATTAATTTATGATCTACCCTTTATGCAAACTAAAATTATTTTAATATGTGAAAACTACTAATTATATCCTCGTTTCTCAGCGAATATATTTAACCGTTTTCAAACCCAAATAATTTGCAGTCAATTTACCAACAGAATATTGAACACTATAACTCGCAACAATAACATTACATTCTGCTGTTATTAGCGCAATTTGAGCATTAATTAACTGCATCTGAGAGTTTAAAACATCTAATGTGGTTGCCTGCCCTACACGATTTTCTTGAATACGACCTTTAAAAGCAATGTCAGCAGCACGAACACTCTCACGATAAGCTGCAACAGATGCACGTGCTCCTTCTAACTGAAACCAAGCAGAAGTAAGCGCTTGCTTTACTTCATTTTGAGCCAAATCAAGCTGAAAATGGGCTTGTCTAAATTGTTCTTTAGCCTGACGAATCTGCGCAGATGCACGTCCCCCTTCAAAAATTGGAAAACTAAGCGAAAGCCCTACGGATTGAGAAACTCCATCCTCTCCAGGCCCTCTATAAACCCGATTATAAGATGTTGTCGCAGACAAATCAATTTTAGGAAGCAATGCTCCTTCTTTCGCTTTAACATTGTAAGAACTAGAATCAATTAAATATCTTGCATAAAGAATCGCTGGATGCGTAGCGATACTAATTTCATAACCGGAATCAAGATTCACTGGTAACTCTTTTGCCATCGGTGGACGTTCTAATTTTTCAGGATCAGCACCAATTACTTGCCGATAAATTGCTTCCGCTGATTTTACATTAGCATGAGCAATACTAAGCTCAGAAACAGCAACAGAACGAGCCGCTTGTGCTTGAGCAAAATCAATACGCCCTCCTTCCCCTACCTCAAGTTTTGCTTTATCTGAACGAACTTGCTCTTCAAGGGCAATCAAATTTTTTCGACGCAGTTCAGCAATACGACGTGCTTTGTAGACATTAGTGTATGCTGTCACAACTTCAAGAAACATATTCTGCTCAGCATTACGAAAATATTCATGCTGCGCTTGCATTTTTAATTTAGCTGAAAAAAATGTATTTTGCGTAATAAAACCATCAAATAATCTTTGATTTAATCTTATTCCTATAAATCCAGAAGTACTATAAGGAGCTATAACAGCTTTATTTCGACTATAGCTCCCAATTCCTTCAATTTGTGGAAAAAAGCCTGACCCTGCAATAACCACATCATCATTTGATATGCGCACAGCCGCACGCTCACTATTCAATTTAGCATTATGCAGATAAGCTTTAGCAAAAGCATCCATTAATGTATCAGCACAAGCCAATTCAGAGACAAAAATGCAAAAAATCAGAAATAAACATACTTGAAGTTTCTTGTTTATTTTAAACACAATATAAATCCTAAATTAATTATACTATTCTTTATCTATTCATTCATAAAAAATCAGCATTAAAATACAAAATCAGGCAATTTTAAAAATTCAGGTAAGGGTTTTACAGAAAGATTAAAACTATGACAGACCGAAATAGTACTCTCTTTTTTTACATAGATTCGTGCAATACCAGCATTTCCATGTCCTTCAACCACAATAAGACGCCCACCTTCTCTCATTTGATCAAAAATACCATCAGGAATGAAATCAACAGCACCTTCAACAAAAATTACATCATAAGGACCTTTAATAGGATATCCCTTCTCTAAGGCTCCATGAACAACCATGACATTATTACACTTATTATGCTCTAAAATCTTGGCAGCCTGTTCTGCAAGGATCTTATTGCTTTCTAAGGCAATAACGGATTTCGCAAGTTTTGAAAGCAATGCAGAACAATAACCACTATTTGCACCAATATCCAAAACAATATCGGATGATTTTATAGCTGCCAATTGTAATAATTTCGCTAAAGATGCAGGTCTCATTAAATGACGTACAGATAAATTACTCTGCGCTGGAAATACAACAATATCAGCATCACAATAACTTAAATTTCTAATATTTTCTGGAACGAAATCTTCACGTGGCACTGTTAAAAATGCTTTGAGAACTAACAAATCTGTTACATCTACTGTACGAATTTGATTATCAACCATTTTATGGCGAAGTTCTACAAAATCTATAATCATCACTAATCTTCTCTCCCATACGCAATAAAAGCTCTAACAAAGCAGAAACAGTTTAAGATATGAACATCTTCTACTACTTACTGGTGCGACAAAAAAGTAAGATCCTAATTGCGCCAATTTAATGTACACGGTATTCTACTAAATACGCAAGCAACTCATTTAAGATTTTGAGAATTATCAATCAAATTAGCTGGAGGCCTCGCCCGGAATCGAACCGGGATACAAGGATTTGCAGTCCTCTGCGTAACCATTCCGCCACGAAGCCCCATTAAAATGTAAAGACTGTCAATAAGGGAAGGCAAAGCATCCGTCAAGGCAAAGAAACTTTTTCTAATCTTTTTATTTATTACATTATAATTCGAATATTTAAAAAATTAAAATAATTTTTCTCTTTGCAAATCAATATTGCTTTGCTATAGGCTTTGTAAATTAGATGATTATATACTGTTCCTCGGTAGCTCAGTGGTAGAGCAACCGGCTGTTAACCGGTTGGTCGCTGGTTCGAATCCGGCCCGGGGAGCCATTTTATTTTATACTTCATATAACTTATTGTTTTTATATATCTTTTTTTAAGGTGAGGGAATAGGATTTCACGTTTTCTTCCAAAATCTATTGCGAATCAGTACTTCTTTCTGAATTGTTTTATAGCTTCTATAATCTGCGTAATTTAGCCTTTCATATATATTGCCAACTGGCGCCGACTATTCTGTTTGTTATACTTGAAGATTTATCTTACTAAATTTGAGCTGATGATAACAATGTTTCTTTGCTCTAGGTAAATGAAAAACTATCTTATGCAAAAATCATATTCATGATATCCTACAGCCATTAAACAGAATCAGTATACGCATAGAAATCATTTTTCTTGTTAGTTTTATTTTTTATTTTCAATCGTTTTACGGCTCTTTTTAATAGATTTCTTTATTTAATTTTTTCTGTTTAACTTTCTTCTTAAAGATAAAAAGTTCTTACTAAAATCATAAAAAAGTAACGAAGGCTGTCGTCATTAACAATAAGCACAAATAAAGCTTAAATATCCCTACAACATTATAAAATAAGCTGATTTCACATTAATATACCTATAGTAACGTATTCATCTTGCTTACTACATCTAAATAATAATAGTTTTATATCCAACAATGTATAAAAATAAATTTTAGTAATTCTTTGTAAAGTTCTACTATTTATCTAACTTTGAAAACGCAATAATTCCATATATTTTGTGTTTTTTTATTTTAATCAGATTTTTTACTTTTTGATTGTGCAATTTTATCGATTCCATTCAAGATTTTTTCCGACCTTTAAATCCTTTTAAGCGATGTTTTTTACTACCTTCTCGCTTGTAAATTTTCGGTTCAGATAGTTTTTCAGGCAATGGCGCGAACTGCAGAGGAATCTCTTTTCGTTTTAATTTCATACGAATCAGACGCTCTATAGCACACAAACGTACCTGTTCTATTTTCTCATCAAAAAGTGTAATAGCATAACCAGATGCACCATTACGTCCCGTACGACCAATGCGATGCACATAGCTTTCAGCGTTATCTGGCAAATCATAATTAATAACATGGCTGATTCCAGGTATATCAATACCACGTGCAGCAATATCAGTCGCAACCAGAACTCTTACCAGTCCTTCACGAAAATTTTTTAACGCACACTGCCGAGCATTTTGTGATTTATTTCCATGAATTGTAGCAACAGAATATCCTGTTTTTGCTAAACTACGCGCAACAGAATCAGCTCCATGCTTAGTACGTATAAATACAATAACTGAAGTCAAAGCAGGATTTGTCAAAAGTTTACTCAAAATACTCTTTTTTTCACTTGTAGAAACACAATACAGTACTTGAGTAATCTCCGCAGCAGTGGTTCCTTGAGAAACAACTTCTATTTTTACTGGTTTCCTAAGTAAATTATCTGCAAGCACATTAACTTCTTTTGACATTGTCGCAGAAAAAAGTGCCGTTTGACATTTCTCATGCAAAAAGTTTGCAATTTGTCGCACATCACTAATGAAACCCATATCTAACATACGATCAGCCTCATCTAGAATAAAAAAACGAGACTGAGAAAGATCAACATATTTACTACGGATAAGATCCATTAAACGTCCAGGTGTTGCGATCAAAATATCAACACCCTTTGCCATCCGTCTAATTTGTATCAAGCGTGACATTCCCCCTACAATCAAACATGTTGAAAGATGAGTTCCTTTTGCAACAGCACTAATTGCTTCCTCAATCTGAATAGCAAGCTCACGCGTAGGAACCAAAATTAAGGCTCGCGCAGTTTTAGGATAACGCTTATCACCTAAAGTTAAAATCCGGTTCAAAATAGGTAAACTGAATGCCAATGTTTTTCCAGAACCAGTTTGTGCAATCCCTAAAATATCATGCCCTTTTAACATTACTGGGATAGCTTTCGCTTGAATAAACTTAGGTTTATTCATACCAGCACTAAATAGGTTTTTAACTAAAATAGAGGACAAACCTAGTTCTGTAAAAACATTTTCTTCACTTACACTCAAAATAAAATTTTCCCTAACTCTATAATTATCAATAAATTACAAGTTAAATTGTAGTATTTCTGAAACCATACAATAGAGTCATAATTTTAATTTTGTGGACTAATGCTTGAAATAAAAATAAGCCATCAAACACCATACATGGGCATATTAACCCAAAATAAGATGTATAAAACCTTTTTGTGTAAAAACCTAATTCATCAGCGCAAACACCTTAATAGGCAATATTACTGAATTAACATAAAAAGCAATTACCTTGCAAAATTATTTATTTTTCTATTACTGTTTCCTTTGGCATATTTATTCCCTTAAAATCAGGATAAATCTCCAAAAAAACTGTATTTTGTATAGTCTTCTGTCCCCCATAAACTAAAAACCATTTACCATTATCAAAAATCGCTAAGGTTTTATATTTTATGATACGATCCTTTGTCTCAATAACAGTTGGAATCAAAGCATAAAAAATATCATTATTAATTTGCTGATAGTCTATTTCTTTTTCATCTAAATGATAAGCATCAGTAGACAAATTTGCGAACTGCATATGAAGTTGCTCAAGAAAATTATTACGTAAACTATCCTCTGTTGCATTTAGCCGGCGTGCTATTTCTCTATAAAGCCTATCAGACATATGAGCAGCAATAATAGAAAAATTTTTATTTTTCATGGCTTTATTAATATCAACAACTAAATTTGAAAGCGCATTTTTTTGCACTATTGTTAGCTCAGCCGCTACATTATATGTCCCAATAGCCAATAATAAAGATACACTCAGCATAAAACAAAAAATGGACTTCATTTTCTATATTCCTTCGTTTAAAAAAACTTCAAATGACAAAACCAAGCAACTCTATAACCGTCTGCAATATCGGAACATTTCTAATAAAATTCTTTAATTTATCTTTATAAGTCACTGAAACTAATTTGTTTTAAAATAAAAATAATATAAAAATTTATAACTCATTTCTGAGATACCAAAAATGTATAGTCTCATCATCAAAATAACAATTCGAGCCCAAAACTATGTCCTTTATAAAAGGTCACCAAAAACTAAAATAAAATATTGCTCTACCCCTGAAAATGTGAAATCGTTCTTTAATACCTAGAAAATATTTAAAATCATTACCATTAGAAACAATTAAAAAAATTTTTTCTCTTTATAAAAAAAGACTTTTGAGAGCATCAATCAACAACAACTATTTCAAAAACAATACCTTCAAAATTCAACATTTCAATCATCGTCAAAAAAATTCGATTTTTAGAAGTTATAATAACAGAATACGTAAAAACCGTTCTAATATCCCACAATCTAATTATGCTCGTTTCAGCTATAATAGTCTCATCTACAAATATATTATATTTTCTAATTTTATATGCTTTTCACTACTTAAATAAAGAAATCAACTTCCATAATCTAATAAAAAGAAACTCTGCTTACCAGCCATATTAAAAAATAAATTATTTACATCACTAATCAGACCACTTTTTCATACAGATAAAATCATCAAATCTAGTTTGTTTTTCTCATTAGAGTTTTATTATAAACCAGCTTAGCATCAAACTATCGTTTGCGATCTATCAAGAATTATCAAAATCAAAAAGTACCACAATTTTATATGACCGGAGTTTAATTATCAAATCTTTATATTTTCAATAAACATCTGCATCATATTCTTGACTAAAAAAATCATTTTACTGAAACAACATTTTCAAAAAATTATGTAAAATATCATAGCTTTAGTTATATTATAAACAAGTTCACTCATAGCACAAATTGTTCTCTTTTATCACGAACATCCTACAGATTTTCTGTCATAAAAGTTATAAGTTTTCTGTCAAGAATTCTATTAAAAGTCGAATATCTCAGCTTTTATTATTAATCCTTGATTCAATAGAAGATATAGCTTATGAAAAATTGTCCGCGGACGTGATGAAATCGGTAAACATAGCAGACTTAAAATCTGCCGGCCTAAGGCCTTGCGGGTTCAAGTCCCGCCGTCCGCACCACGACATGTGAATTTTCATTTATTTTTCAGTAGTTTATTAGAAATCAGAAAAAATTAAACCACCTTTTAAAACGCTATAATAACACTCTCAGATGGTACTGAGATAATACTAAATACGAATCATTGCTGCTTTTTTTGAAGCATCTTTTTAGCACTTTCCCCCTCCCCGTCATAAAAAATTAGGAGATAGAATCAACTTTCTAAACTAAGCCGCTTTCATAGCAGATCTTGTTAAATCAAAATGTAGTCTTTTCCTTCTTCAAATGCATACTGATTAACGCGGTTTGTAATTTGGAACCTCTTCAAGATAATTCTACTGAATCTCTCTCCGTTTTTTTTGCTTCAATATAACGATCAATTTCAACAAGATCCCATTTTAAATATCGTCCTTCTTGTATAGGCTTAGGAAAAGCTCCAATTTTTACAAACTCTCTAATGTATGTCATTGACATTCCAAGATAAATTGAGAGATCTTGTATATTGACAAGCCGTTGCAAACGCATCGACAGTAAAGCTTGTTCGAATAAGCTTACTTTTTCTATTGAGGCAGTTAATTTTTCTTCATTCATTTAAAATTTTCCTTATTATCTAAGTGTTGAGAATAATTAAATGGGCGGGGACGCTGGAGGGGGATGGCTGGAGCGTCCCCATAACTTTAAGCCGCTTGAGCTGTAATCTTTTTGATGTCTTGTTCGATTTCTTCTAAAAATGTTTCCACTGCTTGATTGATGGATTCTATCTGTTCATCATTCCGATGGATCCGCTGAACCTTGAGACGTAAGTGAGCAGATTGTCCTGAAAACCCGGGATCATAGCTCACAAAGTCACACCACTGACGTCCTGTACAAGCCATTTGAAATTGCATTTGTGCTAAATATTCTGGTTTGATTTTTTCTGTCATCCAGAAACGAAGGTGGTTTACAGACTGGGGACATTTAATCTCTATGAGCCCATTCTCACCAATGAGACCATCAGGGCTTGCACCAGCCATTTCGATTGTAGGATGTGGGATGAAACCACATGGAGTAACCTCTCTATCATAAACAAAGCTATATTCTTTGAGGGCATCCCCTTCATGTTCAATGCCCCGTTGTATAGCAGATGTTGTATAAGAATGGCTGATTTCACCGACTAAGCATTCTGTCATGAGTTTGATTTTGTATTCCTCATATTTGCTTGTGGGCAAATTTCTAGCGGTTCGACTAAGAATGTTGTAAACATTTGAGGCGGTGACTTTTCCTAAACGTGCCTGAAACCATTCTGCAGTTCTTTGTTCCATCTCACACCGCTCTTTGTTCTTGGTGATGAACACTGTCTTGACTATAAGTTTCATCATAGTCATAGACGAATTCAGCAGGCTGTTGTTCTTGAGGGGATTGTTGTTCTCTTTTTTTCTGTAGGAGATGTAAAACAGTCTGTCCTTCTTGAAGAGAAAGGTCTGTTATATTTCTGACATTGGCGAAGCTCAAAACCTTTGTTTCATCTGTTTGTGTTTCCTGCATGAGGCTTTGGATTTCCATGATCATTTCATCGGATACAAGCTGCCTTTGTGAATTGGCGCCCTGATTAATTCGTTCTGCTTCATCTTCATCGTAAATACCGGAAAATCCGAAAGCATAACGAGCACATTGGATGACTGCTTTGTGACGTAGCATGCGTGCAGGATATTTCTGCCATGGGTCTGTTTTTTGTTTACACTCGTTGAGATATTCCGTGACTTCGATAGGGTCTTTAATTTCTTTCAAGCGAATAGCGCATTTGATTGCTGTCAGATTGCCGTCCTTATCGAGTTGATCTTGAAAGGTCATGCCATCAAATTTAGGGTTTGATTTGATGATCTTGATCCATCCATCAATAGAGACGACAGGAATAATACCGCCGCCTCTTTTAGGAAGAGCATAAATCTCTTTCGTGAGTGGATTTAAGCCATAAGTATTCGCGACGGAAATGAATGCAGCAAACTCTTCATCAGAGAAGTTATGACTAATACATGTTTTAATAATTGTTTTTCGAAACTCTTGTTCTGAGAACCCATATTTTGTGGAGATAAGAGCTAAAGGGGAATTTGTCATAGAAGAAATCCTTGATTTGCACGCACTTTACCCGTGATATGAAACAGGTATGTAAAAGTGAGCTTTGATTATTCTTCCTTCAAAGAAGGGGGTCCATTATGGATATTTTTGTATTTCCAGTTATTTCGGCGTCACCAAAAATCCTTGCATGCCCAAAAATCTTGGCGCCGGCATAAATATTTGCATTGTCATAAACTACAGCATCATCATAAACAGCGGCATTATCATGTATCCAGCAATCGCCATCATGTGATAAGTTGCTTTCCTTTTCAATAAAACCACCTAATTCCCCTACTTTCACATTACCAAAATCTCTCAATGCACGGATACGATAAGTTAACTTATTTCCGTATATCCAAGTTGTCTCATCAGTAATTTCGTATTTCTTTTCCATGTTTCATCTCCTTTTAGTTAGACTCTGCCTTTGTCGTTCTTAGGAAAGAACGGCATTGCATTCTGTTGTAATTTTTTGAGAAAAGAGGCGTTTTTAAAATGTTCCTTAGAGATTAAAGGACATCACTAAGACGCAAACGGTGCTGCTCTTCATAAGTACCGTAGATTTCATCATCAATTTTTTGATCTTCTAGATCTTTTCTAAAAGCCTCATAAGCATCGCTGTATTCTACAAAAGGATGTTCAATCATTTCATAAAAGCAGCTCTCTGCATTTTCTTTGATGTATGCTTCAGCAATTTCTTCAGAGATATCTTCCCATCAATTTGTTGAGAGTTCGACACGAATAATTCTTTCCACATCCTCAATGCCAGATAAAAAGTTTAAGACTTCGGTTTCATCATAAAAAGGTCCAGACCGTGCAGTGTTTTCATTTTCATTCGTGCACATGACCAAAAGAATTTCATCTGGATTAATAAAAATCGGCTTGTCCATATCTACACCCCCTCTAGTGCCTTTCGGCTGTTGATTACGCGTGATTTGTATAATAAGCATATTTCATATTAAATGAAAAATGTCAATTATAAATTTCATAAAAAATGAAATATTTGCATATGGAGGCTAATAGTGGATGAAGAAATGCTAAAAAACTTTGGGATTGTGGGGATAAAAAGGTGATAGCTGCTATTATTTTTTGTCTGATTGGCCAGAATTCTGAAGAATCGTTAAAACAGCTTGTTGAACTTCAGGCTTTGCTTGATAAAAAAGACTAACAAATTGTCCAGATCCCTCGATTAAAAAAGGGGGTACTTCACCGATAAAATTAATAATTTTTATTAACTCATCTGCTTTTATCGAGCGATTTATACCTGAGTTATTTAATATGCTGGTAAGGGTAGAGGGCAATATACCTAAATGCTCAGCCAGCATTTTTTTGCTGCCATGTCCTTTTTTAACTAATTGCTTATTAAGCCATAATCTTAACTGTTCACGTTCCATGATAATAAAGTTCTTTCAGATTGAGTGAAAAATCAATTCAATAAATTCTAAATTTTTCTCTTGATAAAATTCAGAATTTATGAAATTGTGTTATTATGAAACAAGATCCTGCATATACACTTATAAAATATTTAGGTGGAGAGTAGCTAATGTCGCACGCATTTTACATAAATGTAAAGGCGCTGTTTATCGTATAACTTACTCCAAGAAAAAAGGTGGTGCCAGTGGATTGTTTCCTTCATCTTATCAAGCACAGCTGCTCAGTTACGCTAAACTTCACAACATCGACCTGGGTCCAGAAGACTTTTTCTATCCTGAACGATTACAGGCATTAATTCAAGAAAGCTCATCCTCCCCATCTACATTTTGCGATGATTTTTCTGGTTGCAGAGATGTGTGTAAGTGGAACGATATGCAGCAATTACATTATGAAGAAAGGAAATAAAGATGGATTACGGTTTGGCAACGATGATTGTGTTTTTTATAGTCAATGTAGCCATGTTTTTTGCTGGCTTTTACTTTTATAAAATGACGGAAACGCATGAATATAAAATGACGGAAACGCATGAAAAAGAGACAGATAAAAGAATGGACAACATAAAACGTAAACAAGAAAATTTAATTCAAACACAAAAAGATTTAATGGAAAAAATTAACCGCCTTTGAGACTACTCTACTGGAATGGCAGTAAAAAGTTTGGCCCAAAAGTAGTTTCAAGTATTTTCTCTGCATGATTTGATGAAGTGTGTTCAATGATAAAGATTGGTGTACTTACGATATCTGGTTTTAGGTGGCGAACTTTTAAAATAAATTCTATTTCTTCATGTGCATCCAAATTAAAACAATCGAAAATAGTCCCTGTTTCTAAATTTGCTAAAAAAGGATTTTTTAAGGACATACACTTTTCATTTTCTGGTTTGAAACCCATTGGATATTTTCCAAAAATACCACCGTCTTCAAACACAAATAGGTTTTCGTTGTGTAATCGAAAATTATTTATTCTCATTGTTTGTCTTGTGGGATTTTTTATGATGAAATGCGTCTCAATGAAAACGTTTCTTCCAAATTCACTTGCATTTACGTTTTTTACGGTAACGTTCAACTTTGGACCTAAGTCTCGTATTTGTTTTTCTGCCCATAAAATGGAGACGTGCTCTTGTGCAGCTTCAGCTTGTTTTTTTAGCTGTTGGAATTGCCTTTCTAGATTGTTTAATCTTCTTGGCGGATTTTTTCTGCTTCTTTACGGTCTTTATTTCTTAAAATAATCCCTACAGCAAGCGATGTAACAAATGACACTAAACCTGTAAGTAAATTTGCCCATTCTAGCATCTTTTCTCTCCCCACTTTTTTAGAATCGTTGGGAGGCTACTTTTTCACACACATTTTTTCAAGACAGGTAATCACAACACGCTCTGTCATAGCGCACGCATAAATAGGTAACAACCTTAAGGGGGACAATCATGGCTTTTGAAGCCGATAAGAATGATAGTGGTAAACCGCGTGTTGATCTTATTCCACCCCTTACATTGCTTGAGGTTGGCCGTGTTTTAGAGTTTGGAGCAAATAAGTACGGTGCAAGCAATTGGCTTCATGGCATGAATTGGAGCCGTTTGTATGGAGCTGCTTTACGTCATTTATTAGCTTGGTTTGGTGGAGAAGATAAAGATCTGGAAAGCGGATTGCCACACTTGGCTCATGCCGTTTGCTGTCTTCTTTTCCTCATGGAGTTTGAAGCACAACAGATTGGTTGTGATAATCGTCCCAAAGAAAGGCAAAAGTATCATGATCATTAAGGCACAAACCATTCTCTGTTTTGATCTAGGGACAAAGACCGGTTGGGCGATTTGTGGTGCTGATGGTCACATTATCAGTGGTGTTATGAATCAGTGGTGTTATGAATTTCCAGCCCCGTCGTTTTGAAGGGGGTGGGATGCGTTATTTGCGTTTTAAGCAATGGCTTAATGAAATTAAGCTGACAGCAGGGAGAATTGATGCGGTGTATTTTGAAGAAGTCCGCCGTCATATAGGGACAGATGCCGCACATGTTTACGGTGGCTTGTTAGCAACCTTAACAGCATGGTGTGAGTATTATCAGATCCCGTATGAAGGGATCCCTGTTAGTACGATTAAGAAAGAGACAACAGGAAAAGGGAATGCCTCGAAAGAAGAGATGATTAAGGCGGTGTGTGCCAAAGGGCATGCGCCTAAAGATGATAATGAAGCAGATGCTTTGGCAATTTTATAGTTAAGGAAAGAAGGGGGCACACATGCCCAGTAAAATACCTTGGACGAGGCTTGATGCGAGTGAATGGATGAATGAAGTTTCTTATTTATCACCAACAGAAAAATGCATTTACGTGATGTTATGGTTTCAAATGCTTTATACTGGTGAACCACTTGTGAGTGACTTAAAGGCATTAGCTCTTTATGTTGGCTATCCAGTCAAAACATTTATCAAAGCATTGGATCTTTTATTGCTTAAAAATAAAATGATCATTTTAGAAGATGGTCGTTTATGGAATCTAGATGTTGAATCAGAATTAAATGAAAGCAAAGAAAAATCAGAAGCAGCGTCAAAAGCAGCTAATTCTAGATGGCATAAAAAAGTAAAAATGACACTAATCATATAAATGAAGGCGCATATGCGGATTGCATGCAGAGCGCATGCGATGCGCATAGTGTTCCGCAATGCGATCGCAATGCTATTAACAATAACAATAACATATATAAAAAAAACTAATACTATCGTATTAGCAAAAAAGAAATTTGTTCTGAAAGTTTAGAAACGAACGATTTGATTGAAGAGCCAACAGAGG
Source organism: Bartonella rochalimae ATCC BAA-1498 (assembly GCF_000706645.1). Taxonomy (GTDB): domain Bacteria; phylum Pseudomonadota; class Alphaproteobacteria; order Rhizobiales; family Rhizobiaceae; genus Bartonella; species Bartonella rochalimae. Next base: position 514,479 of record NZ_KL407337.1, read on the forward strand.
TTGATGCTCTCCAGAGCTCATCAGAACAAAACGCAACGGATGTAGAAAACAAACCTCCCATTCACGAGCAAGAAAACACTCCTAAGGAAGCTAAGCGGGTTAAAAGCGATAGAGGTTGTCGTTTGCCTTCTGATTTTAAACCTGATTACGCTTTTGCCATTGCAGAGGGCTTACCTCCAAAGCGTGTGAACATCGAGAAAGCAAAATTTCGAGATTATTGGAATGCGAAGACAGGAAAAGACGCGACCAAGCATGATTGGCCAGCGACTTGGCGTAATTGGGTTCGTAGGGTGATCGAAAAATTAGAGGAAAGGAAGAACTATGAACAACAACGCTCTCAAGGCCAAAAAAGCATTGGAGAACAGATTGCAGACAGCGTCCTTGATATCGGCTCTGGAGGGTACTTTGGATCAAGTTCACAGCATGATAGCGCCGAGTTTCCCCTTGAGCTTAGTGGATGGTACCCAGTTAACGAAGCAGCAAGAAACGAGAGCTTTAGAGGCTTATGATCGGCTTCAAGAGCTGTTTGCGGGTGAAAGCTAACAAAGAGGATATCTCTAAGGCTCTTCGCATGCTTTCCTGTGGTTTGAAAATCCCACAGCGCTCAGATTATGAGGGTATAGCGCTTGCTTATGGTATGGCTTTAGAAACGGTTTCATCTTGGTCACTGATGAGAACGGTTAAACGGATTTTATGCGGTGAAATTGATGGTTTATCGGATACGTTTTTTCCTAGCACTCATGAGCTTGTAAAGCTGTGCCATGCTTTAGAAAACGAGCTTTTATCTAAAGCTAATTTAGTTCGTAAAGCCGTTATGAGGAGCTGTGAAAGAGGGAAAGCAAGTCCTCTCAGGCTTGTTGAAAGGTTAGAATTTGAAGATGTTTTGAATGGATTTGGAGAGAAGGCTTCAACAAAATAGTGAAGTTTACTGATTGTTTTGTGATTTGACATGCGTTTAAATCGACAAAAACGTACCATAGAAAGAGATTTGATAGTTTTTTGATAATTCCACATTGCAGATACAAAACGCGCTGTGTGATCAAATTTGAGACAAAGAAAGGATAGAGCAAAAATGAGAGAAAACATACTCAGTTTCAAACAATTCTTTTTAGCAAAAAATCAACAGCCTGTGAAGAAGAAAAAGTTCATAGCAACAGCTGTTGGTCATGTTCCATGGGGGCTTGGAGTAGCTGAGTGTTTTTACAATCTGTATGAGTATGATGATGGGACAAGGGAGTATGAAAAGTTTAATGGGGGTCAATATCATGAGATGCCTGAGAATACGGATTACAGTACCAAAGCGCAGGTAAAAGCGTGGCTCTATGGGGGAAATATGCCCCGGGCTATTTTGAATGTTGAGCCTCTCATAAGTGAAGTGAACAAAGAAATTCAACAGTATTCGGCAAAGGTGGTGATGTACGATCAAGAAGATGAACCCATGTTTAAAAAAATGGAGGAGGAAATAAAGAAAGCACTGGATAAAAAGTTTAAGAACAATAAGGAAAACAAATGCCAAAAAACTAAATGTTAGAAGATAATTTAAGAAATTGAGATCATAATTTTCTGCAGGAAATGAGTATGTTTACAGATAAGCAGTTAAGAGCCTTGTTTGGCATTACAGTTTTTATATTGTTATGTTTTTTAGGAATTAAAAAAAATCCTGACTTTGATTCAGGGTATTTTGATATTTGCATTTTTGGGTTTGATAATAGTAACGACTATTTTTGCAATTCTATGCAATTCTCATATTCCTTTTGAGTTGCAGCATAACCCAAAATATAAAGTTGATGATACAACAGGCTGGGTGAAACTAACACTTGATTTAAAACAGTATATGCACCAACTCTTAAATATAATCATTTTAGCGCTTGTCGTTTTAATTTTCCCAAATAGTTATAAAGAAACAGTTTCTTTGCCTGTTATTTCTAGCTATGTGGAACACAAGCTTCCTTTTTCATTAGATACCGTACTTTGGTACTCAGATATTGCTCTTTGGTATTATTTTTTAGTGTGTGTATTGTTTACTTGTGTTGTATATGCGCAGCGTCATAAACATATCGATCCTTACGATACAGTCTTGTGCTAAAAACAAAAGAAAAATTTTCGATTAGACTTTAATTCTAAAGATGTCCTGCTTGTTCTAAGGATAAAATATTAGGGAGTGGATTGTTCTGCCGTGCTTGCCATAAATCATGCTTTTGTTGTAGTTTAAGCCAAAATTCCGCATCATTTAAACCCGCTTTTTCTAAGCGTAAAGCAAGGTTAATACTGATTGCTGCACGACAATTTAAAACACGTGATAGAGTTAAACGTGCAACATTGAGATGATTTGCAGCCTCTGTTACTGTTAACCCTAATTCATCAAGCAATTCTTCTTTTAAAATACCACCAGGGTGTGGGGGATTGTACATCATGATAACACCTCAAACGTTAATGATAGTCTTGGTAATCAACAAGTTCAACATCTGTTCCAATAAAACGAAAAGTAACACGCCAATTTGCATTGACACGCATAGACCAATAACCCTTTAAATCGCCAGTAAGTTCATGTAAACGATATGACTTAATTGTTACTTGTTCGGGTGTAGATTTCGGGTGTAGATATTGTATCTAAAATTACCAAAATATTTGCTAGTTTTTTCGCATGTGCAGGTTGTATTCCTTTAACAATTCCTCTTTCGAAGAATAACTTCAAACCTTTATGCTTAAAACTAACGATTGCCATATATTACCCCTTTATTACTTGATACGATACACCATGCATTTATGTCAATCGATTATTTATTAATTAAGTCATGTTGACCATAATTTAATATGTTAAATTATAATAATATATCATTGAAATAATTGAAAAAATAAGCAAATCATGTTAAGATCTTATATCTATAAAATACAAGTTTAAGGTCAGGAAAAACATGCTCAATAAAGTGACATTAATCGGGTACCTTGGGGCTGATCCCGAAGGAAAAATGATGCCTTCAGGTGCAGAGATTGTGAATTTTCAGTTGACAACTTCTCAGAGCTATACAGATAAAGAAACCCATCAGAAAATAAAAAAACCGAGTGGCATTCCGTGGTGATTTTTAATCCTCAGCTGGCAAAGATAGCTCTCCAATATCTTAATAAAGGAAGTAAAATTTACCTTGAAGGACAGCTTCAGACACGCAAATGGCAAGATAAAAAGGGACAAAATCATTCCACAACAGAAATTGTTCTACCTCAGTACAAAGGCGAGTTAAAGTTGCTTGATGCAAGGAAAGATCAATATACGTCTCCCTCACCCACTACTTCTCAAAATTATGCTACAGCCTCAGGTGCTCAAGATCATGAGGTATCTCTTAACGATAGCATGCCATTTTGATTGAAAAATATGACAAAAAGAAAAAAACGAACAAAACGTGGACGGCCACGTATTAAAAATGTATCCGAGAACCCAATGGACGTATTTCTCGGACTAAAAAGCCATTTGTGGCTGCTGATCAATTAGCGATTGAAATGCGGGCTAAGCATTTTGGTTTGACTATAGAACAGGCAAAAAATTCACTTTCTGGAACTTATATCGGACGGCTTTATCTGCATAGTAAACTCAATCAAGACCAATATGATGCAGCACAAAAATACCTACAAATTAAAAATGATTATCTATGTGCAAAAGGTTTGCCTTATGCTATTTACGATGATTTTTCTCCTTCATCAAATGAAGAAGCACAAAAACAGTGGATTAAAAAAGCAACAAATTGTTATGAAGGGATGAAAGAGGTTATCAAAGAAGCACAATGTTTTTATCATCAATACAACCTGCATTCCGCATTACAATATCTTGTTGTAGAAGATAAAACATTACCACACCTTGTGCCTTCATTGCATATCGTTCTTAATGCGCTTCATAAACATTTTACGCAAAACCGATAAATTTTAAGCGGCATCTTGGATACTAATGGTAATCTCTTTTCCAAGAGTAATAAGAGTGGATTCTAAAGAGTCTAATTTTGTTGCGTGGTTTAAGTCCAACAATCGATCAATTTGTATTGGATTGAGTTTTAAAAGACGCGTAAGATCAGCTTTGCGTAAATTCTTTTCAACCATAGCATTATGTATTGCAATTTTTAAAGTGACCAATGAAGATACTTCAACAAAAGGATAGGCAGTATCACGAGCTCCGAAAGGGACAACTTCTCGATCTTGGAAACGCCCCATAATAACTGTTAAAAGGGCATTTTTAGCGTGTTCTAAAGCCTCTTTTTCGTCGTTACCATAGGTAATAAATTCTTGAAAGTCTTTGCAAACAACAAGAAGAGTATCATTGTCATCTTTGATAAATTTAAGTGCATATTTCATTGACATCTCCATATTCAGACTTACTTGAGATCAAGATCTTTAAGAATCTTTTGAACTAATCCTGTTCCTAACTCTTTCCGCGTGCCATGCATAGGTAAAACGGACTTTTTAGAACCACGTTTTACAAGCAAATGGCCGCCTTTCCCTGAGGTGAAACTGCAACCATGTTTTGTAAGATATCTTTTTAATTCTTGACTGTTCATAAATATAATACAACATCCAAAATGTTTAAATACAACATAAATGTTGTTGATATAAAATTAAAAGAGTAGCTTTTGAAATACTAAATTTTGATCAAAAAATAAAAAAATACAAAATATAGATTTTTTCTATTGACAATACGTGAAAAATCGTATTTAATGACATCGTTGCACTAGTTTTATTGTGTCTAAAGTTCAAAAATATCCCCTAAAATTTGGTAAAATCTTAAGCTTTCAAGATAGCTTAAAGCACTGTTTTTATTGATAAAACAGGCTAATCTATTTTGCAAATGTCAAAAGCCATTAATTGACCAATGATGTCATTAATTAATTGCCTCAAAAGGAGCAAAAATGAAAGCAATCATCACTAAGCCAATGTGTGTTGTTGGCGATAATAAAAGCACTACTCATTTTAAACCATCAACTCCAAATAATCCATTTGTAGAAATTTCCAATCAAGTCTATGCTCGACTTAAACGAGCAAACGCCGCAAAACCCTTTGTTGAAGTATTTTTCTTATGCAAGCAACTAAGCCACATTGCGCAATGATGCCCTATTCAATTCTAAAGATTCTGGAATTTTGATTTTTGGTGAAAAAATCATTAGTTCTTGAGCTTGTCTTTTATTTTGTAGAGAATACCGTATATCAAATTCATACTTTGAATATTGATTATATAATAATCTAATTTCTTCTACGTTGTCATAAGTAATTAACCAAAACGCATTCACATCCTCAGAAATAATACTTTCTAAATCATAGTGATCTTTAGATTTATAAAATGAAGTATAGAGCCCTTTTCCTTTTTTAAAATATGGAGGATCTATATAAAGGAAAATATTTTCATCTTTATTTATTCCATAACGTCGCAAAAATTCTTGCGCATCTAGCTTTGTTAAATATATCCTATCCTTTTGTATACTTATGTTTTTAATCCGACCAATTAAATCTCTTTTATTAAATCTACAGTCTATTTTGTAGTTCCCAACTTGTTGTTTTCCTCCAATAGGACCGGCGTTTTTAATGATTCCTGATCTGTTTGTTCGATTTTAAAAAAGCGCAGCAAATCCAACATTAAGTACATCTGCATTTTCAGGGGAAATTTCTTTTTGTTTATACCATTCTTCTAAGCTAACGGTTGTTGTGTTAATTTTTTCTATTAATTCTTCTGTCTTATGCAAAACGCAATGCCAAAAACTCCAAATAAATGGATCAATATCGTTAATGTAAATATCTTTAACATCATCATTTAAAAGAAGCTTTAGAGCAAGCCCACATCCACCAGCAAAAGGCTCACGATAAGAGCATCCATTTAATCCATTTTTCTCAAGAATTTCTTTGACTTTACTATAAAGTACAGTCTTGCCACCCGGATATCTCAATGGAGAACAATTATAAGCCATCTCTGTTAACCTTCAACATTAGAATAAAATTATGCTATCATATTTTATTCGTATTGGCCAGCAGTAGCTAAAGTATTTTCAGATCTTTATGCACTTTCTTTTATAGATACTTTCTTTACAGATGCTTCTTTGATTAAATATATCAATAATGGCTTTAATACTTTCATATCATTGCAAATCTCCCGATAAGTCAAGGGAGCTGCAATTGTACCGTGTTTGGCCATATTCGCGTTTGTTCTAATTTTCTTTAGAGTCCGCATAGTATTCATTCTATCTTCTGTCATATTTAGTATGGTAGAAAATACGCCTTTTGGTAACATATTTTCTAAAAATTTATCAAATGTTGTATTATCTAGACACCCTAAATGATTTGTCAGCCCTTCGAATAAACAACTAAATGCTATATATAAAAGAGGTGTATCCGAGTTAGTAGATAATCGTTTTACTGAAGAATATATACAGGCGTATTTTACAGCATCTAATTTACTTAAATGATCTGCAATTTCTGTATCATAAATATTAAAAGATGTTTTCGATTTTTGATAATTTTTATCTGTATTCGCATCATTGGGAAATAGGCTATATTGTATCTTAGAAGATTCTATTTCTTTTTTATTCCTGCCTTTGCTAAAACCATTTTTAGGATAAACAAATGTCTTATTTAGACCAAATTTCTGAGATAACTTCTTAAAGTGTTTTTCTCTATTTTCTTTATTATTATAATCACGAGAATTTAACTTTTCTTCAAGTATATCCTATGAGAATTGTTTCAGAAAATATCAAGTGCAGAATTTTTTTCATACGAGCATGAAAAGGCGAGCTTATCCTCCCATTGATTATAATAAATTCCGGTATATTCGAAAAAAGTTGATCCGGAAATGAAACGCGTTAAATTGGTAATCTCATAGAATTGTGAAATATCCTCCAGCAGAAAATTAAATAATAGGTACGCAAATCTATTCTCATTTGATGGAAAATAATGTGCTTTTTGTATAGCATTCCATGGCTTCACACCTTTTCCTTTGTTTTGTCCCGCATGTTTTGCCTCTATCCAATGCTTAGCCTCTTTTCTATCAGAAACAATCAAGCATTCTACAGAATTTATTTGAATTTGACGGCTTGCACTATATTGGCTAAACCTTCGAAAGAGATGCTTTGGAGCTAAATTGGGCTTATTAAGAAGCATAAGTGCTACTAATCGTCGATTACCTTCTGCAACAATATACTTTTTTCCATTTTGCAATACTATCAACTTTTCACATGGAGAAATCCTGTTTTCAGCAATATCTTTAGCCAATTCTGAAATTTGTTCCGCAGCACAAAGAAGATCTATAGCATCCTCTTCAGTTGAGCATGCAGGAATTCTAGGATTTTCTAGATCAAGTTTAAGTTTTTTCAAAGAAATTTTTTTAGTGTTTACCATCACCTACTCTACATTTAAAAACATCGAATCGTAATATCTTGATATGATAAAATGACAAATATTTTATATTATTGTAAAGTCTCATTGTCATATATAAATCACACTTTAGTAAGTTCCTCAGTCTTCTCTGATTTAAAAGCGCGTGATGTTTTCAAACATCGTCTAATCTTTTACTTGTTTTTCAAAGTAAAATAAAAGTAAATGCTGTAATAAGAAGTCTATTTAGATACTGATATAATTTGAGGAAACTCTACAAAAAATTCTCTATTCGTAATTTCGTCAAGTCGTTCCTATTATAAATGCAGCCCACTGTTCCAAAAGAGCATGTCTTTGTTCTAAAAAATCTGTCCGCATATAAGCTTTTGTTACTGAACTCCCAACTGAATGCGCAAGAACAGTTTCGGCAATCTCAAATGGTGTGGATGTCGTCTCTGCTATCCAGTCTCTTAAACTTGAGCGAAAACCATGAGGTCTATAATCAAAACCTTTGTCTTTCATGAATTTAGAAAGTGTTACATCAGATATAGGCTTTCCAGAACTCCCAGCAAATAAAAAACCATTTTTTTCTATTTTTTTTGCTTTTTCAATAACAGCAAGCGCTTCAGCTGTAAGCGGCACACGAAAATCAGAAACCTTTCCAACAATCCCCTTCATATTTTCTTTTGGGATAATCCATATTGATCCATAAATCTCTTCTGACCGAATATGCCTAATTGGCATAGAACGAACACCCGTCAAAATAAGAAGTTTTAAAGCTAGATTTGATACAATCTCATCATTTAAAGATTGAAAAAATTTAGGCACTTCTTTCCACGGCATTGCTGGAATATTTTGGGTATTTTGAATAAACTTTCCTAACAAAGCTTTTGCTTTTGGTATCAATTGCATATCCACATCTATACCAAGTGCCGCCGCATGTTTTATAGCTATATTCAAGCGGGATAGAGCTTTATTTGCTGTTTCGTTTTTTGTCTTCCAAATGGGAGAAATGCATCCTTTTATATCAACTTGCGTCAATTCAGTAATTGGCATATCACCAAGTTTAGGAAAAATATGTAACTCAAGAGGTGTTAACCACCTTGCTGCTTTTCCTTCATTTTTCAATTCGTTTTTTTTCGCTTCAAAAGCGCTAGAGGCAATTTCTCGTAAAGAAATACCACCCCCTGCCCGACGCAAATATTCTTTTTGTTTTTGGCGAATTGGGTCAATTCCTTGATTTAAAAGATCACGACAAGCTGAAGCCTTGAGCCGTGCCTCTTTAAAGATACATTGCGACAGGAACCTAATCCCATTTCTCGTCGTCTTTTGTCGTCTTTTATTGAGATCAAACCTAAAAACCCATCGTCCTTGATCTGGTTCAGTTTTGATAAGCCATAAACCAGCTCCGTCAGCATATTTGCCTTTAGATAGATTTTTTACAGATAAGACAGATAATCTATCACGCGTTCTTATTCTCCGAACCACCTTTTGAACCACCTTTTGAATTGCGCTTGGAGCACTTTCATCTGGTACCAAGATTATATACAAAAGGCAATTTAATAAATAAAATTAAATAAAAACAAATAGTTATTAAATAGAAAAAAAGATAAACCGCGCTATCAGGTGATATTGTAGAGAGTTCTAAGGGAAGAAAAAATTAGTGCAAAAATGGTGCACGCCGTCTGCACCATTTTTCAATAAATTGATTAAACAACAGAGCTCCCTTTGTGAAGCTGTCATAACACTATTAAACAGAATTATAATTCTGCAAAGTTGTAAATCAATTCAAGTATAGTGATTCAGTTTATATTTATCACGTACTGTAGAACATCTTTTATATCAGAAATAGCTTTGAACAATAGTATTCATTTCTAAAAATGAGGGTCTATTGGTTTCGAGGATAACATCACTAGCTTTATACGGTGATCTTTTTATTGCAAAGAATATTTTAATCAAATCCTACTTTAGTATATTGATTATACAAAATCTAATTTTAGTGATATTGTCATAAGTAATCATACAAAATACTTTTGTGTATTGAAAGATGATATCTTTTAAATTTCGTTTGTCCTTAAATTGATAATACAATGTGTTACAATCTTCTCACTTTTTTAAATATAGAGAATCTATATGAGAAGTATTTTTATTTTTTCACAATTTAATAAAAACTTCCTTGTATTTAACTTTATTAAATGAATTTCATATACTTATATCACAAATACATTCAATAATCTTTTCTTTCAAATGAACGAGCATTTTTAATGCTTCTAGATTTATTGTTGTAATTTAAAAGTGCCATAAATTCTACGAACAATAAATAGTTATTTTCAAAAGATTCTTTTGTTCCTAACATTCCTTTAAGTTAATGGAAATTGACTCGATCTTTTCTATTAACTCCTCTGTTTTATGCAGAACGCAATACTAAAAGCTCCCAAAAAACCGATTAACATCATTAATGTAAATTTTATAACATCATTATATACTCAAGCATGCAACGGCTAAACTCTTTAATTTTTTGCAGAAAAGAAATAGTTTCCACAACCCATGCTAATAATTCAGCGTTCCTTAAACGCTTGCTTCTTAGCACCTATATACAGCACCTATATACATTGTGTATACTTTATTAAGTAATAAAAACTACTCTTTAATACGGCAGATATAAACACCCCACAAAAGCCTAATCCTGAATTTATATATTTTTTGAGATTGACAATTTGATCCAAGATTTATATTTACCTTATCAAAGATTTATATTCATAAACTCTTTTTTTATGTAGCGAACAAGATACCCGTTTATTATCTACCACGACTGAATTCTTATCAAACCTCTCCAAAATAACTTCGCCCTTCTTGTTAATAATTGTCCGTTTAGCTTTCGGATTTGATTCTATATATTCATTAAGGCGGTTTACGCTCTGCGTATGTTTGTAAAAAGTGGCTGGAAGATACTTGTCTAGCTCATCATAAGATACAAAAAAATCTGATTTACATAAGACATTGTTAATATTATCTCTGTGTAGTTTTTCTAATTTATCCATTTCACAATAAAGCTTTTTAGCTAGAGCCAAACTAAAAATCCCACATTCAGAAGCACTCCGTTGAATATCCATTTCTACTATAGAAAAATGACAATTAGGTAATTGACTTTCTTCAATGGCCATTTTTACTCTCATTGCTAGTACCGCCGGCTTCATATGCTTGAATGATACAGGCTCAAATAATATCAAAGACATCCTCTCATTGATCATTCGATGATCGAGAACTGCAAAATGGATTTCGTTATCTCCTAAGCTAACTATCAATCTAGAAAATTGAATCTTATTATCTATTGTGTTTTTTATTAATATAGGAACATCCTCAGGTGTTGCAGAAAATTTAAGGTTCATTAGTAGATATTTTTCATTTGCTTTCTTTATCAGAGAAGGCATCATTGCTAAATCAAGCTCTCCATAAAGCATGTCATACCAACTACCATGCATCATGTCGTTTTCTAGACGCATAATAGTACTTTTTAATGGTTCAGCATTCCAAAATATAAAATTATACTTTTTTCTAAATCTAGTATTTTCTTTTTTCTGACACACAACATCGCTTTTATTTTTTTTTGAACAACAAATTATGTTTAGTAAATCTTTTAGTTTGGGCATATATTAATTTCCATATTGAGAATTATCACTAGATAATGAACCTCATTTATGACTTTACAATGTTATGCTTTAATCTCTTTTTCATTCTAAAAAATGAGGCAATGAAATTGTTTTGTAAAAACTAAGCTGCTTTCTAAAGGAAAATCTGAATTTTCAGAACAATCGCTTAGCTTTTACTAAAGAAAGTCCTACCATTATATCTGTATTGAAAATTAAGCCACATGCTAGAGCGTCTTTGTACTCTCCTTCAGGCTCACCTACCAAAATTAAAATCACATTCAGCCAGGCCATATATCGTGTTTTCAAGCCTGTATGAATTTCTTCTTTTCAGCTAAAAGATTTTTCTTGCGTCAGCTATTTCAAGCAGCAGCGCAAAGCTTTTATATTGCAAACAAAACAAACAATTATTATCCTATACTGTTTGAAAAACAAGAACGCATAAAATCCCTCATACGAGCTATAACCACTAAGGCTTTTAAAAAGTCCGTAATTTTATTCATAAAACCAGCCATTCATAATATCGTGACATATAAAATAGAAAATATGAGAATACCTGTACTCTTAAACAGATTTTATTTGCTTATTCAATATCTCAATAGGCCTTTGATATCTTCAACAGAACAATTATTAACTTGTTTATCACTATAATAAACAGATTGTGTTCGTAAATAAAGCCTATCTTCAAACTCTTCATATTGATGTCTTACCAAGAAAGCCTTGTGTGTTTGTTGCTAGCATTTCAAATGCTGATCCTTATTCAAAAATCAATGTTTTTAGAAATTTGGCAGAGCGTTACCATACTAATAAAAGAATAATTTTCAAAATCTTACTCAAAAATGCTAATCATATTTAAATTATGAAAAGCGATTTCATAGTTTCTTAATACAAGTAAGAAAAGAAAAATTCATTGTACAGTTAACTCTTAGAAAACAAAATACAATGCAAAAATTCCATAGAAATAACATGAAACATTTGTTGTAAAGTATTGGAAATAGATAAGCGTTTTATAAATTTTATGAACATAAAGACGGCACAAGAGAGAGCTTAAAAACTATCAACATCATAATATTTATAAGGTTTTAGATTATAATACCAGGTATAGCTATATAAATAAATGTAGATTTATGAAGAAGCAAACGCTTATAAATAAACTTAAATACAAACCACTCATCAATGAAGAAATAAAGATTATATAAAATCAAATTATTATTAATTTATTTTAGTTAGTTATCTTGGAACTGATCTGAAGAGAAAGGCAATAGTATAATTTCTCAAAATAAATAAACTAGCTCACCCTCTTCATTTCATCTAAAAATCTTAAAGAATTATTAGTATTGATACAGCTAAAGATATCATTACTGCACGGTTTAAGAAATCAATTCCTAAAAAATTAGGAATCGCTACATCTCATTTTTACAAAAATCTTGATCAGGAATATTAAAACAACTTACTGTTGTAAAAAAATTATATAATACTTCAAAAACTTTAGATTATAGAGTCTATCCTAATCTCATTGTAATTTTTAAATTCTTCTTCAGCTCGTGTACTGATAAAGTTCTATTTTCCAAGCTAATAATTAATTTGTTCAAATGAGCTTTTAAAAATCTTTATAGAATAATCAACAATGTATGTTAAAGAAAGATCTTCCTAAACTAGTTTAAGTAGTTTTCTCGTCATCAGTGCCATTTTGTATAAATTTTCCCTTAACATAATTTAAAGACTACTTTCAAACTATCTTTTAATGCCACCATAACATCATTAAATGGATTCTAATCATGTAAAATTGCAGATTAACATTCCCCTCCACACTTCTAAATTTTTCTGTTTAAATAAAATCAAGAGCGCTATCTGAATCTTTCAAGCTGTCCAACACTCTTTCTTTGAATTCAACAATAAAAGACTAATCATAGCACTTCTCTTCACATCTGAATGAGATAACACCTAACGCTTAGCCCCCCCCAACTTGAAAGGTCTTAAAAAACTCCTATAAATGAAATGGAAAAACACATTTTAACAAACCATAGCTGTCGCCTTTAAAGCATTCGCTCTAAGTACTTGTATTTTCTTTTGTATTTCTTTGACTTTCCCAATAGTTTTTATAATTGCCTTTGCTTTACTTTCTGATATGCTAATACTTTTAGCAAGTTCTTCATAGTTCTTATCATTGATTGCCTTACATTCACATGGTGAAAGACGGTGATTAACTTTAATGATAAAATCAGAGATACTTTTATTAAGAAATGAAAGACTCCATGATTTCAGAGCTTTTTCCCACATATCTTCTGGCATATCAAGAATGCATTGCACTTCCTTGCTGGGCATTTTTACTACCTGTCCACAACGTTTTTGTCTTTCTTTATACTCCTTTAAGATTTGATTTCTAGAATCTTCTACAATATTTGCATAATTTTTAATTTCATTACTCAGTTTACAAAAACTTTGATTAGTAGCTTTAGTTTTTTTACTTATGAAATACTTTTTGTTATCACAACATGCCATAATTTGTTCAGAAAACACCTCCCCTAAATTCGGATCCATATCAATCATGTTTATTATCTCGTTCAATTGATCCGAATGTCCATAAATAAATCTTGCACAATGCTGGATTTTATCTCGTTGCTCTCGAACAGAACTATATTCTAAAATTTTTTCAATCATTTCATCTTCACTCAAAGCAGCTAATTTTTCTTCTGGGATAAAAATTTCTTTAAGATCTTTAGTATCTAAAGCTGTAAAAATGAAATCACTACCAAGTTTGAATGTCCTTAATTGTTCTGGTGTAAGGGAATCTTTATTGGAGAGGATACAAGTATCTCCCGCTTCTATTACAATAAAATCTGAAGCAAGGAATTTACCAATCCCCTTATAGGTTTCACCTTCTCTCGCTACTGTAATCAACTTTTCATTCGAATCAAAGATATTATATTCTTTGGCATTGCTTATGAATTGCTTTAAAATACCGACCTTTTCTGGATTGGAAATATCTTCAAACAAATGTTGCAAAGGCTTCATATATGCGTTTTTTGTAACCTCAACACTCACATATGTCATGCGCTTTGTTGTTGTAGCGGAAAAGTCAAGTTTATAGCCTACAGATCTGGCTAGCTTTACAAAAAACAATCTTTGTACGCGTCCATTACCTTCCCTAAAAGGATGAATATAATTGATAGAGCCAAATATTTTTGCTGCATTATGAACAAATTCTTCACGCGATAAGCCTCTCAAATAATTCTTCTCAGAGAGTTTTTGATCGATGAAATCTAAACCTTCCTTAATCTCTGAACCAAATGCAAAACCAAAATCGGAATCACACTTTGCCATGGAGGGCATCACAGCCCTTGTACCATCTAAAAATGTAAATGGAACATCACGGGTGCACCCAGCCCATTCCAATGCATGCTGAAATAAACGTTTATGCAAATACTTTAGATAAGAAGAATCAAACCGCTCTGGAGCAGGTTCTTCTAGCACCTTAACAGTTTCTTTTAATGCATCATGCGTCATTCTCTCCTCGAACTTTTGAAGCTCCATGATTCCATATTTATTCTTCAACACTCTACTGTCAGGATAGACATAATTTTTAGGAGAAGGGATGTTAATATCCTCCAACTTTATCATCATTTCACTTTTCTTCATAACAACATTTCTCTAATTTAGATCTATACAATACCCCCTCATATATCTTCATCAAATTTTAAATCTTTTAAGATAAGAAAATACACCTTGTCCATTTACAATAAAAGCTCATGATCTATATTCACTAATTCGTAACACAATTGTAATTTTTTATATTGAAGTGTTAAGAATTATAAAATCATCAGTTAATATTTTCATACACTCTGATTTGCTTTTTAATTCGCTTGTATAAAAAGATATATCTTTATACTTTGCACTCTATACTGTACTAATACTAAACACTTGATTGTAGTAAATATTTTCCTAATTTACAAACAAAACGTATAAAACTAAGTGAATTTTCCAAAATTAATAGGTCTTAATCCATAACTTTTCCTTCATTCATATTAGCTAATAATATCTAAGAAATTTTATCATCTCATTAATGATTTATATTCAGTAATCCTTTTTTTGTGTGCTGATGCAGACATATTTTTACCCCTTTTTACCATTGTATGTCTTTCAAATCTCTCAAAAATGGTTTCATTTTTTTTGTTAACGATTTCTTTTTCAGATCCTGGATTTTTTTTCACATATTCCTCAAGACGCTTCAAACCTTGTACGTGTTTATAAAAGTCGATTGGAAGATATGTATCTAATAAATCATGAGATAAATAAACATCTCTATCCCACCGATCACCTTTAATATTATCTCTATGCAGTTTTTCTAATTTATCAGATCGAAGATAAAGTTTTTTAGCGAGAGCTAAACTAAAAATTCCACATTCAGACATACTTCGCTGAATGTCCATTTCTACAATAGAACAATAAAAATCAGGCAATTGGAAACCTTCAATGGCTTTTTTTACATTTGATATTAGTACCAAAGAAACCTCATTATTACATCTTGTGCACTCAAATAATATAAAGGAAAGTTTATTGTTGATAGTTTTATGATCAATTACTACAAAATGGGGCATAACATCAGTCAGTACATTCACTATAAACCTCGAAGATTGAATCCCATCACCGATTGTTTTTTGCACAGATGCCGCCAAATCTTTAAATGTCGTAACAAGCCTAAGATTCATCTCTGGGTATTTATTGTTTGCCTGCTTTATTAAAGCAGGCATCATTTTAAAATCGATATCTGAATAAATTTCTTCTATCCACTTTCCATTAAAGATATCATTCTCCAAACGAATAATAAGATCTTCTAATGTCTCATTTCCTTCAGCGATTAAGGAGTCATTAGCCTGAGTAATTGGACTTGATGACTGCAACATAACACAAACCTCCATATCAAATAATTGAGTTTTGCACTCAAACTAAAGACATTTCGTATTAAAGCCTCATATGCTGAAAAGTAACAACGACAAAATGTACAGAAACAAAAACGTCATCGTTGATAGAACTGTTCAATGAGCTAATCTAAAATTCAAAATTTACAAGCTACACCAAAATAAAAGGCATTGCTTTTATAGCTAACGTTCATATTATTATTTACAAATTCCTTTTTACCGAAATCTGAATAATTGTATTCTGCACGTAAAATAAAATTATCAGTTATTGCAAAATCTAAACCACCACCAATGGTATAACCATTCATTATCTTTGAATTGGAAGTTGATAATACAGGGGGCGTCTTTTCTAATGAACTTCTTGTCAATGAATTATTTTTCGATGGCACAAAAAACTTTAAATAAGTACTCTGAAGCTTTGTCACAGAAATACCACCAGCAATATAAGGCATAACACGATCAAAACTAAACCCAATACGCCCGCGTATAGCACTAAGCCATTTTTGTTGTAAGCTTTGTTTTATATCAAAATCTATCTGACTCTTCTTATTATTATCAGCTTTTAAAGAAGCAATAATATCAATAACTTTTGTATCCTTTGCGCCAGACCAATTTATATCGGTATCAAAGCCCAAAACAAAACCATTGTTAATATTAATATTTAAACCTGTATAAAGACCACCTACAACACCTGAGAGCTTAGGTGATGATTGATTTTGAAATATAATGTTATGCTTTACATTATTTGAGTCTATAAAACTCGACGTACTCTGACCTGAAAAAACACCAATTTTCCCACCAAAATAAAAACCTGTCCACGAAAAAGTAGACGACAAAACAACAGGTGAAGCAGTATATGATTGATAAGGAATCACAAAGTCTGTTGCCTGAACTATAGAAATTGAGAACAATGTAAAAACAGACGCTGTTAAATATTTCATACAAAACTCCGAAAATAAAACTATAGACATATAATATTACATTTTTCTTTCAACAAATCTGCAGCATAAATAACACAATTATAGAAAATAATTAAAATATTGCTGAATTTATAGCTTTCTATAGTTCTATAATAAAGCCATCAGGCATTAATCAATATTATTTATTAATAACATATTGATTTCTAAAAATATAATATAACTACAAAATGTTTTTAAATGCTTGAGATAATTAAACAAAGCATTACCTATGCTTTTAATTATTAGAAATTAGGAGGTTTTTAATTCAAAATAGATATATTCGAACTGCAACTAACCTACTTTTAGAAAAAGCGTTATCTGTCAGATCTTAATTAAAGCAGCAAGCAGTAATTTTATAACTAAGTAAGAATTCAAATTGTTACACAATAAATAATACTTTTCAATAATGACATAAGAGTATTTAGATACTAAATACAATCGATCGTTACATTGCCTTGAATAGATAACTTATGCCAATAACCGAATGAAACGCTGAACAGTTTCATGCATTCCATATTCTAATGCATCAGCAATAAGTCCGTGTCCAATAGAAACTTCATTAATCCAAGGAATCCGATTAACAAGGGCAGGAAGATTAGCAATTGTTAGATCATGGCCTGCATTAATATGTAATTGTAATTCTCTTGCTTTTTGTGCTGCCAAAGCTAATTTATCTAACTCCTGTGTTTGTTTTTCTTCATCATCAAACGCACCACCATAAGGTCCAGTATAAAATTCTACATAATCAGCGCCAATAGCTTTAGCAATATCGAGATCGTCTAAAACTGTATTAGCAAATAATGACACACGAATATTTTTTGCTTTTAAGCGCTGAATAACAGGCGCTAAAAATTCTGCACTGCTAGCAAAATCCCAACCGTGATCGGAAGTGGACTGATCTGGAGTGTCAGGAACAAGAGTAATTTGATCAGCATATTTTTCTGCTAAATCTAAAAATGTATCACTTGGATAACCTTCAATATTAAATTCAGCATTAGGAAAAGCATTATTCATTAAAAAACGTATTTTTGGTAAATCAACAAAACGGATATGTCTTTCATCCGGACGTGGATGGACCGTCAAGCCTGCTGCGCCAGCAGAAAGCGCTATATATCCAATGTTTTCAATGCTTGGCCATGGAAGATTACGCCTATTGCGCAAAACAGCAACAGCATTAAGATTAACTGAAAGTTTTATTACCACACACTATCCTACTTCTATAATACTCTGATGTTAAGAAGAAACATATCTAAACATAATATCAAACAATAAAATATCTTGTGCTATCGAACAATTGTTAAGCGCTCTGCTGCCCGTGTAATTCCTGTATAAAGCCATCGTGCGTACATATCACGAAATGCAAAACTTTCATCAAACAAAACCACATTATCCCATTGAGATCCCTGAGCTTTATGGACTGTCAAAGCATATCCATAATCAAAATCATCATATCGTTTTTTTAATTGCCATGAAATCTGATTATCAGGATTCTCAAAGATTGCTTTTAAAAGCTTAACTTTTGCTACCCCACGTTCACTATCTTCCGGCTTAATAATAAGATTTATACCTGGTTTAACAGTTTCTTTCTGTGAAGTCATAACTTTCCATAAAGAACCATTCAATAAACCTTTAGTAGGATCATTTCGTAAGCATACAAGTTTATCTCCAGCCTGTGGATAATCCGTTGTAAATCCCTTTAATTCACGTAAACGTTTATTATAAAGATAACGCGTTCGATTAATACCTACTAAAAGTTGATCAGCTTCCAGTACTAATTGTTGGTTAACCTCTTTACGAGTAACAACACGTGCTAAACCATAATCTCCATAAGAAATATCACGTCCCTCACGCACATCCATAGCTAAACGAATAATCGGATTATCACGTGCTTGTCTATGAATTTCTGATAACAGAAAATCTGGCGTGCTTTCAGAAAAAAAACCTCCTCCCGATATGGGAGGTAACTGACCAGGATCACCAAGAACCAGAATTGGTGTTCGAAAACTCATTAAATCACGCGCTAATTGCTCATCAACCATTGAGCATTCATCAACAATAACAAGTTTAGCTTGTGCAACTGGACTTTGTCGATTCAATGCGAATGTTGGTGTAAGGGATGTTTTACCTGTTACTTCATCAGACACTTCTTCTTCACCGCGAGGGCAATAAATTAATGAATGAATAGTGCGAGCATTACTAGCCCCCTTAGAACGTAAAACTTCGGCTGCCTTACCTGTAAAGGCAGTAAATTGAACAGGACCGTCAACTGTTTCAGCAAAATAACGAGCAAGTGTTGTTTTTCCAGTTCCTGCATAACCAAAAAGCCGAAAAATAGGTGATTTCCCATTTTTCAACCACGCGGCTACAGCCTTTAATGCATTATCCTGTTCTGATGAAAACTGCATAACCTATAAAATGAGATTCGTACAAAAAGTGCAAGCACTCTAAAAATTGACATTACTGTAAGTAAAAAAATTTTATACGTATAATATTTGCTAAGCTAAAATCTATTATTGTTACACCTGTATGCATATTGAAATCATTTCTAAATAAAGCAACTAAAATAAAATATTTTAAATCTTAATTGTCACGATTTTCTTTCTTCATATGATTATCTTCAAAAGAAATTTCATCTAAAATACCCTCTTCTCTTTAAGCTATCTTCAAACTTTTAATATTTTTATGCAGCGATAATTTTCCATTCTTCATTTAATTGGTTACGAAACCAAGTCATTTGCCTTTTTGCATATCTCCTAGTTTTTGTCTTTGCTGTCTCAATAGCATTCTCAAAACTTAAATGTCCATCTAAATAAGCTATAAATTCAGGTAAACCAATCGCTTTCATCACTGGTAATAAAGGAGAAAGCATAAGTTGCTTTATAATAAGAACCTCTTCTAAAACTCCTTGTTCAACCATACGATCCAATCTCTTATTGATGTTTTCATAGAGCTGTTGACGCGGTGGAATAAGAAGAATCTTTTCTGAACAATCCTTTGCAATCAAAGATGTTGTTTCTTGTTTTTGCCACCAACTAAGTGCTTTACCTGTCACATCATAAACTTCCAAAGCGCGTATAATGCGTTGACCATCTTGCGCACAAATACGCTTAGAGAGCTCAGCATCAACTTGTAATAACTGACGATATAGATTCTCAACCCCCTCTTCTTGAAGTCGACGACGCCACTTTTGTTGACAGACATCTGGAATATCCGGAATTTCTGAAATTCCTTCCAAAAGAGCACGAAAATAAAGACCTGTTCCACCAACAAAAATAAGTGACTTCGATGTCATTACATTTAAAAGCTTTTCTACATCACGCAACCATTGTCCTACAGAATAACTAACAGAAGGACTTACATAACCATAAAGGTAATGAGGAGAAATTATAATATCATCTTCTGTTGGTCGTGCTGTCAAAATATTCAAAGTGTTATAAATTTGCATTGAATCAGCGTTAATAATGACAGCATTTTTTTCTTGAGCTATTTTTAACGCAAGTTTTGACTTACCGCTTGCAGTTGGACCCGCTATCAATGTGATTGTCCTTTGTGTCATGAAAAGCAATGCCTTCATCTTTTTCTGCAAATGTTTCTGTTAATGAGCAATAACAGACAAAAATACTACAGCATTAATCCATTTGGATTAATACAACCCGCAATTCTCCATCTGGACGAGCAACAACAAATAAAGCATTTTTACGCCCAGTTTCACGTAATTTACGAAGACGTTTTTTGGCATCTTCAATTGTTGTGATCGTGCTTTGATTAATATCAACAACTACCTCACCAACACGAAGACGTTTTTTATCAGCTACACTATTTTGTGCAACGGATGTTATAATTAATCCATTAAGCTTATCTGAAATTGAGTAACGTTGCCGCAAATCAGCTGTCAATTCTGATAACGTCATTCCCATATGTTGCATTATCATCTTTTTGGGTACATTATCATTTTCTTTATCATCAAACTTTTCTATTATATTTTCATCCAAATCTGTTTCAACCAAACGACCAAGTTTAACTTTTACTGTTTTCTCTTGTCCATTACGCAAAACTGTAACGTTGACTACTTGCCCTTCTGAGCCTTCTGCTATTAAACGCGGTAAATCATGCATATTTTTAATTTTTGTCTTTCCAAAGCAAAGAATAATATCACCAATATGCAGCTGACTATTATCAACTTCCGCATTTTCTATTTTGCCTACAACTAATGCTCCAATAGCCTTATCGAGTTTTAAATTTTTTGCAATATCATCTGTAATCGGTTGAATTCGGATAGCTAACCAGCCACGTTTTACTTCTCCAAAATTACGTAACTGATTTATAACAGAAAGAGCCATATCAGAAGGTATGGCAAAACCAATACCTATCGATCCAGAAGCAATTGCTGTATTAATGCCAATCACCTGACCACTTCTATCAAATAATGGGCCTCCAGAATTACCTCGATTAATCGCTGCATCTGTTTGAATAAAATTATCATAAGGACCAGCATTAAGATCACGATTACGTGCAGAAATAATTCCAACCGTCACACTACTACCAAAACCAAGAGGATTGCCTATAGCCATAACCCAATCACCAATACGTGCGTTTTCTGATCTACCAAAACGTACAGCTGTTAATTTTTTTCCTTTTGGATCGACCTGAAGCAAAGCCAAATCTGTTTTGCTATCTTTCCCAAGCAATTTTGCCTTTAACTTTGTACCATCAACAAAATTAACCTCAATATAATCAGCATCAGCGATAACATGATAATTTGTAACAATGAGCCCTTTTTGTGCATCAATTACAAAACCTGACCCTAGAGAACGCACTTTTTGAAATTGGCTATCTTTCTTATCATCTCCAGGTGTAAAAAAATCATCAAAATATTCTTGTAATAATGAATCTTTTGGAACGATTGGCAAAGAAGTATCTTCATCCTGCTCAGTTCCATCAACTGTTTGCACTGTAGAAATATTCACTACAGTATCTAAAAGCGTTGTAACTAAATCAGGCACTGATAATGGTGCATCTTGTTGCAAAACAACATTAGACCAACTT
The DNA here is from genome assembly GCF_000706645.1 of Bartonella rochalimae ATCC BAA-1498. Lineage (GTDB taxonomy): Bacteria > Pseudomonadota > Alphaproteobacteria > Rhizobiales > Rhizobiaceae > Bartonella > Bartonella rochalimae. The sequence goes on from NZ_KL407337.1 coordinate 536,388, forward strand.
ATTGATCCCGATAAACACAAAACTACAGAAATAGTAGTAGCTACCGTAGAAAAACACTTAAGAAACATATTTTTACCTATAATACACATTTATATGAAATTAACATGCATTCTACAATATCATACCACTTTCATCATCAAAGAAAGAATCCACGGATCAAGTTTTTCATAAAATGATAAATCTTATGATAACGTTACTATTTATCAATCACCATCTTATTATCCAAGACCTCTACAGGTGCAAATATTTTATTTGCTTGTGGTGGATTACGGAAATAAAAAAAGAAGTCCTCTTGTGGCGAAATTACCATCGAAGTGTTCTCTAAATTCCTGTACTGTTCCATTGCTAACCAAAAATCGTAAAATGATGGATTAACTCTTCGTGCATTCAATAAAAGACGAATACTCTCAGCCTGCCCTTCACCACGGGTAATTTCAGCATCACGTTTCGCTGCTGCTACGATTTCTTCATATTTACGATTAGCTTCTGCAATAATTCGATCCCGTTCTTGCTGACCACGAGCACGAATATCTTCTGCCGCAGCTTCACGTTCAGCTGCCATTTGTCGATACACATCCTCTGAAACAGCATCAGTTAAATCAGTTTTACGAATCCGCACATCAACAATAGTAATCCCTAAAGATCCTGCATCTACAGAAAATTGGCGCTGTACTTCAGCCATCATCGCTCCACGTTCATCCGATAAAGCCGCTTTAAATTCTCGCTTACCATAAACAGCACGCAAAGCATCAATAAAACGCGGTGCAAGATTTTCACGCGCAGCAATCTGTGGACGACCAGATGCAATACGTTGTAAAAATAGTTTCGGATTCGTAATCCGGTAAATAAAAAACGCATCCACTTCATAATATGCACCACCACGAACCTGAACAGATTGTGTAGGTAAATCATAACGCAACAATCGATTATCAATAATAACAGTATGATCAAAAAAAGGAACCTTAAAATAAATACCAGGTTTAGGTTCTACATTAACAATTTGTCCAAAGCGCTTAATAGCTATCTGTTGACGAGGATAAACAATAAAAACAGACATCCATAAGGCTATAAAAACAAATATGACAGTTCCTAAAATAAAAAAGAAACGAGATTGCTGCATAATTAGTATCCCTCAGAAGCGTTAGAATCCGATAGTCTTACAGAACGCTTTGACTTTGTTATTGTTTTATTTGATGAACTGCCGAGCAATTCGTTTAAAGGTAAATAAGATACCGTCGGAGAAGCTGTTTGATCCAAAACTATCTTTCTTGGAGAAGAAAAAATACGTCCCATCGTCTCCATATAAAGACGATAGCGAGCAGCCTCTGGTGCAATCGCAGCTTCACGCGCTATAGCTTGAAAACGTTCAGAACGTCCTATTGCTTCTTCAATCATCTGCGCTTTTTCACCTTTTGCAACTTCCCGTGTGCGTGCAGCTTCACCATTAGCTAAACCCATCTTAGTAAAATGTACACGATTACCCTCTTCAATCATTCGTCCTCGTTCCTGCTCTGCCTGTTGAACAGAATTAAAAGCAGCAGCAACTTTAGTAGGAGGCGCAGCTTCACTAATTGACACACGATTTATTTCAACACCAAGTTGATATTTATCTGCAGTCAATTGGATAATTTTTTTGACATCATCAGCAACTTCTTCTTTTTTATCACGCAAAACATCATCAATTGGCCGCGAACCAATCACCTCACGCATTGCACTTTCAGCAACTTGACGAACTGTACCTTCTTGGTCATTCACATTAAACAAAAACTGACTGGGATTTGAAATGCGATAATAAACAGAAAAATTAACATTAACAATATTTTGATCACTTGAAAGCATCAAACCTTCACTTTGTTGCAATTGACCAGACTGACCACCAATAGCAATAGTTTTTTCTGTTAAAGGAACTTTCATATAAGTTTCAATTGGCCAAAAATGAAAATGTAGACCATCACTGATAATGCCTTCTTTAGGAACGCCAAAACGCAATTCCACAGCTTGTTCATTTTGTTGAACGATATACATAGATTGAAAACACCAAAAAAATAAAACAAGCAGAAATAATATAATAAAAACACCACCGCCACCAAACTGTTTGATCTGATCCTGCCCCTTACGAAAAATATCATCAATATTAGGGCCATTACTACCACCAGAACCAAAAGGTTTCTTAGGCGATAATTTTTTATCTCCATCGGATTTATTTCTATCGCCACTCCATGGGCCACTACCATTTTGATTTGTCCAGGGCATTATCACCTCATTTAGATTAATGTTATTAATCAAATCTTAATAATTTACAAAACTTGATCTCTGATTTCAGTTTAAAGCGCTTATTATTTTCTTACAATGTAAATAATAAATGCTTTCAATATCTCAAACGATCATTTCCGTTCATAAATCACAAAACGTGTTGGATAATCATCTTTCTCACCTTCTGGAATATATTGTGTTTTAATCATAGTCCACTTCTCTTTATCAAAAACAGGAAAAAAACTATCGCCCTCAATAAAAGCTAGGATCTCAGTAAGAAATATTTTATCAGCTATTTGTAATCCTTGTTGAAAAATTTCACCACCCCCAATAATAAAAAATGCATCTGCACCACTTTGAAAAGCAACCTGTTCTGCAATATGACAAGCCTGAGATAAAGAATGAGCAATAACAGCACCTTTAGGCATTAACATACGATTGCGAGTAATAACAATATTCGTACGACCCGGTAAAGGGCGTCCAAGAGAATCCCAAGTTTTTCTTCCCATAACAATAGGCTTATTTAAAGTTAAAGTTTTAAAACGTTGCAAATCTGTTGATAAATGCCAAGGCATCGCACCCGCACAACCTATAACATTATTTTGTGAAACAGCTGCAATCAAACAAATTGAAAGAGTCATACTGCCACCGGTGCTTTGATATGTGGAAAAGCTTCATAATTAAGCAACTCAAAGTCCTTAAACTTAAAAGAGAAAAGATTTTTTACTTCTGGATTAATAAGCATCGTTGGTAACGCTTTCGGTGTACGAGATAATTGCTGTTTTGCCTGTTCAAAATGATTTAAATAAAGATGAGCATCACCAATAGTATGAATGAAATCTCCTACTTGTAAATGGTTTATTTGAGCAATCATCATTGTCAACAATGCATAAGAGGCAATATTAAATGGAACACCCAAAAAAATATCTGCTGAACGCTGATACAGTTGACAAGATAATCTACCAGCAGCAACATAAAATTGAAACAAACAATGACAGGGAGGTAAAGCCATTTCCTCTATCGCTGCAGGATTCCATGCAGATACAACTAAACGACGTGAATAAGGATCCTTTTTAATCATAGCTAAAAGATTTTTTATTTGATCAATATGACGCCCATCCGATGTAGGCCAAGAGCGCCACTGATAACCGTAAATAGGACCAAGATCCCCCTTTTTGTCAGCCCATTCATCCCAAATAGATACGCCGTGCTCTTTTAACCATGTAATATTTGTATCACCTTTAAGAAACCATAAAAGCTCGTAGATAATTGAACGCAAATGCAGTTTTTTTGTTGTCAACAGTGGAAACCCATCCTGTAAATTAAATCGCATTTGATATCCAAAAACCGACCTTGTCCCAACACCAGTTCGATCGAAACGATCAATACCATTGTTTAAAACATGAAATAAGAGATCAAGATATGCTTTCATATTAATGTTTATGCCCGATTCTGCATACTGTTAAAACAGAAACTTTAAAACTCACAAAAATACAATGTAATGCGCCTTAAAATGATCTGTTTACAAGAAATTACCATTATACGATTGAATTTTAATGATTCAAATTGTAAAAAGCAAATTGTAAGTAACTTAATTAAAGAGGGACGGTCTCCATGGAGAATGAAGAAACTTTAGCACTATATGATGCGAAAAAACGTATTCGGTCTATCATATCTAGTGCCTCAGGTAATTTAGTAGAGTGGTATGACTTTTATGTTTATTCATTTACTTCAATTTATTTTGCATCGCAATTTTTCCCTTCAGACGGCAACGTTATACTCCAGCTTTTTAAAGCTGCTATAGTTTTTTCTATTGGTTTTCTTATGCGCCCAATCGGTGGATGGCTCTTTGGATTCATTGCTGATCGTTATGGACGTAAACGATCAATGCTTATTTCTGTTTTTATGATGTGTAGCGGTTCATTCCTAATTGCCATACTTCCTACCTATGAAACTATTGGAGCCTCAGCAGCAGTTCTTTTACTTTTACTCCGAATGCTTCAAGGACTTTCTGTTGGCGGTGAGTACGGAACAACAGCAACTTATATGAGCGAAATTGCTCTTAAAAACCGACGAGGATTTTTTAGCTCTTTTCAGTATACTACACTGATTGGTGGTCAACTTCTTGCCAGCCTTGTTATATTTATTTTAGCCCTTTATCTTACAGAGGAACAACTAAAAGCATGGGGTTGGCGTATTCCTTTTGCTATTGGTGGATTAGGAGCCATTGTTGCAATCTATCTCCGTCGTTCACTTCATGAAACAACAACTAAAGAGAATCGTTCTAAAGAAAAAGCTGGTAGTATTAGAGAACTTTGGCGTAACCATCGGAAAGCCTTTTTTCTAGTGATTGGTTTCACAGCAGGAGGATCACTAACATTTTATACCTATACAACTTATATGCAAAAATATCTCATTACAACTACTGGCTTTGATAAGCATACAGCTACAACTATAATGACTATTGCACTTTTTGTTTTTATGTTACTTCAACCAGCATTTGGTGCTTTAGCTGATAAAATTGGAACAAAAACTTCACTTATTATTTGGAGTGTCTTATCTGTCATCTTCACAATTCCTGGACTTTATATGATTGGCAATACTAACAATTCATGGGTTGCATTATCAATCCTTATTGGAATGTTATGCATTATCAGTTTTTATACATCCATTTCTGGTATCGTTAAAGCAGAAATGTTCCCATCTTCAATACGAGCAATGGGTGTTGGTTTATCTTATGCTATTGCCAATGCCTTATTTGGTGGATCAGCCGAATCTGTAGCGCTTTTATTAAAAGATATTGGATATGAATTTATCTTTTATCTTTATGTAACTGGCATGATGACTGTTGCATTCATAGCAGTTCTTTTAATGCCTGACGCTCGAAAAAGTGGATATCTCCAAGGTGATGATATTCACTAAATATTCTTATAGTAAATAAAAAAGTCTAAAGAAATTTAGACTTTTTTGAAAATTATGATACAAAATTTAGTTTCAAATATTTAAATTTTATCAAGCGCATTAACTTGCTTGGCAAGCAAATAATAAAAAGTAACACGATTTTTTTTGCGGTTTCCTGACATCATTTCAGCAACTTTTGCGACAGCTTTTTGTGCATTTTCCTTATCAACATCCAATACATCTTGCGCCCATTTTACAACACGCTCTAACTCTTTTTGATCTGATGTAGAAACTAACGATGCATCTTGATGTCTCATTACCAAAGTTAAACGACGTCTAAGTCGTTCTATTACAGCTTCATCAGGATTTACATCATATAATTTAATATTTTCTAGATCATTCACCATTTTGCAGTCCCTCTCATAATCAGTAACTATACACAACCACATTATATTTTTATCTCAATAATTAGAGGATTTAAAATATTAACAATCCCCCTTTTCTAAAAACTGTTATTCGTTTATATTTAAAAAGCTGTCTTTTCAGCTATGGTAATAAATGGACAATGAAATAAACCAATTGGACCCGGGGGCGGTACCCGGCGCCTCCACCAAAATATAATAAAATAAAGATTATATTTTTATGGGGGCGAAACAGGATCGACAAGGGTGTAAAGATTGCTCTTTTACTCGGCATTGTACCACCGTTATCGGACTAAATGAGTAGTTGCAAATGACAACTATGCGGAAGCACGTCTCATCGCTGCTTAAGCGATGCGAAAGCTTCAAACTAAGTCTTAAACCGTCGCAGGTCTAAGCGGGGTTCGAAGGCACCTGGCAACAGAAGCCTTCACTTTTAGACCTATTTATTTTTGAGCTGTCAGAAAGTATTTAAAATAAATTCGTGTTTTTCTTGATTAATTAGGTGCATAGTAAGTAAAATGTTGCTAGCTTAAAAAAACATGTTATTGCACTGTATTATTCATATTTAATCACTGCATAAATTTAGGAGGAATAAACTTCGATGGTTCAAGATCAGATCCGTTACGACATTCTCGTTCAGGATGCACTTCGCGGAGTCATCCGAAAAGTTTTATTGGAAGTAGCCAAAGCAGGACTTCCAGGTAATCATCATTTTTTTATCACTTTCTTAACAAACGCACCAGGAATCAAAATTTCTCCTAGACTTCAAAAACGCTATCCTGATCAAATGACCATCGTACTGCAGCACCAATTTAGAGATCTCAGTGTATCAGAAACTGCTTTTGAAGTAACACTTTCCTTTGGAGAAATTACTGAAAAACTGGTCATTCCTTTTAATTCTATCCAAGTCTTCTATGATCCTATAGCAGCTTTTGAAACAGCATTTGATCTTCCCCCTAGCCTTATTTCAGGAGAGAACCAAAATCCAGAAACTGCTTCGTGTTCTCCTTTTACTCCTTCAGATAAACAAAAAAAGGAAAATATATCTACAAAAATATCAAATCTTAAAACGGAAAAAGAGCCATCAAATAATGATTCTAAGCAAAGTGCTGATATTGTTTCTTTGGACTCCTTCCGAAAAAAATAAATGAATGACTCTATGGCTACAATAATTAATCTTCGTCAATTTCGAAAACAGAAAAAACGTACAAAACTAGCTATTCATGCAGAAGAAAATCGCTACCGTTTTGGACGAACAAAGCTTGAAAAACTTTTTGATAAAAAAGAAAGGCTAAAAGCCCAAAAATTTCTTGATCAAAATCATCTCTCTAGCGATTAATGAAAACAGAGAAGAATGATACTATTCATTAATCAAAAGCTTTTTTCTCCAAGAAATCTTTTTTGATTTCCTCGCAAAATATGATTTTTCTATAATTTCAATGTAAACTTATACTAAGATAAAGCCTTATTTTTCTTTATGTTGTGACTTTTTATGTATCCATTATAATTGAAAATAAGCTTGTAACTTCATTTCGTATATATATCTTTGGTAGCTTCTTATCATAGCACTATGTCTTTATCTCCTCCTGTGATCTCTATATTTTTATTTAAATAAATGTGTCGTGTTTTTTTAAGAAAATAATTTTTATCTGGCGTTCAAATCAAAAAAATACTAGATAAAGTTATAATGAATGACTTTTCCGATCATATAACGTCTCTTAAAAATGACGTATCTCCTCATAAGCCTGAAAATAATTCTAGGTTAATGACGCATATATCAGAAAGAAAAAACACGCAATATAAGCCTAACTATTTAGAAAAGCTGAATCCAGAACAAAAACAAGCTGTCATCAATACAGAAGGACCCGTTTTAGTTCTTGCGGGTGCAGGTACTGGAAAAACCCGTGTTCTTACTACTCGCATTTCTCATATTTTGCATCTCGGACTTGCACACCCTAAACAAATATTAGCTGTTACTTTTACCAATAAAGCTGCACATGAAATGAAAACACGTATCGGTGAGCTTGTTGGTGAAACTGTCGAAAATATGCCTTGGCTTGGAACATTTCATTCGACTGGAGCAAAGATTCTACGTCGTCATGCAGAACTTGTTGGCTTAAAAAGCAATTTTACCATTCTTGATCGTGACGATGTTATTCGTCTTTTAAAACAACTCATTCAAGCTGAAGGATTGGATGATAAACGTTGGCCAGCACGTAACCTAGCAATGATGATTGATTCTTGGAAAAACCAAGGACTTTTGCCTAATTCTATTTCAGAGGGTGATGCTTATTCTTTTGGAAATGGAATAGGACGAAAACTTTATCGTAATTATCAGGATCGACTTAAAAATCTTAATGCCTGTGATTTTGGCGATCTTTTGCTGCACTCTATTTCCATCTTTCAAAATAACCCAGACATTCTTCGCGAATATCATAATAAATTTCGCTATATTCTTGTAGATGAATATCAAGATACAAATATAGCACAATATCTCTGGCTCCGTCTTTTGGCTCAACACCATGAAAAACAGATTAATCTTTGTTGTGTAGGAGATGATGATCAATCTATCTACGGGTGGCGTGGAGCAAAAGTTGATAATATATTGCGCTTTGAACAAGATTTCTCTCCTGCAAAAATTATCCGTTTAGAACGCAATTATCGCTCTACATCACATATTTTAAAAACTGCTTCTCATCTTATTTCTCATAATCAAAATAGACTTGGAAAAACGCTTTTTTCTGATCAAATAAATAGCGACGATGAAAAAGTAAAAATTCATGCCGCATGGGATTCAGCAGAAGAAGCTCGTGCTATTGGAGAAGAAATTGAACAAGCACAACGGGCGGGTCATTCCTTAAATCATATAGCTATATTGGTGCGAGCATCATTCCAAATGCGTGAATTTGAAGATCGCTTTGTCACACTTGGTCTCAATTATCGCGTTATTGGTGGTCCGCGCTTTTATGAACGAATGGAAATACGTGATGCCTTGGCTTACTTACGTGTTGTTGTTCAACCAGCTGATGATCTAGCTTTTGAGCGTATTATCAATATACCCAAACGCGGCCTAGGAAATGCAACACTTCGTCATCTTTATAATAGTGCACGTGCGCGCTCTATTCCCCTCTTTGTCGCCGCAGCTGAAATAATTACAACAGATGAGCTAAAGCCTAAAATACGCAATGCTTTACGAGATGTTGTAGAAAACTTCTACCGCTGGCAAAGCATGTTACAACACACACCACATACAGAGCTTGCCGAAACAATTCTTGATGATTCAGGCTATACCGCAATGTGGCAAGAAGATCGTTCACCAGAAGCACCAACACGACTAGAAAATCTTAAAGAAATGATCCGTTCTATGGAACAATTTGAAAATCTTCGTAGTTTTTTAGAGCATGTTTCACTAGTAATGGATTCTGAAAGCAATGAAAACATGAATGCAGTTAATATCATGACTCTTCATTCTGCTAAAGGTCTTGAATTTGAAACTGTCTTTCTTCCTGGTTGGGAAGAAGGTCTTTTTCCGCACCAACGCTCATTAGATGAAGGTGGTCATTCAGGATTAGAAGAAGAACGTCGCCTTGCTTATGTAGGAATAACAAGAGCAAAAAAACACTTACATATATGGTGTGTATCCAATCGAAGAATTCATGGACTTTGGCAATCTACAATCCCTTCTCGTTTCCTCAATGAATTACCAGAAGAGCATATAAAAATAACAGAAATTGAAACATCTTATGGTAATTATAACCAAACACACTTTAAAAAGCAAAATCCTTTTCGTAATAATTATTCAACACCAGGCTGGCAGCGTGCTCAAAAAAATCAAACAAAAACAACGCATAATAATTGGAGAAAACAATCGGCTGCTCATGTTGAAAAAATTTGTTATGGTGATATCGATTTAAACTTTGGAATTAAACAACTCCGCCAACAAAAAAACATTGAAGGAACTATCATTGCAAAATCAGTCTCTAATAAATCCTCAGCTTTCTCTATAAATGATCGGATTTTTCATATAAAATTTGGTTATGGTCAAATTAAAGCAATAGATGGCAGCAAATTAACTATCTTCTTCGATAAAACCGGAGAAAAACGTGTTCTTGATAATTTTGTAATAAAAGCTTAGTGCGATGTAATATAAGTTATCTTTCCAAATAGAAGCTCAACTTTCAATCACTTAATTGTATTTTAGTTATAAATCGTTGATTTATAAAGATAATCCGTTACTTTGATTAGAACAGAACAATACCATGCATCCTCTGCTCATTGTTTAAACAGATAATCTCTGTTCTATGCTAAGAAAAAATTTTCGACTTAATTTTTTACTGATTTTTAGCATAAAAACCATAAAATTTCATGCTATCTTACAAAAGTGTGACTTCTATTTGTACAATGAACAACACCTTAAATTACAACTCTATTGTAAACTATAACATTTTTAACAGTTTTAATATTACTACAAGCTTAGAGAACGCCATCTAGATTTAGGTTTACAAATTTTAATATTGTTGCGAATTTTCTTTTTGTTAATTTGATCATTGTTACAAATTTCTATGTCACCAAAAATCTCAACATCACCACACATTTCAACATTCCCGCGAACTTGTATTTTATAACCAACTTTGGCATTATCATAAATTTTTGCATTTTCGTAAATCACAGAATTGTCCATAATCTGAGCTTTACCATAAACATATGCATTACCACTAACTATCGAACGACCAGAAATCTTAGCGTCTTCAAAAATTTTAGCAGCACCATAAACCTTCGCAGCTTCAAAAACTTTAGCATTACCAAAAATCTGAGCACAATGATAAATCTTAGCATTACCAAAAATCATAGCGTTACCAAAAATCTCAATATTACCCATAATCAAAGTATCATCATAAACCTCAGCATTTCCATAAACTTGCGTATCCTCACAAATCCTCGCGTTTCCGTACACTTTAGCACTATCATAAACCTTAGCGTTATTTTTAACTATAGCTTCATCATAAACTGCAGCATTACCAAAAATCACGGCATTATCACAAACATGAGCATCACCATAAATCTCAGCATTACCAGAAACTTGAACATTATCACTAATGAAGGCCTTACCATGAATCCTAGCGTTTTCGAAAATCTTAGCATAATATAAAATCCGAGCTTTTTCATAAACTTTGGCATTATGCGAAATCTTAGAACCAAAAATCTCAGCATCCCCATAAACCATTGCACTATCACAAATCTCAGCTTGACTCATAACCATAGCATTATCAAAAATCCTAGCATTACCAAAAACTTTACAATCTTCAACTAAAGCATTATCATAAACCTTAGCATTATCATAAACCTCAGCGTCACCACAAGTTACGGCATTACCATAAACCTGGGCATTACCATAAACCTGGGCATTACCATAAACCTGGGCATTACCATAAACCTCAGCAGCATCATAAACCTCAGATGCACCAGAAATGCTAGCCTCACCAGAAACCTTGGCCTTACCAGAAACCTTGGCATAACTATAAACTATAGCATTACCAAAAATTATGGTATCACCAGAAACGGTAGCATAATCACAAACTATGGAATTATTATAAATCTTGGCATTACCAGAAACGTGAGCTTTGTGGTAAACTTGAGCAAAGTCACCAACCCAACAATTGCCTTCATGAGATAGATTGCATTCATCTTCAATAAATCCCCCTAGATCACCTGCCTTTATATCTCCAAAATCCCTAAGGGCTCTAATGCGATAAAGTTGAATAAAACCGTATGATACCTCCTCGTCTGTAAGTTCATACTTCTCGTCTATAAGTTCATACTTCTTGAGTTTATCATAGGATTTAATCTGATTTTCTTCAGATACTTGAGCGTTAGCAGTAGCAACCCGAAGTTTCCCTTCATCTGACAAACTCTCAGTCTTTCCAATCAAATCATCAAAATCATTTGAACTGATATGTTTAGAACGTTTAACAGCTTTAGTATGATTCAACTTTTTATTGTCAACTATTGTGCTTCCATCTACAGATTCATATTTTTTAGACATCAAGAAACTCTCTTAATTTAATCTCTAAACTAAAAATTTTACTCTTATACATCCCGCTTTTCTACAATTTTTTGCCAAAAGTGTCAAAATGTTCTTTACGCAGCACAAATTATTTATATTTCTTGTTAGTGTTTTCACCTATAACGCGTTTTAAAATAAGCCTTTAGGTGAGAATTTTCGCTCACTGCTTCTAATGGCAAAGTAGTCACTGAAGTCTACATCCGAAACAAAACTGCAGTAATTTTCTTTGGCTACTTTAACGTACGAAAAGTTACGTACTGTTATTGAAGATACAGGAGGGTCTTTCGTTAGACTAAGGGATCCTGTTATCTTACCACGTGCCATTAAAAATACTACAGAGCTCAATGGTTCACGCAGAGCACATTTATGTGATGGTATAGCTCTTACTCGTTTTTTGTCCTGGCTCGATAGACAAATACCAGGTACAATTGATGAAATTTCAGCTGCTAAAAAATTAGAAAAATTTCGTATTATAACAACACAAGAAATGGGAATGAAACTCGAAGATCTTTCCTTTGATACGATTTCAGCAGCAGGTAAAAATGGTGCAATTATTCATTATCGTGTAACCACTCAGACAAATAAACGACTGAATGCAGGTGAACTTTATCTTGTTGATTCAGGTGGACAATATCGAGAGGGCACAACAGATGTGACTCGTACAGTAGCGATTGGAAACATTGGAGAAGAAGAAAAGCGCTGTTTTACCCTTGTTCTCAAAGGCATGATTGCTCTTTCAAGTGCAAGATTTCCGAAAGGGACACGCGGACAAGATATTGATGTTTTAGCACGTAATGCTTTATGGAAAGCTGGTTTTGATTATGCACATGGCACTGGCCATGGAGTTGGTTCTTACCTCTCTGTTCATGAAGGACCACAAAATCTCTCACGCTATGGAAGCCAAGAACTTATTCCCGGTATGATTATCTCTAACGAACCTGGATATTACCGTGAAAAAGCTTTTGGTATTCGTATTGAAAATTTGATGATTGTCAAACCAGCACAAAAAATTACTAATGGCGATATAGATATGCTATCATTT
>NZ_KL407337.1:555354-599664 GCF_000706645.1 Bartonella rochalimae ATCC BAA-1498
TCTGATAAATTAAAAATAAGCTCCGCCTTAACACCATTATAAATAGCGGTACTATTAGGAACAATAAAATTTGTTTTTTTCAAAGAAATAGTTGCAGATCTTTCAAACTCCTTGTCCTTGTCATCACTAACAGAAGGTACTCCATACATGCCATAATATTTATCACCCTCTATTTTAACGTCTACATTTTCAAGATTTACATTCTCTTTCTCCTCCTCCTCCTCATCATCTTCTTCATCGTCACTCTCATCTTCATCACCATCTTCATCTGCTGTCTCATAATCTTCTGTATCCTCATATGGTGAAAAGTCAAATACAAATCCATTCCCACTTTTGAGATGAACTTTCCCTTCCTTCATCTCAAAAGTACTCTGTGGATGCATATAAACGGCAGCACTACGACTATAATCTACATTCTCGTTCGTCTGGACAGAAGTATTATCATTAATAGTATCATTAATAATATTAACTTTCTCTAAAGAAACCTCTCCTGTATTCATATAAACTGCGGAACTTAGAGTAAAATTAATGCCTGCATCCGATTTATCTATACCCTGCATATCAATATAGCCACCTTTTGTAGTGAAAAGACCTTTACCCCCTTTTAATACTAAAATATTTGTATCCAATAGCTCAACTATAGAACTTGAACCCTTAGCTTTAACAGCAATCTTATTATTACTTATCAATGTCTTATCTGCGTTTACCGAACTATTTTCTACAACAGAAATACCTATCGTTAGGTCTTTTAAGGTCAATTCATTAGCAACAATTGTTCCCCATTCCCCGAGCAGTATACCAATATAAATATCATCATCACTGTGTACGGGGCCTAGAATTTGCACTTTATTTACATTAACATTACTAGTATTTACATTCTCTTCATCACTCGAACTCGAATATATACCAATTACTCCACCGGTTTCAGAAGTTTCACTGTCTGTCCGTTTCCTACTATTATTCCGGTTAGAATTATTTCCCATTTGATATTTTCGGTCATTTATCTGTCCATTTACACTTTCTTTACACTCTTTCACAATGAAAGTACGGCTACCCAATTTCATAGTGGTCTTGTTCGAACTTGAAGAAGCTTTACCGTTCGCAGCGTTACTTTTCTGACACTTCTTAACAGAACCAGCCTCATTAGCAAAAGAAACATTAGAAGGACTAACTAAAAGAGTATTAAGTATGAGAAAGAAAGAAAGAAAGAAAGAAAGAAAGAAAGAAACGCGCAACATTAAAATACCAATAACTTTTCAAAATAAACTGAATACATTATGGATTATATTAAATAAATAAACACATTTCAAGTTATTATCATAACATAAGTTTTTCACATATTGAACTTATCTATTAACATTTATTGAATAAATATAAATAAAGTTAAACTTTACACTTAAATACAAAAAATTCTTTCGAATACCTATTCATTTTTCACATATTGCTTTTGCAATAAAATATACGAAACGATAGTATGCAATATTTTATCTAGATAAAATATCTCTTTGTTTATATATTTTTGGGTACTCATCAACATACACACTTTTTATCCAAAACAGTGATTGCAAAATTAAGTTATAATTGCTATAATTTTTGTATATGAAAGAGTTAATTTATGAAAAATATAATACGGATACTAGGGCTAACTGTTATATTTCTTGCTGGTGTTTTCACCTATGATGCGTTTAGAAATAAGCCTTTAGGTGAGAATTTTACGCTCATTGCTTCTAATGGTAAAATCGTCACTGAAGCCGACATACGAGATAAACCTGCAGTAATCTTTTTTGGTTATACTATGTGCCCTGATAGTTGCCCTACTACACTTATGGATCTTAATCGGTGGCTTATGGAAATTGGTCCAGATGCAGATAGATTGGGTGTATGGTTTGTCACGGTTGATCCTGAACGCGATACACCAGAGGTGCTTCATGAATATTTAAGCAATTTTACTGATAAAATTATTGGTATAAGTGGAGATCCTAACGCAGTTCATAAGATGGTTGCCTCTTTTAATATTGTTTCTGAAAAAGTAATCGGAACAGATGACAGCAACTATACCTATAACCACACAGCTGCCATTTTTTTGCTAAAAAAAGGTGGTAAACTAGCCGGAATTATTCCATATAATGTTGAAGAAAACGAGAATAAATTAAAAGACGATATTGCTATTACACGGCTTAAAAAGCTCGTTTCAAGTTCCACTAATAAAAAATAGTATGTCACAACAAATTCGTCTATATTGGACAGCTCTTAAAAATGAAGCAGAGAAATTTTACGCTCGTATGGAAGTAGCCTTTGAAGAGGAAGGTTATCCTCTTGCTCTTACAGAAATAGACGACAAAAATGCTATTTATGAGATTTCACTCTATGTTGATCAAAAAAATCAGAAAAGTGCTTCTCAACGTTTTTCAAGCATTCTTGCAATAGATCCACATAAAATTAATATAGAAATCTTGCCTAATATTGATTGGGTAAAAAAAAGTCTTGCAGAATTGAAACCGGTATGTGCTGGTCCTTTTTTTATTCACGGTAGCCATGAACGACAAAACATTCCACCTAATGTTTTGCCTATCGAAATTGAAGCTAATCAAGCTTTTGGTACAGGTCATCACGGAACGACATTTGGCTGCTTAGAAATGATTACCAAAGTAATACAAAATGAAAACCCGAAAAATGCCCTTGATATCGGTACAGGTAGTGGAATATTAGCTATTGGTATCGCGATGCTTAAACCTATTGTTGTGCTTGCAGCTGATATAGATCCAATAGCTATTAAAGTTGCACAACAAAATATCAGATTTAATGGTGTTACAGACTATGTTACAGCTATTACAATTACAGGTTTTAGCGATAATAAAGTCGCATCACGCGCTCCCTTTGATCTTATTGTTGCTAATATTCTTGCAAACCCTTTAATCGAGCTTGCACATAATATGGTGCAAGCATTGCGAAAAGGTGGATCTATTATACTATCTGGAATTATTGAAGAGCAGCATGATGATGTTTTAAAAGCTTACGTAAAACAAGGTTTAAAACATATTGAAACATATTCCCAACAAGGGTGGATTACTTTGCATCTGAAATAAAAGAAAAGAACATCTTTATGTATCAATCTTTTGAAATAAGCACAAATCCCACTTATGCTGCAAAACGCGTTGCGGCTCTTCGTAAAAAAATTGATCACTTTGGACTAGATGGCTTTTTAGTACCGCATACAGATGAACATCAAGGAGAATATGTTCCTAAACATGCTCAACGTCTTGGTTGGCTTACTGGTTTCACTGGATCAGCTGGTATAGCATTGATTTTAAAAGATCAGGCTATTATATTTACAGATGGACGTTATAAACTTCAAGTCCGTCAACAAACAGATTCCTGTATCTTTAATTATGAAGATTTAGCAATCTGCTCACCAGCACAATGGCTCGAGAAAAATAAACAAAAACTTTCAATTGGTTTTGATCCATGGCTTCATACTATTAATGCTACAGCTATATTGAGGCAAGCATTAGAATTGAAAATAGGTGGGAAACTTATAGAAAGTGAAACCAACCTCATTGATCTTATTTGGAATGATCAACCCAAATATCCACGAACTCCTTTATCAATTCATCCTCTCAAATATACAGGGTGCAGCACCAATGAAAAGCTATCACAAATTCGCAAAAACATAAAGCAATCTGGTGCAAATGCTTTTATTTTTACAGATCCGTCTTCTATTGCATGGACATTCAATATACGTGGCAAAGATGTTTCTAATTCTCCCTTTTCCCTTTGTTTTGCTATCATTTCAATTACAGAAAAACCAATCTTATTTATTGATAGTAAAAAAGTTGGTAGTAAGCAAAGACAATACCTAAAAAGTTATGCAAAACTATATGAACCAGAAGAACTTATTTCAAATATCAAAGATCATGTTCAACAAGGTACTGTTTTTGCTTTAGATCCATTTTTAACGTGCGAAAAGTTACGTACTGTTATTGAAGATACAGGAGGGTCTTTCGTTAGACTAAGGGATCCTGTTATCTTACCACGTGCCATTAAAAATACTACAGAGCTCAATGGTTCACGCAGAGCACATTTATGTGATGGTATAGCTCTTACTCGTTTTTTGTCCTGGCTCGATAGACAAATACCAGGTACAATTGATGAAATTTCAGCTGCTAAAAAATTAGAAAAATTTCGTATTATAACAACACAAGAAATGGGAATGAAACTCGAAGATCTTTCCTTTGATACGATTTCAGCAGCAGGTAAAAATGGTGCAATTATTCATTATCGTGTAACCACTCAGACAAATAAACGACTGAATGCAGGTGAACTTTATCTTGTTGATTCAGGTGGACAATATCGAGAGGGCACAACAGATGTGACTCGTACAGTAGCGATTGGAAACATTGGAGAAGAAGAAAAGCGCTGTTTTACCCTTGTTCTCAAAGGCATGATTGCTCTTTCAAGTGCAAGATTTCCGAAAGGGACACGCGGACAAGATATTGATGTTTTAGCACGTAATGCTTTATGGAAAGCTGGTTTTGATTATGCACATGGCACTGGCCATGGAGTTGGTTCTTACCTCTCTGTTCATGAAGGACCACAAAATCTCTCACGCTATGGAAGCCAAGAACTTATTCCCGGTATGATTATCTCTAACGAACCTGGATATTACCGTGAAAAAGCTTTTGGTATTCGTATTGAAAATTTGATGATTGTCAAACCAGCACAAAAAATTACTAATGGCGATATAGATATGCTATCATTTGAAACGCTCACATATTGTCCTATTGATCGACAATTAATTCTGATAGAGCTTTTAACGACACAAGAGAAACAATGGCTTAACGACTATCATGCCCGTGTTTATCAAGTTAATGCACCCTACCTTGATAAAGAAGATAAAAAATGGCTGAAAAAAGCTACAATGCCTCTTTGAGAGTAAAGACACCTTTAAATTAAATATCTAATCTAAAGAAATCTTCAAAAAACTCATTTTCATTCTATAAATAGAGTGCAAAATAAAATACTCTCATTCCTAGAAATCAGAGCTAAAGCTTTATCAACCAAATTTTCTAGGACTTGAGCAAAACTGATAAATATAAAACCAATCCTTGCTTTTAAAATTGATAACGTAAGCCACCCGAAACACTAATTCCAGAAAAGCCAGCTTTGGTTAATTTATGTTGGTATAACAAATCACCATGAAGTGCTATCCTATTAGACAATTGGGCATAAACACCCGCACCTGTTTCAACTGTAGAACCGAATGCACCTAACTGAAATGCATCTTTAAAATGCACTATCCGCTTCTTTTCATAACTATGCGCAACATGAAGTTTACTATAAAAGGAAACAACATGTCCCTTTTCGGAAGAAGCAAAAGCTTTTATTAAACGACCACCTATCCGCCCTATCAATTGATCATGCTTTCCTAAATCAATATCAAACCGATCAATATCACGCGCTTCATCAAACAGGAGAGACTGGTAAATAACTTGAAGCTGTGGCTCAAGAATAAAACCATGATAGCCTGTGATAATGGCCTGACCACCCGATAAAGCAGCATTCAAAAGTCTCCCTTTTAATTCTGCTGTTTTTCCACGAGAAAGAGTGACAACATCGCCCTTAAAAAAATCATACGAGAGAAAGCCATTCGCATAAAAGCCTGTATCATGATCCAAATTCGCATAAAGCTTGCCTGACCATTTATCAAAAACACTCTTTTGACTGTGTTTAACTGCACGAGGATGAAGAGAGAGCTGACCATAACCGCCCATAACTCCAAAGGACGAAGCACTATCTTTACTCTCTAATGTATTGAATACAATTCCTGCTGTCGCATTATTATAGTCAAGATCAGCTCCATAACCATATTCAAAAACAGACAAATTGGAAGTATAACTATGGTTGCTACCATAACCACGGATGAAAAAGTTTGTCTTTCTCTTTTTAGCCGCTTCATGAAAAGCACTTTGCATGATTTCCAACAGTTCATGTTGATTACTTACATCGACCAAACCTGTATGAAATAAAGCATGAGGTAAAAGCAAATAACTTGGGAGTTGTGGCACAACTGCCGGTACTCTTTTTGCAGGTAAATCTGGTTTTATCGGATCCTCAGGTTCTGAGGGCACTGGTGGTTCCGGCGCTGGTGCTGGTGCTGGTTTCGGCGATGGTGGTAATGGCTCTGGCGATGGCACTGGTGGTACTGGTTCTAGTTCTGGTTCTGATGGAGAAATATATTCACTTTGCAGCCGATAATCCCAAAAATTATTATTAGGTTTACCTTCTTTTTCCTCATTCTTTCCAACCAATTTTTGTCTCGGATCCGATCGCCCTAACTTAGAATTTGGACCATAAGCAAAAAGCTTATATCGATAAGGAGAAGCATCTACTGTAATATAATCACCCTTCAGTTTGAAGGAATCTTCTTGCGCTGTACCTGAAACTTGAATAAGCGAAACACCCTGGGTATTACCTGAACCCGTTTTATCTCCTAGATCTCCTACTGTTGTAGAAACAGAAACTACAGTAACACCAGATACATCACCATCGATTAAAAGTCGATCTGTATCCGAGTTACTTTGATCTAAATAACTATTAAGATAAAGCTCCGCATTCCCTTCTGCTGTATAAACAAGACTATTCCCTATGCCAATAGAGAGTGTTTGATAAACATTATCGCTTGGCTTTTCAAAAATAATTTTACTATTCTTAAGTGTCACAGTAGAAATAAATGATTTATTATTATCAGTTCCCTCATTCCCTCGATTACCCCGTGATTTTCTTTTTGTTAAAGTCCACATCGAGTTATTCTCTAATTTCAAACACGCTTCAGCTGAACCAGAAATTAAAGCACCCCCTTCGAGCTGTGAGTTATTAGCTTTAATGTTTATAATCCCGCTAGTACCTTCTAGCAAAAGACCACCGGAAAGTTTTGTATCTGATAAATTAAAAATAAGCTCCGCCTTAACACCATTATAAATAGCGGTACTATTAGGAACAATAAAATTTGTTTTTTTCAAAGAAATAGTTGCGAATCTTTCGGGCTCCCTATCCTGGCTATTACTAACAGAAGGTACTCCATACATGCCATAATATTTATCACCATCTATTTTAATGTCTACATTTTCAAGCTCTACATTTATCTTTTCTATATTACTATTGATAAATGCAGGTTTTTCTACCGCCTGTGTCTCTTGTGAACTTCTTACCGAAAAGTCAAATAAAAATCCACTCCCACCTTTGAGATCAATCTTTCCTTCCTTCATCTTAAAAGTACTCTGTGGATACATATAAACAGCAACCATATCATAAACAGCAACCATATCAGCACTAGATACAAACCTATTACGAGAAGTATTAATATTTTGGATACCTTCACTAATAATGTTAACTTTCTCTAAAGAAACCTCTCCTGTATCCATATAAACTGCGTAACCTTCGATAAAATTAATACTTGCATTCGATTCATTTACACCCTGCATTTGAATCGAGCCGCCTTTTGTAGTGAAAAGACCTTTGCCCTTTTCAGGCACTGTAATCTCTGTATTGGATACCTCAGCTATAGCTTTTAAACCATTAGCTTCAACAGCAATCTGATTATTACTTATCAATGTATTGTTCACACTTACAAAACTATTTTTTGAAACAAAAATACCTGTCGTTAGGTCTTTTAAGACCAATTTATCAGCGAAAACAAACCCCCATGCTTTTGAAACAGAAATACCTGTCGTTAGGTCTTTTAAGACCAATCCATCAGCGATAACACCCCCCCATTCTCCGGTCAGTATACCAATATAATCATTTTCATTACTGTCATTACTAACTTTTGGACCTAGAATGTTCACGCCATTTACATTAACGTTACCAGTCGTATATATACCAATTTCTCCTTTGCTTTCAACACTGCTGCTCTTTTCTTCACTCTGTTCAGAATTACTCCCCATTTGATATGTTTGATTAGTTAGATATATTTGATTAGTTAGATATGATCGATCAGTTATCTGTCTATCAACTTTACTTTTATCTTCTTTACAAACTTTTACAATGTAAGTATTCTCATCTAATGTTATAGTCATATTGTTGTTTGAACTACTATCTTCACCACTGCTAATTTGCTGACACTTATTAACAACAGTCGGTGAATCAACAACACTAGAAGAATTGCCTAAAAAAGTGCTCAACGCTACAACAAGTTCAGACAATAAAGCTGAAAATATAGCCGGCATAAAACCACCTAGTAATATTAATAAAAGTTAAATACATTGTGCATTTATATTAAATAAATAAATACATTTCAAGTTATTAGCATAAAAATAAATTTTTAGGTATTGGATTTCTCTATTAAGCTTTACTAAATGAAAACTATTCAATAAATAAAGCTAAGCTTTACACTGAATACAAAAAAGCATTTCTGAATAAATTTATGAAGCTGAATTAAACACATTGACAATAGCACATATCGACAAAAAACAATGACACCAAGTTAAGTAAAAAACATCACAGTACAATTTCTGTTAGAAATAGTTTATTTGCAATACCAATAGAATTTTTATACTTTTTCTTCTGCAGATCTGCAAAAAACTTATGTTTTGTATTTTATTATAAATTTCGATATAAAATCAGTTTCTTATAGCATAAAACATACATCCAAGGTATAATTATAAATTAAATAATAGAAAATTTACTAACTTGCTTTCTATAATTTATTATAAGAAATGATAATAACATTATGGGAATCACTGTTTGAGATGAAAATTCTCAATATAATGCTCATCAATTAACTTGAGCCAGTTTTTTTCATCCAGAACCTCAATACCTAATTGCTGTGCTTTAACTAGTTTCGATCCTGCTCCGAAACCTGCAACAAGAAGATCAGTCTTTTTAGAAATAGAATTCGATGTCTTAGCACCTAACCGTTCTGCCAAGGACTTTGCTTCGTCCCTTGACATATGCTCCAAAGTTCCCGTAAAAACAATAATTTTCTCTACTATTGGTGAATAATCTATTGCAATAGGCGCTTCATGAAGAGGAGTTACTTCCTTAAGTAAGGCCGATAAAACATCACGGTTATGCACCTCCTGATAAAAATCAATAATCGCTTCACCAACACGAGATCCAATTCCCTCAATATTGGTTAATTCCTTCCAAATCTCATTACCTTCACTGTTTTTATCAGGCGGCATAATAGCCGTCATCGCTGCAGTTTCAAAAGCAATGTAATTTTGGTAAGCACGAGCAAGACGTTGTGCCTTAACCTCACCAATGTGACGAATGCCTAACGCAAACAAAAAACGACTTAAAGAAATTTCACGACGAGCATTAATAGCATTATAAAGTTTACGAACTGAAACAACTCCAAAACCTTCCATATTTTCCAAACGTCTCAAAGAATTCTCTTGACGTCGTTGTAAAGTGAAAATATCCACCGGCGAACGAATACAAAGCGTTTTATCTTGAGCATGAAAAAAAAATTCCACTTGTTTTCTACCAAATCCTTCAATATCAAAGGCATTACGCGAAACAAAATGACAAATTCGCTCAATTGCTTGCGCGGAGCAAATAAGTCCACCCGTACATCGGCGAACTGTTTCACCTTCTTCACGAACAGCATGACTCCCACAAACAGGACATACGTGAGGAAAAATAAAAGCAGGAGTATCTTTTGAACGCTTTTCAACAAGGACATCGACAATTTGGGGAATCACATCGCCAGCACGTTGTATAATCACAGTATCGCCCACACGGATATCACGTCCTTCACGAATTAGCTCACCCTTATGACCGATTCCTTTAATATAATCTTCATTGTGCAAACTTGCATTAGTAATGACAACCCCACCTACAGTAATAGGTGTAAGACGAGCAACAGGGGTTAATGCCCCAGTTCGACCTACCTGAATATCAATATCTTCTAAAAATGCTATAGCTTTTTCTGCTGGAAATTTATGTGCAATTGCCCAACGTGGTGAACGAGCAACAAACCCTAAACGCGTTTGGAGCATTAAATCATTAACTTTATAAACAATCCCATCAATATCATAATCTAGTGATTGACGACATTCTTCGATAGAATGATAATATGAAATAAGATCTTCTACTTTTTCAAAAACCTTTGTTAATGGATTAATAATAAAGCCATATTCTTTAAGCTTTTTCATCATTCCTATTTGGCTTTCAGCAGGCATTTCACTTACTTCACCCCAAGCATAAGCAAAAAATTTAAGATTTCTGCTAGCGGTTATCCGTGAATCAAGCTGACGTAAGGAACCAGCTGCTGCATTTCTAGGATTTGCGAAAACTAACTTCCCTTCTTTCTGTTGGTTAATATTGAGTAACTGAAAATCTTTCTGTCCCATATAAACTTCACCACGAACCTCAATAATATCAGGAAAATTACCCTGTAAAATCTCTGGAATATCAGCAATTGTTCGCGCATTTGTAGTGACATTTTCACCTATGGATCCATTTCCACGCGTTATAGCACGTACAAGTTTTCCTGCCTCATAGCGTAAAGATAAAGATAAACCGTCAATTTTTGGTTCGGCTGTCATTTCTATTGTCTGTGTTTCTGGCAATCGTAAAAAACGACGAATACGTTCAATAAATTCACTAACATCTTCAAAATTAAATGCATTATCCAAAGACAGCATTGGCTGTGCATGAATAGATTTTTCAAATTTTTCAGAAATCGGTGCACCAATTTTAGATGAAGGAGAGTCCGCACGAATTAATTCAGGAAAAAGAGCTTCAATTTCCTCATTACGACGACAAAGAGCATCATATTCTGCATCAGAAATTTCAGGCTGGTCATCACGATGATACAACACATCATGACGTGCAATTTCTTTTGCCAACCATTCCAACTCACTTGCTGCTTCAAGAGCGGTTAAGTTTTTAATCACATTTTTGTCCATAAATTCTATTCCAAATCTTGAATGATGATTATACACAAATCCCAATGATTATTATAAAAAGAATCTAAATGAACATCTGTTTGTTAGTATTTTCATTACTTCTTAATTATGTCTGCGCTAAAAGCTTTTGGGCTGCTGCACGTGCTTCTTCAGTAACTTGTTCTCCTGCTAACATGCGTGCAATTTCTTCTGCACGTTCGTGAGTTTCTATTTTATTAACACTCGTAACAAAGCATCCTGTATCGCCGCTTTCAACCTTTGAAATCAAAAAATGATTATGGGCCTTAGATGCTACCTGCGGTGCATGCGTGACAGCAAAAACTTGAATATTTTTTGATAAACGCAGCAATCGTTGTCCAATTGCAGCAGCAACAGCTCCACCAACACCTGTATCAATTTCATCAAAGATTAATGTTGGTGCTGATCCACGATCAGCTAATACAACCTTCAATGCTAATAAAAAACGAGACAATTCACCACCAGAAGCCACACTTAATATCGGCCCTGCTTGTGTTCCAGGGTTTGTACGCACCCAATATTCAACACGATCAATACCATCTGGACTATATTTTTCAGCATCACTCTGTATTTCAACGATAAATTCTGCTTTCTCCAATTTCAACGCTGGTAGCTCATCCATAACGCTTGAAGATAAACGACGCGCTACTTCTTGACGTTTTATCGAAAGCGCTTGTGCCAATATATCGTACTCTTTTTGCGCTTTTTGAGCTTCAGTCTCTAAATGAACGAGTGTTGCTTGAGCAGAATCAAAATCAGCCAGTTCAGCACACATCTTATCGCGCAACTGAGCAAGTTCATCTCCAGAAACATGATATTTGCGAGAAAAACCTCGAAGTGCAAAAAGACGTTCTTCTATTCGTTCTAACTCGTTAGTATCAAAATCCAATGCTTGCATTGCAGCTTCAATACAATCTTGCGCTGTTGTGAGTGCACGCAATGCATCGTCAATAGATTTCACTATAGGTATAATCAAATCCTGCGCTTCAGGAATTTTCCGCTCCAAACGTCTTACCAAATTAGCAAGAACAGGGATTGGTGATTTTGAACCTCCTAAGAGATCATCAGCCTCTCTAATATCTGTTGCTATCTTTTCTAATTTAAGCATATCAGCCCGACGAAGAGACAAAGCATCTTCTTCATCAACTTTAAAATCAAACTTATCAAGTTCTTCTACACTTGCACGAAGATAATCAACTTCACGTACCGCACTTTCAACTTTAACATGTTGTTGTTGCACACGTTCTTTTAACGTATGCCATATGCGATAGCACTCGCGCAAATTTTCTACTTCACTTTCAAGACCACCAAAAGCATCTAATAATTGACGATGTGTACTAATATCAACAAATGCACGATCATCATGTTGTCCATGAATTTCGACCAACATACGGCCAATATCGCGCATCAATGTAATGCTAATCACTTGATCATTCAGAAAACCACGACTACGACCATCACTCGATTGTACACGCCGTAGAATGATATCACCTTCACAATCAAAACCATTTTCACATATCAGCCGCCGCACAGGATGCGAAACAGGAACATTAAAAACAGCCGTTACTTGCCCCTGTGTCATACCATGACGCACAAGGGAAGAATCTCCACGTCCACCAAGAGCCAACGATAGAGAGTCAAGCAAAATAGATTTCCCCGTTCCAGTCTCCCCAGTTAAAACGGACAAACCTTCTGTAAAATGAATATCAACTCTTTCGATTAAAACAATATTATGAATCGAAAGCTGGACCAACATATGAAATTAATTCACCTTGCTCTTATTGCCACTCAAAGCACGAGAAATCCAAGAAGATTTGTGCTCTTTAGGCGATATACTATTTTTTTGCAGTAAATCATAAGAAAATTTATACCATTTACTTTCTGGATAATTTCGCCCCAAAATCGCTGCGGCTGTCTGCGCTTCCATAGTTAAACCAAGAGCAAAATTAACTTCTGTCAATCGGAAAAGTGCTTCTTCAATCTGATTTGTATCTGGATATTCTTCAATCACAGTACGAAATCTTCTACTTGCTGCTAAATATCGCTGACCTTCTTCATAATAACGACCAATCTGCATTTCCTTACCAGCTAATTGCTCTCGGCCAAAACGTATTTTAGCCTTAGCATCGCTGACATACTCTGATTCTGGATAGCGCTCTATCAAAACCTGCATAGCAGCAATAGCACGCTTCGTATCCTGCTGATCACGTGTAACATCAGGAATCCGACGGAAAGAAGAGAGACCAATAATATAGTAAGCATAGGCAGAATCATCCGCTAGCGGATAAAGAGAAATATAATGCTGTGCCATAGAAATTGCATCATCATACTTAGCTAACCGATAATTTGTAAAAGCACCCATTATTAACGATTTACGACCCCAATCAGTATAAGCATATTGTTTTTCAATAATAGCAAACTTTTTTGCTGCTTCACTAAGCCGCCCCACATCAAGATTAGCAAGTGCTTGATTATATAAAACATCTGGTGGATCTATTTTTAAAACATGCATAGATGGATCAAGGATATTTTTTCCTTTACCTAAACAACCTGCTAAAAAGCAAGTTCCTCCTAAAAGAACCCCAATCAAAACTTTGCGTACAATGGTCAATTTTCTATGCGCTATATTCCCAATATACTTATCAGGTTTTTTCATAATCTCTCAGCCTCCAGAAAATATCATTTTACAGAAAAATACTCATTAAATTTTGTATCATATCGTTTTCAAAACGACTAACAAAATCTATATACTTTAAATCTATAATCCGCCTTTAAATTATATAAAATAAAGTAAATTTTATTTTTTTCCTACTTACATATTGCTTTTTTCGTAACACGATTCGTCCTGTAAAACAGCCTTAACTAATTTTGAATTAAGAGCATGCCCACTACAATAAGAACGGAATAATCCAATAAAAGGCGCACCAAGTAAAGCAGTATCACCAATAGCATCAAGCATTTTGTGTCGAACAAACTCATTTTCAAAATAAGCGCCAGCTGGATTAATAATTTGATCATCAAGACCAATAATAAGAGAGTTTTCTAAAGAAGAGCTTATTCCTTTTCCAGAAGTCCATAATTTTTCCACATCCTTCACAAAACCAAAAGTGCGCGCACAAGACAAATCATTTTTAAACCCTTGTGCAGTAAGATCAAAGCTCAAATGTTGTTTGCCAATAACAGGAGTAGGAAAAGAAATTGTAACATCAAAACGACACCCATCAAATGGCAAAAACTCAGCCATACCATTTGCTGTTTCAACACGCACTGTTTTTTTTATAACAAAATAAGATCGCAACGCTGTTTGCTGAACAATACCTATCTTTTCAAAACCTTGACAATAATGCCATGAAGCACCATCCAAAATAGGAACTTCATTACTTGACACCTCAATGATGAGATTATCCAGATTATACGCAGCAATTGCGGCCATCAAATGTTCAATTGTCTCAACTCTTATATCTCCATGTCCAAGCACTGTTGATAATTCAGTTGCTCCAACTTGCGATGCATGCGCTGGAAATATTTGCTCTTTTCCATCTATGCCATAACGCTTAAAAACAATACCACATTCAATATCAGCTGGCTCAATCTTCATAACAGATAAATGTCCACTATGAACACCACGCCCTTCAAATATTAATGTATCTTTAAGAGTCGATTGATATTTCTGTCCCAATTAATAATACCACTTCATTAATATTCTTAATAATTTTTTGGAATCTTCATAAGACTATCAAAAATTATCTCTACAATAAATAATAAACCCATTTAATGAATGGATTTATTATTTTCTATAAAAACTCCATAAATTTTACTATAATAAAGCTTCCATTGTATGATGGATAGAAATATAGAGTTCTCTTATTTCAATTTTCTATACATTAATTTGCTTGACGACGCAAAAACGCTGGTATTTCCAACTCGTCCTCTTCACTGATACAAATGTTTTGATCCTGCGATGCAGGTTGCTGCGACTCGGTAGAGTAACGAGGCATATAAACAGAAGTATCTTGAGAAAGATCCTGAGGATTGGCACTAGAAATATGAAAATCTTTATGCGAAGAAGAATTAACAGCAGGCTCTAACCGAGCTTCTGGTTCAATTTCTTCACGATACGTCAAACTTTGTTTCAAACGCTGCCAAAGATTACGTGGTCCTTGATCGACACTAGAAAAATTTGTACTTTGACTCCGAATAGAAGACGGAAAATCTTTTAACTCAGGCATACGCACCGGCGTTGAACAAGATTGTGTTTGCACTTGTTTTTTCTTCTGTTCTGCAACTCCAACCTTGTCATCAAGAACATGTGCTGTTGCTTCCATTCCCACTGCTCTAGCCATAGGCTGTTGAGAAACACAACCAGCCTGCATACGTAGTGAACTTGATGTCTTTGCATGTATATTTTGCCCATAAGGAGCAGTGTTTACAGTTCGTGGAGTATATGTTGTATCTGTAGTCTGCACAAAAAATTGACTTTTTGGACAAAATGGCTCTTCAATTGGCTGTTTCATTTCTACTTCTAGCGCTTCTATAACTTCTACCATTGATTCAGAACGCAAAGATGATGATGACTGAGAAGCAGTCTGCGTTACTCCAGTATCATTTTTACGCATTGAAGCTACAGGCCGATGAAATTTAGGATGTGAAGGTTGTATTATATCATTAATCTCACGATCAATACCAGTAGCAACCACCGATACACGAATAACACCCTCAAGTGACTCATCATCAATAGCACCAAAGATAACATTTGCATCAGCATCAACTTCTTCTCTAATACGATTAGCCGCCTCATCCACTTCAAACAAGGTCATATCACGACCACCCGTAATGGAAATCAAAAGGCCACGGGCTCCACGCATAGAAGTGTCATCTAACAACGGATTTGCAATAGCAGCTTCAGCAGCAGCCAAAGCACGTCCATCACCAGATGCCTCTCCAGTTCCCATCATTGCACGACCCATTTCATGCATAACAGAACGAACATCTGCAAAATCAAGGTTAATCAATCCTTCTTTAATCATCAAATCTGTAATAGAAGCAACACCAGAATAAAGAACTTGGTCGGCCATAGCAAAAGCATCAGAAAATGTTGTTTTTTCGTTCGCAATACGAAAAAGATTTTGATTCGGAATAACGATTAATGTATCAACCGATTTTTGTAATTCTTCTATGCCAGCTTCTGCTGTCTTCATTCGACGTGCACCTTCAAATTGGAAAGGCTTCGTCACAACACCAACAGTCAAAATACCTTTTTCACGTGCCGCATTAGCAACAACAGGTGCGGCTCCGGTTCCCGTGCCTCCACCCATACCTGCTGTAATAAAAACCATATGAGAATCTGCAAGATGATCGATAATTTCATCGATACATTCATCTGCAGCAGCTTGACCAACTTCTGGTAAAGCACCAGCACCTAAACCTTCTGTTACTGCTGCACCTAGCTGGATCACACGTTCAGCTTTTGACATAGCCAAAGCCTGTGCATCTGTATT
This sequence comes from Bartonella rochalimae ATCC BAA-1498, assembly GCF_000706645.1. Lineage (GTDB taxonomy): Bacteria > Pseudomonadota > Alphaproteobacteria > Rhizobiales > Rhizobiaceae > Bartonella > Bartonella rochalimae. Next base: position 571,784 of record NZ_KL407337.1, read on the forward strand.
AGCAACAACAAAGTCAACTCCCTGAAGACCAGCATTTATCATATTATTCACGGCATTTCCGCCACCACCTCCAACACCAAAAACGGTAATACGTGGCTTCAATTCCGCGATATCTGGCCGGTGCAGATTAATTGTCATGTTTTTTTTCCTTCTCATAAAACACCGCAAGCCAAAGCGATGAAAATTAATACCCAAATAGACCTACTAAAAACTCTCACGCAACCACTGACCGACACGTTGAAAATACCCACCTGTGCCAGTTGATAATTGTCTCACTGTTGTATGAATTGTTTTTTCTTCGAAACCCGCTAATTGCGGATAGATTAACAATCCAACAGCTGACGAAAACGCCGCTCCTTTTGCAGAAGCAGGAAGCCTAGAAACACCTAAAGGCCGCCCTATACGAACATTTCTTGCTAATATATTACGCGCCATCTCTGGCAACCCAATTAACTGACTTGCTCCTCCAGTTAAAATAACCCGCTTACCAACAATATGACCAAACCCAGAACAACTCAAACAATCACGAAGCATTTCTAATATTTCTTCAACACGCGCCCGAATAATACGACTAAGAACTGCACATGGATATTGAGTTCGCTCATTTCCAATTTCAGCGACATTAATCATATGATGAGCATCAATACTTTCTGAAAGCGTTGAACCATACATAACTTTTAAACGCTCTGCTTCTTCAATAGACATAGACAATCCCCGTGCAACATCAAGAGTTATATGGTGCCCACCAATTGAAAGTGTATCTGCATGAACAAATTTTCCTTCAGAAAATATTGAAAATGTTGTTGTTCCAGCCCCAAAATCAATACATGCAGCTCCTAAACGTGCCTCATCATTAATCAAAACTGCAAGACCACTCGCAAAAGGTGTTGCGACCATTGCTTCAACACTTAAATGAGCACGATTAATACAAGCTTCCAAATTACGTAAAGATGCTGTTTCTGCTGTCACCACATGCACATCCACCCCAAACAATTCACCCATCATTCCAACGGGATCAGAGATTCCTTTATCTCCATCCAATATATAAGATATCGGAACGGAATGCATAATATGCCGTTCAGCCTCAAAAGCTTTACGCGAAACATTTGCCAAGGCCATACGCATATCACGCGCAGTAACTTCACGCCCGCCCAAATGTACTGTACCGTTAACAAAAGTACTTTTTAATCGGTTTGAGGAAAAATTTACAATAACTGAATCTACCACCAAACCAGCCATTTTCTCTGCAGCATTAACAGCTAAACGTATTGATTGTTCCGCTGCAAGCATATCCATAACAACACCAGATTTAATTCCACACGAGCGCTGTACACCAAAACCCAAAACCTCCATAAAATGTGTACGACCGTGTAAATGTTGCGGATATTTCAAAGGACGTAAACAAGCAATAAGACAAACAACCTTACTTGAACCCACATCAAGAACTGTTAGAAAACGCGTCTTGCGCCCCCTCCCATGATGTGATTTCAAAAACATCATATATTCCTTTCTTTTAATACCTTTAAAATACGTTCTTCTTCCATTACCGTCGCACGATGCTGTGCTAACACTTCATCTGACAAAGCAATCGTTATTCGATCAGAAAGACGTAAATCAATGCTTAAAGCATCGCGAGAAAAAAGATCTTTTGCTGTATTTGTCTTTAAAAGAGCAACAAGCCTTTCAACAGCGCCTTGCTCAGGCAACATAATACGCACCCCATTTTCTAAAAAAATATCCCAACGTCGATCACCCACACGCACATAAGCACGAATACGATCACGGAATTGCGAATATGGTAACAACGACTGAATAAATAACTTCGCTGCTTTTTGCGCTCCCTGACCAACAACAAGTGGTAAATTCTGAACTAAACCCGCCTGAAATGGTAAAATAATACGCCCTGTATCATCAATCACATCCATTACACCATCATGTTGCCAAATTGCGTATGGCTCACGCTCTACCATTGAAATACATATCCGGTTAGGATAAATTTTCCGAATATCAACCGATTGAATCCAAATTTGTTGTTCTAAAGTAGAACGTGCTTTATCAACATCAAAGCTAATAATTGATGGATGAACATCAAGCCCTAAAAGCTTCAAAATATATTGTTTTGTCATATTTTTATTGCCACTCATATCAACATGAGTAATCACAAAACCAAAATTTAATGTCACAAGCCTTATAATTCTATTCACATGACCGCTAGAAACAATGCCATAAAATAAGGAAAGCAAGAAAAAAGAAAAAACAGCAAAAGAGCCAAAATAACGCGGCACATGAATATCAGAAAATACAAATTGCAATATAAATCGGAGAAAGCAACGATAAAAACGTGGGAAAATTGGCGTTGATAGCGCCTTTAAAATTCCCATTTCGCCAACATTTAACGCATACATGACGCGTCCTCCACTATCCATTTAACAATGTCGCTATAAGTACGACCACTTGCTTTTGCAATATCTGGCACAAGAGAGGTTGATGTCATACCAGGCTGCGTATTAATTTCGAGCCAAATCAGCTCTTCCGTTTCTTCATTAAAACGAAAATCAGAACGACTAACACCTCGACAACCTATCGCTTGATGCGCTGCTAAAGACATTCTTTGCACTTTTTGGTAAATATTTAATGAAAGTTGTGCAGGACAAATGTGAATAGAACCTCCGGACTTGTATTTTGAATCATAATCATAAAACTGGAAATGTTGATCAGGTATAATCTCACAGACATCTAAAACTTCATCACCCAAAACAGCGCAAGTAAGCTCCCGACCAGGAATATACTTTTCAACGATTACCTCATCTTTATCCATCCGCTCAGAGCTTACTATATTATGAGGTGGAAATGCTTCATCGCCATTCACAATAATAACACCAATGCTCGATCCTTCATGCACAGGTTTAATTACATAAGGTGGTTCCAAAGGATGTTGTGATCCAATTGCACAACGATCCATTACATAAGAAGGAGCAACAGGAACACCAGCACTAGCAGCAATAATTTTTGCCCGCCCTTTATCCATTGCTAATGCTGACGCCATCACTCCAGAATGCGTATAAGGAATTTTCAAATATTCAAGAATGCCTTGAATACGTCCATCTTCACCAAACGAACCATGTAATGCATTAAAAACTATATGTGGTTGTAATTTCTCAAGAACAGAAGCAATACGACTATCAACATCTACACGAGTTACAGAATAGCCATGAGCTTCAAGAATATCAGCGCAAGCAGAACCAGAAGATAAACTTACAGACCGTTCTGATGAAAGTCCTCCCATCAATACAGCTATATGCTTACCTCTCATAACGACTTATCCTTCTTCATATACTAAATACAGAATATATAAAAATAAAAATACTATATATAGGAAAAAGCTAGATTTATCTTTGCGAATCAATAACCTAGCGTCCTCTCTAATGAATCAGACTCAAGGGCTTGATGCAAGAGCTTCTCTGTTAATTTATTGATTTTTAATAGATTTTTTTCTTATCTCTTTGAAATGACTCAATTTTTTTAGTTATAAAAAAATCAATTATTCTGATCAAAAAGAGAGACTATACGATCTTGTTCAAATTGGCCAATACGCTGTATTTCCCACTGTAATAAATGTCCTGAATGAGCAAAAACACGAGCACGTACTGTTTCTCCTAATTTTTCAAGATCATAACCTGTTGCTTGATCAATATTAATCATAAAATTACAGTGCATCTCACTCATTTGAGCACCCCCAATTTTTAAACCACGGCACCCAGCCTCATCAATAACACGCCATGCAGATGTACCTACAGGATTACGAAAAGTGGATCCACCTGTTTTTTCACGAATAGGTTGTACCTTCTGCCGATGCAAAGCAACTTCCTCCATAGCTGCGCGGATATGATGTCTATTCCCTTGCTCCCCTTCCAATAAGGCAGCAACAAAAACAAAATCATCAGGAACATCGCAACAACGATAAGAATAATGTATATCGTTCACACTCAATATATGGCGTTGTCCTTTACGATCAAGCGCATAAACTTCAACAACACGCTCAGCAGTTTCAATACCATTAGCTCCAGCATTCATTTTTAATGCTCCTCCACAACCACCAGGAATACCATGATAAAAATGAAAACCAGAAAGTTCCGCTTCTAAAGCTGCTGCAGCCAAATGTTTACCCGCTACCGCAGCACCAACCAAAAAGCGTTTTGATGACACTTGCTTCAACTGCCCAAAACCTTTTGCGGAAAGACGAACAACAATACCAGGGATACCTCCATCACGGACCAGAAGATTAGAACCAATCCCCACAATCGTTACAGGAATGGTTTCAGGCAAAGACTGAAAAAATAAAACTAAATCTGCTTCATCAGAAGGTTGATAAAAAATCTCAGCGAGTCCACCGGTGCGAAACCATGTTACCTTACGCATATTGACATTAGGCATTAATTTGCCTCGTATACCACGTAACGCCGGCTGTAATTTCTTTAACAGCCCTTCACCATCAATCGGCCGAAAATTTGTCATTGTTATCAAGTACCATTAATTGATCGGGCAGTGCGTAAGCCCATTGTGTGATGCTACCAGCACCCAGAAAAACCACATAATCACCAGATTTAGCTAACCTAGATACAATAGAAATAATATCTTCTAAACTATTAATCAGATGCACATCACGGTGGCCAGCCATCTGAATATGCTCAACTAATTCTTTAGAACCAAAACCAGCTATTGGCTCTTCACCAGCTGCATAAACCGGTGTAATCATCACTGTATCCGCATCATTAAAACAAGTAGAAAAATCATCAAATAGATGATACAAGCGCGTATAACGATGTGGTTGCATAATCGCAATGATATTTCCTTTTGCGCTCTCACGTGCTGCATGCAAAACTGCTTTTATTTCAACTGGATGATGCCCATAATCATCAAATATCTCAACTCCGTTCCAATTCCCTGTTTTCGTAAAACGCCGTTTAACACCACCAAACTCTGCTAATCCTTTCTTTATAGCTTCAGGTGAAATGCCGAGTTCATGTGCAATAGCAATTGCTGCAGTAGCATTAGAAACATTATGCTTCCCCGACATCGGTAAAATCAAATTGTTGATTTCAGTTTTTTCACCTGTTTTTCGTGATCGAATAAGAATATCGAAACACGCTTTTTGACCCTCCATTGAAAGATTAAGAAAACGAATATCTGCTTGTGGATTTGCGCCATACGTAATCACCCAACGATCATGAATACGACTAGCTAATGTCTGAACTTCTGGGTGGTCAATACACATAACGGCAAAACCATAAAAAGGCACATTTTCTACAAACTGCCGAAAAGCTTCACGTATAGCATTAAAATTGCCATAATGGTCTAAATGCTCAACATCGATATTGGTAACAACTGCTATATCAGCTGGCAATTTTAAAAACGTCCCATCACTTTCATCAGCCTCAACCACCATCCAATCCCCATCTCCCATACGTGCATTAGTCCCGTAAGCATTTATAATACCGCCATTAATGACTATCGGATCAAAATGACCTGCATCAAGAAGTGCAGCTACCATTGACGTAGTTGTTGTTTTTCCGTGCGTACCACCAATAGCAATTGTCCGACGAAAACGCATTAACTCAGCAAGCATTTCTGCTCGCTTAACAACTGGTAAATGCCTTTTTTGGGCAGCAATATATTCAGGATTTGTTTTCTTAATAGCAGTAGAAATAATAACAACTTCCGCTGCTCCCAAATTTTCAGCACGATGTCCTATACAAATATTAATTCCCTTATTCTGTAAGCGTTCAACATTTGCGTTATAAGTTTGATCAGATCCTTGAACTTTATAACCAAGATTATGAAGAACTTCAGCAATTCCGCTCATACCTATACCTCCAATTCCTACAAAGTGGATAAGGCCAATATTAAGCGGCATTTTCATCAAATAACTCCTTTTTAATATCTAATAATGATCGTTCTAAAATCAATGCTTCAACCATATTTGCCAAAATAACGGTTGCATAAGGTTGCCCAACTTTTTTTGCAGACAGTGCTTGTTTTTCCAATAAGTGTGGCTCACAACAAACTTTTGTCAAGAGAGAAGCAAGTCTTTGCGTATCTAAATTTTTTTCTACTATAATCTGTGCTCCTCCTATTTCAGAAAGTTTAGCAGCATTCTCTGCTTGATCGTGATCTAGAGCGTAAGGATATGGAATAAATAAAGCTGGCCGACCAATCACAGCTATTTCACAAACTGTCGAAGCACCAGCACGTGACATAATAAAATGGGATTGAGCGATATGTTCAGCCATATTATCAAAAAAACGTGCAACTTCTGCCTGCACTCCCATATCATGATAAATTTTCATGAGATCTATGGTTTCATCATAAACCTGCTGAACAATGCGTAAACGTTTCCGTATACTTTGATCAAGTAAGGTAACTGCTCCAGGAACAACTTGTGAAAAAAAAGCTGCCCCTTGGCTTCCACCAAAAACCAAAAAATGAAATGGTTGTTCACCTATAGAAGGACAATAAGGAATCTTTGCAGCTTGAAGAATAGCCTTACGAACAGGATTACCTGTTATGAATGTTTTATGAGCATAAACACTGTTAGCTGATAATAAACCACCGGCAATAGCATTGACTCTAGACGCCAATAATCTATTAGCACGTCCCATAACAGCATTTTGCTCATGAATAAATGTCTTATATCCTATTAAGGTAGCAACTAAAAGTGGTGGAAAGGTAGGATAACCACCAAACCCACCGACAAGAACAGGTTGCAATTTATAAAAAAGCATCCATGATTGAAACATTCCCTTTAGCAAATACCAAAATGTTTTTATAAGTGCAAAAGGATGACGTCTTACAAAGGTTGCCGATGAAATAACATGAATATGTTTCTCATCAAAATGGCGGACAAAACGCTTAGCTCTTTTATCTGTCATCAAATGAACATCGTATCCACGCTCTCTCAGTTCAACAGCAAGCGCTTCTGCAGGGAAAAGATGCCCACCTGTACCACCAGCAGATAAAACAATAACTTTTTTATGTGTCATCAGCAGTATCCGAAACAAAAGTTGATAAAACAGTTGAAATACGCGCTTCTGGCCAACGACGTGTCAAACTCAGTAAAATACCTATCGAAATTGCAATTGCTACCATAGATGAGCCACCATAAGAAATAAAGGGTAGCGTCATACCCTTTGGAGGCATTAGGTGAAGATTAACCGCCATATTAATTGCTGATTGAAAACCAATTATCATTGCTATACCAGCAATACCAAAACGTGTGAAGATATCACGAGTGTTCAACGCTATATAAAGAGAACGTATAACAATAAAACCAAAAAGTGCTGTAATCAATAAACACAAAATAATACCATATTCTTCAGCTGCAACAGAAAATACAAAATCTGTATGGCTATCAGGAATAATACGTTTCACTGTACCCTCACCAGGACCTCTACCAAACCATCCACCATTTAAAATAGCTTCACGCCCTACATCAACCTGAAATGTATTACCTTCCCCTGTTAAAAAACCATTGATACGTTCACGGACATGATGAACAAAAAAATAAGCTAAAAAGCCTCCTAAAATGCCCAAAATAAGAAATAAGAAGACGACAATAAGAGGCATACCTGCAATAAAAAATAAGCCACCCCATGTTGCACTTATTAAAAGTGTTTGACCAATATCTGGTTGCAAAATAAGAAGCGTACAACAAATCACATATAGTGCAATAACCAATATACAGATAAGAACGCTTTTACGCTGTAGCTGTTCCGCAAAAAGCCAAGCAGATATAATAACAAAAGCCGGTTTCATAAATTCCGATGCTTGTAAAGAAATACCAAACACAGAAATCCAACGCCGTGCCCCTTTTAACTCAAGACCAAATAATAAAGTTGCAATCATAAGTACAAGCGTTGCAAACAATAACAAAATACATAAGCGGCGAATATTACGAGGCGAAAAAAAAGAAATAGTAATCATAATCACAAATGCAGGAATACTAAAAATAATATGCCAACGAACAAAATAAAAACTATCAGAAATTCCAATTTTTTTTGCAACAGAGGGGCTAGCTGCAAAAGATAGCATGATACCAATTCCCATAAGGATCAAACAAGCAGTAAAGATAGAGCGATCAATTGTCCACCACCAATTAGAGATTGGGCCTCGATCTGCACGAGTTATCATCATCTTCACTTTACCTTTTATAATCACATCTAAAAGAAATAATGTGATTTTCCTAATATCTTTGATGAGCAATTTAATCTAAATTACACTCAAAAAGATTCTCGACGGTTAACATAAAATAACTTTTTACAATTCTTGCTTCTTTAACTGCATAACAAGAGAAACAAAAGTCTCTCCACGTACCTCATAATTCTTAAATTGATCATAACTTGCACAAGCTGGAGAAAACAGAACCACAGCTTCTTTCTCCATATCACGGGCTGCATCACTAGCCGCTTCGCGGACTGCATTTTCTAAAGTCAAACTCATCGAAAAAGGAAAAGCAGAACCGATAATGCGCGCAAAATTTTCCGCTGTACTACCAATTAAATATGCTTTACGAATTTTATAAAAAAATCCTTTAAGAGCATCAATCCCACCTTCTTTTGCCTGCCCTCCAACAATCCAAAAAATATTATTAAAAGTAGTCAGTGCAGGAACAGATGCCTCTGCATTGGTAGCCTTACTATCATTAATAAACAAAATAGATCCAATTTTACACACCTGTTGCATTCGATGCGCAAGCCCTAAATAGCTTGCTAAATGCTCTTCTATATCTAAGGTAGTAATTTTTAATATCTGCAAAGTTGCTAAAGCCATAAGAGCATTTTCTGCATTATGACTTCCACGTAACGAAGCTATATTTGCCAAATCTGCAAGCATATGATGTTGCCCATAATAAATAGCAAAAAGTTTTGTTCCTTCTACATAAAAACCATTTTTAACAACATGCTCTTTAGACACTGGATCAATTGGATAACCTTCATCAAAAAGCTTTTGATATAAAGCACAGCAAACCAAACTATCAATTGAAATAAGAGCACGAGAAGCTCTAGAAACAACGCGTTCTTTGACCTGCACATAGCGTTCAAAGCTACCATGGCGATCAATATGATCAGGTGTTAAATTCAACAAAAGACCAACAGTTGGCTGAAGAGACGGAGCTAATTCTATTTGAAATGACGAACATTCAATAACATAAATACGTTTTTTTACAAATGGCTTAAGCGTTAATATTGCTGTTCCAATATTACCTCCCATTTGCACATCATAACCCATTTTTTCTAAAAGATGAGCAAGTAAAGCAGTGGTTGTTGATTTACCATTTGTACCTGTAATAGCAATAAATGGAACATCCTGGTCATCAAAACCATTTTGCTGTAAAAAAAGATTACGTGCACGAACAAATAGCTCAATATCACCGATAATTTCGATATTTTCTTGACGCGCTTTTTCAACAACCCAATGTGGCCTTGGATAAGTTAAAGGCACTCCAGGAGCTAAAATCAACGCAACAAATTCTGTCCAATCTTCATAATACAGATTCTTTGTGGGAATATTTTCCTTACAAGCAGCTTCCACACTAGAACAATTATCATCCCAAGCAATTACTTCTGTACCACAAGCAATTAAAACTTTTGCTGTAGCTATTCCTGATTTCCCTAACCCAAATACAGCAACTTTTTGACCTTTATAACACTCAACAGAAATCAAGATTTCACCTCAATTTAAGTGTTGAAAGACCAATCAATGCTAAGACAATCGTAATAATCCAAAAACGTATCACAATCTGACTTTCTGTCCAACCTTTTTTCTCAAAATGATGGTGAATTGGCGCCATAAGAAACACACGCGTTTTCGTCAGTTTGAACCAACCTACTTGAATAATAACTGACATCGCTTCTAAAACAAAAAGTCCACCAATAATAGCTAAAACAATTTCGTGCTTCGTGGCAACAGCAATAACACCTAGCAACCCGCCAAGAGCCAAAGAACCAGTATCTCCCATAAAAATAGCTGCTGGAGGTGCATTATACCATAAAAAGCCCAGTCCAGAACCAAAAACTGCTCCAAGTAAAACAGCTAACTCACCCGTGCCTGCCACATAATGAATTTGTAAATAATCAGCAAAATTCATATTCCCAGACAGATAAGCAATCAATGCAAAAGATAAAGAGACAACCATCACAGGAACAATAGCAAGCCCATCAAGACCGTCCGTTAAATTAACAGCATTACCAGTACCTACGATAACACAAGCAGTAAAAGGAATAAAAAACCAACCCAAATTAATAAAATAATCCTTTACAAAAGGCAAAGCTAATCCTGGTGAGCCAACTTTTAAAATAATAAAACACGCAATGACTGCGATTACAAATTCCAAACTTAATCGCGCTTTTCCAGAAAAACCTTTATGCGTTTGCTTTGTCACTTTAAGATAATCATCATAAAAACCGATTATCCCAAAAGAAAGCATAACAAATAACGAAACCCAAAAATAAATATTTAATAAATCACACCATAAAAATGCCGATACCATAATACCAATTAAAATCATTAATCCACCCATAGTAGGTGTTCCAGCTTTTTTAAAGTGAGTTTGAGGTCCATCAGTTCGAATTGGTTGTCCTTTCCCCTGCCGACTTTTGAGAAAAGCAATAATACTTGGACTAAACAAAAAAACAATCAAACCTGATGTCAAGATAGCTGCAACAGTCCGAAAAGTAATATACCGAAAAACATTAACACCTGGAATCCAATCATTCAGCAAGGAAAAAAATAGCATCATAGCGAAAAAACCTAATAAAATTATCAAGAAATGACTTTATAGCGATTAAGAATTTCAGCCACAATATTTGATAAATAAATATGGTGTGATGATTTAATCATAATAAGATCCCCATTTGAAATTTCTGAAAAAACAAGCGGAACAATTTCCTCAATATTTTCAGCATGATAAACAGTAACATAAGCAGAAAGATCACTGGCTAAAACGCCCATTTCTTTACCAACCAAAAAAACCAAATCAGCACCAGAAACACGAATGGGTTCCAACAAATCACGATGTAATTTTTCACTATGGTCCCCTAATTCAAGCATATCACCCAAAATAGCAATTCGTCTCCCACCTACACCTATTGGTCCTGTTGCAAGAAGATCAAGAGCAGTCCTCATAGAAACAGGATTAGCATTGTAACTTTCATCGATTAAATGAAACATACCACCATTTGATAAAGACAGCTTATAAAGAGCTCCACGGCCTTTTTGAAGAGAAAAACGACCCAAAGCGAGCGTAACATGTGCCAAATCAGCACAAACCGTATCACAAGCTGCAAGAACACTTAAACCATTTTGTACCATATGTTGACCAGGCGCACCAATTTTAATCATCATATCTTTCTGATCAAAATGTACAACCATACAAGAGCAATTCTCTAAAAGGTGAACCTCCTTCACTTGATAATCAGCAGAATTAGAACGGCCAAAACTTCGAATTTCTTTCACACCACATTGTTTTGCTTTTTTAAGCAAATAAGAAAAAAAATGATCATCTGCGTTTAAAAGAGCTATACCATTTTTGTCTAATCCTTCAAAAATTTCAGCCTTGGCATCTGCAACTTCTTCAAGATCTTTGAAAAATTCCATATGCCCAGCTGCAATACGAGTGATTAATACCACATGCGGACAAACCAACTTCACCAAAGGACGAATTTCATTTTTATGATTCATACCAATTTCAAAGATACCATAATCACTATCTATAGGCATTCGTGCCAAAGTCAGTGGAACACCCCAACAATTATTCAAAGAAGCAAGATTAGCATGAACCTTTCCAACAGTTTCAAGTGCTTGTTTAAGAGCTTCTTTTGTAGTTGTTTTTCCCACAGAGCCTGTAATAGCTATAATTCTAGCTTTTGAACGTTTACGTGCTGCTTGCGCGAGCTTTTCTAATGCCTGCAAAACATCAGGAACGACAATCAATGGAGCTGTTATTTTTTTCATTTCGTCTAAACGATTTTGTGCAACCACTAAAACTCCAGCACCTTGTGCATAGGCGTGCGCCGCAAAATCATGACCATCAAGATGGTGCCCTTTAATGCAGAAAAAAACATCACCTGCAACAAGAGTCCGACTATCAATAGAAACCCCAGAAAAAATTTCTGGTAAACATCCAACTGTAAAACCATCCATTGCAGAAATGAGTGCCTGTTTATCCCATAAAGCTATCACTTATTCCGCTCCTTTAAAGCAGCAATCACTTTCAAACGATCTGAAAAAGGATATATCTCTTGGCCTATAATTTGTCCATTTTCATGACCTTTACCTGCAACAATTAATGTATCTCCAGCTTTCAGCAATCCCACCGCATACTCAATTGCTTGACCACGATCCGCTATTTCTATTGCTTCCGGCACTGCTTGTAAAATATCTTTTCGAATTTTCTCCGGTGCTTCCGTGCGAGGATTATCATCGGTTACAATCATAATATCAGCTTTATTTCCTGCAATTTTTCCCATCAAAGCTCTCTTTCCTTGATCACGATCACCACCACAACCAAAAACAAGAATTAAACGTCCCTGTGTAAAAGGACGAACAGAAAGTAACACCTGCTCTAAAGCTTCTGGCTTGTGCGCATAATCAACGTAAACAGGTGCACCATCTTCTGTGTTTCCAACTAATTCTAATCGGCCAGGTGCCCCTTGCAATTTTTCAAGAGAACGAAAAACCATATCTGGAGGTGCATTTGTCGCAATCGCTAAACCTGCAGCCATAAGTGCATTAGTTACTTGAAAATCACCAGCAAGTGGCAAATCAAATGTATAAATATTATTTCCCATCCGACATTCAACACATTGTTTTAATCGTTGATGTTCAACACGATTAAGCGTGATGAATTTTCCTGTGCGACCAATTGTCAGAACTTGCCGATGAGCTTGTCTAACAGTATCGATAACCTTTTGTGAGTAAACATCATCTGCAAAGATAAGAGCAGGTGCATCTTGCGGTAAAAGCGTATGAAATAGTCTCATCTTAGCATGGAAATAATGCTCTATGGACTTGTGATAATCCATATGATCACGCCCTAAATTGGTAAAAGCAGCTGCCGCTAAATGCACTCCATCAATCCGACATTGATCAAGCCCATGTGAAGAAGCTTCAAAGGCTGCATGTGTAACACCTTCATCATTAGCAATTTCACATAATAAACGCTGTAACATTACTGGATCAGGTGTGGTTAGAGAACCAATATCATGACGTTTAGGTGATACAACGCCTACTGTTCCTATACTAGCAGCACAAAAACCAATATATTCCCAAATTTGCCGAACAAAAGACACAACCGATGTCTTACCGCTTGTACCTGTAACAGCAACCACTGTTTCAGGTTGAGAATTATAAAAACGGGCAGCTGCTATAGCTAATTTATGACGTACATCCAACACATGAATAACAGGAATAGATAAGTTCTCGAAAACAAAATTATTATCTGTAATAATGACCCGTGCACCACGCTGTATGGCATCATTTACATACTTTTTGCCGTCGCTTTGATTTCCCTTAAGGGCCACAAAAACATAACCCGGTAATACTTGACGAGAATCAGCACTTATCCCTGTAATTTCGATTGAGGCAAGACAATCATCTTTAATACACTCTATAAATAATTCTCCAAGCAACACGGCTATTTACCTTTATATTAGTTTTTCATTGTTGTTTTCGGTAATCTCAAATTGCTTTTTGTTCTTACAATTGGTTGATACTCTTTTTTAAAATCCGGTTCTATTCCAAGAAAAATAGCTGAACGTCGAATGATGTTGGCAAGCATTGGAGCTGCATTCATTGCTGCTGTTGCTGAATGTTTTCCATCTTCTGGCTTAGGCTCATCAATAATTGTTAAGACAATATAAGAAGGATTATCTATAGGAAAAGCAGCCAAAAAGCTATTAAAGTTCTTTACTTTAGAATACTTTCCATTTTCAACTTTTTCAGATGTTCCTGTCTTACCACCAATACGATAACCTACTACCTTTGCATTACGCCCCGAACCAATATCACTATTTAACTTATAAAGATAACGCATATCTTGGCTTGTTTGAGGATGAAGAACCTGCTTAGCATATTTCAAAGCCTCTTTTTTAGAGCGTTTTAAAAATGTAGGATCAATTAACAAACCACTATTCATTAAAGCAGCAGCAGCCACTGCTGTTTGCAATGGCGTTGTTGCCATACCATGTCCAAAAGAAATCGTCATAGAATTGATATCCTTCCAATAATGGGGATAAATCGGTTGGGCCACTTCAGGCAATTCCGTTGATATACGCTCAAGTAAACCAAGTCGTTTTAAAAAATTACGATGTCCATCTACTCCTATTGCCAATGCCTCTCTAGCAGAACCAATATTAGAAGAATAAATAAAAACTTCCCACAATTTTAAAAGGCGATTTTTCCCATGAAAATCACGAATAAAATGATTACGACTTGCTTGAATTGGTTGGGAAGCATCAATAATACTGTTTAAATCAAAAAGCCCTGAATCAAGCGCCATTGCTGTGGTGAAACTTTTAATAATTGACCCCATTTCAAAAGTTCCAGCGGTCATGCGATTAAAGCGGTCACTTTTAAGAGCATCAACAGGATTTGCAGGAGAAAAATCTGGCACTGATGCCAATGCTAAAACTTCACCTGTATAAATGTTTAAAATAATAGCACCCGCAGCAATTGCTCGATAACGTTTCATGGCTTCCATCAATTCATCATGTACAATTGCCTGAACACGTATATCAATAGAAAGTTGCACTGGCTTCAATGATTCCTCTGTAGCAAGACCGGTAGCACGAAGAACACTCAATCCATTATCATCAATATATTTTTCCATGCCAGCCAAGCCTTGATTATCAACATTGACCATACCAAGAATATGTGAAGCTATAGATCCTCCTGGATAAAAACGACGTATTTCAGTACGAAAACCAATACCTGGAATGCCAAGTTCCATAATTTGCGCCTTTTGCGTTGGAGTTAATCCACGTTGGATCCAAGAAAAACCAGAATTTCTTTTTAAACGTTTATGGACTTCCTGCCAATTCAGTTTTGGCAAAACTGTTGAGATTAATTCGATCGTCTCATCTACATCAATAATACGACGTGGTTCAGCAAAAAGCGAATAAGTTGTAATATCTTTTGCTAATAAACGCCCATTGCGATCAACAATATCAGGTCGAGAAGCTAATTGCACTATCAACGGCCCTTTTCCTTCTTCAATTTGACCACCTTTAATCCCATAAAAAATAAGGCATTTCCCTATAAGCCCATAAAGAAAAAGAAAACACAATAAAGCAAAAATCAAACGTGGACGATTAGAATACGGCTGATACATAGAAGAAGGTAAAGATTTTAACTGATTATTTGAATAATTGTTCTTTTGTGAAAATAAGAACGACAATTGCATCACCGCCCACCTTTTGGAACAAAACTATTTCTATGAACACTACGATTCTCAGCTAAAAAAGCTTTATCATCATCTTCAAAGGTATTCTGCTTGATCAATTCTTCAATTTTATCTTGCAAACGCATTGGAATATCTTTTAATTTTACAACTTGACGTGGCTGTATTAACTCTAAACTCAGTTCTTTTTTGTAACGTTCTGCAAGTTTTCTCATGCGTGAAGGATCAATCATTACAGCCCATTCAGTATGAAGCAAATTAACCATATTTTTTTCTTCTGCAATTTCCCGCTCAATACGTTTCACTTCACCAATCTGTTTTTGGACCCCATATTTAACCTTGTAAGTAAGACTCGCTATACAAATCATGACCACTACTAAAATCATATCGAATGTGCGAAAAATTATCATTTCTTACTGCCTTCAAAACGAACAATTTCTGCCAAACCAAATAATTTCATATCTGCTGCAATAGCAACTTCTTGAGTCCGTACCCCCATACGCAACCTCGCAGAACGTGCACGAGGATTTTGCTGTAACTCTTCTTGAGTTGGGGTTTTCACACCTTTAAACAAAGGAATAAAGGTTGCTGGAGCTGATTTTATTTCAGGAAGATAACGTGATCCCTTTTTATGACCAGAACGAGCAGAGAAAAATTTTTTTACCATGCGATCTTCAAGAGAATGAAAGCTAACGACTGCCAATCGTCCTCCTGCTTTTAAAACACGCTCAGCAGCGAATAAACCACATGCAAGCTCGGCAAGCTCATTATTAACATAAATGCGTAATGCTTGAAATACACGCGTTGCAGGATGAATATGATCGCCTGGTTTTCTTCCTATTAAAGATTCAACAGCATGAGCAAGATCAATTGTACGCAAAAAAGGGCGAATACAACGACGTTTCTCAATCATCCGAGCAATTCGAACTGCGTAACGCTCTTCCCCAAATGTTTTAAACAGTTGCGCCAAATCATCCGCCTTTAAATAATTAACAACATCAGCTGCTGTAAAACCAATCTGCCCCATTCGCATATCTAATGGACCGTCTTTTTGAAAAGAAAAACCACGTTCAGGTTCATCAAGTTGCATGGAAGAAACACCAATATCAAGAATAACGGCGTCGACTTTCTCTTCTACTATATGATCCAACTGTGAAAACTCTGCTTGAACTAAACGGAGACGTGGAAAAAATTGATCAACAAGTGCTTGTCCCTCACGAATTGCATGAGGATCACGATCAAGAGCGATAACTTCTGCACCCGCATTCAATAGGGCGCATGAATAACCACCAGCACCAAAAGTGCCATCAATCACTTTTGATCCAGCTAATGGTGCAAGCTCAGCTAATACTGACTGCAACAATACTGGAATATGGCGTTCGACTCCACTATCCTGCCTTCTCAAAATACCCCATCTTGATCTATGTTTTACAAAATCATTAACCATCGACGGCATATGAGATTATCATATGCCAAAACTTTAACTCTCATTTTTACTACAAAGAGCAAGTCAAGTTAAAGCTGAATCACTATATACATTGGCTTATTAATACTTAAAGAAATGTTATAATTTTTTAAAAAAATGCTTTATTTTTGAGCGTAAAAACTCTCAAAATATGCACTTTTATCAAAATATATGTAAATTTTTTATTATATATCAAATATCAGTCGGCCTATAAGCCGGGTTCTGTTAGTAAAGTTATGCTTTACATGGCAACCATTCATCTAGGACGGATGTTACCATCCGCCTCATGCAACCTACCCAAATGACTCGCCTGGAAACTGGCTGCAAGTCAAGCCTTGCGCATCATTTCTATTCGGTCTTGCTCCCGATGGGGTTTACCTTGCCACACTCATTACTGAGTGTGCGGTGGGCTCTTACCCCACCCTTTCACCCTTACCTATAAAAATAGGCGGTTTGCTTTCTGTGGCACTTTCCCTAGGGTCACCCCCGCCGGGTGTTACCCGGCATCGTTTTTCCATGGAGCCCGGACTTTCCTCACCTATTACTTTTTAATATTTAATAGGCGCGGCTGCCCAGCCGACTGATTTTTTATTTATACAATATTTTTCATCAAGTGAAAATAGCAACAAAAGGATATTTTTAAGCCTTATCAAAATAATTAGACTACTTACAAAGCATATTACTGCTTTAATGAAGCTAAATATGTTTTAACTTTTAAACAATATCTCGCTGAAATAGAATTCATTTTTTTTGCAGAATGACCTGCATTATATTTAAGAACTGTACGACACGTATCTCCCCTACTAAGTTTATGCGCCCGCGCTAAATAACGCATACCATATTCAAGATTAATTGCAGGCTCATAAAGATCTTTTACAGAACCGTTAAAACCCAACCATCGTGCAGTAGACGGCTTAATTTGCATCAATCCTATTTCACCAGAAGAACCTTTTGTATGAGCATTATAGTTGCTCTCAACACTGATAACAGCATGCACCAAATTTATAGGAACTTTATGTTTAATTGCAATTTTTTTGATAAGATCTTCATAAGGACGAACAGAAGCCTTAGAATTAGAAGAAGAAAACTCTAAGTTCTTACTTGAATCTACAATACTAATTACTGCAAAAGCTATTTTAATATTTAACACAAAAAATACAGCAAATGCTGTACTAAAAAAGATTTTTAAAAATTGCATTCTTTCTCTCTTCACTAATACATTCGTAACCTGAACCATAATGATTTTAAAAATGTATTTTATTGAATAAAAAAGCCAAAAAACGTCATAAAAATGAAAATATTAAGATAATTTCAAGATATCTCTAATAGTTAGAGAAGGATTTTTTAAAATTTTGATTATATTTTTCATTTTATACAGTAAAAAAT
This sequence comes from Bartonella rochalimae ATCC BAA-1498, assembly GCF_000706645.1. Taxonomy (GTDB): domain Bacteria; phylum Pseudomonadota; class Alphaproteobacteria; order Rhizobiales; family Rhizobiaceae; genus Bartonella; species Bartonella rochalimae. The sequence continues at coordinate 590,089 of NZ_KL407337.1, forward strand.
ATAACACATTTATCATTGATATCTTATGATAATAAATTTAAATTAGAAAAATAGCACCGAGACAATTCGATTACTTACAACACAAGCTTATCAAGGTTTTATTAGTAATAATTTCATCACTCTATTGTGATCAGATCAACTGAAATCTTCCATTCATCGCATATAATGGCTAAAAACCAGTGCTCAAAAAATTACTTATTGTAATCAATATTTTTAAATACACATTCATATAAAAATATAATTGAATTTTATCTTAAAAGAGCAATATATGTCTTTTATATATTATTTTATATATTATTTCCAAAATAGCAGATATGAAATTATAATTTAAAAATTATGTGATTTAGATGTAATCTTATATGTTATAATTTTAGGATTTAGAAATGATCAAATTCCGCTGGCGTAACATTATTCTGATTTTGCTATTTATCTTGATAGCTGGTTTACTAGCTTATCGCTTTGTATTTAATAGAATAATTGTTTCTCACCAGATGAATAAAACAAAGAATATGCAGTTAGAAGAAGCAATATCTTTCCCGAATGTTACAATGCACCTTTTCAAAATGAATGATCAACAAAAACAAAGAATTGTTTATCAAGCGCGTAAAGATGCTATTTCTTCTGCTCTTGCAAGCGGACAAAATAATGAACAAGCTCAAAAATTTGCTGAAATCGTTATCAGAACTGTATCAGAAGAAATTTTACATCCTTCTACTGTAAACTCTTATTAATTATTTTCTGCATAATTTTAAGACAATTATATGTTTACCAATGATTTTAAGTCTATTTTGCCATATTCTCCACTAATTCTAAAAACCATAGAGACACACTAAACTCAAAATTTTAATTCTTATATTAAGAAAGTACAATCAAGATATAACATGTACTCAAAACTTATCTTTTATAACGTTCTCTTTTTCTTTCTAAAAAACGAAGTTGATTAATCACCTTTTTGCTCTGTTTACCGCTCAAGATTTTCTGCACAGATTGAATACTATGTTCTATATAATCCATATATTAAGAGAAACAAAATCTATCCACTATAAAATATCGAAGTCTCATATCATTAAACCTCTTCTATTTTTTCGTGAAATTAAAAACCAACCTTATAAATTTTGATACAAACCTATGCTTGTTGTACTTAATTAACGTGGTTGTCCTGTTATACTCAACAAAATTCTTAGATAGCCTATTTCTTTTTTCAAGAATAAAGTTATAGAACTCATATAATAAAAAACCCGACTGAAAGATTCTTCCAGCCGGGTTAGACAATCTGAGGGATCCACGCGGGGGGGGGGGAGAGGTTCCCTGATTGTCTGCTCGCATCACTCATTAAAGTAAATGACACAGTTTTTTTATATAAAATATTTTAAACGACAAGAAATTCTTATGATTGTTTATAAAAAACATAAAAAAAATTGCAATTTGAGTATAAAAATGGAAAAATTAAGGCAAAAAATATTCAAAAATGATCCAATTTGGAGCAAATCCATTCAAAAATCTGTCATCAGACTCTTTCTAATCATCTTAACTTTTATAAAAACTTCACTAAATATTAAAATTTCACCAAATTTTTTTTTACAATTTAAAATTGTTATGAACAACTGTCTAAACCAGTAATAAGCTGTAATAAACTACTGATAAATACACATGCTTCTTTTCTCTTCCATAGGATGATAAAATGGCAAATACCTAATATGAAATTGCGACATAACCTAGCTATTAGAGCAAACATCACATAAGTTTAACGATAAACACGCTAAAAAAATTATCTTTATTTCTATAAAAATACATTTGACTATATACTTTATATTCCTAAGCGCCAAATTACTGATACTAAAATCTATAAATAAAATGTGTTAATCAACACACTAGCCATTAAATGATCAATTAAAGTACCATTTTTGTGTTATCAAATAAAATGAAAATAAACTCCTATGACAATACGCAGAAAACAGAAAATTTCTAAAGAACTAATAACTCTTATCCCACAAGTTCCATACCTTGATAGCCAATGTATTTATACTGCTGCTACACGAACCTCTATGAAATATCTTCCTCCTTCCATTGCAGTTTGGCTCGCAACAATTGCTCATATACGACATCAACATACAGAGTATGATAATTTACTTTGTGAAGGTTATGATCGAGATTCAGCGCTCTTTTTTGTCTTTGATGCAATTAACAAAACACTCATTGAATGGGGCGCAAATCGCCTTTTAAAACGTGAAGAAAACACGAACGATATCAATATCACCTCAGTACCACTTAAAACAAATAGTTTTAACGTGTAAGAGGTTTGTAATTGGCACGCCTAGAATTAATAGAATCTGGCCCAAGACGGCTAACCTTATCTGCTTCATATTCAGAAAAATTACCTTCAAACCATTCCACATGGCCATTTCCTTCAAAAGCCAAAATATGTGTTGCCAATCGATCTAAAAACATACGATCATGCGATATAATAACCGCACAACCAGCGAAACTCTCTAATGCATCTTCTAACGCACCCAATGTTTCTGTATCAAGATCATTTGTTGGCTCATCAAGAAGAAGAACATTTCCTCCTTCTTTCAAAAGTTTAGCCAAATGCACACGATTGCGCTGTCCTCCTGACAGCTGCGCTACTTTCTGCTGCTGATCTGTACCTTTAAAGTTAAAAGCACCACAATAAGCACGACTATTCACTTCATGTTTACCTAACTTAATGATTTCATTTCCGCCGGAAATTTCTTCCCAAACAGTCTTATCACCTGCCAATGCATCACGGCTTTGGTCAACATAACTCACTTGAACTGTTTCTCCAATACGAATCTGTCCTGAATCTAATTTCTCTTGCCCAGTCAACATCTTAAATAAGGTCGATTTTCCCATACCATTAGGACCAATAACTCCAACAATACCGCCTGCAGGCAACTTGAAAGAAAGAGAATCAATTAATACACGATTACCATATGCTTTTGACAAATTATCAACTTCAATAACAACCTGTCCCAATCTCTCGCCAATAGGAATAATAATCTGCGCCTCCCCAGGATGACGCTCATGCGCTGCCTGAACCAATGTATCATAAGCCTTAATACGGGCTTTCGATTTTGCTTGACGAGCCTTTGGACTAGAGGCTATCCACTCTTTCTCGCGTGACAATACACGCTGGCGAGCAACTTCCTCGCGACTTTCTTGTGCTATACGTTTAGCTTTAGCGTCCAAATAAGCAGAATAATTACCCTCATAAGGGATTCCTTTACCGCGATCTAATTCTAAAATCCAACCTGTTACATTGTCAAGAAAGTAACGATCATGGGTAATTAAAAGCACTGCACCTGGATATTCACGTAAATGCCTTTCAAGCCAAGCTGTTGTTTCAGCATCTAAATGATTTGTCGGTTCATCCAAAAGCAATAAGTCAGGTTTTGATAAAAGCAATTTACAAAGGGCAACACGCCGTTTTTCACCTCCTGAAAGTTTTGTCACATCCTCATTCCCTGATGGACAACCAAGAGCAGCCATAGCCATTTCTACTTGGCTTTCTAAATCCCAAAGATTCTGACTATCAATAATATCCTGAAGTCGAGCACCTTCATCAGCTGTTTCATCACTATAATTCATCATCAGTTCATTGTAACGATCTACAATTGCTTGCTTATCAGCAAGCCCTTCCATCACATTTCCACGCACATCTTTATGTGTATTAAGAACAGGTTCTTGCGGAAGATAGCCACAACGTGCTCCTTCAGCAAGCCATGCTTCTCCTGTATATTCTTTATCTAATCCAGCCATAATACGTAAAATGGTTGATTTACCTGCACCATTTGGACCTAAAATACCAATTTTTGCATCTGGATAAAAAGACAGATGGATATTCTCCAAAATTTTCTTATTGCCATAAGCCTTATTAAGCCCAGCCATATGATAGATAAATTGACGTGCCATAAATTTCTCTTTATTATTGCAACTTGCGTTATGGAGCTTTTCTTAAATTTTGTAACGTATAATATTTAATTATTGCTCTAATAGCTCCTTGTTCTATATTGGTATATTTTTTCTGATCTCACAAGCCCTACTGCGACTTTAAATGCAAAAAAACATTCCTTTGAAAAGAAAAAAGCAAATACTCTTAGCTCTGCCTGAGACGTGTTATAAAAAATCATCTCTTTTTTCTATACCAGATTTGAAATTATGTTCTTACCGTATCAAACCAATCTATCAATGCCATACAGAACTACAAGATAAGCCTATCCTTTATGCCCCTTCTTTCCTCATCCTATGGGCTATACAATATGCTATAAAAAATCCCTATCTCTTTTCTTCGCTCTTGTGTCATAAACCAAAATGGGATTCATTCTTTCCTTTGATGTGGTACGAACTGCGTTTAAAAAACGAATGCTATCTCCTAGGATCTGACGTCCAAAGTCCTATGATTAACAAAGCTCTGCGCAAACATATGGCAGTTACTGACTACCATTCTCTATCTATTGGCAAATGGTTACAATTGATAAAAAATTATCACAATTACCGTAAAGATTTATCTATTCCTTTTTTTGGGTTTGATGATAATAAAATGAGTACTGACATTCATCATATCATTTCAAAACTTCATGATGAAACATAATCTTTTAAAACACAAAGCGTCTACCAGCTCACTGGAACTGGAATAAGTTCATGAAAAAACAAACCTTAATCGTTATTGATGTTCAAAATGATTTCTTACCAGGCGGAGCACTTGCAGTACCACAAGGCGATGCCATTATCCCTGCTGTCAATAACCTTATAGCTCGTTTTGATCATATTATTTTCACCCAAGATTGGCACCCCAAAAACCACTGTAGCTTTGCGTCTTTTCATCCAGAGAAAACTCCTTATGATACTGTTAATCTTGACTATGGCCCTCAAATACTTTGGCCTAATCATTGTATACAAGGAACACAAGGAGCGGAATTTCATCCATCTCTCAAAATTGAAAAAGCGCAACTTATCCTTCGGAAAGGCTATAATAAAGAAATTGATAGTTATTCCGCCTTCTTTGAAAATGACCAGAAAACACCAACAGGATTACACGGTTATCTTAAAGAACATGATTTTACAACTTTAGTTATGTGCGGTTTAGCAACTGACTTCTGTGTTGGATTCTCTGCACTGCATGCTGTAAAATGCGGTTTTAAAGTCAAGGTTTTGTTAAACGCTTGTGCTGGTATTGATCTAAATGGATCACTCGATACGATGCTCAAAGCTATGAATGAAGTTGGTGTAGAATTATTGATGGTCTCTTAATCTCCCTCCAACTACTATGATAGCAATCAAAAAGTCTTCATATTCTTATTATTGCAATGTAATTTATTCATCTGAGATTATTAGATTTAAAACGAAGAGAAGAATAAAATGCCATTCCAATAATACATATGCCAATGAGCCCTGTTAATGCTTCAGGAATAGATATAATAATTTGCATATACATAATCACAGCCAAGACTAAAATTGCATAAAAAGCACCATGCTCTAGATAACGATAATGCAATAATGTTCCTGTTTCAAACAACATAATCGTTATAGCTCTTACGTAAAATGCACCAATACCAAGACCAATAGCAATGATAAAAAGATTATGAGAAAAGGCAAAAGCACCTACAACACCATCAAAAGAAAAACTAGCATCTAAAACTTCTAAATACAGAAACAAACCTGCTCCTCCTTTAGAAACTGTAATCAAAGTATTTTTTTGAGAATCCAAAAGTGAACAAGTTGCTTCGACAATCAAAAATGTCAAAAGCCCATAAAGCATTGCTAATAAAACAGTTAACTTATTTTCTGCTACAATCTGACCTGAAAAAAATAACATGAGAATCAGAATAATTATAATATCAATCCTCACGAATGAACTCAGCCTTTGAGCTGGCTTTTCTATAAAAGTCAGCCAATGTACTTTTTTTTCTGGATCAAAAAAATATTTTAAGCCAACCATCATAAGGAAGGTTCCACCAAAAGCTGCAATACTGTCATGAGTATCCGTTAAAATTGCAGCATATTGATGAGGCTCCCATATTGCCAATTGAACTGCAGCAATTGGATTAATCCAAGCAGCAACAGCAACCACCAACAATGGAAAAATAATTCGCATACCAAACACCGCGATCAAAATGCCCCATGTCAAAAAACGATGACGCCATAATTGATTCATTTTTCCAAGAAAACGTGCATTGATAATAGAATTATCAAAAGATAAAGAAATTTCTAAAATTCCTAAAACACAGCAAATAAAAAAATATTTAAAACAGCCAACAATGGTCCCTGTTTCCAGCCAACCAATAAGCCCTCCTCCCAAAATACCGATAATTGTGAAGAAAAAAGCCCATCTAAAATAACCTAACAGGGCCATGATTGTTCCTCAAAGTCCATCTCTTCAACCTACATTTGTATAATCGAAGTACCGTATCGTAAGACACAATATAAAATGCATAATACACACAAAAGGAATTATATGGAATCTCTTTGAGAAAAAACAAGAGAAAATTTGACAAATTTATTTTTTTCAAGATAAGAAAGATAAATAATTATAAAATACTAATAAAAATTTATAGTTTTTTTTAATTTTCACTAAAAAGTTAAAAAAATAAGAAAACTAAAATTATAAATGTTGACTACAAATGTTATTATAAAGTAATGGTATAATGGTACATTGTGTGCCTTTATGGACAAAAGCCCACACCGTAATGATTTATTTGAGGGAGATAATTCATGGCGCGTCCTGAAACAGAAGCGAAAACTATATTTGGAAAACGTCTACGTCATATACGTATTGCCTTAGGTGATCCACCGCGTGAAACGTTAGCCAAACAATTTAATATGACAAAAAACTCTATTGCTTTTTATGAGCGTGGAGAAAGAGAGCCTAATCTCAGTGTATTACAAACATATCGTATGTTGTATGGGGTCAATATCAATTGGCTTTTAACTGGGCAAGGTAAAATGTTCGATACTGAATACACTAAAGGGGAATTTGACTGGGACTATTTCATTAAAAAAATCGAAGGGCTTGAAGATATTCTCACAAATAGTGTAAATAGTGATGAGCCAAACCAAGAAAAAATCGAAAGCTCTTATGAGAAATTACAGCAATACTTATTATCACAAGGTGTTCCTAACGGTCTTAATCCTAAAGCAGCAACTTCCCTTGTTAATATGAAAGCAAAGCTAGCTAACTCTTACGCTCTTAGTTTATTTATCGATTTACTCATTCGTAGTATAGCACATAAAGAAACACTTTCTAATCAATAGCTTTTATATTTTAAATATACACGATTGCCTTGTTATCAGGTAATAAGGACGCTCTTGGTCTTTATTACCTGGTAAAATTAGCTTTTTTATGGCATCTCACCATTGTGTATGGAAAAGTAATTAAGCGTTATCTGCATCTGTTGATAATAATTTAAAAAAATTACATATTACAAATCATTTCCAAAAATTTTGTTTAAAATCACAGAAGTTTAAAAAACATATTGATTTTCTATCATATTAGTCTCTCTTTTGAGATCGGAGATATATTGAAAGTTTTTTCAAGTAACTATTGTGAAAAATCAATATGTTTTTAGGTATTTCAGGATGTTCATAATCAATGGTACTGTACTGGCGTTCAATCTCAAAAGGCCAGAAAAATTTATTTTTTCTAGTCGAAACTATTCAACAAAAAAGACACTTTAATGGAAATTGAATAAATTAAAAAAGTTACACGCAATACTTCTATTAAAGAATTGCGACCTTAATATTTATGAACGCAGCAATAAAAAATTTTTATCTTATGTATTGAATTTGTACTACGCTCTGACTTTGAAGAAGAGCATTAATTTCTTCCCACGATAGAGCGGAATCAGATGCTCCTTTTTTGCAGTTGCTAAAGAACCACATGCAGCTGCCAAACGAATTCTTTCTGCAAAAGCATGTTTTTTATTAAACCAGTAACTAAACCAACATTAAAGCTATCGTCAGCTGCAACAGTATCAATTCTCTTTAGCTTAAAAGAAAGAACAACAACGGCTTTACTCTTTGTGAAAAAGAGACTCCTTCGTTCCCCATGTTTATAACAAATATTTCTAATCCACGCTCTAAAAATACTTTTTACTACTAAATGAGCTGTTTTTATATCCGCTGGATAAATATCTGTTAATTTCTTGGTTTTTGTTTCATCAAGTGTCATAACACGAGCCAAATGATAAAATTCTTGAGGAAATCATTTACAGATACTGAATCTCTACTAAGTGTCATACCCAACTTTAGCTGCAGCCAATATTAAATCCATTGAACTTTCTAGCTGCATTATCAAAATCTTAGAACAACAAATTACTTTTCTTGTCTACTCGATATCTTCTAACTTAACACCCATATTAGATATCCCCTGCAATAATAATTGTATTTCCTCCACTTCGGATTAACATGCAATTTGAAAATCTGCAGCTCAAATCAACAGAAGATTTTCAAAGTACTAACGAGCAAACATTCTTAAAGCATCATTCCCACTCTAACTAGCAAACCCGATAGACAGACCTCTTCTACTCATCGCAACGGTTTTAATTAGCTTCCTTCCCTCCTACTTCCATAAAAAAAATTTTTAAACGAAGTATCTCGTCTTTTAAGAGATAATCAAAAACCTAGCATATAATATCAATGTCAACATTGCTAAAAACAGCGATAAAAAGTGTAGGCATATATAATTTTTTGCCTTATTTTTCTAGAAAGCTCTCTATGAGAAACATACAACTTTATTTACTGTCCTTTTCTTTATTCTTTATCACTAATTTTAATGAAATAGAAATTAATTTTCCACTGCTTTACCTGTAATGAGTTTATATACTATTTTCCACACCTAATGTCCAAAATTTCACTTAATTTCTAAAAAATCGTTGCATAAAGCATACTAATTTACGAAGCTACCTCCTCATCTGTACCCTCAAAACCAATCACTATAATGTGACGTCCACGCCTATATAGAAAGCACTCCTCTCTCAAAGCCATCTCTTCATTCTGTGCAAAAATAGTATAAACATCCTTATACATTTGTAAAAAATTTTCAGTCATATTAATCTCTTGGATACGATCAAAATTTGCTGATTACTTTGCAGTTATATTCAATTCTAAAGAAGCTCCTGCTTCATTAAAACCCTGTCCTCGTTCACGTGCGACGAACGCTCAAGAAATTCTTTCCTAGTTCGATAACTTTCCTTTTCCACCTAAATTTCAAACAAAACCTCAGCAGCTATTTTACCACCTTCAACATTATTAAAAGCAATATGCGTTTCAACTTTAGCTCCATTCATAGAATGATCAAAAGTAATAACAAGAATTTCAAAATGATTAACTACTGAAATTAAACTACGCATAAAATCAAAATATCTGTGAATTTGGCTAAACAACTTAACTAAACTCACAAATAACTGTTTAATTGTTCAAAATAAAAACAAGACTAATCTTTAAAGGCTAAAATTGATAACGTAAGCCACCCGAAATACTAATTCCAGAAAAGCCAGCTTTGGTTAATTTATGTTGGTATAACAAATCACCATGAAGTGCTATAGCATTAGACAATTG
>NZ_KL407337.1:600009-623174 GCF_000706645.1 Bartonella rochalimae ATCC BAA-1498
CTGTAATATAATCACCCTTCAGTTTGAAGGAATCTTCTTGCGCTGTACCTGAAACTTGAATAAGCGAAACACCCTGGGTATTACCTGAACCCGTTTTATCTCCTAGATCTCCTACTGTTGTAGAAACAGAAACTACAGTAACACCAGATACATCACCATCGATTAAAAGTCGATCTGTATCCGAGTTACTTTGATCTAAATAACTATTAAGATAAAGCTCCGCATTCCCTTCTGCTGTATAAACAAGACTATTCCCTATGCCAATAGAGAGTGTTTGATAAACATTATCGCTTGGCTTTTCAAAAATAATTTTACTATTCTTAAGTGTCACAGTAGAAATAAATGATTTATTATTATCAGTTCCCTCATTCCCTCGATTACCCCGTGATTTTCTTTTTGTTAAAGTCCACATCGAGTTATTCTCTAATTTCAAACACGCTTCAGCTGAACCAGAAATTAAAGCACCCCCTTCGAGCTGTGAGTTATTAGCTTTAATGTTTATAATCCCGCTAGTACCTTCTAGCAAAAGACCACCGGAAAGTTTTGTATCTGATAAATTAAAAATAAGCTCCGCCTTAACACCATTATAAATAGCGGTACTATTAGGAACAATAAAATTTGTTTTTTTCAAAGAAATAGTTGCAGATCTTTCAAACTCCTTGTCCTTGTCATCACTAACAGAAGGTACTCCATACATGCCATAATATTTATCACCCTCTATTTTAACGTCTACATTTTCAAGATTTACATTCTCTTTCTCCTCCTCCTCCTCATCATCTTCTTCATCGTCACTCTCATCTTCATCACCATCTTCATCTGCTGTCTCATAATCTTCTGTATCCTCATATGGTGAAAAGTCAAATACAAATCCATTCCCACTTTTGAGATGAACTTTCCCTTCCTTCATCTCAAAAGTACTCTGTGGATGCATATAAACGGCAGCACTACGACTATAATCTACATTCTCGTTCGTCTGGACAGAAGTATTATCATTAATAGTATCATTAATAATATTAACTTTCTCTAAAGAAACCTCTCCTGTATTCATATAAACTGCGGAACTTAGAGTAAAATTAATGCCTGCATCCGATTTATCTATACCCTGCATATCAATATAGCCACCTTTTGTAGTGAAAAGACCTTTACCCCCTTTTAATACTAAAATATTTGTATCCAATAGCTCAACTATAGAACTTGAACCCTTAGCTTTAACAGCAATCTTATTATTACTTATCAATGTCTTATCTGCGTTTACCGAACTATTTTCTACAACAGAAATACCTATCGTTAGGTCTTTTAAGGTCAATTCATTAGCAACAATTGTTCCCCATTCCCCGAGCAGTATACCAATATAAATATCATCATCACTGTGTACGGGGCCTAGAATTTGCACTTTATTTACATTAACATTACTAGTATTTACATTCTCTTCATCACTCGAACTCGAATATATACCAATTACTCCACCGGTTTCAGAAGTTTCACTGTCTGTCCGTTTCCTACTATTATTCCGTTTAGAATTATTTCCCATTTGATATTTTCGCTCATTTATCTGTCCATTTACACTTTCTTTACACTCTTTCACAATGAAAGTACGGCTACCCAATTTCATAGTGGTCTTCTGACTTGAAGAAGATCTACCGTTCGCAGTTTCATTTTTCTGACATTGCTTAACAGATTCAGACGAACTAACAGGATCAGAAGGACTAGCTAAAGGAATAGAAAGAAAGAAAGAAAGAAAGAAAGAAAGAAAGAAAAAAGAAACGCGCAACATTAAAATACCAATAATCTTTCAAAATAAACTGAATACATTATGGATTATACTAAATAGATAAACACATTTCAAGTTATTATCATAAAAGTAAATTTTTACGTATCGGATTTCTCTATTAACATTTACTAAATGAAAACTATTCAATAAATAGAGTTAAGCTTTACATAGAACTTTTAACAACACAAGAGAAACAGTGGCTTAACAACTATCATGCCTGTGTTTATCAAGTTAATGCACCCTACCTTGATAAAAGAGATAAAAAATGGCTGAAAAAAGCTACAATGCCTCTTTGAGAGTAAAGACACCTTTAAATTAAATATCTAAAGGAATCTTCAAAAGAGATAAAGCTTTATCAGCCAATTTTTCTAGGGCTTGAGCAAAACTGATAAATATAAAACCAATCCTTGCTTTTAAAATTGATAACGTAAGCCACCCGAAACACTAATTCCAGAAAAGCCAGCTTTGGTTAATTTATGTTGGTATAACAAATCACCATGAAGTGCTATAGCATTAGACAATTGGGCATGAACACCCGCACCTGTTTCAACTGTAGAACCGAATGCACCTAACTGAAATGCATCTTTAAAATGCACTATCCGCTTCTTTTCATAACTATGCGCAACATGAAGTTTACTATAAAAGGAAACAACATGTCCCTTTTCGGAAGAAGCAAAAGCTTTTATTAAACGACCACCTATCCGCCCTATCAATTGATCATGCTTTCCTAAATCAATATCAAACCGATCAATATCACGCGCTTCATCAAACAGGAGAGACTGGTAAATAACTTGAAGCTGTGGCTCAAGAATAAAACCATGATAGCCTGTGATAATGGCCTGACCACCCGATAAAGCAGCATTCAAAAGTCTCCCTTTTAATTCTGCTGTTTTTCCACGAGAAAGAGTGACAACATCGCCCTTAAAAAAATCATACGAGAGAAAGCCATTCGCATAAAAGCCTGTATCATGATCCAAATTCGCATAAAGCTTGCCTGACCATTTATCAAAAACACTCTTTTGACTGTGTTTAACTGCACGAGGATGAAGAGAGAGCTGACCATAACCGCCCATAACTCCAAAGGACGAAGCACTATCTTTACTCTCTAATGTATTGAATACAATTCCTGCTGTCGCATTATTATAGTCAAGATCAGCTCCATAACCATATTCAAAAACAGACAAATTGGAAGTATAACTATGGTTACTGCCATAACCACGGATGAAAAAGTTTGTCTTTCTCTTTTTAGCCGCTTCATGAAAAGCACTTTGCATGATTTCCAACAGTTCATGTTGATTACTTACATCGACCAAACCTGTATGAAATAAAGCATGAGGTAAAAGCAAATAACTTGGGAGTTGTGGCACAACTGCCGGTACTCTTTTTACAGGTAAATCTGGTTTTATCGGATCCTCAGGTTCTGAGGGCACTGGTGGTTCCGGCGCTGGTGCTGGTGCTGGTTTCGGCGATGGTGGTAATGGCTCTGGCGATGGCACTGGTGGTACTGGTTCTAGTTCTGGTTCTGATGGAGAAATATATTCACTTTGCAGCCGATAATCCCAAAAATTATTATTAGGTTTACCTTCTTTTTCCTCATTCTTTCCAACCAATTTTTGTCTCGGATCCGATCGCCCTAACTTAGAATTTGGACCATAAGCAAAAAGCTTATATCGATAAGGAGAAGCATCTACTGTAATATAATCACCCTTCAGTTTGAAGGAATCTTCTTGCGCTTTACCTGAAACTTGAATAAGCGAAATACCCTGAGTATTTCCAATATTATTCGTGCTTATACTTACATTTCCCCTTCGATTTTCTGAAATAGCTTGTATATCAATTGTAGTTTCCCCACAAACATTACCATGGATCAAAACTCTGTCAGTTTTCTGACTATCAAACGAACCATTAAAACTTAAACTCACGTTTAAATGAATCTGCGCATTATTCTTTGCAATATAAACATCGCCACCCCCTTTCCCAATGTGAAGTGTTTTATAATTATAGGCTTCAGGAGACTTGAATCTCTTAAAATTAATAGAACTATTATCAAGACCAAGTACTGAAATATAAAAATTGTCTAAATCTTGTGAATTTTTCTGTTTTGTTTGTGTTAAAAACCATACAGAATTACCGCTCAAATAAAATTCAGCAGTAGAGCTCTCATCAACATGGCTCCCCCCTGTCAATAAAGAATTATCAGCTAAGACAAGAACAGAAGATTTCTTTTCAGCCATTAACAATAAATGATCAGCGCTAATAGAACTGTTAAACAAACTAAGATTACCTCCTGCAGCACCGGTGCTATAAATAGCTGAACCACCTACAACGTTCAGTTTTGTATCTTTTAAATTAACAAGTCGTATGGGAAATTTAATATCTGCAATATCTAAATTTTTCTTATCCTCTTTGACTCCTGCTATTGCATTATCTACTCTCTCTATTGTATTGCCTGCTGGATTCTCTCCTCTAAAATATATACCGTAGAATTCATCTCCTTTTACCTCGATAGTTGCTCCTTCGATATTGGCTTTCGTCATGTTAATATTACTTTTATCAGTTTGTAAATTTTCATCCAATGAATCCAAAGAAATAGAATTAGAAGTAGCAACCGTATTGTCGATTAATAGGCCAAAAGCATTAATAACGTTAATATTGCCATTCTTAAAATCAATATAACCGCCCTGATCTATATAAAAAACAGCGTAATTTTTTTGTTCTTTTGTCATACCTGTTCCGGTAATATGAGTACTATCGAAAGTGACTTTCCCTCCCAACGCGGTATAAGCCCCATTACTGTTTGTAAAATTAATTAATCCACCACTTTTAACCTCAACATTTGCTCCCCTCATACTCACAAGGCTTGCTTTCCCGTCTTTGGTCTCAATCTGTGGATTAATTAAAATAACATTCGTTGGTTTTCCCAACGCCTGAACAGCTATGTTGCTCTCTTTAATCACACCATTGTACATACCAATTATTCCATTGCTTACATTAAGCGCTACATGTGTATTGCTCACGACCGACTGCGTTAAAACGACTTTTCCTTCTTTCAATACATCAACACCATATATATTACTTTTAATCTTCCCAGCCTTTTTGGGCATTTTATCTACACCACCAAGGGTTATATTTGTCCCGTTAATATTTACACCTTTCCCTTCTGCTATTATTGCCTGAAAATTCTTATTGTTGATTATTTTTTCCCCGCTATTAGTACATTTATAAGTTAACGTAGAATCTACATTATTTTCATCACACTCAGATGAGTGGTTGGGGGTTGACTTCACACTATTCTGAAAAAAACAAAAAATAGTTGCTGTAAAAAAATATAAATAACTATTAAATACTTTGATCATAATTCATTTCAAACTTTCTCCCCTGCATTTAAATATGAAAAGCTCCCACTCAAAATGAGAAATACAAAGCTAAGTAAATTCTACATAATTTAATACATTTCGTATTTAATTTAATACGTTTTGTGCTTTATGTAAAGATAAATCTACAATAAAAAAGATCGCACAAAAGCTTTATCAGACAGGTAAGTTAGAATTGATAAAGACTCTAGCCAAAGCATTCTTCCTACAAAGCCCTGCTTCAGTAAATTTATGCTTATATATCAGCTTACTATGAAACACTATATTGATAAATCATTGGACCAAATATCTAACAATATTTCTATTATTGAAGCAATATTTTCCAACTAGAACGCATCTTAAAATGCAAAACCCATTTTATTTCGTAACTATGTGCATAGGAAATTTTCTATACAGAAAATAACAACATACCTCTTTGATCATTGTAAAAGGTAACCAAGAGATCATTGTAAAAGGTAACCAAGAGGCTAATAAACAACCTACAACAATTGCGTTTCAAAAATAAAACAACTACAATAAATTATTATAAAAATTTATTCTCGTTAAAGAAGCACTTACAAACTCACCTTTGAATATTCCTTTTTATTGCCGCTTTAAACTATCATATTTCTCTTAATCGACAGAAGTTCATTCATATAAAACATGTGCCACAGTGTGTCATTCATTATTCCCGATCACCTCTTTAAAGGTAATGTTTTGTTTTTTTTGACTATCCTAAGATTAAAGAGATAATGTATCAAAAGTTCCCAGCCTGGCAAAAGACATGGTATATCATTATGCATCACTCTCTAATGTATTGAATACAACATCCGTTATTATAGAGTTAACTTTATTACCCACATTGAAAGATAAAATAGATTTGAAGCATAGCGATTTTTCGACTGTGATTAAATATGAAAAAGCTTGTCTTCTCATTGCCTCGTAATCGCTCGTAATATGTAGCAAGTATATTCACTCTGAACACGATAATTTCAAACATTCTTAGTTAAATCTATTTTCTCCTTCCTCATTATGTCCCAACAATCTTTGTATACTATCCGTCTATCCCTAAAGAAATTTTGAACTATAACAATAAAGCGTATATTTATCAGATGTTTTCTTGCTACCAAAATCGATATTAAGCTATTTTCAAATGAAAATTTACTGCAATTCTATTAAAAATAGCAACACTTTAAACGTAAATTAACCAGACTCAGCTATCATAAGACAAATCTTAGCTTTTAAAAGAAAAAATAAAATCTTATTTTCAAATATTTATATAGTTTTTCTTATCTTAATTATAAAGTAAAAATATAAACAATAACCACATTATTTAATAACTACGAAAATGATCTTTTAAACTAATCAATTTCACTCATGCTTCATTCTACTTTCTTAGCTTTTCTATCTCGATTATAAAGCCATCGTCATTATTAAAATAATTATATATTATAAATTTTCTCATCGCTCATTTTATAGTTGAATCTTGAATTCTCAACATTAAAAGCTCATTGTTCTAGAGCTATTTCAATTATTTTAGATAAGATATTGAACGCTCTTAATATATTTTTTAGAATGGCCTCTCTTTATAGATTCTAAAACCTTCGGTGAAACACGTTATTAAATCACTAGCAATTTTTACATTATTTTCTGTATCGGTTTTCCTTGGAAAGTTTAAACTTTTTTATAAATAAATGAATATTTTATTATTGATATTTAATAAATTTCTTAATCATAATTCTAGTATAAACTTTATATTTTCTCTTCATATAAATCGAAAAGAAATTTCTATCTTTCAAATATATAAATATACATTACCTTTAGCAGCATAATTCTACCCAGAATATTTAATATTCCTCAGAATTAATTGCTCTAAAATTAATGAGGCAACCTAAATAATTCATAATATCAGCTCAAATAAAGTTTGATTTTACTTCATACATATTTCGATGCAAAAAACACTCTATATTTGCGTTTCTTCTGTATATGGACTAAAGTTGAAGAAAACTATTTCCATCATATTGTATCATGTGAATCTATTCACTTCTTTTTGGCAATGAATTTATGGTATCTGATCTCCTTCCTCTCGCCCTTTTACCTCTGGGCGCACATGAATATCATGGCAATCACCTTCCCTTTGAAACAGACTGGATTATTGCTGAATCTTTTGCAAAAGCACTTACCTTAGAAACAAAAGAGCAATTTCAAATCACACTTTTACCAGTTGAAAAAATTGGTTATTCTGTAGAACATATGAATGTTATTGGTACACAAACATTGACCTTTTCTGGGGCTATAGAACGCTGGATCAACATTGGTGAACATTGTTATCATAAAGGCATCAGGCGTTTTCTTATCCTTAATGCTCATGGAGGCAATGCGCCTTTAATGAATATCGTCATTACAGAATTAAGAAAACGTTTTTCAATGCTTGCAGTAGCTACAAGTTGGAGTCGTTTCGGATTGCCAGAAGGCTTAATGGACCCATCTCAGATACATCTTGATATCCATGGTGGATTTATTGAAACCTCCTTAATGCTCTATTTAGCACCAGAAAAAGTACATATGGAAAAAACAGAAAATTTTCATAATAAGCAAGCTGAGATGATTCAAAATTATCAATATTTACGAGCCTATGGACCTCATGCTTTTGGATGGATGATGCATGATCTTAATGAACAAGGAGTAGCAGGAAATGCAAGCCAAGCAACAGCACAAGCAGGTAAAGCAATTTTTTCCCATGTTCTCTGTGGACTTCGCGCTTTACTTGACGATATCAAGAAATTTAAAATAGATGCATTACAATGAAAGATATAATTATGAAAACAATACCCAATACATCTCCTAAAATTCCTGTTACAGTCCTTACAGGATATCTTGGATCAGGAAAGACTACCCTTCTTAATCGTATTTTAAATGAAAATCATAACAAACGTTACGCAGTTATTGTCAATGAATTTGGTGAAATTGGTATTGATAATGATCTGATTGTTGAATCAGAAGAAGAAATTTATGAAATGAACAATGGTTGTGTGTGCTGTACAGTGCGTGGTGATCTTATCCGCGTTTTGGAAAGCCTAATGCAACGCTCTAATCGATTTGATGCTATTATTATAGAAACCACAGGAATTGCTAATCCTACTCCAGTTGCACAAACTTTTTTTATGGATGATACTGTACGTGATAAAACAGCCCTTGACAGTGTCATTACGTTAATTGATGCAAAACACCTGCCACTTCAGCTGAAAGAAAGCCGCGAAGCAGAAGATCAAATTGCCTTCGCCGATATCATTTTGCTCAATAAAATTGATCTTGTCAGTGCAGAAGAACGAGCACATATTGAATCACTTATTTATACCATTAATTCCAATGCCATTATTTATGCAACAGAACGTGCAAACATTCCTCTTAATAAAATTCTTAATCGTAGTTCATTTGACTTACAACGAATTCTAGAAAACGATCCTCATTTTCTTAATCATGAAAATCCCGATCATGTATGTAGTCCCGAATGTGATCATGAACATCATCATGGGCACAGCCATAAATCACTTATGCATGATGTTACGATAACCTCTATAAGTTTAAAAACAGGTGCTCTTCAAAAAGAAAAATTTTTCTCATGGCTTCAACAAGTTACCCAAGAACAAGGTCCTAACATTTTACGTCTAAAAGGTATTATCGCATTTCACGGAGATGACGATCGTTATGTGATCCAAGGTATACATATGCTTCTTGAAGGACAACATCAACGCCCATGGCGTCAAAATGAAAAACGTGAAAGCCGGCTTGTTTTTATTGGTCGTTCTCTCGATGCTGAGAAATTAAAAACTGATTTTGAAAATTGCATATAAGCGAGTCAAAATGCCAAGTATTACTCCTTACAATCTCAAAAGTTATTGTTTATCTTGTGGTTTTATTAACGATAAGCCAGCTTTTGTTTCAGTAGAAGGTTTGATTGTTTTCCTTCAACCAAACCCACAAATTATTGAAGTGCATAAAGGCATAATTTCAAGCCATTTTTCTCCTGATAAGACAGCTATTATAACAGGTGGAGAAGATGGGAAAATATGTAAAACAACAACAGATGGTCGCATAGAGATATTGGGCATACAAAAAGGCAAATGGATAAACAGTGTTTCTTTCGGCCCACATAATGTATTTGCTTTTGCATCTTCGCGTTTGATGGTAACTAATATTGGTAAAGGTTTACAAGAGTTTTATCATAAATACAGTGTAGAAGGTTTAGCTTTCGCTCCGAAGGGATTACGACTTGCAGTTGCTCACTATAATGGTGTTACCCTTCATTGGTTGTTGACGCAAACAGTGCCAACCACATTAGAATGGAAAGGAGCACACTGTGATGTTATTTTCTCACCAGATAATCATTATGTAATTTCCACAATGCAAGAGAATGCCTTACATGGTTGGCGTCTTGCTGACAAACAACATTTACGCATGAGTGGCTATCCAAGCAAAGTTAAAAGCTGGTCTTGGAGCACAAAAGGAAAATGGTTAGCAACATCAGGTGCATCAGCTGCAATCGTTTGGCCTTTTCATACGAAAGATGGTCCAATAGGTAAAGCACCGTTAGAACTTGGTATACGAGCAAATGCGCTTGTTAGTATAGTTGCATGCCATCCAAGTAAAGAAATTGTAGCTATTGGCTTTAATGATGGAATAATTTCATGTGTACATTTTAGTGACGGAAAAGAAATATTTCTTAAACTTTGTAGCAAGAGCGCTATTTCAGCACTCAATTGGGATAAAACAGGCCATTACCTTGCCTTTGGCAGTGAAAATGGTGAATGCGGCATCATAAATATAACCACTTAAAAACATAACAATAAATTACCTCTTATGCTTTTAAATTGATCATATACTCTCTATCAATATTTGCTCTAAACAAGACCGCTGTAATCCACTGATCGATATGCTCAATCACTATCAAGGGCATATGAGCAAATAATTGAGTATAAAAGCCCCCTTTTCTACTACTGAATATAGTTGTTAATAATCTATACTCACATGAAGTTAATTATAAAATATACTTAAAATGCTAACTAGCTGAAAATTATTATTAAAATAATTTTGGAAAATGACCACTAATCGCTGCTTTTGTGATCAACCAATAGCGATACAGTAATAATGAAGTTGTATTTTCCTGAAAAACTTTTGCTCCCAACTGTACTGTTTTTTGCAAAGATGCCGGCGTAACTGCTAGCGGGAGAAATGCTGGTTTAAGCGTTTTAGGCAAAGTAACAGAATAATCATAAAACTTAAGATAGTAATCTCGTGATAATGCTACCATAGCCTCAATAATCTGTTGTTTTTGTTTATCATTGATACAATTAGAATTTAGCTCTTCCCGACTTATCCCCAAAGCCTCCAACATATCGGTAGGGAAATAACATTGATATCGTAATTGCATCAATGGTAAAAGACGTAATATACCACTTAACGCTTGAGCTATTCCCCCATATTTATAAGCATCTGTAAAATTTGGTGCCACATCAAAATCTAATATCTGGCAAGACAACTGCAATATTGTACTTGCTGTTTTACTACAATAAGCTTCAAGATCGTGAATAGTTGCTATTGGATTATTGTAAAGATCAAAAATACGCGCATCACAATAGTGTAAAAAAGTTATCTTGGATAACTTAAACAAAGTAATTGTTTTTAATAAATCATTTAAAATCGGATTACTCTCACTATTTTGTTGTTCATCGTTAGCAATAGAATCGCGCCACCAACGTAATCGTATTTCTCCCATAAGGGGATCACGCACACTTTCGCGAATACGAGCAATCTCTGCATTAAAAGCATAAAGAGCGGCTAATGCTCTGCGTTTTTGTTTGGGTGCAAATAAAACTGATATATAACGATCACGATCTGTATTACGTAAAATATCAAGACAATAAGGAAGAAAATTTGCCATTCTCTATCACACCATCAATACCTTTTTTATATCATACAAATTATTTTTTATTATATTTTTTAAATTTAGGAATTCTCAAATAAATGTGAGAGAAAAGGGAATAGGAGTTCCTAATATGCCTCTACAAAACATACCATTTTTTGCCACCTTTCTCTAATAATTTTTTAAATTTTTCTAAGTTCTGTTATGAAAAATTATCAAATGTTCTAATAAATATACCAACAATTTCACGATCACATGAATCAGAAGATTTGCTTATCAAGCTCTTGCTCCAAGCATCTATTTCTTTTCTTAAAAGATAAGCTGTTGCTTGATTTAAAGCGTAGAGCTTGATGATCGTTTGTTCTATTAAAACAGGTATAGATTTTTCTAATCTCGATGGAAAAAATGCTACAGATAAATCTAATTTTTAGCCATATCTAAAAGGCATTCTGAGTGATCAATACGAAGTTTGCATAAGATTTTGTCAAATGATGTAAGCATTTTAAAAGGCTTGTTAGAAAAAAATATTCTCTTGATTCTAACAAATATTTTTGAAACTTTCTTCAATTATTGCAAATAATGACTTCTTTTTGAGATGTTTTTTTATAGTTTAAATCCTATTTATGTGCTCAATATTTTTATATTTCTTTAGAAAAAGAGGGGATAACTATCGTGCCAAAATCTTGCGCTCCTTGCGTAGAATAAGCCAAAGTATAACGTGATTTTTTCATACCAATGATGGTTTTGGCAGCAATGCCAAATTCGCTATCATAATCAAATAATTTCTCTACAAGATGATAACGCGGCTCATCCTTACGACCATAAGCTAAGATGACACTTTGCGCACCAAGCAAAACAGCACGACGAACAGAAAGAACAGGCTCCTGCGTTTTTGAATGAACACCATGAGGAACATATTCAGACTCTCGTAAAATGATACCATTATACATTCCAAACGAACCATCAAAAATCGGGGTTTTAGCGCGGCTTTCACTACAAACCGCTTCGGTAATGTCAAGCCACTGGCCAGCATCTGTATTGGTACGTAACTGCATCACCTGTTCTGGGTGAAGATACATCACATAAACACTTTCTCCATTGACATGTACCGATCTAATCTTAGGATTAGCCAATTTTGCACGTTTCACAGCATCATCAATAAGAGATAATGTAAACTCATCGTCTTTTGTGAGCTCTTCATCAGCCTTTTTATTCCCTGAGCGAAAAATGCGCAATTTACTCGGCTCTAATGGCTCATTAAAACCATAATGCACTGGTTTTATCGTTGTTGTATAACCATCAAACTTCATCCACGGAGCTGTATACCTAGCAGCTTGGATAAAGAACATCATACTCAATCGATCAGCATACCAATCAACAAATCCATCCTTGGCATATTCACGCAAATTAAAGGGAATATGCTGTTGATCAATTATCTCTTTATTTTTAAAACGCACAGCATGAGAAAGCTCATTGAGCCGCACTGTTTCATTCAGAAGAAGTGTTGTATTCCCTTCCAGTGCTTACTCTTCAGTCACATCACCTCCTATAAGCTGAGCACATAATCTAGTTTTGACTGCATCACCCGCTGTTTTATTCAAACCATCCACAACTTGAATGATACTATTTTCATCTGTTCCCATCAAAGGAGCTATTGATGTCGCTTTTGAGCTTTCTGCGCTAAGCAGCTTAGACCAAATCTTAACGGCTAAGGGATGATTGATATTTTTTGCTTCTGTTGTTGCCATTTTAAAATGCCTTTCTTTGTCTTCAAATGAGCCTTACGGCATAACCAAGCAGCCACAACCACTTGGTTATCTCTTCTGCACCACTGCGCATCTCTTCACACCCTGTCCATGATGTATTCAAATTTTTCTTTATTATTCTCAACCCATGCAGCAGTTTCATCTTCCGACATGGAAGAAAGTGTTCTCATATCAATACCGACCAAGGGAACCTGCCCACCACATGCGGCTAAAATCCACGCTGCTGTGTTACGCTCTTGGAGAGCTTCAACCTCATTGTTATTCTGGGGGCCGCTATAGCCAAAAGCTTTTGCTTTTTGCACAAGTACATCGATGGGATTAAGGCCGGCTTTTTGGCCTGCTGACAGATTTGACGCAATTCAGCACCAATTTGCTGTTCTCTCAGTGCAGAATCTTCCGACTGTGGATAAAGACTTGTTCGCACTTTTAATGAATTATCCGCAATCTCATGAAGATAATTTGTGATCTGTTCTAAATCTGGATATTTGTCTTGAACCAAAGGCGCTATTTTCACGTGCCCTATTATCTGGGTCACCCCCTATCCTCTCCCGTAACCTGTAACGGTAATACTTTATAAAGCAAGACATCATTTTTCTTTTTGGATCTACTCGTAGATAGCCAATTAAAATACTTTATTAAGCATGTTTGTATCCTTTTTGAAGGAAAACAAAGAACTCACTAAATGAAATTTGTGTACACAAAAATACTCTTTTTATATAGCATATAACCTTCTAACTTTTCAATAGAAAAACATTATAAATATCTGAAAAAATTAATTTATTTATCTTTTTATTTTTTCTTTTTATTATGTTATTCATCATTTTATTATTGTCTATTGCTCTTCAAAAAATATCCTCTATAAAATGTCATTTATAGCAGAAGTTGAACGACACAAAAACACCAGAAAACACCAAAAGCTTTCAGAGAATAATGAACAACCTTTTAAAATGGGCAATTCAACAAGATCTTTTATAAAATAATATGGTCTCTCTTTACACGATAAGGGGCAAGCCATAAAAAGTTAGCTTTAGAAGCGATTAAAACACTCTAAAAAAAGAGACAAGAACAAAAAGATCCAATAGAACAATAATTACGAAAATCCCTCATATTTAATTAACATACTGATTTTATTAATTATATCATTCTATCGCAAATAACAACGCAGCAACTGAACGATTTTCAGCCAACAAAACATTAAATGTACGTACTGCAGCTCCCGTGCTCATTGTGTCTGTCGAAATATGCTTTTCCCATAAAAGACACCGCAATTTTTCAGGTAAACTCAATAATTCAAGTCCAGTACCTATCAATAAAATCTCAATCTTATCTGCTTCTTCCAAAATACGAGAAAGATTATCCTGTGTAGGAAGAGGTCCTGCCATGTCGATACCATAAATACCCGATGGTAAGCAAATAATCGAACCCTTATGAGACATATCTGCGAAACGAAATCCTCCATTCCCATAAGCATCAATAGGCGCTCGCCCTGGAAAATGTGCTTCACGAATCTGAATTGCATATGACATAGTAGGCATCCTTTATTTTTGGAAACCCAATTGCATTTTTCTCTCCTAAATTAGTAAGAGGAAATAATAAACTAACTAACGTAGATTATAACACATCACCAAAGATGCGTAAAATATTTGACACCAATATTACCAAAATAAGAAGAAGACAGTACCCTAAGCAAAATTGCAAATAATATCAAAAAGTTTGCAATAAAATATAACGAACACCCATAACATAAACAAATAAAATCATCCCTATCTGTTTTCTTCAAAAAACTTGATTATACATAACAAATACCTTGAATAATAAAATAATTATATAACATAACTATGTTTTTGGTTTATTTTTCTTTTGTATTACTTTTTTTACTTTAGGTGCAGAAACACTTTTCTTCACTTCCACCTTACTTTCAGAAGTTTTGGGTGCTTTTATCTTAGAGCTAGGTTTTGATTTTTCTTCCGATAATGGCTCACCTTTAATCCGAACATCTGCTAATGTTGAACGAATAACGCGAATACGTATACCTTCACTAATTTCAACTTCTAGCTCACCACTTTCATCATAAACTTTTGTAACCTTACCAAGAATACCTCCACCCGTTATAACTGTATCTCCACGACGCACAGCATTAAGCATTTCCTGTCTCTTTTTCATTTGCGCACGCTGTGGACGAATAATTAAAAAATACATAATTGCAAAAATTAAAATGAAAGGGACAAAGGTAATAAATGATGTTCCATTCGACGTATGACTTACAGTCTGAGCATAAGCATTAGTAATCAACATTTTTATCTCCTATAGATTAAACTTCAAGTATCTCTCACTTTACAAATAAGTTTTTGCTTCGGAAGAAAAAAGCCCATCTAAATACTGTAAAACTACATCAGATAGTTGTAACTTTTTCAAAAGGAATAAAATTTTAAGAAAAAGAAAGCAACGAACAAAAGTTTCCAAAATAGATCTCATTCGTTTTTCTGGATATCATATAAATACCAGCTTTTCTCTAAATTAAACAGCACAATACTTGAAAATTATGTTATTCCAAATACAGCAATCATTCCATTTTTTGCATATTTTTACTGACTTTCTCAGTTATTTTAAAATAGAGTCCTCCAAGAAACACGTACTCTTAATTTACGTTCTCCTTAAACGCTCTAGCTAAATACCAAGAAGAATACTATTCATTCTATTAAAAAGAATAGCATTTGCACTTTCCTAGATAACAAGATCCTCAATATATTCCAAAAAAAAACCCGAAAGCAAGAACTTTCGAGAACTATAAACTCAGAATTTTACAATACAGACAATAATATGATGCTTTTAGACACTATTTTTGAAACATTGTCAATAGAAAAATACTATATATTGATAAAATCTATATGAATCATCTATAAAAGGCTTAGAAACTGATTATCAACAAAAGGAATGCCATTTATATGAAATTAGTGTTACTTTCAAAAACAATAACAATAAGTATCCCCTTAGCTTTCATTATGTGTGGTATTGGAATATGGGCCACTTTTTCAATTATTTTCAATTGTTTTCTCTTGAAACCAACATTTATTACTCACGCATTCATCATCTCTTCTATCATCTCTTTTATTGTCATATTTTTAAAATCATGGTTTACAGCTTTTTTTATAGTTGGAATAGTAAGCTGCGGAGGTGTACTTATGAGTCATTTATTTAACCAGTTGCTCCTACTGTGGTTCGCTGTAGAACTTTTAATGCAATAGTTTTTCATACTTTTATAAAAATTGATAATTTAAAAACTATTTATGAAAGATTGCACGATTACGTTTAAAGTAAACCCATATTTTTTGTCCATTTTAATGCTTGAACAAAATATTATCAAATGTCTTTCACCCTTCATTTAAAACGTTTGCTAAATCTTTATGAGAACTATCCTATAACTTAAGATAATAATTACTGTACCTCCTATTGACAACCATATTCTCACAAGATCCTACACTTGTAGAATCTGTATTTTGTCGTGCTTTGTTAGTTTCTTCCTAACCGTAAAATTTAGAAGAACTGAATTAGAATAGCCTATTCTTTCAATGACTATCAATAATAACACAACTCGAAATAACGCTCTTATCTCACCTATTAAATAAATAATTATCCTCGACAACCAATACCACTTAACGATTGAAATACTATTTAAGTTAATCACACAAGAACTTAAATAACATCACAAGGAAGCTTATATTTGGAAACAAAGCAGATGAATTCATATGATCTTGAATTATTTTAATTGATCTCCTCTATAGCTTAAAAGATGAGAATTACTATAAGCAGAACCTATATTGAAACATATAAACCTTTTCCTGCATGTTCCTCCTCCTGCTGATCGCTTATGCAATTACTTCATAGGCTTTCGAATGAAGTAATACACACCTTAATATCTCCAATCTAAAGGATGAAGTTTTATAGTGAAAAGATAAAACGGCAACCGATTTAATTTTCTAAGTATTCAGCAGGATCAACAGGGAGAGAATTCTTACGTACTTCAAAATAAACGCGTGGTGTTTTAGCGTCTCCTGAAAAACCTGACTTTGCAATTTCATCACCACGTCGTACCTTTTGCCCTCTACTAACAATAAGCTTACTATTATGCCCATAAATAGTAATAATATTGTTTTCATGCCGAATCATGACAACGTTACCAAGCTCTTTCAACCCATTACTTGCATAAATAACAACACCATTTTCTGCAGCTTTTACTGATGATCCTTCAGGAACCATAATATCTATTCCTCGATTAACTGCAGTTCCTTTCTTTTCGCCAAAATGACTCAACAAACGTCCTCGCACAGGCCACCGCATCTTAGAAATACCTGTCGATTGTGGAGTTATAATATCATTTGGGTCAATAATTTGATCTGACGTATCATTTATAGACTTATGTGTTGTTGCTTGTGTAGGAGAATTTTTTTCAATGTTTAACGTATCACTTTTAACTACAGGCATAGTTTTTACGGAAGTCTGAGCTACAGATGTAGGAGCTTTACCCTGTTTAACAGGAGATACAGTCTTAGATTGAAATGAAGATACATTTTTTGATGCATCTGAAATATTATTTTGAATATTTGATGCCATCTTTGTACTTTGACCTGGAATAATCAATGACTGACCAATATAAATAGAATTAGCGTTTATACCATTAGCTAACCTTAACGCATCAACACTGACACCCAACTGTTGCGCAATACTTAATAATGTATCCCCACTCTGCACAATATAAGAATTCTTTTTAAAAACAGAACCATTATTCACCTGTGAACGAGGAAGAGTTCCAAGATTTTGAGGCGGTATCCCCATAACCTGACCATCAGAAAAATGCTTGTTCTTATCAGGATAAAAAACTTCCTTTTGCCTTGAAGAATTATTATATGGGGAATTGTAATCAGCGTCTGAAATACTACTTGATTCTACAGGTGGCAATTCACTGCTTTGTATTTCAACATTTTGTGATAACATTCGCGGATCATCAGTCATAGTCATGAATGTAGTTGACTGGGTAGAAGTAATATTATTATAAGAACCACCAGAAAAACGCTGCATACTGGAACTACAACCAGTAGCTATTAATATCACCATCAAAAGAGCAGCTTTTAGAAAAGTACACTTTAAAATGCTACTTGAAACCCTTATATACATAGTTTTGCTCACTAGCCAATATTTAAATCATTCTATTAAAGCTTCCTAATCTTACCTAAGAGTTAAAATTAAAAAAATATCCATAAATACCCCTTAATAAAATCAAAATGTATTTTTTATTAGGTAGAATAGACAAAATATTTAGCAATATCTTAAATTCACAATTACAAAATTTCCGCAATATTTTCAATGAAGGGTTGATAACGTACTTGAAACATTTCTGAGCGTTCAAACTGGCTACCAATCTTTGTATAACGCATCACTTTTTGTACCCCTTCATCTGGCCCAATAGCTTGAATGAGAATCCCATTTCCCGCCAGAAGTTCTAGGCATTCTTTTGGTTCATTAGGGCATGATGGCCAAATGAGAATACGATCAAATGATCCCAAACCTGTAACGCCCCGACTTCCATCAATCTGCCGTATAATGATGTTCTCAATTCCCAAATGCTGAAATCTTTGCCGTGCTAAATCAATAAGTGTTTTATAACGATCAACTGTTGTCACACGATCACTAAGACAAGCCATAAGGGCAGTGCAAAAACCTGAACCTGTACCAATTTCTAAAACACGGTGCGTTTTTTTCAACGATAATGCGGAAAGAATCAAAAGCTGCTCCTCTAGACGCTCAATATATTCTCCACATTCAATCGGTATAACTTTATTATCATAAGCACTATTAAGCCAAGAAGCAGAAACGAATTGCTGACGAGGAACTTTCTCTAATGCTGCAAAAAAGCTTATATCATCAATGCCTTTACTGCGCATTTTCAACACAAGGCTTGCTAACTCTTCACGAAATCGTAAAATGCCTTTTTGCTCCATAATATCATTCGATCTCCAATACAATGGCTATCTTATTGTATAGACGAGTTCTCCGATCATAAACAATTAAACCTTGAATATAAATATCATTAATTCATTAATAATTTTCTATACATAAAAACACAATAAAACCAATTAATTGTTTACTTTGATTTTTTAATTTCCCCTCAGACCCCATGCTCTAATGCATACCTCAATTCTTTATAAAAAACTACCAAGTAAAAGGAAAAAATAATGACATAATTACCACGATGTATATGAATATTGAATTAAGCGCATAAACACAAAATAACTCTCATTATAATGTCCTCTTATATCATAACATTATAGAAATTGCTAAGTCTCCAGTAGTTTGAACATGTTCATACAAATTAAGTAATCTTAATCTTTGAAGCTCTCACCTTAATTAAGAAGTAGGTTTATTAATCACAACAAATCATAGGATTTGCAGAAAAACACAATTTTATAAAAATTAAAAAACAGTGATAAAAATGAAACAAAAAGCTAAAAAAATACAAATTGTTTACAAAAAATATTATAAAATTCAATTTTAAAACCCTTGTGAAAAATTCTGATCACTAAGAATTTTTACTTCTTCTGTTAAATAATTCCAGCTCAATTATAAAATCTCATGCTGAAAAGCTAATTAGCATTCATAGGATATTCCTTACAGATATCAATATATTTCTAGGCATTCTTATAATTTTAATATTCCACCTATCATCCTAAAATAGCATCCATAGATGGTAAAAAATTATTGAACAGTAAGATCAATCGATAAAAGAATAAAAAAGATTCTACTACTTGACAATATTACTATTATGAAGGAAAAGAACAAAATGCTTCTTATTAATTCTTTAGTTCTAAAGCTATAATACTTTAGTTCTAAAGCTATAATAATAGCATAAACGGTGATATGTTTCCTGTTTTATGAATTGAAAACTGATTACAAGATAAAAAAGACTATGTGGAAGTTAAATGTAAATGTTGATTTGATTTCTATCATATTGCAACAATTACGAAAATATAATGAAGGAGTTATTAAGCTATTGGTAATCACATAATAAGAAAGGAGACTTTCTTTTAACAGCATTTGAAATTTTAGAAAGATACGCAAAGGGGGGTATTTACTGCAAGTTGATTTAATACTTTTTAACATAACGTCATAGAGGAGAAATCATGTTTATAAAAGATTCTCAAACTTTCAAAAACGCAGAAAAATCATTACTGAAAAACAGTATTAACTACACCTATGCTGAATCTGGAGATCCCTATACGTTAATAAATAAACTTGGGATACAAGATCACCAGCAACTTAAGATAAAGTGTGCGCATAAAGTGACGAAAGAACTTGTTAATGTGCATCAAGAACCGATACCTCAAAAAGTTGATCAGCTTTACCTAAAAAAACTTCACAAACGCTTATTTGGAGCGATATTTGATTGGGCTGGAGAAACCCGTGATAATCCGATTAAAATGTCAAATGGTAAAATTGCTACCATGTTAGTGAATGATAAAAATTCTCCCTTTGCATCTAATGAAAAGCTCTCAAAATGCTTAAATGAACTTGATGCAAAGCTTGCTCAAAGAGCTCAAAGAAACGAAGCAGGAAATACCTCACAAAAAAAAGTTTCAGATAAAAATGAACCGCTTAGTGAAGATATAGCAACTATTTATGCACTACTTGATCATGCACGTCCTTTCGTAGAGGGCAATGGAATTGTACAACGGTTATTTGTGAATAAACTCTCTCAAGCTGAGAATCAAAAGCTTGATTTTTCAGTTGTGACACAAAAGCGTATGGAAGATGCAATTGTTAGTGCAGCAAATGACAATTTACAGCCTATGCAACATCTGTTTGAAGATGCTTCTAATCCAGAAAACATCAAGGTTTTGAAAACAGCTATAAATAGAATGACACCTGAAGAAGCGCAAGAGATTGCAAGAGGAATTATTACAACACCAATCTCAGGAAAAATCTATACAGGTGTCTATGAAAGTCGTCAATTAGATACTATTGTGATAAGAACATCGAATTCTTTGATTGTATGCAATAAATCTGTTATTCCAAGGGAGCAGTTCCAAAAATTAAAGCTAGGTGATAAAATCAGCTTTAAAGCTCTTAGTAAGCTTAGTGATGTTTTAATCCCAGGAAAAGAATTACGCAATTTAACAGACTTTAAAATTATGGAAAGGACCGTATGTAATTCTTATGTTCTACATCAAAGAAAAGAAATTGAACGTTTGGCAAAAGTTGTATTTGGAAACCGTGAAAAATTAACCAATCATCTAGAACGAATTCATGATAATCCAAATTCAGCGAAAATGCTTTCTGAAACTATCTTACACAACCCTAAATCTATTGCTAAGCTTGCAGGTTTTGGAAAATATGGAATAAACAGTCCAAAACGTAATAAAGCTGAAAAAAGTCTTTCTGCACTCGGTGAAGCAATTTTGAGATATGGGAGTGATTTGAAAACTTCTAAAGAAGAAGTTTTGAGAGAACATAGAGCAGAACAATACCGTCTTGCAAAAGAGGTAAGTTTACCTGGCGAAAAGATACAGCGTTATCTTGATATGTCAAAAGAAGAACGTGAAAGTGCTTTAAAAATAGAAGGAAATGTTACTATTTGCAAAGAGATTAGCGCTTTTTTAAAGCAAATTAATTCTCGTCTTTCGGTAAGTGAACGTAAAATGGTTAACAGTGGTAGTTATGAATCTTTGGCTGAAAGCATTGGTATTCCAGAAGACAAAGCAAAACAAGTTATTGATACCATTCAACAAATCAAAGTTTTACAAAAGCAAGCAATGTTAATTAGAGAACCTCGTCAACAAACAATAGCTATAGCCAGCTAAGGACGTAAATCTTTTCATTTTAATATCTAGGGGGGGAATATTTAGAAATAAGAAATTAAATAAAGCGTATTTCCTTAAGATAAATGTAGTAATGAGATTTTTTGTGTGTAAGTTATTATGTGCTTTATTGAGTATAAATAGTGTATAAATGCAAAATAAGCTGAATTATCAGATGGTAGTTACAAATATTTCATAAATGACTCAAAGAGAATAAAAAAATATAAATATTTTTTTTCAACATAAAGAGAAATGAAATTAAAGGTTTTTCAGTAATATAATTAAGCAGAATGATTATCAGACATTCGTTAGCAATATTTAAGGTATCAGAAATTAAAGCACGCAAGATATAAATATCATTAGAGGACACGAGTATGTTGAAAAGAAATTAACTTAATCAAGTTTTTCAAATCTCATTATTAGAGAGTAACAGCCATAGTGATTTAAAAATATAATAAAAAATTAGAAGCATGTAACAAAAACATTATTTCATTGAAACTATTTAGATAATATCAAATAAAACAATTGTTATTGAGTCATCTGAAGCTAATGCATCAATTTATATGAATTTTGGAGAAAAGAAAAAAATGCCTAATTATGTTCTTGTCCCATCAAAAGAAGTACCTTCTCTGACGGATGATGAAATTATTAAACGGGCTTTACGTGATCCTTTGATTGAAGACATACAAAAAGAAATTATAAGTTTGTCACTAATTGTATCTAAAAACTGGACAACATTACCTTCCTTAATACAACGGATAAATGATAATCCAAATTCTGCATCAGAGTTGGCGAATATATTTAGAAACTCTCCTGAATCCTTCCTTAAACTTGCAGGTTTTAAAATATATGGTTTTAAAAGTTTGCGACGTATAAAGGCTGAACGACATGTTTTGCAGCTTAGTTTAGCAATTCACAAGTACGGGGATACTATAAAAAATGTCAAAGATGCAGTTATTTACCGTAATAACTTGGAACAAGCGCGTTGCGCACGAAAAATTTTAATGCCTAATGATAATGTACAATATCTTATTGCTTTATCACATGATGAACTGTGTAATGTTTTCAAAAATCAAGATACTTTTCAACTTGGTAAAGAGGTGGGGTTGTTTTTAAATTCAGTTGAGATGCGTCTTTCAGAAAATGAGCTCCAGATGCTTGAAGAAAATCAGAGTCAGCCTCTTGCTGAAAGTATAGGTATATCAGACGATCAAGCGCTGAAATTGATAGATGTTGTTACAAAAGCCAAAAAAGTACTGGAAGAAATTAACCTTTTCCAAAAAATCACGTATGATCTAAATGAAGCTCAAACACAAGAGCTGGGAAGCAAGCAAGAAGGTATCTACGCAAATTATAATCCAAATAGATTTTACACGCGGGTATTGAAGAAAAGAGCAACGAAAAATGAGGATATCTATGACACTACTGATATTTATGATAATCCAGATGCTCAAACACAGAACCTAAAAAGCGAAGAAGAAGATATCTACGCAAATTATAATT
>NZ_KL407337.1:623379-714782 GCF_000706645.1 Bartonella rochalimae ATCC BAA-1498
AGGCTGAGAAACAAAGGAGAGTACTCGGATACCTATAACACTACTGGTATTTATGAAAATCCGGATGCTCAAACACAGAACCTAAAAAGCGAAGAGGAAAATATCTACGAAAATTATAATTCAAGTGAAGCTCAAACACAGAATTCTAAGCGTTTTCTTATTCTGGTAAAAGCATTAGCTCCTTTAACCCAGAATGAAGTTATTAATAAAATTAAAATTGATTCTGCTGTTCAAGAGTATGCGGAAAAAGTGCAAAATCTTTCAGAACTCGTATTTGGAAACCGAGAATTATTGAACAACTATCTAACACAAATCATTAAGAATCCACAATTAGGAGAAACATATAGCCAAAAACTCAAAAACTCTCCTAAATCCTTCTCCAAACTTGCAGGTTTTAAAATATTTGGTTTTAAAAGTTTGCGGCGTATAAGGGCTGAAAATAATGTCCCAGAGCTCTGTAAAGCAACTAAAAAATATGCAAAAATTGTAGAAATACATCAGAAACAAATTCTTAAAAACTATGAAAAAAAGCAAGAACAGATCCACAAATCTGTAGTAATGCTTAGTAATGAAATACAGCATCTTTTAAATCTACCAAGTGATATGCGAAAAAATATTTTAAGAGAAAAAAATACTTCTCAAATTAACAAGAAACTTTCTGTTTTTTTAAATCAAGTTAATTCTCGTCTTTCAACATACGAACGTACGGCAATTAAAGAAAATGATTATCAGACACTTGCTAACAGTATTAAGGTGTCAGAAGTTCAAGCACAGAAAATTATAAATCTTGTTAAAGAAGCAAAAACATGTCAACAAGAAATTAAAGATATAATATCTTCGCAGAAGAAAAAATCGTTAGCTGTAGCTATTTAAAAGTAGTCCCTTCTTTTGATCTTTATAGAAAGAGAGCATTATAAAAAATATAATCTTACTTTAGACTTAGTGGAAAGTTTTTTATAATTCAAAAAGCTCTTGGATATGAATAATATGTAAAGATATTATAAACATGATAAAGGGATTTCATTTGTACTTCAATGATCTTTTTTGATACGTAAATAGATAGTTTCTCTTGATATAAAATAAAAAAATTTAAAATAAGAGAATATGATCCTATTTAAAGTGCTGATGGATGATAAAGATGATGAATTATTAGTTAAATTAGGTATTATTTATAAATAGCAAATGTGTACCTTATTTCTTTTTGTAAAATTAAACTGTAATATAATTCATATCTCGCATATAAGGTCGTAAAACATCCGGAATAATAATTGAACCATCGGCTTGTTGGTAATTTTCAAGAATAGCTATAAGACAACGACCAATAGCTGTCCCAGAGCCGTTTAAACTATGTACAAAGCGCAATGTTTTTTCACCTTCTAAACGATATCTAGCATTCATACGCCGTCCTTGAAAATCACCGCAAATCGAACAACTTGAAATTTCACGATAACATTCTTGCCCTGGAAGCCATACTTCAATATCATAGGTCTTACGTGCTGCAAAACCCATATCACCAGTAGAAAGAACTACAGTACGAAAAGGCAAACCAAGACGCTTCAAAACATTTTCTGCACATTCCGTCATACGTTCTAATTCCTCTAAGGATTGTTCCTCTGTGGTAATCGATACCAATTCTACTTTTCTAAACTGATGTTGACGTAACATACCACGTGTATCACGCCCTGCAGCTCCTGCCTCTGAACGAAAACAAGGAGTAAGAGATGTAAATCGCAAAGGTAACTCTGTAATATCAAGAATTTCACTGTTAACTAAATTGACTAAGGGTACTTCTGCTGTAGAAATAAGCCATCGGCCATCTATTGTTCGAAAAAGATCTTCAGAAAATTTAGGCAATTGGGCTGCTCCGTAAACAATCTCATCACGAACAAGAAGAGGAACTGAAATCTCTTGATAACCGTGTTCGTCCACATGCATGTCCAGCATAAATTGGCCTAAAGCACGTTCTAAACGTGCTAATGAACCTGAAAGAACTGTAAAACGTGAACCTGATAATCGACTAGCTCGTTCAAAATCCATTTGTTTAAGATTTTGACCAAGATCAAAATGCTCCTTTGGTAGAAAATCAAACGTTTGTGGTATACCAAAATAGCGCATTACAACGTTATCGTTTTCGTCTTTTCCTTCTGGAACATCATCTAATGGAATATTAGGTATTGCTGAAAGAGCTTCTTCTAATCTATCTGTTAACCGCTTTTCTTCTAAAACCGCAGAAGAAAGAAAAACTTTTATTTCTTCAACCTCAGCCTTAACACGATTAGCAGTTTCTTTATCACCAACAGCTAAAGCTTGCCTTATCTTTTCTGAAGCTGAATTGCGCAACTCTTGGGCCTGTTGTACTTTAGAAACATGCAAGCGACGCTCACGATCAAATTTCTGCAAATTTTCAGCTTGAGGTTCAAGACCTCTCTTTGCAAGCGCTCTATCCAATTCTTCAGGATGATCACGAATCCATTTAATATCAAGCATTTAAATCCCTTTTTTGCATCATTTTTATTCATTTCTTACTGTACAAAATAACTTCACTACGAAGATTTCTTGTTTTTTTCTATCCAGCGTGCAATAAAAATTGAGATCTCATAAAGAAGTACAGTCGGTAAAGCTACTGCAAACATAGTAAAAAAATCTGATGGTGTCACCATAGCAGCAACTATAAAAGAAATTAAAATAGCCCACTTTCGTTTTGATGTTAACATGTGGCTTGTCAATAATCCGACTCTCGTTAAAAGAGTTATGATAAGAGGCAATTGAAAAATTAAACCAAAAATTAAAATAAAAGATATCATAAAATTTAAATAATCTGAGATACGAGCTATAAACTCTATCCTTAAACGCAAATCCGGTAAAGCCTGCTGAGAAAGACTAAACCACAGCATTAACGGAGCTAAGAGACCATAAACAAATGTTCCTCCTACAATAAATAAAATTGGTGCGCTAATAAGAAATGGTAAAAAAGCTCGACGCTCATTTTTATAAAGTCCTGGAGCTATAAAACTATAAAGCTGAAAAGCCATATAAGGAAATGATAAAATAACTGCACCAAACGCAGCAAGTTTCATCTTCGTTAAAAAAGTCTCCCACACTTGTGTTGATTGAAGACGAATATTTCCAGGATAACTACCTGATATCTTCATCGCCCACTGATAGGGCCATATCAAAAAATTCAAAATATAATCTTTGATAAGAAAACACAAAGTAAAAGCTATAAAAAATACAATCAGAGCTGCAATAATTCTCTGACGAAGCTCAATCAAATGCTCTAAAAGAGTGACTTTGACATCAACTTCATCTTTTTTAGAAGTCACGATATATTTTCCTTATCTTTATCTTTAAAATCTGCATAGATAATTTTATGGCTATGAGAAGTAGACACAGTTAAATCTTCATTGACTTCATTTGTACCAAATTCAAAGATTTCTATATCTTTTTCTGATTTATGGAGTGCAGTATCAACATTAAAATTACCTGAAATATCTCCTTTTTTATTATATCTTGAGTCACAAGATTTTTTAAATTCTTTTTTAGAATTAAGATCACTAGTATTCGGCAATATCTTTTTCAAATCATCTAACTCAGCTTGTTTTATCGCATCATCAAAATGATGACGAAATTCATTAGCTGTTGAACGCATATATGCAATCGCTCTTGCTATAACTCTCAGCATTTTAGGCAAGTCCTTTGGTCCAACCAAGATGATGAAAATAAGCAAGATAACAAGAAACTCTGATCCATCAATCCCAAACATCGCTTATACTCAACTTCCCCATTTAAAAGACTATTGCTAAATTATGATTTCGTCTTTAATCACCCTGCACATTACTCTTTCTTAGCAGAATCTTTTCTCGCCTTATTTGAAGAGGTACTGTTTTTTAAACCTACCACATGCTCTTCTGATAACGGCTGAGAATACTGAGCAGCATCTATTGTTTTAGAGTAATCAGCTACTTCAAACTCGCTTTCAGGACTTCCCTCCTCTTCCTTCATATTACTTTTAAAAGCTTTTATACCCTTAGCAACGTCACCCATTAATTCAGAAACCTTACCACGGCCAAAAAGTATAAGGATAATCAACAAAATTACAATTAAATGTGTTGGCGAAAAAATATTACCCATAGCTTCATCTATACCCCTAAATTGGTTCATACTCATTTTTTTGAAGAAAGACGTACATCAATAAATATTATTATAGCCTTATGTTCTAATTAATATTATATTCTCTGCATAAATTAAAGGCAATAAAACGACCACTTTAAAAGAACATTTTCAATTCTGCACATCATATTATCATAGATAAAAATATTAAAATTACCTTTTTCATTTAAACAAGGGCTAAAAGACTTGAAAATTCCTCTCTTAAAGCACTTTCATTCGAATGATCTGGTGTTGTAACCTTAGAGCGAATACTACATACACGCTCCAATGCTTTTCCTTCCAAAAATGGAGCAGCATCAGCAACAGTATGCATCTCCTGTAGTTGACCATGACAATGAAGAACGATATCACACCCTGCTGCAAAAATTTTACTTGTTAGATCTGAAAGATTTTCTGATAATGAACTATCTGAAAGAGCTTTCATTGACAAATCATCCGACATTAAAAGTCCATCAAAACCTATTTTTTGACGGATAACATTTTCAATAACTTTTTTAGATAACGTCGCTGGTAACTTATCATCAATCGCTTTATAAACAATATGAGCAGTCATTGCAGCTGGTAAATCAGCTAAATTTTTAAATGGAATAAAATCACTCTGCTCCAAAATATCAAGTGGCATATCTACGTATGCTAATTCCAAATGCGTATCAGAAAATGCTCGCCCATGCCCAGGTATATGTTTTATCACTGGTAAAACGCCACCATCCAAAAGCCCTTGAGCAGCAGCACCCCCTAACGCAGCAACAACTTGTGGATCTTGAGAATAAGCGCGCGTTCCAATTACATCATGAGCTCCTACCACCGGCACATCTAAAACAGGGAGGCAATTCGCGTTAATACCATATTTCATCAAATCAAAAGCATGAAGCCGTGACATAATCCACGCAGCACGAAGTCCTTTATCTTGATCTTTTCTATAAATTTCTCCTAAAGTTTTAGCTACTGGATAATCCGGTGCCAAAGGCGGACGTAAACGCTGTACTCTTCCACCTTCTTGATCAATAAAAATAAAAACATCATCGCGTTTACTTATCTCTCGTAAAGAAGTAGTAAGTCCTTTCAACTCATCTGCTGTTCCTATATTTCGCGCAAATAAAATAAAAGCCCAAGGCTTATGTTCAATAATAAATTCTTTTTCATAATCTTCTAAAAAAATACCAGAAATACCAGAAATTATAGCTTTTATTCCTGACATCATAATAGTACCTCCCCAATATTAACTTCTCTGAGATTTTTATAAAAATTCTATTTTAGCTAAAATAATTTCA
Organism: Bartonella rochalimae ATCC BAA-1498; assembly: GCF_000706645.1. Taxonomy (GTDB): domain Bacteria; phylum Pseudomonadota; class Alphaproteobacteria; order Rhizobiales; family Rhizobiaceae; genus Bartonella; species Bartonella rochalimae. The sequence continues at coordinate 628,821 of NZ_KL407337.1, forward strand.
TATCCCACACCAATTTTTAAAAGCTATATCTTAGATATCATATATTATGCACAAAAAGCTGTTGCTTAATATAAAAATTATCCCTTAAATAATAAGTCATTTCCTATAAACTTATCATCTGGCAAATTGTAAGTGAGAAAAATATAAATAAAGATAATGGATAACTGTTCACTAAATTTGCACAAAATAATTACTAACGAATTATTATAATGGTAAATACAATACTTTATCTTAAACTCACAAAAACTGCTTCAGATAAACCGATTAAAATTGATAACATACTCCATTTTAAAATTTGTTCAACAAAACCAAACTTTTTCAATTTATGTTGATACTAAACTACTCTGAAGCAATATATTAGAAAATAACTGGACATAACCACTTAAATTACTTTTATCATTTGAACCAAATCCCATAAATAAAAATTCTCCAATGTATATATTGCAGCAATATACTCGCAATCTTCTAACATCATATACTCGAAATAATCTTCCTTAGTTTTAGCAAAGCTTATAATGTCAGATATCAACACATCATGCAGAACAGATTTATAAGATACAATATAAATTGATTAGCTTTATCATAATTTCAGCTAATAACAAACTATATGATATGATAACGTGATTAATGATTTTGGATACATCCAAATACTTGCATTTAAACCATAGTAAGTAGGTACTATTTTAAACTACACTTACAAAAGTGATGATCTTACATTTAATCGTATTAAGATAAGTGAAAGAAATAAAACTATTTCACATAATGAGACATAAGTGTAACGCTATCAGAAATTATGATCATTTCACTAAAGAGTTTTTTCCTTTATTGATAGTTCTATTTCGTTATCATTTTTCTTTTCTAATATTTCACTACTTAAATAATAAGCCACTATCTTTGTTAGACTTAAAAAAACTCCTGCCATAAATTAAATCTATCAAACTAAAGTCCATAAGCATCTAGCTCAATGAGCACTCAGCTAAAAATATTCCTTTATATACCCAATACAAAAGACCAAAATTCTTTTTCTGATTACTGTTATCGCGTACCTAGAGTTATGATAGGTTTCACAAACCAATCGGGATACATCGATTTAATAAGAAAAGCTGCTTTTTGCGCTGCCTGCTGATTTTTAAAAATCCCAAAACATGTCGCACCTGAACCAGACATACGAGAAAAAAGAGAACCACTTTTATCCAACGCATATAAGACTTCAGCCAACTGAGGAGCTATTTTTAATGCAGGAATAAAAAGATCATTACGCGTTTTTTTCAAAGAATCAACCAACGAAAAAACCGTCTTAAAAGCAGATGAATGAATTTTTAAACGGGAATGATTACACTTTTCTAAAGCTTTAAAAATAGTCTCTGTAGCAATGTGTTGACCATGATTAACCAATACCATTGCAAGAGAACAAGCTCCTTTTATTGGCACTATATCCTCGCCAATTCCTTTAACAAAAAGTGGCTGTTGATACTCCAATGCAAATAAACACATCGGCACATCAGCTCCAAGAACTAAACTCATTTCTGCTAACTTTTCACAAGAACAATCAAGCTTCCATTGCCGACGTAACATATGTAATACACTTGCAGCATCACCTGATCCACCTCCAATACCTGATGCAACGGGCAATGTCTTAACAAGCCTAAAAAAACTAGGTTTAGCACTTTTAGGAAATTTCTCACGCATAAAATCACGAGCGCGGATAACCAAATTTTCTGTGCCTGCAATAATTCTATTTGCAAAAGGTCCTGTTACAACAAAGCGATCACTTTCAAAAGGCGCGTAACCTAAACAATCACCGCTAAGACTAAAATAAACCAAGCTTTCTAATAAATGATAGCCATCAGCACGCTGACCCACAACATGCAAAGCTAAGTTCAACTTAATAGGTGTAAATACATAAGAACACTTTTTAAGCGAAATATGTATATTTGATGTCATTGAACGTAATATTCACCTATACAAGAATCTTTCACGTGCACTCCTTTTTTACATTTGCGCATAGTGTAACTCTCGAATGAAAATATACTGAGATACCCATTTTAATGATATTTCAATACATAAAGCTATAAAAAGCTATGGTATATGGCAAACTAAATAAAATAAAACTCACCACTATTCATTTCTGCTCCTGTGAGCACTTTCTAAAGTCACTATCAACTTTTTAAGCATTTAATGAAACGCTATTGGCATTACAAGCCATAACGTTGCCAAAGTGCCCGCTCTTCTGCTGCCATCATAACACCATCCACTGCCGTATAAGCGGTATCAGCAGAAATACCTAAAGGTACTTTAGAAGACAAAAGACTTTTTGGAGGAGAAATTAAGCGTAACTTTGCATTATCACCAAACCGTTTTTTAATAACAGAACGAATATCACCTAATTCATCAATTAAGCCAAGTTCAACGCCTTTTTTTCCGCTCCAAAACATTCCTGTAAAAATATTTGAATCATCTGATAATTTTGACATACGTCTTTCCTTGACCAAATCAATAAAAGTTTGATGAACTTCAAGTTGCAAAGATTTCAAATGATCAACATCTGTTTTCTTTTCTGGTTGAAATGGATCTAATGTAACCTTGTTTTTTCCTGCTGTATAAACACGACGCTCCACACCAATTTTCTTCAAAAGTTCAGGAAAACCAAAAGAAGCTGAGACAACACCAATAGAACCAACAATAGAGGAAGGATCAGAAAAAATTTCATCTCCAGCACAAGCAATCATATAACCACCTGATGCAGCTACGTCTTCAACAAATGTAAGAACCTGTTTGTTTTTTTCATTTGCTAAATCGCGAATACGCTGAAAAATAAGACGTGATTGCACGGGAGAACCACCAGGAGAATTGATAACTAAAGCAACTGCTGGTGCTTTTTTATAAGAAAAAGCTTTATCCAAAAGGCTTGCACACCTCGCCAATGACAATGTACGTGATATCGACGAATTTGATGATATAATCGCCCCCTGAAGCCTTACTACAGGGATTTGAACCGTATTAGAACGAAAACAACGTGATATTAAATTCTTTATACAACCCATAAAAATAAAAGCTCCCTATAAAAATCGAAAAAGCAAAATAATTCTTATCTAAATTTAAGAAATAAATTTAAAAACGCAAGTATTAAAAACTTTCCCACAAGCTGATATATCCATTATTAATCGCATTAACCCGCGGTAAAAAAACATGGCTACCACTCTCATGCATAACCAATGGTGGCAATATAGACAAGCCAGCTCTGCTCCCACGTTTTGCATAAAATAAAATGCGAATCGCTGCTGTCTCAGCGTGAGAATGAACAGGAACTATACATACATTACCAAAACGCCCTTTTAAAGCATATAATATATCATTCAGAGATTGCGGACGTGCAATTAATCCTAAATATCCACCTGGTCTAACAATTGCTGACGCACACCGAAACCAATTCTCAAACATTGCTTCAGACATAACATGTGCTTCTAATTTTTCCTCATCAGGTGTTTTACGATCTTCTGAACTATTAAAAGGAGGATTCATAATTGCAAAATCAAATGCATTATCCATCAGTCCTGCCTTCAAGCGTTCTTTACCTCTTAAGGTAATATCTACTTTTAATAAACAAACTCTGCTCGCTAACTTCTCATTCTGTTGTAGCATAAGTGTTTTCTGAGCATAAGATATCATAAAAGAAGACCGTTCAACCAATGTAATATGAGCTTCATCACAACGTGAAGCAACCGCTAATCCTGCTGCACCAGCGCCTGCACCTAAATCAACAACTTTTCCTTTAAAACCACTAGGAACCAAACCAGCAAGCAACATAGCATCCATACCAGACCGATGCCCTCGTAAACGTGGTTGTACTAAATAAAACTTACCACGATGAAAACCATCTATTGTTTCATCATTATAATTGTTTACTCTACTCATCTAAAAGCTTAACATTATCCTGATTATTTCATTCATATTTTTGAAATTGCTATTTAAACTATCTTATTTAAACTGATATGATTAGTATAAAAAAAAATATTTTTTCAATATTATCAAAATTTTTATTTCCAACTAGCACCAAAGCTTGAGTCAAAACTCATCCCTCTTTATGCTATAAGGATATCTATCTGAAATATTTTAGGAGTGAACAAATTGGGAGCCACCACACAACTGCAGCATAAAAAAAAACAAGACTCCCTCCATCCTCTTTTCAGTCTTACCAAAGAAGATATGGAGTGTGTAAATCAATTGACTATTTCTATGGCTAAATCGAATGTTGCGATGATTCCTGAAATTTCTAATTATCTTATTTCATCGGGCGGTAAACGAATACGTCCAATGATTACCTTAGCAACCGCCCATATGTTTGGTTATCAAGGCGATAAACATATAAAACTCGCAACAGCAGTTGAGTTTATGCATACAGCAACCCTATTACACGACGATGTTGTTGATGAAAGCGCGTTACGACGGGGAAAGTCTACAGCACGAATAATTTGGGGCAATCAAGCAAGTATTCTTGTCGGTGATTTTTTATTAGGACAAGCTTTTAAAATGATGGTAGACGTTGGTTCTTTGGACGCACTCTCTGTCTTATCAAATGCTGCTGCGATCATCGCTGAAGGGGAAGTTATGCAACTTTCTGCTGCAAAAAATATAGAAACTAATGTTTCCGATTATCTCAAAATTATAAATGCAAAAACAGCTGCTCTTTTCTCAGCAGCAGCTGAAGTCGGACCCATTATTGCTGGTTATGGGCCTGAAGAACGCTCTGCATTACATCAATATGGTCTATCATTAGGGTTAGCTTTCCAATTGATTGACGATGTTCTTGATTACAGTAGCAGTGCTCAATATCTAGGAAAAAATATTGGGGATGACTTTCGTGAAGGTAAAATTACAATGCCTGTTATTTTATCATACACACGCGGAAATGACATAGAAAAAATATTTTGGAAACAAGCTCTTGAAAATAACCATAACGATGATGAAGCCTTAAAGCATGCGCAACAATTAATAGAAAAATACGATGGTCTAACCGATACAATAGAGCAAGCTCGAATTTACGGAAAACGTGCCATTGATGCTCTTTCCTCAATAAAGGACAATCCTGCTAAAAATGCATTAATTGATATTATCGATTTTTGTATTGAACGCGTAAACTAATTCTTTGTAAGAATCACAATATAATATTTTTAGTAAAACACTCAGAAATACTTTAGAAACTATAGAAATAATTGATTATCTTTAAGAAGGATTAACTTTATGCGCAGGGCAATAGCATCGCGTTTTTTTACTCTCATAGGAATCATACTGATACCACTGCCCACTTACAGTGCAGTTGAAAAAACTCTTAATCCAAGTTCATTTACAGGTTCCTATCTAGCAGGACGAATTGCGAATTATGAAAACAAGATGAATCTTGCTATCCACTATTTTAAACAAGCGCTCACTTATGAACCTAATAATCTTGAGACACAAAAAGAAATTTTTCAGGCAATGCTAAATGTAGGAGCATTCACAGAAGCTGTTCAACAAGCAAAAAAATTGAAAGAAAAAGGTATTATTACGCCACTCATTTCCTTAACATTATCAATAGAAAATCTTATCAAAAAAAATTATAAAGAAGCTCAACTGCTTCTACAAACTCAAAAATCTCCTCCTGATAATAATCCAATATTTGAGCTGACCAATGCTTGGGCTGAATTCGGATCAGGTAATCATATTAAAGCAATCGCTAAACTTGAAAAACACTCAAAGCCCTCTTGGTATACTCTTTATCATCTTGCTCTTATGAATGATTTAGCAAAAAATCCAAAAGACGCAAAAAAATACTTTATTCAAGCATTCAACAATCAACAAGGAGCTATTACAGCTCCTTATACCTATGAACGTATTATTATAGCCTATGCCTCATTCCAATTACGTCAGAATATGCGCAGCGATGCTATAAAAACTCTCCTACATGGAGAAAAGATATTATCAGGGCACAAAACACTCGAAAATATCCGTAAAAAAGTTGAAAAAGGAGCTAATATAGAAAATCCTATTATAACACCTCAACAAGGAATTGGTGAAGTATTATATAATTTTGGAACAACTCTTAACAAAAAAGGCTCAGAAAGAATCGCACGTATTTTTCAGCAATTCTCGTTAGCTCTGTATCCTAAAAATGAAGCAGCCCTGTTTCAATTAGCAAAAATTTCTACAAAATTAGATGATTTTAATCAAGCCATTAAAATTTATCGTTCTTTACCACTTAGCTCCCCTTATTATAGAGATGGACAATTCCAACTTGCGTTGACTCTTGCTGAAAATGGTGCTTACGATGAAGCTATTAAATTATTAACGTTATTAGAGAAAAAATTTCCTAATGACCATCATATTTTTATCGCTCTAGCTGCTATTTATATGCAGATAAATAATTTTCCTAAAGCGATCAAAATCATAGATCACGCTATCGCGCAAATAACAGACCTTCAACAAGATAATTGGAGACTTTTTTATCAACGTGGTATTGCATTTAATTATTTAAACCAATGGTCAAAAGCTGAAACTGATTTTCGCAAAGCACTTACACTTGTTCCTGATCAACCGCAAGTACTCAATTATTTAGCTTACTCCCTTATCAATCGTGATCAAAAACTTGAAGAATCATTAAATATGCTTAAAAAAGCTGTTATGTTACAATCTCAAAATAGTTATATCCTCGATTCTTTAGGATGGGCCTATTACAAACTGAAACAATATCCCCAAGCTGTTACAACATTAGAAACCGCCGTTAAATTGCAACCTAGTGATCCAATACTTAATGACCATTTGGGTGATGCTTATTGGCAAGTTGGACGTAAACGTGAGGCAATATTTCAATGGAACCATGCAATTGATGGAGAAACAAACAATCCGGAAAAAATTAAAGAAAAAATAAAGTTTGGTCTATAAAAGATCTTGAATTATCGGTTAAACATTAAAATGGTATTCAAAGAGTGAATCTACCCTCAAACTTAAATCCCAAGCATTCTTTTCAAGGACTTATTCTAAGTCTGCAAAATTACTGGGCTCAACATGGATGTGCAATTTTGCAACCTTACGATATGGAAGTAGGAGCTGGAACATTTCATCCAGCGACAACACTACGTTCATTAGGCCCACGTCCTTGGAAAGCAGCTTATGTCCAACCTACCCGACGTCCAACAGATGGCCGATATGGTACAAATCCTAATCGTCTGCAACATTATTACCAATTTCAAGTGCTTCTCAAACCCTCTCCTCCCAATTTACAAGAGCTTTACATTGGCTCTCTACAAGCTATTGGCCTTGACACAAAACTTCATGACATACGTTTTGTTGAAGACGATTGGGAAAGTCCAACACTTGGTGCTTGGGGGCTTGGATGGGAATGCTGGTGCGATGGAATGGAAGTTTCTCAATTCACTTATTTTCAACAAGTATGTGGCATTGAATGTGCTCCAGTCTCAGGAGAAATCACTTATGGGCTTGAGCGATTAGCAATGTATATTCAAGATGTCAGTAATGTTTACAATCTTAACTTTAATGGCTTAGATGGTGCAGATCGAATAAGTTATGGTGATATTTTTTTACAGGCCGAACAAGAATATTCACATTATAATTTTGAATTTGCTAATATTGATCTTTTGCAACAACATTTTATTGACGCAGAACGTGAATGTATCGCACTTCTTGATGCTGGAAAACCTAATAAAGAAAATAACTTCCACTTATGCGTCTTTCCAGCTTATGATCAATGTATTAAAGCAAGCCATATTTTTAATCTCTTACAGGCACGTGGTATTATTTCCGTCACTGAACGACAAAATTATATTCTTCGTGTTCGTGATCTTGCACGCCGCTGCGGTGAAGCCTTTTTATTAACAGAAGCTGGTAATATAACCACAAATGGAGATGTATAATGCCTGATCTCCTGCTTGAGCTTTTTAGTGAAGAAATCCCTGCTCAAATGCAACACAAAGCTGCTTCTGATCTTAAAAAATGTGTCACAGATAAACTTATTAATGCAGGCTTAACTTATAAAGCAGCCTGTGAATATTGGACTCCTCGTCGATTAACATTAAATATACGTGGTCTTTCTAAAAGCTCGCCAGATGTTCATGAAGAACGTAAAGGACCTAATGTACAATCACCACAACAAGTTATTGATGCTTTTTTACGTGCTACAGGTCTAAATGATATTTCCAAAGTGCACATTGCACATGATGATAAAAAAGGTAACTTTTATATCGCTAAAACAACTAAAAAAGGTCGTTTAGCCGAAGAAATTATTGCAGATATTTTACCTGATATTATTTATAATTTTCCATGGCCAAAATCGATGCGTTGGGGACAAGAGTCAGCAAAAAATGGCTCCTTAAGATGGATACGCTCTTTACAAAACATTCTGTGTGTTTTGGGATCAGCAATAGGTGAAACAAAAATTATTCCATTTACAGTTGGTTCCCTCAAAAGTAATAATTTAACCTATGGTCATCGTTTCTTAAGTAATGGAAAACCTATCCAAGTACGCCGTTTTGATGACTATGTCTCACAACTTGAAAACCATAAAGTTATTTTAGATGCAGAGAGACGAAAAGACATTATTCTAGCAGATATTCAAAATCTTTGCTTTGCAAATGGCTTGGAACTAGTTGAAGATAAGGCTCTTTTAGAAGAAGTTTCAGGACTCGTTGAATGGCCTGTTGTCCTCATGGGCACTTTTGACAAAACTTTTCTCAGTATTCCTCCAGAAATTATTCGCTTGACTATTCAAACGCATCAAAAATGCTTTGTAACACGCAAACGAGGTGAAAAGAGCAAACTCTCTAACTATTTCATTCTCGTTGCTAATATCCTCGCCAGTGACAAAGGAATAGAAATTTCTAAGGGAAATAGTAAGGTTGTACATGCTCGTCTTTCTGATGCGCTCTATTTTTGGGAAACAGATCAGTGTAATTTACCTAACACTATACATTTAGAATCTTCAGCTAAAAAGCTTGATCTTGACTTAAATAAACCTCTTGATCAGCGAGTAGCACACCTTGACTATTTAAATGTTACTTTCCATGCTAAATTAGGAACACAAGGCGCAAGAATAGAAAGAATTGCTGCTTTAACACAAATAATTGCACCCTTAGTACAAGCAGATTCTATATTAGCTAAACGTGCAGCAGTATTAGCAAAAGCTGATTTACAAACGGAAATTATTGGTGAATTCCCTGAACTACAAGGATTGATAGGACGAAAATACGCATTACTTCAAGGAGAAAATCCTCTTGTAGCTGAAGCTATTGAAGACCACTATAAGCCTTTAGGACCTAAAGATCGTATTCCAACTGAATCTATTGCGGTAACAGTCGCATTAGCGGATAAAATTGATACACTCATTGGTTTTTGGTTCATTAATGAAAAAGCAACAAGCTCAAAAGACCCCTACGCATTAAGACGAGCAGCGTTAGGAGTTATCAAACTTATGCTTTCAAATGATTTGAAAATAAGACTTATACCGCTTTTCTATCAGGCAATGAATTTTTTATTACAACAAAGAGTTAAGTATGCAACATCTGAAACAGAAAGCGCACACCTTCAAAACATGCCTGTAGAAAAAAAAGAAAATATTGTACTCGACTTGTTAGCATTCTTTCATGAACGACTAAAAGGTTATCTCAAAGATGAAGGGGCACGTCATGATATTATTGAGGCCGTTTTAACAAAAGACGCCGATGATATTTTATTAATTACACGTCGAGTTGAAGCACTCACTTTCTTTATCAACTCCAACGATGGAGACAGCCTTTTAATTGCAATAAAACGTGCCATTAATATTCTTGAAAACGAAACCAAAAAAGGAACGATAATAATAAACAAAATTAAACCTGAGCTTTTTATTGAAACAGAAGAAAAACAGCTTTATCAAGCAATGCTTGAAACAGAAAAAAAGATTGCTAATCATATTCATATAACAGAATTATCATCTGCACTGAACAGTTTAGCACTCCTCAAAAAGCCTATTAATGCATTCTTTGAAAAAGTATTTGTAAATGATGATAATATCAATATTCGAGCTAATCGTCTTGCTCTTCTTGACCGTATTCGGATAGTTACACAAAATGTTGGAGATTTCTCGAAATTACAGTCTAAAATATAATGCACTTCTCGATGAAAAAATCATGATGCATCTCTTTTATTTTTAGTGCTTTTTGCACTAAATATCTTAAATGAAAAGCTATAATATAATTGCTCAAACAATTTTATTCTCTCATCAATTTCTTTAATGATATGCGAATAAATAGTTTTTCTTGTCTTAAAATAAGCAAATATTCTTTTTTCAACTTTAATTTAACATAATACATGATGGACTATTTTTATACATTAGCATGTTATTTTTTAAAAAAGTCTACAAGAGATATTTGAGCTGATCCTGGAGGTATAGGCTTTTGTTGTTTTTGGTCAGGAGCCCAACCAGAAAGCCAAAGAAAAGAGAAACTCGCACGAATACGACCATCGGAGTCACTGAATTTTTTTGCATAAATTTCGTTAGCGAGAAAGAAAAATCGCTTAGATACAAAACGTCGAGAACGACTAATAAGTGCATTTTGCATTCCCATAGCTCTAAGATCAGACATAAGATCAAACATCGTATTGTAGCGTATAATGACATCTTCAACATCTACTACGGGCATAGCAAAACCTGCACGCTGTAAGAGAGATCCTGCATCACGAATATCTGCAAAAGGATAAATTCTTGGACTAACACCACCGTAAATTTCATTTTCAGCTTGTAGCAAACTTTCACGCAACTCCTTTAACGTACCAGCTCCAGCCATAACAGCGAGAAATAGACCATCTGGCTTAAGGATATTTTTTATTTGGCTGAGAACTCCTGGAGTATCATTGGTTAACTGCAGAGAAAGAAGTGAAACAATAAGATCACAATAATGTTGAGGAAAATCAAGAAATTCTCGATGACGCAAATGAAATGGATTGTCGTAATTTTGGTAAAGCATATTGGTTTCAACACGTTCTATAGAACCAATTTTACCCAATTTTTTTAAAATTGTTACCGCAAGACCTGTATGACCATGTAAATCTAAAGCTAATGAAAAATTACGATTCACAGCATCTAGACGTTTGTAGAGATCATCAACCACATAAGAAAGTAAAAAATCATGTCCTTTTTTTGCTCTTTTGAAAGCACGTTGACGAAATTGTTCCATACAATTGTAATCAAAAATCAAAGGATGAGACATATTTTATAGCACGATTAATTTATGGCATGATAAGATTTAAAATAGGATTATTTCATACATACTATATCAATTGCATAATACAAAAAGAAAAGAAAAAAGATTTTATAAAAGAGAAGAATAGTTAAAAATTAAATTTTATTCTTCTAAAATATGAAATAAATTCTGCACATTATTATAGTAATTTGATAGCTTATTTACAGTGTTTTAAAGACATTTTTTTGATTAATGGTGATATATTGAATAAATTAATCAAGCGCCTAATAAAAATTTTGTATCCACCAACTTGTCATGGATGTGCAAAAATTGTTTCCGCTTATGGAACTATTTGTTCTGATTGCTGGAAAGATCTTCAGTTCATCACAAAACCTTATTGTCCTGTTATGGGAACTCCTTTTGCATATGATATGGGAGAAGGATTTCTTAGCGGTGAAGCTATTCAGAATCCTCCTCCCTTTTCGTCTTTACGCTCAGCTGTTGTTCATAAAGGTTTAGCACGAGTTTTAACAACACGATTGAAATATGGTGACCGTTTGGAATTAGCACCTTTTATGGCAAACTGGATGATATTTGCTGGACATGAAATTATAAATGATTGTGATTTTATTATTCCTATCCCTTTACATTTTCGTCGTTTTTTCGTGAGACGTTATAACCAATCTGCTGAGCTTGCTCGTTACATTGCAGAAAAAAAGAAAAAACCTTTTAAACCTGGCTGGCTTGTGCGTTATCGTTACACACGCCCACAAGTTGGTTTATCCGCCAAAGAACGCAAAATGAATGTGCAGAATGCTTTTAAAGTACCTAATGAAGTTAAAAAGTATTTGGAGGGACGCTCTATTTTGCTTATTGATGATGTTTTGACAACAGGTGTGACAGTTACTACAGCAACTAAAACATTAAAACATGCAGGTGCACGACAGGTTAATGTATTAACATTTTCGCGTGTCTTAAAAAATAATTTTTCTTTGCCTTATTTTTGAAAATCTATTTAAAGTATATCTATATAGAAATTTGGAGAGTATCATGAGAGAAATTACACTTTATACACGTCCTAACTGCCCTTATTGCATAAAAGCACGGGCTTTGCTTGATCAAAAAGGAGTAAAATACACTGATATTGATGCATCAACTTCTCTTCGTCAACAAATGGTGCAACGAGCCAATGGCCGTAATACATTTCCGCAAATTTTTATAGGAGACTATCATGTTGGGGGGTGTGATGACCTTTATGCTTTAGATACTGAAGGCAAGCTTGATTCTCTTCTGAAAGATGCTCAATAATTATTTTCTGTGATGTGTTTATTAAAACCGTTTTGCAAGAAGTATATAATTAACATCCATATCACATGAGCGATTCCAGCTATCAGTTAATGGATTATAAGTAATCCCGATTTCATCAATAATAGATAAGGAATTTTTGCACAATATTTTTTTAAGCTCATGAGGTTTTAAAAATTTTTTATAGTCATGTGTCCCCTTTGGAAGCCATTTTAAAATATATTCAGCAGCTACAATAGCAAGCCCCCATGCTTTCCATGTGCGATTTAGTGTTGCAATAAACATGAGTCCTTGTGGTTTAAGCATCTTAGCCGTAGCCTCTATAAAAAAATCAACATTCACAACATGTTCAACAACCTCCATATTAAGAATTACGTCAAATTGTTCACCTTCATTTGCAAGAGCTTCTGCAGTAGTAGTGCGATAATTAATGGAAAGACCACTTTGAATGGCGTGGATTTTTGCGACTTCAATATTTGTTTGCGCAGCATCAGCTCCTATAACAGTAGCTCCAAGACGTGCCATTGGCTCGCATAACAAACCACCTCCACAACCGATATCAAGAATTTTCAAACCTTCAAAAGGCGTAAGCGAAACAGGATTACGATTAAATGCCAAACAGATTTTTTCTTTTATATAAGCAAGGCGTGTTGGATTGAAATTGTGAAGTGATCGAAATTTTCCCTGTGGATCCCACCACTCAGCAGCAATACGCGAAAAATGATCAATTTCATTCTGATCAATCGTTGTAGGCGTTTCGTTTATCATATAGCTCTCCTTTTACTTGATTTATCAAGTCATGTGAATTTTTTCTAAAGTCAAGCATAAATTTACATAAACATATCAGACTTGTGAAAATGATAGATATTGGTTATGTCAAAATGGAAACTTAATATAGCATAAAGCTTTACTCCCATTGGTACCTAAAATAAAAATCGTAAGAGTGTCATAAATAATGCGTATTGTCATGAAATTTGGTGGAACATCTGTTGCAAACATTGAATGTATTCATAATGTTGCACAACATGTTAAAAGGGAAGTAGATGCAGGTAATGAGGTTGCAGTGGTGGTATCAGCAATGGCTGGTACAACCAATAAACTTGTGCAATGGACGCGTGATGCTGCACCATTGAATGATGTTTATGAATATGATGTCGTTGTTTCTTCTGGTGAACAGATAACAGCTGGTTTATTGGCTATTACACTTCAATCAATGGGAATAAACGCGCGTTCATGGCTTGGTTGGCAAATTCCTATTCATACTGATAATACTCATGGTAGCGCACGAATTACAAATATTGATGGATCTTCTTTGATACAGCCTTTTCAGGAAGGTAAAGTAGCAGTAATAGCCGGTTTTCAGGGTTTAGCTCCAGATAATCGGATTTCTACATTAGGGCGTGGCGGATCAGATACAAGTGCCGTTGCGATGGCAGCCGCGTTAAAAGCTGATCGTTGTGATATTTATACGGACGTAGATGGTGTCTATACAACCGATCCCCGTATTGAACCTAAAGCACGTCGTTTACCCAAAATAGCCTTTGAAGAAATGCTTGAAATGGCTTCTCTTGGAGCAAAAGTTTTGCAGGTCCGTTCTGTTGAACTAGCTATGGTTCATAAAGTTCGGATTTTTGTGCGCTCAAGTTTTGAGGATCCTCATGCTCTTAGCATGGACAATCCAATTACCCCCCTTGGAACACTTATTTGTAGTGAGGATGAAATTGTGGAACAACAAACTGTTACTGGTATTGCCTTTGCCAAAGATGAGGCACAAATTTCGTTACGCCGACTTGCAGATCGTCCAGGTATCTCTGCAGCAATTTTCTGTCCTTTAGCTGAAGAGCATATTAATGTTGATATGATTGTACAAAATATTTCTGAAGATGGTTCAAAAACTGATATGACTTTTACAGTACCATCCGCAGATGTAGAAAGAGCGGTTAGACTTCTTGAAAAAAATCGTAAAAAAATTGGATTTGATGTTATCCAATCTGAAAGTAATCTTGCAAAAATTTCTATTATTGGGATTGGAATGCGTAGCCACGCAGGTGTTGCTGCTACAGCATTTAAGGCTTTAGCGGAAAAAGGTATTAATATTCAAGCAATCACTACTTCAGAGATTAAGATCTCTATTCTGATTGATAGCGCTTACACTGAACTTGCGGTTAGAACATTACATGGTGTTTATAACCTTGATAAAGAATAGGCATTTTTTCTCTTTAAAATCTCCAGAATTAGGTATGTATTCTCTGCTTAATATACGTATTATTCTCTTCTTAATACCCCATAGATATCCTGTAAAATATCTTCACATATACAAAATATCAAAAATGGTTGTGCTAAACTTAAATTTGAAAACTTTACTCTCTATTCTTAAATAATATGCACTATCTAAATTGAAATACAATTTTAATCATAACATCAGCTTTGTTTTTACTAGCTTGCTTAAATATAAGGTAACGCATTAGTCCTTTTATATTTGCATAGCTAAACTTAATATTATTACACCTCAAATAAAAATTTTCTTTCAATAAGAAATAAAAAAATTATAAGAAAAATAATAATAATACAATAGCTTTTAACTCTGAAAAAAAACAGAAAACTACTATATCTTTACCCTTCTACATTATAAAATATATACTTCTGAAGATGAATCTTAAAATATAATTTCAGCGTATTGTTCGCAAAATAAAGAAAAACGCAGCTATTGAATTTTATTCTTATTATGTCTTACATACTTGGGATTTTTTAAGTTTATACAGCTTGTAAGTTTAATTGTTACCCTATGCAGTGGAATTGTGCTCTCACTTATGAGAGTTAACTATTATATTTTTTAGGATTATGAGAAAATTATATATCAGTTAAATACAGCACCCCCCTCTTAAAGGATCTGGTTAAAATTGTATCATTATTTTCTTTAATTAAAATCTATCATATATTTTTTTTATGTTTTTTGATATAAAAGAAGCCATATCCAAGACCGAGAAAAGCAGATAAACCAGACCCACAAAGTACACCAATTTTTGCAGAATCAAGCTGCACAATATCTTTAAAAGCAAGCATTGAAACAAAGATAGACATCGTAAAACCAATACCCGCTAAAAATCCAATCAATAAAATTCCTTCCCACGTCATGTGAGGCGGAAGACGGCAAAGGCCTGATTTTACAGCAAGATAACTAGCAGTTATAATACCCAGCGGTTTACCAACAAGTAAGCCAATAATAATACCGAAAACAATAAAGAATGATTTATCAGAAGAAAGATCAAAATTTGCAAAGCTAACGCCAGCATTTGCAAAAGCAAAAATTGGCATTATACCGTATGCTACCCATGGATGTAGGGCTTTTTGAACACGAATGACGGGCGCAATCATATCACGTTGTCCTTTGCGTACTTTTTTTAATGTCATTGAGACGTAGTGTAGATCTTTAACATCATTTTTTTCTTGAAGAGATTTTACCGCATTACTGAGCATTGTGAGCGGAGCTACGAAATGACGAGTAGGAAAAACCGGAGTCATCATACCTAAAATTACACCAGAAAGTGATGGATGAACCCCTGTTACCATTAAACCGCACCAAATAATTGCACCTGGTACAATATAAAGCCATGCTGATGCAAATCCGATCCACTGAAAAAATAAAACTAATACAATACCTGCTGATGCAATGGCTAGACCACTAGGATCAAGGTTGGTTGAATAAAAAAATGCAATGATTAAAACAGCAATTATATCATCAATAATAGCTAATGATAAAAGAATAATATGAAGATTGGGAGGTATAGCTTTTCCAAGAAGAGCAAGAATCCCTAAAGCAAAAGCAATATCAGTAGCTGTTGGGACAGCCCAACCATAAGTGTGTCCACCATTTAAATTGAAGCTAAGATAAATAACCGCAGGAAAACAAACACCTCCTATTGCTGCAACAATTGGCAAAACTGCTTGTTTGAAATTTGCAAGAGCTCCTTCGTGAATTTCTCGCCGAATTTCCATTCCTGCTACAAGAAAAAATACAGTCATAAGCACATCATTGACCCAGAAATGTAGATCCCATGAAAGATTAAAATGACCAAAATTAAAACCAAGGGATGTATGCCAAAATGCTTCATAAAGAGCAATATATTTAGAATTGGCAAAAATAAGAGCTGCAGTCGCCGCAACTAACAGAACAATCCCGCTAAGAGCTTCTATATGGAGAAAACCTTCAATAGCAAAAAGCGCTCTCTTAGTTACAATAGAAGCACGATTAGGTAAGCGATTGGATGATAAATTAGGCATAAAACAACTCCAAATATCAACAATTTTGCTAATATATATTTTTGTTTATAGATTGCTTTCGTAATATTTTTTGATAATATCATATAAAGATGAAAAGAGAAACGATAGCTTTTTAATTTACACCTCAATGATTTGAAATTAATTACATGTTTTAAAAAGATGCTTTATTTTTTACAGTTAAATTCATTTTATTTAAAATATTTGATAAATCATTTTGTAAAATATTTTTAAGATCAACAGCTGTAAAACCTTTATTATCCTTCGCCCTCATTTTAATTGTTAATGTTTGTGGATTTTTAGCAAAGTCCCCAAAAGATTTTGAAATATTTTCATATTCATCATGATCTTTTAATAACATTTTCAAACTTTCGGTTACTATTAAATAAAAATAATCATAAAGCTCTTCTTTAAGATTATGCTCATTATCACTATCGTTGAGATTCTGTGCAAGATAAGAGAAAAATTTATCAATGAATCCAGCATCTTTATAATGCAAATCAATTTCAGGTATACTAAGATCTTGGGTAGAAAAAATCATTGCGTCTTTTTGACCTGAGAAAAATGCTTGATCAATATTTATTATTTTTGCTGATATATTTCCAGACCCTATATCTTTTATATTAAAAGACATTGCATCTAGGAAAAGTGTACGCTTTTCTTCGTTATATGAAGCATCAATTTTTCCTGATAGATTTAAAGATTCAAAATTTATTTTTTTAAGAAAATCTAAATCATTTTTTTCCATTCTTTTAGATACCATTGAAAGACCATTCAGAGACACTAAAAGTTTTTGAGGTATAGATTGCTGCCATTGACTTGGTCTTAATTCAAATGACTCAAGTTGTGTTTTAAGCTGTGGCATATCAATTGCTGCTTTATTAATGATCAAATTAATAGAAGTTATCGCTGAAAGACTATTTAAGAGAGCAGAATTCCGCACTGCTTTTACACCTTCCTGATTATTTTCCTTTCTTGCATTAAGATAGGTTTTAATAAGTTGCTCAGGTGAGTGAGCCATTGGTTTCATTTTCAGACAAGATGTTTTAAACTTGCCAAGAGAAAAAGAGATATTTTTGTCTTTTTCCTGAAAGAGATCGACTATCATATTATCCAAGACAATAGATCCAATAACAGTCTTGCTTTTCTTCGTTTTACTTGTACCAAAAATGATAGAGTGCGCATAACCAACATTGATATTATAGGCTTTCATTGCATCACTTTTAATGATTAAACCTATTTGCCGAGTATCATTTTCAGCTGTTGATGCAAGATTTATGTTCGTTATTATATTGTTGATACCAATAGAACGAATTTGTCCATTTTTAAAATCAGAAATTTGAAAGTTCTTTATGCTTATTTCTTCAGTTGATTTATTACCATTGTTTATGAAAAAAAACAGATCTGGTGCAAAAATTGATGCAACATTAAGACGCATAAGCGGTTGCAAGATACGAGATTTAATTGTGATGTCTTTTTCCTTTAAAGACACATTACTAATAAACATTTTTGGTATTTTTAAATGAATATTATCATATTTTAAATCAATATTATAAAGTGTGAAACTCCCTGGAATGAAGGTAATCGGTGGACGAGCTGAAATAGCACCAATTTTAAGTGATATGCCTGTAGGAGTTGGTAAAATAATATTGGTTAAGTTAACTTTTCCTATAATACTAACCTCCGATGTTTCGGCATAGATAGAATGACGAACCATTTGTTTTTTTATAAAGCTATCTAGATAGGGTTTTGTTATATAAAATCCCCCAACAAATATGAGAACTAAAATAAAGATAAATCCAATGATATACATCGACCAGTTCTTGTGGTCATTTTGATATTGACTATTAAAATTGGCCATTCTTTTTTCTTTCAGTTTTATCATTCATAACTAAATACAGATAACTTACCTTACAATTCAGAGAAGCTATAGCATCCATTAAACAACAGTCGATTTTTATCACTTTATCCATGTAGAGTTATTATTTCATTTCTTTCAATAAACTTTTATTAACTATCACTAAATTTTCTTTAGTTTAATTTTTGCAAAAACTATGACAATTAACAAGAAAATATATGCAAATATTATCTTTTGATCATTTTTAATCATCCATTTAATTAATTACAATCATGTTTGGTTTGATCTTGTTTCTAATGATAGGAACAGTTAAAAACGATATGTGTATTTGTAATAATGCTAAAACAGGAAAAGATAAATGTCATGACAGAAGATCAAATAATGGCTTTTTCTCTCATTTGTCTCATGATGATTGTTTTCATTTGGGATCGATTTCGTTATGATCTTGTTGCTGTTTGTACATTATTGATTGCTTGCACGGTAGGTCTTATTAGTCCAAAAGAAGCGTTTAGTGGTTTTAGTAATGATATTGTCATTATTGTCGGTAGTGTATTTGTAGTTAGTGCAGCTGTATCACGCTCTGGTGTGATGGAATTAATTATTCAACATATATGGCTTGATGTAAAATCGATACGGCTTCAGCTTGCTTTTTTAGTTCTCTCTGTCATGCTTTTATCAACATTTGTTAAAAATATTGGTGCTTTGGCTATCATGCTACCAATAGCTTTTCAGTTTGCTCGTCGTTCTCAGGTTACACCATCAGTATTTTTAATGCCAATGGCATTTGGCTCTTTATTGGGTGGTCTTATGACGCAAATAGGCACATCTCCTAATATCGTTATTTCAGCTATGCAAGAACGTTTGACAGGAGTTCCTTTTACTATGTTTGATTTCATGCCAGTTGGCATAGTAGTTGCTATTTCTGGAGTATTGTATTTGGTGTTTTTTTCCTGGCGGCTGCCTATCCGTACACATCCAAATGTATCATTTGATGATGCTATTGATATTCGTAACTATGTTTCAGAAGTACATATTCCAGCTTATTCTCCAATTATTGGCAAAACCATTATTGATCTTGTTAAACCATCAAATGGTGAAGTTATGGTTCTACAAATTATTAGAAATAAATGCTGTATTTCTCCCTTACCAGATTTTGTTTTTTCTGAAGGAGACATTGTGTTATTGGAGGGATCACATAAAGGTTTAGATATTGTCATTAATTCTTCCCGTTTGGAGTTTTTTAATGGCTGCACTGTACCTACAAATGATAAAGACAGTGAAATTGATATTATTGAAGCAGTTATCTCACATGACTCACCTCTTATCGGCATTAGTGCTAAAAATTTTTCACTTTTTGAGCGTTATGATGTGAACATTCTTGCATTAAGCCGTCAACATGAAAGGATTCGAGGAAGGCTTAATGACATTGTTTTCCGTCTTGGAGATGTAATTGTTTTACAAGGGCAAGATATAGTTATTCCAAATTTGTTACGGGAATTAAAATGCCTACCATTAGCAAAGCGTAATATTATGTTTGGTAATTTACGACATAGTCTTGCAGCTTTGTCTATTTTATTTATAGCAATTGCTTTAACCGCTTTTCAGATTATTCCAGTTGCATTATCTTTCTTTGCAGCAGCCGTCGCAATGGTTGTTTTTCGTGTCCTTCCGATACGAAATTTATATCAAACTCTAGATGGTCAAATATTGATATTATTGGCTGCTCTCATTCCAGTAAGTGAAACATTAGAAAAAACAGGATGTACAAATTTAATCGGTCATTGGCTAAGTCAATTAGCTGTATTTTTACCACCATCTGGAGCATTGGCGCTTATTTTAATTACAGCAATGTTGGTGACACCATTTTTGAATAATGCAGCTACAGTAATGGTAATAGCGCCAATTGCATCAAGCTTTGCGCATTCTCTCCATTATAAACCTGAAGCTTTCCTAATGGCTGTCGCAATAGGTGCTGGATGTGATTTTCTCACACCTATTGGACATCAATGTAATATGTTGGTAATGGGGCCAGGGGGTTACCGTTTTAGTGATTATCCACGTTTTGGTATCCCATTAGCTATATTAATAGCAGTCGTCTCTGTTCCCATGTTAATGTGGGTGTGGCCACTACAATAAAATACTTTTTAGATAATAGATGTATTAGATAATAGATGTACGCCGTAGAAAAAACCGCTTAGATAAAAAAAGCGAGATGGGATAATATTATTGAAATTGTATAAACTTATATAAACTGAATATTCAGAATATGATTATTTTCATCTAAATGCTATATTTAAGTATTTATTCTCTATAAAATTATTCGTATAAAATTTTTACAAACAATAAAAACTATCGATAATAAGATTAACTTACGCCGTACCTGTGTATTCAGTCATTATCATGACAGATTTATTGCAAAAAATAATAAAGAATTAAATAATCTGCAATGTATTTGAATGAGTCATTGAAAATAGCTTTTCATGCTTTTATAAAGGTCAAGCACATCAACACCGAATATCAATCGACAAATTTTACAGAAATTTTAAGTAGTATATAATTAAAAAATTCAATTGATAAAAACAGACACTCATTCTAATTTTGTCAATCCAAATTATAGAATTCTTTGTTGATTAAGATTACTAATTTTATACATTTTATGTAAAAACGCAGAATATTTTTTTCAAGGCAAACTATATGACACATGATAATTTTATTTATGAAGTTAATGAAGAACTCCGTCAAGAAAAATTCTATAATTTTTGGAAACGTTATGGTTTTTTGGTTATTGGTGCAGTTATTATTTTTGTTTTGACGATCATTGTCTATCAAATTTATCAGCAGCAGCAGATAAATAAAGCCAATAATGTTGGTGATATATTTATAACAAGCCTTGATTTAGCTGATGCACATCATTTCGATGAAGCAATTAAAAAATTAGAAAGTGTTAAACAATCTAATTTTGGTGGATATCCTTTTCTTGCAGGTTTACTTGAAGCCTCTTTGTGGACGCAACGAGGTGATAATGCTAAATCAGTAAAAATATTTGATATGATCGCAGCAGATGAAAAAGCACCACAGATTTTACGGGAAGTTGCAAAAATTCGAGCAGCTTATATTTTAATTGATATAGGAACATTTGACGATGTAATGCAACGTGTTAAAGAAATGGCCAATGATATTGATCCTATGCGCATGTCTGCAAGAGAAGCCTTAGGCTTAGCTGCTTATAAAGCGAATAAAATGGAAAAGGCAGTTTATTATTTCAAAAAAATTGTTGAAGAGAACGCTCTAGGATTTAAAATAACAGATCGAGCGAAAATTATGCTTGAGCTTATTCAAGCAAGTGGAAAGGTAAATAAGGAATAAATTGATGAGCCTTACCATTGCTATAGTTGGTCGACCTAATGTTGGGAAATCAACACTATTTAATCGTTTGGTTGGACAAAAGTTGGCTCTCGTTGATGATCAACCAGGCGTAACCCGTGATCGACGTATCCACTCAGCTAAGCTTCAGGATCTACATTTTGATGTTATTGATACAGCAGGGTTAGAAGAAGCAGATAACCATACACTTGAAGGACGTATGCGTGCTCAGACAAAAATTGCCATTGATGAAGCAGATCTTATTTTATTTGTTCTTGATGCTAAAAGCGGAATAACACCAAGTGATCTGGACTTTTCTTCACTCATTCGTAAATCAGGAAAACCAATCGTACTTGTTTCCAACAAATCTGAGTCAAAAACAGCAATAGCAGGAGAATATGAAGCATGGTCATTAGGATTGGGTGAACCTTGCCCAATATCAGCTGAACATGGTCATGGTCTTTCTGACCTTCGTGATGCTATTGTAGCGGCTATTGGTGCAGATAAAGTTTTTAATCTGAGGCAAGAAAAAGAAAAAACTTATACTACTGCACAGATTTCATCTATTAGCGATAATATTGATAACACAGTAGAAGAAGATCCTGTTTACGATGAAAAAAAAACCATACGGATAGCAGTTGTTGGTCGTCCAAATACAGGGAAATCAACACTTATTAATAGCATGTTGAAACAAGATCGCTTACTGACAGGGCCTGAAGCTGGTATTACTCGCGATTCTATTTCTGTAGATTGGGAATGGAATAATCGTCGCATTAAACTTTTTGATACTGCAGGTTTGCGTCGAAAATCAAAAGTTCAAGAAAAATTAGAAAGACTTTCTGTTGTGGATTCCTTACGTGCAATCCGTTTCGCGGAAGTTGTTGTAATTGTTTTTGATGCAACGACATCTTTTGAAAAACAAGATTTACAAATTTCTGATCTTGTGATTCGTGAAGGACGTGTTCCTATCATTGCTTTTAACAAATGGGATCTTATTGAAAATCGTCATGAAGCATTAAATACTTTATATGAAAAATGTACTCGCCTTCTTCCTCAAGTGCGTGGCTTAAGAGCCGTTCCTTTATCAGGTCTATATGGTCAAGGAATTAATAAATTGATGGAAAATATTACGATGATGCACCGTGTATGGAACCGTCGTATTTCTACAGGAAAACTGAACCGCTGGCTTGAAACGATGATTATTAATTATCCACCACCCGCCGTTTCTGGACGTCGACTTAAGGTTAAATACATAACACAAGTTAAGACACGGCCTCCTGGATTTGTTATTTCTTGTTCAAAATCAGAAGAAATGCCTCAATCATATTTGCGTTATCTTTCTAATGGACTGCGAGACAAATTTGATATGCAAGGTGTACCAATTCGTCTATCTTTGCGAACATCCGATAATCCTTTTGCAAAACAAGCAAAAAAGAAGTGATTTTCTTTTACATATTGTTTAATTTTATAAAATTAAAAATCGATATTCGATCACTTATTATCAAAAATAAGTGTTTGTGAATCTGTTGAAATTTAAGATATGATATTTGTTTTATTTGATTTTCTACCTAATAAAATAAATTTTAGATGTTTTTATTTATATACAAAAATCTTTGTGGTAGAGCTCTTTTGAGGACTTGACGAATAAATCTGACAGCAATATGCTAAATAAAGTCTAATACAGTGTATTTTAACCTTTTTTTGATTAAGGAGCCAATTATGGCGAAGGGCGATGAACCCGATATGCCACAAAATGATGTTGAGAGACGCAAACACAAACGAGTCTCTTCTCTTTATTCAGAAGATTTAGAATGTCGTAGTCGGAATTTAGAGTTAGCTTTAATCAGTAAAAAAATATTAACGAAAGAGCAGTCTAAAGTCGGAGGACAAGAGCAACAAAAAAAAATGGCATATGCTGTTAAGTTGTCAAGTGAATTTCTGGCAAATATTATCGTAGGAGCTGTTTTAGGATTTGGGTTTGATAAATTAGTAGGTTCGTTACCATGGGGATTAGTATTTTTTCTTTTTCTTGGATTCGTTGCTGGTATACTAAGTGTTCTTCGGTCTGTAAAATATATTGCTCCCAGTCGATTAGAACAACGTAGGACTTTGCAACAAAGTAAAGAAGATAATAAAGAGGTTTAAAAGTGACATCGCACGCTCCGGATCCTATACATCAATTCGAGGTTTCACGATTGATTAATATTTCCATTGGAAACATGGATTTGTCATTTACAAATGTATCATTTTTTATCGTTTTGACAGTTATTCTCTCTTCATTATTTCTTTTCATTTCATCATCAAGTCGACGATTAGTTCCAACACGAATGCAATCTGTTTCCGAAATGCTTTATGAATTTGTGGCATCAACTTTGCGAGAATCATCTGGTACACAGGGAATGCAATTTTTTCCTTTAGTTTTTTCGTTATTCGTTTTTGTTCTTATTGCTAATTTTATTGGTTTATTCCCTTATTTTTATACAATTACTTCTCAGATTGTAATTACTTTTTCGTTAGCAATGTTGGTAATTTTAACGGTAATTGGGTACGGTTTTTATAAACATGGGTTAAATTTCTTAAAACTCTTTGTTCCTAGTGGTGTTCCTGTGATCGTACTGCCTTTAGTTACAATGATTGAGATTATCTCTTTTTTATCTCGTCCTATTAGTCTTTCATTTCGTCTGTTTGCTAATATGCTTGCAGGTCATATTACACTTAAAGTATTTTCTGGCTTCATTGTTTCAATGGTTGGGGTTGGAATCATAGGTTTGGGCGGTGCAATTTTATCACTTGCTATGACTGTAGCAATTACGGCTCTTGAATTTTTGGTTGCTTTTCTTCAAGCTTATGTTTTTACAGTTCTAACTTGTATGTATATTAATGATGCAGTCCATCCAGGACATTAATAAAACCGACGGATTTCCGTCAAATTATGCAATTTCGTTTTAAAGGAGAATGATATGGAATTAGTACTTGCAGCAAAATATATTGGAGCTGGTCTTGCTTGCTTTGGTATGGCTGGAACCGCATTAGGTCTTGGAAATATTTTTGGAAGCTACCTTTCTGGTGCTTTACGAAATCCATCAGCAGCAGATAGTCAATTTGGTCGTTTAGTATTTGGTTTTGCTGTTACAGAAGCTTTAGGTATTTTTTCATTGCTTATTGCTCTTTTACTGCTTTTCGCCGTCTAATTACCTTCAAAAAAGCATGTCTGTTTTATAAATTATTTGAGAACAGGTACAATTTTTAGTTCTTAAATAAAAAGAAAGTTACTGCTTATCAGAAACTTTGATTTAATAGAGACAGAGTGATTATTTCGAAGGAAAATAAAATGTTAATTGCCAGCAATGATGTAGAAGATACTAAAATGCCAGATCATTTTGATGATGGGACAGAATTTGATCATGATAATACTGAAATGCCAGAGTGTCATGATGGTAAGGGAGAGCTTAATAGTATTACGGAGCATGCGAGTCGTACCTTTCCACCTTTCGATTTTGTGTATTTTGGTTCGCATTTTCTTTGGTTAGCTATTTCTTTTGGATTTTTTTATCTCTTCATTTCTCGTGTAATCGTACCACGTATCGGTAGTGTTATTGAAACACGTAGAGATCGAATTGTTTCCGATTTAGATCAGGCAATGCGGATGAAACAAGAAGCGGATACTGTAATTGAAATTTGCGAAAAGAAATTAGCAGAAGCTCGTTTAGAAGCAAAAACTATAATACAGGTAGCAAATAATGAAATTAAATTAAAAGCTGAGCTCCAGCGAGAAAAAATCGAAGCAGCTTTGGAGAAAGAATTAGAAGATGCTGAAAATAAAATAAAAAAGATTCAAAACAAAGCAATGCAAAATGTTAATTTAATCGCAGAAGAAATTGCTTTTGAAATCATTAAGAAGTTAATTGATGTTGATATTAGTAAGAAATCTATTAGTTCAGCTATTAAAGCTGTAAGTCATTAAGGATTGCGGAAATGACTGATACATTTTGGGCTTTTATTGGATTAGTTCTTTTTTTGGCTCTTTTAGTCTATTTTGAAGTTCCCAATGCAATAATACGTAAACTTGATACACGTGCCAAACACATTAAAGATGAACTTGATGAAGCTCTTCGTCTTCGTGAAGAGGCACAGAAAGTGCTTGCTGAATATCAGCGTAAACATTTGGAAATAGAAAAAGAAACACAAGAGATAATTGCTGATGCTAAAGATAAAGTTGAAGCTATGCTTTCTGAAACTCGCATAAAAACAGAGGAATATATAAAAAATCACAGTCGGTTAGTGGAACAAAAAATTGCTCAAGCTGAAGCAAATGCAATTCGGACGCTTTCTTCAACTGCTGTTGATTTAGCAATCTCTGCCATAAATAGACTTCTTATGAAAGAATTAGATGCTGAACAAGCTAATAGCTTGATTAAAGAGCCTCTTGTTAAAGAATCTCTAAAAAAGATTGAAACATATTTTAATTGATATGTTTTTATTAGCATTTTTTAAAATATTTAAAATAGATATTGTCCTTGTTAATTATCAAGGTTATTTTTGGCTTTTTAGATATATCATTGAGGTAAAATCTGTTCTATCATCAACAGAATCTTAAGAGAAAAATTACTTTATAAATCATTAAGTTGAGCTAATAAAAAAGCAATTGATCGTTTGATTTTTACTTATTTCAATTTTATCACAAATTTTAAAATAAGTAAGGTAATGATTAATTTAAATCTTGCTTTATGACTAGAAATTTCTAGTTTAAATAACAAAGCGCTTTAATCTGATTAATAATAAAAGCTTTATTTGCCACAAGTGTGATATAAGAGCTCAATACTAAAGACCTCTCTTTTGAAAAAGAGAAATACTCTTAATTCAGAAAATAATATTAAAATTAGAGTTTTAATCATAGCCTTATAAAAAAGCATTTTATAATGCGCATCAGCTACTACGTGAACATTAGAAGTGAAATCCAAATTTACTAGATAAAACCATTTTAATAATATTCTTTTACCAATGGCAAAATCTTATAATCTTAGTCAATTTTTATCAAGTCAAGATAGAAACGACCATCTTACAATAGGCATTAAAGTGAGCAATTATAATATAGCATTATAATTTATTTATTATAATAAGAAAAAGTAGTATCTCCTTGGCTCACAGATTATAAACATTTAATACATTAAACATTAAGTTACTACATACAAAAAAAGATATCTTATATCTAAAAACCTGCAATCCAAAATATGAACTTCTAGAAGAAATCAAATAATAACTAATAATTATAAACTTTATTGTACTAGAGTTCCTAAAGACTTCAGAAATATAAAAGAAGGTAACTTCAGTAAGTTTTTCTAAAGTAAAAAGCTACCACACAAAAGCAATTGCTTGATCTATTCCAAACTAGCATCTATGAAGATAACAAAATTTTAAAAGTATGTAAATTTCCAGAAACATTAAAATTGATAAAAGAGCTAAGATAGTAGTCCTAAGGTTATAAAAATTCAGATTTACCACAAAACTATATTTGTGATAATGTGTAGCTTTGTGAGATATTATATTTTGTGGAAAAAAGCTACTCTATAAGAAAATAAAATTATTAATCAATGACAGAGATTATATCGAAATAAACATGAAAAGCGATCATCTCAATATGAAAATCATCCTTCAAAAATGCTTTTATCCGTTGTATGCAATATCTGACTTGTCATAGTTCCAGCTAACATTGAGCCATTTACGTTAAGAGCCGTACGGCCCATATCAATTAGAGGTTCAACAGAAATGAGTACAGCTAACAAAGTAACAGGAAGTCCCATAATTGGTAAAACAATTAATGCGGCAAAAATGGCTCCTCCTCCAACACCAGCAACACCAATAGAACTTAATGTTACAACACCAACAAGGGTAGCTATCCAGAGAGGATCGAAAGAGTTAATGCCAACAGAAGGGGCTATCATAGTCGCGAGCATTGCTGGATAAAGTCCTGCACAACCATTTTGACCAATTGTTGCACCAAAAGAAGCGGCAAAACTTGCAATTGTCTGCGGGACACCAATCCATTGAGTTTGTGCCTCGATATTCAGAGGAATACTAGCAGCACTTGAACGACTACTAAAAGCGAATGTTAAAACGGGAAAAACTTTTTTGAAAAAACGGAATGGATTAATACCTGAGATACTCAGTAATATACCATGAATTGCAAACATAAGGGTAATGCCAACATAAGAAATAACAATAAAAACCAGTAATTTTAAAATATCTGCAGCATTTGAAGTTGCTCCTACCTTAGTCATTAGAGCAAAAACACCGTAAGGTGTTAAAGAAATTATAATACGCACTAATCGCATAACCCAAGACTGCATAATTTGAATCAATAAAAGGACTTTCTCCCCTTTATCCGGTTCATCCTTTTTTAAAAGAATAGCCGCTGCTCCTAAAAAAGCTGAAAAAATAACAACGCTAATAATTGATGTAGGCTTTGTTTCTATTAACTCAGCGAATAAGTTTTGAGGAATAAATGATAAAATCAACTTTGGTATACTGATATTTTCAAGCTGAGAAATATGGCTTCCAAGAAGAGTAGATATATCTTCTCCTTTATGTACTAGACTACTTGCAGTGAGTCCGAAGAAATTAACAATAAAGATACCAATCAATGCAGAAAAAGATGTCGTTAAAAGGAGTATTGAAATTGTTATTATGCCAATTCTACCAACAGCATAAATAGAATGTAAATGTGCTACTGCAGAAACAATAGAAACAAAAACCAATGGTATAACAATCATTTTTAATAACGATATATATCCATCGCCAACAATGTTAAACCATTCAACAGACTCTAATAGAATAGGATTGCCTTCCTTATAAATAATCTGCAAAATACTACCAAAAATTAAACCAACTATAAGACCTAGTATAACTTGCAATGTAAGATTTTTTTTAATTTTTTTGTAATGGAAAAGACATAACAAAAAAACAATAAATAAAAATAAATTAATAAAAAAACTAAATGTCATTATTTATTCCTAGTATTATTTTTTTTAAATTTAAAAATATTTTTTATCTACAAATAATTTATTTCTAATAATTATTTTATCTAAAATAACGTAACTTAATAAAAATAAATGTACGCACAATAACTCTCGTAATCCAACGCAAAACACTGCACAATCAAATGTGCAAAAATAATCAAACAATTTATCTCAAAGGCCTTACTTTTAAAATACAACCACTTAAGATTCCTTGATCAGAAAATATTTAGTACAAGAAATTTCCCATTGTTTATAAATATTTTCTCTTTATCAGAATATTAAAGAACAAAATTTTTTAGAGCTTGAATCAATGGCTTATCAGCATCAGGCATAGAATATTCATCAAGACTGCTCATGCAAACCCATTCTAAATTTTGTCCTTCTCGTCCTTTTGGAACGCCCTCATAACGGTGGCAAATATACAATGGCATTAACAGGTGAAAGGTTTCATAATTATGGCTTGCAAATGTTAAGGGTAATAAATTATCCTGCCGAACATGAATACCAAGCTCTTCTGCTAACTCACGAATTAACGATGTCTCTGGCGTTTCACCATTTTCAATTTTTCCACCGGGAAATTCCCATAAACCAGCTAGCGATTTTCCTTGAGGCCGTTGCGCAAGCAACACTCGATTATCATGGTCTAATAAAGCACATGCAACAACAAGAAGGAGTGAATTTTTTATATGCATACTATGACCAAAAGAATAATAGATAACTATCATTCTTGCTATTGTAAAGCCCTATTCCAGAATAAACAACTAAATATCCAGTATTCTTTAAAAGTATATAAATACTAAATATTCGAGTTTATATTTTATGAATCAACTTCTATAATCACCATTAATCGCAACATATTCTTTTGTTAAGTCACAAGACCAAATTGTTGCTTTTCCGCTTCCAAGACCAATATCAACACAAATTTTAATATGTTGACCTTTCATATAAGCACTCACTGCTTCCTCATTATAATGAGGATCACGTTCACCATTAACAGCCAAACGATGTTCACCAAACCAAATTTTTAATCGATCACGATCTGCTTCAACACCTGCCTTACCAATCGCCATAACAACTCTTCCCCAATTAGCGTCTTCGCCTGCAATAGCTGTTTTTACAAGTGGTGAATTTGCAATTGATAAAGCAATAGTCTTAGCAGCACTATTTGTTGTAGCACCAATAACAGATACCTCAATTAAATGACGAGCTCCTTCACCATCACAAACAACTTGTAATGCAAGTTCGTGCAAAAGCTCACGCAGGTGCTTTACAAATATCCAATAACGAGGATCTGATTGGCTTGTCAAACAAGGAAGGCAACTCTTCGCTTTTCCTGTTGTGAAGATCATTAATGTATCAGACGTCGAAGTATCACTATCAACAGTAATTGAATTAAAAGTTTCCTGAACAGCCTCTGATAACATCATTTGGAGTATATCTGAAGAAATCGCTGCATCGCTTACCACAAAAGAAAGCATCGTTGCCATATCTGGTGCAATCATACCAGCACCTTTTGCAATCCCATTAATAGTAACAAGCTCTCCCCCAAAGTCAAATTGACGCGTTGCAAGTTTTGGAAACGTATCAGTTGTCATAATAGCTTTCGCAGCTTCTAACCAGCATCCCTCCTCTGCTGTAGAAGCCATATCAGGTAAAAGATTTAAAATACAAGCCTCATCCATTGGCTCACCAATAACACCCGTAGAAGCTATAAAAATTTCATCTTCTCTCGCTTTCAAAATACTAGATGCAGAATGAACTATTGCATTTGTCGTCTGCTTACCTTTGTGCCCCGTAAAAGCGTTGGCATTGCCAGAATTAACAACAAGACCTCTAGCAATCCCATGAAGAAGGGACGCACGACAATGATCTACAGCAGAAGATCTACATTTTGAACGTGTAAAAACACCTGCCACATTAGCTGGCTTATCAAATACAATTAAAAGAAGATCTGTACAATCTTTATACTTAATACCAGCTTTAGCTGTAGCTATCCGCACACCGGATAATAGTGGAAGTTCTGGTGGTTGTTTATGTGAAAAAAGCGATATTTTTACAGCCATTAAATGCTTTTCCATAAATGCAATTGAATATACTTTAATAAAAGTGCTGGGCTTTATAAAATGACCCAGCATAAAAAAATTATTCCCCACCCTCTACATTGGATGTTTCACCTAGAAATGGTGCTTCATTTTCATTAAGCGATTGCATGTGTTTTGCAATATTAGAATCAGGATACTCTACATTAATCTTACCCCGTAAATCGGTAATAAGTGTTTGATAATGTTCTCTTATAAGCTGTGTACGCAATACATCCTTAACATCATCAAAGACAGGAGGTTGTTTTAAACGACGATCCTCTATCTTAATAACATGCCAACCAAATGGACTTTCAACAGGTTTTTTAGTATATTCTCCCACCTTCAAATTAAATGCAGCCTCTTCAAATGGCTTAACCATCTGACCGCGACTAAAATAGCCAAGATCTCCACCAACGGCAGAAGAACCATCTGTTGAGTCTTTTTTTGCAATTTCCTCAAAGCTTTCACCTTTATTCAAACGCTTAATAACTTTTTCTGCTTCTTCTTTTGTTTTGACTAAAATATGACGCGCTTTGATTTCATCTTCTTTAGGTAAAGCAGCAATTTCCTTATCATAAAGAGCTTTCACATCAGCATCTGCAATTTTATCAACAACCATCTCTTTAAAATAAAGTTGCTGAAGAATATTATCACGCATTATTGCCATACGTTTATCATAGGCTTCTGTCTTATCTAGACCTTTCTGCAGTGCTGCTTTAGCAAGTGCCTGCATATCTAAATACGCTTTTAAGACTGTTACACGGCGTTTTTCATCTGGAACACGAACTAAATTAGGATTTATTTCGAGTGCTAGCTCATCTAACTGCCCGGCCGTAATATTTTTCCCATCAATCACTGCTATTACATGAGAAAGAGGAACTGGTTTTTCAGCAGCGTTCTCCAAAGTACTTAAATCATTTTTTGCAGACTTTACGCTTTCTTGAGCTATCACACCGGCATGTATGCCAACTAATAAAGTTGAGGCCAAACATAGTACCCTAAAATTGAATCTCATAAATATATTCCCTTTTTAAAATCAATGTACTTTCAAATTTAATTTTTTTACCATAGCACTTTAAAATCTAAACATAGATAAATTTTATTTCACAAAAATAAAAAATGATCCTTCCATTTTATTACATTTTGATTCCAGATAATACAAAACATGATAATATAGAAAAATGTCACATTATACCCTAAATTACTTCATACCTTAATTATTCAAATAATATCACTAAAGTTGACACAATGGTTTTAGCCCCTTAATCTCTATTTTATAAAAAATGAAAAAACATTATACGTCAGTTACCATAAAGCACTGCATGCATCTAATTATACCAAACGTTTTAGACGGTGCAGAGCCATAGATACAATTTAATAAACACCCATTATGGTGATAACAAATGAAAGAAAGGACCAGAAATGGTCAATTTAGGTGCTCTCGCGCATAAATTCTTTGGTTCGGCTCATGAACGCCGTATTAAAGCATTTCGCCAAAAAATAACACAGATTAATGCCTTAGAAGAACAATTGCAAAAATTAAGCGATATGCAATTACGCCAAAAAACTGCTGAGTTTCGTAAAAGATTAACTGAAGGTGCAACGGTTGATTCGCTATTACCAGAAGCATTTGCAACTGTCCGTGAAGCAGCAAAACGTGTTTACGGCATGCGCCCTTTTGACGTACAGCTTATTGGTGGGATGGTTCTTCATAACCGAGGAATTGCTGAAATGCGTACTGGTGAAGGTAAAACATTAATGGCAACCTTACCAGTATATCTTAACGCCCTAGAAGGAAAAGGGGTCCATGTTGTTACAGTTAATGATTATCTTGCTGGTCGTGATGCTGAAACAATGGGTAAAATCTACGATTTTTTAGGTATGACAACTGGTGTTATTCTCAATCATCTTGATAATGATTCTCGCCGAACAGCTTATGCATGTGATATTACTTATGCAACAAATAATGAATTAGGATTTGATTATCTTCGCGATAATATGGCTTTTGACCGTAACCAAATGGTACAGCGTGGTCACTATTATGCAATTATTGATGAAGTTGATTCAATTCTTATTGATGAAGCACGAACCCCTCTTATTATTTCTGGTCCCTTAGAAGATCGTACTGACTTTTATAATCTTATTGATGCATTTATTCCTTTCCTAACACCAGAAGACTACGAAATAGATGAAAAACAAAAAACCACAACTTTTACTGAAATTGGTACTGAAAAAATTGAGGAAATGCTAAAAAAAGCTGGACATCTCAAAAATGAAAGCCTCTACGACATAGAAAACGTTACAATTGTCCACCATGTTAATAATGCTCTGAAAGCGCATAAATTGTTTATCCGTGATAAAGATTATATTGTCCGAAATGGTGAGGTCGTTATCATTGATGAATTTACTGGTCGTATGATGCCAGGACGACGTTACTCTGAAGGATTACATCAAGCATTAGAAGCCAAAGAACATGTCACTATCCAACCAGAAAACCAGACCTTAGCTTCTATTACTTTTCAAAATTATTTTCGTATGTATAAAAAATTATCCGGTATGACTGGAACAGCTACAACGGAAGCTGAAGAATTTAGTAATACTTATGATCTTGAGGTTGTTGAAGTTCCTACAAATTTACCTGTTCAACGCCGCGATGAAGATGATGAAATTTATCGAACAGCAGAAGAAAAATATCGAGCCATTGTTCGCGATATTCGTCAAGCTCACGAAAAAGGACAACCTATTCTGGTTGGAACTACTTCTATTGAAAAGTCGGAACAGTTAGCAGAGCGCTTACGGAAAGAAGGTATCACTGATTTTCAAGTTTTAAATGCTCGTTATCATGAACAGGAAGCACATATTATAGCACAAGCAGGTGTTCCTAAAGCGTTGACTATCGCCACCAATATGGCCGGTCGTGGTACCGATATACAACTTGGTGGTAATGTTGAAATACGTATTCGGCAAGAATTGCAGAATGTACCTGAAGGCCCAGAACGAACTGCTAAAATTGAAGAAATCAAGAAAGATGTTCAACAACTGAAAGAGAAGGCATTAGCTGCTGGGGGTCTTTATGTTATTGCTACTGAACGCCACGAAAGTCGTCGAATTGATAACCAACTTCGCGGTCGTTCTGGTCGCCAGGGTGATCCTGGACGTTCAAAATTTTTTCTTTCTCTTCAAGATGATCTCATGCGTATCTTCGGTTCTGACCGTATGGATAGTATGCTGCAAAAGCTTGGACTAAAAGAAGATGAAGCCATTGCCCATCCATGGATTAATAAAGCTCTTGAGAAAGCTCAAAAAAAGGTTGAAGCACGAAATTTCGAAATTCGTAAAAATCTTTTAAAATATGACGATGTCATGAACAATCAACGCCAAGTTGTTTTCGAACAACGCATGGAAGTTATGAATACAGAAAATTTAACTGAAATGACTGTTGAAATGCGTAATGAAGTCATTGAAGATCTAGTAGAAACCCACATTCCATATGGAGCATACGCAGAAAAATGGAATGTGAAAGATTTACAAAAAGCACTATATCAGATTTTTAATTTGAACCTTCCAATAGAAAAATGGGCAAGCGAAGAAGGAATTGCTGAAGAGCAAATTGTAGAACGCATAACAAAGGCTGTTGAAAAATTTGAAAAGGAATGCTCTGAACGCTATAGCCCAGAAATAATCGCTTATTTTCATAAAGCTATACTACTTGAAACAATTGATACACTATGGCGTGAGCATTTGGTTCATTTAGATCATTTACGTTCTGCTGTTGGCTTCCGTGGTTATGCACAACGAGATCCTCTCAATGAGTATAAAACAGAGTCATTCGAACTCTTTCAAACTATGCTTATCAATCTCCGTAAAAATTTTATTTCTAAACTCATGCATTTTGAAATTATTCAAAAACCCGTAGAATCGCAAACACCTGAAAGATCACGCTCCCAGTATCCTTCTAATACTCAGAACGCAAAAAATAACACCACAGCATGGGCACAGATAAACGAAAATAGGTTAGTTAATCCCGAAAAACGCAATCCTAATGATCCAACAACATGGGGAAAAATTGGACGAAATGAATCTTGCCCTTGTGGTTCAGGCAAAAAATATAAGCATTGTCATGGGTCATTTATCTGAAAAGTCAAATAATTAAATGAATAAACAAACTTATGAAAAAGAATTACGAATTGCCGGCTTAAGAGTAACACGTCAAAGGTGTATTATTCTTGACGTCTTAGCCGACACAGATGATCATCCGAATGCATTTGAAATTTTTCAACGTGTTCATAAAATAGATCCTAGTATTTCGCTATCAACTGTTTACCGCACAATGAAAACATTAGAAGAAAATGGAACTATTCATCGCCATATCTTCAATGGAGGACCTTCTCGTTTTGAACAAGCAAAAGGCGAGCATCACGATCATCTTATTGATATAGACACAGGAGAAGCTATTGAATTTCATTCTGCTATCATTGAAAAACTGCAAGAAGAAATTGCCCATTCCCTTGGTTATGATATTGTTTATCATCGTCTTGAAATTTACGGGAAAAAACGCAATTCCTAAATTAATAGACCTATATGTATAATGAAAAATATTATTTATGCACACCAAATTTTTACATAAATTTATTTTAAAATTCTATAATTTGGTTGGCAAGAGCATTTTTCTTCTTTATCACCCCCTGTAATAATATAATATATAATATTATCAACTATCTAATACTCAATAAATTAGGCCAATATTGCCATGGTTTCTTTGCCACAAGACCGCATGAAGCAACTTGAAAAACGCTTCAAAATAATCGAAAGCCAAATGGCTGAGAATCCAAATGCGGAAACATATGTAAAACTAGCGTCCGAATACGCAGAATTACAGCCAATTATAGCTCCTATACGAACATTAAATTCTCTCCATAAAGAAATAGCAGAGCTCGAAACTATAATAAGTGATACACAAACAGATACAGAAATGCGTAATTTAGCTCAAGAAGAGCTATCATCATTATCTCAAAAAATTCAAGAACTTGAGCAAGAACTCCAAATTCTTCTTTTGCCCAAAGACATTGCTGATGAAAAAAGTGTTATCATTGAAATTAGAGCAGGAACAGGAGGATCAGAAGCAGCACTTTTTGCAGGAAATCTTTTTCGTATGTATGAACGTTATGCAAATACTCACAACTGGAAAGTTGAAATCATTTCTTTGAGTGATGGTGAAGTTGGTGGATATAAAGAAATTATTGCAACCATTTCAGGAAAAGGTGTATTTTCCAAGCTTAAGTTTGAATCAGGTGTCCATCGCGTGCAACGCATCCCTGAAACAGAAACAGGAGGACGCATTCATACATCTGCCGCCACTGTTGCAGTTTTACCAGAAGCAGAAGAAATTGATATCGAAATTCGCCCAGAAGATATCCGTATTGATACAATGCGCGCATCTGGTGCTGGTGGGCAACATGTCAATACAACTGATTCAGCTGTTCGTATTACGCATATTCCAACAGGAATTATGGTTGTTCAAGCAGAAAAATCACAACATCAAAATCGCGCACGCGCTCTCCAAATTTTACGTGCGCGTTTATTCGATATTGA
The DNA here is from genome assembly GCF_000706645.1 of Bartonella rochalimae ATCC BAA-1498. Taxonomy (GTDB): domain Bacteria; phylum Pseudomonadota; class Alphaproteobacteria; order Rhizobiales; family Rhizobiaceae; genus Bartonella; species Bartonella rochalimae. The sequence continues at coordinate 665,524 of NZ_KL407337.1, forward strand.
ACGGCAAAAAGCAGAGAGTGAACGTTCAGCATCCCGAAAAACTCAAGTTGGTTCTGGTGATCGATCAGAACGTATCCGTACCTATAATTTTCCACAAGGACGAGTAACTGACCATCGTATTAATCTGACTCTCTATAAACTTGATCGTATCATGGAAGGAGATTTAAATGAGTTGATTAATGCACTCATTTCTGATCATCAGACAACGCTCCTTACTGAAATGGATCATAGTAGATGAATGATCATTCGCTTAGTAAGGTCATCCAAACAACACAAGAAAAATTGCGCTATCAAGGAATTTCTGAAGCCGATCTTAACGCAAAAATACTCGTTGAATGGATAACAGGAACCACTGCATCTGATAGAATTCTTCAACCAAATATGTATCTATCTTCTCAACAGCTCGTACAATTAGAACAAGCTATAAATCGACGTATTGCAGGTGAACCGGTCTATCGTATTATCGGAACACGAGAATTTTATGGTATACCATTTACTTTGTCTAAAGATACGTTAGAACCACGTCCTGATACAGAAACACTCGTTGATCTTGTTTTACCAATCCTCAAATCACATCTAGAGAAATCAGAACAAGCTACATTGCTTGATATGGGAACAGGAAGTGGAGCTATCGCTATTGCGATTCTCAAACAAATCCCTCAAACCTATGCTGTAGCTGTTGATATTTCCGAAGATGCTTTAAAAACAGCTACAAAAAATGCACAGCATGCGAATGTTGCCCATCGTTTTATACCTCTTCTCAGTAATTGGTTTGATTCCATCAAAGGGCAATTTGACCTCATTATTTCTAATCCGCCTTATATTCCAGAAAAAGAAATTAAAAACCTTGCAAAAGAAGTACGCCAACATGACCCTTGGCGCGCTCTAAATGGTGGAGAAGATGGCCTTTATTTTTATCGAAAATTGGCTTATGAATCAGCAAATTATTTAAAAGAGAAAAGTTATATCGCCGTTGAAATTGGCTATTCTCAAGAAAAAAAAGTTCGTGATTTATTTGAAAAAAATGGATTTAAATGTCTTAAAATACGCGAAGATTTAAATAAAATACCCCGTGCACTTCTTTTTTCCTTCACGCATTAAAATGCCCAATCCTCGTCGACAGTTGCTACTGCTTTACCAATAACATAAGAAGAACCTGATCCCGAAAAGAAGTCATGATTTTCATCAGAATTCGGTGACAAAGCTGCTAAAATGGCAGGATTAACACGGCACACTTCAGGCGGGAAAAGAGCCTCAAAGCCTAAGTTCATTAATGCTTTATTTGCGTTATAATGAAGAAAAACCTTAACATCTTCTGTCAACCCAATAGCATCATAAAGATCTTCAGTATATTTACACTCAATATTATAAAGATCAAAAAGTAGATTAAAAGCAAAATCTTTTATTTCTTGTTTTTTAGCTTCATCAAGTTTTGCAAACCCCAATTGAAATTTATAGCCGATATAATAACCGTGAACAGCCTCATCACGAATAATAAGCCGAATTAAATCAGCCGTGTTCGTCAGCTTAGCACGACTTGACCAATACATGGGCAAATAAAAACCAGAATAAAATAAAAAACTCTCAAGGAAAGTCGAAGCAATTTTTTTCTTTAGTGGTTCATCTGCTTCATAATGTTCAAGTATTAATCTCGCTTTCTTCTGCAAATAGGTATTTTCTTCCGACCATCTAAACGCATCATCAACTTCCACTGTCGAACATAAAGTTGAGAAAATAGAGGAATAAGAACGTGCATGAACTGCTTCCATAAATGCAATATTAGTTAATACTGCTTCCTCATGTTCTGTTACAGCATCAGCCATAAGAGAAATAGCACCCACAGTATTCTGAACCGTATCAAGGAGAGTAAGGCCTGTAAAAACACGAATTGTCAGTTTTCGTTCTTCCTCAGTCAAACTAGCCCATGAAGGAATATCATTGGACAACGGTACTTTCTCAGGCAACCAAAAATTACCAGTTAAACGATTCCAAACTTCAAGATCTTTTTCATCATAGAGTCTATTCCAATTTACAGCACAAACAACAGGATTTTTTGTTGTAATTTTGGTCATATAATCATCTCCTATAAGCTACATGAAACACAACCATCAACTTCTGTTCCACTCAATGCCATCTGCCGTAACCGTACATAATAAAGGCTCTTTATGCCTTTTTTCCAGGCATAAATTTGCGCACGATTAATGTCACGTGTAGTTGCTGTATCTGGAAAAAATAACGTTAACGAAAGCCCCTGATCAACATGCTGCGTAGCAACAGCATAAGTATCAATAATTTTTTCAGGCCCAATTTCATAAGCATCCTGATAAAACTCTAAATTCGTATTATCCATATAAGGGGCAGGATAATAAACACGTCCAATTTTTCCCTCTTTGCGAATTTCAATCTTCGAAGCAATCGGATGAATAGAAGAAGTCGCATAGTTAATATAGGAAATAGATCCCGTAGGTGGTACAGCCTGAAGATAGCGATTATAAAGCCCATATTGAGCAACTAATTGCTTCAGCTCTTGCCAGTCTTTTTGGTTCGGAATAACGATATTATTACGCGTAAAAAGCTTTTGTACTAGTTCAAATTGCGGTTTCCATTCTTTCTCAATATACTTTGTAAAAAAATGTCCATCTGCATAAGCTGATTTTTCAAATCCTACGAACACCTCCTTACGTTCACGCGCAATTAAATTAGAAGCACGTAATGCGTGATATGTAACTGTATAAAAATAGATATTAGTAAAATCAATTGCTTCTGGTGTTCCATAATAGATCTTTTCACGTGCTAGAAAACCATGCAAGTTCATTTGCCCCAAACCAATCGCATGACTCTCGGCATTGCCTTTTGCAATAGAAGGCACACAAGCAATATTACTCATATCAGAAACAGCTGTTAAGGCACGCACAGCTATTTCCACTGTCCTCCCAAAGTTGTCACTCTCCATTGCTTTTGCAATATTCATCGAGCCAAGATTACAAGATATATCATTGCCAACAGCACGATAAGTTAAATCTGTTTCCAGTTCACTTGCTTCACTTACTTGCAAAATTTCTGTACACAAATTGCTCATACTAATACGGCCTGCTATTGGATTTGCCCGATTAACGGTATCTTCGAATAAAATATATGGATATCCTGATTCAAACTGAATTTCTGCTAACGTTTGAAAGAAAACCCGCGCACTTATTTTCTTTTTGCGTATCTTTGAATTATCAACAAAAGAACGATAATGCTCCGTCAAAGAAATATCACTAAAAGGTTTTCCTGTAACCTGCTCAATATCGTACGATGAGAAAAGATACATATCCTCATTATTACGAGCAAGCTCAAAAGTGATATCAGGAATAATAACACCAAGTGAAAGCGTTTTAATTCTGACTTTTTCGTCAGCATTTTCTCGCTTTGTATCCAAAAATTTCATAATATCTAAATGGTGTGCATGTAAATAAACAGCACCAGCGCCTTGTCGCGCACCAAGTTGATTAGCATAAGAAAAGACATCTTCTAACATTTTCATCACAGGTAAAACACCCGATGACTGATTTTCTATTTTCTTAATTGGTGCCCCTGCTTCTCGCAAATTCGTTAAACAAAGGGCCACACCTCCACCGCGTTTAGAAAGCTGTAAGGCTGAATTAATCGAACGGCCTATCGATTCCATATTGTCTTCAACGCGTAACAAAAAGCACGATACCAATTCTCCTCTTTGCTTCTTGCCCGCATTCAAAAATGTTGGTGTTGCTGGTTGAAACCGTCCCGTAATAATTTCATCAACTAAGCCCTCAGCAAGGGATTTACTCCCTTGTGCTAAATATAAAGCAACAAGACAAACACGATCCTCATAACGCTCAAGATAGCGCTTACCATCAAAAGTCTTTAACGTGTAACTCGTGTAATATTTGAACGCACCCAGAAAAGTAGGAAAACGAAATTTAAATGCATAAGCACGCTTAAAAAGCTTTTTGACAAAAGAAAAATCATAAAGTTCAAATAATTCTCTCTCATAATACTTTTCTTCTATCAAATAATCTATTTTCTCCTTTAAATTATGAAAAAAAACCGTATTCTGATTAACATGTTGGAGAAAATACTGCCGAGCAGCAAGTTTATCCATATCAAATTGAATATGACCATTCTCATCATAAAGATTAAGCATTGCGTTGAGTGCATGATAATCTGTAATTTGATCTGGCGTCTCCAGTTTTTTTACACTTGTTGTTTCCAAAACTTTTCCAATCCTTTTTTAACACAAATAACGTCTTCCTTAGTTCCTCGCAGCTCAAAACGATAGAGGCAAGGTACACAACATTTCTCTGCAATGATCTTGCTCGCTAAATTATAATAACGACCAAAATTACGATTTCCGCCACCAATGACACCACGAACCAATTTGCGGTTTTCCTCCTCATTAAGAAAATGAATAACTGCTTTTGGCACAGCCAATCTACCTTCACCATCTGCATAAGTAGGTACAGCTAACACATACGGCTCTCTAACCAATATTGACGGATTTTTTTTATCAATTTTGAAAAGCCGTTGACCAAGCTGAGAAACAAAATATTCAGTATTACCCGTTGCACTCGAATAATAAACAATAAGCCCCATTAGCTACAAAGACCATTAATCATATCTGGTCTAAAACCCGACCAATGATTATCACCGCAAATCACTACAGGCACTTGGCGATATCCTAAAGACTGAACAAAATTATACGCTTGTTCATCACAAGAAATATCAATAACATTATAATCAATACCCTTAGCATCAAAAGCACGACAGGTAGCATCACATTGAACACAAGATGGTTTACTATAAATAGTGATCATTCTTTTCAACTTTCATAATTCAAAAAAAATAACTCAGAAAAACATTAATTCTGATAATCTCACAATATTTACACAATAATTACATACAAAACGCCTAGTCATATTTTAGTTAAAATGACTTATAAACTGTCGAACGCATCTTTAAATCACTACATTTTCTTTAAAAAACATAGGACAAACGAAGAAAGGCCTTGCGATCCTAATAACTGTTCTTCGTTACACAACAACTATTCACTAGCATTTTTCTTGTTTCGCTATTTTTTAATTAAACGTATCATAAAGCCAATTAACCTCGTAGCCTTTGCAGCCATTTTGTTAGCGTCTTCATCTGTTTTTCATCGCAAAAAACTTTAATATACAGACAATGAACAAAAAAACTCCCCTAAGGTGATACTTTAATTGAACTGCTACTCTAAAAATAATAATACTTTACTGTGAAATAATCTAGTTTCAATAAAATGAACAATGTATTCACATTTAGCGTTTATTTTGAATCACCGATCATTTTAGTACTATATATAGTATACATACACATGATTTCGTCAAGAGAAATTCAAAGCTATTTTTAATTTTCCACGATCTTCCCATTACCATGCAAAGTCTCTTAAAAACATAAGAAAATAATATAATACTTTATTGACATATGTAATTATATAACATAACTTTTTAAAATATTAAAAGATAGAGAATGGTATCAATATGAGCTTACAGTTCAACAATGTGACATTCGGTTACACAAACAGAATTGTTATAAAAAATTTTTCAGCAAAACTGACAACAAATTCATTAATTGCCATAACCGGTGATAACGGTTCTGGGAAATCTACACTTCTCAAAACTATTGCCAGATTAATTAAACCTATCAGTGGTAAAATTACAAAACTCACAAAAAGCCGCATTGCTTACCTAGGTCAATACTGTGATATTGATCGAACATTCCCAGCTGATGTAGAAACACTCGTTAAAATGGGACTATGGTCTTTCTGTGGATTATGGAAAAGCCAGCGTTCCTATCAATATAAAATTCAAAATGCGCTAGAAGTAGTTGGGCTTGCAGCGCTCGCTCACCGCTCCCTGAATACACTATCAAATGGACAACTACAACGTGCTCTTTTTGCACGTATTATTGTCCAAGATTCGGATATTATATTGCTTGATGAACCTTTCAATGGTGTGGATCTTAAAACCCAAAAGGATCTCCTAACACTGATCACTCATTGGCAACAAAAAGGCCGCACAATTCTTATAGCACTTCATGATCCTTTTATTGTTCAAGAATATTTTCCACAAATGATTCATATCCATAAACAGCATGCTTTTTATGGAGAAACGACACAGTTATTAAGCGCCAATAATCATCTTGTTACGCCATCTCTCATATCCAATTTTTCCATGTTATTCCACAAGAACAAGCCTTTGCGGTCAAGTAATTTTATCTAAACTGGATCATCACACGTGTACGCATTTTTTTTCGCGCCTTTTATTGATTTCCAATTTATGCAAAATGCTTTAATTGGTTCTGTTTTATTAACGATCAGTGCTTGTCCCATTGGAGTATTTTTAATGTTACGTGGTATGAGCTTAACAGGTGATGCAATATCACACGCTATTCTTCCTGGTGTTGCCATTGCTTTTCTTTTCTGTGGTTTTTCTCCAATATTCATGACTCTTGGTGGAGTTGGAGCTGGTATTATTGTTTCATTAGCAACTACTTTAATTTCAAGAAATAGTTTTCAAAAAGAAGATGCCTCAATGACTGTCTTCTATCTTTTTGCATTAGCAACAGGTGTCATAATTATTTCACTCAAAGGATCAACAATTGATTTATTGCATCTTTTATTCGGTTCAGTGCTTTCTATTAATATACAAGCCATTTTGCTTATTACTGTTATAATGCTCATAACAATAAGTAGTCTGTGTATTTTTTGGCGAGCTCTTGTAGTAGAAAGTTTTGATTCACTATTTTTAAAATCACTTTCTCCACTAGGAAAATATGTTCACATGTTATTACTTGGGCTCATGGTATTAAACCTTGTTGGCGGTTTTCAATCATTAGGAACACTTATGTCCGTCGGCATTATGATGATTCCAGCCATCACTGCCCGTTTTTGGCTTTCGCGTTTGGGCTCTATTTGTATATTATCGATTATTTTAGGAATCATTGCCAGTGTATTTGGCCTTCTGCTCTCTTTTCATAAATCCCTACCCTCTGGTGCGTCTATTATTATAGTTGCAGGCTCTATCTATCTTCTCACCTGTCTTATAAGTCCACGTGGACTCATTGCAACCTGGTTTCCTCGTCTTTTTCTATACATCCTTTCCATCATAAGGAAACAGCATGCATAAATTTGCTAAACTATTTTTTCGTCTGATCTCTCTTCTATTACTTCTCTTCCCACTTTCTGCCATTGCACATCAAAAAATTAATGTTGTCACAAGCTTTTCTATTCTTACAGACTTAGTAAAAAATGTAGGAGGCCATCATATCTCAATCACCACCTTTGTTGGTCCTAATACAAGCATCCATAGTTACGAACCAACACCCCGTGATGCAAAAACTATTAAAAATGCTCATATTATTTTCATCAACGGTCTGTATTTAGAAGATTTCATTAATCGGCTCACGATAGCAACTGGAACAAAAGCACTTCTTGTAGAAGTTAGTGCTAATATTTCCCCATTAGAAATTAAACATGAACAACGTAACAAGACACATTACCACGGTAGTATTGATCCACATGCTTGGCAAACTATCCCCAATGTTGAAACATACGTTAAGAATATTGCTGCTGCTTTCTGTAAAATAGATCAACAATCATGTGAAAATTATAATAAAAACGCTCAGACTTATATTCAAAAACTAAAAGCACTGCATACAACTATTACAACACAAATTTCTACTATCCCGAAAGACAAGCGAACTATTATCACATCTCATAATGCCTTTAGTTATTTTGCTCATGAATATGGATTCACCATCCTTGCTCCCGAAAATGCTTCAAAAGAAGCTACTGCAGCAGATGTTGCCAAACTTATTAAACAAATTAAAAACAATAAAGTATCCGCATTATTTGTTGAAAACATCTCTAATCCTCGTCTTATAGAACAAATTTCAAAAGAAACAGGTTTAAAAATCGGGGGCGTACTTTATTCCGATGCATTATCCGAAAAAGAGGGTCCTGCTGCGACTTATCTTGATATGATGGAATACAATGTTAACACCATCATTAACGCAATAAACAAATGTTAGGGCACATAATATTACTGGAATGTTAAACAATAACCCTAAAGACTATCTCACTTCATCTAAATGTCCTTAATTGTTTGCCTCTCTCATTACCTTTTTCATTTTTTTTTAGAATTATTGTCATTTTATAATGCAACCGTTACAGCTACATCCAGACAATCATAAAAGTTGTAAAATTGGTCAATTTACACAAATTCGTTTGACCTTTGCATGGTTCATGTTTAAATGAAATGGCATCTTTGCGAAATAGAACCATCATGATATATTTATGAATTATATTAATAGTTCTGAAAAAACCGTGCTCAATCAATTCAAAAAGGGTGAATCATGAATCGTCTTTATCTTTTCTCGGCAGCATTTATGATTGCTATAACTGCAGCAACAGCTGGTTTTGCACAAACAAAAATTAGCTTTTGGCACTCTATGAGTGGAGATCTAGGAAAACAAACTGAAAATCTTATCAATGATTTTAATAAAAGCCAATCTGATTACAAAATTATTCCTTCATTTCGTGGGGAATATGAAGAAAGCATGATATCACTTATCGCAGCATTTCGAGGGAAAAAACAACCGGTTCTCGCTCAAATTTATGAAATTGGCACAAGTACTATGATGGCTGCAAAAGGTGTGATCTATCCACTTTATCAACTCATGGCTGACACAAAGCAAGAATTTGATACCTTAGACTATTTACCTGCTATCAGTAGCTATTATTCTGATACGCAAGGACGTATGCTCTCTATGCCATTTAATGTTTCAGCTCCAATTCTTTTTTATAATAAGGATATTTTTAAAAAAGCGGGGCTTGATCCAGAACAACCACCCAAAACATGGAAAGATATAGAAGATTTTTCACAAAAAATTCTTGATAGTAAAGCTGCAAGTTGTGGTTTTACAATGACTTATGCTGCACAATGGATTGGCGTAGAAAATTTTTCAGCATTTCATAACATTCCTGTAGGAACAAAAAGAAATGGACTTGATGGACTTGATGCAGAACTAACATTGAACAGTCCTTTGCAAATACGCATGTGGACAGATTTTAAAAGATGGTCAGATAAAGGTATTTTTCGTTACGGTGGCCCAGCTGGTGCACTCGATTCAACACCAATGTTTATGGCACAAAGTTGTGCAATTTTAATACAATCATCAGGATCACGTGGTGGAATCGTTTCAGAAGCCCAATTTAATGTTGGATTTGGTATGCTTCCCTATTATGATGATGTAAAAGATGCACCACAAAACTCAATTATTGGTGGTGCTTCTATTTGGATTTTGAAAGGTCATACATCTAAAGAATACGCGGGTGCAGCAGCTTTTCTTAAATTCCTCTCACAAACAAATAATCAAGCTAAATGGCATCAAAAAACAGGATACCTTCCTCTCACAAACGCCGCTTACGAATTAAGTCGAGAACAAAATTTTTATGATAAGAATCCAGGTGCAGATATTGCTATTCAACAAATCAATTTAAATCCACCAACAGAAAATTCAAAAGGAATAAGGTTTGGTAGCTTACCGCAAATTCGTTCGATTCTTGATCAAGAATTAGAGGCTGTTCTAAATGGTTCTAAATCACCAAAAGAGGGATTAGATGAAGTAGTTGAACGTGGTAATAAACTTTTACGTGAATTTGAAAAAGCCAATCATTAACGTTTCATGATCATTGTTCAAAGTTGAAAAATTAGATCTTGAAAAACGGTATATTTCAATTCCTTTTTCCCGATGACTCTTATTAAAGAGCCCTGCACATGCAAGAAAAACATGCATATTTCAGAAATAGCCTCCTTCCTTATTGGCTACTTTTTCCTCAACTTGTGGTAACTTTTTTATTTTTTCTTTGGCCCGCTGCTCAAGCAATAAAATCGTCCTTTGAACGTGAAGATCCTTTTGGTTTCTCAACAACCTTTATTGGTCTTGAAAACTACATAACTATCTTTTCTGATACTACTTATATACAATCACTGCTGACAACGATCATATTTTCTATTTCTGTCACACTTGTTTCGATGACAATATCACTTCTTCTAGCTGTTTCTGTTGACCGTGTTATTCGTGCAAAAAAAGCTTATACTATGCTTTTACTTTGGCCATACGCTGTTGCTCCTGTATTAGCAGGTGTATTATGGTTGTTTATTTTCCATCCAACTATCGGTACTTTTCCTTTTCTCCTTAAAAAAATAGGTATTATATGGAACCATCGTATTAACGGTGTGCAAGCTATGATTCTGGTTGTAATTGCTGCTAGCTGGCAACAAATTTCCTATAATTTTCTCTTTTTCCTTGCTGGTCTCCAATCCGTTCCTCACTCGCAAATAGAAGCAGCTGCCATTGATGGTGCCGGTCCTTTTAAACGATTTTGGACGATAATCTTTCCACAAATTTCACCAACAACTTTTTTTCTACTGATCATCAATATCAATTATGTCATGTTTGATACATTCGGCATTATTGATAACATGACTTCTGGAGGACCTGCACGAGCAACCAGCACAATCGTCTATAAAGTGTATGAAGATGGCTTTAAAAATCAAATGATTGGTGCATCAGCTGCACAATCAACCATATTAATGCTGATGGTTATTATTTTAACATTAATCCAATTCCGCTGGATTGAACGTCGGGTCCAATATTAGGAGAGAAGTTATGGTTGAAAACCGCCCTTTTTTGAACTTTTTAACTCATTTCATTCTCATTATTGGTATTCTTATCATCTGTTTTCCAGTCTATATTGCCATTATTGCATCAACACATAATTCAGCAACATTTAATGGAGGGACACTTCCACTCTTACCAGGACAATATGGCTTAGAAAATTATAAAGCAATTTTTGGTGATGGCCTTGTAAAACTTGGTCTTCCACGTCTCTGGCCACTTTTAATGAACTCATTTATTATGGCTGTTGGCATTAGTATTGGAAAAATTACTATTTCACTCTTCTCTGCTTATGCAATTGTCTATATGCGTTTTCCCTTTCGTAAAACTGCTTTTGCTCTTATCTTTATTACATTAATGCTTCCTATAGAAGTCCGCATTATTCCAACATATACAATAGTTGCACAATTAGAAATGATAAACACTTATAGTGGAATGATTATTCCATTAATTGCATCAGCAACCGCTACATTTTTATTTCGTCAATTTTTCCTTACTGTCCCTGATGAGCTCTTAGAAGCTGCCCGCGTTGATGGTGCAGGACCATTGAAATTTTTTAAGGATATTGTTCTCCCCCTTAGCAAAAGCAATATTGCTGCTTTATTCATCATTATGTTCATTTACGGATGGATACAATATCTCTGGCCTCTTATTGCTACAACAGATCAAGACCATCAAACTGTTCTTGTTATCTTAAAACAACTCATTGTTGAATCACTTCAACATGATCCTCAATGGAATATCCTTATGGCAGTAGCGGTTGTTGCTATGGCCCCGCCCGTTTTAGTCGTTATCTTCATGCAGCGGCTTTTTGTCAAAGGTCTCATTGAAACGGAGAAATAATTGTGGCTACAATCCAACTATTTAATATAATGAAACAGTATGATAATGATAGTCTGGTTATTAATGACTTGAATTTAACTGTTTCTGATAAAGAACTTCTCGTTCTTGTTGGTCCATCAGGATGTGGAAAATCAACCCTATTACGTATTATTGCAGGACTTGAACAAGTTACCTCTGGTGAGCTCTATATTGACAATGAGCTTATTAATAATCGTGAACCTGCAAATCGTGACATTGCTATGGTTTTTCAAAACTACGCACTTTATCCGCATATGACTGTACGTGGAAACTTAGAATATGGCCTCAAGAATCGAAAAACGCCTAAAGAGGAAATGAACAAACGTATTGCTCATGCTGCAAAACTTTTAGAAATAGAACCATTTCTTGATCGTAAACCGCGACAATTATCAGGAGGACAACGCCAACGTGTTGCAATGGGACGTGTTATTGTTCGCCAACCACGTGTTTTTCTCTTTGATGAACCACTCTCAAATCTTGACGCAAAATTACGCGCTCAAATGTGCATTGAAATTAAAACACTCCAGCGTTCATTAGGAACAACGAGCCTTTATGTCACACACGATCAATTAGAAGCTATGACATTAGCTGATCGAATAGTTGTCATGAATAAAGGACGTATTGAACAAATTGGAACGCCAATGGAAATCTATGATTACCCAGCTACAATCTTTGTTGCTGGCTTTATTGGTTCTCCACCTATTAATTTTCTTGATCGTCAAATCTTAGAGCAATATTTAGGCTTCTCATTTTCTTGTAACAAAGAAACTGATATTTTAGCATTTAGGCCAGAAGCGACTTTGTTGGGTGAATATCCGGAACAAGGGCCTGTTTTTCATGCACATATCGAACTTATAAAACCTGTAGGCACAGGATGCCATGTTTTAACACGTTGGAACAATATTATTTTCACTGTTGAAATCAAAGAACGTCTTACAAATGATTATGGACAAAAACTAAGCTTCACTGTTCCCAATCAGAATTTTCACACTTTTAATAAACAAACAGGAAAACGCACATAATCAACCTAGAAAAATTTTCTTCCAGATTACTTAATCAGTAAGAAAAGCTCTCTTTTTTCATTTTTGCGAACGTAATCGTAAAGCAAGATCAGGTTGGTCGGTTGTAATATAATGCACTGGCATATCAAGCCAATGAGCCAAACGAGACACTCCATTGACCGTCCATACACCTACATTGAAGCCAGAATCAAGAGCCGATTCAATAAAGTCTCGTGATACAATAGAGCTATCCAAACTTAGATCAGAATACCCTAATTTTTTCCATTCAGAAAAACAACAGGACATATCACCTTTAAAACTATCAATACATGGCCCAGATGTTATTCCTGCTTCAATAAAAGGACGAAGACTCCTAGCATCAAAACTAATTGCTGAAACTCGTTTTTCTAAGTTTCGACTTTTGATCAATTCAAGCGCTCTTTGAGATAAAAGAGTTTCACGCTCAATTTCACCACATGTTTTGATTTCAAGATGAAGCGCTACATTGGTTGGCACCAAAAGATCAAGTAGCTCTTCTAGTAAAGGAGGTGCTTCAGTACTCCCTTTCACACGGAGTTGCTGACGTGTGTCATTATCGATCTCATGAATATATCCTTTTTTCCCAATCAATTGTTCAAGGGAGAAATCATGAAATATAACAATTTCACCGCTTTTAAGAAGGTGAATATCGCATTCAATTTCGTCCACTCCCAATGCAATCGCATGACGAAATGCTGAAAGTGTATTTTCAGAATAAAGACCAGCTCCACCACGATGAGCTATAATTTTTTTTTTAAGCATATTTTCAAACTTCTCTTAATTTCAAATAATATTCGTTAAATAGGATTAATGACGATTAAAAATCATTAATACAAAGCCTTTAACAATTTTCTTTTTTTATTTTTTCTAATTTTCTGAAATGCTCTATCCTAAAAAACTATATCTTTACTATTCTTAATTTCAATCATTCCCACTCAATAGTCCCAGGAGGTTTGGAAGTTATATCGTAAACAACACGGTTAATACCCTCGACTTCATTAATAATACGTGTTGCCACTTTACTCAAAAATTCCATATCATACGGATAAAAGTCAGCGGTCATACCGTCTACAGATGTTACAGCACGAAGAGCGCAGACAAACTCATAAGTACGTGCATCACCCATTACACCAACGGTTTGAACAGGAAGAAGAACAGCAAAAGCTTGCCAAATTTTATCATAAAGGCCAGCTTTTCTGATTTCATCAAGATAAATAGCATCTGCCTCACGCAAAATTTCTAATTTTTCGCGTGTAATTGCACCCGGACATCGAATTGCCAAACCAGGTCCTGGAAAAGGATGACGCCCAATAAACTGCTCAGGTAAACCTAATTCTCGCCCTAAAGAACGAACATCATCCTTAAAAAGTTCACGCAATGGCTCTACAAGTTGCATTTTCATCCGTTCTGGTAGCCCACCTACATTATGATGACTTTTAATCGTTACGGCTTCACCAATCGCTGAAACACTTTCAATGACATCTGGATAAAGGGTTCCTTGTGCTAAGAACTCGGCGCCTCTTATTTTTTTTGTTTCTTCTTCAAAAACTTCAATAAAAAGGCGACCAATTATTTTCCGCTTTTTTTCTGGATCTGTTTCACCTTCAAGCGCATTGATAAACATATCAGCAGCATTCACATGAATCAGCTTTATATTATAATGTCCTCGAAAAAGCGTAAGAACTTCTTCTACCTCATTTTTACGCATCAACCCATGATCGACAAAAACACACGTTAGCTGATCGCCTACAGCCTCGTGAAGTAATATAGCTGCAACAGATGAATCAACACCACCTGAAAGACCGCAAATTACATGACTTTTTCCAACCTTTTCGCGTATTGCAGTAACTGCCTGTTCACGATAAGTAGCCATTGACCAATTACTTTTAAGACCAGAAATTTTATGAACAAAATTTTTTAAGAGTTTTGCTCCATCTGTTGTATGAACAACTTCAGGATGAAATTGCACTGCATAAAAACGACGTTTCTCGTCAGCAATAGCAGCATAAGGAGCTCCTTGTGATGCTCCAATGACATGAAAGCCTTCTGGCAAAGCAACCACACGATCACCATGACTCATCCAAACTTGATGGCACGATCCTTTCTCCCAAACACCATCAAAAAGAACACTTTCTTCTTTTATATCTAACAAAGCGCGTCCAAATTCACGTTCATGCCCTCTTTCAACTTTTCCACCAAGCTGAACACACATAACTTGTTCACCATAACAAATACCAAGAATCGGAATACCAGCATTAAAAATCTCCATTGGAACACGTGGCGAACCATCATCGACAGTCGAATAAGGACTGCCTGATAAAATAACAGCTTGAGGCTCGATTCGCTTAAATCCTTCTAAAGCAGATTGAAAAGGAACAATTTCAGAATAAACACCTATTTCTCGCACCCGTCGTGCAATAAGTTGCGTAACTTGTGAACCAAAATCAATGATAAGAATAGTATCTGAACGCAATGTGCTCATAAAAAACCAATCAATAATTACCTAAAATAAAAAAATGTATTATTCAATCTCTCTCTTTTCACAAGTCTATTGACGTAAGAAAAAGGTTATTGCCAATACAAGCGCGAAAAAAATCAAGATACGCATTAGAATTCCTTTTGTAAAATAGATAAAAAGAAACCATCTGTTTTAGTTGCTGCTGGTGATAAAGTCAGTCCATAATCTGAAAATGCCGGTTGCATAATTGAGGAACTAAAATGTCTATACCAAAGTTTCTGCATATTAATTGGAAGAAAATTAGAATGCTTTTGAAGAAACCGAGAAATTTGTTCTTCATTTTCATCATTAAAGAGAGAACAGGTAATATAAACTAAACGCCCTCCTGGCTTTATATAAATTAAGGCTTCATTCAAAATAGCGAACTGTTCTTCCTGACGTTGTTGCACTTTTTGTAAGGTCAAACGCCATTTCGCATCTGGATGACGGCGCCATGTTCCTGTCCCACTACATGGAGTATCCAATAAAACGATATCCATTTGACCTATTAATGATTTTAATTCTTCTTTATATACTCGTGGTTGTACATTATGAATACCAGCCCGTTGAAGTCGATTAAAGATAGGAGCCAAGCGAATCTTCTCTGAATCATAAGCATAAATTTGGCCTCGATTCTCCATATTGGCAGCTAATGCTAATGTTTTCCCCCCAGCTCCTGCACAATAATCTAATAACTGCATACCTGCTTTTGCTTCTACAAGATAAGAAACAAGTTGAGATCCCAAATCCTGTATTTCAAAATATCCTTTTTGAAAAGCGGGCTCAGCTTGAACATTAGGATGGCGCTCAAATTTTTCAATCGGTTCAATCCTTAATGCTTGCTGAAACCATGAAAAAGGCTTAACCTTTGTTTTTTCTAAGGCTTTAAGAACCTTCTTAGGCGTTGCCTTTAAACTGTTCACACGTAAATCTAAAGGAGGACGTGTTGCTAAAGCAGCTGCTTCCTTAATCCAATTATCTGCAAATAAAGGATATAGATGAGCTTTACACCATTGGGGAATATCAGCGCGAATATAGTCTGGTGCATTTACCAACTGACGTTGTTGCCATGCTTTCCTCTGCTGAGGTGCCAATAACTGCGGTGCAAATCGATCTCCCTCTAAAACTTTATCAACTTGCTCAATCGTTAACATACCAGAATCGAACAAAGTACCAAAAACTACATCTCGAATATTATTGCTATCCATACGCCATTGCAATGAATAACGCCGCCTTAAAGCATCATACACAATCGTCCCAATTGCTGCACGATCATTTACCCCAGCAAAACGATGAGAAAGTCCCCAATCTTTTAAAGCTTCACCCGCAGGGCGATAATACGTTTCTATTTCTTGTAGAATATCTATTGCGGCCTGCAATCGCCCACCCAATCGCATTTACTTCTCCTATTCAATCTCTATACAATCTAAATGATTTAACTCAAAAACAAAAACTATCGTACTTATTTTTTAGCATTAACTTTAAAACAATAAAAATGGATATCGAAAACCGAATAGTGCTAGTACTATAACCTAGAATGTTTTATTCTAATGTGAAAGAGGGGCAATCATCTTATAATTTATAAACCTTAATAAAACTAATGAAGTATTCTATAACATGACAACATTGAGAAACTAGCAATGACAAAACCAATACTCGCTCTTATTGATTCTTCAATATATGCAAATCCTGTATGTGATTTAGCTTTATGGGCTGCTAAATCTATGCAAACAACAATTCGATTGTTATATGTATTAGATAAATCAGAAGAAGAAATTCATTTACCAGATACACAACAAATGGATATTAATAGCAATATCCTGAATCCATCTCTCCTAGCACAACAAGATCCCACTCTTGCTAAAGCACTCCTTGCTCAAAAAATCGGACAAACCGCTTTAGAAGAAGCCAAAAATTATCTCAATTCTCAAAGTCAAATCGAAGTTGAAATACGCCTGCGTCATGGAACTCTTTTAGATGCATTAAATATTTATACGAAACAATCATCAATGATTGTAATTGGAAAACGCGGTGAACAAACAGGACTTGATAAAAAGCGGTTAGGACTCAACTTCGAAAATATCGTACGCTCTTCTGAACTTCCAATTCTAGTTGCCTCCCGTCATTTCCAGAATATTCAACGAATTCTAATAGCCTTTGATGGTGGCCCATTAATTATGAAAGCTATTGATTTTATTTGCACACAAGAATTTTTTAAAAATGTAACCTTTATATTAGGGATGGCAGAACAGCAAACACAAACCATACAAAATAGCTTTGATGAAACCTTAACGCGGTTACAATCTGCAGGATTTAATGTTGAACCGCTTAGAACAGAAATTAATTTCGAAGAAATGGTTCTTCATAATATAAAACCACTTAATCTGAATATGCTCCTTATGGGTGCTTTCCATCATTCTAAAATGCACAATTTTTTATTTGGCTCTAAAAGTCAAACTATCATCCACAACGCACCTATTCCGGTCATGATTATGAGAGAATTATAAATTATTATCAAATCAGTAAAAACAAACATTGATTGCCTAAATAGGCAACTATAAATATTCAAAAGATGATATTCTGCAGAATTTTATTTTTCTGTGAAAAATGAAAATACATTTGAAAACATTCTATAGATTTATCTCTCCTCCTCAAAAAGCATAAACGAACTTTTTAGAAAATTATTGGAACTACTCTCTAGCATGACCGTTTGTCTTACAATTGGTATATGCCAAATAATTAAAAAGGAGAAAATAATGAAGACTTCTAGTCATGGAAAAACAACTGCATCCAAAAGCAGCCAAAATAAAATGCCCTCAAACGGTAGCAAGAAATCCGTCCAAGGTGATATGGCTAACAATCGCCAATATGCATCAAAAACAGGACGGAAGAACGTAAAAAGTTAACTTTATTTATATAACTTCTACATAACTACAACTTCCAGAAAGAATTGGAAATTAATACTCCAATTCTTTCCTTTTATTAAGTCTGAAATAATTAAAGAGGAAAACTCTTTACAAAGTAATCAACACCTTAATTATTCCATTCTAAGTACTGATAACCTTTACATATCAAATAGGTCCGCGATAATTCGGACTTTCACGCGTAATAGCAACATCATGTGTATGGCTTTCATAAAGACCAGCATTGGTAATACGTACGAAAGTTGCTTTTTCACGAAACTCAGCTAAATTTTGTGCTCCAACATACCCCATAGAAGCACGCAATCCACCTGCCAGTTGATGTAAAACTGATGCGATGGGGCCTTTATACGCCACTTGCCCTTCAACACCTTCAGGCACTAATTTGAGTGTATCTCGAACTTCAGCCTGAAAATAACGATCTGCTGATCCCCTTGCCATAGCACCAACTGACCCCATACCACGATAAGCCTTAAAGGATCGGCCCTGATATAGATAAACTTCTCCTGGACTTTCTTCTGTACCAGCTAGAAGAGAACCAATCATAGCGGCACAAGCACCACCTGCTAAAGCTTTAGCAAAATCACCGGAAGCTTTGATACCCCCATCAGCAATAATAGGAATGCCTGCTTTATCAGCAATTTCTGCAGCTCCCATAATAGCTGCAAGTTGAGGAACACCAACGCCTGCAACAATTCGCGTTGTGCAAATAGAACCAGGCCCAATACCAACCTTTACCGCATCGGCACCACTATCAATCAAAGCTTGTGTTGCTTGAGGAGTTGCTACATTACCAGCAATAACAACCGTAGAAAAGGTCATTTTTTTAATACGTTTAACCATATCCAATACACGTTGAGAATGACCATGAGCCGTATCAATTACTAATAGATCAACGCCCGCATCAATTAAGTGTTCAGCACGTTCGATTCCTTCATTCCCCACACTACTCGCAGCAGCAACACGCAAACGACCTTGAGAATCTTTTGCAGCATTCGGATTTAATCGTGCCTTTTCAATATCTTTAACTGTCACCAAACCAACACAGCGATCTTGTTCATCTACAACAAGTAACTTTTCAATACGATGATGATGTAAAAGATATTTTGCTTCATCTAGTTGAACATTTTCACGCACTGTAATTAAATTTTCATGCGTCATTAATTCATAGATTTTTTGTTTTGGATCTGATGCAAAACGCACATCCCTATTCGTCAAAATGCCAACAAGTCGACCAGAAATTTTGCCTTTAGCACCACTTTCAACAACTGGAATACCTGAAATACTATGAGCACGCATCAAATCCTTAGCTTCTTCAAGTGTTGCATCAGGACCAATGGTCACTGGATTAACAACCATACCGGATTCAAATTTCTTCACTTGACGTACTTCTTCAGCTTGCTCCGCAGGAGACATATTCCGATGAATAACACCAAGACCACCCGCTTGAGCCATAGCAATTGCTAAACGAGACTCTGTAACCGTATCCATTGCAGCAGAAAGGAGTGGTAAATTCAACTCAATATCTGCTGCAATACGGGTTTTAAGATCCACTTGGCTAGGCATAACGAGAGAATGACCTGGCTGCAAAAGCACGTCATCAAAGGTTAGTGCCAATGCACCTGTGCTTGTTTCAATAATTTTTGCCATAGCCAAATTCCTCTAATACTAAAACACTGTGACAGTTATAGGGGCAACTTTAGTTCTCTTAAGTCACGAATTGGCGATCAATTATGCCATGTGACCGATAAAATGAAAAGAGAAAATAAATATTTTTCTAAAATAGAACGTGTACAATCTATAACTGCGACTCAATGGGTAACCAACTCATTATTTTTGCAAATGCACGACGCTTCAAATTACTTTCTGGTTCATAATCAACGCTGTATTTTTTCTCATTTTCAACAAAATCCCAGTAAATACGATCATTATCACCAAGACGTAAACAATAACTCATTTCACCAGTCGTTTCTTCAGAAAAAAGCAAATCTAATCTCGTTGCTATTGGTGGGCATTCAAAAAGAATCCCCATTTCTGTATTCAATGAAACGGAACGAGGATCAAAATTTAAAGATCCAATAAAAGCAGTTTTACAGTCAATTAAAAAAGCTTTTGTATGCAAACTCGCCTTATTAGATCTAAACAACCGCAATCGGTGAGTTCCTCCATCTGGTTTTAGTTCATAGAGTTGAACACCACTTTTCAATAACACTTTACGATAAGGCGCATAACCTCCATGTACAATGGCCACATCAGTAGCTGCCAAAGAATTAGTAAGAATTTTGACATTAATACCTTTTGATACCAAATTGCGGAAACTCCGTGTTCCTTCTTTACCCGGAACAAAATAAGGCGATGTAATCTGAATTGTTTTTTTTGCGCTATCAATAACCTGTGAAAGAGCTTCCATCAACCAATTTGCCGTATGCTTCCGTAATGCCTTTTCTGGAGGATCTGAAAGAACATCTACTTTATCTGCTACAAATAATCGTTTACCTATTTGAATAAAATATTCAAAATTGATATGCTTATTGACATAAGTTAAATAAACTTTGGCAACTTTTGAGTTACGGAATTTACGTAATTTAGCTTTCCAAATATCGAGATCTCCTTCTCTGTCAGGAACAACCAAAGTATGTATCGGTAAAACCACAGCGCTATTCCAAAAATTATCAAAGATCGTTTCTATTTTTTTAACCGATGGTCCAATTAACATGAGATCTAAATCTCGAAAACTTGACTGTTTATTTACACCCAAATAAGCATCTGAAAGATTTCTCCCTCCTACTAAAGCTACACGCCCATCAACAATAAAGGCTTTATTGTGCATTCTGCGCGTTACCATAATCGCCCGTAATATAATCTCTAAACCACGGCGTAAACCACCTTTACGTACGCGCCCTGGATTAAACACTCTCACCTCAATATGAGGATGTTTATCAAGTGCAACATAAGCCGGATCACGCCCCTGAGCATTAATATCATCTAAAAGAAGACGCACTCGTACACCACGATCAGCTGCCTTAACTACTTCGCTAAGCAGCAAACGGCCTGTTAAATCATCATTCCAAATGTAATACATCAGATCAAGACTGCGTCCAGCTTTTGCTGCACCTATCGCACGAACACAAAATGCATCTAAATTGCTTACAATAAGTGAAAGAGCATCCTTATCAATTCCCACTCCATTTGTCTCTTTTGCTAATCTGCTTACTATACGATCAATTTCAGTCTCACTTTTCTCAACATTTAGTGCATAAGAAGACTCTCCTCTAGCACTTCTAATGAAACAACCATAAGTATAAATTGCTAACATAGAAGCAATAACGAAAAGTGCAGTGAAGCCAACAATAATGTTTAATAACGTCAAAGAGAGAAACTTTCTTTCTAAAAAATATCATACACTCAATAAATACGTAAAGAAACATTAGAATCAATGGTTCTATCTTTTAATCTGTAGAAAAGAGAATATGATCATTTTCTATAAGATATAACAAAAAACATCATTATTTTTAAAACTTTGATGTTCATATTCAAAAATTCTAAGCAACTTTACTATTGTTGTCCGAAAATATTTGAAACAAACAAATTATTACAATAAATGACATTTCATTTTTATGGCTAATTTATGGCTAAAAAGACTTCTTTTTTGATGATAAAACAATCACACTCTGTTGAACTATTATAATTCGTAGATACAGATGTTTTGTTAAAAATTTTATTACTGCTTTTGATTATTTATTGTCTTCAATTCCTCTATTTTACGATAAAGAGTAGAACGCCCAATCTGAAGACGTCGAGCAATTTCACTCATACGTCCTTTATAATGTGCAACTGCCTTTTTAATAATATCACACTCCATCTCAGAAAAAGTGCGTACATGCCCATCAACATTAAAAAGTCGTATAAATTTTCTTTCATAGCGTTCTTGAATATCATTATCAGTTATCTTTGAAATATTCATGTGTGGATTTTTTATTAATTGCGGAAAATCTCTCACAGTTAATAATGGTCCTTCGCTCATCAAAACCGCACGAAATAGCAAATTTTCCAGTTCTCTATAATTACCAGGCCAATCATACTGCATAAACATAGAAATAACCGTCCCTCCTAAACCATGCACATGCGATTGCCCGGTTTCAGCAATAATATAGTCAATCAAACACTGAGAAATTTCTGGAAGTTCACCTCTCAACTCTCGCAAAGCAGGTATATTAATATATAATTGGGAAATTTTTTCAAAAAAACTATGTGTAAAAAAACCTACCTGGACTAAATCTGCAAGACGCGATGTTGAAAGAGCAATAATGCGAAAAGGCAGATTTTTATCTTTTGCTGCTTCTGCTCTCTCTTGAAGATAATGCGCAAAACGTTTTTGCTGTATTGGCTCTAATCGATCAATATCACATAAGCAAAGTGTCCCATGCTTAAGAGAAGAAACTAGCGGTACAAACTCTTTAAACCAAAAACGATTCTCTTCCTCTGGATCAAAAACTGGTAAACATTGGAAGCGAACAAAATTCCCCTTTGAAAAAAAACTTTCATCATGAATAATACGAGCTAATTTCTCACGACCAGTCCCTACTTCACCTTCTATCAAAAGATTCTGAAAAGAAGTTGCTGCACTTTTTGATTGTTCTAAAATGGCCTGCATTACAGTGCTTTTTTTATAGATATCAAAAAATCGTAAATGATTTTCTTTTTGCCTACGAACATACTGAATTTCATTTTCTAATGCGGAAATGAATGCAAGATTATTCAAAGTAACTCTCAACCGTAATGGGGTAACTGGATAGAACCAATAATCAATAGCTCCAGCTTTTAAAGCTTTTTGAATTAATTCTTGATTATCTTGCTTTGCTATAACAATGACTCGAATAGAGATTCGAGCCATTCTAATCATTTTAATTAGATCACTTACGCCTAAATCACTAATAGTAACATCAAGCAACACAAGCGTAATATTTTTACGCCTATATAAAAGATCAATTATGCGTAAGCTATTTTCTGCTTCAATAACGCGGTAGCCAAATCCTCGAAGCATAGTAGAAAGCTCTGCACGCTTTCCGTGATCTTCCCCCGCAACGAGAATAGGACCAACCATAGCTTTAATAATCTCCTCTGAGACTACTAAATATATTTATAATAAGATTCATTACAAACCACAAAATATATTTTACCTTTTGTAACCGGCATGCTAATTTTACCAAATTATTCATTAAACACAATGTTTAAGAGTCTTTTCAATTTTTTGCCTTTACTTTAAACTTGTCATAAAAAGAAAACGAAAACATATAGAGTAAAAAACATGAAACATATTTGCTGTATTTTATACCTGACAATAATTGCTTTAATATTAGTTGCTTGCAATCCTTCGCAAAATCGCAATAAATTCTTATTTATCAACAATATGCCAACTAGAATCGATGGAGAATGGATCGACACAAATGGTATTATTTCTTCTTTTCGTAGTGGTATTTTTGAAACACGAGCAGCAGATACAAAAGAAAAGCTTTCAGAAGGTACCTACAATTATATCAACACTCACCACGTAGAAATTGAGATATATTCGCTTGTTCGTGGAACCGTTTCTAGAGCAAGTTGCACAATATCTAATGATACAATGCAACTCCTCTGTACATCAAACACTGGTTCACAATTCTTCCTCAAACGCAAAACCTAAATAAAATTTAAAACTTTTTATAAAAATATAAAAAGTACTCTCACAGGAGAAAGTTCTTTCTTCCTGTGAGGAAATTATTATTAAAAGATATTACTATATCTATGATCTTACATTACCATAAACTTAACAAATAACCATTCACCAATAGATATATCTCAAGCATTCTTCCTCTCAAAAAGATTACTGCTATTATCTCATCATTTTTTGCTGATAAATATATTGGCCTCTCAATATTAATTAACTTATGCCACACCAATACGCAAAAGATCGTGAAAATGAACAATTCCAATAGGCTTTTTATTTTCAATCACGAAAAATGCTCCAATATGATGATCATTAATAAATGCTGTTGCTGCACCAACGAGTGTATCTGGGCCAACAGTCTTTGGATTTTTAGTCATTACCTCATCAACATTGAATTGTGACAAATCATTGTGAATATTGCGTGCAAGATCACCATCTGTTATAATTCCAATTAATTCACCTCTTGGATTTACAACACCAACACAACCAAAGTGTTTTTCAACCAAAATCTCCATAGCTGCTGTCATGGGCACTCCCTGTGTAACTAAAGGGACACGATCCCCTTGATGCATAATATCACGCACGTATTTAAGGTTTGCCCCAAGAGATCCCCCAGGATGATAAATTTTGAAATCAGTCGCAGTAAAACCTCGCATTTCCAAAAGAGCAATAGCTAATGCGTCTCCTATCACTAATTGCATAGTTGTTGAAGTTGTCGGAGCAAGACCATGAGGACAAGCTTCCTCTACTTTTGGCAATAATAACACAATATCAGCTTGCCGTCCTAATATAGAGTGCTCACCAGATGTTATTGCAATTAGTGGTATACGAAAACGTGCAGCATGGCTTATAATACCACTTAACTCTGTAGTTTCCCCAGACCACGATAAAGCAAGAATAACATCATCAGAACAAATCATACCAAGATCACCATGATTAGCTTCCGCAGCATGGATAAAAAAAGCAGGTGTTCCAGTTGAAGCTAAAGTCGCGGCAATTTTTGTCCCTATATGACCGCTCTTACCAAGTCCAGTAATTACCACGTGACCATTTGCATTGCTAATGGCTTGGACAGCTGCTTTAAAAGAATCTGCAAGCTTCTCCTGAAAAGCCTTTTCAAGAACTTCAAGCCCTCGTTTTTCAATAGAAATAGTCTTAAGCGCTAAGATAACTGCATTTTGTAGATTTAACGTATTAGAAGACTGTATCGTCATAACTGAATTCGATAAATGAAATCACTCTTAAAGTCTATATCATTTTTCAACGTTAATTTTTTCAAGTAAGTTTTTCAGCGATGTAAAAAGTTGCTGATGCATATCAGTACGTGAAAGAGCAAATGCAACATTAGCCTCAATAAAGCCAATTTTAGATCCACAATCAAAAGTGCGCCCATCTAATTGAAAACCAAAAAAAGCTTGTTCATTTGAAAGTCGCACCATAGCATCCGTTAATTGAATCTCATTTCCTGTTCCTCGTTTTTGATCAGATAAAATATCAAAAATCTCTGGCTGCAAAATATAACGTCCATTAATATACAGATTAGATGGAGCCCTTTCTATAGCTGGTTTTTCTACCATTTGTGTGATTTCAAAACCATTTGCGACCTGCTTTCCTTTTCCTACGATACCGTATTTATATACTTCTTCATGATTGCACTCTTGAACAGCAATAATATTACCTCCTCCTATTTTTTCATAAAGATGTATCATCTCAGAAAGACAACCTTTTTTAGTTTGCATGAGCATATCCGGTAATAATAAAGCAAAAGGCTCTTTTCCAACAAGCTCACGCGCACACCAAACAGCATGTCCTAATCCTAAAGGCTGCTGTTGCCGAGTGAAAGAAGTCATTCCTGGCTGCAATTGCAAATTTTTTAAATGCTCTAGCTCCTCTATTCTTTTACATTCAGCAAGAGTTGTATATAATTCAACCTGAGCATCAAAATAATCTTCAATAACTGCCTTATTGCGCCCAGTAATAAAAATGAAATGCTCAATACCTGCTTCACGTGCCTCATCTACCACGTATTGAATAACAGGCTTATCAACAACAGTTAGCATTTCTTTAGGAACTGCTTTTGTTGCTGGAAGAAAACGAGTACCAAGACCGGCTACAGGAAATACTGCCTTACGGATTTTACACACATTCATCTTCCTACTTACCAATACAATATTTGTTAGATAATCCTCTGATACAATTTATCATTATATTTTAACTACAAATAAATAAAAATGTTCTATTTTCTAAATTTTTATATAATAAACATAGAAAAGACGCAATAATTAATTAAATCGTTTCATTTTAAGACAAATTTTACTTGATCTGATATAGATTTTATTAAATACGAAAATAAAATAACTGCACATCCGAACACTTTTACATAGATAAAAATTAGAAAATGAAAACAATAAAATTTAGTCCATTATTTTTTTTAAAAAAAACTATAAATCAAAGGTTATCTTTCATTCGCTTACTCTCTACCTTTGCCACTCTTCTAATAGTTTTTTCCTCGCCTACATATGCCGATAGTAGTTTTCAACACTGGATTAATGAATTCAAAAAAACGGCTTTAGCCAACAATATTTCACCATCCACATTTGATATGGCTTTTAAAACAATTCATACAATTGACCAAGAAGTCTTAAAAAAAGCAGCATATCAACCAGAGTTTGTTGATATGCCATGGGAATATTTTGACAATCGCATTCATGACGATGCAATTGTAGAAGGAAAACAGCAAGCTAAAAAATGGCAACAGTGGTTACAAAAAATTGAAAAGCGTTTTGGTGTTAATCGTAATCTCCTCCTCGCCATTTGGTCGATGGAAAGCAACTATGGAAAAATTTTAACAAATAAAGGCATAATGCGTGATACTATCCGTTCACTTGCAACTTTAGCTTATGCCGACCCAAAACGTCAAAAATACGCGCGCACGCAACTTATTGCAGCAATGAAAATTCTACAAAGAGGTGAAATTCACCGCTCTCAACTCGTGGGATCTTGGGCAGGAGCACTAGGACATACGCAATTTATTCCAAGCAGTTATCTCATCTACGCTATTGATATGGATGGAAGTGGGCGCTCTGATATTTGGAATTCGATTCCTGATTCACTTGCTACTTCTGCTAACCTTCTCTATACGAATGGTTGGCAATCTAATCTTGTCTGGGGAATTGAAGTTAAATTACCAAATAACGAAAAATTACCTGAAAATTGGTTATCCTTTAAACAATGGAAAGAGTTAGGTGTTCAACACGCACATGGAAAACCTTTTCCTTCTTTATCTGAACAAGCAATATTGAAATTTCCTGACGGTCCAAAAGGACCTGCATTTCTGGTAACAAAAAATTTCTTTGTGCTTAAACGTTATAATAATGCAGATCGTTATGCTTTCGCTGTTGGCCTTCTTTCTGATCGTATTGCTGGACATCCTAAATTATTCCAAGATTGGAATCGACCATTTAAACCTATTACTTTCAAAGAGCGTATAGAATTGCAATCTCGTTTAGCAAAACTTGGAGATTATGAAGGAGAAATTGATGGTAAAATTGGTATAGCTTCCAAGAAAGCGATTAAAGCTTTTCAGCTACGTCATGGTTTAGAAGGAAATGGATATCCAAGCTACGAAACTCTCTCTCATATCAGAAAACAATAACCTTAAAGTCAAACACTTATCTCATGGTTTATTTTCCTTAATGATTATCTAACATCTTAAAATTGAAAAAAATTCTTAGTTTTATGGTGATTGTCTTGTTTATAAAAAGATTTCTAAAATAAATTGAAGTGAAACCTGCACTTTATGAAACGCATCATGCAATTAGAAAAAATGCTATAACTGCTAACTATGCTTTTCAAAAATAAAGACTTCGTTGCATTATTCAAATACAATCATATCTCTAAAAATTTTAATAAAATTATTTAAAACTATAGATTTATCATTTAATAATACCATAAGAAATATGAGCTTTAGTTAAAGCTAAAATTAAAATAGATAACATACAAAATTTTAGTTCTAGATTTCAAAAATCATAGTATTTCATCAATGTCTTAATTTATCCGCAGATAAAATCGTATATCGACACCCTACTTTATCTTTACAATCCACGTTTCTTTATCATTGATTCTGGTGAAGGTAATCGCCCTCGAAAAGATTCATAGAGTTTCTCAGGATCATAACTTCCTCCAGCAGAATAGACAAAACGCTTTAATCGACTAGCAAGTTCTGGATTGAAAACATCACCTGTTTCTTCAAAAGCTTGAAAAGCATCAGCATCAAGGACTTCTGACCACATATAAGAATAATAACCAGCCGCATAACCATCACCTGAAAATATGTGTGCAAAATGCGGAGGACGATGACGCATAATAATTGTATCAGACATTCCTAATTTTTCTAATTCCTTACGTTCAAAAAATGTTGGATCCACCACTTTTTCTTCTTGATGAAAAGCCATATCTACTAAAGCAGATGAAAGAAATTCAACAGCATTAAAACCAGCATTAAATGTATGTGCTGACAAAATTTTATCCAACAAAGCTTGCGGCAAAGAAGTACCTTTTTCCACATGCGTAGCATATGATTGCAATACTTCTGGTACAATGAGCCAATGCTCATAAAGTTGAGAAGGAAGCTCAACAAAATCACGCACAACTGATGTTCCCGCAACAGATGGCCATGTAACATCAGACAGCAAACCGTGCAATGCATGCCCAAACTCGTGGAAAAGTGTGCGTGCATCATCAAGCGATAAAAGAGCAAGCTTCCCTTTAGAGGGCTTCGCAAAATTACATACATTGTAAACGATAGGCTTTTGCCCTCTGTTCAATTTATGCTGTGATTGTAATCTGCTCATCCACGCTCCAGATCGTTTTGAAGAACGTGCAAAATAATCACCAATAAAATGCCCAAGTAAACTTCCATCAGATTTTTTGACCTCCCATAAGCGTGCATCAGGATGCCAAAGTGCAACATCAGTTTTTTCTTCAAATGAAATCCCAAAAAGTTTTTTTGCAACGAAAAAAGCTGCTTCAATCATGCGATCAAGCTGCAAATAATATTTTACTTCTGTTTCATCAAATAAAAACTTCTCAGTGCGCAACTTTTCAGCATAATAACGCCAATCCCAAGCTTTTAAAGGCTCATTATCTCCTTGATTTTTTGCAAAATTTTGTAATTCAGCCTGTTCAGTAGCAGCCTTAACTTTTGCCCGCTCCCATACAGGGATAAGCAAATTCATAACTGCATCAACATTTTTAGCCATAGTATTGTCAAGCTTTAAATCCGCAAAAGATTTATACCCCAACAATTTTGCCTTTTCGCTCCGAAGTGCAATCATCTCCACAATAATTGCTTTATTATCATGAGTATTTTCACCCCGTTGAGACCAAGCTTGAAAAGCTGTTTTACGCAAATCACGACGATGAGAGAATTTTAAAAAAGGTTCAACAATCGAGCGCGTTAAGATTAATGCATACAGTCCATCACGGCCTCTCTCACAAGCAATTTCTTTCATAGAAGCAATAAGATCATCTGGTAAACCAGATAAATCTGTTTGTTCCAAAAACAAAATCCATTCAGCCTCATCTTTTAAGATATGCTGACCAAAAGTAGCACCTAAAAGGGCAAGCCTTTCATCAATTTCAACAAGACGTTTTTTACCCTTTTCATCAAGTTTTGCACCATTATGAACAAATCTCTTCCACCCTAATTCAAGCACACGTTCAGTTTCATGGTCATACAAACCTTGCTGTGCTTTTTTATAGAGCATATCCATTTTCGCAAATATCCGCGTATCCATCATAATTTTTGAAGAATAACGTGAAAGTTTAACAACAAATTCTTGTTCTAATTTTTGAATCAATTCATTACTGTGTGCACTCGCACGCAGAAAAAATATAGAGCATACGCGATCAAGATTCTTACCAGCGAGCTCAAAAGGCTGCAAAAAATTCTCAAGTGTTGGTAATTCTTCCAAAGCAGCAATAACTTCTATTTCCTCTTCAGCCTCTTTCAGTGCCTGTTCAAAAGCAGGTTTAAAATCATCATCATTTATTGAAGAAAAATCAGGAAAACCTGACAATTCCATCCAGTCGAACATTGCTGCTTGTGTCATAATATTATACTGCCTACATTAGTAAATTTAAAATCAAATAGTCACCTATGTGATATGGCCTATTAATAATAACTTTATACTCTAAAATAGCCTTGTAAATTTAAATTTTTATATAAAAATATTATTTTATTATTTTGGAATATGCACAAAAAATTCTTTTTCTGGCCTCATGAAATTGTTTACAGTTTTTACAAATTGCAATCTATCCTTGACTTTATTTTGAATATTAACAATTGAAAAACTTGTATTCTAAGTTGTCTATAATTTTGATTCATTCTATCTATATATCTCTAATCTTTTAGAAGGCACTTCGCTATGACTGAAATCAAAACATCTACTAGCAACCTCAAAGATTTACCTTCTGAAGCCCTTGCTGAAGAATTAAAAAATCTTCATTTTGCCGACTCGATTGATATCATTAATGGTCTTGATATTATGGAACGGGTAATTATCCTCAGTCTTTTGCCTATTGATTATGCCATTGAACTTTTTGACAAACCAGAACTTGAAAGCCCAGCTGCTATTCTTGAACTTTTGCCCGTGAATCTTGCTGTCGAAATTCTTGACGGTATGTCTGCAGATGCTGCTGCGGACGTCTTCCAAGAAATGAATCAAGAAACGCGTAAACGGTTTTATGCTTTACTAAAATCTTTAACTCGGACTGAACTCAAAAAACTTACTAGTTATCCAGATCATACAGCTGGTGCATTGATGACAACAGAGTTTATAGCAGTACCAGCGAATTGGACTGTAAAAAAAACTTTAGATCATATTCGGGATGTTGAAAGAACACGTGAGACAGTATACACAAGCTATGTCATTGATCCGAAAACAAGTACCCTTCTCAAAGCCGTTTCTCTCCGTAACCTTATTCTTGCCTCACCTGATGATAAAATTTTAAACGTCTCCACACACGATACACCTATCACAATATCACCCTTTACACACCACGAAGATATTGCTCGTCTCTTTCAACGTCATGATCTTCTTTCTGTACCAGTTATTGATGACAGCAATCATGTGATTGGTATTGTAACAGTTGACGATGTACTTGACTCTATGGTCGATGAAATGAATGAAGATGCCTATAAATTTGGAGGATTGGAAGCTTTAGATAAACCATATATGCAGATAAATTTTTTGGGAATGATGAAAAAACGCGGTGGCTGGCTGGCTTTACTCTTTATGGGTGAAATGTTAACAGCAAGCGCCATGCAATATTTCGAAACAGAACTTGAAAAAGTAATTGCTCTTACATTATTCATTCCTCTTATTATGAGTTCAGGAGGAAACTCTGGTTCACAAGCAACGTCTCTTATTATTCGTGCATTAGCCTTACGGGAACTCACACTCAAAGACTGGTGGAAAGTCATTATTCGTGAAATTCCAACAGGCATCTCCCTTGGTATTTTACTCGGAATCATCGGTATTATACGGATTGCTGTTTGGCAACAACTCGGAATTTATAACTATGGTGATTATTGGTTTTTTATTGCTATAACTGTAGGAATAGCTTTAGTTGGAATTGTTACATTCGGTTCTTTAGTCGGATCTATGCTGCCCTTTATTCTTAAACGCTTAAAATTTGACCCGGCAAGTGCTTCGGCTCCCTTTGTTGCGACCTTAGTAGATGTCATGGGTATTATAATTTACTTTTCCGTTGCTTCTTTTATTTTAACTGGAATCTTACTTTAATATGGCACGTATTAAAATCTCTCCTTCATTTTTATAAAAAATGTTCTTCCTCTTCCCAAAGTCTAAAAAAAACTGTAAAAGATCTGAAACTGTAAAGAGAAAAGCTTTACTTCAAAGAGAATTTCATTAAACGAAAAGAAGAAAATTTATGCAATTGCGTAATATTGCTATCATCGCCCACGTTGACCACGGTAAAACAACACTTGTAGACGAACTCCTCAAACAATCAGGAAATTTTCGTGATAACCAGCGCACAAGCGAGCGCATGATGGATTCAAATGATATCGAAAAAGAACGCGGTATTACAATTCTAGCAAAAGTAACATCTGTTGTTTGGAAAGATACCCGAATTAATATTGTTGATACCCCTGGTCACGCCGATTTCGGTGGTGAAGTAGAACGTATCCTTAATATGGTAGACGGAGCTATTGTCCTTGTTGATGCTGCTGAAGGTCCTATGCCACAAACCAAATTTGTTGTTGGAAAAGCGTTAAAAGTAGGATTACGTCCTATTGTTGCAATCAATAAAATTGATCGACCTGACGCCCGAGCTGATGAAGTTGTCAATGAAGTTTTTGACCTTTTTGCAGCTCTTGATGCAACCGATGAACAATTGGATTTCCCTATTCTTTATGGATCAGGTCGTGATGGATGGATGGCTGTATCTCCTGAAGGACCCAAAGATCAAGGATTAAGTGCCTTGTTTGATCTTGTAGTCCGTCATGTACCTACACCAACCATTGCTGAAGGACCATTCCGCATGATCGGTACTATCCTTGAAGCCGATCCTTTTTTGGGACGAATCATTACAGGACGCGTTCATTCGGGCTCAATTAAACCCAATCAAAATATTAAAGTTCTGGGACAAGATGGAAAACTTTTAGAAACTGGGCGTATTTCAAAAATTTTAGCATTCCGTGGATTAGAACGACAACCTATTGAAGAAAGTGCTGCTGGAGATATTATAGCAATTGCAGGACTCCAAAAAGGAACTGTTGCTGACACCTTCTGTGATCTTTCCGTCAATGAGTCTCTTATTGCTCAACCAATTGATCCACCCACTGTTACTATGAGCTTTCTTGTGAATGATAGTCCCCTTGCTGGTACAGAAGGAGATAAAGTAACAAGTCGAATTATCCGTAACCGTTTGTTAAAAGAGGCAGAAGGAAATGTAGCTCTTAAAATTGAAGAATCAGATGATAAAGACTCTTTTTATGTTTCAGGACGAGGAGAATTACAGCTCGCGGTCCTTATTGAAAACATGCGTCGTGAAGGATTTGAACTAAGTGTTTCACGACCACGCGTAGTTATGCAAAAAGATGAAAATGGAATAACTTTAGAACCAATTGAAGAAGTTGTAATCGATGTTGATGAAGAATATTCCGGAACCATTGTTCAAAAAATGTCAGAACGCAAAGGAGAAATGATTGAACTCCGTCCATCAGGTGGAAATCGTGTACGCCTTGTGTTTTATGCACCAACCCGCGGACTTATTGGCTATCAATCTGAACTTTTAACGGATACACGTGGTACAGCAATTATGAATCGTCTTTTCCATGCCTATGAGCCTTATAAGGGAGAAATTAGTGGCCGTACCAATGGTGTAATGATTTCAAATGATAATGGTGAAGCTGTTGCCTATGCGCTTTTTAATCTTGAAGATCGTGGCCCTATGATGATCGATGCTGGCGTAAAAGTTTATCAAGGTATGATTGTTGGCATACACTCACGCGATAATGACTTAGAAGTAAATGTTTTAAAAGGGAAGAAGCTAACAAACATGCGTGCTTCTGGTAAAGATGAAGCCGTAAAATTAAGCCCTCCAATCAAAATGACCTTAGAACG
The DNA here is from genome assembly GCF_000706645.1 of Bartonella rochalimae ATCC BAA-1498. Taxonomy (GTDB): domain Bacteria; phylum Pseudomonadota; class Alphaproteobacteria; order Rhizobiales; family Rhizobiaceae; genus Bartonella; species Bartonella rochalimae. The sequence continues at coordinate 698,940 of NZ_KL407337.1, forward strand.
TGCACTGTCATGGATACAAGATGACGAGCTAGTAGAAGTGACGCCTAAAAATATTCGTTTGCGTAAACTCTACCTAGATCCAAATGAACGTAAACGTTTCGAAAAAACACGTTCATCACTTGCCTGATGATGAATCTCTTTACCTTAATGTACTATTCTGTTTGATTTTATTTAATTCTAGAAAGGGTAATTACGTGAACATTAATGAAATACCTATCGGCAAAAATCCACCAGAAGATGTTAATGTTATCATTGAAGTTGCTATTGATAGTCAACCAATAAAATATGAAATGGATAAAAAATCTGGATTATTATTTGTTGACCGTTTCCTCCATACACCAATGACTTATCCTGGAAATTATGGCTTCATCCCGCATACACTTTCGGAAGATGGTGATCCCGTTGATGTTCTCATCAGTAGCACCCGTCCTCTTATTCCAGGTTGTGTCATTAATGTATACCCAATCGGTGTTCTTATGATGGAAGATGATGGCGGCAAAGACGAAAAAATTATTGCTATTCCTGCTCAAAAATTAACAAAACGCTACATTAATGTTCATAATTATACAGATCTTCCAGAAATCACATTAAAACAAATTGAGCATTTTTTTGGACATTACAAAGATCTTGAACCTGGAAAATGGGTTAAAATTGAAGGTTGGCGCGATAAAGACTATGCACATGAATTGATTAAAAAAGCGATTGAACGTAATAAACAACATAACTGTTCGCTTTAAATAAAAACACAGCCTGTATCTTCACAGGCTGTCATCTTCTTAATTTTATAGGATTATACTCTAAAAGATTGTAATATTTTCTCTACTTCTTTTAAATATTTTGAAAAATAAAGCTGTTTATAGTGTGATGTTGCTCCACTTCCAAGAGAGATGCAAGACGATGGTATCTTCCATTGCTTCGCCAAAAATTTAATCAATGCTTTATTTGCTTTGCCGTTTTCAGGAATAGCACGCAGACGTATAATTAAATACTGTTTCCCATCATCTCTATTCTCAACCTTTATTATACTATCAACTGAGGCTTTTGGAATCAAACGGACAAATAAAATCAAACGATGAGCATCAACTCGATAAAACATCTTATTTCGCCTAAGGAAATATCTTCACTTTTATAAAAGCATTCCTGCATAAGCACGCCACATGAAAATACGAATAAAGTAAATAATCATAAAAACCACAATAGGTGAAATATCAATTGTCCCAAGATTAGGTAAAAAACGTCGAATATAGCATAAAATTGGTTCTGTTGTACGATATAGAAAATTACCGATCATAGTGACAAAAACATTCCGGGTATTGACAATATTAAATGTATAAAGCCAAGAAAAAATAGCATGAGCTACTAAGATAGCAATGTAAATACTAAAGATTAGATCCAGCACACTAAGAAAAGCATAGATCATTCGTATTTCCTTTACCAATCAATAGAATGGAGGTTCATATAGAAAACTTTATGCAAATAAAGTCTTTATTAAAATAGTCTCACCAATTATTCTTCTTTTTCATTTCAAATAAAAATTAATATTTTTAGCATATATCATCATACCGCAATGTCATAAAATATTAAAGTGAAGCAATAATACACCAAAATAGAAAAAGAATTTACAAAAGTTCTCATCCTTCATTTAATTAGTCAGCTGGCTAATTAATTTTTGTTTTCCTCATAAACTATTCTAAATAGTATCGGCCTTTAAAGGCCGATTTTCTTTTTATTATAAAATTACATTTGCAAAGCAATAAAACGATTCAGTGCATCGCTAAAACCACTTAATTGCACAAACAAATCATTCAGAGCTGGCTCTCCTGGAGTAGAAACTGTCATCGCTAAATTCAACTTTTTTCCTGCACGTAAAGCTGCCACATAATTTTTGTCAAAAGCTACTGGAACAATGCAACCTGCTGGTATACAAGTCCGAATGTTTGTTTCAATAACATTCTTTCCACCATCTACTTGTAAACGAATAGGTTTAGAAACTAAAATACCAAAAGGAACTGTCAAAGTTCCTGTCAAAGTACCATCAGAATTGGAAGAAATGTTCATAGCTAATATGACACGATTTTGATCATTAACTTCTTGGCGATACATAAAGCAAACTTTTTTTCCGTCCTGTAGATTACAGTTAACATTCCACAAACCATAAGTCTCGGTTAAAGAAGAAGCACCGTTCGGCAATGAAGCTTCAGAAAGCTTTGTTGTAGTCGGCTTTGTACTCTGCGCAAATGCAACAGAAACACTCAAGAGTGTAAAAGTTATAAAGAAATTAAATATTTTTTTCATCTCACATCCTAATTTTTAAACACACAATAGAATCACTGCTATTATTTCTGATAACAAGACATAATACAAAGCTTCTTAAGAAAAAATAGCTTTTACAATTATAAGATTTATAAACATCTAGCACTATTTCGAAATTCTTTCACAACTTTTGTATAAACATGCTTTTTAAAAGAAACAACAATTGAAGGAATCTCTTCCAAATCAATCCATTTCCACTGATCAAACTCTGCCGTATTACCATCAGGTGGTGGATTAATGGTAATTTCAGAAGTCTCTCCCGTAAACTGAAAAGAAAACCATTTTTGTATTTGACCACGATATTTATTATTTAAAACATGTCCCATAAGTTCTTGTGGGAAATCATACTTAAACCAATCCTGAGCTTCCTTAATCAACTTAATGGATTGGATACCTGTTTCTTCATAAAGTTCACGTCGTGCTGCATCTATCGGCTTTTCTCCTGGATTAATTCCCCCCTGTGGTAACTGCCAAAGTTTGGACATGTCAACTTGTGCGTCAGCAACTGCCATCAAACGGCGTCCAACCCAAACTTTACCTTCATGATTAAACACAAGAATTCCCACACATTTCCGATAAGGGAGAGCTTTAAAACCAACAATTGTATCCACCTCATTATCCCTTATAAAAATACAGCTCATATAAAACTATAAGCTGTACAGCTTTCTTCTTATTTTAAAATACCTTGATGAGGATCTGGTGGAAATGCCTTATGCGTTATCTCACCCCGTAAAAGCTTATAAGCTTCATTCAATTGCACATCATCCTTAGGATCTTTAGGAACAAAAGCAGCTGAACCAGAGCCTTTCTCACTTTCTTGTTTTCCTTTGATATGTCCTTTTAACTCAGATTCACCAAGCGTTACATCATAACCCTTATATTTTTCAGGCAATGGCTGCTCAACAATAATATCAGGGGTAATCCCAGTTCCTTGAATTGATGTACCCATCGGGGTGTAATAAAGCGCTGTCGTTAAACGTAAAGCTCCATTTTCACCTAAAGGAATAATGGTTTGAACAGATCCCTTACCAAAAGATTGTGTTCCTAAAATTGTAGCGCGACGATGATCTTGTAAAGCCCCTGCAACAATTTCAGAAGCACTTGCTGAACCACCATTAATAAGAACAATGAGAGGCTTCCCATTAATCAGATCTCCTGGTCTAGCATCAAATCTCGTCACATCTTTCTTTCTACGACCACGAATCGATACAATTTCGCCTCTATTAAGAAAAGCACCTGAAATACTAACCGCCTGTTCTAAAAGGCCTCCAGGATTAAGGCGTAAATCAAGCACATACCCTTTCAAACGATCTTGAGAAATTTTGGATTGAATGTCTTTAACTGCAGCTTGAAGATCACCAAAAGTCTGCTCAGAAAATTGAATAAGTTTTAAATAACCAATATCATTTTCAACACGATACTTAACCGCCTTCACTTTGATAATATCACGAATAACTTTGATCTCAAGAGGTTTATCAACACCAGAACGAATAATTGTTAGCGTAACCGGTGTACCAACAGCACCTCTCATTTGATTCACAGCTTCATTCAAAGACTGACCTTTTACCTGTTTACCATCAATCTTTAAAATCACATCTCCTGCTAAAATACCAGCTTTTGAAGCTGGTGTATCCTCCATCGGGGAAACAATCTTAAGAAGACTCTTTTCCATGGTTACTTCAATACCAAGACCACCAAACTCTCCCTTAGTAGAAGCTCTCATGTCTTTAGCGGCTTCAGCATCCATATAAGAGGAATGAGGATCAAGCGAAGAAAGCATTCCATTAATAGCATTCTCAACAAGCTTTTTATCATTTGGAACTGTAACATAGTGCATCCGCACTCGTTCAAAGATATCACCAAATATAGCCAACTGTTTATAAATATTACTGTCATTATTCGCAGCAACAGATTGCACTATAATCGTTGAACTGACGCTGAGCAATATCACAGCGACCGAAAGTATAACTTTACGAATCATTTTTGTTCCTTTTTAATTGTTCAGTCTGCCACCAAGGTTTTGGATCCACAGGTTTTCCATGCTTTCTAAACTCAATGTAAAGCATTGGAGTCTTTTTGCCTATATCCAATGCAATAGTATTCGCAATAAATTCCGTTCCCATCATACCAATAGGTTCACCTGAAAGAACAAACTGCCCCTGTGTTACATTGATTTTAGCCATTCCGATAAGAGTAATATAGTAACCATGTCCAACATTAAGAATAATTAATTGTCCATAAGAACGAAATGATCCAGAAAAAGCCACAAGGGCATCAGCGGGAGCTATAACTATAGCTTCTGGTTCTGTTGCAATAATTTCACCAAAACGCGCAACATGCGAACTATTATTAAAATGTTGAATTTTTTTTCCTGAAACAGGTAAAAGAAAATGACCCTTTTTATTTTGAAGATCTCTCTGCTCTAATAATTGTAAACTTTTCCGTATATTCTCTGATGAAGTGGAATCAGACTGTGCTTGATAATCAAGCTCTAAAATTAATTCTTCTAAAGACTGCGCTTTCTTAATAAGAGTAATATTTTTCTGTCGCAGCATTATAAGCTCTTTTTGTGATCTTTTCTGTAATTTTTCTTTTTCATCTAACAAAAACTCTAAATATTTAAGCTGCTCTGCTTGATTTTGCATTTTAGCTTTTAAATCTACGCATTCCATAGCAATAACATGACCTAAATTAGTCAATTTTTTTAGATTTTTTGTTAAATTCTGTGTTTTTTCTTGCATATCAGGAATGATAGCTCCCAATAAAATAGAGCTGCGTATGGAGGCAAGAATATCTTTAGGTTGCGCTATAAGAGCAGGAGGTGGTTTTAATCCTGTCCGTGCTAAAATAGCTAATATCTCTGAAAATTCAGCCTGGCGATTTTTTAAATTTTGATACACTTGCGTCTTCTGTTCTAAAAGTTGCTTAAGCTTTTCCTCCCTTTCAATAATATCATTTGCTAAATTACGCTCTACTTTAGCAACTTTTATGAGTTCATCAGTCAAAGCACGTTGATCTTTTTTCAAAAGGTCAACTTGTTGTATCAATGAAGCAATATGTTTACGCGATATAGAGATATTATTGCGAATGTCCATTAATGTTTTTTGTACTACTTCGCGACTGTCCATATCTTCAGCATATGAAATAGATGTCTGAATATCCGTACTTAATATCAGCAACAGCAATATCATGCACTTCTTGCATAAATATTGCATCTTTATCTTTTCATGAAGAAACCTCTTCATTTATTCAACCATCAAACTCAATTATATAAACTAACAATGCTTTAAATGCTGTCACCTAAAACAATGTTAACAAGTGCATGAATAGGTATAAAAATAAAATTTAAAAACGATGATAAGGGTGATGACCAATAATTGTTATGGCTCTATACAGCTGTTCTATAAGTAATATACGTGCGATCTGATGCGGCCAGGTCATAAACCCAAAAGATAAAATAAAATCAGCGTGGTTTCTAACTTGTTCACTATGCCCATCAGGTCCTCCTAAAGCAAGTATTAAATCACGAACACCCTCATCACGATAAAATACTAATTTCTCAGCAAAAATAGATGATGATATTGACTTTCCACGCTCATCCAATACAATTAATCGGCATTTTTCAGGTAAATACTCAAAAAGTTTTTTTCCTTCTTCTTTCATACGTTGACAGGGCGTCTGAGCACGACTTTCTGATATTTCTTGCATTTTTCCAAACTGAAAACCTATAGCCCCAGCACTTTTAGAAAAACGATCTAAATAACGGTGAACTAATATCTGTTCAGCACCTTGTTTCATACGACCAACAGCAAAAATAGAAACTTGCATATCAGTTGTCTCCAACAAGAATTGATTCAATATTCTCCAAACCTGAATCAAGCCATATTTTTTCTAAATTATAAAAAGTGCGAATTTCCGGACGAAAAAGGTGAATAATGATATCGCTTGCATCAATTAGTACCCAATCCCCTCCAGCCATTCCCTCTACCCTCGCGTTACCATATCCACTTCCTTTCCAAACAGATAAAAGACGATCAGTGATAGCCAAAACATGACGCTGAGAACACCCAGAAGCAATAACCATATAATCAGCTAAAGAAAACCTTCCCCGTAGATCAATAGAAATAATATCTTCTGCTTTTATATCTTCTAAACTACTCAGAATAATTTTAAGACCATTCGTAACTGACAAGCATTTTTCTTCTGCTGAAGAAGCAATAATATTACAACGTTTTTGTACAAATTTTTCCAGACTAATATCCTTTCTTATTATTATTTAAAACATAAGAGTTAAGAGTAAAAGAAGAATACTCTAAAATAGTTGCAGAATCCTATAAAATCTTCAAGAAGAATCATTTCCTTCCAAACGCAGCTTTGTTGAAGATTGAAAAGATAAAGGCCCATGTAAATAAATCCAAGCAGGTGGTGCCATAAAAGGCAATAGCGTACTTGCTCTCTCATCCACACGAGAATAACAATAAGTTCTAGCCATAGGAGAAGAAAGTGCTGACATCCGTGCTAAAGGGCGATCAATGATTGCAACAGGAATCATAGACATAATATCCCGCCACCTATGCCAATAATGAAACGTTGCTAAATTATCTGCTCCCATAACCCACACAAAATGCACTCTCCTATAACGTTTAAGGATATAAGAAATCGTATCAACTGATATTTTACTTCCTATAGTCTTTTCAAAACCTGTTACGCGAATTTTGGGATGATTAAGAAATTCCGAGCTTAACTGCATTCTCTTATGCAAAGATGGCAATTGTATACAATCTTTTAAAGGATTTCCTGGAGTTATCATCCACCATAATTGATTAAGACGCAAACGCAAAATTGCAGTTTTTGCAACAAGAAGATGACCCGCATGTGGTGGATTAAATGATCCACCAAAAAGGCCAACAACATTGGACTTTTCAACATGTGGTATACGATTTTCCCATGGAAAAAAAAGTTGTTTCAAGGCCTAACCTGCCCATTTCCACTAATGTGATATTGAAATGATGTCAACTGTTCAACCCCTATCGGTCCACGTGCATGCATTTTCCCTGTTGCAATACCAATTTCTGCTCCAAAACCAAATTCCCCTCCATCAGCAAATTGTGTTGATGCATTATGAAGCAAAATGGCTGAATCTAAACGATCAAAAAACATTTTAACCACTCCCATATCCTCACTAATAATTGATTCAGTATGTCCTGACGAATAACGCTGAATGTGTGCAATGGCTCCCTCAATACCATCAACCGTTTTAGCAGATAAAATTGCATCAAGATATTCACAAGACCAATCTTCTTCACAGGCTAATCTAGCTCCTTGCATAAGCGAGATGATATCTTCTGTCACACGAACTTCACATCCCTTCTCCTGTAAAGCAATGAGAACAGGAAGAAACTTTTTTAATGCCTGACGGTCAATCAAAACTGTCTCAACAGCTCCACATATACCTGTACGCCGTAATTTTGCATTTAATACAATTTCACGTGCCATATCTAAATCCGCTGACTTATCAATATAAATATGACAAAGGCCTTCTAAATGTGCAAAAACAGGAACACGCGCATCAGATTGAATACGTGCTACCAGATTTTTCCCACCACGGGGTATAATAACATCAATTGCGCCATCTAAACCCTTAAGCATTTCTCCAACAGCATCACGATCTTTTGTTTTCACTATTTGAATAGCGCTCTTAGGCAAGCCTGCTTGTTCCAGCCCTTTTACTAATGCCGAATGAAGCGCAAGTGCAGAATGAAAACTATCTGAACCACCACGCAAAATTGCAGCATTTCCAGATTTTAAACACAAAGCACTTGCATCAATCGTAACATTTGGCCGACTTTCATAAATAATACCGATGACACCAAGTGGTGTTCGCACACGACGGATATGAAGCCCATTTGGACGCGTCCATTCACTAATCACTTCTCCAACAGGATCCGGCAAGCAAGCGATCTGACGAACACTATCAATTATTGCATGTAAACGCGATTCATCCAATTTCAGCCGATCCATCATCGCGGATGATAAACTATTCCGAGCAGCATTTTCTAAATCTTGACGATTAGCACATAAAATTTCAACCGACCGAGATTCTAGATTTAGAGCAATCATTTCCAAAGCACTTTTTCTTTGGTCAGCAGAAGCACTTGCAAGTATTGAAGCAACATCACGTGCTTTCTGCCCTATAACTCTCATCTGTTCTGCTAAAGTCATATCATCACTCATTCACAAAAAAAGAAGAACTTTTATATTCAATCCGATAAGCAACGTAAAACCATATCATTGCGATGCACTACAACGGAACGCACTCCATTCCCAAGAATATAGTCTATTTCTTCACTCTTACGGCCTATAATAACTCTCGCTTCATCTGCCCCATAATTTACAAGACCACGAGCAATCTCAATTCCATTTTTATCAACAATTGCAACCATATCGCCACGATCAAACACTCCCTCAACCGCAGCAACTCCGGCAGCAAGTAATGATTTTCCAGATTCAAGCGCTTTAATGGCCCCCTGATCAATAGTCAAAATGCCCGATGGATCTAAATGACCAGAAATCCATTTTTTCCAAGCATTTACCGGCTTCTCACTTGCAGCAAAAAAACTACTGCGTTCTCCTTTGTCAATTGCTAAAAGGGGATTCATACGCTTTCCTAAAGTAATAACCATTGCTGTTCCAGCAGCAGTAGCTATTTTCCCTGCCTCAAGTTTAGTCTTCATTCCACCCCGTGAAAACTCTGAAGCAGCAACACCTGCCATGTTCTCAATATCACGTGTAATTGATGAAACAAAAGAAATAAATTCAGCATCTGGATTCAAATGAGGAGAACACGTATAAAGACCATCAACATCAGATAAAAGGATTAAAAGATCCGACCCTATCATCGTTGCAACACGTGCTGCTAAACGATCATTATCGCCATAACGAATTTCACTTGTCGCTACGGTATCATTTTCATTGATAACAGGAACGACTCCAAAACGTAAAAGTGTATCAATAGTAGCACGTGCATTAAGATAACGGCGACGTTCTTCGGTATCGGATAATGTCAGCAAAATCTGACCTGTTCTCAATCCATGTTGGGCCAATACATCGCTATAAGCTTTAGCAAGTTCAATCTGACCTAAGGCAGCACACGCCTGACTCTCTTCTAATTTTAAAACACCCTTAGAGAGATGAAGTGAGGTACGCCCTAAAGCAATAGCACCAGAAGAAACAAATAAAACCTCAACACCTTTTTGGCGTAATTGAACAGCATCATTAATTAAACTTTTAAGCCACTCAACGCGTAAACCTTTTTGAGGATCCACTAAAAGCGCAGAACCAACTTTAATCACAATACGCTTATATTGTGAAAGTTTTCGCATTCCAATGGTCACCGTCATGAATCCTATTTACGCTTCACGAACATTATTTGTTCGTTCTTTTTCAATGATATGTGCAATAGCACGCAATACATGATCTAAGCCTTCATGACTTACCGCAGAAACCATCATAACCGATTTACCAGATGCCTTTTGCAACATTTCCTGTTTGACGACACGCTCTTCAATAGGCAGAGTATCGATTTGGCTTAAAGCCACAATTTCAGTTTTATCACTCAAATGATGTCCATATAGTGTGAGCTCATGGCGAATAGTGTGATAAGCTTTTGCCACATCTTCTTCTTGAGCAGAAACCAAATGAAGTAAAACACGGCAACGTTCCACATGCCCTAAAAAGCGGTCACCGATTCCCACACCTTCATGAGCTCCCTCTATCAAACCAGGAATATCAGCCAAAACAAATTCACGAGCATCAACAGATGCAACACCAAGATGAGGATGCAAAGTAGTAAAAGGATAACTAGCAATTTTCGGCTTTGCGGCCGTTACTGCCGCCAAAAAAGTTGATTTTCCAGCATTTGGCAAACCAATAAGCCCCCCATCAGCAATTAATTTCAAACGTAGCCAAAGTGTACGTTCTTCTCCACTCAAGCCTGGATTTGCATGCCGAGGTGCTCGATTCGTAGAAGTTGTAAAATGAAGATTACCGAAACCGCCATTGCCTCCTTTAGCCAGACGATAACGTTGACCAACTTCTATCAAATCACAAATCAATGTTTTATTATCTTCTTCAAAAATCTGTGTTCCAACTGGCACTTTAAGAATGACATCATCACCCTTTACGCCTGTCATATTGCGCCCCTTACCATGCCCTCCTGTTTTTGCTCTAAAATGCTGCTGATAACGATAATCAATCAGTGTATTGAGCCCATCGACAACAAGAGCCCATACATCACCGCCACGTCCGCCATTCCCTCCATCTGGACCTCCAAATTCTATAAACTTTTCACGACGGAATGATACTGCTCCTGCTCCACCATTACCAGAACGAATATAAACTTTAGCCTGATCAAGAAATTTCATAAAATGCTCATTGAGGAATTCGCTTTTTCTATTTATACAAAAATACGTTTATTTGTTTATTTTATGGGTTTTTATTCTGTACAAAAAACAAACAATAATTACTATAAATTGATTAAAAAAGTTTTTGTGTTATCAATCAAATCAAATAACTTTTAGCTTTTTATATATAAAAGCTATTTTTGTGTTTCAGTTATACCCTTAAATTCAAGAGCTAAAAGATAAAGTTCAACTGATTCTGCTCGGCTTGCAGGAGGTTTGACATGATGAACCGTTTTAAAATTCTGTTTTAATGTAGTGAGAAGAGTATTCTCTGCTCCTCCCTGAAAAGCCTTTGCTAAAAAATGACCTCCAGGTTTAAGAACGGAAAGAGCAAAATCCGCAGCCACTTCACATAAATATACTGTTCTTAAATGATCCGTTTGACGATGCCCCGTTGTTGGTGCTGCCATATCAGAAAGCACTATATCTGGCTGTTCTCCTAAAGCATTCATCAACTTCTGCGGTGCATTTTCATGTAAAAAATCCATCTCCAATATGACAACTCCCGGTAGTGGATCCATTGGTAAATAATCAATACCAACAACACTAGGCTTTTGATCACTTGATTCCACTTTACGGGCTGCAACCTGACACCATCCCCCAGGAGCAGCTCCTAGATCAATGATTTTCTGGCCTTTTTTGAAGATCTTATAACGCTCATCAATTTCAATAAGTTTATAAGCGGACCGTGAACGATAACCATCCACTTTTGATTGATGAACATAAGGATCATTCAAATGCCTCTCTAACCATCGCCGTGATGATGCTTTAATCGTTCCTGCTTTCTTTTTCACACGCTGATATAGCACATGTGATCCCGAACCACCTCTACCACCTTTTGATGTTGTTTTTTTCATAAACTTACTATTTCTACATTCTGATAATTTTTAATACTTAAAACACTTGTTTTTATGATGATACCCCAAACACTATCATTCAACATTCAGTTGTAGTAAAATTTCTTACTTTGCTTCATAAGCTGCGACTCTTGAATCACTCACTGAATAAAATTTAAATACCATCTAAAATAGCACAACTCGCTCAAACTACATTTTTCCTTTTGTCTTCAATACAAAAAGTAGTTACCCATTTTTCTATATCCTACGACAATAAATTTTTTATCATAAGGATCATAGCTACTTAAGCTCTTGATCAAAAAATCCTCAATTTGGCTCTGATCATACTCTTTGTAATTGAGATGGATCCCTACTCAATAAAATCATTATTATTCCAGAAGTTCCCAAAAGATAAAATTTTAAGCCTTGCAATAAAATGTCTCATCTATAAGGATCTGAAAAATTCTCACATAATTTTTCAAGGATCTGAAACCATCTGACCACATATCTTTTTTCTAAAAATTAAAAAATTGAATGAGCATAACAACTCAAATAAATAAAAATACCCAATCTGTTTCTTCTCAACAATCTTTAATTCAAGACCAGTTTCATCTAAAATACGCTCAATAAAACAGCATGTATCCACTGCAACTAAACGATAACATTTAATGAGTCTTTTCTTCAATTTTAAACGACAAACTTTTAACCCTTCAGTCACATAATTTATTGTTTTTATAATAAAAAATCATCTTTTTTCTAACCTTAAAATCAATGAACAAGTCGCGCGATAAGAAAACGACAATTACTGGTTTGCAAACCAATTGCCACATAAAAGATAAAGATTTTAAATGAGAAAAATTTTTGATGTTACAACTGCAACTATTTAATCATACAATTTATGCACTCTATCCAGTTGAATAAGAATATTGATCTCTACCATTTCTTGCGTGGTTGCTGTTGCTTCATAATAAAATAAAGTTAACTTTATCTACCACAACACAAAACGATTATTTAATCATTCCTACGAAAATACACACTTTCTTCTTAAGAGTGTTTATCATGTAAAATTGATATACAAAAATATACTCTTTTTCTAAAATCTATTAAACTTATCTATAAAAATAAAATACAATTGTTCTTGATATTATATATACTTAAAAGTAAATATAGCTGATCAGTTTTTTTATTTTATTATTTCAATTCAAAAAAAAATAATGACTACTTAGCTAAAATAAAAATCTCTTTTTTCTTCAGCTTATTACATCTCTTATCGTTGTAAAGAAAATAGTGCTTCACTCAACCCATTAAATGGTAAAATAAAAGAGAGTGTTTTTCCTTCTTTAAGGTTATAAGAAATACGTACACTCTTCTTTTTTTCTATTTGATCACTTAAGATAGGACTCAAACCTGACTGTGCTAAACAGACTGTTTCATCACACTGCGTATAACGAACCAAACTAGGTTCTTTAATACCTTCCATAAATATTTTTATAGGGACAGTCGTATCAGCATTTGGCAATGTACGGAAGAGTATAGCTGGTTGACCATTTTTTGTAGAAACAAGAGACCAACTAAAAACTGTATTATCTTCTTCATCATGGACCGTTTGCGTTACATTACATACACCTTGGTTCAAGATTGTGTTTTCATCACAAATTAAGGTCCAATTATAAAACTGCATAATGAGTCGTCGTATTTCTCCAGGTTTTCCTGACGGAACAGACAATTGAGGTGGCTGCACTGTATATGTATTATTTTTTTCATGAGCAAAGCTTTCCCCTTTGCCTAATAAGGCAAAGGGGAAAAAAATACTTACAAAAATACTCGAACGTTTTATCATTATTATTTATCTCATCATTACTTCAGTCTTACACTTATACCTGCGCCTATACCCCAATGACCACCCGCAGTTGTTACAGAGAAATTAGAGCGAATATCTCCACTTTCAGATGTATAGCCAGCACCGAACGCAATTGCAGATTGGCTGTGCCATGAACCGCTACTAAATGCAACACTTAATGCACCAGGAGCATCTTCATAACGCAAATTAGCTGCTGCTAGACCAATAGCTGCTGCTTGTCTTGCTTCCTTTTTTACGCCCTCAATATTATAATTCAGGCTCTCAAACTTCATGTCAGTGTAATCTTTAGCTTCCTGTACCTTCTCGTCTGTATACTTCTTTGAATCATCGAGAACAATTGCCATTTTCTCATACAATTGACCTCCATTAATAGCTTCTTTCGAATCTTTCTCAACTTTACCATCACCAACATTATCAATCACAACAGGTGCACTGGCATCGCCTCCTACTAACGTAACTTTATTGGTTTTCTTCCCATCCTTATCTTTATCATATTGAACTGCTCCCTCTGCCTTCTGATTAGTTTCATTCTGGAACTTGTCAAATTCATTTTCAAGTTTATCAACTCTTTGATTCGTATCCCAAAGTTGTCCACCATTAACTGCTTCAGTAGAGCCTTCGCTTACATCACCATCTTTCACACCAGTAATTGTTGTGCTTTCCATTTTTCCATCTTTATTTTTACGGCTTGCGTCATAAGCACCTTTATTCTCATCCCATTTTATCGTATCATCTTTTGTCTGTTCTACCTGATTTTTGACATCATCTAAACGATTATTCAAATTTTTCAGACCTTCATTAACACCATCAAAAGCACTAGCTACACTCTTATACTCTTTGTCTTCCGGTCCACCACCTTTACCACCAAAATTGAATTGAACAATATTAAACGTGGGACCAGTCCATACACCATCTTTATATTCAGCTCCCCCACCTAAATATTTAGCAAGTTGCATGTTTGCTTCATCAAATCGTGTGTTTGTTTTATAAAGCTGTGCTCCTGTGATCGCTTCAGTCGAGCTCGCTGAAAGCGTTCCATCTTTCAAGCCAGAAAGCGTACGACCCTCTCCATTTTTATTCGTAAGATTAACTTCCGTTCCACCTGTATTCGCACCTATCGTGATCCGGCCACTCTCATCTTCACTTTTTTCTTGTTGTATAAGATTAGTCTCTAAAGCTGTTGTGAAGGAGCTGCTAATATCCTTTAATGCATCCGCTACATTCTTATATTCTTTCTTTTCTGTAGAACCATCTTCTTGTAGCACATTAATCGTGAAAGTAGGATCTACCCATTCTCCATCTTCATAGCCTGCTCCACCACCTAAATATTCAGAGACCTTCTTATTCGTAAGGTAAAGTTGGTTTCCAGTAACTGCATGGTTCGAGCCTTCCGAAATAGCTCCATCACCCAAACCAGAGAGAACACGTGCAACTGACTGATTATTCAATAAACTAATTTCCGTGCCACCCGTCTTCGCACCTATCGTGATACGACCACTCCCATCTTCACTTTTCTCTTTTTGAACAAGGCTCTTACTTCCAGATCCTGATAGTTCCTTATAAATATCTGAAAAGGAACTATCAACGCCAGCAAAAGCTTCACCCACATTACTGTAATCATTACCCTGGACTTTATAACTTGGTGCTATGCCTCCAAGAATATCCGCTCCGCCTCCTAAATATTTCGACGTATTATTTGCAATCGTTGAGACATCTCCTTGGACTTTATCCATACTCGTGCTCAAATTAGAAACTGTTTCTTTTGTCTCTTTCAGATTGCTATCAACTTCATAAAGCTGTTTTCCAGTAACTGCTTCAGTCGAACTGTCAGAAAGCTCTCCATCTTTCAAGCCAGAAAGCGTCCGAACTTCTCCATCTTTGTTCGTAAGATTAATTTCCGTTCCACCTGTATTCGCACCTATCGTAATGCGGCCACTCTCATCTTCACTTTCTTCTTGTTGAATTAGGTTTGTCTCTACAACCGTCGTAAAGGAGCTGCTAATATCCTTTAATGCAT
This sequence comes from Bartonella rochalimae ATCC BAA-1498, assembly GCF_000706645.1. Classification (GTDB taxonomy): domain Bacteria; phylum Pseudomonadota; class Alphaproteobacteria; order Rhizobiales; family Rhizobiaceae; genus Bartonella; species Bartonella rochalimae. The sequence continues at coordinate 714,429 of NZ_KL407337.1, forward strand.
CCGCTACATTTGTATACTTTTTTTCTCCCATAGAGCCATCTTCTTGCAGCACATTAATCGTGAAGGTAGGATCTGCCCATTGCCCATCTTCATAGCTCGCTCCTCCACCTAAATATGCAGCAAGTTTTGTGTTTGTTTCATAAAGCTGGTTCCCAGTAACAGCCTGATTCGAGCCTTCCGAAATAGCACCATCACCTAAACCAGAAAGAACACGTGCAACTGACTGATTATTCAATAAACTAATTTCCGTTCCACCCGTCTTCGCACCTATTGTAATACGATCATTCTCTCCTTCTTCTTGTTGAACAAGGCTCTTACTTCCAGATCCTGATAGTTCCTTATAAATATCTGAAA
>NZ_KL407337.1:716979-717272 GCF_000706645.1 Bartonella rochalimae ATCC BAA-1498
CCTACATCATGATGCTCTGTATTCTGGACTTTATATGTTGGAGCTTCACCACCAAGAATATTCGATCCGCCTCCCAAATATTTTGATGTATTGTTTGCAATCGTTGAGACATCTCCTTGGATTTTCGTAACATCGCCTTGGACTTTATCCATACTCGTAGATAAATTTGCTACGTTTTGCGTGGTCTTAGTGAGCTTGCTATCAACTTCATAAAGCTGTTTTCCAGTAACTGCTTCTGTCGAGTTTTCTGAAAGTTCTCCATCTTTCAAGCCAGAAAGCGTCCGACCTTCTCC
>NZ_KL407337.1:720129-721060 GCF_000706645.1 Bartonella rochalimae ATCC BAA-1498
GTATTCTTCGCAATCGTTGCGACTTCTCCTTGGACTTTATAAAGCTGTTTGCCTGTAACCGCTTCTGTCGAACTGTCGGAAAGCTTTCCATCCGCCAAACCAGAAAGCGTACGACCTTGGAGTACTTGGTTCATAAAATTAATTTCCGTGCCACCCGTCTTCAAACCTATCGTGATACGACCGCTACCCCCTCCTTCTTGCTGTACAAGGCTATTCCCTGCTACATTCCCAATCTTTGAATAAAGATCACTAATCGAGCTGTCAACACCCTTAAATGCCGATCCTACATCACTATAACCTGAAGTTTGAATCTTATAAGTTGGAGTTTCATTACTAAGAATGTCCGCTCCACCTCCTAAATAGGTTGAAGCGTTCTTCGCAATCATTACTGTCCATTGTCTTAAAGCCTGCAGCTGAGCAACATTCACAGCATCAGTATCCTGTATCCCAGCTGCTACTCCGGTAAGTAGTCGTGAGGTTGGTATACGAGCAACAGGAGCAGCAATAGAGACTATCCCGTCATTATATTTCCATATATGATTACTTTTTACCGACAACTTATCTGTCCAAGGATCATAACCTGGTTGCTTTACGCTTACACCAACCTCAGATCCAGCACCTAAAGCAACCGAGCGTTCTATAACGACACGAGCTCCAGCACCTAAAGCAATCGAGCGGGCTGCATCGGCATAAGCATTATGACCTATAGCGATAGAAAAATCACCTGCCGCTTCAGCCCCAGAACCGATCCAAACTTCCGTACTTCTCGGAAGCCATTCATCTCCCAACCTATTATTCAAAACACGTGTCTCATACACATCAAGAACTGTATTTTTACCATCAACAGTCCAAGTGGCTTGTTGAACTCCAAAACCACGAGAGCACCAATTATCAAATTTGTGATGTGTGAGAAGATTTACATAACTTTCCT
>NZ_KL407337.1:721160-721782 GCF_000706645.1 Bartonella rochalimae ATCC BAA-1498
ACCATCAACAGTCCAAGTGGCTTGTTGAACTCCAAAACCACGAGAGCACCAATTATCAAATTTGTGATGTGTGAGAAGATTTACATAACTTTCCTCACTGATTATCTTCTTTGAATCAGAGGAATTAGAAACAACGATATTGTCGATACCACAGTAACGATTACTCGCAAAAACAGAATCACGAGATTTTTTTGAAGCTTTCTCAGGAGCTTTTAAGGAAATCACACCTGTGCCCTTAAGACTCTGTGAACTTTGTATCGTTGTTTGCTGCTCTGTTGGAGAAAAATTAGATGCAACGACAGGCGCAACACTCGATAGGAGCGCTGCCATAGCTGTTCCTAATGAAGCAGCTTTCAACAAAGGTGAACGACGAGAAAAAGAATATCCCCTTAAATCACCGCTTTTTAAGATAAGATATGATTTTTTCATAAGAAATCCTCCAATAATAAAAAATGTTTTTTTGACATCAAAAAGACACATTTAGGGGTTATTGAAGAACATGAGATGAGGTAGTAGTCATTTTAAGAATTCTTCAATTAATGAGATTGTAGTTTTTTGGTTTAGGGTTTGGTGCATTTTATAAAAATTTTTTGGTTAGAGTGATTGACATTAAAAAGACATA
>NZ_KL407337.1:721882-723628 GCF_000706645.1 Bartonella rochalimae ATCC BAA-1498
ATTCTTCAATTAATGAGATTGTAGTTTTTTGGTTTAGGGTTTGGTGCATTTTATAAAAATTTTTTGGTTAGAGTGATTGACATTAAAAAGACATAATTTTGTTTTAGTAGTTTGTATTGTGGTTTTATAGAGTTTATTTTTAAGAGGTTGATTGGTTTTTGGTTTAATAATAAAGTGTATTTTAATTATAGTTATAGAAATTAACAATAGGTCTTATTGTGTCTATTGTTGTTACCATTTCGGATCTTATAGAGCATAAATGGTTAGGTATCAAGTATTTTTTTGGATTTTATGTTTTTTTTAAGTATTTGGACATTTTTTTGCCAAAAAAAACTTCCGCTTTTGATTCTAAAGCGAAAGTTCTTTGTTTAAAATTAGCTGTTATTTAGGGGGTTAATTAAGTGTAAATTGTATACCTCCACCTATACCCCAATTTGTGCCTGAATTTGTTATAGAAATATTAGAGCGTATATTACCGTTTTCAGATGTATAGCCAGCACCAAAAGCAAAGGCAGATTGGTTTCTCCATAAACCGCTACTAACCGCAATGCTTAGTTTTCCAGGCATTTCATTATAACGAAGATTAGCTGCTGCTAGACCAATAGCTGCTGCTTGTCTTGCTTCCTTTTTTACGCCCTCAATATTATAATTCAGGCTCTCAAACTTCATGTCAGTGTAATCTTTAGCTTCCTGCACCTTTTCGTCTGTATACTTCTTTGAATCATCGAGAACAAGTGCCATCTTCTCATACAATTGACCTCCATTAATAGCTTCTTTCGAACCTTTCTCAACTTTACCATCACCAACATTATCAATCACAACAGGTGCACTGGCATCGCCTCCTGCTAACGTAATTTTATTGGTTTTCTTCCCATCCTTATCTTTATCATATTGAACTGCTCCCTCTGCCTTCTGACCAGTTTCATTCTTAAAATCATTAAATTCATTTTCAAGTTTATCAACTTTTTGATTCGTATTCCAAAGCTGATTCCCGGTAACTGCTTCAGTAGAGCCTTCGCTTACATCACCATCTTTCACACCAGTAATTGTCGTGCTTTCCATTTTTCCATCTTTATTTTTACGGCTTGCGTCATAAGCACCTTTATTCTCATCCCATTTTATCGTATCATTTTTTGCCTGTTCTGTCTGATTTTCGACATCACCTAAACGATTATTCAAATCTTTCAGACTTTGATTAACACCATCAAAAGCACCAGCTACACTATTATACTCTTTGTATTCCGGTCCATTAGCTTTACCACCAAAATTAAATTGAACAATATTAAACGTAGGAGCAGTCCATACACCATCTTTATATCCAGCTCCACCTCCTAAATATTCAGCAAGTTGCATGTTTGCTTCATCAAATCGTTTGTTTGTTTTATAAAGCTGTGCTCCTGTGATCGCTTCAGTCGAATCCTCTGCTATATCTCCATCAAGAAGAAACTTAAGTTTACTATTTTTTTCTTGTCCTTTTTTACCATGACGTGCAACAAAAGCCTGCTCACTATCACTCCACAATAAGCTATTTTGTGCAACATTTTCAGTACTTTCAGTCATTTCTTGACGGATCTCTGTCAATGTTGTGTCAACGCCAGCAAAGGCCTCACCTACATTACTATAATCACTACCCTGGACTTTATAACTTGGCGCTATACCTCCAAGAATATCCGATCCGCCTCCCAAATAGGATGAGGCATTCTTCGCAATCGTTGTAACATCTCCTTGAACTTTATCCATACTCGT
>NZ_KL407337.1:727641-731490 GCF_000706645.1 Bartonella rochalimae ATCC BAA-1498
TTCCTAATGAAGCAGCTTTCAACAAAGGTGAACGACGAGAAAAAGAATATCCCCTTAAATCACCGCTTTTTAAGATAAGATATGATTTTTTCATAAGAAATCCTCCAATAATAAAAAATGTTTTTTTGACATCAAAAAGACACATTTAGGGGTTATTGAAGAACATGAGATGAGGTAGTAGTCATTTTAAGAATTCTTCAATTAATGAGATTGTAGTTTTTTGGTTTAGGGTTTGGTGCATTTTATAAAAATTTTTTGGTTAGAGTGATTGACATTAAAAAGACATATTTACGTTATATTAAGGTTTAGGCGCTAAATTTAAGAAGAGAGATCTGTGTTATGGATGTTGTATAGGGTTTATAGATATTTTTTAAGATAAGAGTGATTCTGTTTCCTGGAGTTAGCTTATTCTGATTCCTTTAGTGTTTTTTGTTATGTTAGCCTCAGTTGAGTATACAATTGGGGGTTTTGTTGTTTTCTATACGTGTATTTTATTTCAATGCATAGAGCACAAAGAATAAAATTTCAAGGATTATTTTTTCTTATTCAGTGTATCTATTCGAATTGAGGGGTGAATATAGATGTCTTCTTTTATGCTCTAAGAATCTTCTGATAGGAGTTATAGAGGTAGTGTAAGGAGAGTCTTTAGCAGTGAAGATAAATGGAAATTGATATTGCCGTATTTTTGTTATGCTTAGTTTTAAAGCTGATCTCTTAGAACGAATTAATAACCGCGATAGTGTTTATTTTTCTTCTTTTTTACACTCTTGATATTATAATTCAGCTTTCAAAATTCATATTGGTATAATCTTTAGCTTTAGAAGTAGCATTTTGCATCATCGAGAACATTTTTTAGTTTTTCATGCAATTGTTCTCCATTAATAGCTTCTTTCAGATTCTTCGTGACTTTATCATTGTCCATATCTTCATCATAACAGGAGTATTTATATCTTCTCCTGCTCAAGTGATTTTTTGGTTTTCTTGCTATCTTCGTCTTTATTGTATTGAACTAAACTCTCAAATGTGTTTTCAAGATCATCCGCTTTTTGATTTTTTCAAAGCTAATTTCCTGTAACCACATCACTCAATGCCTTTTTCTACTTTACCATCTGCCACACCGCTCATTTACCATGCTGCACCATTATGACATGACCTCATAGGTCCCTGCATTCCACTTAAATCATCATGCTTTATTTTCTTTTCGATATTATCGAAATGATTATTTAGGTTTTCCATAGTTTTATTACCATCATTATTTACCAGCACATTCTCACCAATTATAAAATCTTCAATTCTCATAATATTTCAATCGAATCTACCAATAGAAACATCTGAGCTTATCTTGATTCCGCCAAAATCGTATTTTTAGGAATGAATTGCCTTAAGATATATCTGAGACACCGACACCAGAAGCATCTAGAATAAGACTTTATTTATAATAATACTTGATTTATAATAATACTTGAATTCAAAATTTTAGACTCACACTTCTTTATTCAAAAAGTCTACTGCCTCTTCACTCAAATTAAGAATTATTGGATAACTGTTCGATACACACAATAACCTCTACAAAACATAGAAAAATCCTTCACATTTCCAAACATAGTCTGCTTTATCTTTAATAGCCCATAATGAGAGAACCAATATAGAGCATAGAAAGCAAAAAAATAAATATGAATCCCTTAATTAAAAAAAGACATCCCAACAAAATCAGATCATGTATTTATTGTGAATAAGATTACAAAATAAATTCTATAAAAGAAAAGATTGCTCTATTAATCTATAGAGTTTTCTCTTTATAAAAAACTTACGCCCTTCCCTCATTTTTGAAGGAAAGACGTAAAAGAGATTTAAGAAAATATCCGTCTTAATCTTAATGCATTTCTCTTAATATCGCTGCACGATAATCATACCGTGCGCTTCTATAGACTATTAACGCACTGGCAAGGTAAAGCTGACTCCTGCACCAACACCCCAATGACCTCCCGCACCTGTCACAGACACATTAGAACGGATATTGCCATTTACAGATGTATAACCAGCACCAAAAGCAAGAGCAGATTGACTACGCCATAAACCAGTTCCAAATGCAACACTTAATGCACCAGGAATATTGTTATACCGCAAGTTAGCGACTGCTAAACCAATTGCTGCAGCTTGTCTTGCTTCTTTTCGGACTCCCTCAATGTTATAATTTAAAGCATCAAACTTCATATCCGTGTAGTCTTTTGCCTTCTCTACCGCGTCATCAATAGCATCGACAACAATATTCTTGACCTTTTCATCTGTGTATTTTTTTGCATCGTCAAGAGTAATCTCCATCTGTTGCTTGGTATAGTCATGTAACTGCCCCCCATTAACTGCTTCTTTCGAGCCTGCTTCAATCTTACCATCTGCAACATTGTCAATGACAACAGGTTGCCCAGCATCACTTCCTGCTAAAGTGATTTTATTGGTCTTTTTGCCATTTGCATCTTTGTCATATTGAACAGTATTCTCAGCTATACCGTTAATCGTGTTAGACATATGGTCTACTTTATTTTCAACATTCGTAACGCGTTCGTTGGTATCCCAAAGTTGCCCACCATTAACTGCCTCTTTCGAGTCTTTTTCAACTTTACCATTTGTAACACCAGTAATCTTACTGTCCTTTCCTTCTCGGTTTGCATCATAAGCGCCTTTTTCTTCATTCCATTGTAAAGCATCTGAACCAGGACCACCTTGTCCGCCTTGCTTTTCAAGCTTTTTAATTCGGTCATTTAAAATGGACATCCCGCCATTCACACCAGCAAAAGCACTGGCAACATCCTTATAGACCGCAGAAGTAGAACCATTGGCACCAAACTTATAAATCGTAAAAGTAGGATCTGTCCATTCTCCATCTCTATATTTAGCACCGCCACCAAAATAAGAAGCAAGCTTGTTACTCATCTGAAAAAGCTGTTTCCCTGTAATAGCATCTGTCGAATTAATATCAATTTCCCCATCTAAAAGAAATGTCAGTTTGCTATTTTGTTTTGCTTGGCCTTTAGATCCATGAAGTGCAACAAAAGCTCCTTCTTTTTCACTCCATAACAAAGCATCACTAGAAATATTGGCAATTTTGTCATTAAAGTCGTCAATCACATACTGTACGCGCGTATTTACATTTTTAATATTCGCATCAAGCCCTGCAAAAGCCGAACCAACATCATTATAGATCTTTCTTGTTACAATTCCTTCCGTTGTCACATGCGATAAATCATAAACTGGTCGCGTAAAAGCACCATTGCTGAATTCTGTACCACCACCAAAAATGTTCGCAATATCTCCAGAGAGTTTATTAATCTGTTTTCCATTAACAGCATCACTCGATTCATTAGAAATTACACCATCTTTAAGATTATGAATAGCAACTGGTCCCTTACTCTTCTGTCCACCTAAAGTAATGTTTTTATAATCAATACTACCATTTGGCCTCTTATCGTAAAGAACTGCAGCAGCACTCATAGTCTCAAAATCTTTGTTAATCTCTCTTAAACTTTTATCAAGTTGGTCTTTGTTAACAGCTTCATTGCCTTGTACCGCAGCTTTTACACCAGAAAGAGTTCTATCTTTTCCTGGCCGATCTGAAATATCAATCTTAGTGCCGCCTCTTCTTGCACCAATGGTGATAAGTTTCGTATCTATATCTTGCTGAACAAGACTATTCGTCGTGATATTAGTGATTTCATTACGAATATCCTTCATAGAACCATCAACACCCTTAAATGCTGAACCAACATCATTATACTTAGAGCCATTAATGGTATAGGTTGGTGCTTTACCACTCAGAACATCCGCACCACCTCCAAAATATTTCGATGTATA
>NZ_KL407337.1:731590-732180 GCF_000706645.1 Bartonella rochalimae ATCC BAA-1498
TCAACCTCATAAAGCTGCTTGCCTGTAACTGCTTCTGTCGAACTGTCTGAAAGCTTTCCATCCTTCAAGCCAGAAAGCGTACGACCTTCTCCGTCTTTGTTTGTAAGATTAACTTCCGATCCACCCGTCTTCGAGCCTATCGTGATACGACCACTCTTATCTTCACTTTCTTCTTGTTGAATTAGGTTTGTCTCTACAACCGTCGTGAAGGAGCTGCTAATATCTTTTAATGCATCCGCTACATTCTTATATTCTTTCTCTTCCGTAGCACCATCTTCTTGTAGCACATTAATCGTGAAAGTAGGATCTACCCATTCTCCATCTTCATAGCCTGCTCCGCCACCTAAATATTCAGAGACCTTCTTATTCGTAAGGTAAAGTTGGTTTCCAGTAACTGCATGGTTCGAGCCTTCCGAAATAGCACCATCACCTAAACCAGAAAGAACACGTGCAACTGACTGATTATTCAATAAACTCATTTCCGTGCCACCCGTCTTCGCACCTATCGTGATACGACCGCTCTCCCCTTCTTCTTGTTGTACAAGGCTCTTACTTCCAACACCCGAAAGTTCTTTATAAATATCTGAAAG
>NZ_KL407337.1:736293-765369 GCF_000706645.1 Bartonella rochalimae ATCC BAA-1498
CTTCAAACGCCGAGCCAACATCATTATACTTAGAGCCATTAACGGTATACGTTGGTGCTTTATCATTCAAAATATCCGCACCACCTCCAAAATATGCTGATGTATTTTGCGCAACTTTTGTTACATTAGCCTGAATCTGAGTTATATTCGTCTCTATATTATCAATCTCAGTCTCTAATTCTGAAATTTTTCCATTAGTCTCCCAAAGCTGAGATCCATTTACTGCCTCAGTTGAATGTTCAGAAACTTCTCCACCCCCAAGACCAGAAATCTTCCGCGATTGCTTTTCATTGTTTATAATATCGATTGTATCTCCATTAACACTACGACCAATGGTAATCAGACCTGTCTGCCCATCTTGTTGAATAAGGCTATCACCTCCTGTAAGAATCATCTCTCTTAATGCTTGTAACTGTGCAACATTCACTGCATCTGACAAATCAGTATCAGCCGCTACTCCCACAATCTGTCTAGTTACGCCATTCTGAGGATTACCAACACTGACTACGCCTTTAGTACTTTTCCATACAAAATCATTTATCGCCGAGCTACCGTTAACTCTAGGATCATAACCAGCAATACCATAAGAAGTAACTGCAACAGAATTTCCTCCTCCAGTCCAATTAACTTTTTTTGTTGAGGAGCCATAAGGATTCCGACCAGAAAATGTTTCGTTATTAATAAACCTCTCATATTGCTCTTCTGCAGTTATGGCCGTCCCAGGTTTTTGAGCACCACCGCGACCGGCAACATTATCAACACCACAATAATCATTATCACCGTTTAAAACAATACTACCATGACTCCCCTTTATATAAGCAATATAAGCAGAAGCAGGGTCATTTGAACTGTAAATAGTCGCTCCTGTTATTGCAACATTAGCTGAAAAAACAGGAGAAGTACTGGACAAAAGAGCAGATACCGCTGCTCCTAATGAAACCGTTTTAATGATATTTTGTGTTGATTTTTTTTTCATAATAAACCCCTCAATAAAAAACACATTCAATGCTAAAAACAAAGCCCAGCCTCACAAAAAAGAGCGAAAGCAACCCCTCCGCAAAACCACTTTTGCGTACTAAAAAATTCATAAAAATCTGAAAGCTACCCCGCCAATGCCGAAATCTATTGTGGTATCATTTTAAAACTCTGAATTTCACAAAAGGCCTAAAACCTTTCCATCCTAAAGTCTTAAAATAAATCAATAAAAATTTGAAATTACTCTGTCCTCTCTATCAGAGAGCAATGCGATCCTTCCTTCGATAAAAATCATTTTCAATAAAGAACAATTTGTCCTTTAGATGGAGCACATAAACCAAATGGCAAGTATATAAATGAATAATTTTTTCTTCACCCTAAAAAATTCATTTTATATCAACCATAAAAAATACTTTCATAATGCATCACACCTGCAAATTTGCAATGATACGTTTTTGTATTTCAGAAAGATTTTCCTTACTAGAAACCGCTACAAAAGAGAGAACAATCTCTCCTAATCCTAAATCAAAAAGGCGACGACCAAGAACAGACTTATAGTAATACTGCCTTTTCTTTTTGGCTGTTTTTATAATTTGAATTTCTTTGTCGTTCAGACCAATCATTCTCTAGAAATCTATCACTCCCGAAATACCATCAGTACCTTCGTCTCTGCTTCCTCATTAGGCAGGAGAATTTTTGTAGGATATTGTTCAAGAAGAACATCAAGAATACCAGAACGTGCTGTATCTGATAAACTTTGCGTAGCCATAAGGACAAGATAATTCTTTTTACGCAATTCTTTCAACCATTCACGAATTTTTTTCACGAAAAACAGGATGGCCAAGCATAATCCATGCTTCATCTAGCGAGAGAATAGATGGTTGTCCTTTTAAACTTTTTTCAAAACGCCTAAAAAGATAAAGCAAAACTGGTAAAGCATTTTTATCTCCTAACTTCATCAATTCATCAATTTCGTAAACAACGAAATTGTGCTCTTCTTCAAGTGGTTTCTTACCATCCAATAAATGCCCCATAGCACCAGAAAGTGTGTAATGCAAAAGAGCTTGATGAATTTCCTTATCCTGAACTGTCATGACAAAATTGCCTAATGAACGCATATGCTTAGACGTCTGCTTCATTTGTTGCATTGCACGATGAATTTCCATTTTTTGTTTTGGTGTTGGAGCAAGTCCTGTCTGAAGTTCATAACAAATTGAAACCCATTCTTGAGCCCAGAGATTATCGGCATCCGTATCAACATCTGCTAAAGGCATAAGAGCATTCAAACTGCTATCACTTTCTCCAATATTATAGTGACGGCCACTTACAGCATGACACAAAGTAAATAAGGAACACCCTTTATCAAAAGCTGTTATATGCGCAGGAAGGTGCTTACCACTCTTATCTACTGCTTTTGACCAATAACGACATGATTGCGCAAGTAAAAAAGCAAGAAGAGTTGATTTTCCTGCACCAGTTGGTCCAAAAACAAGAGTGTGGCCAACATCATCAACATGCAAATTAAGACGAAAAGGAGTTGCCCCTGTTGTAACTACTTGAGATAAAGCAGGAGAATTATCAGGATAAAGAGGGCAAGGATTATTTTGCAATCCTGGACATACACTCGAAAGAGGTAACATATCAGCAAGATTTTGCGTATTAATTAATGGCCGTCGAATATTCGGATAAGTTTGTCCAGCAATGGATCCTAACCACGCCTTCATTGTATTAAGTGTTTCAATGCGCGCAGAAAAGCCTTTATGTTCAATTTCCCGTTTTACCAGTCTGGCATTTTCGGTCAAAACTTCACGATCTTCATGCATTAAAACAATAGTCGGAGAATAATAGCCATAAGCAACAAGACCTGATCGTGCTTCATCATGACAGCTTCCGCTTGTTGTGTCATCAACAAAGCATCCATATTAATAGTTCCCTTATTGGTTTTAAAAACTTGAGAAAAAAATCCTCTGACTTTTTGCTGCCATTTCAATCGGTATTTATTTAAGGCTGTAATAGCTTCATGCTGATCCATAAAGATAAAGCGGCTTGACCATCTATAATGCAAAGGTAAACCATCAAGAATGTCTAAGATACCCGGATAACTGGCTGCTGGAAAACCATCGATCGAAATACAGGCAATAAATTTATCTCCAAGCCGTGGTGTATCTCCTGGCCATAAATCAGTATAACCAAGCCATGAATCCAAATACATGGGGCAATCGGGTATTCGAAGAGTAACGGCTTCCCCATTAATGGCATAATGTAAATAATTAACAAGCTGATCACTTTGATAAGTTTCTGCACCATTGTTCAGAGTGACAGTTTTCATGCGATGCATTTTAAGAAGATCACCAAGACCAATAAAGAGATCCTCTATTTTCTTTTTAAATTCTTCTAGCAAACGCTCAGCAGGAGTTGTCGTTTCAACCGTATCATCGTCATAGACGATTTCCCCTAACTTAGATGATTTGCGTGTCGGAGGAAGATACTGGATCAACAAAGCATATTCTGTTTCATAATGCATCTCACTGCGCTTGAAGTAAGAGCGTCGTTCTGCATCAATCAACGCCGTAATAGGATCTGGAAAATGTGATAATGTTGCATCCGGATAACCGGGAGACTCTACACAGATAGCATCCACCCATATGGCCCATCCTGAATGAAAACGAGAAAGATATGTATTCACTAGTCCCGTTATATAATTTCTTTCTGTATCTGTATCTGTCGCTGACATGGGATCATTCCCACGAAGAAAAAAACCAGCTAACAAAGAACCATCTTTGCCTAAAACAATACCATCATCAATCAATGCAGCAAAATTCAAAAGATCAGGAAGACCTGCTAAGGATGAACGAAAATGTTTTAATTTAAGCATTAATAAGGTCTTACTGACTGTGCAACACGAAAGGGCGTTGAAAAAGGCGCATAATAGCGACGATATTTCAATTGACGAATATAAATTCGAGACAAAATAGGATCAAATTTTGCCATTCTTCGCAGCACATAAAGACAAATAAACCAAATACAAAGACCAACACTAGCCGCAACAATATTCATGGCCGAAACAATAAGAATACCAGTCAAAAGCATCGAAAGAAGCATTAATTCCCCCTCTCCCCCATAATTTGTTGAGGACGATGAAGAGAACGAAATAATTGCGTTTGTCTTTTACCCCCCATTATAATCCTCCAACCAACACATTTGCAGGCACAACAGCACCAGAAAAGAGAGCGCCGGTAAGAAGAGTGTTCGCAAAAACAATAACACTAATAACAAGAACAAGATAAATAATTCGCTTCACAAATTCGCCAATTTCACCCCCAAAAATCAAAGCAATTCCACCCGCCACAAGTCCCATTAAGGAAACAGCAAAAGCAACAGGTCCTGAAACTGATTTCCTTAGTTTTTCAAGAGGTGTTTCCCAGGGTAAAGCTACACCTCCTCCAGCTGTCGCATCAGAGGCATAAGCCATATCTCCCAAAAGAAAAAATAAGAGAACAAAAACTCCTACAGCGTATAAAATTATCATTTGATTATAAGAATTATTCTTTTTATAAATTGAGGATAAGTGCATCATTTTTTCCTTTAATAAATGAGATTGGTTACATATTTATTGGCTGTGTGATCGATCGTATCCACACACTTCAATAATTTCTTTAACCTTTCAGACAGAAGAAATTTTCTCAACACTTAAAACGACATCAATTGTTTCAGCAATCAGTTGTTGCATAGGAGCAATCGTTGCTTCTGCTATTAATTGTTGAATTCTTGTTAAACCAGTTGAAGCATCATTAGCATGAACCGTTGCTATGCCCCCTGGATGACCTGTATTCCAGCTTTTTAAAAGAGCTAAAGCCGCACCATCTCTTACTTCACCAACAATAATGCGATCAGGAGCCATACGCATCATTACTTTAAGTAATCGCGTCATATCTATATATTCAACAGCACGAAATGTTACTGTATTGGGCGCAGCACATTGAAGCTCAGCAGTATCCTCAATAATCACAAAACGCTCTTCCGGAAAGGTATCGGTCATTTCTTTGAGGATTGCGTTTGTTAAAGTTGTCTTCCCCGTTCCTGTTCCACCAACAACAAGAATATTTTTGTGATTTTTCACTGCACACTTTAAAAGCAATCTCTGCTGTGGAGTAAGAATATTCTTTTCAACATAGTCATCTAACGTAAAAATCTGTGTTGCTTTTTTCCGAATTGTAAATGCTGGTGCTGCAACAATGGGTAGGATTACCGCCTCAAAACGGCTTCCATCTATCGGAAGTTCGCATTCAAGAATAGGACATTCTTTAGTGATTTGAGTACCAAGAGAAGTGGCTACTGTTCCCATTACAGCTTCAGCCCAATGGGCTTCCATCATCCCTACTGCTTTTTTGCTTCACCTAAATGTTCAACCCATAAAGTTCCATCAGGGTTCAGCATAATCTCTATAACTGTTGGATCTCGCAGATAACTGCATACCTGCTGCCCAAATTCAAAATACATTTTCTCAATAAGCCGTCTCCTTTGTTCAGAATCCGTCTTATTTTTCAATGCAGTTATGGATAAATTACCCCCAATGTAACGCTTAAATCCCCGTATACAGCAAAATTTGAATGTTAATCTACAAGATGAATCTGATCAATAAAAAATACCTATCTAATAGAGTTTATCCCCACTTTGGTTTTCTAAAGAGAAAAATCTTTATCATTTGTAAGATCAACACTGATAGCTTCTTTGTAGAAATCTGCCGTTGATGTATAATGAACATCCATCCTAACCTAAAAAACAAACTTTTATGACACAAATGATAATATTTAAATACTTTTTAAATATTTACTATATATTTTGTACGTAAATAATAAATATTTATTGTTTAATTAATGATAATGAGGACTTTTTGGAAGCCTAACCTTCCTTGCTCCATCTATATTTATATAGTAGCCTCTTCTTTCGCAGAACTTAAATAAGCTATAGTTTCAATTACTAAAGGAGCTTTGCAGATTTTCCGTTTTGTATTAATAAGTCAATCGCTAATTTATCAAATGAAACAAAGGTTTCACCACCAAGCCTATTACCCTCATAGGATATGATCCCATCAGCAAAATCCCCACCAGCTTCAAGAATAGCAATCCCCGCTTCAACAGCTGGTCGATTCATTACTATATTACTCGTTGCTAGCAAATCACGTAGCATCCCAGCGACATCTTCTTTTGATAATTTTGCACCTCGACGAAGTATCCAAACAAGTTCGCATAAACAAGGTAAGGAAATAGCTATTAAAGAAGCTTCTCTTAAAATCTTGCTTGCCACTTCACCCTGTTTTTTATCATCTTGTAAAACTGCACGAGCTAAAACATTTGTATCTACAGCAATCTTCATTTTTTTCCTGCCCAACTAGAAGCAGTAATTTCGTTCATCTCTTCAATAGTCAGTGTCTTTTTTACTTTTCCAGCAAACCGTCCGATAAAGCTATCAATCGTAATTGTGGGTTGTGCTGCCTTTATACGAAGTTCACCACCTGGCAATTTGTCAAAGTTAATCCGCTCACCTGGTTTAATACCAAGGTGCTGTAGTAGCTCTCGCTTTAGCGTAATTTGTCCTTTTGCCGTAACCGTTAGTGAAGTCATAGAAAAATCCTCTTACTATAAATATACTTATTAAGTATGCACAAAGAATGTAAAATTCAATTACTTTTTTAAAATAGGCAAACAATATTTTATAGATGCTCCTTCTCATTTATTACTTTCAATCATTGAAAATGCATCTGAAGCCACAAAACGTATTTTTAAAAGACTTTGTCGTCTTCACTTCCTTCTCACGCTAAAAAACGGAAATTCTTGTAAACCTCTATATAATAAATATTTATTCTTTATTTTAGAGGAAGAATTGCCATTGGATGGCCTTGCCATGCAGGTAAAATAATATCCTTTGTGACCATAACATTAAAATTATAACCAGGACGGATAGTGATTGTTGGCTGAATATTGAGGTTTTTTCTCGTCATTTCCATACCAACCTCACCCCATTGTCTTCCAAGTTCAGCAGCTAACATTTCCTTGACCGTTTCAGTATTACTATTAACATGACTTGTCTTACTTGAATTTTGTGATAATTGCGAAGCACCAGAAATAACAGAAAGTAAGAGAGCATTTCCAAAAACTTTTAGATAATGGTTATCTACTTTGTCCTGAATCCCGCATAACCAGACTGATCAACTCCAGGCATATTTCCAAGAGACAAAGAAGAACCATCAGGATAAATAACTCGAGACCAGACAATGAGTGCACGTTTTTGACCCGTTGCGACACAACTATCATAGGTGCCAACAAGTCTTGATCCAATAGGTATTAAAACATTTTGTCCAGTAGCGGAGTCATAAACGCTTTCTTTTACTTGTGCTATAATTTGTCCAGGAAGATCACTATTCACACCACTAATCATAACACTAGGAATAATTGTTCCTGCTTTAATTTCCAGATTTGCTTTAATAGCTTCTTGGTGTGTATTTTTTAGATAAACATCAGCATCAGAAGACCGTGATAAAAAAGCAATTTTTTGCTCTTGCATATTAGGATCAACTATACCGTTTCCTTGATATGATAGTGAGTTTTTCTCTACTCCATATCTATTAAATAAACTTTCAGGATTTTTTGTTTGAGAATTATTATTTTGAGTTTTAAAAGCAAGTGTTGGTTTTGTGTTCAGTGTAAAGGAAATCGCAGAATCAGCGTCTAAAGCAGCTTCCATTTTAGTTAAACGCCGTTCTGTAAGATGTATTAAAAATCTTTTTTGTGCTTCTTCTGTTTCATTAGTAACTTTATCGGATATTTTCTGTTCTGAGGAATGGTCAACTAATTTTGATGTTTCTGTAGGCTCTAATAATGAACGCTCTGGTAATTTTGCCTGAACATAATCATTGCTTTGTGGACGAACAGGTAAAGGGGTTGCATCTACCAATAGGAGTTTTTTA
Organism: Bartonella rochalimae ATCC BAA-1498; assembly: GCF_000706645.1. Classification (GTDB taxonomy): domain Bacteria; phylum Pseudomonadota; class Alphaproteobacteria; order Rhizobiales; family Rhizobiaceae; genus Bartonella; species Bartonella rochalimae. Next base: position 744,236 of record NZ_KL407337.1, read on the forward strand.
TCCTCCACAATGATGGCGTTTGTCTTTTGACGCAATATAAAAGTATAAGTAATACCAATAAGTGCAAAGACAATAGCTCCTATAGCACCTATCCATGGCATATTGTTAAGACGGCGAATTTGTCGTCCATCCGATTTTGAAGTAAAAAAAATTGGGAGAGTTCTCAGAAGAAAAGTCTATCTTTTCTTTCATCATTGCCCTCCGTCATTTACACGTGTTAAAAAGGCTGATGATGATACAATATCCCCAGTTACTGAATGAACATAATAACGTGTTACTTCTGTTAAACCATATCGAGCAACTAATATTATACCGTCATCCATTGGCATCACTTTATAAGATAAAGTTATACCGGTGTTTTTGGATTTTTCTAATTGATCATTATAAATGACACCGTAACCATTTTGCTGTAAAATACTGATAAGCAGAGGGGTAAATGGATCCTGTGTGTTATTTAACTTTATAATAAATGTTGTTGATGCTGGCGGTAAGGGATCTTTGAGATAACCAACAAGATCATGAGCAATAAATTGAATATCTTTTTCCGTAATATTTTGATCAATATAATTCACTAACGGCGTTTGTTTGCTATGAATACCGATCGTAGAACAACCAGTTACAAATACAAAGGAGAGCAATAAGAAATACTTAGACATTTAAACCCCCTTTGTAATTGTTACTCTTTGTTGTTGATTTCCTACACCGGAAATAAGAGCAACTTTGGTAATAACCGTATCAACAACATATCGATTGCCAATAATGCGGTAGTTTATTAGTTTTTCACTTGGTTTTCTAAAAAGACGACCATCATCGCCAATGGCAATTAAAGCAGGTGCTTCACCTCTAATTCCATCACCAGGCAATTCAATATAGGTTTTGAAACCGTCTGTATAAACTCGTTTTGGATACCATTTAATTTTTGGATCACTTATAGTAATACGAAAGTTGAAATCAAGCGCAGCCATGTTTTGCCCTGTTGGCAATGTAGTACGATGTTTATCTGTTGCAGCCTTATAAGCAGCCCAATCTTGATCTGTATCATCTGGATAAGCAAAAGAGAGGACAGGAATTGATGAATTTTGAGTGCTGGCAAGCTTAATCATGTAAGTCCGCTTATCTGTTGTGATAAAAAGATTTGTCGTCAAACCAGCATCTGTGGGCTTTACAACAACATAAGTTGTTTCTGTTGCTCCTGTTCCACTTATGCTGGGACTAATTTTCCATCGAGCTGTATCCCCTGCGTGAAGGCTATTGATGGTTTCGCCAACTTGCAACTGAATAGTACATATTTCTAAAGGCGTGCAAACAAGCGTAGGAAGTATAGCTCCATATAAGTATTTAACACTCCCATCACTAGAACGAATAGGCTTTGTTGGATTATTTTTCCATTGATTAGCAAGTTTAAGTCCTAGAGGGATTTTTTGTGGTGAAATAATACTAATATTAGATGATAAATCACTTGCCATTGCTGTCGATGTTACGAATGCAATTATTGTGATTATAATACATTTTTTAAACATAAAATCCCCGCTACATAGTTTTATTGCTATTTATTTTACATTTTTTCTAGAGTCTCTGCGTCCAAGCAAATTGTTTAACAAATAATCCAATTGGATTAGCCATTATCTGTTGCTCAGTTTTAGGGGTTGCTAAAATAACTGTAGCTGTAGCTTGCCAGTTTTTTGTTTCATTAACAGCACCAGTTCTCGCTCTTGTCGTTTCAGTCCACTCGATTTGCCAAGTATCATCAGAAATAGCAATAACTGCATTCACCTGAACTTCAACTGTTTCATTAGCAGAGCGAGAATAAGGATCATTTTGTTGATGATATTCAACCAACATTCGATAAGCCGGTGATTGTGGCAAAGTCATTGAATATGTTTGTTGAATAAGATCTTGTTCCGCTCTCATATCTACATAGACAGTGCGTGCGCCAATTAACCAATTTCTCAACGCTGCTCGTATGTGCGTTGCATTGGGTTTTGATGCAATATTTGCTTTTGCAAAATGCGCTACTTCACCAACTGAATTGGTTTGTATAATATAAGGAACAACAGTTTGTTCTTTTGCTTTCCAAATGAAAGCTCCTACCGACATACCTGTCACAATAATCATTCCAAAGGTTGCAAGACGCCAATTATTGGCAGCTTGAATATAGTCGCCATATCGTTCCATCCACTCCCTACGTGCTAAAATATAAGGATTTAATGACTTTTCTTTTTCATGATTTTTTGTTTTCTTCACGTATGCCCCCTAACAACGTAATATAATTTTTATTATGAATCATTTTTATTTGAATGGGAAGATGACAAGATTTTTTACTCACTGAAAATTTAATAAAGCAACAGATTTACTTATAAAAAACATATTTAGATCTCTATTTCTTCGTTTGAGAATTTTTGATAACCATCTTTTGTAACTTTAATTTTTTCACCTATCTTCCAATATTGAGCTTGTATAAAAGCTCTTTTTTGGGCTTCTTTTATAAAAATTACTTTCTTACCATTAATAGACTCAAAAAGGAGAACGTTTCTTTCTTCAATCCTCCTGCGTCCAACATATTTTAAAATATCTTCTTCTCCATCCCACATAACATGTAGAAGATTTTTAGCATATTGATTACGCTTATTAAGCCATATTTCAATAGGATTATTAATATTGTTTTCACGAGACTTTTCTCCCTTTTCTTTAAGTGTATTAAGGTAGGGATCAAAAAATACAGCATTTATACCATGAATACCTGCCAATTGAGCAATTTCTGTTTTAAATTTTTCGGTCCTGTTGAGCACAAGAGGTTGATCTTTGAATTTTTCAACGGCAATATTTAATGCTATATAAGCAGATCCTGTGGTAAATTTTTGCGCATAAATCTTCTCTCCAGCGTCAACGACAACACCACCATCAACACTTTTGTACACAATATTTCCGTTTTTAATAAAATGAGAAGTTAAGTTTTTATATAAAAAATTCCCCGTCTTTTGAGCAGTTTTTGCCGTCAGCAAATTATTTGATAAAGAAGCACAACGCTCATTCATTGAGCGAAGCACATCTACTGCATCTTTATCTCCAGAGTTTGCTTGCTGATAAAGCCAATCACGCCAAGTTGGAAATCTAGTTTCCATCAGCCTTCTCTTAATTACTGCCTGTCTTTCTCTTAACTCTTTTTGACGAAGTTTTTTCTGTAGTTTTAATGCATTGCGTATCACAGTACGAAAATTTTTAGGAGTTAATCTCAGTGAAAAAGATTGCTGTTTGTACCAAACAGAAAGTTGATGATAGAAAAAAACTTTTTGCGCATATAACGCTTTATATCGCTTTTGCCTTTTTAAATCGCTGGACTTTTTTTGTTTTTCATACCTAGAATATAAAAGAGCTTTAGTTTGATTATTTTTCCCATTAGAAAAGGGTATATATTGTTTTTGCATATTTAGCGTCATACTCTGATAAGAGCCTAATTTTTCTCAAGAGTAGATAAAGAAAGAGCCCTATTACAGCTACTTGCCTTAACCCATAAATCAAGATTGGTTGCTCCTATAACTAATCCATTACCTCTTTTTTTTATAACGAGACCATGTTTTGCAAAATTTTTATGAAGTTCTGGCCAGTCCGAATAATGAAATTCTTTAATAATGTTTCCGACATAAGTTGCGAGAGATTGCATCCCTGTTTTATCTTCAAAATTCTTTATTTTTGACCGTTTTATATTATCACCCTTTTTATCTTTGGAATATTGTTTTGCCTCATCATCAAAGCCGTGAGGAGTATTAATCAACCCATATTCCTGTTCTATTTGACGACACATTTTCATCAATGTACGTTTATCAAAAAAAGGCTCATGATTACGAAAGTTTTCAGGATTGATTTTATTAATAGCAATATGAACATGTAAATTATCTGTATCTTGATGGACTGCTGAAATTCGCTGATGCTTATTATAACCTAAAGCGAGACAAAACTTGTCTTCAATTTCATAAAGTATTTCTCTTTCTGATCTTTCCCCTATAGGAAAAGATAGAACCAAATGATATGTTTTATCTGCTTTTGATCTTTTATTTTGGTTTTGAGTTTTTAAAATAAATTCAGTGGCCATAACAGGGTCATCTGTATAGCAATTTGTAACTCTTATCGCCGCTACTTTCCTACTATGTTGCACATCTTTATCAAGAATATAATCACATATAAGTTTCCAATCCCTTGGCAAAACACCTCCCCTGATATCCATAATATAACGAGCTAAACGCGCCATATTTGATGTAGCTTTTTCTCTTTCAATACGTTTAGCAACCATAAAGAAGATATTTTTTCAAAGATTTGTTTTTGAAGTTGACGAAAATCACCCATCATTTGGTTTATATCGCTTGGAACCCCACCTTTTCCGTTATTGGTAACTAACCATAATTTCAATAAACCAGCTACTCGACCCAAATCACCTTGTAATTTAGTAAGGTCTTTAACAGCTTCATAATCAATATCAGTTTTTATTGGCTCAATCTGCCCAGTAGTGCGTAAATAAGTAGAAATGGATAAACCTGTCTGCTTTGCATAAGCTTCTATAGTTTCCTTCTCACTGGAAGTGCACCAAACACTTAACCTAAATTTCCGTGGCCTTGCCATTTTCCCCCTCTTTTAAATTGCGGTAGCAATAATACCTCGTAGAGCAAGATACGTTGAGAATTTATGCGAATAAGTAATGTAATGTTTTAGCGTAGCGCTACATTACACATCTTGTCATACTTTTAAAATTAAAATTTTAAAAATCTTTATAAAAACCAATATTAATATTTATTTTTTGGAAAAATTTGGTAAGCTTTGGGAAGTTTTTATAAGTTTTAGAAAAATTTGGAAAATAAATGAAACAAAAAAAGAGTGGGGGAAAATGCGTGTGGTTTTTTTAGCCAACAAAGCTTTAATCCTAAGCCTTATTGAAAAAGGGTATTCATTAAAAGAAATTTTAAGAAAAAATCCAACTTTAAATATATCTTATGATGCTTTAGCGTCGTATGTTCGAAAATATTTTAAAACTAAACCTGCAGCAATAATAACCCAAACCTCTCTCCCTATTTCTGTTGATCCTATTAAAAAAAATCAATGCCGCATGTATTTGAACACAACACAAACAAAAAACTAGAGGACATGATATGAGTAACATTCATATGACCTTACAAGGAAAAGGCGGTGTAGGGAAATCCTTTGTGGACAGTCTTCTGATGCAGTATCTCTTAGAAAGAAAAGTAGAAGTTAAAGGGATTGACACAGATCCAGTCAACCAAACTTTTGCAAGCTACAAAAACTTTAATGTAACGCATCTAAAACTTCTTGACCAAAGTGTAGTAATTCCACGTAATTTTGATACTCTTATGGAAGAACTACTTAATTCTAAATGCCAATATGTTATCGATAATGGAGCTACAACATTTTTACCTTTAGCCTATTATTTGAAAGAAAATGAAGCTTTTGATATGTTGGCTACTGCTAAAAAAATGTAATCATTCATACAATTATTACAGGTGGCCAAGCATTGGGAGATACCCTCACTGGGTTATTTTCTATCTGTACACAAATTCCCCCCATAGCAAATATTGTTGTTTGGAAAAATGAATTTTTTGGTCCTATTGTCGCAAATGGAAAAAGTTTTGAAGAAATGAAAATATTTCAAGAAACGAAAGATAGAATCTCTGCGGTCATTACAATTCCACAGCAAACATCTAGTACTTTTGGTGAAGATATCAAAACAATGCTCGATAAAAAATTAACTTTTAATGAAATCACTGATTCAAACGAATTCAGCATCATGACTAAAAGCCGTTTAGCGCGTGTTAAAAACATGCTATTTGAACAAATAGCTATTATTCCAGGAATTTAAAATGTCAATTGATATTGATGCCATTCGGCAAAAAGTAGCTAAAGAATTTAATCAATTGATCCCTCCAAATGATCCAATTCTTATGACCGTCCTTTTATCCGACACAGTTTTAAAAGCAGCTTTAAAAACACTTCATGAGCAACAAAATATGATGATAAATCATATTCTAACAGCTCGTAATGCTATGATAGAAGAGGAAAAAAAACGGCAGGAAAATTAATAACTGAAGCGGCTACATACATAAAAAAAGAAATAAATAAAAATCTAAATTCTATTTCTAACCAAATACAATCATATGAAAAAAAAATTATTTAAAATATCCAACAGTGAATTGAATATAAATAAAAATCTTAAAAGTTTTACAAAAGAAATAAAGCTTTATACAATATTTATTGGTGCTAGTTTATTTGCAAACATTTTATGTTTTTTTGCTATTTTAATTCACTATTATTTACCTTAAACTTTATCTTTTCTATGTTACTCTCTATAGTTGATAGTGCTAACGAAAACATCGTATCTGTTCTTTTTGGCTTCTTAAAGTGAATGACCTTTATCGTGTGAAAGATCTATACCAATAGCTTTGGCTTGCATTTTTTCGTAAAGTTTGCGCATCACTTTCATATTATCTCTTCGTACATCAATAATCGATTTTTCAATGTCTGTTAAACGAGATTTATCGAGATTTCCTAATCGTGTATAATGCGACGCCATAGCTTGGCGTGCCTCATCATAAGGTAAACCACCTTTACGATTTTTTGGTAAACTATAAGCCTCATTTATCGCCTTATATTGCATAGGATCACTAACAAGCTCCACAATGCTTCTTAATAACACCAATTTCAGTTAATGCTGTTTTAAGACTACCAACCATAGCTTTGCTATTAGCATATCGAAGAAAATCATTCTCTACTAAACAACGCTCTTCTTCAAGAAGTAACGATAAATCCCCACTTTTACTGATATCATACATATAATTACATAAATCACTTCGCACATCTTGTAATTTCTTGATCGCCAAGGTGGCATTACAAATCTGTATACTTACATCTTCTTGTGCTAGAATCCGTTTTATTTTCTCAGAAATGATGACCTCCTATCACAACACCTTTATCTAACCATTCTGGACCATATTCTTCATCAGCATTTTTGGTAATAAAGCCCATATCACGAATGAATTGTGCTCCACGCTGACTTTTAAGAAACAAAAGTGAATAAGCAGGTAATTCAACCATTGCTAACCATTCCCATACTGCTTGCCTGTCATCTGCTTTAGCAGCTGCTTCTGATTCAGCAGTATAGATAGAGTTCTGATCAAATCCACCTACTCGCAATTCTTCGCGTTCAGCATCAGTCATATAACTCTTAGGTAATTTCTTTTGCATAGAAAATTCCTTTCTGTAATATCCTTAGTTCAGTTGTTTTTTAAAAAGCAAACGGATTATATCCTATACCTCTTTTGCTTCAGGCATTTTAAAAGTTTTTAGGACTTTGTTCAACTCTGATTTGAACGCGTGAAATTCTTCATTTTTTGGTGTTTTTTTATTCTTTTTTCTATACATTTCTCGTTGAGTTTTTCCGTATCATTTTCCTTTAACAAAGCATAGAAAGAGCGTTCTAGATGTAATTCATCACGTTTTTCTTTAGCCATAATTCCACGGAGATATCCTCCAGGTGAAATTACAAGCTGTCTGTGCTGTTTTTCGAGAATAATTCCCATAGCAAAAGCGGTTTTTTCTAATCCCATAGTGTTTTTAGCTTCTTCGACGGCACTAGGGGAAATTCCCATTATTTTGGCTAAGAATCCCACGGAACCAATTAAGTCTCTTACGGAAGTAAGGCGATTGTCGAGATACATGGCGGTATGAGGGAGAGCTCTGATCCACATATATGGCTTAATTTGAGGCAATGTGCTGTTGTTTGGAGGAAGTACAGTTTCGTTTTTGCCTTTCTCTTTTTTTTCATAAGCCATTTTATCGTGACCGAAGGTCACGTCAGTTATTTGAGTGTGTTCAGATTTTTCTGAACACTCCTTTTTGTTGTTACTCTTACAAATATAGTTAAGGGTTGTAGATTCTATGTGTATCTTGCTAGCAAGATGCCTGTATCTTGTTTTTTGTGTTTTTTGGTGAAAAAAACTTTTCAAAATCCACTCAAAAAGACGAATTGCTTTCTGTAATTTATGAAAGGAAGCTTTAGCTGGTCAACCAATAATTTGAACTATTTTTTGCATTCGAGAAAAGAGCAATGATGCAAATGGTGTAGCTTCAATTGAGGCGTAAGAGGATTTAATTTGCCGCACTAATCCGCGAAAACAATGCAAAGCTTCTTCATGTTTTTTTGAGTTTCTAGTGCTTGGTCTACTTTTTCCTTAAGTTCATGATATCGAGCAACAAGAATACGTAAATCAATACCACAAGCTGTTATGAAATCAGTCGTCTTATGATTACGTAAAGAATACCGTTTAAAGTTACTAGAGTCCCGCATAACTATAAAACCAAAATCATAAAGACGTGAAAGCAAAAAACTCACACGCGATTCACTACGGCCAATTTCATAACTAAGCCGTTTATTGCTTTTGAAAACGACATGGCTCCACATAGAATAACATTAAGGCAAGCAAGATATTGAAGTACACCCAAAAGACTACACTTAATTTCACTCTTCGGCGCCCAGAAGAAGCCAATATAAACATCTTTTAGCCCCAAAAAACTGTTATCTTATATTAATTATTAAAATGGAGATTAATTATGCCTAAATCAAAAGATTTAACAGACCAAGCTAGTAGTCAAGATCAAGCTAGCGATCTGAACCAAGCCTTCTTTGCCAGCGGTCCAATTCAAACTAGTAGTCCCTTAAACAGTAGTACAACATTAGAAGATCTTATAACGCATTTAGAGATTTTGGAGACTACAATCCAAGCCAACGATCAAGACCAAGCCAGCGTTCTAAACCAAGAGCTCTTTGCAAGCGGTCCAATTCAAACCAGTAGCCCATTAAATAGTGGTACAACATTAGAAAGTCTTATAACCCGTTTAGAAGCTTTGGAGGCTACAAACCAAGCCAGCGGACAAGACCAAGCCAGCGGTCTAAACCAAGAACTCTTTGCAAGCGGTCCAATTCAAACCAGTAGTCCATTAAATAGTAGTACAACACTGGAAGAGCTCATAACGCATTTAGAAACTTCGAAGGCTAATGAAGCAACAGAAAACCAAGTATCTTATTCAAGCAACAGAAAACCAAGTATCTTATTCAATAAGAAAGCATTAAAAAGTGTTATTTCAGATTTAGAAAATGACATTACTAATAGTAGTTTCGTCGATGCCAACTATGCACATATGGACTTAACAATGATGCCTAGGTTGGTCAAGCAAGAAAATGATAAATGTCCAGAGATCAATCTTCAATTCATTACAAGTCCTGAGAAACTTGTGAAATCAATACAAAAAGTAGTCAATCAGGGGATTCCATCTTCTAGATTTCTAATGTGTCTAGAAGGTAATGACCCTCATTTTGCGATAATTGATCAGCAAACCATTGCTAATAGAACATCCTTAATATTGTTTGAAACTACAAAATTCGCGCATATGAATGCAGAAATACTGGGAGTAACAGTGAAATCAGCCATTGAAGCAGCCCAATTACCTTATTGTTATTTTTCTATGGCGGAAATGAATCTTCAAGCAGACTCCTCTGAAAGCGGAATTATAAGTTTGCTTTTTGCCAAAAAACTTCATCTCGAAGCTGATAAATTAAAAGTAATGCACCAAGATAATATTAGTGGTATTTTATGTAAACGAGGAGTTCCTTTACCTTATCATAAAGTAGATGAGTATCTTCCAGGAACTTTTTATAAACATGCACAAACAGGAAAACGTATCGCTAAATATGTAAACACAAATCGGGAGTATTTTATTAAAAAAATTAACAATAAGGATGAAATTCTGCATCACAGATTAGATAGACATTCAGTTTTATTAGAGGATAAAGTTGTATCTTGTTCATCACAGAAAAAAAGAATTCAGAAATATAAAGCTCTAGTAAGATAAATATAAATCTCTGATTAAGGTATTTGCTATGCCGTAAATATCATTCTATGTGATTTAGGTGGTGTGTTTAAATTTTTATTAATCAGAGGCTTTCTGATGGTCGATAAATCGATTAATAATATTAAGTACGGCACCTTAACTGGTGCTAATAAATTGAGTAAAGTAATAACAGTTTGTTGCTGTATAATTCTTCCGAAAGATGAGATTTTTTGAATATTCTATTAGAATATAAGTCTTCATTTTTACAATCGGCTACTACTACTTTTCTATAATTCATAAAAAATATACTTGTAATTCGTAAAATGAGTATCCCCACTTTCGTATTCATTCTGCTTCAAAAGCACAACACTCTTTTAGTTATAATCATACTGCTAAAAAATTATTAAGTCCCCCAAATTTTAGTGTATAGAGTGTGGTTACAGTAATCATACGGAGAATGTTAATGTATTAAACACCATCATCTAACCTAATAATTTTTTTTAAACAATAAAACATTTAGTATCCAATTATTTTTACAAAGCCATTTAATTATAATTATTTCGAAATAGAGGTAGCGAAGAATGCTAACGATATTTAAGTGCTTATCTATAAGCTCTCTTACCGGCTACTACTATCCATGCGAGTATTTCACTTTGGATAGAATACAAAAACAAACAATTAAGATAAATAACATCTGGATAGAAAAAGCTCTTTCCATTTGTTAAAGCTGTCTATCCAAATCTAGATTCCGAACTTAACAATGATCCAAGTATCAAGCTTCCTATAAAACCTAAACATATCAACTTCATAAATCCATAAATCCCAAGTAATACCAGCATTAGTAATAAAAAGTAAGGATAAATTTACGCTTTTGTTAATTATTCAAGCTACGCAACTAGAAATAATAAATCCTATAAATATTATTTTGAACATACTTCTTTCAACAATCCACATAAAACACTTAAAGCTTCCTATGACATTTGCATTGGCTTTTTCATTTTTCAGAACTACAGAGATTGAATTTTTGGCTTAAGATGTCCATAGTAGAATTCGTTATGATAGCTCCATTGGCGATGAGATTGTAACACTGTTTTTAAAAATTGCTAATCATGTTAACTAATTAACATGGAGAAATAAATTTCTTCAAAACTTATCATAAAATCTTTTTAGATTTAAAATATTAATTTTACCTTCTTTTTTCAGAAAGAGAGAAAATTAATCTATGACATAATGTAATCATAATCATGTTATATCATTTAAGATTATTAAAAATTTTTATAATGTGAAATGATTTAATGCGGAAATTATTGAGTGCGATAAAAAGTGCTGTTGGTTTATCTAATACCGAAGATGATGTTGATTTAAGTAGTGAATCGCTAACAAACGTTATTACAGATTTAGAACGTGGCATTGTTAATCTTTATTGGCCTAACGTTAATTATGCAGAAAGAGATTTTAAAATGATGCATGCCTTGATAAGGCAGGCGAATAATAAATACCCAGAAATGAATCTTATATTGATTAAAGAACCTATAGATTTCGTCGCATCAATCAAAAAAACAATTAAGAATGGAATTAAGTCTTCTAGATATATAATTAACGTAGGAGGAAAGGATAATAACATTCATTTTGCAACAGTTGATCACCAAACTATCGATAACAAGATATCTTTGATATTATTTGAACCTGCGAGATTCGATCTTCCAATACCAGCAATTCTAGGAGCAAAAATGCAATCAATCATAGAATCTCGATTACCTCACTGTTATTTTTCTATGGCGGAAATGGATATTCAGCGAAGTATATCTGAATGTGGAATTTTTAGTTTATCTCTCGCTAAAAAACTTTATCTTCGATCTGACAAATTAGAAAAATTACATAGAGATAATATTAAAGGTGATCGGTGGGATAGAGAAGTGCATTTATCTCCTGGTTTGTTGGATACATATCTTCCAATCGACTTTTATAAACACGTGCAAAGTTTCAGACGTCTTGAGCAATATGTGAAAAGAAATCCTGGATCTAAAGAAGAAATCGTTAACAAAAAACATGAAACCATTTTTGAGAGATTTGGAAGACATACAGTCGTAACAGGGGGTAAAGCTATATCTGTATCAGCACACAAAAAAAGGATTATTGAATATAAATCTCTGATGAGGTAGTGATGTCATTTTTAACGTTTGATCATTTACATAAAAATTAGTGTTAATTTTTGTATATTTTTTCTGTATTTGAGAGTTTTAAATTAATATTATAAGTGCTACGTTATAAGAGTTGTGTAATGTTTATAGTTTTAAGTGATATTTCTATACATTCGATAATTAATCTATTAAAGACTTTTCTATTACACATGCACATACTCAAATTCAGACGTTTTATTTAATACGCCTGTTTTGAATATGCGCTAATAATCCTAATGTTGAGCTATCGTGATCATTATTTTCACCTTCTCCACCAATCATTGGCAATAGTTCATTTGCTAGCTCTTTGCCAAATTCAACACCCCATTGATCAAATGAATTAATATTCATTAAAATGCCTTCAACAAAAATACGGTGCTCATAAAGTGCAATTAAACGACCAAGAGTAAAAGGCGTCAATAAATCTTGAAGCAAAATAATACTAGGTCGATTTCCTTTACAACTTTTATGAAGAGCTAAATTATCCACATCAGTATTATCAGCTCTATGAATAATATGTTGTCGCTCTTTAATATCGCGACCCTTCATCAAAGCTGCTGACTGTGCCAAACAATTAGCCACCAGCATATCATGCATATGACGTAAATTTGGCTCATGCCCTTTTGCAAATAAAATAAATTCTACAGGAACGATATCTGTTCCTTGATGTAAGAACTGAAAAAAAGCATGTTGTCCATTTGTCCCTGAAGCCCCCCAAACAATCGGCCCACTTGGAAAATTCATTGGCTTACCATCTAAAAAAACTTGCTTGCCATTTGATTCCATATCAAGCTGTTGTAAATAAGCTGGCAAACGCTCCAAACGCTGCGCATAAGGAACAACAACACGTGATGTATAACCACAAATCACGCGATGCCAGAATCCTAAAAGGGCAAACCGAATAGGAATATTTTGATGTAAAGACGCACTTTTAAAATGTTGATCCATTTGCTGAGCGCCTTTGAGAAATTGACGAAAGTTCTGACCACCTATTGCCAACATAATAACAAGGCCAATTGCTGACCAAACTGAATAACGCCCTCCTATCCAATCCCAAAATCTAAAAATTTTTGATGGAGCTATACCAAATTCTATCACTTTATCGACTGCACTTGATACAGCAACGAAATGCGTTTTTATCGCTTCCTCACCTAAATGCGCACTAATCCATTGACGTGCAACACGAGCATTAAGCATTGTTTCAACTGTAGTAAAAGTTTTAGAGGCAATAACAAATAACGTTGTTTCTGGATTTAAATTAGCAAGAGTGTCAGAAATATGTGCACTATCAACGTTAGAAACAAAATGACAACGTGGACCATTATGATATGGCTTCAAGGCACCCGTAACCATTGCAGGCCCAAGATCAGAGCCCCCAATACCGATATTCACAATATCAAGTATTTTCTCACCACTGCTTCCCTTATAACTTCCATCGCGGACCATTTCAGAAAATGTTTCCATGCGGGAAAAAACAGCTTGAATATCTTGAACAATATTGCATCCATCTAACATAAAAATTTCATCGACAGAAAAACGCAATGCAACATGAAGGGCTGAACGTTGTTCTGTTTTATTAATAATTTCACCAGAAAACATTGCTTTACAACAGTCTAATACATTTGTTGCAACAGCAAGATTATCCAAAAGTCGCAAAGTATTAAATGTTACACCGCACTTTGAAAAATCAAAAAGAAAATCATCAAGTTTTAAAGAAAAATGAGTAAAACGTTGTGCATCTTCTGTAAAATGTTGACGGATATCACAAACCCTATCTTTTATAAGATGCTGTTTTAGTGCCTTCAAAGTCTCATTAAAAGCTTTTTCATTACGAATTATCAATTATATCTCCCTAACCATTGATAATAGAATTTTAAACATTAATGGTAACAAGATAGAAAACTATTCAACTTACTTTTTATTGCATGCTTACAAAATAAAGCTACGCAAAAATAAAAAAGATAAAGTACTAAAATGATATCTTTCAAATAAAAAATTTAAAAATCTATTCACCTTTTATTCTTAAAAAAATCAGTCAATGTGGCTAAGATCGTCTTTTAAACGCAGAGCTTGTTCTGCTTTTGGTTGTACAAAACGTCCAAGTAAGAGATAAACAACTGGCGTCATAAAAAGAGTAAAAATCGTTGCTAGACCTAAACCACCAACAATAACCCATCCTAAAGCTATACGTGCTTCTGCGCCAGCACCTTTTGCTAAAACTAAAGGAATTCCTCCTAAGATAGCGCAAATCATTGTCATACATACTGGGCGAAGACGAATATTTGCCGCATCTTCTACAGCTTCACGCACACTTTTACCTTGCTCACGTAACTGATCTGCAAATTCAACAATTAAAATACCATTTTTTGCCATAACTCCCACCAATAAAATCAAACCAATTTGACTATAAATATTCAGACTAACACCGCTAAAAAGCATAGCAATTACAGCACAACCAAGTCCTAATGGTACAGTAGCTATTATAATAAAACCTGAAATAAAACTCTCAAACTGCGCAGCTAAAACCAACAGAATAATCACAAAGGCGATACCAAAAACACTCATGAAACTAGAAGATGTCTCACTAAGTGTTGCAGCTTCACCCAAAGGAATAATATAATTTCCTTCCACTAATAAAGGAGAAGCAATATTTTCTATAGCTTGATACGCATTTCCCAAAGAAACACCTGGAGCAAGATTTGTACTCAACACAACTGCACTCATACGTTTTTCTCGTTTTAACTGTGGTGCAATAGCTTTTTCATGCAAATTTGCAATAACGGATAAAGGAACATATTTATTGTCTGTAGTTTTAAAAAAAACATTCTCCAGATCAGACGGATCAGTAATGGGGTTCTTACGCGATGTCAGTTTAACATCGTAAGAATGATCATCTACATAAATAGAACCGATCTTTCTTCCATCTAACATTGCTTGTAGCGTATTACTCAAATTAGTAATATCAATACCTAAATCAGAAGCTTTTTCTCGATCAATTTCAATAAAAAATTGTGGTTGTGTTGCATCTACCGTAAGCCGCGGACGAATAAAGCGCGTATCAGATTGCAAAAGCTTAATCAGCTCGCCAGCAATAGATTGTAATTTTGTATAATTATCTCCGAGAATTGCGAATTGTAATCCTTGACCAGTTCCTCGGACTCCTAATGAATTTCCTTGAGCTGCAAATACGAATACTGCCGGAAATGCTTTAACCTTCACATTAATATCTTCTACAATCTCTTGCTGGCTCCGAGAACGTTGATCCCAAGATGAAAGCAACAAAACAAGAAAAGCACTATTAGGTGAACCACCAACTCCAGCAACAGAGTAACTATTAACAATCTCACCAGCATCACGCAAAGGCTCTAAGCTCTCTTCAATCTGCTTCACCTGCTCATTCAAATATTGCACTGAAATCCCTTGTGGCCCATTAATAACTAAAAAAACAACGGCCCTATCTTCTGTTGGTGTTAATTCCTGTTGTAATTTCATGTAGCCTCCAAGACAAAGGCTTGCAAAAACAAACGAAACCAGTACAGCAGTCCAAGGACGTTCTAAACATTTATGTAAACTATAAGCGTAGTTCCTACTAAAAAAAGTACCTAATTTATCCAAAAGAGCAAAATAATGCGCTTTTTCTTTACTGTCTTCAACATATTGTTTAAGAAAGCGTGAAGCAAGCATAGGACAAAGCGTCAAAGCAACAACTGAAGAAAGCAAAATGGAAATAGCTAAAACAAAACCGAATTCTCTAAAAAGTCCTCCAACCTGTCCAGGAAGAAAAGAAATAGGTACAAAAACAGCAACTAAAGTTAATGTCGTTGCTAAAACAGCAAAAAATACTTCTTGTGTTCCTACTACTGCTGCTGATCGAGATCCTAATCCCATATTACGCCTTCGAACAATATTCTCAAGAACAACAATTGCATCATCGACAACAAGTCCCGTTGCCAAAACAAGTCCTAAAAATGTCAAGATATTCAATGAAAACCCTGCAAGATAAATCGCTGCAATTGTCCCTATAAGAGCAACTGGAATAGACAAAATAGGAATAAGTGTTGCACGAATATCTCTAAGAAAAAGAAAAATAACTAAAATAACACTTAATATAGCGATAGCTAAAGCAACCTCGACTTCATGAAGAGCACTTTGAATAAAAATAGCATCATCACTAAGAATACTCATATGCACAGAGGGAGGCAAAACACCTTTAAGTTGTTCAAGAACCGTGCGAACACCTTTAGAAATATTGAGAGTATTGGATTGCGCTTTACGCACAATCCCTATCCCAATCCCTGTTTTCCCATTAACGCGAAGAATAACTGTTTCCACATCAGGGGATAAAGTAACACGTGCAACATCTCCAAGTTTCACATGAGGCTTTAAGATAACTTGTTCAAAAGCTTCAGGTGTTGTCAAGCGAGCAGTCGCACGTACAATTAAGGTTTGTCTAGAATTGCGCAATGATCCTACAGGAGCATCAGTTGTCATATCAGCAAGAACACGCGAAATATCACCCACAGTCAATCCATAGCTAGCAAGCTTCACTTGATCGACATCAATCTGAAAAATTTTCGTGCGAGCACTATCAACTTGCACATCACCAACACCATCAACAGCAGAAAGCGTATCAATAATTTGATCATTTACAATCGTTGTTAAATCATCAATATTCATTGTTGGTGAAGTCACAACTAAATACATCATCGAAGCAGCATTTGAATCTGCTTTAATAATTAAAGGTGAATCTGCATCTTTTGGTAGAGAATAAGTAATGCGAGAAATAGCATCACGAATATCAGATGCTGCAACATTTAAATCAACACCAACATTAAAATTAATTTGTACACGAGAACGACCAAAAGAAGAAGTTGAAGAAATCGTTTTAACTCCTGAAACACGAGCAACAGCATCTTCTATAACTTTCGTAATTTCACGATCAATTGTTTCTGCTGATGCACTAGAAAAAATTGTCATAATCGTCGTTACTGGAATATCAACATCGGGCAATTCGCGTACATCAACATTCATCCATGCAGAAAGTCCTGCAATTATGATCATAGCATTCACAACAAAAGTGAAAACTGGCCTCCGAATAAATAATGCGATCATACTACCTTGTTCTGGCTCTGTTACAAATTGTTTTGTTTGAAGCTCTTGACTCATTATACATCCCGCTTATTCATTACTCATAATTACTTAATTACTGTTGGAACCTGTTGAGTCTTCAACAATGACACTCTTACCTGGATAAAGCGTTTGCCCCCCTTGTATAACAACTTGATCATCATTCTCTAAAAACGCTTTTACAAACATTTGATCTGTTTTATGCTTAATAATCGATACTGGAATACGTTCTACCTTATCTTCTCTTACACACCATACAAATGCCCCTTTACTATCCCATTGAACCGCCAGGGGATTAATAACAGGAAATACGCCGCTATCGAATCGAAATGTCACAGAAAAAGACATACCAGACATAAGTGTATTTTTTTTATTTTCGATCTCAACTTGAACGCGAAATGTACGGCTTGCAACGTCAACTATATTATCAATCGCATGAATATAACCAACGAAAGTCTCATTCGGCTGTGTTGTTAAAGATACAACTACTTCATCTCCTTTGCTAATGCGTGATACATATCGTTCAGGTACCCATATATCGATTAAAATGCGCTCTCTATTTTCAATACGAGCTATTTCAGTATTAAGAGCAATAGCATTCCCTACATCAATAGGTAAAATACCAACAATTCCATTAATTGGTGTACGAATTGTCCGCCGATCAAGTGCTAATTCAGCATCGCGCAAAGCCAAATTTGCATTATCTAGCTCTAAGCGTGCTGTCAGTTCTTGCACCTCTGTTGCTGTATTAGTAGCACGTAACTTCAGAATACGCGAAAGCGTTAAAGCACTATTATCACGTTGTACCTTAGCTCTTGCAGCGGCTATCTCTTCCTTTTTAGAATCAAGTTTTGCAATCAAATCACCAGCTTGCACTTTTTCTCCAGCTGATACAAAAAATTTATCAATAACACCTACCGACCAAGGAGTTAATCCTACCGCTGCAATAGCTTTTCCGTTGCCAATTAAATTGAGCGTTTCATTAAAATTTTTAACCTGAACAGAATCAACAATAACTTTCGCTGCCGACATATTTGTCGGTGATTTTAGTATTTTATGGGGCACATTTTTTACTTGATTTACTGCATGAGTAGAATTTTCTAAACTGTATTTTGATTTACAATAAGAAATAATCAAAACGAAAGCTAAAAGGACTAATGGAACAGTCTTTTTCCACAATTTGACACCTCTATCCTTGACTTATAATGAATACACACATCTATATGAAATAATTTTGTGTAATATTTAAGTTTTATCAAAAACCAAATTACAGATAGTGTCTCTTAAACTTTCATCACAAAAACGTATCTCATCTATACTTGACTATCTTTCGTAGATCAGACCGTCAAGTTAACTATCGTTCATATTGGAACTCTATTATGATACAATGATATAAATATTATGGAGAAACTTTCTAGCAATCAAAAAATTACAACAGTATTTAAACAACAATATATAATAAACTAATAGAATATAATGGACTAATAGATAAAAATCTCTATTTTTGCCAAGTTTCACTTGTAATTCGCTAATGAAACAATTAAGAATTCCATATCCTAACTAAAAGAACTGAGTGTGCACCCGTAGCTCAGCTGGATAGAGCACCAGACTACGAATCTGGGGGTCAGGAGTTCGAATCTCTTCGGGTGCACCAATAGGTTTTGTGAATAATATGTTAATTTCGTTTATATTTTTTAAATACTAAAGATAGTGTAATTAAAGGTAAGGAAATAGAATCTTACATTTTCCTTTTTAGCTCATTATAAATTGAAAGTTCTTTCCGAGCTATTTTTTGTTTTGATAAATCCAATACTGACTGAACAAAAAATTATGGTACCTCAGATTATTACAATCGAGATAAATACAAACTTTACACAAATGCTTTGCCCCCATGAATATAAAAAAATAAAAAATGTAAATCTTATATTTGTAATAGATTATGCTCCATTTTTTTCGATTCATGAGCTCTGCTTCTAGTTAGCTGACATACTTTTTGAGCTTTCTTAATAATTTCTGTGACTTTCTGTGCTCTACTGAATGATATACCGACACTTTTAGCGAGCTTCTCATAATCTCTATCATCAAGGGTTTGATACTCCCAAAATGTAAGACGATCTTTGACTTTATCCACAAGACCTGTAATTTCTCTGCAAAGTGAGGGATTGGCATTTAAAGCTTTGATCTGATCTTCTTCAGACATAGAAAGGATATTTTGCACTGCTTGACTAGGCATTTTTATCGCTTGCTGACAACGTTCTTGTTTTTCTTGGTGCTCTTGAAGAATGTGCTCTCTAAGAGAGACTACAATACTTATATAATTATCAAATTCCTGAGTGAGATTAAAGTAATCTTTCTTAGCTTGTTTGCGCCGTGGACTGTCAATACCCAATATTTCCGTACCTGCCAATTTAGACATATATTTAAAAAGACTCATATTCTGTCTGATATACTGTTCACCGAAACCTGAATCTATATTAACAAGATTGATATCAGCATCCAATATTTTCGAGCTTTTATAGATAGATTTTGATAAAGTTTTGATTTTTTGTCGACTCTTTTGAATGAAAATATTACCTGCAATTCTTGCAACAATTTCTTTTTCCGTCAAAGGAACTACTTTTTCTTCTGGAATAAGAATATTCTCAAAGTTTTCTGGCACAGAAGCTCTAAAAGTAAGTTTGTCACCAAGCCGTAATGCTGTTAATGTTTCTGGTGCAAAATAATCTTTTTTGCATATAACATACTTATCATTTATCATGAGCATGATGGAATCTGGGCTATAACCTTTACAAATACCCGTATAGGTAGAACCTTCATTTGGCACTACAATAACCCTATTTATCACCTTTGCATACTCATCAAAAGATCCCGCATTCCTTATGGCATTCATGAATTCTCTTAAAACATCCACTTTTTCTGGATTGGAGATATCTTCAAATAGATGACACATAGGAGTGATATTGCCTACAGCTCTGCCATCACGTGGTAACGCAGCATTATTAGCAGATCGCATGCGTTGTTCTGTTACAACCGAGAAGTCAAGCCTATACCCTGCTGCTTCGGCTATTTGTTCCATAAATATCCGTTGTGCACATCCATTTCCAACTGCAAAAGGTCTTAAATTACTAAACAAAGCAAATATCATCGATGCTTCATAAACAAACTCTTTATGTGATAAACCTTTCAAATTATTCTTTTCGGCTAGTATTTGATCGATTCTCTCTAAACCGTCTTTAATTTTATTATTGACTGGCACCGTGGTAACTGTGCCATCTAAAAATGTAAATGGAATATCACAGGTATGCCCAGCCCATTCGAACGTTTTCTCAAACAAACATTTATGAAGATATTTTAGATAAGATGAATCAAACTTTTCTGGTAGCGGTTCTTCTTTAAGCCTGTACTCTGCTTCTAATACATCATAGGCACATATATCTTGAAACTCTATGCCCTGCAATTCATATTTATTTTTCAGCGTTAAACTATTAGCATAGATATAGCCATTTAGCAAAACCTCATCCACCGGAATATTAAATTTCTTCCGTGTAAGATCTCTGAATAACAAATAATCTTTAAGTAAAAAATCTTTAAGTGAAAAATCACTAGATGAGAGATCATCGCGTAAAAAACTATCAGCTGCAGTCACATACCTCTTTATAAAGGCAAACTCCTCAGGAAGAATGTAAAGCCCATTAATCATATATACATTGATAGACATCTCTACAGACTTTCGTAGTTCCTTTTGAGAAATATCTATCGACTCTGTACTCGATTTATTGTCTATACTAATCACTCCGTTTTCGTACTTCTGTGATGTAGAAGCTTTAGAACTAGGAGATTTTCCATGCACACCTCAAACGATCAATGCACACCTCAAACGATCAATGCACACCTCAAACGATCAATGCACACCTCAAACGATCAATGCACACCTCAAAC
>NZ_KL407337.1:766134-917043 GCF_000706645.1 Bartonella rochalimae ATCC BAA-1498
TTATAAAAAATATTAACTATATGTTTTAAAATAACAATATGAATGATTATTATTTCTATAAAAATGTTGGAATAAAAATTAAACGATAAAAAGCCACAAAAAGGGGAAGAATAGTGAAAAAACGTAAACAAAACCAACAATATAAAACCCCTCACCTTGATAAGAAAGTGAAGTATTGATTTTATCATTTTTTTATTTGGCCAATGTAATCTCTAAATAATCTTGTGAATTTTTATCATGTAATAAAATAAATCTTTGTACTTATTAATGCAAACAAGCCAATATTCTTAAAACTATATAGCTTAATGGTGATATTCAATAAATAATAGAAAAACGAAGAGATCCTATAGAGCCTGTAAATATTTGCTTACCTTCCTGTTGAAACTGTTGGATTAACTGATCATCAATCATACGGCGATCCCACATTGTACCAAACACATTACCTTGTTTCCAATTGACTGACTTTCCAATAAGATTTTCTATATCTGATTGATTATATATTCTAGCAGTATCGTGTTCTAAAGCTGTAAATAAAGCTTGTGGTGCCCCAAGTAATTTCCCTTCTCTTGCTAAAGAATGCACCAGATTTTTCAATTGATTACTGTCCATTATTAAAGGAACATAAACCTGAAAACGACCATTTGGAACGCCATCATAATCTTGAAATTGTGATGCATCAACTTCAAAAGTGTTCCATAAAGAAAGAGAATAAGTACTATCAATTAAAGAAGGTAAGATTTCTGTAAATTGAATTTTATTATTAGAATTATCGGGCAACTCTTGAAGACGTGATAATGTATCATGAAAAACTGAAGGAATAATATTTTTATTACTGATATGCGCAGATGGCACCTGAATAGTATCCTGAAGTATCTGACTTAAATTCTGCTCTTTATGTGAGCTATGTTTTTGGTAGCTATCAATTCCTGGATTTACTTGAAACGAGTTAATAGAAATCATTATTTCCCCCATTTAAATGATACACCCCAATAATATCCTATATTGTAATTAATATAACACAAATAAAAAGATTTCAAAATAAAAAGGAAGAATTAAAAGAACAAATATTTAAAATAAAAACTGAGTTATATATACAAAAAGCTTTTTCTAGATTTCTGTTTTTAATTTCCATCATGGATCTGAAAGTGCTATAGGAAAAATATTATTTCAATACAATAAAGGGACTCCTAATGGCAAAGATTAAAGTGACAAACCCCATTGTCGAAATCAACGGTGATGAAATGACTCGTATTATCTGGAAATATATTAAAGATAAACTCATTCATCCCTATCTCGATATTGATCTTAAATATTATGATCTTTCCATTGAAAATAGAGAAGCAACTAGCGATCAAATAACAATTGATTCTGCTCATGCAATCAAAAAATATGGAGTCGGTGTGAAATGTGCAACCATTACTCCTGATGAAGCACGTGTTAAAGAATTTAATTTAACAAAAATGTGGAAATCACCAAATGGAACAATTCGCAATATTTTAGGAGGTGTTATTTTTCGTGAGCCTATTATCTGCAAAAATATTCCACGTCTCGTTCCAGGTTGGACAAAACCAATTATTGTCGGACGTCATGCTTTTGGCGACCAATATAAAGCAACAGATTTCAAATTTCCGAATAAAGGAAAATTAAGTATTAAATTTGTTGGTGATGATGGCCAAATTATTGAACATGATGTCTTTAATGCTCCAAGTGCAGGAGTTGCAATGGCAATGTATAATCTTGATGAATCAATTCGCGACTTCGCCCGCGCGTCCTTTCATTACGGACTTCAACGCAATGTCCCTGTCTATCTTTCGACCAAGAATACTATTTTAAAAGCCTATGATGGTCGTTTTAAAGATATCTTTCAAGAAATATTTGACTCAGAATTTAAAACCGAATTTGAAAATCGTAAATTATATTATGAGCATCGTCTCATCGATGACATGGTGGCTTCTGCGCTTAAATGGTCAGGTGGTTACGTTTGGGCATGTAAAAATTATGATGGTGATGTTCAATCAGATATCGTTGCTCAAGGATTTGGTTCTCTTGGTCTAATGACTTCTGTTCTGATGACACCAGATGGTAAAACTGTTGAAGCAGAAGCTGCTCATGGTACAGTAACGCGTCATTACCGTCAGCACCAAAATAATAAAGAAACATCAACAAATTCTATTGCTTCTATTTTTGCTTGGACACGTGGACTAACACATCGTGCTAAGCTTGATAATAATGAAAAATTAAAAAACTTTGCTACTACATTGGAAAGAGTTTGTATTAATACTGTTGAAGAAGGTTTCATGACAAAAGATCTCGCTATTTTAATCGGTCCCGAAAAAAAATGGCTATCCACAACAGGATTTCTTGATAAAATTAATGAAAACCTAAAAAAAGAAATGACTCACTAGCATCATTCCACACTCAAAGTTTTCTAAATAGAAAACTTTGAGTTTTTTCTATAAATTATTAAATCGTTCACATACAAATTCTATGATTCGCTCTAACAGCAATCTTTCTCTATATGAATACTTTTTATTATCTGTGCCGTGTTATTTTTTATCGAAGTCACTACTATGCTGCTCTCTTTTGATGATTCCTACGCTTATATATAAGAGGCTAAAATAACTTTAAAAATCTTTTCAACTTTACTTAGGAAAATACTGATTATATTTTTCCATGTGCCACAAAAAACAGAACATCAGCAATCCACACAAAGTTAAAATACCTCCAAGGATAGCTGTGTGTTCATAACTATAGCCTAATTTCAAAATACATGCTCCAAATTCCGCTCCAATAGCATTCGCAATATTAAAAGCAGATTGCATCAAAGCGCTTGCTAACATCTGTGCAGGCGTAGCAATATCGATGATTTTTGCTTGTATAGAAGGCATAGATGCAAAAGAAGTCCCAATAAGAAAACATCCTAATGCTGCTGTTAGCGGAGTATATGATAAAAAGAAAAAAAGAAAAAAAACGAATGTACTCCAAAGCATAGCAAAAAATATCGTTGCTGAAGAACCAATCTTAACTGCAAATTTAGGACCTAAAATATTACCCACAACCATTCCCAATCCCATCAATGGCATAATAAATGGTACCCATTCAAGAGAAACATTAGAAATATAAAGCAATGTTGACTTAATATACGTAAAAACAGAAAATAATCCTGATGCACCAATTGAAACCATCGCCAAAAGAAACCATACTTCTTTTTTCTTTAATGCACTTAATTCGTTTAAAATGCTTGTTTTAGTAATGTTAGAAACAGAAGGTAAAAATTTCCAAATAAGAAAACAACACATCAAAGAAATAATACCTACAAGAAGAAATGCAAACTGCCAACCAACAAGTTGACCAATCCAAGTTGCACTCGGTGCTCCAATAACTGTTGCAATTGTCAAACCAAGCATAACACTACCAACAGCTTTTGACCGTTCATTTCTTTCTACCATTGAAGAGGCGACCATAGTTGCAATACCGAAATAAATGCCATGTGGAAGACCACTGATAAATCGTAAGATTACCAATACGTTAAAGACAGAAAAAAATGAACTAATAATATTCGCTAAAGCATAACAAAACATCAACCCTATCAAAACAGCCTTATGTGGCAGCTTAGCTGTTACGATAGCTAAAATAGGTGCTCCAATCACAACTCCTAAAGCATAAGAAGAAATATATTGTCCGGCTGTAGCAATACTAACATGTGAGCTACGCGCCATCTCCGGTTGTAAACCCATTGCAACAAACTCAGCAGTACCAATAGCAAAGCTTCCTACTGCAAGAGCTAAAATGCCAAAATGCTTGGTTTTAAAATCAATTCTAAAAGACATGAAAGAATTTTATCCTTAGAAAATCTTTGTCTTATTATTTTTACACTAAATATTATTCTATTAAATATGCTGTAAAATGAGCAAATAATACGTTTTTAATATCAAAAGCAATTTCTTGAAACAAAAAGAATATACAACTTTTACGTTTTACTTTCATGATGTTTTATAAAAATAAACAAAAAGCATATTAAAAAGGTAATTTTCATACTTCTTTAAGGATTTACTAACTTAGAATTAACATTGTTAATTTAGATAGTGATTAGAAACAGAAAACAAACTGCTTCTCTCCGGATCAGGTAGTGCGTGCCGGAGCAATAATTTTTATTCAATAGAGTATATCATAGAGAAATAAATAACCACAGCGCATATTTACCTTAAGGTAGCCATTTATATTCCCTAAAAGAGCTATATGAATACTTTTTTAATACAATTTTCTTTACGGACCTTATCGTCCTTGCATCCATAAGGCTACTGTATCGGAGCAAAAGTCGGCGTAACGTCCTGCTTGAATAGCATCACGAATACCTTGCATAAGTTGCTGATAATAAAAAAGATTATTCCAAGTCAACAACATGCCTCCAAGAGATTCACCAGATTTGATTAAATGATGCAAATAAGCGCAACTATAATCACGTGCAGCAGAACAAGGCGACTGTGGATCAAGAGGATTTGGATCTTCTGCATAACGTGCATTTCGCAAATTAATTCTTCCAAAACGAGTAAAAGCTAAGCCATGACGGCCTGCACGTGTTGGCATAACACAATCAAACATATCTACCCCTCGAGCTACACTTTTTAAGATATCATCTGGCGTCCCTACACCCATGAGATAACGAGGCTTATCCTCCGGTAAAATTGAACAAGTAACATCTAGAACAGCGGTCATAACATCCTGAGGCTCACCAACCGCAAGCCCTCCAATAGCATAGCCTTTCAAGTCCATTTCTTTTAATGCTTGAGCAGAGCGTTCACGTAATTTCATATTATCTCCGCCTTGAACAATACCAAACATTGCTTTTTCTGGTTGATCACCAAAAACTTTTTTACAACGCTGTGCCCAACGCAATGAAAGTTCCATAGCAGCTTCTATTTCTCTCTCTGATGCCGGTAATGCAATACACTGATCAAGCTGCATTTGAATATCAGAATCAAGAAGACCTTGGATTTCGATAGAACGTTCTGGACTCATATCGTAATAGGCCCCATTAATATGAGAGCGAAAAATAACACCCTGCTCCGTAATCTTACATATCCCCGAAAGAGACATAACCTGAAAACCACCAGAATCCGTTAAAATAGGCCCAGACCAACGAATAAATTTGTGCAATCCTCCTAAACGCGCAACACGCTCAGCTCCCGGTCGTAACATCAAATGATAAGTATTACCTAAAATAATATCTGCACCAAGAGCATGTAATTGGTCCATATACATAGCCTTAACGGTTCCAACCGTTCCAACTGGCATAAATGCAGGTGTGCGAATACGTCCTCGTCCTGTTATAATTTCGCCTTGGCGAGCATATCCATCTTGAGATTTTTTTTCATAGTGAAATGCTTTTATCATCATTTTTATCTTTTTAATTTCAGGATCCCATATCACTATTAAAATAAAAGCAATGGCTTCTTTACTGCAGCTACAAATTATGGATCTCTTTTATTCACTAACACTAAAACTAGTCAAAAAAAATTCAAAAAAATCAGCTATTAAACGATTAATAAAATAAAAAAATTATTGAGTGCAATAAAAAATATCTAATATTTTATGATACTAGCCAATAACCCTCTTTTAATTGAAAATCTTTAGAAAATGATAAAAATTTTATGAAAAATATATTTTCACCTAGATAAAAAAGTTTCTAGTACAATTTTCTATTTTGAAATCTCAACATTCAAAACTCTTTCTGCACGAAAAGACGTTATTTATATGCAGCCTTCATGCTGTAAAATTGCAAAAAATGTTACATAACATCTCTATTATTTGGCATCTGCAGCAATTGTAGCTTTAATAATTGCATCTGGATCTACAACAGGCTCACCGCGCTTAATTTTATCAATATTTTCCATACCTTTAAGCACTTGTCCCCATATAGAATATTGACGATTAAGCCAAGGAGCATCTGCGAGACAAATAAAAAACTGCGAATTAGCCGAATTTGGATTCTGGCTACGTGCCATAGAAACTGTCCCACGTTTATGAGGAAGATTTGAAAACTCTGCTTTTAAGTCGGGTTTATCTGAACCACCCATACCAATACGTGACAAATTAAATTTCTGATCATTTTTTTTGCCAAACTGAACATCACCAGTTTGAGCCATGAAATCGTCAATAACACGATGAAAAACAACATTATCGTAGGCGCCCTCACGCACAAGTTCTTTGATACGTGTAACATGAGCAGGAGCTAAATCAGGGAAAAGCTCAATTACTACTTCTCCTTTTGTTGTTTCAAGAATTAAAGTATTTTCTGGATCTTTAGGCTCGACCATAGTGTCATTCCTTTATTTCTACTTCCACTTTTTTCTCAATTTGTAAATAAGCAGCATTAATAACATCAGGATCTGTTACAGACCCATTATTATCTGCAGTTCCTTTTTTAATTTTATCAACAACTTCCATTCCTTTTACAACTTCTCCAACAACAGTATATTGACCGTTTAAAAAAGTAGCATCATCAAAACAAATAAAAAATTGAGAATTTGCTGAATTTAAATCTTGTGAACGAGCCATACCAACAGCACCACGTTTAAAAGGTTGCTTTGAAAACTCTGCTGGTAAATTAGAATAGTCTGAACCACCTTTACCAACATTTTTCAGATCAAAATCAACACTATCTTTTTTTCCAAATTTCACATCACCAGTTTGAGCCATAAAACCAGGAATAACGCGATGAAATACGACATTATTATAAGCACCTTCTTCTGTTAGTTTCTTAATTCGAGCAACATGTTTTGGTGCAAGATCTGGTCGCAACTGAATAATTACATCACCATTTTTAAGAGATAAAACAAGAATATTATGCTCATCTGCAGCAGCACTAAATGAAAATAAGTAAAAAAAACATGTTAAAAAAGTAAAAATTCTAAAAAACACAATCATTCTTCCCTTTGAGATTTAAATTTTGAATACAAAGCTTGTGCAACATTTGGAGGAACAAAAGGCGTAATATCTCCTCCCATAGTGACAATTTGACGCACCAATGTAGAGCTTATCATACGGCTAGAAATACTTGCTGGTAAAAAAATCGTTTGCAACTCAGGGGCCATCATTTCATTTATTCCCGCCATCTGCATTTCATAATCAAAATCAGTACCATCACGCAATCCACGAATAAGAAATGAAGCACCAATTTCACGCGCTTTATCAATAAGGAGATTGTCAAATGAAATAACTTGTAACCGATCAGAACCTATATTCAATATATCTTTTCTCACTTGTGCAATTAAATCAACACGCTCTTCAAAACTAAAAAATGGCTTTTTTATAGCTTGTATACCAATAGCCATCACCACTTTATTAGCTAAAACTAAACTACTTCGCAAAATATCAAGGTGACCATTTGTAATAGGATCAAAAGATCCTGCATAAAGAGCAACTGTCATCTATTTTTTCCGATGATTTTAGAGTTATTTATCTTAATTAATATCAACCATACCAGAATGTTTTTCACTGTCATCATCTAATTGATTGGCATCATCCTCAGGATCAGAAATGCGCTCAACCGATACAACTTTTTCACCCTTTGCTGTATTAAAAATTGTTACTCCTTTTGTAGAACGACCAGCTATACGAATCCCCTCAATAGGAACTCGAATAAGTTGTCCTCCATTTGAAACCAGCATTATTTGATCTTGCGCTTCTACTGGAAAGGCTGCTACTAGCTTACCAATTTCAACAGTTTTATTTGGATCAGTTGCGCGAATCCCCTTTCCACCGCGCCCTGAGATACGAAATTCGTAGGAAGAAGATCGCTTTCCATATCCAAACTCACTAACTGTTAAAAGCATTTGTTCACGAGCAGCAAGCTCTGCATAACGCTCATCTGTTAGTTCTGTTTCATCTCCATCTTCATCTTCATCAACAATTACAACATCTTCCGTATCCGCACCAGCAGAACGTCGCTCATTAATTGCACGTTTAATATAAGCAGAACGCTCCACTGACGTTGCCTCAACATGCTCTAAAATAGTCATAGAAATAACCTTATCACCATCAACCATATTGATACCACGTACCCCTACCGAATTACGTCCCACAAAAACACGAACATCAATGACTGGAAAACGAATACATTGTCCATTGGCTGTTGTCAGAACAACATCATCACGCTCTGTACAAGTTTCTACAGACAAAATTTCATCTTCGTCATCAAGTTTCATGGCAATTTTACCATTACGATTTACCTGAATAAAATCCGATAATTTATTGCGGCGTACTGTTCCACGAGTTGTTGCAAACATAACATCTAATTCACTCCAACTTGCTTCATCTTCTGGCAATGGCATAATTGTTGTTATACGCTCTCCTTCCTGTAAAGGAAGCATATTGACCAACGCGCGCCCACGCGACTGCGGTGTACCAATAGGCAAACGCCAAACCTTTTCTTTATAAACGATCCCTCGTGATGAAAAGAAAAGAACGGGTGTATGTGTATTACTCACAAATAAGCGCGTTACAAAATCCTCATCCTTTGTGGACATACCAGAACGCCCTTTACCCCCACGACGCTGAGCACGATATGTATTGAGAGGTACACGTTTAATATAACCACTATGGCTAACCGTTACCACCATATCCTCTGGCACAATTAGATCTTCATTGTCCATCTCAGCATTACCAAAACCAAAGACAGTGCGCCGGGGAGTCACAAATTCCTCGCGAAGAGTGCTTAGTTCATTCTTCACAATGCCCATAATCCGTAAACGTGATGACAAAATATGAAGATAATCTGTAATATCTACCCCAATTTTATTTAACTCATCAGCAATTTCATCACGTCCAAGTGCAGTAAGCCTCTGTAAACGTAACTCCAGAATAGCTCTAGCTTGTTCTTCAGATAAATTATATGTGTTATCCTCATGGATAATATGACGAGGATCATCAATAAGCTTAATTAAAGATGCTACATCAGCTGCCAACCAACGCCGCTCCATTAACTGTACACGCGCCGTCTGAGGATCAGGTGCTGTGCGAATTAATGCTATAATTTCATCAATATTTGCAACCGCAATAGCAAGGCCAACTAAAACATGCGCACGCTCACGCGCCTTACGCAAAAGATATTTTGTGCGCCGACTGACCACCTCTTCACGAAAAGAAACAAAAGCACGAAGCATATCAAGCAACGTCATTTGCTCAGGCTTTCCCCCATTCAGCGCGACCATATTACAGCCAAAAGAAGTTTGTAATGGCGTATAGCGGTATAGTTGATTCAAAACAATATCCGCAACAGCTTCTCTCTTAAGTTCAATAACAACCCTATATCCATCACGATCAGACTCATCACGCAGATCAGAGATTCCTTCGATGCGCTTATCGCGTACTAATTCAGCTATCTTCTCAATCATCGTTGCTTTATTAATCTGATAAGGAATTTCGCTTACAATAATTGCCTGTCGGTTATTGCGAATTTCTTCAATATCAACCTTAGCACGCATAATAATTGAACCACGTCCCGTTTCATAAGCTGAACGAACACCTGAACGACCGAGAATAATACCACCTGTAGGAAAATCCGGACCAGGAATAATTTCAATTATTTCATCAAGCGTTATATTAGGATTGTCAATTAAAGCAATACATCCATCAATGACTTCACCAAGATTATGTGGAGGAATATTGGTTGCCATTCCTACAGCAATCCCACCTGATCCATTAACTAAAAGATTAGGAAAACGTGCTGGTAAAACTATAGGTTCACGCTCACGTCCATCGTAATTATCTTGAAAATCAACCGTCTCTTTATCGATATCAGCTAAAAGTTCTTCTGCAACTTTTTCTAAACGACACTCTGTATAACGCATTGCAGCAGGAGGATCACCATCCACAGAACCGAAATTTCCTTGTCCATCAATTAATGGATTTCGTAAAGAAAAATCCTGTGCCATACGCACCAATGCATCATAAATTGAAGCATCACCATGGGGATGAAACTTCCCCATAACTTCCCCAACGACACCTGCTGACTTACGATAAGATTTATTAAAAGAAAGCCCCATTTCATTCATCGCATGAAGAATACGCCGATGAACAGGCTTAAGACCATCGCGCACATCAGGTAATGCACGCGATACAATAACGCTCATCGCATAATCGAGATAAGAGCGTTGCATTTCTTCAATAATACTAACTGGTTCAATACCGGTCAGGACATCATGTTCTGATTGTGTAGTAAGATCGGTCACAACTTCAATACTTTCAAAAAAGAATCATTTTGATCTTTTATATCGAAAAAAATTGCAAAATGCTAATTCAGCTCTTTACAAAAAGTAAACATTTAATGATAATTTTCAATACGTTATTTTCTTTTATTAAAAATCGTATATGCAATGAATAACGCGCACGCTCCTCAATAAAAAGTAAAATAAACATATATGATAAAATATACAAATACTTCTGAAATAGAATATCACTACTAAAGGTATCAAAAAGGAATATCATCATCCAATTGATGTGAAAAATTTCCTTCTAATTGAGTATTTTTCTGATCAAAATCATCTCTTTGATCAAAACCACTGCTTGACTGATTCACATTGGATATTTGCTCTCCACTCCCTACCCCACGGCTATCAAGCATTTGTAGTTCACCACGGTATTTTTGTAAAACAATCTCCGTTGTATAACGATCATTTCCATTTTGATCTTGCCATTTACGTGTCTGCAACTGACCTTCAATATAAATTTTACTTCCCTTTTTTAAATATTGCTCAACAACTTTAATCAGATTTTCATTAAAAATAACGATATTGTGCCATTCTGTCCGCTCTTTACGTTCATTCGTATTGCGATCACGCCAACTCTCTGAAGTAGCAATACGTAAATTTGCTACCTGATCACCAGAGTTCAATCGACGAATTTCAGGGTCTGCACCAAGATTACCGATTAAAATAACTTTATTAAGGCTCCCAGCCATTGTATAAACTCCACAATTTCAAACCATTTATATTATAACAAAATCGAACATCAACGTATAGTTTATTTTACATAAAACACAAAAAACTACTACCTTAACTTTCTTCATTTACCAAAGTCTGCATTCTTTTCTAAATGCAGCAATTGAACACATTGTAATTTTCAAAAAATAATCTTATTTCATATTCATGATTTAAGTTTTGCTAATATGTGCCAAGGATTAATATGTCTCATCAAAAATATATCTCTATTCGCGGCGCACGTGAACATAACCTAAAAAATATTAATCTTGACCTCCCCCGTGATAAACTCATTGTCATAACGGGTCTCTCCGGTTCAGGGAAATCATCTTTAGCCTTTGATACAATTTACGCTGAAGGCCAACGTCGTTATGTTGAAAGCCTTTCCACTTATGCACGCCAGTTTTTGGAAATGATGCACAAACCAGATGTCGATCAAATAGATGGACTTTCCCCTGCTATCTCCATTGAACAAAAAACAACCACCCGCAATCCTCGTTCAACAGTTGGTACTGTCACTGAAATCTACGATTATATGCGCCTGCTCTTTGCTCGTATTGGTATCCCTTATTCACCTGTTACGGGCCTCCCTATTGAGAGCCAAACAGTGAGTCAAATAGTTGACCAAATTATGACACTTCCAGAAGGTACTCGCATTTTTATTATGGCGCCTTTAATTAGAGGAAGAAAAGGTGAATATAAAAAAGAACTAACAGAACTTTTACAAAAAGGATTTCAACGTGCAAAAGTTGATGGAAAATTTTATGAAATAACTGATATACCTCCTCTTAATAAAAAATATAAACATGATATAGATGTAGTAGTAGACCGCATTATCGTGCGTAATGATATTACTGCTCGACTAGCTGATAGTATAGAAACTTGCTTACAATTAGCAGATGGGCTTGTAATTGCTGAAATGGCAGATCAGCTTTTAACAGAAAATGAAACTGTAAAAGGATCTTTCAATAAATCAACAAATGAAACCCACAAACGACTCATTTTTTCAGAAAGGTTTGCTTGTCCTATATCTGGTTTCTCAATTCCTGAAATTGAACCACGCTTGTTTTCATTCAACAGTCCTTTTGGCGCTTGCCCTGCTTGTGATGGACTTGGTACAAAAAAAGTAATCGATCCGATAAAAATCATACCAAATGAAAATCTTACTTTAAAAGCTGGAGCTATTGCTCCTTGGTCCCAATCATCCTCATCTTATCATCATAAAACTTTAGAAGCATTAGGAAGGGTTTATGGGTTTAAGCTCACAGATAAGTGGTCCACGCTCTCAAATGAAGCACAACACGCTATTTTATATGGAACAAAAAAAGAGATCTCCTTTTTCTATGAAGATGATGTACAGTCTTACACTACAAAAAAAACCTTCGAAGGTGTTATTCCAAACATGGAGCAACAATGGAAAAAAACAGATTCTACACATTTTCATGAAGACATTGAACCTTATATATCTTCTTCACTCTGCCCAACTTGTAATGGTTACCGTTTAAAACCAGAAGCACTTGCTATTAAAATCCATGGAATGCATATTGGGCAAATATCAGAACTTTCCATTTTAAAAGCAAGTCATTGGTTTTCCAACGTTCATCAATATCTCAATGAAAAACAGCGCAATATATCAGCACGAATTTTAAAAGAAATCTGTGAGCGCTTAACATTTTTGAACCGTGTGGGACTCGAATATCTTACCTTATCCAGAGCTTCAAGTACACTTTCAGGTGGAGAAAGTCAGCGTATTAGACTAGCCTCGCAAATTGGCTCTGGTCTCACAGGAGTTTTATACGTATTAGATGAACCATCCATTGGCTTACATCAACGTGATAATGAACGTCTTTTAAAGACGCTATGTCATCTACGCAATCTTGGCAATACAATCATTGTTGTTGAGCATGACGAAGATGCTATTCTCACCGCGGATCATATTGTCGATATTGGTCCTGCTGCAGGCGTCCATGGTGGAGAAATCATAGCTCAAGGCCCCCCACAAAAAATTACAAACAATCCATCTTCACTTACAGGTCAATATCTCTCAGGAAAAATGACAATTAATTTTCCTACTCAACGACGCAAAATATCAAAATCAAAAACACTTAAAGTAATTGGAGCCAGAGGTAATAATTTGAAAAATATCAATGTAAATATTCCTCTCGGAAC
Organism: Bartonella rochalimae ATCC BAA-1498; assembly: GCF_000706645.1. Lineage (GTDB taxonomy): Bacteria > Pseudomonadota > Alphaproteobacteria > Rhizobiales > Rhizobiaceae > Bartonella > Bartonella rochalimae. Next base: position 779,283 of record NZ_KL407337.1, read on the forward strand.
TTTTACTTGCATAACTGGTGTTTCTGGTGGGGGAAAATCAACATTTCTTATTGAAACCCTCTTCAAAGCGGCATCACGTCATATCATGGGAAGCCATCAAATCCCAGCAAGCTACGATAAAATTGAAGGACTAGAGTTTCTTGATAAGGTAATTGATATCAACCAATCACCTATTGGACGTACCCCACGCTCCAACCCAGCAACTTATACTGGCATTTTCACTCAAATTCGCGATTGGTTCGCAGAACTCCCGGAATCAAAAGCTCGCGGTTATCAAGCTGGACGTTTCTCATTTAATGTTAAAGGAGGACGTTGTGAAGCATGTCAAGGAGATGGTGTTATCAAAATCGAAATGCATTTCTTACCTGATGTCTATGTTACTTGCGATGTATGCCAAGGAAAACGCTACAATAGAGAAACACTTGAAGTGAAATTTAAAAGTAAATCCATTGCTGATATACTTGACATGACAGTTGAAAAAGCAGAAGATTTTTTTCAAGCTATTCCTTCTATTCACAACAAACTCGGCATCCTTGTTAAAGCTGGTCTTGGTTATATTAAAATCGGGCAACAAGCCACAACACTTTCTGGTGGTGAAGCTCAGCGTGTAAAACTCGCTAAAGAACTTTCACGCAAAACAACCGGGCGCACACTTTACATCTTAGACGAACCAACAACTGGTTTACATTTTCACGATATTTCCAAGCTTCTTGAAGTACTCCATGAACTAGTCGAGCAAGGTAATACAGTTATAGTCATTGAACATAATCTTGAAGTCATAAAAACAGCTGATTGGATTATTGATCTGGGGCCAGAAGGTGGAGATAATGGAGGTGAGATTGTTGCTGTCGGCCGCCCTGAAGACATTATTAATGTCCCTTGTTCTTATACTGGTAAATTTCTAAAAGAACTCTTGCTACGTCGACCTTTACATAATTTAAAATTTTAAAATAAATCACAAAATTATCAATTATCTAATAAAGCACTAATAAAAAATAACGCCTTAATTTACACCATTATTATCTTTTATAAATTTTATATTTTTTATCCTATAAAACAATAGCGCTACATTTTATAATGCAATATAGTTATTTCTAATAAGAATAAAACGCCTTATTTTTGATTTTTTCGTGAAAAAGTACTTTTTTGATACATCTCATTATCGTAATCGTAAATATAGTATAATGATATATAAATTAATAAAATAAAATCATTGGAGATAATCTCAGTATGAAAAAAATTGAAGCCATCATAAAACCTTTTAAGCTTGATGCAGTAAAAGAAGCGCTTCAAGAAATTGGTCTACAAGGTATCACAATAACGGAGGCAAAAGGTTTTGGTTGCCAAAAAGAACAGACAGAGCTTTACCGAGGTGCAAAATATATTATTGATTTTTTACCTAAAGTCAAAGTTGAAGTGGTTGTTCCTGATGAAATCCTAGAGAAAGCAATTAAAGCAATCCGTAAAGCAGCTCAAACAAAAAACATAGGAGATGGAAAAATATTTGTTTTACCTATCGATGACGTCATTCGTATTCGAACTGGTGAAACTGGCATTGATGCTCTTTAAATATCTATAAAATTTTATATTTTCTATTCACCTCAATCCAATAAGGAAATTGAATATGACAACCGTTTCAGACATTCTTAAACAAATTGTAGATAATGATATACGCTTTGTTGATTTACGTTTTACTGATCCAAAAGGCAAATTGCATCATGTTACAATGGATATTGCTGAAATTTGCGAAGATACATTCACCGACGGTGTTATGTTTGATGGTTCTTCAATTGCTGGTTGGAAAGCAATTAATGAATCCGATATGGTCTTAATGCCAGATGCAGAAACAGCTCACATTGATCCTTTTTTTGCTCAATCGACTTTGATCATATTATGTGATGTACTTGATCCTGTTTCAGGAGAGTTCTATCATAGAGATCCACGTTCTATTGCTAAAAGAGCTGAAGCTTATATGAAATCTTTAGGGATCGGTGATACAATTTATATAGGACCAGAAGCTGAATTTTTTATTTTTGATGACGTACGCTATAAAATTGATCCTTACAATACAGGTTTTAAACTTGATTCAAGTGAAAATCCGTCAAATGATGATACTGAATATGAAATGGGCAATCTTGGTCATCGCCCACGCATGGGAGGTGGTTATTTTCCAGTCCCTCCTATTGATTCTTGCCAAGATATGCGTTCTGAAATGCTTACTGCGTTAAAGGATATGGGTGTACATGTTGAAAAACATCATCATGAAGTAGCTGCAGCTCAGCATGAATTAGGTATTCGATTTGATACACTGGTTCGTGAAGCTGATAAAATGCAAATTTTTAAATATACCGTACATCAAATCGCCAATAGTTATGGAAAAACAGCAACCTTTATGCCCAAACCAATTCTAGGTGATAACGGTTCAGGTATGCATGTCCACATATCAATTTGGAAAGATAAACAACCAATATTTGCAGGTAATGAATATGCTGGGCTATCAGAGACTTGTTTATTTTTTATTGGTGGTATTATCAAGCATGCAAAAGCACTCAATGCTTTCACAAACCCATCAACTAATTCTTATAAACGCTTAGTTCCTGGGTATGAAGCCCCTGTCCTTCTTGCCTATTCTGCACGCAATCGTTCTGCAGCATGTCGTATTCCATTTGGTGCTTCACCGCATTCAAAACGTGTAGAAATTCGTTTTCCGGATGCATCATCGAATCCATATTTGGCCTTTTCAGCGCTTATTATGGCTGGTCTAGATGGTATAAAGAATAAGATACATCCTGGTCCAGCTATGGATAAAGATCTTTATGATCTGCCACCGAAAGAGCTCAAAGACATTCCTACAGTTTCTAGAAGCCTAGGCGAAGCACTTGAATTTCTTGATAAAGATCGCGATTTTCTTAAATCTGGCGATGTTTTTGATGATGACCAAATTAATTCCTTTATTGAATTAAAGCTGAAAGAAGTTCTGCGCTATGAAACAACCCCTCATCCTGTTGAATTTGATATGTATTATTCTGTTTAATATAAGAATGAAAATTTTTGTTTGATTGTGATGGAATGCTAGAGCATTCTCATTAGAGGATTATCCTTCTATCAAATAGATTTTTATAAGGCATGTTTATTAGGAGATCATTTGAAACTAGCGATGAGAAGATTATTATCATTACGCGTTTAGACTATTTTTCAAAAATTATGTTTGGTTTATTTTTGTATTTTGAAGTTTAATGGAATATTTCTGCATTTTATTTTGATTCAGACATGAACTGATGGTGGTTATCGAAAGGGTTATAGGTTCCATACTTTTTGCGCCACTGTATAGGCTCAGTAAAGTTGCTAGACCAAAGGCCAATTTTATTGTTATAGGCGTTTTGTTCAGCACTTAAATATGTTGTTGGAACTGAATATTTATTGTCTTTTGATAGGATCAGCATGCCTTCTGCAAGCCCTATTTCTGCTAGATCGACTCCTTGCACAAAACACTGAGCATAGTGAGTTTCTTTTTCTATAACAGCTTGTTTACAAGATAAGTTATGTCCTAGAGTTTTTGTGACCAGCCATGCTGTTGTGACAGCTCCACATGGCCATTCTTGATTATCTAATTTTGCTTTTTGACGGGGTGCACATGTATCTACGCCATATAAGTGAATATTTCGGACGATAGGTTTATGCTGAGGTTGTTCAGCAGGAATTATTAATTTAAATGTGACACCACTAGTCACAGATGCGATACCATTAAACACACCTTCATGATTATTTGAATCGCTATTGATCCAATTGAGATCTGGGTCATTTTCTTCTAATTTTTTTGGCACACTTGTTTCATAGTGCTTATTTTGTTCGATCTTGATCTCCATTGTATCTTGGTTTTCTTGCATTTTTAATGGTTCGAGAATATCTAGATCTGTTTTGTAATGGTTTTGGCTTATTATCCATATTCCTATAGAGCAGATAATGTAGACAAGAATAATCGATTTAAATCGCATTTGCCCAATCCTTATTGTTTCTATATCCTACAATTTTTTATGCATCTCTGCTTTTTTCCTAGATCTTAAAGAAAGCGTCTCAACAGCATTTGTTGCAAATTAAACACATTTTGCAAAGAAAAACATTATTTTACGCTCTTGATATTGTCATTTTGATAAAATAACAATATCCATGTTAGCCTTTTTGGTTATAGATTTGATTAATTTCTGTCTCTCAGTCGGAGAATTCTAGTAAAGAATTTTTGTGATAGTTTGGTAGAACACTTGCGATTAAAGAATCTTAAAGTTGTAGGCCTGTAGTTTTAAAGTTTTTAAATTTGTAAAAGTAATATGATGTCAGTTTGTAATCAATATTCTTTCTGAAGAGGAGATTAAATGCCAAACATTATATCTAAGCATATTTATTATATCGCTTTTGCGCTACTTTTATCAATGTTTGCAGTGTTAACCCCTGCATATGCTAATTCTGCTGCTGCCGGTATGGGAAATCTTGATACGGTTTTGCGGAATATTGTTACAATGATGACAGGGACAACAGCGAAGCTCATTGCAACGATCTGTGTTGCCGCTGTGGGTATTGGTTGGATGTATGGTGTTATTGATTTACGCAAAGCGGCATATTGTGTTCTTGGTATTGGTATTGTTTTTGGTGCTTCGGCTCTTGTTGCGTTATTAATGGGGAGTTCATCATAAATGAATGAAGATACTCTTTTTCTTGCTTGCACACGACCAGCGATGTTTGCAGGTGTTACCGTAGAAGCAATGGCCTTAAATGTCATGGCAACATCTACTCTTTTTATCATAACAAGCAGCTTTTCAATGATCGGTCTTGGAGTTGGTTTGCATTTTATTTTACGCGAAATCACAAAACGCGATCATAACCAATTTCGTGTTTTATTCGCGTGGCTCAATACTCGAGGGAAACAAAAAAACCTGACAAGATGGGGTGGAGGATCTACGTCTCCTCTCCGTCTTGTCCGTACATACAAGGAGCTAAAATAAGTGAGACAACTGTCAGTGATGAAACGGGAATCTCTACCTGAGGAATTTATTCCTTATGTTCGTCATGTCAATCAGCATGTGATTGCATTAGACTCCCGTTGCTTGATGACAGTGATTTCTATCGAAGGAATCAATTTTGATACTGCAGATATCAGCCAATTAAATTCTTTACATACCCAATTAAATACGCTTTTGAAAAATATAGCAGATGAACGTGTCGCTTTATATTCTCACATCATTCGCCGACGCGAAAAAATTTACCCAGAGAGTCAATTTTCTTCATCTTTTGCAACAGCTTTAGATCGGCAATACAAACAAAAAATGATTTTGCAAGATCTTTATCGAAATGATCTATTCCTTTCGGTTATCTGGAATCCTGCAGCAGATAAAACTGAACAGTTAGCTTCTTTTTTTCACCGCTTAACGCAAGCAAAGAAGATGCAATCGGAACCAGATTCTGAAGCTATTCGGAAAATTGAAGAGTTAAGTCAAGATCTTATACAAGGTCTGGAGTGTTATGGAGCACGGCTTTTATCTACTTACGAATACAATGACATTGTATTTTCTGAGCAAAGTGAATTTCTTCATCAATTGGTGGGAGGAAGACGTGAGCGCATACCCCTTACATTTGGTACTATTGCCTCAACGATTTATTCAGATCGTGTTATTTTCGGCAAAGAAATTATTGAAATTCGTCATGAAAGCAATGAACGCTTTGTTGGTATGTTTGGATGGAAAGAATATCCTTCTAAAACACGTCCTGGTATGACAGATGGCTTATTGACGGCGCCCTTTGAATTCATCTTAACGCAATCCTTTGTTTTTAAAAGTAAAGCAGTTGCAAGCGCTATTATGAGCCGTAAACAAAATCAAATGATTAATGTAGCTGATCGTGCCAGCTCACAAATTGATGGCCTTGATGAGGCCCTTGATGATTTAGAATCGAATCGTTTTGTTTTGGGAGAACATCATCTCTCTTTAGCTGTTTTTTCTGATCGTCTACAAGAATTGACAGAATATCTGTCGAAAGCCCGTTCATATCTTACTAATGGTGGGGCCGTTATAGCCAGAGAAGATTTAGGGTTAGAAGCAGCATGGTGGGCACAACTTCCTGGGAACTTTAACTATCGAGCACGTTCTGGAGCTATTAGCAGCAGGAATTTTGCAGCATTATCCCCCTTCCATTCCTTTCCTATTGGCAAACTCAAAGGTAATGTTTGGGGTTCTGCCGTCGCCTTATTACAAACACAGGCTGGCTCTCCTTATTATTTTAATTTTCATTTTGGTGATGTTGGTAATACCTTTGTATGTGGTCCATCAGGGTCTGGAAAAACAGTCATTGTTAATTTTCTTCTTGCACAATTGCAAAAACACAACCCAACAATAGTCTTTTTTGATAAAGATCAAGGAGCAGAGATCTTTGTTCGTGCTGGAGGAGGCAAATATAAGCCTCTGAAAAATGGTCAACCTACTGGTATTGCTCCATTAAAAGGGATGGAATACACTGAAAAAAACAAACTCTTTCTTCAGCACTGGGTCTTAAAATTAGTTACCGCGGATGGCCAAACAGTAACAGAACAAGAGCGGCAGGATATCGCTAGAGCGATTAATTCCTTAGAAAGTCTTCCTCTATCACAACGCTCCTTCAGTGCGCTTCAACTGTTTTTTGATAATACTTCCACAGAAGGTATTGCTATACGTTTACAACGTTGGATCAAAGGTAATGCTTTAGGGTGGGTCTTTGATAATGATCACGATGATCTCAATTTAGATGCTCAATTTATAGGTTATGACATGACGGATTTCTTAGATAATGAAGAAATTCGTCGCCCTTTGATGATGTATTTGTTTAACCGCATTCTCGATCTTATTGATGGTCGACGTATCATTATTGTTATCGATGAATTCTGGAAAGCCCTTGAAGATGATTCATTTAAAGCTTTTACTCAAGATCGTCTCAAAACGATTCGTAAACAAAATGGCATGATGCTCTTTGCCACACAAAGCCCTAGAGATGCTTTGAATTCAACAATCGCTCACACAATCATTGAGCAATGTCCTACCCAACTGTTTTTTCCAAATCAAAAAGCCAATTACAATGATTATGTTGAAAACTTTAAACTCACTGAACGTGAATTTGAGCTAATCCAATCAGAATTAAGCAGGGAATCTCGTCGTTTTCTCATTAAACAAGGCCAAAGTTCTATTGTTGCAGAACTTAATTTACGTGGAATGGATAACGAAATTGCTGTCTTAAGCGGAACAAGTAGAAATGTTGAACTCGTCAACCAAATTATAAGTGAATATGGGGCAAATCCGGATATATGGCTACCTATATTTTACAAAAGGAAACAAACCCAATGAAAAAATATCTGATTATGTTTTTATCATTATGCTTTATCTCTCATGCAATATCGCAATCGGGAAACACAGAAGTTGATTCATATTATCAAAGTGTCACACAACAAGGAACATCCCTATCAGAAGGTAGTCGGCCCACATCAGAAATAGCTGAATCTATTTATACTTCAGCAGTTGAAAATCAGAAAAAGATTCAAGAAATCAATAACAAATTTTCATCACAGACTCTTAAACCAGAAGAAAAAGAAGCTCTTCAAAGGGAGTTGGCTATTCTTCAAGCTAATCTTCAAGTAGATACTCTAAAACTTCAGGCTTCTTCTATTATGAAATCGGAAAATGCTCAATCAAAAGAACAAGAACGTGAAAAAGAAGAACAGAAAAATCAGGAAGCTCTTCAACAAACACTGCAAGACAAATTGGATCAAGCTAAAGCTAAGGTCAAGTATTAAATTGACTCCAGTTAGTCAAAAAGAAGAAAAGGAAGCTCTTCAAATGTAGTTGGCTAATTTTCAAATGAATACTCTCATTCAAGCTCTTTCTATTATTAAATGGAAATCATCAATCACAGAAAGAGCATGGAGAAAATGCAACAAAAGATCATAAATTCATATTTATCAAACATTAAAAATAAAATTGGAATGAGATAAAACTGATGAAATTGATGAATGCGACAACTCAGGAGTCAGATTTTAAATTTACTCCATTCGAAACTGTTTCTTCGTATATTTTGACACCACTCAATGATGTCGTAGATACAACAGTCAGTAGCTTATCTTCTGCTATTGCAGCACCATTAAATCTTGCAGCCATTATTTTTATCTTTTTATATGGTTACAATGTTATGACTGGCCACGTCGCCCTTTCGATGCATAGTCTTCTTAATAATGTTATTAAAATCGTTGTTGTGACAACAATGGCAACTAATGCAGACGTATTTAATATTTATATCAAAGATATATTTTTCGGTAATTTAGCCAATGCTATTGGGAATGCGTTTAATAGCAGTCCGGTCGACTCTGATGTTTTTGATTATCTCTTATTAGTTACAAATATGCGTTATCAAGAGTTTCTAAATAATGCTTCATTTTTCAATAAAATTACGGTTGCACTGATTGGTGGTTTAATGTTTTTGGCAGTTATCTTTTTTTGTACAGTCGGTTTTATTATTCAAATGTTTGCAAAAATTACATTAATCATGGTGATAGGTCTTGGACCTCTTTTTATTAGTTTATATTTGTTCAATGTAACCCGCAGATATTCTGATGCATGGATTACAACATTAGTTAATTTTACAATTTTGCAAGTTCTCGTAATGATGCTTGGAACAATGATGTGCAAAATTATGCTTTATGTTTTCGATAGTTCATATACTTCAATCTATTTCTTGCTCCCCCCTGTTCTTGTCGTCTCAATAGTGGGCGTAGATCTCTTCCAATCACTTCCCACCATTGCTTCTGCACTTTCTAGTGGAGGACCATATCATCATGCTGGAGTATCAACAGGATCACAAATGATCTCAATGGCTTCTAATACTTTGGGTTTTGTTGGAAGAAGCTTTGGTGCCGGTAGAAGTGCAGCAAGTGCAGCAGCAGCAACGAGAGGTTCTACGGCTGCACAACACGCTGCACAAGCTGCGCAAATGATGCAAGGAGGTGGACGTGGCTCATTTTAATCTCAAACGTCTCTTCAATGTAGCTATAGTCAATACCTTCACACACAAGATATTAACTGTATGCACAACCCATGCAAAGCTCTCCCAGCTTTTTCAAAAGATTAGTGTTCATGTTTTCGTAAAATCATGGACTGAAAAACACCAATGTTTTATTTTTCAAAATGTTTGCGAGTCCAAATGATGCAACTAAAAATCACTATCATTTTGATCCTTTTGATAACACTTACTGGTTGTGCTTCTTTAAAAAGTGGAGCCCAAAAACTTCCACGCTGTAATGGACAGAATGCTCGTATGCTCAATCATGGTAAGTGGAACTGGAATCATCATAACATCATTCACAATACGGCGATCAAACCCATCACAACTCCTATTATCCTAAATACACAAGAAAATGAGGCACCAAAAGCTCATATTGGACTCCCCGCATCTTCTGTAGACACAATAAACCATCAAATGCCCTCTTATAAAAATGCGGAGATCACACATGAAAAGTGATGAATTTAAAGAATATATAAGAGAAGCGCGGTCATTTGATATTGACCGTATGTGTAGTACGCGACTACAAATGAAAATTGCTGTAGCCTTGACTGTGCTTTTTGGGTTGATGACAATCGCTTTAGCCTTAGCTGTAGTGGCATTAACACCCTTAAAAACCGTAGAGCCTTTCGTTATTCGTGTGGATAATTCTACAGGTATTGTCGATGTTGTCAGTGTTCTAAAAGAAGAACCCCAAAACTACGATGAAGTAATAACGCGCTACTTCGCCAGCAAATATATTCGTGCACGCGAAGGTTTCCAATTATCAGAGACAGAAAATAACTTTCGTATCGTTTCTCTTTTATCTTCCCTAGAAGAACAAAATCGCTTTGCCAAATGGTATTCTGGAAATAATCCAGACAGTCCGCAAAATATCTATAAAAATATGTCCGTGACAATCACAATAAAATCGATCTCTTTTTTAAGTAAAGATCTCGTTCAAGTACGTTACTATAAAACAATTAGAGACTCCAATGGAAAAGAAGATATTTTCCATTGGGTTTCAGTCTTAAATTTTTCTTACGTTAATGCACGCATTTCAGTAGAAGATCGCTTAATTAACCCGCTTGGCTTTCAAGTATCAGCATATAGATCTGATCCAGAGGTGGTCCAATGACTAGAGTCATAAAAATATTTTTTTTAACTCTCCTCGTTGCAATAAACTGTCATGCGTCTTTCTTATGGGCAGAAATTTCTCCCGTAAGCGCACATAAAGACAACCGAATTAGATTTATTAATTATGATCCACACAATGTGACAAAAATCATTGGATCTATTCGCTCTTCAGTACAGATTGAATTCGCTAATGATGAAAATATTGCCTATATTGGAATTGGCAATTCAGTTGCTTGGCAAGTAGCACCAGCTGGTCACTTTGTCTTTCTCAAACCGCGTGAAGTTCAGCCGATTACCAATCTACAAATCGTCACAACTCGTCAAGATGGAACAAAACGATCTTATCAATTTGAACTTCAAGTGCGTGAAGGTGATGTTTCCGTCGGTAATGACACATATTTCCTTGTAAAGTTTCGTTATCCAGAAGATGAAGCATTGCGTAAACAATTAGCTGAACAAGCCAAAGCACAAAAAAATGAAGAAGAATTTGTCGATAATATCCTCAATATGCATGAACATTTTGGACCACGCAATTGGGCTTATATCGCTCAAGGTTCACCCCTCATTGAACCAAGTTCAGTCTATGATAATGGTAAAACTACAACATTTACCTTTTTAGACAATAATGAAATCCCCGCCATTTATCTTGTCACACTTGATGGACAAGAAACTATCGTTCCAAAATCAATTAAAAGAAACCAGGTCATTGTTCACGCCATAGCCATGCAATTCACTTTGCGACGTGGTAACGAAGTCCTGTGTATCTTTAATAAAGGGTTCATACCAAGAGGAATTAACCCAGAAACCGGTACAACATCACCTTCTGTCCAACGTGAAATAAACGTAGAGAAATAGCCATGAATAATGATGAATTGGACGAAATAAATCTTAATGACCGCGATACAATAAAGGATGGTCAAGAAAAAAAAGAGGGCTTTAATTTAGGAAAAGCCATTGCTCTTCTTATTCTCTTTGGTGTCTGTATTTATTTAATATATGCAATCCTTTCAACTTCAAAAGACACAAAAAAACAGCCCATAGAATTGCCGAAAGAAGAAAGAAGCAGACAAACAGAGCTTTTCCAATCGATAAAACCAACAATAGCTCCTCTAGAGCTAGCTGATAAAAATACCCCCCTGCTGCCTAAGGTTGAAATACCAGCGCCAACAATCAATCAGCCAAAATCTGATCATAAACTATTAGAAGCAGCGCAACGTGCTCCCGTTTTAGCCTATTTTAATCCAAATCAGCAACAGGGTATTCCAGAAAATAATAGCGTGCCTTCTAACCAAAGCAATGATAACTCGAATAAAACAACACAATCCTTTAATCAACTTTTCGAACCAACAAAGTTAGATGGTGTTCGTGCATCAACGCTTGGTAACCGAAATTACATCATTGCAATGGGAGCTTCCATCCCATGTATCTTAGAAACAGCAATCAGTAGTGAACAACAAGGGTTTGTGAGCTGTATCGTTTCTAGAGATATCTTATCAGACAATGGTCGTATCGTCTTGCTCGATAAAGGAACGCAAATCATTGGTGAATATCGTGCGGGTTTAAAAAAAGGCCAATCGCGTCTCTTTATATTATGGAATAGAGCCAAAACACCAGACGGTATTATTATAACATTATCCTCACCCGCAACAGATTTCTTAGGTCGATCAGGTGTTGATGGCGATATTGACAATCATTGGTTTGAACGACTTGGTTCTGCACTTCTTGTCTCAATCGTCAGAGATGGAACAAATTATTTAAATAACCGGCTAGATTCACTAAAAATGCCAACAACACAAGAACAAACAACAGATACCGTGTCTTCAGAAAAATATACCCTTTCTGTAGGAACATATATGGCAAAGATTATCGCGGACAATTACGCTAATATCCCTCCAACCTTGACCAAAAATCAGGGTGAAATGGTTAATGTTTTTGTTGCCCGCGACCTGGATTTCTCAACTGTATATAAATTGAAAATTGTTGAAAATAATAAACAGGTCATTCGTCGTGCCTTTTCAGGAGACTTTCATAAAAATTCTACAGTGACATTAAAATGAAACAAAACTTCCAAAATTTAAGCGATGAAACCACTGCTATCGTTTTAACAAAACTTAAACCAATTGATAACTTTCTCAAAGATGAAAGTCTTTTTGAGATCGTTATTAATCGTCCCTATCAAGTCATGATTGAAGGAATTTCAGGATGGAAAACAATAGAAGTACCAGAATTCTCCTTTAATGAACTCATGGGTATGGCTAAAGTGATCGCGGCCTATTCTAAGCAAAGTATTTCCGATAAAAACCCAATATTATCCGCTACTTTGCCAAATAATGAGCGTATTCAAATTGTTATACCACCAGCTGTAAAAAAACATTGATTCAGCATTCCATTTCGTAAATTATCCTCTAAAAGGTATTTACTCGAAGAGCTAGTCAAAAAAGAAGCAATTGCAATAGATGAAGAGATATCATTCAATCTATCTATTCACTATTATTAGCCTTATCATAAACTCCTTAACCTAAAGAATAAATAAGGAATTGATTATCATAAAGAGTATATGGTTACCTGTGCACATCAATCAGTAAAATTAAATAATAATTTTCATCATTAAGGGATAACAAAAGATTGTAAATCTACCTTTTTAAAAGCTCTTATAGCTAACTTATCTGAGGATAAGTTCGATAGGGCTGGGGGAAACAGAGATGTGTTATTTGTACCGCAAGTTGGTTGAGTTTCTGTTATGTCTGCAATAGGTAGATATGGCTTAGCTACAGACCGACCAATTGATTTTTCAGTTGGCGCCAAGCTTAAAGATGCTTAACGTATTATTCTACGAATATTAGGAGATAAAAATGCTTTCCATAACTTACCAAGTGTTAAATCTAGTCACCATCGTGCTGAAACTTTAGCTCCTCCCTAAACCACGTATGCTTTCTGAGAGCGAAATACACGTACGCTACAGAAAAGTGGCGAAAGACTTGCTTAAGCTGGAGATTATAATCGCGAGTTATTAATTTTAATGAATGAGCTTATTTCTGAGGTTAGTATGGTTGCAGCAAAAGTTAACGTTATAGAGATTATGTATAATCTTTTTAAAGATATCACTATTCTCGAAAATACCGCTAATTGGAAGGAATTCAAAAAGTATAAACAAAATCTTCATCTATTAGATTCTAATAACATTATTATAGTAGCAGCTCAAGAACTTTCAAAGTATATATGAGATTAAATAGGAGTAAGTCAAAATAACATTTTAATCAATAATGACAATATCGACACATTCAGTAGCAATGAAAATTTAGCTCAAACACAAAAAAATAAAAAAAAGATAAATGTTGTATGCGCTGTCTTTTTTCGATTGTAACTAAACTTATAATAACATTTCATTCTAAATCAATAAATTCCGAATTTAAAATACAGTGAAATAACATAAAGAGTGCTCATATATACCCGTATCCAAGCTAAACTAAGGCAAATTATGCATTTATCAAAAATTGTTTATGGCAACCCCAAAATATTAAATGAACAGATCAAGATGATTACTAATAATCCAAAGGTAAGCAAACAGCTTTCCACACAAATTATGTCTTCTCCTAATTCTATTGCTAATCTTGCTGGTATAGAAATATTTGGTATGAAAAACTTGGCACGTAAAAAAGCTGGAAATCATATTATCAAACTCGCTAATTCAATTGACAGTTACGCGTCTGCTATAAAAAATGTTGAGACAACAATAATTCAAGAGCACCAATTAGAACAAAAACGCCGTCAAACAAAGGTAAAACTACCTAGTGCAGCATTACGAGACATTCTTAACTTATCAGAAGAAAAGCGGAAGGAATTTTTATCAGATAAAAAGTTATCTTCTTCGATTGGCAAAGAACTCAAGGAATTTATGAAAGCACTCAATGCTCGTCTTTCACCAAGCGAGCATAAAAATATCCAGGAAAGTAATCATCAACAATTTGCTAAAAGTGTTGGCATCTCAGAAGACAAAGCAGTAGCAATCATAAAAGTTGCTCAAAAATCTAAAGAACTACTCCAACAAATAAAAACACCAGTATTGAATCTTGAAAAATAGTTATTGTACCAAGCTAAAAATATGTTCTTTATGTGAATATATATAAATAGAAATATTTTGAAATTATCTTAATCCATATAGAGCATTGTTAATGCTACATTCAGGTGTGTAAACTCTACAGAATCTTAGTATGATGTTTAAAGAATAATCACGGTAAGATTAAATATTACAAAAAAAACAGACTAATTACTTTTTTTCAGTTATTTTATTTTTTTTACGCCATTGTGAAGGTCGTAACTCAGCCACTACAATCCCTATTATAATAAACAAACCACCCAATAAAGCTGAGGGAGATAAATACTCCCCAGCCAAACGCCCAATAATACCAGCCCATACAGGCTCACCAGCATAAATAACTGTTGCCCGAGTGGGTGAAATAGATTTCTGCGCCCAATTCATAGTCAATTGGATAACCGCACTCATTAATGCCAATCCCAAACCTACATTAAACCAAACCCACGAAAATTCAGGAATACTTTCACCCATTAAAGGCATAAAGCAAAATGCAAAGAGGCTACAAAAAAATAACTGTATAATTGTTATACGTCGGCTATCAACCTTATTTGCAAAAAATCCGATCAGTATAATTTCTCCAGCAATTGCCAAAGCTCCCAGCAGAATAAAAATTTCACCTTTTGAAAAATGAATATCTTTGAAATTTTGTCCAGAAATTAGTATGAGTCCAACAAAAGCAAACACAATACCAATCCAACTACATAAATGGGGTAGCTTTCTAAAAAAAATCCATTGTAAAATTGGAACTATCGGAACATACATCGCAGTAATAAAAGCTGCCTGACTACTAATAACAGTCTGAAGCCCTGCCGTTTGAAAAGTATAACCAAGAAATATTCCAAAACCTATAGCCATTCCAGCAAAAATTTCATAAACAGTTATATCTTTTATAGATCGCCAAAAAATCACTGTAGTTATAAGTGTTGCAACAATAAAACGAAATCCTACAAAAAACAGAGGCCCACTATAACGTACCGCAATATGAATAATGAGAAACGTAATACCCCACAATACTGTCGCAAAAAACAATGCCAATTCTTGCTTACTAAATAGGAGATATCTCGATTGTTTCATTCTAGCTATAAAAGGCTTCATCTTTCAAATTCATCCTATATTACTTAAGAAACAATGAGCGTTCCCGCTCCATGTTCAGTAAAAAGTTCAAGCAAAATAGAATGAGGCGTTTTTCCATTCAAAATCACTACACCCTCTACACCTTCTTGAATAGCTTTAATACAAGTTTCTACTTTTGGAATCATACCTCCTGAAATTGTTCCATCTTTGATAAGTTTTTTAGCTTTAGAAATGGTCAATTCCTTTAAGAGTTTCTTTTCTTTATCCAAAACACCAGAAACATCCGTTAAAAATAAAAGACGTTTTGCTTTTACAGCACCAGCAATTGCTCCAGCAAAAATATCAGCATTAATATTATAAGTTTTACCATCTCGTCCTGGAGCAACAGGAGCAATAACCGGAATCATTTCAGAACATGCTAAAAGATCAAGCAATGTTCGATCAACTTCAACAGGTTCACCAACAAATCCTAAATCTACAATACGTTCAATATGTGAATCAGGATCAATTACAGTCTTATAAGACTTTTCAGCAAAAACCATATTACCATCTTTACCACAAAGTCCAATTGCCCATTCACCCTCAGCATTGATAAGGGCTACAATTTTCTTATTTATTGAGCCTGCTAAAACCATTTCAACGACTTCAACAATTTTTTCATCGGTTACACGTAAACCATCTTCAAATCGTGATTCAACCCCCATTTTAGTTAAGATTTCAGCAATTTGAGGACCTCCACCATGAACAACAATAGGATTAATGCCGGACTGTTTTAACAAAGCAATATCACGAGCAAAAGCTTGTCCTAAAGCAGGATCGCCCATAGCATTCCCACCATACTTCACAACAATTGTTTCATTTTCATACTTTTGCATATAAGGTAAAGCAGATGATAAAAATGCTGCCTGTTTTTCAAAAACTTTTTCATCATTTTTCTTGATATTACTCATCAAAGAGTCTCCGCATCATTTCTACCTTTTATTAATGGAGTTTCGGAAAAGTAAAAACAAGTTTTAACTATGCAATCCATTGAAAATCAATAATTTTTATCAAAACCACCTTAAATAATAATGAAAAACAAATAAGCATAACTTACTTAAAATGATCAAATATATAATTAATAATTTTGAGTTGTTATTAAAAATTATACATTAGCTTTTTAGGTTTTCTTTACACTAAATTTATTTAATTTTGATTAGCAATATTATCAAAAAACTCCTTCATACGTGCAAAAAAACCATGTGATTGGGGTGAATTTTCATGATTTGAAAGCTTATCAAATTCTTGTAATAATGCGCGTTGTTCTTGAGTCAATTTTTGTGGTGTTTCAATAGTGATGTGAATATAAAGATCACCCTTGGCTTGTTGACGTAACATAGGCATTCCCTTACCTTTTAAGCGGAATTGACGCCCATTTTGTGTACCCTCAGGAACTTTAACCCGCGCTTTAACACCATCAAGGCTGGAAACCTCAAATTCACCCCCCAAAGCAGCTGTAACCATTGAAATAGGCACACGACAATGAAGATCGGCGCCATCTCTCTGAAAAAATTCATGCGCTTTAATAGAAAGAAAAATATAAAGATCACCTGCAGAACCACCACCAATACCTGCATCTCCTTCACCAGAAAGACGAATACGCGTACCATCTTCAATACCTGCTGGAATATTGACATGCAATGAACGATTTTCTTCAACTCTTCTTGTCCCATGACACTTTAAACATGGATCCGTAATAATTTCGCCACGACCATGACAAACTGGACATGTCCGTTCAATAGAAAAAAACCCTTGTGCAGCACGTACGCGCCCAGCTCCATGACAAGTCCCACAAGTTGTTGGTTTAGAACCTTTTTTTGTACCTAATCCTTCACAAGCATCACAAACAATAGAACTTGGAATATTAATCTGCGCAGTTTTTCCCGTAAAAGCCTCTTCCAATGTCACTTCCATATTATAGCTTAAATCAGCTCCACGTTCACGGCCATCACTACGTTTACGATTCCCACCTCCCATAATTTCACCAAAAAAGTCTTCGAAAATATCAGCGAATCCACCACCAAATGGATGAGATCCTTCGCGGCTATTATTTTCAAAAGCTGCATGACCAAATCGATCATAAGCCGCTCGTTTTTGAGGATCTTTAAGAATTTCATAGGCTTCAACAATTTCTTTAAATTTCTGTTCCGCTTCTTTATCCCCTGCATTACGATCCGGATGATACTGCATCGCTAGCTTACGAAAAGCAGATTTCAGCTTTTTATCATCACACCCACGGGTTACGCCAAGAATTTCATAATAATCAACCTTCATCATGTATTCCCGATAAATTTTTTGTTACCCATTCTAGATAACACTTGTTTTAATTTAGTTTTTTGAAAAACATAGAAAAAACTGCAACTAAACAATAAAGCCCAGCCTTATATCTCACAGGCCGGGTTATTAATTCACCAATGCATTTGCTTTAACTATTTCTTCTTATCATTAATTTCTTCAAAATCAGCATCAACAACATCATCATTTTTCGTATCTGTTTCAGCATTAGTCTTAGCTGACGAATCTTCATACATAGCCTGCCCAAGTTTCATACTAACTTCTGCTAATTTTTGCATTTTTGTGGTGACTTCTTCAGCATCATTACTCTCAAGAGCTGTTTTCAGATCAGCTATCGCGGTTTCAATCTGACCTTTATCTTCAGCTGACAACTTATCACCATACTCATTCAATGACTTCTCAGTTGAATGGACAAGAGACTCTGCTTGATTTCTAGTTTCAACATTTTCACGACGTTTTTTATCTTCAGCAGCGTGTGCTTCTGCATCCTGAACCATCTTTTCTATATCAGCATCACTTAAACCACCCGATGCTTGAATACGAATCTGATGTTCCTTACCAGTTCCTTTATCCTTAGCAGAAACATTCACAATACCATTCGCATCAATATCAAAAGTAACTTCAATCTGAGGAACGCCACGTGGTGCTGGCGGAATACCAACGAGATCAAATTGAGCTAATAACTTATTATCATTAGCCATTTCACGTTCACCCTGAAACACACGAATAGTCACAGCATTCTGATTATCATCAGCCGTTGAAAAAGTTTGCGACTTTTTAGTAGGAATAGTGGTATTACGTTCAATTAAACGCGTAAATACTCCACCCAATGTTTCAATACCTAAAGACAAAGGTGTTACGTCTAGAAGCAATACATCTTTTACATCACCTTGCAACACCCCCCCTTGAATAGCCGCACCCATAGCAACAACTTCATCAGGATTAACACCTTTATGTGGATCTTTACCAAAGAAATTTTGTACAACTTCCTGTATCTTAGGCATACGGGTCATACCACCCACTAAAACAACTTCATCAATCTCACTTGCACTCAATCCTGCATCTTTTAATGCTGCTTTACAGGGCTCAATAGTTCGCTGGACTAAATCTTCAACTAAAGATTCAAACTTCGCTCGTGTCAATTTCATCGTTAAATGCTTAGGACCAGACTGATCAGCTGTAATAAACGGTAAATTAACTTCAGTTTGTTGTGAAGAAGAAAGCTCTATCTTCGCTTTTTCTGCAGCTTCCTTCAAACGCTGCAACGCTAGTTTATCATTTTTCAGATCAATCCCTTGCTCTTTCTTGAATTCCTCTGCAAAATAACTAACTAGGCGCATATCAAAGTCTTCACCACCTAAGAATGTATCTCCGTTGGTTGATTTAACTTCAAAAACACCATCTCCAATTTCAAGAACAGAAATATCAAATGTACCACCACCAAGATCATAAACAGCTATTGTTTTTCCATCTTTCTTATCTAAACCATAAGCTAAAGCCGCTGCTGTAGGCTCATTGATAATCCGTAAAACCTCAAGCCCAGCAATTTTACCAGCATCTTTAGTAGCTTGGCGCTGTGCATCATTAAAGTAAGCAGGGACAGTAATGACAGCTTGCTCAACCTTTTCACCCAAATAAGACTCGGCAGTTTCTTTCATCTTTTGCAAAATCATTGCTGAAATTTGTGATGGAGAATATTTTTTACCTGCTTCCTCAACCCATGCATCGCCATTGTCACCTTTAACAATTTTGTAAGGTACAAGCGCTTTATCTTTTTCAACCATAGGATCATCAAAACGACGCCCAATCAAACGTTTAACTGCAAAAACTGTCCCTTCAGGATTTGTAACCGCTTGCCGTTTAGCAGGTTGTCCAACAAGCCGTTCTCCACTATCAGTGAAAGCAACAACTGAAGGTGTTGTCCGCGCTCCTTCTGAGTTTTCAATAACCTTTGAATTCGTGCCATCCATAACAGAAACACAGGAGTTAGTTGTTCCCAAATCAATACCAATTACTTTTGCCATATTTTAATCTCCACTCAGCAAGCTGTCTAAATCTTTATCAAGCAATCTTTATCAAGCATTTTTCTTTGACAGCTCCTTATCACATTTTATATCTTACATTAATTTTAAATTAAACAAATAATAAATTGAGAATCATAACAAGCTTGTTTCTTGGTATATAAGAATATCTCTTGATCCCTACAAGAGAATAACGAAAGAAACATCACTAAAATAAAAATTTACCCTTAATACCTTCATTTCAAAACCATTTTTACAGCATAAAATTAAATAGAATACTGTATTCCTCTTACAACTCTTATAAAAACATGAATTTATAATAAAATTATCAAGGATAGAATTAGTTTTTAGCTTTTTCTTTTTCTTCTCATAGCTATAAAAAATATCAAGTAAATATTCGTTACAAAAAATAGTTCATCGCAAATTATTATATATAATCATATTTGATTATAATGTGATCTATATTGAGACAAAGCGTTTTTTATTTTAATTATATTGTTAAAGACATTTTTTAAAATTTGCAGAAACATAAAATTAAATCGTTTGTCTTTATAATCTCTTATAATTATTTTTAGTTGTTTAACCAATATGTACATACTTTTCACTCTCTCATAAATCAATATAATGCAAACAACACTCTCCTTTATTTTGAATAAAGTTCTTGCTCTAAATAAAAAAGCATTTATATAAAAGAAAGATAAAAAAGAGGACCAAATAATCATGACTCTTATTACCAAAAGAATAAAAGATTTCTTTATATATAACACCACTGTAAAATACTTAAACAAAAATAATATTCTGAATCTCTTGTGTGTTTTTATTTTTATAGCTTGTCCCTCAGCTACAAACGCCCACCAATATAAACTCGGTAATTTGGAAATCATTGACCCTTGGACACGTACAACAGCTAAAAATGCAAAAGTGGGTAATGGTTATCTTTACATTATTAATCATAGCGATACTCCTGACCGGTTGATTGCCATTTCGACAAATAGAGCAAAAGAAACAGAAATTCATTCTATGTCAGTAACTAATAATATTATGCAAATGAAAAAGATACCAAATGGCATTGAAATTCCAGGAAAGGGTGAAATCATCCTTAAACCTGGCGGTAATCATATTATGTTTATAGGGCTTTCAAAACCATTTCAACACAATGAAAAAATTAATGCAAAATTAATTTTTGAAAAAGCAGGAATAATCGAAGTTGACTTTTTGGCCAAAACAACAGGAGCAACATTTCCTTCTAAATAAGTTTTTTCGTAATTATTTAATTTGATTATGTTAAAATTTCCAATATTTCACTTTCTTATAAGATGTATAGTTTTGTAAAAAGTCCTATTATCTTTCATTTATCACTGTAAACAAAACAACACTTTGCAAATAATCATTCATTATCTCTCTTTTAATCTTAATATTCCTTTTTCTATCTCAAGTTGAAATTTATCAAATGTACCTTCAAAATTGTTTCCTTTTTCGCAAAAAGTGCACTTTTTTGATATTATTATAAACTATTATTTTAAATAACAGATAGATAAATTGAATAAACTTACTCTGTTTTTTTAGGCAGAAACAGAGTAAAATTTGATAAAAAACATCTTAATAAAAATTTTATATCGAAAAAAGGGATCTTAATACGCACACAAGCATTACAAAATTGTAAAGAAAAATAACCTTTGCTACAAAACAAAAGGTTCTTGTCTTTGCTACAATTTGTTCCATATTTGTTTTGCAAATAAAATGTGAACTCCCATATATATAATATGAAAGGTTCGCTTCTATAGTGAGAAAGGTTTAAGAAACCATGAAAGATACTCCAACCGTCACCCAAACGATTGTACTGGTTGACGATGATTGTAATATTTTAACATCTTTATCTTTTGCCCTTGAAACAGAAGGTTATCGGGTTGAAAGTTATACAGATGGATCAGCTGCACTTAAAAACTTAACACTTCACCCTCCACATTTAGCTATTTTTGATATTAAAATGCCGCGAATGGATGGTATGGAGCTTTTGCGCCGTTTGCGTCAAAAATCTGATCTTCCAGTTATTTTTCTAACCTCTAAAGACGATGAAATTGATGAACTTTTTGGTCTCAAGATGGGAGCTGATGATTTCATTACAAAACCTTTTTCTCAACGTCTTCTTATTGAGCGAGTAAAAGCTGTTTTGCGTCGTTCTAATGCTCGCAACCAACCACTTCCGATAGGCACAACACCAGCTTCTTCTCTCAAACGTGGTGATCTTGTTATGGACCAAGAACGCCATATATGTACATGGAAAAACAAACCTGTTATATTAACAGTTACAGAGTTTTTAATTCTGCAAACTTTAGCGCAACGGCCAGGAGTTGTTAAAAGTCGTGATGCTTTAATGGATGCTGTCTATAACGATCAAATTTATGTAGATGATCGTACCATTGACAGCCACATTAAGCGTTTGCGTAAAAAATTTAAACAAGTAGATAATGATTTTGCAATGATTGAAACGCTTTATGGTGTAGGTTACCGTTTTCATGAAGTATGAAACCATTTTGCCACAATAGGTTAAACGCCGAAGAACTCGATGAGAAAAAATACTTTACTAAATAAATCATCAAATAATACTTCTCCGATACAGCTTTCTATGTTTTTTCATTTGTATTTTCAGATACAGCGACTTTTGAGACAATTGTTCTTTTCCAGTCTCACACGCCGTATTGTGATTTTAAATCTTGCTGCCCTTGGTATTCTAGTTATAAGTATTTTGTATCTTAACCAATTTCGTAATGGTTTGATTGAAGCAAAAATTGAAAGTTTACGCACCCAAGGAAAAATTATTGCTGGAGCTATTGCTGCTTCTGCAACAATAGACACAAACTCTATTTTAATTGACCCTCAAAAACTGTTGGAATTACAAGCTGGAGAAAGTGTTACACCAATGCTTCAATCCACTGATACTTGGGATTTTCCCATTAATTCCGAACAAGTTGCTCCACTTTTACGACGTCTTATTACACCAAAAACAACAAGAGCACGGATATATGACCGTGACGCAACTTTGCTTCTTGATTCACGTGTTCTTTATTCGAGTGGTGAGGTTTTTACTTATGATTTACCTCCTATCCAAACAAAACAAAATTTATGGGAGCACTTAAAATCATTGTTTTTTAATACACTCTATGGCAACGGTATTGCTGTTGATAGAAGACAAGCAAAAGATAATGAAGCTCTTCATCCTGAAGTTTATCTAGCATTAAATGGCTCTTCTGCCACTGCTAAACGACGTAACAGGCAAGGTCAATTAATTGTTTCAGTTGCTGTACCTGTTCAACGTTATCGTGCAGTCGTTGGTGCTCTTTTGCTTTCAACTATTGGTACAGACATTGATGATATTGTGGAAAGTGAAAGATTAGGAATTTTTAAAATCTTTGCCGTTGTTGGAAGTGTTTTCTTGGTTCTTTCTCTATTTTTAGCTCATACTATTGCGCATCCACTAAGTAAATTATCTTCCTCCGCTAATCGCGTGCGTCATGGTCGCAGTAAGAGAATAACAATTCCTGATTTTTCAAAACGTGAAGATGAAATTGGTCGTCTTTCTACCTCTATTCGTGATATGACCAACGCTCTTTATACACGCATTGAAGCCATTGAACGTTTTGCAGCCGATGTAAGTCATGAACTAAAGAATCCTCTTACCTCGCTGCGCAGTGCCGTTGAAACATTACCACTGGCTAAAAATAAAGCACAACAGACACAATTACTTGAAATCATCCAACATGACGTGCATCGTCTTGATCGTTTAATTACCGATATTTCTGACGCATCGCGATTAGATGCAGAACTTGTTCGCGAAACTGCTAAAATAGTTGATATGGGTTCATTGTTAAAAAGCCTTATTCAAGCTATTCGTGAAATCCATTGTAATAAACAAAATATTGATATTAATTTGAATATTATTCCACGAATTAATGGCAAACCTTACCTAATTGTAGGGCATGAATTACGTTTAGGGCAGGTGATTTCCAATCTCATTGAAAATGCACGTTCTTTTGTACCTCGTAAAAATGGTAAAATTTGTATTACAATGAAAAATAATGCTTCAAATCTCATTTTAACTGTCGAAGACAATGGACCAGGTATTTGTTCAGAAAATATTGAACGTATTTTTGAACGTTTCTATACTGATCGGTCAGGCAAAGATGCTTTTGGGAAACATTCAGGTCTTGGCCTTGCAATTAGTCAGCAAATCATTGAAGCTCATAATGGAACTCTCATGGCTGAAAATATTATTGATCCCAAATCTAAAAAAGAAAAAATTGGTGCTCGATTTATTATCACCCTTCCACTTACCAAATAATTTCCCTTTCAAATGAAAAAGAAAATAATAATTTTCTATACTCATTTAGGTACAAAACAAGAATAATTAATTATAAATCCTCATAAAATCAAATAATATGCAAAGATATTTTTAAATTGAAAATTAAGAAATAAGTGAAAGAGTTTAAATTCTTTATAATACAACTAATAGCTGCAGATCTCAATTAATTGAAAACCTAAGAACTTTCTCAAATAATCTCATCGTTTTTATATCTTGAATCTCAAGTATAATTTTTTGCATAAAAGGCTCTACAAAATAATTGAATTGTTTTATATCTTCAAAATCGGAATAGTTTTAAACCATTCAATGCAATACTTTGTACGAATGTAGATTTAAAAATTGGCATTTCACGATAAAATTTTTTTCCAATATATTTACACCGTTTCAGATTCAACAGAAACTTCTTTTACTGCCCCCTTAGTTACGCCAACTATTGCCGGGCGTAAGACACGTTCACCAATAATATAACCTGCTTGAACAACTTGTTGAACAGTATTTTCTGGCACATCAGCATTGGGAATTTCAAACATTGCTTGATGAAAATGAGGATCAAATTTTTGTCCTTCTGGATCAATTTTTTTGACCCCATGACGCTCTAAAGCTGTCATCATTGCACGCTCGGTCATTTCAACACCTTCCACTAATGTTTTCAAACCGGAATTATTCTCACCTGCATCTTTTGGAATTGCTGCCAATGCGCGATGCAAATCGTCAGAAACAGACAACATATCACGAGCAAAATTAGCAATTGAATATGCTTTAGCATCAGCTACATCACGAGCTGTTCGACGTCGAAGATTTTCCATATCTGCTGCAAGACGTAAAATTTGATCTTTTAGCTGCTTATTTTCATCCTGCAAAATAACCAAAGGGTCAGCAGACTGAATTTCCTCTACCTCAGCATTTGGGTCACTTTCTCCCTCATGTATCTTTAAAAACTCATCAGAATCTTGTTTAAGTACATCACAATCAATTGGATTCTTCAAATCGCAATTTTCAAATGAAGCATCAGCAAATTTGTTCTTTTCATCAAACATAAAAATTCTATTCCTTCATATAATTTATACTCCTGATATCGAAATTTTTCAAACAAAAATCAAGAGCTTTTTATTTATCGGTTAGCACAATGATCGCTCCTAAGACAACATTCAACTATGCTAACGTAATAATTGTGATACAAGTTGAGCTGTATAATCAACCATAGGGACAATCCTTGCATAATTAAGACGTGTTGGTCCAATAACACCTACAGCACCAATGACTCTTTTCTGTGTATCACAATAAGGGGCTACCACTAAAGAAGAACCAGAAAGTGAAAATAATTTATTTTCTGAACCAATAAAAATACGCACTCCTGATCCTTCATCTGCTAAATCAAGTAACTGCGCCATGCTTTCACGTGTTTCAAGGTCATCAAACAAATATCTCAGCCGCCCTAAATCTTCTCCTGCCTTCACATCTTCAAGTAAGTTGCCCCGCCCCCGAACAATAAGATGTATTTTATTATCTGAATCTTCTCCTCCCCAGAGAGCTAAACCAGTTTCAACAAGATGTTGAGACAATTGATGAAGAGCAGCTCGTGTCTCTGAGCATAAACGTGCAACTTCTGCTTTTGCTTCATTAAGTGTACATCCCTGTATATGAGCATTGAGAAAATTTGTTGCTTCTGTCAATTGTGCATGAGTCACACCTTCTGGTAACTGAATAATACGATTCTCAACATCGCCTTTTTGTGTCACTAAAATTGCAAGAGCGTGTTCTCTATCAAGACGTACAAACTCGATATGTTTCAGTGTACCTTCCTGTTTCGTTGCGAGAACCAATCCTGCTCCTCGTGAAAGATCCGAAAGAATTTGACTTGCTTGAATTAAAAAATGTTCAACTGATTGTGCATTACCAACTTCTTTAACTTTATTTTCAATGTTTTCACGTTCCTCGGTTGGTAAATCACCTACTTCCATAAATGCATCAACAAAAAATCGCAAACCTGATTGTGTTGGCATTCTCCCTGCAGACACATGCGGCGCATAAATTAAACCAAGATGCTCAAGATCACTCATTACATTGCGAATTGTTGCAGGTGATAACGTTTGTTGTAAAAGGCGCGAAAGATTACGTGAGCCCACCGGTTCACCATCATTAAGATAAGCCTCAACAATATGACAAAAAATATCACGTGAACGCTTATCAAGATTTTTTAAGGAGTCATCAAGGGATATTTTCTTCATCACAACTGTTTCACTATTTTAAAAATCCTTCTTTATTATATAAGATTATATAAGTTTTTCAAAGATATGGTCAAATAATCTAAATACAGTGCAAAAAATATATCGAATATCTATTACAATAATACCATTATTAAATATGAATAATCACCTAAAAATAATTCTTTTTATAATTATCGAACTGATGACAAATACAGCTCATTGTACTCTGCAATAAATTTTTAAAAATCATTTGAAATTTATTCTTTACGATATATAAAATATTAATCCATGCTATAAAAATTCACAAATTAAAATTGATATCAATTTTATTATTTAATGAATCAATACATTAATATAAAAAATTTAAGCAACTACTAAAAAATTTTAATGATGTTGCATTGTTTCGTTGTATGCGAATTGTCAAAATCACTGTTACCAATTTTTATTCTATAAATAAACGCTGAGTTAAACCGAGATTATTGCCTTATTTCAGGAAACATACACATGAGAAATATCACAATCAAAAAACTTATTATTGCTACGCATAACACTGGTAAACTCCATGAAATTACCACATTGATTGCTCCTTTTGGTATAACAACACAATCGGTAAAAGAACTTGGCTTGCCCGAACCAAAAGAAACAGGAACAACATTCGAAGAAAATGCTTATATCAAAGCTTTTGCAGCCGCAAAAGCCACAAATTTTCCTGCTTTATCTGATGATTCTGGCATGGAAATAGACGCCTTAAATGGTGCACCCGGTGTTTATACAGCTGATTGGGCTCTCCAACCCGATGGTACACGTGATTTTGTAAAGGCTATGCAAAAAGTAGAAAATGAATTACAAAAAGTTGACCCTCTGAAAAAAAATCAACGTAAAGGTCGATTTATATCGGTTATTTGCCTTGCATATCCCGATGGACATGCGGATTATTTTCGCGGTAGTGTTGAAGGTACATTCATTTGGCCACCACGAGGAAATAAAGGTTTTGGCTTTGATCCTATTTTTTTACCTGATGGATACGAAAATACCTTTGGTGAAATGTCAACAGAACAAAAACACAGTTGGAAACTTCATGGTCAAACTCCTCTTTCGCATCGCGCACGGGCCTTTAAACTCTTTGCGGAAAATCTTTTAGTTCTCTCATGACGAAACCCTTTGGCATTTACATTCATTGGCCATTTTGTACGAGCAAATGTCCTTATTGTGATTTTAATTCATATGTCCGTATAAATGGAGTAGATCAACCCCGTTTTGCAAACGCTTTTGAACGTGAAATAACAACACAAGCTAAGGAAATAGGCCCTCGCCACATTACAAGCATTTTTATTGGAGGAGGAACACCTTCCCTTATGGCACCTCAAACTGTTGATCGTTTATTACAAGCTGTCGCAAAAAACTGGACAATCGATGACAAAGCTGAAATCACACTTGAAGCTAATCCTTCTAGTGTAGAAGCAAATCGCTTCCGTGGTTATCAGTTAGCAGGTGTTAACCGTTTATCTTTAGGTGTACAAGCACTCAATGATAAAGCATTACAACAACTTGGTCGTCTCCATAACGTTAAGCAAGCTCTTCATGCTATTAATTTAGCACGTGAAATTTTCCCACGTTTATCTTTTGACTTAATTTACGCACGCCCCAAACAAACACTTAAACAATGGGAAACTGAACTTTTGCAAGCCATTAATTTGGCCGCAGACCATCTCTCTTTATACCAACTCACCATAGAAGATGGAACAACCTTTAAAAAGCTTCATGCAGCAGGAAAACTGATCCTACCAGCCTCAGAGCAAGCAGCAAATCTTTATACTCTTACCCAAGAAATAACCACTATGTATGGTCTTCCAGCCTATGAAATATCAAATCATGCGATTCCTGGTGCTGAATCGTGCCATAATCTCCTTTATTGGCGTTATCATGAATATGCAGGTTTTGGTCCAGGTGCCCATGGACGTTTTATTAAGCAGTCACTAAAAAATTCCTCTTTTTTTTCAGAAACATTTCCATCCAAAATTGAAAATCATAGCCGGTATGTCACAATAAACGAAAAACATCCCGAAAATTGGCTTGAGTTAGTAGAAACCAAAGGTCACGGTTGTATTGACACAGAACACTTGTCTCAAGAACAACAAGCCAATGAAATGCTACTCATGGGTATGCGTCTTTCAGAAGGACTTGATCTAGCACGCTATGAAACTTTAAGTTGCCAAAGTTTATCGCGAAAAAAACTGATCCGTTTACAACAACAAGGATTAATTGAAATAACGGACAAACAACATTTAAAAGCCACAACAACCGGACGCATTCTTCTTGATCATATTATTGGTCAATTAGCAAATTAAAATCTTTAAAGTCTCATCTTATCATGTCACTAAAATAATCACCACTCCATTTACGCAAAAAAATCGGTGATAAAACGTTCATAAATAGAAGTTAGATTTTCTATAGCATCAAGAGTCACACATTCATCGACCATATGCATAGTTTGCCCTGGCAAACCAAATTCAACAACCGGACAATAGTCTTTAATAAAGCGCGCATCCGATGTGCCACCAGAAGTCGAACACTCTGGAATATTTCCTGTTACACTTTTAATAGCATTCGACAAAATTCCAATTAATTTATCATTTTTGGTCAAGAAAACATCCCCTAAACTACATATCCATTCAAGCTGATAATATAGTACTTGATCATTTTCAGAGTGTACAGAAGCAAGGCGCTTCTCAATTTCAGCAACGAGTGTTTCTTTTGTCCAAAGATCATTATAACGTATATTAAAGCGAATAACTGTTTGTGCTGGTATAATATTTACAGACAAATTTCCTGTATCAATACTTGTCAATTCTAAATGACTTGCTTGAAAATCCTTTGTTCCTTGATCCAAAGCAGTTTGTGTCAACGCTTGAATAAGCTTACTTGCTAAAGGCAATGGATTTGCTGCTCGCTCGGGAAAAGCAACATGACCTTGGCAACCTTTAATCGTAATAATACCAGAAATCGATCCTCGCCGTCCAATTTTGATCATATCACCAACAATATTGACGCTTGTTGGCTCACCCACAATAGCCGCATTCCATTTTTCACCTTTTTGTACTGCCCATTCTAAAAGCTTGACTGTACCGTTTATCGCGGGACCTTCTTCATCACCGGTTATTAAAAAACTTACCATTCCCTTGAGTGTTTTTTTCTTCAGAAACCGAGCCATCGCCGCTATAAAACAAGCAATCCCACCCTTCATATCAACAGCACCTCGCCCATATAATTTTCCCTGGCTTATTACTCCCTCAAAAGGAGGATAAGTCCAGTTTTCTAATTCACCGGGTGGTACTACATCACTATGGCCAGCAAACATAAGATGTGGACCTTCACTTCCTATCTTTGCATAAAGATTTTCAACATCTTCTGCATTTTTATCAACAAAAATAGGACGCTCAACACAAAACCCCATTTTTCTCAAAAAGTGCTCCAAAGTCGATAAAGCACCCGCTTCATGCGGTGTAACAGAAGGGCAACGAATAAGTGTCTGTAAAATCTGAACAGGATCTGTAAGAACAAGCATAAAAGCTATTCCAATCTAAAAAGAACAATTTTAAAAAAACTAAACTTAATTATACAAAAGATAAAGTGAAAACCTTGAATCTATAAAAATAAAACTCCGTTATTTCATCCCCCTATAGTTCAGAATATATAACAGAACACTATCCAGTAGACAAAAACAATACAAATATAGATAAATATAGATAAAGAAGCGCATTTTTACATTAGTGAAAATTAATCCCTTGAAGTGTATGGCCATTTTTCTTTAACCAAGCTTGATAGGTTTTCCTTTCAGGACAAAGTTTTTCACAAAGAGACCAAAATCGTTTTCCATGATTCATCTCAACAAGGTGAGCTACTTCATGGGCAACAACATACTCAACAACTTCTTTTGGCGCCATAATAAGACGCCATGAAAAAGAAAGACGACCATCTGTTGAACATGATCCCCAACGACTTCTAGTGTCCTTATAACTAATTGATTTAACCTTGCGCCCTACCTTGCGTGCATAATGAACCACTAACGGTGCTATAATAATTTTAGCCTGTTTCTTCAAAACATCAGCAACGTGTCTTGGAAGATGCTCTAATCGACTATAAATAACGATTTGTGATTCTTGTTCAGCATTCCCTGTAATAATTTCAGCTACTCCACGTTCCTCTTTACGCAATATAATATGTAAAACCCCCAATATAGGAATTCGTGAACCTTCTTTGAGATGAAAGCTTTCATTGATCATTCCTCCATGATGAGCAAAACGTTTTTCAATCCAAGATCGATGACTTTCAATAAACCATTCAATCATTCTTCGCTCTACTGCAAGCGGAGTGGTCAAATAAATTCCTTGCCTGGCTATATCAACACGCAAGGTAAAGCGACGTGCATTCTTGCGTTCTTTTACCCACAAAGGTATACGACGATTAGAGAGAATAAAGTCTTGTTCATACATAGCCATATATCATGTCTCTTATAATCAATGAACATAACCTTTATTCAGCATTGATTCGATCAATCAAAGATACCAACACCTTTTCAAGACACTTCAAATCTTGGGGACGTGAAAATTGGTGATCCGCATCACGCACAAGTGTTAATGCTACATCATGCAAAGGCAAATAATCAAGTAAAGTTAACGTATGTTGATAAGGTATCTTAACATCTTCCATCCCCTGCAGAATATGAATTGGACACCCAACATCTATGCATTCTTTCATAATACTGTTGTTTCGCCCATCTTCAATGAATGCCTTTGTAAAAAGTAATGGTTCAAAACCATCGGCCAAAGGTCGCTCACAATAACCTTTTTCCTCAAGCATTTTCCATTCTTCTGCGCTTAAAGAAGGTTCCACCAAAGTCTGTGTAAAATCAGGAGCAGGTGCAATTAAGATCATCCCAACAGGCGCTTTGTTTTTTTGCGCAAGTATCATAGCAAGCCTTATAGCAATCCATCCTCCCATAGAAGACCCAATCAAAATTTGTGGACTTTCACAATAAGCTTCAATAATAGCTAAACTCTCTTTAACCCATTGCGAAATCGTTCCTTGAAAAAAATCTCCTTCCGACTCTCCATGACCAGAATAATCAAAACGTAAACAAGAAAAATCATTTTTTTTAGCAAAACTATCAACTACCGTCGCCTTACTCCCTAACATATTAGATCGGTAACCAGGCAACCAAATCAAACCAGGAGAGCGCTTGCCTTTGTGATGACGCACAGCAAGAATCGTATTTTCAAATGAAAAAAATTGACAAGGAATATTTTGATCCATTATTATCCTTTCTCCAAAAAGTTTTCTTTTTACAAAAGAAAATCACTGTATTTTAAAATAATATAACAAATAATCCTTACAATGATAATGAAAAAAGCACGAATTTTTATTGTTTTTCTCTCTATATATTGTATACTGTCATGTTTAAGAATTAATTGATATTAAGGAGCATAGACCATTCGTCGACCATTTAAAATAACCCCTACCCCAAAAGATGGGTTGCGTTCAAATCATGATATTCGCGTGCCTCGTGTCCAATTAATTAATGATGAAGGACAACATCAAGGGATTGTTACAACACAAGAAGCACTCTCTATGGCAGCAGAGGCGGGGCTTGATTTAGTTGAGATTGTGCCAAATGCAGAGCCACCTGTCTGTAAAATTATTGATTTAGGTAAACTAAAATATCAAAATCAAAAAAAGGCTGCAGAAACGCGTAAAAAGCAAAAAATTATCGAAATTAAAGAAATTAAAATGAGACCTAATGTCGATATTCATGATTATGAGGTCAAATTAAAAGCAATCCGTCGTTTTATTGATAATGGAGACAAAGTGAAAATTACTTTGCGTTTTCGTGGTCGCGAAATGGCGCACCAAGATCTTGGGATAAAACTTCTTCAGCGGGTTAAAGAAAATACAAGCGAAATTGCCAAAATCGAATCTGAACCAAAGTTTGAAGGTCGTCAAATTATGATGGTAATAGCGCCTAAATAATTTTTAATAACAATTTCGATCCTATAAAGCTTATTTAAAGTGTGTAAATGCAATTTTTTATGTTGCTGAGATATTGTATTATACTTTTTAATAAGAAATTAATGATTTCTGTAGACAAAAGATTATTTATCAGAAGCTCTCCAACTCATCCTATAAAGGATGATTTGATCTTGCATAAAAAAATGATAGAAATGCTGCATGGCCAAAACACAAATATCCTCTTCTGATAAACATCTCATCATTCGGCTTTTAAAAGAAAATTTTCATAAACATGTGTGCTGGTATAGTGTCGCCATTGTTTCAATGATCATTATTTCCTTTACCACTGTCATCAGTGCATGGATTATGCGCGATGTTGTCAATCATATTATTGATGGACAAAATTTTAATATGATTGTTTTTATTTCCAGTATTATTGCTTTTATTTTCATTCTTAAGGGGATCGCAATTTTTACTCAAACTTATTTTTTAAGCAAAGCAGGCAATAGTATTGTTGCTGAACAACAACGTAAAATTTATACACGCCTCATAAAACAAGGTGTCTCTTTTTATCACAATAATACTTCATCGGATCTTCTTGTCCGCGTAACCCACAGTGCAACAGCAGCACGCAATATTATTGATATTATTATCACAACATTTGTGCGTGATTTACTTTCTGTTATTGGCCTTTTGTTTGTTATGCTTATTCAAAATTTTACATTAATTGCCATTACCTTAATAGTGGGTCCATTAGCATTTTTAGGAATTCGAATAGCCTTAAAACATGTTCGCACTCTTATGGAAAAAGAGCTTCTTTCACTTGGAGAAATTATAAAAATCGTACAAGAAACAACGATTGGTATTCATGTAATAAAAGCTTTTTCACTCGAAAAATTGATGCAAAAACGCATGAATAAAGCCATTTATGATGTTGAACAACAAGCAAATAGTATCGCAATGCTTGAAGCTGCTACAAATCCAATTATGGAAACACTTGCTGGCATTGCGATTGCAGGTGTTATCTGCTTTTCCGGCTACCTTGCAAGTCAACGGACAGGCGTTCAAGGTGAATTAATGTCCTTTATTGTTGCTTTACTTTTAGCCTATGAACCAGCCAAAAGATTAGCAAATGTACGTGTTAAAATTGAATCTGGTCTGGTTAGTATCCGTACAATGTTTGAAATACTCGATCATCCTCTCACAGTTATGGAGCATAAAGAAGCTAAGGATCTTAATAAAAAACAAAATTCAATACGTTTTGAACATGTTTCTTTTGCTTATACTGATGATCAGATGGTGTTAAACGACATTAATCTAGAAATTGAAGCAGGTAAAATGACAGCATTAGTAGGACCATCCGGTTCAGGAAAATCGACTTTTATTAGCCTTCTTATGCGCCTTTATGATCCTACTCAAGGACGTATATTGATCAATGATCAAGATATTCGCTACATCACATTTCGTTCCCTTAGAAATCTTATGGCCTATGTAGGACAAGATACTTTTCTATTCCAAGGAAGCGTTAAATATAATATCGGACTTGGAAAAGAAGGAGCAAGTGATAACGATATTATTAAAGCAGCAAAAGCAGCCAATGCTCATGACTTTATTATGGATTTACCTAACGGTTATGACACCCTAGTTGGGGATAATGGCAATAATCTGTCAGGTGGACAAAAACAACGTATCGCCATTGCCCGTGCCATGCTTCATGACAGTGAAATCTTGCTTCTTGATGAAGCAACAAGTGCGTTAGATTCACACACTGAAGCACAAATCAATGAAGCTCTTGATCACCTTACACAAGGACGTACCACTATTGTTATTGCTCATCGTCTTTCAACGATTGCCCGTGCTCATAAAATTATTGTGATCCAAAATGGGCGTCTTATTGAACAAGGAACCCAACAAGAGTTACTAGCAAAAAAAGAAGGTGTTTATAAAAAACTTCACCATATCCAATTTGAAGAACAGAACCTTTAAATAATAGATTTTATCACTAATTTTTAAGTTAATAATCTTTTTCATAGAACAAACCAAAACTCGTATTTTCTTCACTTCCTATAGCCCCTTTAGCTTTAAGATGACGTGAAATATCCAAATTAATTGTTCCTTTCGTTGTTCCATTCGATCCCGCCTCAAAACCCAAGTAAATATTAGAATGTATATAGCGTCCAACACGTAAACCTGTGTTGCCTTTTTTATCAACAACAACATCAAGATCATCGAGACCAATATGGGATCGTAAAGTATTCAATAAAGATGTGTTAGAAGCACCAGCAAGCTCAGCAGCTGCTGCTGTAAGCTGAACAATTTGAAATGGCGATAATTCGTTAAGAGAGCGATTGAAAATCAAACGCGCCAATACCTCATCCTGTGGTAAAACAGGTTGTGAAGAAAACTGAATATCAAGATTATCAATTGTTCCTTTTACTATTACATTAACACGAATATCACCATTATTATTGTTGGTAATAAAATAAACAGTAGGATTAAGATTACCGTTAAAGCTTATCTGTCCTTTATCGAAATTGAGACGTTGTGAAAGAATATCAAACCTTCCGCGAATCATTTGTAATTCACCAACTGGACGCATACCCTGCAAAGGGCCTTTTAAATTAATGCTTCCTCCTAATTCAGCATCAACCCCTCGACCACGCACAAAAAATTTGTTGTGTGCATTAATTTTTATATCTAACCGGATAACAGAAGAAGACTCTTCAGAAACATCTTGATTATGACCATAAGTTTTAACATTAGCTCGTTCAAGTGTTTTTTGAATCGGTGCGATTAAGTTCTTATGTTTAAGATTTAAAAATGCTGCATTTTTAAAATTATCAGGAATAAGAAGCTCTGCTTTTTCAATTGTGACATCACCACCAACAACAAGATCACGCAAAAAATAACCAGTTACTGTCATTTCGCCTGTTAATGTCGCAAAAATCATAGACCCGTCATTATAATGGGCATGATCGAGATGAATCACTAGATCAGTCTGCAAATCATTAGAAATGCGACCTGAAGCAGAAAGAGACCCTCCATAAGAAGAAGCATAAGCATTCTCTAAAATCACATGATCGCCATTTAGTTTGCCTTCAAACCTTATATTATCCAATTCTAAATTTGTTTGTGTATCTAAAAAGTGACCATTAGATACAGAAAAATGTCCTTTTAATTGTGGCTGAGGCAATGCACCACTGATAGTGCTCTCTATTTTTACTATTCCCGCTACATGCGCACCACGCTCAGCTACAAATTGATTCATAAAACTAAGAGGCATCATGCCTCTAACATGCAATTCAACTTTTGAATTATTCAAAGAAATTTGTCCATTAACAGAAAGATCCAAATCCTTGGCGCCCGATGCTACCATATGCTCAATATGAAATATTGATTTTTTATAAAAACCAAGGATATTCATATTCATCGACTCTGGTCCTTTATGAGTCATGACTGTCAAATTTTGACTAGTGAGGTCAAAATGGGCAGACAAACTCTTCCAATCTCCGCCAACATCAACCTTACCAACCACTTCTCCCCCAAAAGGCTCTCCCTTGATAAAACCATTGACCAAATGTGCAGGAAAATTTTTTAGACTAACATGTAAATCAAAATTGCTCTTATCTAGAGGGACTTTTCCTTGTGCTTGCACCTGCAATCCATCTCCGCTTAGCTCAGCAGATAAAAGAAGAGCTTGGTTGACTGCTTTACCCTTAGCAGAAAAAGTAAAAGGCTTTATTTTCTTTTCTTGCAAAGGAGCAATCATTAACTCTTGGCCCCTTACATCATAGATTATCTCAGGCTTTGTAAAACTTCCATGGACCATAATATCTCCTGTTAAAGTCCCGGCAGCATCAAGATCTGACTTCCAAAGATTCGCTAATGTAGCAGGCACAGCACTCATTTTAAGATGCAAATTAAGAGTATCTTGAATATTGCCTGAAAGCACGATTTCACCTTCATTGACAGAAATTCCTAACTTATTCATCGTTATTCCATTTTTATCAAAGAGGATGATCACTGGTTTAAGTAATGCTGCATGCAGACCAACTTGTTTCACATCTATAGTTTCAAGCTCCACTTTTTGTTTCACATCTTCAAATAATCCCTCTGTTATAACGCGTCCAGAAAGCTTTGCATCTGTATCATTATGTAGCACTGCTTGAACATTAAAAACAGTTTGTCCATCGTTATTCAAAGCTTGAGCATTCAAATGATTGACCATCATAAAGGGTGTCCGAATATGTTCTGCATTAACAGAACCTTTAAATTGTATCGCGCCAAAAGGGTTGAATATATCAGCTTGTATAGCCAATTTTTTTATTTCATTTTTTGCAAGTATAAAATTATTAACATTAGCTTTTAAATTTGCTATCTGTTGGTTATTTCTTTCATCAAAAATAAAGTCGCCCTTTACCTTCCCACTTCCTTTTTGCAAAAATAATGCAGAAAGAGTTGAAATATCGTCCGCATCAATATGCAAATTTCCTTTCAAAAAACGTTCAAAAGTTTGAGTAATATCACCGGTTATACGTGCATTACCTCCTTTAATATTGATACCCTGAAGCTTCCAGATATGATCGGTATTGTTAAAAACAGCAGATAGCTGTAATGGTTTCTCAGAAAAAGTCCCTTCTCCTTCTATAAAACCCGTTAAATAGGAGGAAACTGGTGATGTATTATCCATAAGCACATTCATATTGAATATTGTATTTTGAAGTTTTTTACCAACCAAAAAGGCTTCAACAATTTGAGCCTTTGTACTGATTGTTATAAGACTATTATGTCCTCTAGCAGCGCCTTTAATTGTAGCAGATCCATCCATTCTTGGATCTAACAGAGAAAGATTAGATATTTGAGCAGAAAAATCCATTTCAGCGCTTTCTCTGCCAAAATAGCCATCAGCTTTTAGATTGGCAAACTGATTTTTTAAATGGAAATCATTAACGATTAAACCTATTCTATTCCGCGCAATATCACCTGAAAGAAAAAGTTCTCCCTTTAATAAATGATCAACTGCTGCCCTTCCTATTTTAGCATTGTCAGTTGTGCCTAAAAATTTAAGATCAAAAGTCCCTTTAATTAAATTAAAATTTCCTTTTGCTTTAATATCCGCACCACCAGAAAATGACTGTCCATTCAACAAACCCAAAGGTGCTAATGTTTGTGCTTTTACACCAAGATCTCCTTTAAAAATAAAACGATCCATTTGTCCTTTTAACCAAATAGAAAAATCCTGAGCTTTAACACTAAAATCATGGATTGACATTGGTTTTCCAGAAAGAATATCCGTATCAAGATGTATATAAACTGGTTGATTTAAATCTTCTGCAAAACCATCCTTAATCCTTGTAATTCCCTGAAGCATACCATTAATCTGAATACCTACATGACGAGAAACTAAATTATCAAGATTTTCACTCACACCCCCCATATCAAAAACAGCATCACGAATATGAATATTGTCATTGCTCAAATGATGTACAGCAAGCCGCCCTTTCCAAGTTTGTTGTCCTTTACGGCCATAATCAACTGTTAAAGCAAGATTATCTATGTGTGTTTGTGTCTTTAGCCGTGGTAAACGAGTTGATGCTTTTTCTTTATCAAAAGCTATTTTGCCATCAACAAAAAGACGTCGTAAAAATCCATCATTCGCTATTTCAGCATTAGCTACAACATCAATTGTATCGCCTTGAAGAGTCATATGATTAAGATGCATTGCACCTTCGTTTGTCATCGTTACTTTTGCTTTTAAAGCAAAATTAGATTCAAAGAAACTACGATATTGAGATTGAACAGGCATTAAACGACCAATTGTTCCATCTAAATTTGTTATGAGACTATGACCTTCTGCAGCCTCTACGAGAGTAAAATTTCCCTCCAAAATAGGTTGCTGATTAGCTTTTAAATTAAGCATAATAACCAAATCATCAAAAGTTCCATTACCTTTAATGGAGAGGTTTAATGCAGGACGCTTTTCAAGCTCAAGAATATTAGCTATAATACCATTTTGTGGTTCATCAGCAATAATATCAATTTTAGCTGTACGATCGTTTTTGGATATTTTTG
Source organism: Bartonella rochalimae ATCC BAA-1498 (assembly GCF_000706645.1). Lineage (GTDB taxonomy): Bacteria > Pseudomonadota > Alphaproteobacteria > Rhizobiales > Rhizobiaceae > Bartonella > Bartonella rochalimae. The sequence continues at coordinate 817,635 of NZ_KL407337.1, forward strand.
TTAAGATAGAAAAATAACCTAATTCATCTAAACGTTGAAATTCTATATTAGTATCCAGCTCATCATTACTTAAGGTTAAATGCCCTTTTAATGATACATCAGAAACAAAGCCAAAAATGTCTTTTTCAAAGGTCAGATACTCAACCATCAATGTATTCACAAAAATTGCCATAGACAATTTAGGTATGGAAAACTGATCAGCTTCAAAAAAGGAAATTGAGGAGGAATTTTGTGGTTTACGTAAAAATATAATTTTTTCTGCTGAAAGCTGATTAATTTTAACATGTCCTCGCAGTAAAGCTAAACGATTCCAATCGATCTTAGCATTGTTAATTTTAAGCCAAATACCTTTGTTATCACTTATAGTAATTGTATCAATAGACGCCTGTGAAGATAATGCCCCCTGGACATTATGCAAACGAATTTGTCGATTAGGTGTGGAAAGTTTACGTTCAATAAAAGAAACAAGCCATGAACGATCATTTTCTATTTCCTCTCCGGCGAATGAATTTCCTCTTTGAACAAAGACAAAAGAGAGCATCATCAAAAGAGAAAATCCAAATAAAAAAAACCTCAAATACCACATTTTTTTCATTAGAATGCTTGTCCTATACCGACATAAAAACCAACACGAGGATCACTTTTCTCTCGCTTAAAAGGAAAAGCTACATCAAACCGAAAAGGGCCAAAACTAGTCATATAACGGCCTCCAATGCCCGCGCCCCATTTCATTTGTTGTGAAAAATTAAAATGCGTTTTTTCCCCTACAAAGCCGCCATCAATAAAACTCACAAATCCTATTTTATTACTAAAGGAAAGGCGTAATTCAGCTGATCCTTCAATAAGAGAACGCCCACCAATAATAGTATCATTTTTTGTTTTGATACCAATATTACGATAAGCATATCCTCTAACAGATCCACCGCCACCAGCAAAAAAAAGTGTATCTGAAGGCAATTCAGCTATATTACCTCCAATAATTGTACCAAGCTTTACGCGTGTTGAAAAAATAAAATGCTCTTTTACATCAAACGCCCAATAAGACCGACCTTCTATTGTCATTTTTGTCACAAAATTATCAAAACGCATTTCATAAAGCGGTTCAAGAACTGCTTCACCATACAAACCCTTTGCCGCATTAACTGGATTATTACGACCATCATAAATCAAACCACTCAATAATCCAATTGTGGTGAAATGACGGCTTCCAAAATAATCATCACGAGAATAACCATTAAAAGTAGCTACAGCAACTCGCCCTGATAACTGATCATTAAAAATATGCCTAATCCCCAACTGTCCTTTGAAAGCTTTTGTAGTATAATTATCTAAAACATCTTGTTCTCCTTTCAGTTCTGCTGCAAAATCAGTATCAGGAGTAATGATGCCAGGCTTAATAAATGTCGCTCCCAAAAGATAATTAAAATTTTTCGGATGATAAGACTCTTCTTTTCTACTACCGATATCGCTTATTTTAGTTTCAATTTTAAGGTGCTCTGCATGGCCAAAAATGTTATTGTGCATCCAATAAGCTTCAAGTCCTACGCCATCTAATGTTGAATAGCTACCACCAATACCAAAACGTCGTGGCTTACGTTCTTCTAAAACAAGTGTAAGTGGTAAATGACCATCAGAGCTAATTGTTTCAGCCTCACGCACAATCACTGCACGAAAAACGTCAAGTCGTGCAAGCCGTTTATTTGCCTTAATCAACGCATCAGGATTATATTGTTGATTTGGTTTTAATCCCGTCATCCATGCAATATAAGCTGAATCTATACGTGGTTTTTGGCTCACATTACGCACATTTAAAGAGCCGTAATAAGCCTTTTTCCCAGGATTAACTGTAATCTGCGCGTCAATAAAGCGTGCTGCATGATCAGCAACAACATCACGATTCACAATATTGGCTTTAGCATAACCTTGTTGACGCCATCTTTCTATTAACCACCGTTCTGCTTTAAGAATAGTCTCAGATTTTGCAACAGCACCAACTTTATAACCTAAATTTTCCACTGAAAGAATTTCACCTGTTTTATACCTTTCAAGAAAAAAAGCTTTATTGAAATTCGCAACATTAAAAACATATTGTGGTCCAGCATCAATTGTAATGATAATATTCGAATGAGTTGGTAACTGAGACAAAGGGCTTAAATCAGAAACCTCCAAACCATTAATTTTAATACTGATGATACCACCATAACGGCCATCAGCATAAAGGGCTGCAAGTATTGTCCGATAATTTGAACGGGCTTTAGCTAACAAACCAGATGAATTTGCTACTGTTTTACCTTGATCAGAAACAAGAGAAGATGCAGCTTTAGCTATTTTAATCCCTTCTTGTGGGGCCCCTGGTGGAGCAACCACTTCGACGGTATAAGATTTTTCTGTACTATTTACTCCAGATGGAAAAGAAGCTGAGGTTTTTTTTCCAAATAAATGAAAACCAAAGAGCTCAAATGCGAAAACTGACCGTGTAAAAACAAAAATTAGGCATAAGGCTATCACTACGCTGTATGCGGTTATTGATTTCAAAGAAATTCTTGTCGGACACATTCCCAAATCAGATACTCTTAATAAATATTTTGATGTTTTTTTCTTATAAATAAAATCAACTAAAGAACGATAAACATTGTTTTCTATTATTAAGTTCTTCACCCTCTTTAATTACATTAAATCATACATTTTTTTTTAAATATGCGATTTCATATTTCTTTTCCGTTTTTTTCCATATTCACAGATTGTGAAGAACTGTGAGACAAAACTAAAATATTATATTTTTATGTTTTTAACACATTCATTTAATCTCTTTTAAATACTTTATTGAGGCATATATTATTATAGTTAAATTTATACGAATGCCCCTCCATCACAGTGCTCTCAAATCCTGAATATATATCTTCATCAAAAAGCGTGTAGAGGCACTTCTTGATTTTTATACATAGATATGATTGTGTCTTTCAAATAAAAGAAGGGGGGAAATAAATAATGGTCGCACATGTTACAACGGTTGCTTTTCGTGGTCTAGAAGCAATTCCTGTTGATGTACAGGTTATGATTTCCTCCGGCAAAATAGGAATGGCTATTGTTGGATTAGCCGATAAAGCAGTCGCAGAAAGTCGTGAACGAATACAAGCAGCTCTTCATGCCTGCGGGCTTTCTATGCCAAACAAACGAGTTACCGTTAATCTTGCACCAGCTGATTTGCCCAAAGAAGGTTCACATTATGACCTTCCCATTGCCTTAGGCTTAATGCTCGCTATGAATCTTCTTCCTTCCGATATAGCTCAAAAATATATCATTTTAGGTGAATTATCACTTGATGGATCTATTAACTCTGTTAATGGTGTTTTACCAACTGCAATGACAGCATTATCGCTTGATAAAGGATTAATTTGCCCTCACAAATGCGGCCCAGAAGCAGCATGGGCAAACGCAGAAATGGATATTCTTGCCCCTGAAAATCTTCTTATGATAATCAACCATTTTAAAGGAACACAAATTCAAAAAAGACCACAACCACGTCAATATACCACATCAACCGAATTACCAGATCTCTGTGAGATTAAAGGACAACAATCTGCAAAACGAGCATTAGAAGTTTGTGCAGCAGGACGACATAATCTTCTATTTGTGGGTCCTCCTGGTGCAGGAAAATCTATGCTAGCCCAATGCTTACCTTCTATTTTACCACCTCTTGATAGCCGCGAGCTTTTAGATGTTGCTCTTATTTCTTCTATTACAGGAGAAACAACACATAATACTATATCACACCATTGTCCCTTTCGTTCTCCACATCATTCTGCCTCTATGGCTGCAATGATTGGTGGTGGCCTCAAAGGGCGGCCAGGAGAAGTATCGCTTGCTCATAATGGTGTTTTATTTCTAGATGAATTTCCTGAATTTTCTCCTCAAGTTCTTGATTCTCTTCGTCAACCTTTAGAGAGCGGAGAATGCATTATTGCCCGTGCAAATCACCATATAAGCTATCCCGCTCGTATTCAACTCATCGCTGCAATGAACCCCTGTCGATGCGGTATGGCTGGTGAAAAAGGTCATGTTTGTTCCAAAGGTATACGGTGCCAAATTGATTATCAATCCCGTATTTCTGGTCCTTTACTTGATCGCATTGATTTACGTATCGAAGTCCCTGCTTTAACAGCAATGGATCTCATGCAACAAAAACAGTCAGAAAAAAGCTCTAATGTCGCAAAACGCGTTGCACAAGCGCGTTCTATTCAAGCTAAGCGTTTTGCAGCACTGGATCTTCCCCACATCCGAACCAATAGCGACTGTCCTGCAAAAATCATTGAACAAATTGCTATTCCCGATCAAAATGCCGCTACATTACTCCGTGATGTTAGCGAAAAGATGCACCTTTCCGCACGTGCTTATCATCGTATTCTCAAAGTCGCACGCACTATTGCTGATCTTGATCAAGCACAGCATCTTGCACGCCATCACCTTGCAGAAGCTATTTCCTATCGGTTAAACAACGAAAGACTTGTAACTATCACTTAATGAGTTTTAAATTAATAAAAACTAATTGGAAAATAACGTAAATAAAGCTCTGTCAGCTTACCATCACGCTCTAAAGATTTTAGAGCATAATTTAGAATATCAACTAAATGTGCATTCTTTTTTGCAACAGCGATTCGCATTCCTGCTCCTAAAAATTGTGGAGCTATATAAGCTCCTCCAACAAAATGACAACAATCCATTGATTGCGGATCATTTACCCATAAGGACAAAGCCAATCCGTCATCAAAAATAAGATCAATTTCATGATCCTGTAATGCTTTATAGAGCATTTTTCTATTATCAAACCCATGCCATTCAGCTTGAGGAAAATAACTATGAAACAGTTTTTCATATGCACTATTAATTAAAAATCCACTCTTTAAATACTCAAGTTTATTGCTTATCAGTTCATTAAGATTCAAAGATTTATCCGATACAAAACGCGCAGGAAAACGCAAATAAGTTCCGGTAAAAGCAAGATATTGATGCATTTCCGTTGTTTCTTCTAAACCAGCAATCATTGCTTCTGCTTCATCGCTATTGAGATGATTTACCAATTCTTCCCGAGGCACAACTTCTACTTCACATAATTTTTCAAGTGTTAGTTTTACGCAAATGGCACGTAATAAATCAGCATTATAGCCTGCAAGATGACCTGTTTTATCAAGAAAGTTAAAAGGAGGAAAATCAAACGTTGTAACAAAACGTAAACGCTTTATATTCGCTATATCAGGCTGTATCAAATGTTCGTGCGCATTAAAAAAAGAAGGAAGCCTGCCTCCCATCCCAACCTTTACAAAAGATGAAAAAAAAAGGACCGACGCTATAAATAAAATTCCAATAAAAGAATTTAATATATTGATGAATATATTCATTTTTAAAATCTCCCCCCAATAAATTATTTATAGCTAAACTACTCTTTTTTCTTTGTCACAGTGTTAAAAGCTCAACTAAAAAGAGTTGATATTTTAAATAGGTTAAAGTCTTTAATATTCCTCACAATTGTTAAAAAATTTAAGAGTTTCTATATATTTTTAGATCTATAATATGGATTTTATGGTGTGCTTTTGTAGATAAAAATATAAAAAACAATAATTTTCTTAGTTTAGAATAAATTTCTATAGGAATATTGGCTTTATTCCTGTTTTCCTTGTAATGATTGTGACTTTCTTCTATTCTGCAGATATGCAAGAATGATATCTTAATTTTGTAAATACTATTCTAGACACAATCAATTCAAAACAATGAAGCAATAACTTTCCTTCCAAGGAACATAAATCTTATTTTAAAGCTATAAAATATAACCAAAATCATCCTTCATTTTTAAAATAGGAACCTCTTTATCATCCTTTTATTATAAAGGAATAATCGTGCAACACGTATCGACAAAACATCATCATTTGAATATGAAAAACCTCTATATCTATTCTAGACAGGACACATGTTGAATATAGATCTGATATACGGTAAACATCTAATGTTGTTATTCTATAAATAACGGGCTAAAACATTAAGCCCACAAAAAAATGACGAAATATTGAAATTAAATACAGAAATGGATTGACCTATGAGTGATGAAACAACTTCGCCAGCGTGTGGTGACTATGGTGCATCTTCCATTAAAGTCCTTAAAGGTCTTGATGCTGTGCGCAAACGTCCTGGCATGTATATTGGTGATACCGATGATGGTTCAGGTCTGCACCATATGGTTTATGAAGTTGTAGATAACGCTATTGATGAAGCTTTAGCTGGTTACGCTACTCTTGTAAATGTCACACTTCATGCTGATGGATCCTGCTCTGTTCGTGATAATGGACGTGGAATTCCAACAGATATTCATCCAACCGAGGGTATTTCGGCCGCTGAAGTTATCATGACACAACTCCATGCTGGTGGAAAATTTGATCAAAATTCTTACAAAGTTTCCGGAGGATTGCATGGTGTTGGAGTTTCTGTTGTTAATGCACTTTCTGTTTGGCTACGGTTACGTATTAAGCGTAATGGAAAAATTCATGAAATGTCGTTTACACATGGAGTCGCTGATTCCCCATTAAAAATTGTTGATGATTGTGATTCAGAAAGCGGAACAGAAATAACTTTTTTACCAAGTTCTGAAACCTTTACGATGGTTGAATTTGATTTCGAAACTTTAGAGCGTCGTCTACGAGAATTAGCTTTTTTAAATTCGGGTATACACATCATCCTTACAGATCAACGTCATGCTGATGTTCAATCAGTAGAATTGCATTATGAAGGTGGATTAATTGAATTTGTCAAACATATCGATCAATCAAAAAAAGCTCTCATTGATAATCCTATTTATATCACAAACCAAAAAGATGGCATGAGCGTAGATGTTGCTTTATGGTGGAATGATTCCTACCATGAAAAAGTATTGTGTTTTACTAATAATATTCCGCAACGAGATGGCGGAACTCATTTAGCAGGTTTTCGTAGCGCTTTAACACGTCAAATTAATGGTTATGCAGAATCCTCAGGGATTGCCAAAAAAGAAAAAGTTAATTTAACTGGTGATGATTGTCGTGAAGGCTTAACAGCTATTCTTTCTGTCAAAGTGCCTGACCCAAAATTTTCCTCTCAAACAAAAGATAAATTGGTTTCTTCAGAGGTGCGTCCTATTGTTGAAAATTTGGTCAATGAAGGTCTTTCATCATGGCTAGAAGAACACCCTAATGAAGCAAAAATCCTTATCAGTAAAGTAGTAGAAGCTGCAGCTGCCCGTGAAGCAGCTCGTAAAGCACGGGAACTCACACGACGTAAAGGAGCCCTTGATATCACTTCTTTACCAGGAAAACTTGCTGATTGTCAGGAACGTGATCCTACAAAATCAGAAATCTTTATTGTCGAGGGAGATTCAGCTGGTGGATCCGCTAAAAGTGGACGTTCACGTCAAAATCAAGCAATTTTGCCCTTGCGTGGTAAAATTCTTAACGTCGAACGAGCACGCTTTGACCGAATGCTTTCATCTGAAATGATCGGAACACTCATCACTGCTCTTGGTACCTCCATCGGGAAAGACGAATTTTCGCCAGATAAGGTACGTTATCATAAAATTATTATTATGACAGATGCGGACGTTGACGGAGCACATATCCGCACCCTACTTCTCACCTTCTTTTTTAGACAAATGCCTGAATTGATTGAACGTGGACATCTGTATATTGCTCAACCACCTCTTTATAAAGTATCCCGTGGTAAATCTTTTCAATATATAAAAAATGAAGCAGCATTCGAAGAATTTTTAATTGATGCGGGATTGGAAGAAACGACATTAGAACTTGCAACAGGTGAGGTTCTTGCCGGTGCTGATTTGCGTAAGCTTGCTGAAGATGCCCGTATGTTACGCCAACTTCTCAATGGTCTTCACACACGCTATGATCGTAATATCGTTGAGCAAGCCGCAATTGCTGGTATTTTTGGCTCTAAAGCTTTTACAACACCAGAAAAAGCTCAACAAACAGCAGACAATGTGGCAAATCGATTGGATTTAATTGCTGATGATATGGAACGCGGTTGGACGGGTATCTGTGCACCAGAAGGAGGGTTGTATTTTGAGCGTATTTTGCGTGGCGTTAAAGAAGTTATTACACTTGATGCAGGGCTTATAAATTCAGCGGATGCGCGCCAAATTGATCGTATTGCTCAAAATCTCATAGAAGTCTATAGTCCCCCTCCTCTCTTGCATCGCAAGGATAAATCAGAGCGTATCTTTGGACCTATTAGTTTATTAGAAAGTATTTTTAAAAATGGCAAAAAAGGTTTGACTTTACAGCGTTATAAAGGTCTTGGAGAAATGAACGCCGACCAATTGTGGGAAACAACCCTTAATCCTGACGCACGTACTCTTTTACAGGTTAAAATTAATGACGCAACGGATGCAGACTCACTCTTTTCTCGCTTAATGGGTGATGAAGTTGAACCACGGCGATCTTTTATTCAAGATAATGCCTTAAGTGTTGCTAATCTGGATATCTAAAAGCGCTTTTTTATCTTAAGCTGTATATAAACATTATGATTTTATCCGTTGTTTTTTCGTATTTGAGCATTTTTTTCACATGTCGTTTACGATAAAAGAAAAATAAGAAAGGTCATGTATTATGGCGGCGGAAACAGAACGCGTAGGAATTGAAGGAGGTATGGAACATTTTTTTGGTTTCAAAAAAGTTGATGAAATGCAAAAACAATCTATGGTTGATAATGTATTTCATTCTGTTGCTGAAAACTACGACAAAATGAATGATATCTTATCTCTTGGACTTCATCGTATATGGAAAAATTCTATAGTGGCGTGGCTATCTCCCCCTGCTATTTCTAACTGGAAAGCTCTTGATGTAGCCGGTGGTACTGGCGACATTGCTTTTCGTATTCTCAACGCCTCACGCAAAAAAGCTCATGTTACAGTCCTTGATATTAATGACTCAATGCTAAACGTTGGTAAAAAACGTGCACAAAAAAATAATCTTGCCTCTCTTATTGACTTTATTGAAGCCAATGCAGAACTTTTGCCTTTTGAAGATCAAAGTTTTGATGCTTATACTATTGCCTTTGGAATTCGTAATGTACCACATATTGATAAAGCTCTTAAAGAAGCTTTTCGTGTTTTAAAACCAGGTGGACGTTTTTTGTGCTTAGAATTTTCAAATGTTGAAATGCCTCTACTTGATAAAATTTATGACCTTTGGTCTTTCCATGCTATTCCCAAACTAGGTCAATTCATTGCAGGTGATCATGATGCATATCATTATTTGATTGAATCGATTCGTAAATTTCCTAAACAAAATGACTTTGCCCATATCATCAAAAGTGCAGGCTTTTCCTCGGTATCATATCGCACTCTTACAGGTGCTATTGCAACATTATATTCAGGTTGGAAAATTTAAAAAATGGTACAAATTTCTACCTATTTTCAACTTTTACGTGCATTATTTGTTTTTACGCGAGAAGGTGTTATTAGCGCTCTCCCTTGTGATGGCCTTCAAGGATTTCCAGCAGTATATCACCGTATAGCGAGCGTATTAGCACGACGTAAAACGAAAAAAAAACATCGATCTGAAAATATATCACATGCTATCAATAAACTCGGCCCATCTTACGTCAAACTTGGTCAATTTCTTGCTACTCGGCCAGATATTGTTGGGCGCGATATTGCAGCAGACTTAGCTCAACTCCAAGATCGTGTTCAAACTTTTCCTTGTGCCGATGCAATTATTCAAATTGAAAACTCTCTCGGCCAATCTATTAATGATTTATTCACAGATTTTCACCCGCCTATTGCAGCAGCTTCTATTGCCCAAGTTCACCCAGCTGAATACTATGATAAAACAGGCAACAAAAAAAAATGCGCCGTTAAAGTTATCCGTCCTAATATTAGAAATCGTTTTGCAAAAGACCTTAAAGGTTTTTATCTCATTGCCCATTTACAAGAACGTTATATACCTGCCTCTCGACGTTTACGTCCCGTTCGTGTTGTTGATACTTTGGCACAAACAACGCAAATTGAAATGGATTTGCGCTTAGAAGCAGCTGCTATATCAGAAATGGCTGAAAATACTCAACATGATGCAGGTTTTCGGGTACCCAAAATTGATTGGGAACGAACGGGGCGGAATGTTTTAACAATGGAATGGATTGATGGCATAAAAATGTCTGATATTCCAGAACTTAAAAAAGCTGGTTTTGATTTAAAAGCTTTAGCCATTACACTCATTCAATCTTTTCTCCGTCATACTTTACGTGATGGCTTTTTTCATGCTGATATGCATCCTGGTAATTTATTTGTTGATCCACAAGGATGTATTGTTGCGGTTGATTTAGGAATCACAGGACGGCTTGGAAAAAAAGAAAAGCATTTTCTTGCTGAAATTCTTTACGGTTTTATTACTCGCGATTATCATCGTGTAGCATACGCTCATTTTGAAGCAGGTTATGTCCCATCACATCATAATATTGAGAGTTTTGCTCAAGCCAACCGAGCTATTGGTGAACCTATTCATGGACAATCCGCACAAAGTATTTCTATGGCCAAATTGCTTACACTCTTATTTGAAGTTACTGAACTATTTGATATGAAAACGCGGCCTGAACTCTTATTACTGCAAAAAACCATGGTGGTTGTTGAAGGAGTAGCACGCTCATTAGATCAAGATTTTAACATGTGGAAAGCCTCTGAACCAATTGTCAAAGAATGGATTAGCAAAAACTTAGGACCGATCGGACTTGTAAAAGATATGAGTGAAGGAACACAAGCATTGCTTTCACTTGTACGTCAAACTCCACAATTGATACAAAATTTCCAACAGATAGAAGAAGGGTTAAGTAAAATGACAAAGACAGGACTTTATCTTTCTCCTGCTACGCTTAAACAACTTGCTTTTGAACAAAGCCGCAATAACCGTTATGGTCGCTATAGCTTATTCATTATTGCTTTTTGTTTGCTTTTTATAACTTTTTTTCTTTTTCCTTCTTTCTAACTTACGCAATATATTAAAATATTAAAGGAGACACAATTAATGAAACTATTTCTATCATTTTAATATTTCGGAGATATATTATGGCGAATATTACCCTTCGAAATGTATCACTTGAGATTCAAGAATTTCTGCGTGTACGCGCTGCGCAAAATGGTATTTCTATAGAAGAAGAAACTCTTCACATATTAAATAATCTCGCAAAAACATCCATTATATCACAACAAAAAGTAAGCACTGTTGAACAACAATCATTAAAATCAAAATCAATTCTTCTTATTATTGGTGGCAGTATTGCAGCCTATAAAGCACTTGATTTAATTCGCCGTTTGCGAGAACGTGGAGCCCATTTAAACATTATTATGACAAAAGCAGCTCAAAAATTTATTACCTCTCTAGCTGCTGAAGTTCTCAATGGTGGTCATGTATATAACGATTTATTTTCACGTGAAGAAGAACAAGATGTTGCTCATATCCGATTAGCGCGTCAGGCTGATTTAATTATTGTAGCTCCAGCCACTGCAAATCGTATTGCAAAAATAGCCACTGGAATAGCGGATGATTTAGCTAATTGCGCCATCTTAGCAGCACATTGTCCACTTTTAATTGCTCCTGCAATGAATCCAGCTATGTGGACACACCCAGCGACTATTCGTAACATTGCAAAATTGTGTGCAGATGGAGTCCACATGGTAGGACCAGAAGTAGGCGAAATGGCTGAACAAAACGAAAGAGGTTGTGGACGTATGAGTGAGCCTCTAACCATTGTAGCTTCAACAGAAGCACTTTTGGGTGCACAAAAAAAATCACTTTGTGGTCGTCACTTTATTGTAACTTCTGGACCTACTCATGAACCAATTGACCCAGTGCGTTATCTAGCTAATAGCTCATCAGGTAAACAAGGACATGCCATTGCAATAGCCTTAGCTAACTTAGGTGCAACTGTGACACTTATTTGTGGTCCTGTTGATCTTATGGATCCAGGAGGAGTAAAAACTATTCATGTGAAAACAGCTTGCCAAATGTTACAAGCCGTACAAGAATCACTCCCCGCTGATGGTGCTATTTTTGTTGCTGCTGTTTGTGATTGGCGCAGTCAAACACAATCTTTGCAGAAAATAAAAAAGGAATCCAATCAAACACCATTTTCTTTGCACATGGTTGAAAATCCTGACATTTTAGCTACAATCGGTCATGCTCCAAATCGTCCTCCACTTGTGATTGGCTTTGCTGCTGAAACGTGCAATATCATTGCTAATGCACAAAAAAAATGTATTCAAAAAGGAGCAGACTTCATTCTTGCTAATAATGTTTCTTTTAACGCAGATGGTAAAAACGTCATGGGTTCTGATACAAATGAAATTTTTTTCGTAAGCAAAAACAATATCGAACATTGGCCACGTATGAGTAAACAAAAAGTAGCTGAAAAATTGGTAAATATTATTGTATCATTTTTTTCTTCTCTTGCTACCACTCATGAATAACGAATAGAATCCTATTCTCAATGAAAACAATTAATCCTAAAAATATAATTTACACGATAAATATTATAATATAAAATACTCTTTATTCTATCTCTCGTTTTTTATTCTTCATTTCTCACTTATTGCTCATGATTTTTACTGCTGCTTATTACGCTCTACAACGCCTTTTTAGTCAGAAATATCGCTCAATGATATGGAAAGTGTTAGGACTTACTTTTATCGTCTTTGTTATTATATGGTCATGTACACGTCAGTTTTTTATGTCCTACTTTTGGCTTTGGATTGCTCATTTTGTTCCTAGATTAACCAATTGGGCAGAATGGATAGAGTTAAGCATACTGATTATTTTTAATCTTGGTTTGTCTTTATTAATCGCCTTTTTTATTGCTCCAATCACAGCAATGATTGGCAGTTTTTTTATTGATAACGCTGCTGAAATTATTGAAAAAGAAGATTATCCAAATGAGCCTACTGGACAAGCTATGTCATTTGGATATTCTGTTATTTTTGCTTTGAAATTTATTATCTTAAGTCTTTTCGGAAATGTAATTGCTTTTTTCTTGTTTTTTATACCGAATATTAATTTACTTGCCTTTTATATAATTAATGGCTATCTTTTTGGCCGTCAATATTTCGCCTTTGCTGCTTATCGTTTTCGATCTAAACAAGAAGCTCATGCTTTTTTACGGACTCATCATACCACTGTTTTTTGTGCAGGTTTATTGATAGCGTTTTTTGTTTCTATTCCTATCCTTAATTTGGTCACGCCGCTTTTTGCAGCTGCCTTTATGACACATTTACACAAAATGCTTTCACGCCAAAAATCTACATCCATTACACTGAAACAATAACACTTGATTCATTAAAATAAGGAAAAGAAATATATTTTTATAAAACCAACACGACTTCAAACAATTTTATAAGCTGAGAAAAAATAGGCTTAAATTTAGAATATGCCATCTTAAAATTATTGAAATAATAAATTTCAGAATAAAAGATTGACCTATTATATTTTCTCAAAAATTCCTTATAATAAAGTCATTATTGCCAATTTCTCGCATAATCGTACCGCAATGCAATTTGACATTAAAATAAAAAACTAACAAAATAAATTATCTTAATTATAGAAAAATTTTTATTTGAGCTATTATCATCGCATTAAATGAAGTAATTTATTGTTTATTTGGAGCAAAGATAAGCTTCACTATTCGGTCCTACATTCCCTCAACCCACACATAAGGTGTATAACATTTCATAGAGAGGCGACAAAGATGAACTGGATTACAAATTATGTTCGTCCTAAAATCAATTCCATATTAGGACATCGTGAAATTCCGGATAATCTATGGGTCAAAGATCCCACCAATGGTCAAATGGTTTTCCATAAAGATCTGGAAGCTAATCAATATGTGATTCCTAATTCTGGCTATCATATGCGTATTAGTGCTAAAAATCGCCTCATGCATTTCTTTGATGATGGCATTTATACACTGATTGAAAATCCAAAAGTTGTCATAGATCCATTAAAATTTCGCGATGAAAAACGTTATATTGACCGGTTAAAAGATTATCGTTCTAAGCTTGGTGTTGATGATAATATTCTAAATGCACGAGGAACTATTGAAGGTTTACCAATTATTGCTACTGTTCAAGATTTCGCGTTTATGGGTGGATCACTTGGCATGGCTGCAGGAGAAGCTATTATAAAAGCTTTTCATACTGCCATTCAAGAGAAGTGCCCTTTAGTTCTTTTCGCAGCTTCAGGTGGAGCAAGAATGCAAGAAGGAACATTATCATTGATGCAAATGCCACGCACAACAGTAGCAATTGAAATGATAAAAGAAGAAAAACTACCTTATATTGTGGTTCTTACCAATCCTACCACTGGTGGTGTTACTGCTTCTTATGCTATGCTAGGTGATATCCATATTGCTGAACCTGGTGCTATGATTGGCTTTGCAGGACCACGTGTTATTCAACAAACAATTCGTGAAACATTGCCTGAAGGTTTCCAAAGTAGTGAATATCTCTTTGAACATGGTATGATTGATATGGTTGTTTCTCGTTTGGAAATGAAAACTACTATTGCGCGGCTTTTACGTTTAATGACAAAAAGTCCTGCAATTTCTAAATCTTCTAATCCATCATCCATTCAATCTGCAAAAACTGATTTCTGAAGCCAAATCTATTAAATTATGAAAAAAAGCTGCATGCAAAAAGTGATAGATGATTTACTAAAAATCTATCCGCGAAAGTGTGATCTTTCTTTAGAGCGTATTTCACGTCTTTTAAAATGTCTTGATAACCCACATTTAAATCTTGCTCCTATTATTCATATTGCTGGAACAAATGGTAAAGGATCTGCTTCAGCTATTTGTCGTGCTCTTTTAGAGAGTGCAGGCTATCGTGTTCATGTATACAGCTCTCCTCACTTAGTTAATTGGAATGAGCGTTTTCGACTCAATCACAAAGGAGGCAGCCAATTTGTCACAGATAGCCTATTAAGCAAAACAATTCATCAAATTATAGAAGTAAATTGCAACGAACCTATCACTATTTTTGAAGTTTTTACGGCTGCTGCTTTTATGTTGTTTAGCACGCACCCAGCTGATGTCATTATTTTAGAAGTTGGATTAGGAGGACGTTTTGATGCCACAAATATCATTAACAAGCCAGCTGTATCGCTTATCATGCCTATTGATTATGATCATGAATCTTTTCTTGGTAACACAATTGAACAAATTGCTTTTCAAAAAGGAGGAATTATTAAACCAGAAGTTCCTGTAGTCATTGGTAAACAAGATCATGAAATAACTTATTCTTTTCTTAGTGATCTTGCTGTCAAAAATAAAGCACCCTACTACCTTTTTAACCAAGATTATCAAAGCTATGAAGAATACGGACGTATGGTATTTCAAAATAATCAAGGCCTAATGGATCTCCCGCTCCCTAAGCTTATTGGTGCTCATCAAATTGACAACGCCGGTGCTGCTATTGAGGCAATTTACCAAGCAGGTTTTCAACTCTCAGAACAAGTCATAAGCAACGCTTTACAAAATCTTTATTGGCCAGCACGGATGCAACATCTGACTCACGGGAAATTGGTCGATCAACTTCCTCCCGATTTTGATTTATGGCTAGATGGTGGTCATAACTCTGCCGCTGGAAAAGCCATCGCAAAAATATTAACCCAGTGGAAAGAAAAATCAAATTGCCCCATTGTAATGATTGCTGGCATGCTTAATACTAAAGACAGCGTTGGTTATTTTCGCCCTTTGGTCAATCTTGTCAAGAAAGTGTATACAGTTCCTTTAATTTCCAGTAATGCAGGTATTTGTCCCAAAATTTTAGCAGAATTAGCTCAAAAAGCAGGGCTTATCGCTAATCCACAGGCTAATCTACAAGCTGCATTTCACAAAATTAGCTCAGAATATAAAAAAGCAATTGTCCTCATTGGTGGTTCTTTGTACCTTGCTGGTGATATTTTGCGTGACAATCAAACGCCCCCATGTTAGTAACAACCAGGTGTTTTTAGCGCCTTAATGACAGGATTTTTGATCATGAAACTTGATTACGCCCTTTATCAAAAACCTAAACTTATCACTGTTTTTGGCGGATCCGGTTTTGTAGGACGGCATGTTGTAGAAGCCTTAACAAAGCGAGGTTATCGAGTACGTATTGCTGTACGTTGTCCACAAAAAGCTTATTATATGTTACAAATAGGCGAAGTAGGACAAACACAGATGCTTAAAACTGACGTCAGAAATTATACTTCAGTTGAGCATGCATTATTGGGAACAGATGGTGCAGTTTTTCTTCCTGGAAGCTTAGCCCAAACAAACAAGCCGAATTTTCAAAATATACAAGTTGATGGTGCGAAACATGTTTCTGAATTAACAGCTAAAGCTGGTATTCCTCTTATCTATATGTCAACACTTATTTCCGATGAAAATGCCTCATTTTCTTATGCACGCGCTAAAGCTATAAGCGAACAGATTGTTCGTAATACGCATTCTCAAGCAGTTATTATGCGTTCATCTGTTATTTTCGGACCAGAAGATTGTTTTTTTAATTTTTTAGCAAATTTCTCTCGTTTTATGCCAATTATGCCACTTTTTGGTGGGGGGCAAAGTAAATTGCAACCTGTTTATGTTGGTGATATTGCTAAATTTGTTGTATATGCTTTAGAAAAGCGTGTTGTTTTAGGCAAAAATTATGACCTTGGTGGGCCCAAAGTTCTTACATTCCAAAATACTCTTGAAGAGATATTAAAAGTTATTCACCGCAAAAAAAGAACACTTCCTCTACCTCTGGCTATGGGACTTTTTATCGGAGGTTTCTTCGGAACTCTTGGCAAAGTACCCCTCTTTCCAAAACTCGTAACAGCTAATCAAATACGCTTTTTACAAAAGGATCATATTGTTTCTCAAGAGGCTAAAGATAATGGATATACTTTAGAGGGAGTAGGAATTACGCCTAAATCAATGGCAGCTATTTTACCAAGTTATCTGTGGCGATTCCGTCCGCAAGGACAGTTTTCTCATAATTTATCAATTTAATACACTTCGATTTTGTGAGCTCATTTATTTTCCTATAAAAAAGAAAAAAATTTAAAGATCTTGAAATATCTGTAAGTTTTACATTTTTCTCAAAATAAAATTTTATAATGATTTTTTCTTGCATCTAAAGAACTTTAAAATTTTCTGGTTCGCTTCTCACATCACCATTTAAAATGTTAATACACATTTGTTCCGTAAACTGATGAACATTTAAAATTTTTTTTCATTTAGACAAATATTTGTATTTGCTTGCATTTCTTTTTAATTTCTCCTACCGTTCTGGAAAAATAATTTTGAAAGAACAAAAATGACAGCTCAAGATTATGTTATCAAAGATATCGCACTAGCTGCTTATGGTCGTAAAGAACTTGATATTGCAGAAACGGAAATGCCTGGTTTAATGGCTTGCCGTAAAGAATTTTCTTCCAGTCAACCTTTACGTGGAGCACGTATTTCTGGTTCATTACACATGACCATTCAAACAGGCGTCTTGATTGAAACATTAAAAGCAATTGGTGCTGATATACGATGGAGCTCTAGTAATATTTTTTCTACACAAGATCATGCAGCAGCAGCTATTGCAGCTACGGGAATCCCAGTCTTCGCAATCAAGGGAGAAACACTTGAAGAATATTGGACCTATATTGATGCAATTTTTCAATGGCCTGATGGTAAACTTTCTAATCTTATATTAGATGATGGAGGCGATGCTACTAACTATATTTTAATAGGTAGCTGTGCAGAGGAAAACAAAAACATCCTATCGAATCCTAAAACAGAAGAGGAAGAATTATTTTTCAAACAAATTCAAAAACGTATAGCTCTCACACCGGGATTTTTTACGCGTCAGCGCGCAGCAATCAAAGGTGTAAGCGAAGAGACTACAACGGGAATACACCGCCTTTATCAATTACAGAAAAAAGGACTTTTGTTTTTTCCTGCTATTAATGTCAATGATAGCGTTACAAAATCAAAATTTGATAATAGATACGGATGTAAGGAATCATTAGTCGATGGTATCAGGCGTGGAACGGATGTGATGATAGCAGGTAAAATAGCTATTATCTGTGGTTATGGTGACGTTGGTAAAGGTTCAGCAGCTTCTCTTTCAGGCGCTGGAGCACGTGTAAAAATAACAGAAATTGATCCAATTTGCGCTCTTCAAGCCGCTATGGATGGCTATGAAGTTGTTACTTTGGAAGATGCAGCTTCTAGCGCTGATATTATTATAACAACTACTGGAAATAAAGATGTTGTCCGCTTAGAACATATGCGACAAGTTAAAGATATGTGTATTCTAGGAAATATTGGTCATTTTGACAATGAAATACAAGTATCAGCTCTCAGAAATCTACCATGGACAAATATTAAACCACAAGTTGATATGATTACTTTTCCTGATGGCAAACGCATAATTTTATTATCTGAAGGACGTTTGTTAAATCTTGGTAATGCCACAGGCCATCCTTCTTTTATCATGTCCGCTTCATTTACTAATCAAGTATTAGCGCAGATTGAGCTGTTTATTAATGCAAAAAATTATAAAAATGAAGTAACGTGTTTACCTAAACATCTTGATGAAAAAGTTGCGCGTCTTCATCTTGATCGGCTAAAAATAAAATTAAGCGTTTTATCGGAAGAACAAGCCGCTTATATTGGGGTTCCCTTACAGGGACCTTATAAGCCAGAACATTATCGTTATTAGGATATTGTCTTAGTACAAAGAAAAAAGACGCATTATGCATAGCTTTGGTGACTATACATTCAAAGAAAAAATAAAAAAAATTACTCAAATTTGTGTTGGTGTTTTTTTTCTCTTATTTCTTTTATTTCTAGTATATGCTGTCACTCAAACCTCAGTATTTCATTTGTTTACTTTTTTCGCTTGGCCAAATGAACCATGGCTTATTATACTGATCTTTGGCAGTATTGCTTGCGCGTCATTTCTGATCTGTATCATAGTTATTATAAATACAAAAAGAGCTTTACGGAAATCTTGGATAATGATCCAGGCTCATTTTTCTGAAAAACTCAAACATTATGAATGGCTTCTTGAAGAAACAGGTCAGTGCCTCTTTATTTGGGACAATCCAACAGCCTTACCCCGTATAATTGGTAATATTCCCACATTGCAAAAAGCAGGTATTCATAAAAAAGATTTTCAGCATTTTGAAAAATGGCTTGAAAAAAGCTCTTTGCAGCAACTTGATCAAGCACTCACCCAGCTACGTTGTAACGGTTGCTCTTTTGAATTTTCCGTCACGACTATAACTAAAATATTCTTGCAAGTTACAGGAATTATCGCTGGAACAGCCGCTATTGTGCGGTTTCAAGATATTTCAGCACAACAGAGTGAAAATATCCGATTACAGAAAGAAGCAACCCAAATCCTCACGGAATTGAAAATGCAACGTAATCTTCTTGATCATATTCAAGAACCGGTGTGGATTCGAGATTGTGAAGGGAAAATTTGCTTTACCAACCGCGCTTTTCGGGAAATGACGAATTTTCAAGAAAAGAATAATATTGTTGATCCTTTCAATGAAACAACGCAATGCAAAACAGATGAAACAGAAGCAATTTTTCAAAAGCATATTTATACAGTAGTTAAAGGAGAACGACACCATTTTCATCTCACACGTATCACAACAAAAGAAGGAATGGCAGCCTTTGCGCGTGATGATAGCGCGTATGAAAATCTTGCCAAAGAAATGAAGAGAATTCTTCAAAATCATTGTGAAACACTCGATCAAATTTCAACGGCTGTAGCAATTTTTGATGCCAACCAAAAATTAAAATTTTGCAATCATGCTTTTAAAATTTTATGGCCATTGGAAATCTCTTTTCTAGAAAGTGAACCAAGTCATTCATTGCTTCTAGAACGTTTGCGTGAGAAAGGTTTTATCGGTGAACATCCTGATTGGCATGCGTGGAAAGAAGAGCTTTTTAAAGCTTATCAACAAACAGAATCGAATCAACAAATTTGGAATCTTCCTGATGGACGTACAGTACGTGTCATTTCTAGTCCTCATCCTCAAGGAGGTATTACCTGGCTTTATGAAAATCTTACAGAAAAAATTGATCTTGAACGACGTTATAATACACTCATTAAAATACAAGGTGAAACACTTGACAAACTATCTGAAGGAGTTGTTGTTTTCGGTACTGATGGACGTTTGCGTTTATCAAACCCAGCTTTATCGAAATTGTGGTCGCTCCCTCATAATTTGCCTGTAGAAGGAACGCATATTACCGAATTACAAAACCACTGTTCTGCTTTAACAATAGGAGAAGAATGGAAACAATTTGCACAATTCATTACTGGTTTTGCTGAAAAACGTGATACCTATTCAGGCCGCATAGATTTAAAAAGTGGAATAATAATTGATTATACACTTGCACCTTTACCTAATGGACAAACAATGCTTACATTTGTTAATGTCACTGACACTGTCCATATCGCACGAGCCCTACAAGAAAAGAATGAGGCCTTAGAAAAAGCTGATCGTCTGCGCAATGAATTTGTCCAGCATGTTTCTTATGAATTACGCACACCTCTTACTAATATTATCGGATTTTCTGATATTTTACGTGATCAAATTTTTGGCCCTACCAATGAGCGTCAACAAGAATATCTTGGTTATATTCATTCAGAATCAGGTGTTCTTTTGAATATTGTTAATGATATCCTTGATTTGGCAACTCTTGATGCAGGTATTATGATATTGAATATAAAACCAGTTCACATTGCTGAGGCAATGGCACAAGCAGTCGCACGAGTAGAGGAACGTCTCCATGGACGTCACATCACACTTTCACAAAACATTTCTCCTTCCTTGAAATTTATGTCTGCAGATGCAACACGGTTACATCAGATTTTTGTGAATGTTCTGAATAATGCTATTAATTTTGCAACGGAAAAAAGCATCATTGAATTTTGTGCGAATACACAAGACGATTATATAATCTTCAGTGTTCATAATGAGGGATCTGATATACCAACCGATATTCTTGATCGGATTTTCAAACGTTTTACTTCTCATTCCCATCATGGTGGACGTGCAGGAGCAGGTCTTGGTCTTTCTCTTGTTAAAAGCTTTGTTGAACTCCATGATGGACGCGTTGAAATTTTGACTGGTATGGGTCAAGGGACAACAGTTAAGTGTTTTTTCCCTCATCAAAAAGATACAGGAGTTGTATAACTGTGTTTTTTTGTGTCGTTGTAAAATTTTTCCCATTACTTTTATGGACATTCGAATGAATTTTAGTTTTTTTCTTGAAAACGAAGAAGCAACTATACTTTTTGCACAAGATTTAGCTCTTGCTCTAAAATCCGGTGATCTTGTCACCTTTCAAGGTGACCTTGGAGCAGGCAAATCAACTCTTATACGGGCACTCATCCGTACACTTGCCAATAATTGTACTATGGACATTCCAAGTCCTACTTTCACTCTTGTCCAAAGCTATCAACTTCCACAATTTGAAGTGCTTCACGCTGATCTTTACCGAATTTCGAGCATTGAAGAAATGGATGAGTTAGGACTTCATGAATCACGTAAAGACAATATTTTACTCATTGAATGGCCAGAAAAAGGAGCAGAAGTTTTAGGACCGGTTACTTTCGCTATCACTTTACAATACAAAGGATGTGGACGTCATATCACTCTTGACTCTGCAGAACATGCTACTGAACGCCTGCAACGATCTTTTGCAATTCGTACCTTTTTAATCACACATGGACGTCGTCACATTCAACGTCGCTTTTTAGCTGGTGATGCCTCAGCGCGTTCTTATGAACTGTTAGATGATGGAAATCATCAAGAAGTTCTCATGAATGCACCAACTATGCAAATGGCGCAAAATGTAGACTCTTCCTATGTAGAAACAACACATCTTGCAAAAGATATCAGCCAATTTGTAGGAATTAGTCAAATTATTTTAGAGAATGGCTTCTCAGCTCCTCGTATTTTTGCCAAAGATCTTGAAAATGGTATTTTGATTTTAGAAGATTTTGGATGTGAAGGACTTTTAGACCAATCAGGTAATCCTATAGAAGAGCGTTATATTGCTTGTAGTGAATTGCTTGCTACTTTTCATCAAAAGTCATGGCCTTTAAAAAAGAAATTTGCAACATTCCAGCTTCAGATACCCTTCTATGATTGCCAAGCTATGCGAGCAGAACTTTCCTTATTATTGGACTGGTATCTTCCTTTTCAACAGAAAAAAACTTTAAACATAAAACAGCGTGAAACTTTTTTTACCTGCTGGCAACCTTATCTTGATCTTTTAACTCAAGGAGAAAATACCTTTGTTATGCGCGATTATCACTCACCTAATATTCTTTGGCGTGAACATAAAAAGGGTATTGATCGCATTGGTCTCATTGATTTTCAAGATGGTGTAAGTGGACCAACAGTTTATGATCTTGTTTCTTTAGCACAAGATGCCCGTCTTTTTATTCCACCAGAACTTGAAAATAAAATTTTTAATACCTATTGCAGTGTACGTCACCAAGCACCTCGCCCTTTTGATGAAGATGAATTCCGCAAACTTTACGTGCTTGCAGGAACTCAGCGGGTCTCTAAAATTTTAGGAATTTTTGTACGCCTTCACCAACGAGATGGAAAATCATTTTATCTCAAATATCTCCCTCATCTTCAAAATTATCTCATCCGTAATCTTTCACATCCAATTCTTTCTCCCTTACAAAGACTTTATCAAGAAATGGGACTTTTATCAGAAAGTGAAGCTCTTAACAGAGATATTTTAAACGCTTAATCATTTTATTCCTGAAAAACATCCTCTCTGCAACAATCATTCATGACAATGCGAAGTCATTATGCATTCTTCACATTCACTTTCGCTCAACTTTTTATGAAAATAAACAGAGCTTTTTGGTTTCCCCTTGAATAAAAATTAATATACAGTGAAAAAGAATTAATATAATAATATGGATCACAATGAAGTCAAATGACCCGTACCCCCCGTATATTTTCTATTTCCCCCGGAACTCCTTTTCTGCCTCATTTTGTTGATGCACTTCTCTCTGGAACTCTTATTGATAACTTTGCATCAAATGGGGATATCCAAACCGCTCTTGCTGATACTCTTATTTATGTACCAACGCGCCGCGCTGCTCGTGCATTACGAACAGCTTTTTTCGAAAAAAGCCATACAAAATCTAGCTTTTTGCCTACCATATGTCCCTTGGGAGATATAAATGAAAAAAGTTTTCTTTTTGTTGAAAATAATGAAAATACTTTGCTCAATACTCCCCCTATTGGAGAAAGTGAACGTCTCCTTCTTTTAGCCCGCCTTATTCGCCTTTGGCGTGAAAATTTACCAACTCATCTACGGTCTATGTTTGGCACAGAAGATGTTTTTATTCCTGCCACGACTGCTGATGCAATTTGGCTTGCCCAAGATTTAGCACACTTGATGGATGAAATAGAAACAGAATCCGTAGATTGGTCAAGACTTAAAGAAATTGTACCCGATATGGTTGCCGAATGGTGGCAAATAACCTTAGATTTTCTCACTATTGTAACACAAAGCTGGCCACAAATTTTAAAAGAAAGACAACAATGCAATCCTGCTGAATGGCGTAATCAAGCATTCAAAATGCATGCAGATATTTTATACCGTACACAACCTCATAAAACTATTATCGCTGCTGGTGTAGCAAGCTCTATTCCTACAATTGCAAATCTTTTAAAAGTAATTGCCTGTTTACCAAAAGGAGCTGTGATTCTTCCAGGCCTTGACCTTCAAATGGATGAAATACAATGGAATACCTTAGGTGCATTCAATAAAGAAAAAACAACTTTTAACCCTTCTGACCATATTGCTGCTTTTAGTCATCCTCAATATCATTTAAAAAAACTTTTATCTCTCATGAAATGTCAACGCATTCATGTCCGCGAAATCGGTCAGCAAAGCGCTATAAAAATCCAACGTGCTGCTCTTTTATCGGAAGCATTACGACCAGCTTCCACGACAGATTTATGGGCTCAAATCACACGTAATGATTATGAAAATATTTGTGCAGATTGGTCATTGATTGAAGCTCCCAATGAGCGTGAAGAAGCTTTAGCTATTTCTCTTGCCTTACGCAATGCTATTGAAGATCCTAAAAAAACTGCAGCACTTGTTACAAATGACCGCAATTTAGCACGTCGTGTAGCAGCTGAATTACAAAGATTTGGAATTGAAGCCAATGACTCAGGTGAAATGCCACTTGCACAAACATTACCTGCGACCCTATTACGGCTTCTTTTAGAAAACATTTTTAAACCTGGTGATCCCGTTGCTTTTCTTTCTCTTCTCAAACATCCACTCACAACATTAGAATATAATCATAATTATTTGCGTGAGATGGCTGAGAATTTTGAATTACTTGTCCTTCGAGGAAATGCTTGCCGGATTAATCTTTGTGAATGTGACCAATTTTTTAAAACATGGATGCAAACACATTTTCATAAGGTTTCTAAGAATTATATGCCTGATTTACAAAAGATTGAAGAAGCAAAGTTTCTTTGTCATCTTTTAGTCAAAGCAGTTGACCCTTTAGTGACATTAATAAAACAAGAGAGAGAATGCAGCATCAATGAAGCTGCTATAGCAACTGTTGAAGTTTTTGAAAATTTTGGTCGTGATGCTGATAATTCTCTTGCACATCTTTATCAAAATGAAGCAGGCAAAGCCTTAGCAACTTTTTTGCGTGAATTGGTTAGTGATCAATCAGGATTAAAATTTCATCTTTATGAATGGCCTGCTCTGTTTTCAGCTCTGATGGCCACCCGTTCTGTGAGTCCTTCCCCTGGAGGACATTCACGTTTGTTCATCTGGGGAACTTTGGAATCGCGTTTGCAAACCGTTAATACAGTGGTCATAGGTAGTTTAAATGAGGGATCATGGCCGATAAAAACCCACAATGACGCTTTTTTATCACGGCCAATGAAAATGACTTTAACTCTTGAACCACCAGAACAACGTATTGGCTTTTCGGCTCATGATTTCCAGTGGGCGATGGGAATGGATCAAGTGATTATGAGTCGAGCTACACGCGTCAATCATACTCCTTCTGTTCCATCACGCTGGCTACAACGTTTAGAAACCGTTATAGGCAAACAAGTTTGGAAGCAAATCTGCACACGAGGAGAACTCTTCCTTCATTGGGCAAAAATGCTGGATAATACAAAGAGCATCATCCCTGCGGAACGGCCTTGCCCTGTACCACCACTTGATATGCGTCCACGCCATTTTTCAGTCACAGAAATAGAAACATTACGGCATGATCCTTATGCCATTTATGCAAAAAAAATCTTACGACTCAAACCACTTAAACCACTCATCCATGATCCTTGTTCAGCTGAGCGTGGAACACTTTATCATGCTATTCTTGCTGCCTTTTGCACACAAATAAAAAATCAAAATTCTACTAATATGCTCGAGATATTACTCACCATTGGACGTAAAGAATTTGATAAATTAAATTTACCTCCTGATACTGAAATAATTTGGTGGCTAAATTTTGAAAATCTTGCTCCCTTTCTGATTCAATGGGAACAAAGCCTTGGATCACGAGAACGATATGCTGAAGTTATTGCTCAAAACACCCTCATAGGAGAAACAGGAGTAACTCTTTCGGGACGTGCAGATCGTCTTGATATTTTGCCAGATAAAACAATTGAAATCATTGATTTTAAAACCAGCACTCCCCCTTCATCGACACAGGTTATTAACTTATTTTCTCCACAATTAGCATTAGAAACAGCTTTATTAATGCAAGGAGCCTTTGTAGATTTTAAGGGTCTTACTCCCTCTAATTTACTTTACATTTCCTTAAAAGGAAAAGGGACAATTAAACCTATAGCCATTATAAATAAAAAAACAAAAGATCAAGAAAACGCAATCTCTCTTGGTAAAAAAGCATGGAAGTATCTTATTTCATTGATCAATTATTATCAGAATCCACAACAAGGTTATCTTTCACATGCAGTTCCCTTAAAAAAATCTTATGAAGGCGACTATGACCATCTAGCTCGATTATTGGAATGGTCTATTGGTTTCGATAAAGCGGATCAATCATGACTCTTTTTTCTATTCCTCAAACAGCTCTTGATACACAAGCAAAAGCCACAGATCCGACAACAAGTGTATGGGTTTCTGCGAATGCAGGATCTGGAAAAACCCATGTTTTAACTGAACGTGTCATCCGCTTACTTTTAAATGGAACACCTCCAGCACGTATTTTGTGTCTTACCTATACCAACGCAGCCGCTTCTGTTATGCAATCGCGTATTTTTCGTACACTATCCAATTGGAGTGGGCTTGATGACAAACAGCTTCAAACAATTTTATCAAAGCTTGAAAATAAACCCGTTAATACACAAAAACTTGCCAATGCCCGTCAATTATTTGCCCGCGCTCTTGAAACACCAGGCGGCCTAAAAATTCAAACTTTTCATGCATTTTGTGAATCTTTATTACATCAATTTCCACTAGAAGCGAATATTGCTAGCCATTTTGAACTGTTAGATGATATAAATCGGAAAAAATTATTACAGCAAGCCCGTCGCAAACTTTTAATCCATCGTGATGCACAATTAGCGTTAAAAGAATTATTTAAAATTATCAGTGAAAATACACTCAATCAATTGCTCTATGAAGCAACTCAAAAACAACATGAATTATCTGAGTTCTTACCTTTCATCTTCTCTGAAAATGGAACAGAACAATTCCGTGCATTTTTTAATTTAGCACCGGATGACACAAACCAACGACTGCTCGATAAAATTCAACAAATTGCGGCACTTCCTTCTTACGCAATAAAATATTATCAAACCCATAGCACCCCAAAAAACAAAGATATAATCGAGAAATTTTTACAGTTAGCAACATCATCTGATGAAACAAATATCATCAACCTTGTTTCAAATATTTATTTTGAAAAATCAGGAAAACCACGTGATTTTTCGCGCTTATTTTCTAAAAAATCAGATGAAGTCTGGCCTTTTATCGAAAAAGAAATCGAAGACAAACAAAATCAGCTTCCTCTTCTTTTAGATAAATATCAATGTGTCAAACTTGTTACACTTAACATAGCAGCTTTTCAGCTTTGTGATATTTATCTCAAAATCTATACGGATTTAAAAAAAGCCAATAACCTCTTAGATTTTGACGACCTCATTGAACGTACTCTCTATTTATTGCAGCATAAAGGTGCAAGCCAGTGGGTACAATATAAACTCGACCGTGGAATTGATCATATTTTACTAGATGAAGCACAAGATACCAATCCTAAGCAATGGCAAATTATTCAACTTTTAGCGCAAGAGTTTTTTACAGGTCACAGTCAACGTACAAATACACGTACTGTTTTTGCTGTTGGTGATGAAAAACAATCTATTTATTCTTTTCAAGGAGCTGTACTAGAAAATTTTGCTGAAAATGGCCGAATAATTCAAAAAAAAGTTAAACAAGTTGAACAAAAATTTGAAAAAATACAACTCAATTATTCTTTTCGCTCTACAGCCGATGTCCTTAAAAGCGTTGATCTTGTCTTTGAATCACCCGAAAATTACAAAGGACTTTCAGCAGAACACGTAAAGACAGTCCATGAACCTATCCGTGTTCATAGTCCAGGCGATGTTATTATATGGGATGCCATCTCCAAAAAAACAAACGAATTTCCTGATGATTGGCTCTCAACTGTTGATCATCTCGATACACCCCAAATATGTTTAGCAGAAAAAATTGCCGAAACCATTTCTAGTTGGTTGAAAAATGGTGAAATGCTCCCAGCAAAAAAACGTTTACTGCGTGCTGGTGATATTATGGTTTTGGTTCGTAAACGTGATCAATTTGTTCCTGCCCTTTCTCGTGCACTCAAACTCCGTCATGTCCCTGTCGCTGGTGCTGATCGTTTACAATTAACAACCCATATTAGTGTGCGTGATTTAATGGCGCTTGCCCGTTTTGTTTTGCAACCGCAAGATGATCTTTCCCTGGCCTGTGTTTTAAAAAGTCCACTTTTTTCGCTTAGTGAAAACGAACTTTATCAACTTGCCGTTCAACGTACAGGCTCTCTTTGGGAAAGCCTTTCAACTCATTCTTCATCGCATGCCGTTTTTAAAATTATTTTTGAGCGTCTTAACACATATCGAACTTTAGTTGATAAAATGCCCGTTTTTGAATTTTATAGTTATATTCTCAACAACGATAAAGGACGACAGAAAATCATTGCTCGTTTAGGAACTGAAGCAAATGAAGTCCTCGATGCTTTTATAGATCACACACTCACTATTCAAAAAACTGGATTACCAGGATTACAAGCCTTTTTGGAAATATTGAGTATCAATGAACCAGAAATCAAACGTGAACTTGATCAAAATTGTGAAGAAGTAAGAATTATGACGGTTCACGCTGCAAAAGGGCTTGAAGGAGCAGTTGTCTTTTTGGTCGATCCAGGGAGTGCAATATGGCATCCGCAATATGCACCACACTTTCTTAAATGCTCCTTAGGAGATAAGCAAGTTTTCATCTGGCGCCCAAATGCACAACATCATACAAAACATTTTGACAAAGTGCTTTCACGTTTAAAAGAACGTGCCGAAGAAGAATATAAACGTCTTCTTTATGTGGGTATGACACGCGCCGAAGATCGACTCATTATTTGTGGTTATACGAATCAAAAAGAAACCCCGAATACATGGCTGCAATTAGTAAAGAAAGCTCTTAAACCTCATGCTGTTCCTATAAAAGGTCCTGCAGAAGATATCACAGCTTGGCGTTATTGCATCACCTCTTCCTGTCCAGCACCAATGTATCAAGAAATATCTTGTGAAACTCACCAAATTTTTCCACCTTTACCTGCGTTTTTTCATAATAAAGTGCCTACAGAATTAACCTTATCAAAACCTCTAAGGCCCTCTGTTGTGGGAATCAATGATACCAAAACTGAATTTTTCCCTCAAAAGGAACGCTTTAGCATCTCACCTGTCTTAGGAGAAAAAAATACCAAGAAAACTTTTTCTATTGAATATGGTAATTTTATTCACCAATTACTGCAACATTTGCCCAATTACCCCCCTACAAAACGCCAAGATTACGCGCAATTCTATTTAAATACAAAAGCTTCTCATTGGCATAAAACCCAAAGAGAAAAAGCCCTTCATCATATTTGGACAATCTTAGATAATCCAGACCTTGAGCCATTTTTTTCTAACCTTTCACATGCTGAAGTTGCGCTCATGGGTATCGTAAAAATTAATGGTAAAGAACAAATGGTTTCTGGTCAAATTGACCGTTTATGTATCACCCATAATAGTGTTTTTTTTGCTGATTTCAAAACTGGTCTTTCACCAGAAAATGATACCGATATTAAGAAACATCATTTATTACAAATGGCACTTTATCAGAAATTGTTGCAAACTATCTATCCTGATAAAAATATGCATGCTCTTCTCATTTATATAAAAAAAGCCAAGATCTTTAAATTGCTTCCTGAAAAACTTGACGCACTTCTTGATGAAATCATCGTATAAAAATAAAAAAGGAAATGTTTTCTAAAAAATCTATTATAATTTATTTTTACAATAACTTAACATAAATAATTCATACTCATTTATAAAAGCAGTAAAGGATAAATCAATGACATGTATAAAAATTGATAGTAGCAATTTTGAAAATGAAGTTCTCTCTTCTCCTCTTCCTGTTGTTGTTGATTTTTGGGCAGAGTGGTGTGGTCCTTGCAAAAGCATTGCACCAATCCTTGATGAAATTGCAACAGAAATGCAAAGCCAGATTAAAGTCGCTAAAATTAACATTGATGAAAATCCAGACTTAGCTACGCAATATGGAATAAGATCGATTCCTACTTTATTAATGTTTACAAATGGAAAAGTATCATCCAATAAAGTTGGTGCTACGTCTAAAGGACATCTTGTTGAATGGATTAAAAATAGTCTTGGTTGAATTTCCTCGTGACTCTTTTTCTAAAAGAAAGGAGCTCAAAGTGCTCCTTTTCATTTAAAATTCTCTACGATTGTAAGCTTAAACTACTAAAATTCTTCACAATAAGTCTGTTAATTGTTTTATTTATCCAACTGTTTCCTGTATTATTGATCATAATTTATAATAAATAGTAGATAAGATTATGAGCTTATATTTTCTGAAAAATACGAATTTTGAAAATACACTTTTGTTTTAGTTTACTCTATATCGGCTGTATAAAAACAATTTAAGAAAAAAATCATTTAAAAGATGTTGAGTTGTTTATTAAACTTTAAAAATGATAAATACATTGGATAATAGTTGTTATTTTTGATATAACTACAATAGTTAATGTTTCTTTGTTTTTTCAATTTTTACTTAAATTAACTTTTAAGCTGCTCACATCGTAATTGTTTTTTATCTATTATAAATTAAAAAATAAATATATACGTAAATGTCAAAAATCTTTAAAATTACTCTTGATTAAGTAAGTATGTAGATATTTAAAAAATTTACAAATTTCAGCTAAAAAGCTACTATGCCAATAAATCTTGATGAACAGCTATTTATTAAGATTATTTTACACTATGAGAAATTGGAATCAACAAATATAGGAAATGATACTGCGATTCTTCAGGAAAAATGGCTAAATATATTTGAGAAAAAATAAGTCCAGCTAAGAATTTTATAGAAAAAACTCAATATTTTTTTTGTTTTAATCTGAAGTCATATTAAAAAAAATATCAAACTTTTATATAAAATTTTATCAGATTAATTGAGAATATTTTAAAAAATCTAGCTGTTGAATAAAAAATTCATACTTTAGTAATGACTAAAAGATCACAATTGAAAGAAAGACTTATTTTGACTAAAATAATATTTCTTTTGTAAACAATTAAAAAAATTACCTTATATATTACTTCGGCCTTTATTAAACTTTGCTAATGTAAAGAAATTTTTTAAAAAATAAAAAAGTAAGCGAGATTAAGATGTTGAAAAAAATTTTTACTGTTGTATGCACTATGATTATGACTGTTGTTGGTTCGGCTTGGGCACAAACACCAAACCGTTTACAACAATTTGAAGCCTGGGGAGCTTATTCTTATAAAGCACCAGATAATATGATTTGTTATATATTATCAGTTCCTTTAAAGGCAGATCCAACAACTGTTAAACACGGTGATAATTTCTTTTTGGTAACCAAACGTTCTAATTCTCCTGTTTCGTTTGAACCACAATTTATGGCTGGTTATCCACTTAAAGAGGGATCAAAAGTTACTGTCACTATTAAAGATAAAAATTTTGACTTTTTTACAAAAGATTCATCTGCTTGGTTAACATCATCAGGAATGGAAAAACAGCTTGTTGCTGCTATGCGTTCAGGAGCGGACATGACAGTGAGAGCTACCTCAAAACGAGGAACTCACACTACCTATACTTACTCTTTAAAGGGAGTGAAAGCTGCGTTAAATATGGCACAAAAATGTCACTAAATATTTATAATTCTAAAATAGCTGATAAAATGGAAAACCATGGCCATTTCACATGACCTTAAATCTATTGAAACATATCAAATATTAAAAGCAAAGAATACTATAGTAACGAAACAATCTAAATTACCTTTAATTGGCTTATCACACGATGAAATAGCACAGGCTTTACAGGCAATTGGTGTTCCAGAACATCAAACGCAAATGCGTGTACGTCAAATTTGGCATTGGCTTTATGTGCGTGGAGTTTCTCATTTTGATGAAATGTTAAATATTTCTAAGCCAATGCGGGAGATGCTCAAAGAGCATTTTTCTATTGCGCGTCCAGAAATTGTTGCAGAACAAATATCACAAGATGGTACTCGTAAATGGCTTTTACGATTTCCAGCTTCTGGAGCTGGGAAACCTGTTGAAATTGAAACGGTTTATATCCCTGAAGAAGCGCGTGGTACTTTGTGTATTTCATCTCAGGTAGGATGCACATTAACGTGTTCTTTTTGTCATACGGGAACACAAAAACTTGTTCGTAATCTAACAGTTGAAGAAATTTTAGTGCAATTATTGGTTGCCCGTGATTGTTTAGGTGATTTTCCTGATAAGAAGACACCTGATGGCGCAATTATCCCAATTGAAGGACGTAAAATTACTAATGTTGTTATGATGGGTATGGGTGAACCGCTTTATAATTTTGAAGCAGTTAAAAAAGCTTTATTAATTGCTTCCGATGGAAATGGGCTTTCTTTATCGAAACGTCGTATTACTCTTTCAACGAGTGGAGTAATTCCTGGAATTATACGAACAGGAAAAGAAATTGGCGTTATGTTAGCAATTTCGCTCCACGCAGTACATGATACATTGCGAGATATTCTTGTTCCAATTAATAAAAAATACCCCCTTGCTTTGTTAATGGAAGCTTGCCGTAATTATCCTGGCCTTTCAAATGCTAAGAGAATTACATTTGAATATGTTATGCTGAAAAATGTAAATGATAGTTTAGACGATGCGAGAAAATTAATTCAATTGCTTAAAGGTATTCCTGCTAAAATCAATTTGATTCCTTTTAATCCATGGCCTGGAAGTAATTATCAATGTTCTGATTGGGAACAAATCGAACGTTTCGCTGATATCATTAATAAAGCAGGTTATGCCTCACCTATTCGCATGCCACGTGGACGTGATATTTTGGCCGCATGTGGGCAGCTTAAATCAGCTTCAAAGCGTTTAGCTAAATCTGAACGGATAAGACTTGAAAATATAATTGGTAATGAATAAACTAGGTCTTTCAAGATAAGTTGAGAGTAGAGCAAAACTAATAAAATTTCTGCAATGAATCAATCAAGAAAACGATCGCAAAAAGAGTGATCAGAAAATTTTTAAATATTTGCTTATCATAAAACTATAGAAATTATAATGAACAAAGAAATATTTAAAAATCCTTAAAACTGGCCATTTATGTAGTCATACGATCATGAGCATTAATCAATCATTGTAAGAACATTATGTTAAAAAGAGTACTTTAGGATTACTGGTTAAATAGTTGCATTTAAGACTATGGCGTTCTGAAAATATTAAGTGTTGACGCAAAGCCTGAAAAGCAAATCATAAAAGTGCGTGATAATATAAAATAAATGCCGATAGATCAATGGCTATAGCCATAGCTTAGAGAATAAAACCTGTTGCACAGACGAAAGCGCACATAATTGCAGCTTATTTACTTTATGTAATGGTACATTCTAATGAGAGTATAATATTAAATCGTAAAGTGAAAGAAAAAATAACGTTGCTAGAATGCGTTAAAAACAATAGACCATTTGGATAAAAATGACATACTAATTTCTTTTATGCTTAGAAATAAGGAGCGTAACTTATATCTTTTATCGATTTTCTCTTTATAGTTTTTTATTTTTTTGCATCTTTTTTATGTTGTTTTTAAAAATTTATTTTCATTCCTTGCATGGCTTTGATTTCTGAGTAAAAGATAAAGGGAGAAAATAATAATAAGAGCTTAAAAATGAAAAAATGGAAAGAGATTAAAAAAGTTGTTTTAGCTTATTCAGGGGGACTGGACACATCAATCATTCTCAAATGGTTGCAAAGTGAACTAGGAGCTGAAGTTGTAACCTTTACAGCAGATTTAGGTCAAGGAGAAGAACTGGAGCTTGCACGTCGTAAAGCTGAAATGCTTGGCGTTAAAGAAATTTATATTGAAGATTTACGGGAAGAATTTGTGCGTGATTTTGTATTCCCGATGTTTCGAGCAAATGCGGTTTATGAAGGAGCTTATCTTTTAGGAACATCGATTGCTCGCCCACTTATTTCAAAACGTCTCGTTGAAATTGCCCAAAAAACCAATGCAGATGCTATCGCTCATGGAGCAACGGGAAAAGGCAATGATCAAGTACGCTTCGAACTTTCTGCTTATGCTCTTAATCCTGATATTAAAATTATTGCTCCTTGGCGTGATTGGAATTTTAAAAGTCGAACAGATTTGATTGAATTTGCGCATGCGCATCAAATTCCTGTAGAGAAAGATAAACAAGGTGAAGCACCTTTTTCAGTAGATGCAAATTTATTGCATTCTTCATCAGAAGGAAAGATTTTAGAAGATCCAGCAGTTTCTGCTCCTGAATATGTGCATATGCGTACTCTTTCTCCAGAAGCTGCTCCAAATCAAGCAACTATAATTACAATTGGTTTTAAAAAAGGAGATGCTATTTCAATTAATGGAAAAGTTTTATCTCCCGCGGATTTGTTAACTCAATTAAATAGCTATGGGTGTAAAAATGGTATTGGCCGATTAGATTTGGTAGAAAATCGCTTTGTGGGTATGAAATCGCGTGGTATTTATGAAACACCAGGAGGAACTATTCTTTTAACTGCTCACCGAGCAATGGAATCCTTAACACTGGATCGTGGTGCAGCTCACCTGAAAGATGAATTAATGCCACGTTATGCAGAACTTATTTATTACGGTTTTTGGTTTTCACCTGAGCGTAAAATGTTACAAGCAGCGATTGATTTATCTCAAGAAAATGTTGAAGGGGAAGTAACACTAAAACTTTATAAAGGAAATGTAATTGTTGAAGGACGTCAAAGTGAAAAATCACTTTATTCTGATAAGTTGGTGACTTTTGAGAATGACCAAGGTGCTTATGATCAAAAAGATGCAGCAGGTTTTATTAAATTGAATGCATTGCGTTTACGAACATTAGCAGCTCGTTCCTCGAAATTATAAAACTCCATAAACTCATCTTGATAAAATTCATAAAAAAGGTTTTTATATAAAAACCTTTAATTCCGTATTTTCTTTATCTTATTTTTTAGTAAATGTGTCATTATCCAATTTTTAGTTTGATGCCAAAGGATTCATGATCTTTAATATAATAGAAAACTAAGATAATGGTAACTAAAACATCAATAATTCAAATGAATAAATCATGTTTATAATACTTTAAGTTACATAAGATAAGAAAGCTATAACTGAAAATAAGGTATGTATTGATCATGATAAAGGAAAAATGAGAAGATTTTTTCTGCTTTTAGATGACTATTATTGACGAAAAAGTTTAACAATCATACATCTTGTCATTAAGTAATTTATTTTTGGGATAAAGATGATGCACAATCCGTATGGTACCTATAACTTTTCACCTGAACTAAGAGATTCAGCTGCTCAATCAAAAGCTTGGCCGTTTGAAGAAGCCCGTAAAATTATCAAACGCTATGAAAAAATTGGCTACCCAGAGCATATCTTATTTGAAACAGGTTATGGACCGTCTGGCTTGCCACATATTGGAACTTTTGGGGAAGTTGCACGTACAACTATGGTACGTCATGCATTTCATATTCTTACCGAAAACAAAATTAAAACAAAACTTCTTTGTTTTTCTGATGATATGGATGGTTTGCGCAAAGTTCCTGATAATGTGCCTAATCGAAAAAAAATGGAAGACTATCTTGGTCAACCGCTTAGCCGTATCCCCGATCCTTTTGGAGATGATTATCCTTCTTTTGGAGCTGCTAATAATGCACGTTTGCGTACTTTCCTTGACCGTTTTGGTTTCAACTATGAATTTGCTAGTGCTACCGATTATTATCATTCTGGTCGTTTTGATGAAACACTTCTAAGAATACTGTCCTGTTATGATAAGGTTATGGAGCTCATTCTACCAACATTGGGTAAAGAACGACAAGAAACTTATTCACTTTTTCTGCCTATTTCTCCACTTTCTGGAAAAGTATTACAGGTCCCAATGATTGCTCGAAATGTTGAGAAAGGAACTGTAACCTATATCGAACCTGAAACAGGTGAGCCCATTGAAACAGAAATTACAGGTGGAAAAGTTAAGTGTCAGTGGAAAGTGGATTGGGCAATGCGCTGGACTGCACTCGGAATTGATTACGAAATGGCGGGAAAAGATCTTATCGATTCAACAAATCTTTCTTCTAAAATTTGCAAAATTCTTGGTGGCCAGCCTCCTGAGGGATTTAATTATGAGCTTTTTTTGGATGATAAGGGACAAAAAATTTCCAAATCTAAAGGAAATGGTTTGACTATTGATGAGTGGTTAACTTATGCACCAACAGAAAGTTTAGGACTCTATATGTTCTTAAAACCAAGAACAGCAAAACGGCTTTATTTTGATGTTATTCCAAAAACTGTTGATGAGTATTACGCACATCTTTCAGCATATGAGCATCAGCAATGGAAAGAGCGTCTTAATAATCCCGTATGGCATATTCATCATGGATGTCCTCCTCAGGTCAATTTGCCTGTTTCTTTTGCTATGCTGTTGAATTTGGTCAGTGCTTCTAATGCTGAAAATAAAGACGTTCTTTGGGGATTTATTTCTCGTTATGCTAAAGGAGCTAATGCGCAAATATATCCGATGCTTGACCAGTTAGTGCAGTTTGCTCTTAA
The DNA here is from genome assembly GCF_000706645.1 of Bartonella rochalimae ATCC BAA-1498. Classification (GTDB taxonomy): domain Bacteria; phylum Pseudomonadota; class Alphaproteobacteria; order Rhizobiales; family Rhizobiaceae; genus Bartonella; species Bartonella rochalimae. Next base: position 854,094 of record NZ_KL407337.1, read on the forward strand.
ATATTTTGAGACATTCGTAAAACCAAATAAAAAATTTCGTACAGCTGATGAAAATGAACGCTCAGTATTGATTCAAATTGATACAAAATTAGCGAGTTTGCCGAAAACTGTTGATGGAAATACTCTTCAAAATGCACTTCTTGATGTTGCACGCTTAACCGAATGCTATCAAGACCATAGCAAAAAAAATCCAGAAGGGGGGCCTGGTGTTTCAAGTGTTTTTTTTCAAATGCTTTATGAAGTACTCTTAGGACAAGAACGAGGACCACGGTTTGGATCATTTATAGCACTGTATGGAATTGATGAGACACGTGCACTCATTGCTACAGCACTTGCCCGATCGGTAGAAAAATAATGGAACGTAGAGCACAAGAAGTAAAACGACGGCGTACATTTGCAATCATCGCGCATCCTGATGCCGGAAAGACAACCTTAACAGAAAAGTTGTTATTATTTGGTGGTGCTATTCAGTTGGCTGGTGAGGTGAAAGCAAAAAAAGACCGTATTCAAACCCGTTCTGATTGGATGAATATTGAACGCGACCGTGGTATTTCTGTTGTTACATCTGTAATGACATTTGAATATGAAAATCATATTTTTAATTTGTTAGATACCCCAGGTCATGAGGATTTTTCGGATGACACATATCGTACTTTAACAGCCGTTGATAGTGCAATTATGGTACTCGATGGAGCACGCGGAATTGAGCCAAGAACACTCAAACTGTTTGGAGTATGCCGAATGCGTGATATCCCTATTGTCACTTTTGTTAACAAAATGGACCGTGAAGCCCGTGATCCCTTAGAAATTTTAGACGAAATTGAAGAAAAACTTGCGCTTGATACTGCTCCAATCACTTGGCCTATTGGTATAGGAAAGAATTTTACTGGCACTTTTGATCTTCATAATAATTGTTTTCGCCAGCAAGACCATGAAGTTATTTCACAAACGATTTCTGATCTTCGCGAAGTTGCAAATTTGCTTCCTGAAAATCAACAAACACTCTTTATTGAAGGAGTAGAGCTTGCTCGCAGTGCTTGCAAGAAATTTAATCTTAAAGCTTTCTATGAAGGGTATATGACACCTGTTTATTTCGGTTCAGCTTTACGAAATTTTGGTGTCCGTGATTTGATTAATGCCCTGATTGATTTTGGTCCAAGCCCTCGTGATCAGGTAGCCGATCAACGAAATGTAGTGGCTACTGAACCCAAAATGACCGGTTTTGTCTTTAAAATTCAAGCTAATATGGATCCTAATCATCGTGATCGTATTGCATTTTTGCGGGTGTGTTCAGGAACACTTGAACGCGGTATGAAAACGAAGTTAGTACGAACAGGAAAATCAATGACACTCTCAGCACCGCAGTTTTTCTTTGCGCGTTCACGTCAAATTGCTGATCAAGTGTATGCTGGTGATATAGTAGGTATTCCGAACCACGGAACTTTGCGTATTGGAGATACCTTGACTGAAGGAGAAGATATTCTCTTTAAAGGCCTACCAAATTTTGCACCAGAAATTTTACGTCGCGTTCACTTAGGTGACCCGATGAAAGCAAAAAAACTAAAAGAGGCTTTGCATCAAATGGCTGAAGAGGGAGTCGTACAGTTATTTATCCCTTATGATGGTTCCCCAGCTCTTATTGGTGTTATTGGTGCTTTGCAAATTGATGTTTTAACAGAACGACTTAAAGTAGAATATTCTCTACCTGTGAGTTTTGAATCATCGCGTTTTAACGTATGTCGTTGGATTTCTGCAGAAAGTAAAGAAGAACTTCAAAATTTTCTTACTCATCATCGATCCGCTATTGCGCATGATTTAGACAGTGATCCAGTTTTTTTAGCAGAAAATCATTTTTCGTTAAATTATGAAGCAGAAAGAGCTCCGAAAATAAAATTTGTCGCTTTTAAAGATTATCAGATACGCTCTAAATAAAAAAGGATCTTTAATTTTAAAAAAAGAAATTATTATAAATAAAAACATTAAAATGAGCTATGATTCTTTTGTAAGTTTAAAAATTTTATAGTGAATTAGACTATTCTTTTTCTAATCGTCACGAAATACTTATATATCATATGACAATAATTTTTAAACTTGAATATTCTATAGAAATGGAAAAACTAAAGAGAAAACTGCTCTCCCAAATAAATTTCACGAACATCAGCATTATTGATAATGTCGTTCGGACAACCATGAACTAGCACTTTTCCTGCGTGAATAATATAAGCACGATCAACAAGCTCCAATGTTTCACGCACATTATGATCCGTTACTAAAACGCCAATACCACGTTGAGTTAAATGACGAACAAGCTGTTTAATATCAGAAATAGCGATGGGATCAATTCCTGCAAAAGGTTCATCAAGCAACATAAAGTTGGGGCGAGAAGCTAAAGCGCGTGCAATTTCAAGACGCCTACGTTCACCTCCCGATAAAGAAAGAGCGGGCATTTTTCGTAAATGATCAATTTTGAATTCATGCAAAAGGGCATCCAACTCTTCATGGCGTTTAAAGCGATCTTTTTGAATTACTTCCAAAACAGCCTTAATATTATCTTCTACTGAGAGACCACGAAAAATTGAAGCTTCTTGCGGTAAATATCCAATCCCTAAACGAGCACGTCGATACATTGGCAAATGGGTAATATCAAACCCATCAATCTCTATTGAACCACCATCGGATTTTACTAAACCTGTAACCATATAAAAGCAGGTCGTTTTGCCAGCACCATTAGGACCCAAAATACCGACAGTTTCTCCAGCATGAATATTAAAAGAAACACGATCAACAACCTGTCTTCCTCGATAAACTTTAACTAAATTATGAGCAACTAAAGTCCTATTTGAGGTTTTTTTTAAAACCCTACTCGTAAGGTTGTGTTCAATCGTCTTTTTTTCTCTTTTGATTCCAAACATGAAATCTTAACGACCATTCTTTGAGCTTGATTTTAAAATAATCGAAACACGATTCTTTTTTCCAGGAGTCTTACATCCTTCAAGAGAAGCTTTTCCAGTTTTCATATTCGCTGTTAATATGCATCCTTGAGCGACATTATCGCCATCAGTCAACACAACATTATTACCTGTTAAGATTATCATATTCGATTGTCCATCAAAAATAGCTTTATCACCCGTAGCAGTTTGTTTTGCCATTTTTATATAAACCTCACCTAAGGCTTCTACTTTTTGAATATCTGTCGAACCAATCTTTTCAGGAAAAATCGATTGTTTCCTCAACTGATTTATACCACCTGTTATATGTGCTTTATTATAATAAATAACTAATTTTGACGTTCGTAAAAGTCGTTCGCCCTGCATCACTGAAACATCGCCATTAAAAACAGCAATGCCTTCCTTATCACGTATTTCTAAAGAATCTGCGTAAAGTTCCATTGGCTCTTGCCCATTTAACCCATCGATTCCAAAATGAGTGACTGCAGCATATCCATTAATTGATCCCAATATCGCTAGACTTAAAGTTAAGAGACTTACCTGTTCTTTACACGATTTTTTTGTCTTCATTATTCTTAATTTTTTTTCTCGTATAAATGTACATACGCCTTCTATAAACACTACTCCAAGTTCCTTCTATTATTTTTCCTTCTTATCAAGAACAATACGTACCCCCTTTTGGAAATACATAACTTGCTCTTTCTCACAAACTTGCAGAGCATTTGCTATAAGATGAAAATTGGCACTTTGAATATTCACAGGCTGATCTGTATTAAATTGGCTTTTAGATAAATCAATATTTGCAGCTATAAATTTTGCAATTATTCCATCTTTCGTTGTAACCGTAAAAGGTTCATTGAATTGTAAATGACTTTTAATATTATCATAAACTCCTCCTTGTGCATCAATAAAAATTTGCCCCTGTCCCTTTGTAGGGACTTCAGCTGTAATATTCTTTAACCCAATAATTCCAGAAGACTTACGATCTTGAAACGCCTTTTCTGCTTTAATCCAGTAAGGCTTATGAAAATTTGTATAACCTTCTAATCTTGGATTAAGCATTGTTAATTGTGCTATTTCCTCTTCTTCATGACTCGAAAGCACCTTATCAAAGGAAAAAGAAATAGAAAAAAATGTGAACCAACAAAAAATTAATGCTATAATCAATGCAAGAAATGGTAAACAAATTTTTAACAAGCGAACTTTACGGGAATGAGAATAGGTTTTTTTTAAAATATTGGTAAAAGATGATTCTATAGAAAAAAATTCATGTTGGTTACGCACAGTCATATTGTTAATTTCCCAGATATTTCGCTTTTTTTTATTTATAGAGTTTTTATAAGGCATGTTTTAAATCTTATTTATTGCAATCTTTCTTTTACTGGCTTTATTTTACTTTTAATGATTTATATATTGGAATATGCATATCTTATATATGTAACGTGCATATATGAAACACACAATTATAACAAAAATCTTTTTTCGTATGAAAGAGAGGCTATTTTGGTTAAATCAGAACTTGTACAAATTATTGCTCGTCATAATCCGCATCTTATGCAGCGCGATGCAGAAAATGTTGTGAGTGCTATTTTTGAAAAAATTTCAGCTGCTCTTGCTAATGGTCAACGTGTTGAACTCCGTGGTTTCGGTGCTTTTTCTATAAAAACACGTTCAGCTCGTAATGGTCGCAATCCACGAACAGGTGAAACTGTTATGGTCGAAGAAAAATGGGTTCCCTTTTTCAAAACAGGTAAAGATCTACGTGACCGGCTTAATAAATGAGTAAATCCATGATCATTAAACGCTTTCTCTTAGCGGTTATTTTGGCGCCTATTACAGCTTTTTTGATTGGCTTTATCGTTGCTAATCGCCAAGTTGTTATATTAACGCTTAATCCTTTTCAAAACAATTCTGAACATTTTACTTATCAAGCTCCTCTTTTTGTTTGGCTTTTTACTTTTTTTTGTTTTGGTCTTTTGTTAAGCAGTATAATCAATTGGTTTGCACAATACAAAAACCGTAAAGCCTTAAAAGAAAGCAAAGCTCAAATAGAGAAATTAAAAATATCAATTGCTAATAAATCTAATACGGTAGCACTCTAATAAAATCTTTTCTATAGTGCTCAAAAGATAACAAATCTAAAGATGTTTTCTCTTGTTTCCTGTACATAGTTTAATTACCTTACGGCTCTTAACATCATAAGGACTTCAACGAATATTTAAAATAATCCCTTTTTAGGACAATATATTACGACACTCAATATGCCTGTACAATGTTTCCAACCACACTCTCATAAAGTATACCCACAAGAGAAATTGCCTTTCATTTTAGAAACAGGTGCAAGCACAGATTATGCTTTAATTGATTCTGGGAATGGAAAAAAATTGGAGCGTTATGGTTCCTACCGTATTATTCGGCCAGAAAGTCAAGCGCTATGGCAACCAGCTTTATCACAGAAAAATTGGGCTAATGTTGATGCAATTTTTACAGGTAACCGAGATGAAGAAGGAGTTGGTCGTTGGTATTTTCCTAAAAAGCCTCTTGGTGAAACATGGCCACTTTCTTGGAATGGCTTATCTTTTCTGGGACGTTTTACTTCCTTTCGCCATGTGGGTGTTTTTCCCGAACAAGATGCTCATTGGCGTTCACTAGAAGAACAAATTATTAAAACCAATCGTCCTGTTAAATTATTAAATCTTTTTGGCTATACAGGCATTGCTTCTCTCATTGGTGCACGTTCAGGTGCGATTGTTACCCATGTTGATGCTTCTAAAAAAGCTATCAGTTGGGCGAAAGCTAATCAAGAAAAAGCAGGATTATTAGATCGTCCCATTCGCTGGATATGCGACGATGCAATAAAATTTGTTGAACGTGAATTACGCCGTCAAAAAAGCTACGATTTGATTCTTCTTGATCCTCCTGCTTATGGACGCGGACCTCATAATGAAATTTGGCAATTGTTTGATCACTTACCAGCCATGATTAAAAACTGCCGCAAACTCTTATCGAATAAACCACTTGCTGTTGTTCTCACAGTTTATTCTATTCGTGCTTCCTTTTATACGTTTCATACTTTAATGCGTGATGCATTTATAAATCTTGGTGGTACGATAGAGTCAGGAGAATTGATTTTGCGTGAAGAATCCGCTGGACGAGCTCTTTCTACTTCACTTTTTAGCCGTTGGATTGCTTGAACATGTGTAAACAAAAAACCGGCAAAGTGAAAGAAATTACATCCCTTAGCAATCCTATTATTAAATATTTTAAAGCACTAGACAAAAAGAAAAATCGTAATCGAGAAAATATCTTCATGGCAGAAGGGTTAAAATTAGTCATTGATGCTTTAAATCTTGGTTGGACAATTCACACACTTATCGTTTCTAAAAATTCACTAAGTAATTCCACCATTGAAAATACCGCTGCAAATACTATAGCTAATGGTGGTTTTGTAATTAAAGCCTCACAAAAGGTTCTGGAATCCATTACCCACCGCGATAATCCACAAACGGTTATTGGTATTTTTAAGCAACAATGGCACTCTATTGAAAAAATAATAAGACAAATCGGTGATGTCTATATCGCCCTTGATCGTGTGCGTGATCCTGGAAATCTTGGAACTATCATCCGTACTGTTGATGCAGCAGGAGCTAAAGGAATTATTTTAATTGGAGAGACAACAGATCCCTTTTCACCAGAAACAGTACGTGCAACAATGGGATCTATATTTTCCGTACCACTTTATCGTTGTAATGAAAGTACTTTTTTAAATTGGTCTACACATTTTAAAGGGATAATCGTTGGTACGCACCTTAAAGGATCTGTAGATTACCGCACAATTGATTTTAAAAATGGTCCGATTATACTTTTAATGGGAAATGAACAACAAGGTTTATCAGATGTTCTCGTAAATCACTGCCATAAGCTGGCGCGCATCCCACAATGTGGGCATGCCGATTCACTTAATTTAGCAGTAGCAACAGCTATTATGCTCTATGAAATTCGTCGTTCTTACTTAACTCTTGAAGTCATGCAGGGATAAAAAATGACAAGGAAATCATTGCTCTTTCTTTTTTTCACTTTAATCTTTACAGTGGGACTTGATCAAGCAATCAAATATTGGATTATGCATAGCTTACAATTAGGAGCAGAAATACCGATTTTTTCTTTTATTTCTCTTTATCATGTCCGCAATACTGGCATTGCATTTTCATTCCTTTCTTCCTATCCTCATTGGGGAATTATTGCTCTTACACTCATTATCATTGTTTTTCTTTTATGGTTGTTGAAAAATACTGCAAAAGACAAATTTTTATCGCATTTTGGTACTACCCTTATTATTGGTGGGGCAATTGGTAATCTCATTGATCGTGTTCGTTTTCATTATGTCATAGATTACCTGTTATTTCATATTCGTGATGTTTTTTCTTTTGCCGTTTTCAACCTTGCTGATACTTTTATCACACTTGGTGCTGTTGCTGTTTTAATTGATGAATTTTGTATATGCGCTAAAAAAAAACGTTATTCTAATAACACATCTCTTGAATAAAGAAATTCTGTGATTTTTTTTGATTTTACATTAACAGTTTCTGGCCTCTTTCAAAGGCTCTATAGAGCTACATTAGCATAGAAAAGCTCGCTTTTCTGTGTTAGTATATATTAATATATAAATAAAAAAATACACTTTTTCTTAGATCTGTTAAGGTTCTCATGATTATAGGGTATAGATAAAAATTTTTAAAACCTTCTTACAAACACTAAAGATTAATTCTCACAGAAATCGTTATTATAATTAATTAAAACAATAGAGCTCACTCAAAAGAAAGAGAATATTAGAAGCGTTCTTTCCTTTTGAAGGATCGTATATTCACTTTTTTATTTTACAAGCGACTTAGAAAACATTAATCATATTGAATTTTTTTGCTTATCCATTTTATTTTTCTTTAGCCACTAAAATTAACAAAATTTGTACTATCATCATAATACTGTTTTTACATCAATCACATTACACTTCTCTTAATACTCTAGAGAAAAATAACCCTTTATTACTAATTTTTAAACTTTTCTTTTAATAAAAAACTCTTGTAATTTCCAAATAAATCCCCATAATAGAGGGAAGTGTGCTAGAATTCCATTAAGGCTTTGAGAACCTTTGTATTCGCCTAACAAAAAAGGCTTATATTTTAAGAGCATAAAGGAGTATAAGCTTCTTTTAACTCGAGTACCTTAAGGAAACATATGCTAAAGGACTTATATTATGGCTGATTTTAAAAATTTACGTTCGGCATCTATTTCTCATGCCGATGCATCAATTGATCAAGGGTTGCGCAGTTATATGCTGGGCGTTTATAACACAATGGCCATTGGTTTGCTTATTACAGCTGCTGCCGCTTATGCAATCGCGTCATTGGCTACAACAACAGATATGAGTCAAGCTGTAGCCCAAATCAATGGAAGTGTTTATTTAACATCATTTGGTGTGACATTTTATATGTCACCGTTTTCTTATGTTATTATGTTTGCACCGCTTGTAGCTGTATTATTTCTCAGTTTTAAAATTAATACGCTCAGTACTAGTGTTGCGCGCAGCCTCTTTTTTGGTTACGCTACTCTTGTAGGGCTCTCGCTATCGTCTATTATTCTACGTTATACGCCAGAAAGTATTGTACAAACATTTGTTATTACTTCTGCTGCTTTTGGTTCTTTATCACTATACGGTTATACTACAAAACGAGATCTTACAGCTGTAGGTTCATTTTTGTTTATGGGCTTAATTGGTTTAATGCTTGCTACAATTGTGAACATTTTTCTTGGGTCAAGTGCTTTACAATTTGCAATCTCTGTGATTGGTGTTCTCGTTTTTGCTGGTTTAACAGCTTACAATACACAAAACATAAAGTTGATGTATTATGAAGGAGATGGATATGATACTCGCAGTCGTAAAATTATTATGGGTGCATTGAATCTATATCTTGATTTCATTAATATGTTTGTTTTTTTATTGCAATTTCTTGGTTCTAATCGCGATTAATAAAAATTATTATTTAATTTAAAAGCCTTGTTTTCTTAAAAACAAGGCTTTTTTATCTTTTATATAAGTGCTGTCTTTAAATCTATTGACATGATTAAACACTAAAAATAACAAAAAACTAAAATTTTGTTGGCTTATTACATTGATCCAGAAAAAAATTCATAATTCTTTATTAAGAGCAATCTATAATCACTCTGGTTATCATAAAAATGTAATCAACTATAATGATAACTATGATCTTACTATAGCCTCTTATAATGTCCACAAATGTGTTGGTGTTGATAAAACTTTTAATCCTTCTCGTATTGTACGTGTTATCGCTGAATTACAAACAGACATTCTCGCCCTTCAAGAAGCGGATAAGCGTTTTGGTGAACGCACGGGTTTGATTGATCTTCAACTCTTAAAAGCTGAAACAGGATTAATTCCAGTGCCTTTAAAAACTATGTCACCGAATGGCCATGGCTGGCATGGCAATGCTCTTTTTTTGCGTCAAGGATGTGTACATAATATTTCACAAATTACTTTACCTGGTTTTGAACCCCGTGGCGCTATAATTGTAGAATTAAAAATGAAGTCAGATTTTATTCGTGTTATAGCAACTCACTTTGGTTTGTTACGTCATTCTCGTAATCAGCAAGTTAAAATGCTTCTTGCGCTTCTTAAAAAATATTCTGTTATGCCTACACTTCTCATTGGTGACTTAAATGAATGGCGCAAAGGTAAAGGCTCATCATTAAATTTTTTTTCCCCTTACTTTGATATCACACTTGGTAGCGTACCAAGTTTTCCTTCTCGTTTTCCTTTTTTAGCTCTTGATAGAATTTTTGCTTTTCCTCATCAATTATTGATAAATGTTGAAAACCATTATTCACCACTCGCACGTATTGCCTCTGATCACTTGCCTATTAAAGCATACCTTAACCTTTCAAAAGCAATGTCTACTCTTAAACATAAAATGAATAAAACAAATTAATGTGCCTCATCCCAATTTTGAGCAGCTATAACTTTCACTTCAAGCGGTACAGATAAAGATAATGCTGGCATTGTAGCATTTTCCATAACTTTTTTAATGAGAATCGCTGTTTTTGTACTTTCAGATTTTGGGACTTCGAAAATAAGTTCATCATGGACTTGCAATAACATTTTAGCCGACAATCGTTCTTTTTCTAAAGCATTTTCCATTTGAATCATAGCACGGCGAATAATGTCTGCTGCTGACCCCTGGATTGGTGCATTGATAGCAGCTCGTTCATTAAAAGCACGAATTTGTGATTTAGCGGTTTTTATTTCAGGATAGTGAATACGACGTCCAAAAATGGTCTCTACATAACCATGATGACGTGCAAATATTTTTGTTCTTTCCATATAATCCTCTATTCCTGGAAATCTTTCAAAATAGAGTTGAATATAATCGCTAGCTTCCTTACGTGAAATTCCCAATTGGCTCGCTAATCCAAAGGGCGAAATGCCATAAATAATACCAAAATTAATAGCTTTTGCACGTCGACGTATTTCTGATGTCATTCCTTCAACTGCAACTCCAAACATTTGGGATGCAGTCATAGTATGAATATCCTGACCTTTTGTAAATGCTTCTTTTAATGCCGTTATATCAGCAACATGAGCAAGAATACGTAATTCAATCTGACTATAATCAGCTGATAATAATAAATACCCTTTTGAAGCAACAAAAGCTTTTCGGATTTTTCGTCCCTCAGCAGTTCGTACTGGAATATTCTGCAGATTAGGTTCTGATGATGATAATCGTCCCGTTAATGTTGTTGCTAGGGAATAATTTGTATGAACACGACCAGTTGTAGGTAAGATATAAGAAGGTAAAGCATCTGTATAGGTAGACTTTAGTTTTGTAAGTTGGCGCCAATCAATAATTTTTCTTGGTAAAATATGGCCTTCAGCAGCTAACTCTTCTAAAGTTTGTGCAGATGTTGACCATTGGCCACTTTTCGTCTTAGCACCACCAAGTAAGCCCATTTTACCAAAAAGGATATCCCCTAGTTGTTTGGGTGAAGCAATATTAAATTTTTCACCAACAAGCTGATAAATTTCCTCTTCCAAATTTAAAGCAGCCTGTGCCAATTCTCCTGAAAGGCGTGATAAAATCTGTCGATCGACAAGAATTCCACGCTCTTCCATTCTTGCGAGAATTTCTATCAATGGACGATCAAGACGTTCATAAATTTTTGTCATCTTTTGTGCAACAAGCTGTGGCTTTAATACTTGCCATAGACGAAGCGTTATATCAGCGTCTTCTGCCGCATATAGTGTAGCTTGTTTCAAATCTACTTGTGCAAAAGAGACTATTTTTCTTCCACTATGAGTCAAATCTTTGTAACTAATTGGCTTATGCCCAAGCCAACGTTTAGATAAAACATCCATACCATGTGTCGAAATTCCAGCCTCTAAAGCATAAGATAAAAGCATTGTATCGTCAAAAGAGCACATTACAATATTGTATTGTTTCATGACTAACCAGTCATATTTTATATTCTGGCCAATTTTTAAGACGGCTTGATTTTCCAATATAGGTTTTAAAAGTGCTAAAGCTTTTTGTGTTTCAATTTGTGGAACAATACGCCCACCTCCCAAAAGATTTTCTTCTTCTGCAACATGTTCAAGTGGAACATAGGCTGCTTTCCCAGGTTGTAACGCCAATGAAAAACCAACAAGCTTTGCTTGCATAGGATCAAGAGAAATTGTTTTTGTATCAAAGGAAAAATAACCTTGCTCTTGCGCTTCTAACAGCCATTCTTTTAGAATTTCCTCATCAAGAATAGTTTTATAGGCATCTCTTGCAATTTTTTGAATAAGAGCTTGATCCTTGCGTTTTTGTGCTAAAATTTGTGGAGAATTCTCAAAAAAATCATGAAATAAAACTGTATTATTTTCTTTGCTACTCAAATCAGTCTTGTACGTAGTTTCTTTCCATTCAATATCTAGCTCTAACGCATCAATAACCGCAGCATCACATGCCGTCTCTTTTGCGACACGACGTGTTAGTGCTGTAAACTCCATAGCTTTCAAAAAAGCGATCAAACGCGGACCGTCTTGTGGTTCCAAAATGAAATGATCTAAGTTTTTATCTACAGGAACATCTGTTTTAAGTTTAACGAGTTCACGAGAAATTTTTGCTTGTTCACTATAAGTTTGAATATTTTCACGTCGCTTTATTTGCTTAACTTCTGTCACGCGTTGCAGTAAAAGATCAAGAGAACCAAACTGATCTAATAATTGTGCTGCAATTTTGGGGCCAATACCTGGAATACCTGGTATATTATCTGTTGGGTCTCCAGTTAAAGCCTGCAAATCAATCATTTTTTCAGGCATTACACCCCATTTTTCTATGACCTCAGAGATACCTATATGCTTATCTTTCATGCTATCATATAAAGACACATGTTTGTTTACTAATTGCATCAAATCTTTATCAGAAGAAATAATCGTTGTTTTTGCTCCAACCTGTGTCGCTAATTGCGCATAGGTAGCAATTAAATCATCTGCTTCAAATCCTTCTTTTTCGATACAAGGCAAATTAAAAGCTTTTGTTGCTTGTCGTATGAGTGCAAACTGAGGAATAAGATCTTCTGGAGGAGCTGCTCGATTGGCTTTATATTGAGGATAAATTTCCTTGCGAAAAGTATTAGATGAATAGTCAAAAATAATAGCAATATGAGTTGGAACAACACCAATAGCGGTATTACGGGCGTCACAGAGTAATTTCCATAGCATGTTACAAAAACCAGCCACGGCTCCTACAGGAAGTCCATCCTTTTTGCGTTTTAAAGGTGGTAGAGCGTGATAAGCACGAAAAATATAGCCTGATCCATCAACCAAAAAAAGATGATCATTTTCTTTCATAACGATTTTATTTCTCCCTTTTCATAAAAAGAAAATACACTTTTATATTTTTATTGATCCTATTTTAAAATCTGTTGGTTTTGCCTCTAAAAAGCCATTTTTTATTGTCATAGGTTTGGAATATCGTTGCATTTTGTGTTCAGTACCTAAAGCTTTTCTTTGCTGTTACAGGATATAATAGCTTTATTTTGTTCCTCCTATGATAGCTGGGGTGCAATGTAGCGATAAGGTCGTTGTGGTGTTCCCCTCCCCACAACGACCGTATTTTTTTAAGAGTTGATGAAAACCCAGAACAATTTTTATTTTAAATAATCTTGAAGTGATTCCATAAAGCTTTGTCACCTATCTTTTTGATTAAATCGGCATGCATATCTTTTTCCTGTTTACTTAATCTTTGAGGCAAAGCTTGGGAGCGTGTTTTTATCGTATAGAAAGCATTTTTGTTATCTTGAACATTCATAACATCACAACTTTCATAATTATCAAAACTAAATATTCCCTGTTTTCCACCAATTAACTCAATATACACATCAGCGAGAATCTCTGCATCAAGTAGAGCCCCGTGAAGAACACGATGACTGTTATCAATTCCAAAGCGTTTACATAAAACATCAAGAGAGTTAGGCCCCATAGGAAATCTGCGCCGTGCTATAGATAATGTATCGATGACATTATCACTATTAATAAGAGGCTTATTAACTCGCTCTAATTCCGCATTAAGAAAACCGATATCAAAATTTGCATTATGAGCAACAATTGTTGCGTCATCAATAAAATCTAAAAGCGCATCGACAATATCATCAAATTTTTTTTCATCTTTTAAGCGTTCATTCGTCAATCCATGAATAGCAACAACTTCATCAGGAATAATAACATCTTGTGGATTTAAATAAACATGAAATCGACGTCCTGTAAGATAACGGTTGATCATTTCTATACAACCGATCTCAATTATGCGGTCACTTTCTTTATTTAATCCCGTTGTTTCAGTATCAAAAATAATTTCACGCATTGTCCTAACTCTTTTAAGAACCATCTTTTAATAGATTTTTTATCACCCGTAAAACTTGTTGACGTGTATTTTCCAAATCTTTTCCCGTATCAATAACAAAATCAGCGTATTTTCGTTTTTGTTTATCGGATAATTGTTTAGCATTAATGATTGAAAATTTTTCTTCGCTCATATTCGGCCGACTCATTGCACGTGCCTTTTGTATTTCTGGTGGAGAAGACACAACAACTATATTATTAACACGACTCTCACTTTTTGTTTCAAAAAGAAGAGGAATATCAAGAACAACTAATTTTTTTTTCTGCTGACGTGCTATGTTAATAAATTCCCTTTCTTTTTCTCGTACCAAAGGATGAATTATTTTTTCTAAAATCTTTAATTTTTTACTGTTATTGACTAAAATTTCAGAAAGTTTTAGACGATTGACTTGACCATTTTCAGTAACACCAGGAAAAGCACGTTCTATAAGAGACACTGTTGGTTCACTGCTATAAAGTTGGTGTACAACCTCATCTGCACTAAAAACAGGAATACCGGCTTGTCTAAAAAAATAAGCAGTTGTTGATTTTCCCATTGCTATTGATCCAGTCAATCCTATAATCTTCATAATTTATCTTCACCTGTGCCTTCTAAGATTGCTTTTCGCAATTGTTTTGTTACCAATGATTTCACTGCAAATCATTGTTCAAAACTAGGAACAACTTAGTATAAAGACATCCTGTCCATCGATTATTTTTATTTGCTTGCTGTAATAGAAATGTCATTAATAGAATATAAAGAGTATTTTTCACAAATGTTATTCGCTTAATTTTATAAAAATCGCAAAAAATTTTTGTTTTAATTTTCATAAATGCTTACCATATTTATAAAATTTCCGAAGTACTCAGCTAAATTTTCTGCATGTTGTTTTATACTATTAAGTAAAAAATTCATTCAAATTTATGTTTTTGAAAGCATACAAAAGAATATTTGCAATCACTATCTGTAAAAATGAACACTGTTTCCGCAAGTCGTCTATAATAAAAGCCGTCAAATTAGCATAAAAACTATAATTACCATGATTTATAACGTAATCTTTTTCTTAAATCATAGTATATTAACAATACTAACAATTGTAATCATCTGATCTTTATAGATTACTAAATGGAAAATATTTTTCTTATATAATAAAGCATTACTTTCACAAAAATTTCTCATTTTTGCAAATAGCAAATATAAGCAAATTTTTTAATTTTCCAAATGTTACTTTTTTTACAAGAAAATTATAGTAAGCTTATTGTTTGAGCTAAAAATCGTGGATTTTTGGCGATTTTGAATGATAAATCGAATAACTAACAATAAAAATGCACAAACATATTTTCTTTTTACCGTTTTTTATCAAATTAGCTATCAATAATTCCTAAATGACGTAATTTGATTAATAAAGGTAATAAAGGTAAACCAATAATAGTAAAGAAATCCCCTTCGATTTTTTCAAAAAGATGGATTCCTTCTCCTTCAATCTGATAGATTCCTGCGCTTCTTAAAACATCTTTTTTTACACACTTTAAATAATTTTCGATAAATTTTAGTGAGAGAGGACGCACTGTCATATGAGCGCTAAAAACCTCAGACCAAATTTTTTTACCATTTTGAACTAAAGCAATGGCACTATGAAGAGAATGTTTTTTTCCTGATAACATATGTAAACGTTGACGTGCTTCCTCATCATTTTTTACCTTATGAAAAATTTGACCTTCAAAATCGAAAACTTGATCACAACCAATAACGAATGCATCAGGAAAACGACCAGAAACATTTTTTGCCTTCATATTAGCAAGAAAACAACAGAGTTCTTGAGGAGTTTTTATTTTTGCTGTTTTTTCTATTTCTCTCTCATCAAAAGAAGCTCCTTCAACAGAAAAACTTAAACCAGCTCTCTTTAACAACTGAGCGCGATAAGGACTAAGAGATGCTAATATTAATATTTTTTTCATCATATTTTCTTCTCCTTTCCTTCACGAAATTGCGATAAAAGCTCAAAAACTGCTGCAGCTGTTTCTTCAATAGAACGTCTTGTAACATCAATAATAGGCCAACCAAAACGTTCACAAATACGTTTTGTGTAAATAAGTTCTTCAGCTATGCTAATGCGATCAGTGTAGCTTTCAAAAGAAAAACCATCTCCCAAATCTCTATTTTCACGAATATGTGAAATTCTTTCAGCTGAAGCAATAAAACCAACAATTAAGGCGTTCTTTGCTTCAAAAATAGTTTGAGGTAAATTAATTCCCTGAACAAGAGGAACATTAGCAGTTTTAATTCCACGATTTGCTAAGTAAATACTGGTTGGTGTTTTAGAGGTCCTTGAAATACCTATAAGAATTACATCCGCATCTAATAAACTATCTGGAGATTGCCCATCATCATGTTCTATTGTAAAATCTAAAGCTTTAATACGACGAAAATAATCTGCATTAAGTTCATGTTGTGCACTTACACGTAAATTTTTAGGTTTTCCAATATAAGATTGAAAGACATTTAAAATAGGGTCTAATATATCAACACAAGGGACAGATATTTTTGCGCAGGCTTCATCAATCAATTGTTTAATTTCTTTATCAATAATCGTGTAAAGAACAATTCCTGGTTCTTTTTCTATCTCATTAATGACTCGCTGCAACTGCATTTTACTGCGAATCATTGGATAAACATGTTCTATAACTTTTCTTATTTTATACTGCGATGCTACAGCTCTTCCAGCAGAAATTAATGTTTCTCCCGTCGCATCAGAAATCATATACAAATGAAATTTTTTTTCACCCACAGAAAATTTAATCCTTTGTTAATCAGTGTGTATAAAATTTTATAAATTTTAAAAAGCTAAAATTTAGAAATTTATTATTATTATTATGCACAAATTTAAAAACAATAATAAATAAATTTATCTTATTGAAAAAAACAAGGATAATATCTTTAAACAGTTATTTATTATTGTTTTTTTTCTTTTTCCTTGTTGATAAAATTGAGGATAAATGAAGGATAAATAATAATCCACATTAAACACAGATTTTAATAAGAATAATCCCTTCAAAATTTTAACTTTATTAAATTATATCTCAAAAAAAATTTAATATATTCCAAGTGGTATCTAAGTGATTAGATATATCAGCTCTTAAACTCTAACGAACTTAAATAAAATTCCATATTCGTTTTATAAAAAAATAAAATAATATAATTTTCCTAAAATAGCTTATGAAAAAATACCTTCTTACAGAACAAATTTGTTTTTTCTTTAATATTCGTGATTGAGTAATGCTTGCAGTTTAAAAGAGTTGAGTATATAACGTCCTTATCTAGAGGAATATTCTTTATCCTTTTAAAAACTCTAGAAACAGTTCCCCCATTAATCAAAGAGCATGTTTTATGCAGGAAATGAAATTACAAGAGCTAAAAAGTAAAAATCCAGTTGAACTTGTTTCTTTTGCTGAAACATTGGAAGTTGAAAATGCTTCTTTAATGCGCAAACAGGAATTAATGTTTGCTATTTTAAAAAAACTTACTTTACAAAATGTAGAAATTATAGGCGAAGGTGTTGTTGAAGTTTTACAAGACGGATTTGGATTTCTTCGATCTGCTGATGCTAATTATCTTCCAGGACCAGATGATATTTACCTTTCACCAACACAGATACAAAATTTTTCATTAAAAACAGGAGATACCGTCGAGGGACCAATACGAGGACCAAAGGAAGGAGAAAGATATTTTGCCCTCCTTAAAGTTAATAAAATTAATTTTGAAGATCCTGAAAAAATTCGTTACAAAATTCATTTTGATAATCTTACTCCTCTTTATTCAAATGAGCGTTTTCAAATGGAAGTGCAAAATCCTACGGATAAAGATATGTCATCACGAGTAATTGATTTGATATCTCCTCTAGGAAAAGGACAAAGGGGATTGATTGTTGCACCACCACGAACAGGAAAAACAGTTTTATTACAGAATATTGCTCGTTCTATTACAACAAATCATCCTGAATGTTATCTTATTGTTTTATTAATAGATGAACGTCCAGAAGAAGTTACTGATATGCAACGTTCTGTAAAAGGGGAAGTTGTTTCTTCTACTTTTGATGAACCAGCAATACGTCACGTACAAGTCGCTGAAATGGTTATTGAGAAAGCTAAAAGATTAGTTGAATATGGACGTGATGTTGTTATTCTTCTTGATTCAATTACACGTCTTGGACGCGCATATAATACTGTTGTTCCTTCATCAGGAAAGGTTTTAACAGGTGGTGTGGATGCAAATGCCTTACAACGTCCTAAGCGTTTTTTTGGTGCAGCTCGTAATATTGAAGAAGGAGGATCTTTAACTATTATAGCAACAGCTTTAATAGATACGGGAAGTCGCATGGATGAAGTTATTTTTGAAGAGTTTAAGGGGACTGGTAACTCAGAAATTGTTCTTGACCGTAAAGTTGCTGATAAGCGTACTTTTCCAGCTATGGATATTATTAAATCAGGAACACGTAAAGAAGATCTTTTAGTAGCTCGTCAAGATTTACATAAGATTTTTGTTCTTCGTCGTATATTAGCACCTATGAGTGTAACAGATGCTCTTGAATTTTTAATTGATAAATTAAAACAAACAAAAAATAATAGCGAATTTTTTGATTCAATGAACACGTAAATTTTTTTGGATTAGGATTAATCCTGTGGATACAATCTTTGCTATTTCAAGTGGATTGTTGCCTTCAGGGGTTGCAATTGTTCGCCTTTCTGGCCCTCGTGTGAAATATATTGTAAAAACACTTTGTGGTTGTTTACCTAAAGCGCGCTTAATGCATTATGGTAACCTTACTGCTCGTGACGGAAGTTTTTTAGATTCTGCCTTAACTGTTTTTTTTCCTGCTCCTCATAGTTTTACAGGAGAGGATTGTGCCGAGTTTCATTTACATGGAAGTAAAGCAGTTGTTAATCGCTTTCTTGATGAATTAACTACATTTGAAGAATGTCGTCTTGCAGAGGCAGGAGAATTTTCGCGTCGAGCATTTATTGAGGGTAAATTAGATTTAATTCAAGCAGAAAGCCTTGCTGATTTAATTCAAGCAGAAACAGAAAGTCAGCGACGTTTAGCTGTTATGGGTACGAGTGGTACTTTAACAAAACTTTATCGTGATTGGCGCCACATACTTATAACAGCACGTGCTTTAATAGAAGCAGAACTCGACTTTTCTGATGAGAATGATATTCCTAATTCAGTATCTGATAAAGTTTGGAAAGATATAAAAAAACTTTATCATTCGTTGTGTGAACATATTTCTGCAGGAGAACGTGCAAGTATTTTGCGTGATGGAATTAAAATTGTTATAGTAGGTGCTCCAAATTCTGGAAAATCGAGTATTCTTAATCGTCTTTCTGGGAGATCTGTTGCTATTGTATCAGAAGAAGAAGGAACAACACGTGATGCTTTAGAAGTTAGATTGGTATTGAGTGGTTTACTTGTTCTTTTTACAGATACGGCTGGTTTAAGGAAAACAGAAAATACGATTGAGCTTTTGGGAATTGAAAAAGCAAAACAGCATATTGTGGAAGCTGACTTAGTTATTTTTGTTTATGATATGAATAATCCTCAAGAGATTAATTTACCAAAAACATCAGCTGAAATTTGGCATGTAGGTAATAAACTTGATCTTTGTGAAGGAAATAAAGCACGTTGGCCAATACAATTTTCGACATTAAGTGGTTTAAATTTTGATTATTTTATAAAAGAGATAGAATTATTTTGTTTACGTCGTGCTACTGAAATTGGAGATGCTATTCCAGCAAGAAAAAGGCAGCTTCAATTATTGAAGGAAGCTGCTGAAGAAATTAATGCATCTATGAATTCTACTTCTCTTGATTTAAGTTTATGTGCAGAACATCTTCGTCGTGCAAGTCATATACTTGGGCGAATTGTAGGTGATATTGATGTTGAAGATTTACTTGACGTTATTTTTTCAGAATTTTGTGTTGGTAAATGATGATTCACGTGAAACATTCCAGTTCTTCTGTAATTATTTTATAGACAGATTAACAAGATTATGTATTTTATAAGTTTTGTTTATATAAAATTTAAAATCAATTCTGTATGGAATGAATTAAATGCAATCATATGATGTCATTGTTATAGGAGGTGGACACGCTGGTTGTGAAGCAGCTTCGGCTTCAGCGCGTGTTGGAGCTCAAACAGCACTTATTACATATCAAATATCAACAATTGGAACAATGTCATGCAATCCCGCTATTGGCGGACTTGGAAAAGGGCATTTGGTTCGTGAAATAGATGCTTTAGACGGTTTAATGGGGCAAGCAGCAGATGCTGCTGGAATTCAATTTAGACTTCTTAATAGAAAAAAGGGACCAGCAGTAAGAGGTCCACGGACACAAGCAGATAGACAATTATATAAAAATAAAATTCAACAACTTTTGCAGGAACAAGATAATTTAATTCTTATTGAAGATGAAGTTATTGATCTAATTGTTAAAGATAATCGCGTATCAGGTGTTGTTTTAAAAAAACAAGGAAGTATTTTTTCGAATGCCGTTGTTTTAACAACAGGTACATTTTTGCGTGGATTAGTCCATATTGGCAATAAAACATGGCCTGCTGGTCGTATGGGCGAAAAATCAAGTATACAACTCGCCGAACGCTTAAAGAATTATAGTATAAATCTTGGACGATTAAAAACAGGAACACCTGCTCGGCTTAATAAAAAAACAATTTTTTGGAATAAACTTTCTAAACAACAGGCTGATGAAGACCCTGTTCCATTTTCTTTTTTGACAGAAAAAATTGAACAACCTCAAATTGAATGCGCCATAACACGAACAAATGAAAAAACACATCAAATTATTCGTGAAAATATTCATAAATCAGCTTTATATTCTGGAGCCATTGAAGGATTAGGACCGCGATATTGTCCTTCAATTGAAGACAAAATTATCAAATTTGGTGATCGTGATGGACATCAAATTTTTCTAGAGCCAGAAGGATTAGAGAATAATACGATTTATCCAAATGGTCTTTCCACATCTCTTCCTGAAGAGATACAACTCTCTTTTTTGAGAACAATTGAAGGTTTGGAAAATATTGAGATTTTACAACCTGGTTACGCAATCGAATATGATTTTGTTGATCCTAGACAACTGTTCAAAACTTTAGAATTACGATCTTTGCCAGGTTTATTCTTAGCAGGACAGATAAATGGTACAACAGGCTATGAAGAAGCTGCAGCTCAAGGTCTTTTAGCTGGATTAAATGCCGCTCGTAAGGTTGGTGGTTTGGAAGAAATTATTTTAAGTCGTTCTACAGCTTATATTGGTGTTATGGTAGATGATTTAATTTTACGTGGGGTTTGTGAACCTTATCGAATGTTTACATCGCGAGCTGAATTTCGCTTATCACTTCGAGCTGATAATGCAGATACCCGCTTAACACCTTTAGCACAAGAATGGGGTATTGTGAGTCAGACTCGTTGGAGTTGCTATCAACAAAAACAACACCATCTTGATCAAGCACGTTTAATGTGTCAAAAACTTTTTTTAACGCCTAATGAAGCATTTGTTCATGGCTTGCAAATAAATCGTGATGGAGTTAGACGTTCTGCTTATGATCTTTTAGCTTACCCTCATATGAATGTAGCACGTCTTGCATATTTTTGGCCACAATTGCATTCAATCGATGCCAAAATAGTTGAAGCTTTGGAAATTGAAGCTCAGTATGCGGTCTATTTAAAAAGACAAACACAAGATATTATAGCTCTTCAACGCGATGAGCATTTAGAAATACCTTCTTCTCTTAATTTTCAAGAAATTTCTGGTCTTTCGAATGAGTTAAAAACAAAAATTCAACAAATATCGCCGCGTTCAATTGCTGATGCACAAAAAATTGATGGTATGACACCAGCAGCATTATCTCTAATCCTTACATATATTCAACGTCAACGACGTGAAAAAGCGAAATTAGCTTAATGGTTATTTCTACAGAACAAAAATATCAAGATATTTTAGAAATAATACCCTCTGTTTCACGTGAAACGATGAAGCATTTAATAGAATTTGAATCTCTCGTAATTCAATGGAATATACATATTAATTTGATTTCTGCCACAACAATACCAGTTTTATGGAAACGTCATATTTTAGATTCTGCACAAATT
The DNA here is from genome assembly GCF_000706645.1 of Bartonella rochalimae ATCC BAA-1498. Taxonomy (GTDB): domain Bacteria; phylum Pseudomonadota; class Alphaproteobacteria; order Rhizobiales; family Rhizobiaceae; genus Bartonella; species Bartonella rochalimae. The sequence goes on from NZ_KL407337.1 coordinate 876,143, forward strand.
TATCCTTTGAAAAGTCAATTTCTACACTGGTGTGATCTTGGATCAGGAGGAGGTTTTCCCGCCATTGTTCTTGCTATTTTTCTCAAAGAAAAAAAAGGTGGGCATATTGATTTAGTAGAAAGCAATGGGAAAAAAGCAGCTTTTTTACAAAATGTTATAGCAAAACTTAATCTTCCAGCAACAGTTCATCATTGTAGAATCGAAGATGTCTATAAAAAAATAAAAACACCGGATATTTTAACAGCAAGAGGTTTAGCTTCATTAGACACTCTTTTACATCTTATGTCACCTTGGTTAACACAAAAAACAGTTGCTCTTTTGCAAAAAGGTAGGGATTACGTTAAAGAAATAAAAAATGCTACTGCCAATTGGCGCTTTGATCTGCTAAAACATGAAAGTAAAATTGATAAAAATTCTGTTATCTTAGAAATTTCTCATGTTCGATCATGTAAAAAGGGTAAAGCAAAATGAGCGAAACACGAATTATCGCTATTGCAAATCAAAAAGGTGGGGTAGGTAAAACAACAACGACAATTAATCTTGCAACAGCTTTGGCTGCTATTGGTAAAAACATTCTTATTATGGATATTGATCCACAAGGAAATGCAAGTACAGGATTGGGAATTGATCGGAATAGTCGTCCTTTATCATCTTATGATGTTTTGGTTTCTGGAATCTCAGTTGCAGATGCTGCTTTAGAAACAGCGGTACCTAATCTCCATATTGTTCCATCTACACTTGATTTATTAGGCATTGAAATGGAAATTGCTTCTTCACAAGATCGTATTCAAAGATTGCGTAAGGCTCTTTGTCATGATTCCAAAATAGCCAAAAAATTTAATTATATTTTAATTGATTGTCCTCCTTCTCTCAATCTTTTGACATTAAATGCTATGGGGGCTGCAAACTCTGTTCTCGTTCCAATGCAGTGTGAATTTTTAGCTCTTGAAGGCTTAAGCCAATTACTTGAAACTGTGAAACAAGTAAGGTCTATTTTAAACACATCTTTAGAAATTCAGGGTATTGTTTTAACAATGTATGATGGGCGAAATAATCTTTCAAATCAAGTTGTCGAGGATGTTCGCTCTTTTATGGGAGAAAAAGTTTATCGTACTGTTATTCCTCGTAATGTACGTGTTTCTGAAGCTCCTTCTTTTGGAAAACCAGTACTGCTTTATGACCTCAAATGTGCTGGTAGCCAAGCCTATCTGCGGTTGGCGTCGGAAGTTATTCAACGTGAAAAACAAGCGCAAGCTGCAGCTTAGAAAGTGTAAAGAAATAATTGTAAAAAATTTAAAGAGAAAAATTATGAGTGATGATCAATCAAAAAAAAGACTGGGACGCGGGCTAGCAGCATTGATTGGGGAGATCAACTTAAACGGTAATCCTGCGTATTCGGCGAGTTTTGATAAGTTCACGTCGAAACCGAGTGTTGCTCCTATAGCTTCTGAAAAGTTTGTTCCTATTGAATTTATTTCCCGTAATCCAAATAATCCAAGACGTCAGTTTACTGATTCGGAACTTGATGACTTAGTACAATCAATTCGTCAACATGGTATTATTCAACCTATTATTGTTAGACCTTCACGTACTCATCCTAATCAATTTCAATTAATTGCTGGTGAACGGAGATGGCGAGCTGCACAACGAGCCAATTTAAATCAAGTACCAGTTATTATTCGCGATGTAGATGATAAGACTGCTTTGGAATTAGCAATTATCGAAAATGTTCAACGAACTGACCTTAATCCTATTGAAGAAGGGATAGGATATGAGCTTTTATTGAATGAACACGGATATACTCAAGCAGATTTAGCAGAAATTATTGGAAAAAGTCGTAGCCATGTCACAAACACTCTTCGCTTGTTGAAACTCCCACAAAAAGTGCAACAATTTTTGATAGATGGTCATATTTCAGCGGGTCATGCACGTTGCCTTATTACAGTTGAAAATCCACAAGAGTTAGCAGAAAAGATTATCCATGAAGGACTCTCTGTACGCCAAACAGAAATACTTGCACAAGAATATGGAAATTCTAAGATTAAAAAACAGACTTTAGTAAGAAAAGATATGGAAACACAATCTTTAGAAAAATTGCTTACTGATGTGATTGGAATGAAAGTCATCATTAGACATGGTAAAAAAGGTGGTAATTTGAAGATTCATTACTCATCATTAGAACAATTAGATGATATTTGTCGGCGTTTACAAAACTAATTTAAAGATATAAATCCAATTGATATATTTAAAATTGAATCTCGAATTTTTCTATTTTAAAAAAGGACATTATCGTAAATAAAGTTAAAAATGATCTTTTCTTTTACGGATTTCAGCAAAAACTTCTTCATCTGTTGCTTTTTCCATTGCGAGGTTTTTTCGTAAAATGGGATCATCCCAACGAAGAAAAGGATTTGTTTCTTTTTCTTTTCCTAAAGTTGTTGGCAAGGTCATAGCGTTTTGGGCACGTAACGAAAAAACTTCTTCTGCTCTTTGATGAAGTTTTCTATTTTGTGGATCAATCGTCAATGCAAAAAGAGCATTTTTTTCGGTATATTCATGTCCACAATAAAGGATTGTTTCATCAGGAAGTTGACGGAGTTTTTTTAAAGATGTTAACATTTTTAAAGGGGTTCCTTCAAAAAGACGTCCACAACCGAGTGAGAAAAGTGTATCTCCAGCAAAGAGTAATTTAGCTTGAGGAAAATAATAGGATAATGCTCCTAATGTATGGCCAGGTGTTGAGAGGGCCATAAGAGTTTGTGTACCAAAACAAAATGTTTCATCAGGTTGTAGTGTATGATCAAGAGGAGTAATTTTTTTGCTTTCTGCTGCTGGTCCAATAATCATAGCATTATAAGCTTGTTTTAATTCTGCCAGTGCTTCTACATGATCATAATGATGATGAGTGACAAAAATAAATTGAAGTGTCCAGTTACGCTTCTTCAACATATTATAAATTGCTTTGCCTTCAGGCGCATCGATTGCAGCAGTACACCCACTTTTTTCATCGTGAATGAGAATGCCAAAATTATCTTCTCGACAGATAAATTGTTCAATTAACATCTATCTTCTCTACGGTATAATGTTAAATTTATGAAGCAATTCATAGTGATAAATTCTCGATGCGCGATGTAAGAATAGGATTATTAATCTTCTTTTGTTAAATTTTTTGAATGTTTTATGATAAGAGGCATTTGTGTCAGCATAAAGAGAAATGTTAGAGGCATAACGCCAAAGACTTTAAAATTGGTCCAAAAATTATCGCTAAAATTTCGCCAGATGATTTCATTTAGAACAGCAAGAAAAATAAAAAAATATGCCCAATTATAGGTGAGTTTGTTCCATCCAGACTCGTCAATTTTCAGACCAGAATCAAAAACATAACGCAAAAGGGGTTTTTTAAAGAATAAACCACCAAATAAAATAAAAGAAAATAGGCCATTAATGATTGTAGGTTTCATCTTAATAAAAGTATCATCGTGAAGCCAAAGAGTTAGAAAACCAAAAACAAGGATGAATATTCCTGAAATAAGTGGGATTACAGGAATTACACGTGTAAGAAACCACGATAAGCTTAAGGCAAGAGTAATTGCTATCATAAAAAGAGCTGTTGCGGGAAAGATAGGTTTATCAAAGTCTTTAAAAAGCGCGATATTCTTTATCAACCACTCACCTTTATAATTAGCAAGGAAAAAAACAACTAACGGACCCATTTCTAAAAGAAATTTAAGAATTGGCAAAGACGGTTTTTTTTGCATGTTATTGTTTTTTTTCAAATTAGAGTCATTATCTGCATTTGGTTTGAAAAGAGAAAATTTCATGTGTATTTTCCTATAATAGCTTCAGCAAAATCAGAGGCAGAAAAAGGTTCAAGATCTTCAACATTTTCGCCTACACCAATAAAATGAACGGGAATTTTATGTTTAGATGCAATGGCAACAAGAATTCCTCCGCGCGCAGTACCATCAAGTTTTGTCATAACTAAACCATTTACACCAGCTATATCACGAAAAACATTCACTTGGTTGAGAGCATTTTGCCCAGTGCTCGCGTCAAGTGTTTGAAGAACAGTATGAGGTGCTTGAGGATTATGTTTACCCAAAACACGAATAATTTTTGCTAATTCATCCATTAATTCAATTTTATTTTGTAAACGTCCCGCTGTGTCAATAAGCAAAACATCATAGTTTTCTTTTTTAGCTTTTTCATAAGCATCAAAAGCTAAGCTTGCAGCATCAGCACCAAGTTTTGTTGAAAAAACAGGAGCTTTAGCACGTTCCCCCCAAATATGTAATTGTTCAACAGCTGCAGCGCGAAACGTGTCTCCAGCAACAAGCATAACTTTTAGACCTCCCATAGTTAGTTTAGCCGCTAATTTTCCAATGGTTGTGGTTTTTCCGGTTCCATTTACACCGACGAGTAAGATAACATGGGGTTTGTGGTTAAGATCAATTTCTAATGGAAATGCAATTGGCTCAAGTACCTTTTTGATTTCGTTAGTTACAATAGTATAAATATCTTTTGGTGACAAATTTTTTTCATAATAACGCGTTGATAAGATATCAATAATGCGTGTGGTTGTTTCTATACCGAGATCTGCTTGAATGAGAATATCTTCTAATTCTTGTAATGTGTTTTCATCGAGTTTTTTCTTGACAAAAAGCGTACCAATTGAATCACTTAATTGTTGTGAAGAACGAGATAATCCTTTTTTTAGGCGCTCAAACCATGCTGCTTTTTTTTGTTCAACGGTTAAGGCGGATAAAGGCTTTTCATTTTTTTCTATAATTGTATCAGTAACAATCACTTTACGAGAAGATTTTTCAGGAAGAGCAATTTTTTCACTAGATTCGATAAGTGTTGTCTTTTGTATTTTCTTTTGCTCGCATTCTTCTTTTTGTGCATCTATGGAAGAATATTTGCTGTTTATCTTTTCACTTTTATATTCATTTTGCTCTTCTTCACTGATTTCATGGGAGATAAGAGGCTGCTCTTTTTTTATTATTTTTTCCTTAGATGTATTAAAAGAGAGTATTTTTTTGATAAAAGACTTTTTCATGAGGGCTTTCCTGCTTAGGCTGCATTCGATTCAGGAAGTGTGGCAATTAATTTATTTCCATCGTGATCAACAATGAGAGCTTTAACGATTGCTCCAGCTTTAACATCTTTAATTTGTGTAAGTGTATAATCTTCTGTTCGTCCAATTCCATCTCTTTCGACAAGAATTGCTTGTTGGCTATTTTTTAAATAAATAAGATGTTTTTGGTAAGCTTTTTCCCCTTCTTTACGTAATTTTTCAGCACGAATTTTAATTATTTCACGACTAATTTGTGGCATACGCGCAGCTGGTGTTCCTTCTCTTGGGCTGAAGGGAAAAACATGGAGATGTGTCAAACCACATTCATGAATTAAAGCCAGACTATTTTGAAACATTTCTTCTGTTTCCGTAGGAAAGCCAGCAATTAGATCAGCACCATAAACTATTGTAGGGCGTTTAGCTCGTAAATCTTGGCAAAACTGAATTGCATTTTCACGCAAGTGTCGTCGTTTCATCCTTTTTAAAATCATATTATCACCTGCTTGTAAGGATAAATGCAAGTGTGGCATGATTCTTTTTTCATATGCTAAAAGATTAATCAACTCTTGATCTGCTTCGATAGAATCAATGGATGAAAGACGCAATCGTGGCAAATCAGGAACATGGTGTAAAATAGTTGAAACTAATTTTCCTAAAGTGATTTTTCCAGGTAAGTCAGGACCATAACTTGTGAGATCAACACCTGTTAAAACAATCTCTTGAATACCATTGCCTACAAGTTGTTTAATTTGTTCAATAATGATGCCCATAGGGACTGAACGTGATCGTCCGCGGCTATAAGGAATGATGCAAAATGTACAACGATGATCGCATCCATTTTGTACTTGGACAAAAGCACGTGTGCGTCCTTCTAATGCATTAATCATATGTGGTGCAATTTTATGAACTTCCATAATATCATTAACACGCAGTTTTTCATCATGATTAATGCCGAAATCAGGAAGTTGACGGTAGGAATGAGCATGGAGTTTTTCTTCATTGCCTAAAATGAGGTCGACTTCTTTCATCAGAGAAAAATTTTTTGCTTCTGTTTGTGCTGCACATCCCGTGACGATAATACACGCATGAGGATTTTTGCGCTTCGCTTTTCGAATTGCTTGTTTTGCTTGTCGTACAGCTTCAGCGGTGACGGCACAGGTATTAAAAATAATAGCACCACCTTTAAGTTCATTAAGACCAGCAGAAGTACTTTCTTTGCGTATGATTTCTGATTCATAACTATTGAGTCGACAACCAAAAGTCACAATTTCTATTGTCATTAAAAAGAATCCTTTTTGTAGTCTCCTGTTAAAGGGTTTAAAAGACCGCTAAATTCATATTCTACAGGACCAGTCATAATGACGTGATCATCTTCTTGGTAAAGAATAGAAAGATTTCCTCCCAGTAAATTAACATCAATACAACGTTCTGTTAATCCGCGGCGGTAAGCTGTTACTGCACTGGCGCAAGCTGCACTGCCACAGGCTTTTGTTAAACCTGCTCCACGTTCCCATGTTCGTAAAATTAAACTGTTTCGTGATGTTACAGAAGCAATGGAGATATTACACCGTTCCGGAAAAAGTGGGTCATTTTCAAGTTTTGGTCCATATTTTTCTAAAGGAATATGCTCAATATTATTTTCAACAAAAAAAATAGCATGAAGATTTCCAATAGAAACAAGAGAAGCATCTTTTAAAGGTCCGGCTCTTATTTCTACGTGATTGGTATCAGCGACTTCACGAGCAATAGGCATATTTTTTGCATCAAAATTTGGGCGTCCCATATTAACAGAGATTAGACCATTAGCTTGACGTTTCCCTTCAACAATACCAGCAGGTGTTTCTAATTGAAAGCTTTCACCAAGATTATGTTTCGTCAGCCATTCGATAACGCAACGCGTACCATTACCACAAGCTTGTGCTTTTGAACCATCCGAATTCCATATCTCAATGCGAAAATTAATTTCATTTTTAATTGAGGGGTGAATCGTCATAAGTTGATCAAAATATGTTTGTGGATTTTTAGCTAGAGCAAGAATTGCTTGCTGTGTAATATTATGTGTGCTTTCACGCATATCAGCAACAATAATTTTGTTTCCAAGACCGTTCATTTTGCTGAATGGTGTTTCCATAAGATTTCTCTATTTTTTGTGCAATAGTAAGTCTAGCAAAGAATATAATGACTGAAAATTTTACAAATTACCAGCATTGACAGAAATAAAATGAAAGGACGTGAATGTTTTTCTTCAAAATGAATAATTTTTGTTATGATCACATGTTTTTTATTAGGTTTTTCTTATTTATTAATTTATTTTTGTAAAATAGCGTATTTTCATAAAATACGCTCGCTTGTTTTTTAAGTAAGTTTATTATTGTCATGAGAAAGAGTGAAGATATGACATTCCCAAAAATCTCATTTTTCATTGTATTATTTATTATAGCGATCTTAAGTGGTTGTGCAAGTTCGCAGTTTGGTAACAGTGATGGAAACAACATAACAGAAGTTTTTTATCCTGTTCAGCAACTGTTAGAGCCTGAAACATCTGATACATTAAATTCTGAAGTGTTAACTTCCTCAAATTATGAAAAGGAATATGCTCAAGATGACACACAGTTAACTCGCTTTGAAGTACCAGACAATGCAGTTGATTTGTTTCCTACAAATATTGTTGGCGTATGGAATCTCTCTATTGGTAATAAGTCTTGTCGAATTGCAACTCCACAAACAAAGTTTGGTTCAGGATATCGAGCCGGTCCTTTAAATTGTCCAAGAATATTTGCTAAAGTGAATTCGTGGGCTGTTAAAGAAAAGAAATTATATTTTTATGACCGATCTGGAAGTGTTGTCGCGGTTCTTTATTCTTTTGGGAAAGATTATTTGGAAGGACGGACGTTGGATAATCAACCCGTTGTTTTAGACCGTTAAATCATTTTAAACTCCTTATAAAAAGGCAAATATTACGTGCACGAATTTGCATTATTTAATCACAAAATGATGCAAAAAAGCATTTATGTCTATGAAATTTACATTTGTTCAGAATGATTTGAAAAAAGGATTTTTGGATGGTTTTAGTTTCAGCGCGCTATGAAGAGCTTGTTTCCAAAGGAGACATTAGTTTCGATTCAGCTCAACGGGATTTAACAAAACATTTTGATTATTTATTACAAGAAATTTCAGCACAAAAGATTTCTCGACCTTGGACGTTTTGGCGTTTTTTTAAGAAACAAACGCATTCTCATGCTTCAAACCGATGTGGTACTGATAATTTCGTTCAGGGATTGTACATTTATGGCGAGGTTGGGCGTGGCAAGACTATGCTCATGGATTTGTTTTTCTCTTGTTTGCCAGAAGGGAATAAAAAACGTGCTCATTTTAACGATTTTATGGCTGATGTACATGAGCGTATTGATGCACATCGGCAAGCGTTTAAACATGCAAAATCCAAACAAAATGATCCTATTTTAGCAGTTGCAGAAGATTTGGCACGAGAAGCACATGTGCTTTGTTTTGATGAATTTACGGTGACAGATATTGCGGATGCAATGGTTCTTGGTCGTCTTATTACTGCATTATTTAATCAAGGCGTTATTTTTGTTGCTACGTCAAATGTCGCTCCTGATAATCTTTATTACAATGGTTTGAATCGAGAGCTTTTTATGCCTTTTATTCAAATTTTAAAAAAACATGTATGTGTTATTAATCTCGATGCAAAGACGGATTATCGTCTTGAAAAATCAAATCCACAACATGTGTATATCACCCCATTGGGACAAGCAGCAGATGAAAATATGGATCAAGCATGGACATTCGTTTTACGAGGTCAAAAGGAAACATCAGATGATTTATCTGTAAAGGGACGTTCTATTCATATTCCACGTTTTAGAGATGGATGTGCACGCTTTGATTATCGAGATCTTTGCATAAAGCCTTTAGCTGCAGCAGATTATTTGGCGTTAGCAGAGCATTTTCATACGATTTTTATTGATCATGTTCCTGTTATGGATGATGCACATCGCAATGAAGCTAAACGATTTATTTTGCTTATTGATGTTCTTTATGAACGTAACATAAGACTCTTTATGTCGGCAGAAGCAGAGCTTGGGCAATTATATAAAGGACGGGCGCAGACAATAGAAACATTTGAGTTTCAAAGAACGCAGTCGCGCCTTTTTGAAATGCAAAGCCAAGATTATCTCAATATTTGGGCAGAACAATTGTTAAAGAAATAAGCGAATCTTTACTTTACCTTTACGTAAACTGCTTCAATAATAACTTATTGAATTGACAAATGTTGTAATAATTCTGTTGTATTTTTTTTAAATTCATTTTATCGATACAATTGTAATTGGTTGCTTTAATATTTTAGGAAGCAGTTTTTAGTCGTAAAAAGAAAGTTTGATGAATTTTGATCATCTTATGTCTAAGTGGTCTTGTTAAAAAGAGGATTAGATTAAGGGAAAATATTTAATCTGTTAGCGCGGGGGATTTTGCGCTTAGTAAAAGGAAATAAAAATGGCACGAAAGAAGATAGCTTTAATCGGTTCAGGTATGATTGGTGGTACTTTAGCGCATTTAATAGGACTTAAGGAACTTGGAAATGTTGTTTTGTTTGATATTGCAGAGGGAATACCGCAGGGTAAGGCTTTGGATATTGCAGAATCATCACCAGTTGAAAACTTTGATGTCAATTTAGCAGGAACGAATACTTATGAAGCTATTGCAGATGCTGATGTTGTTATCGTAACGGCAGGTATTGCACGTAAACCTGGTATGAGTCGTGATGATCTTTTAGCTACTAATTTAAAAGTTATGGAACAAGTTGGCACGGGAATTAAGAAATATGCGCCTTCAGCATTTGTAATTTGTGTTACCAATCCTCTCGATGTAATGGTGTGGGCATTGCAAAAGTTTTCTGGTCTTCCAACGCAAAAAGTCATTGGTATGGCTGGTGTTCTTGATTCAGCACGTTTTCGTTATTTTTTATCTGAGGAATTTAAAGTTTCTGTTAAAGATGTAACAGCATTTGTTTTGGGAGGTCATGGTGATTCGATGGTCCCCCTGATCCGTTATTCCACTGTTGCTGGTATTTCTTTGCCTGATCTTGTGAAGATGGGCTGGACAACGCAGGAGAAACTTGATCAAATTATCCAACGTACAAGGAATGGAGGGGCAGAAGTTGTGAATTTGTTAAAAACAGGCTCTGCTTTTTATGCACCGGCCTCTTCTGCTGTTGCAATGGCCGAGGCTTATTTAAAAGATACTAAGCGCGTTCTTCCTGTTGCTGCTTATCTTTCAGGTGAATATGGAGTTAGGGATACGTATGTTGGTGTTCCTGTTGTTATTGGTGCTGGTGGTGTTGAACGAGTCATTGAAATTGATTTGAATAACACTGAAAAATCTGCTTTTGAAAAATCAGTAAATGCAGTGCACGAGCTTTGTAAAACATGTGCTGCTATCGCACCTAATCTCGGATGATTCAAAATAGTTTTGTTAGGTAAAGTAAGGTACCTTAAGTGTTTTGAGAATCAATTTAGTGTTTCATAGAAGAAAAGGACAAATATATGAATATCCATGAATATCAGGCCAAACGTCTGCTTCATGAATATGGTGCGCCAATAGCGAATGGTGTTGCTATTTATTCTGTAGAACAAGCTGAAAAATGGGTGAAAAAATTACCAGGACCGCTTTATGTGGTTAAAAGTCAAATTCATGCTGGAGGACGTGGAAAAGGGAAGTTTAAAGAACTTAGCTCTGATTCAAAAGGTGGTGTTCGACTTGCAAAATCAGTTGAAGAAGTTATTACGAATGTAAAAGAAATGCTTGGTAAAACTTTGATAACTAAGCAAACGGGTCCGGAAGGTAAACAGGTTAATCGTCTTTATATTGAAGATGGAGCTGATATTGAGCGGGAGCTGTATCTTTCACTTTTAGTTGATCGTACAATTGGTCAAGTTTCTTTCGTTGTGTCGACGGAAGGAGGAATGGACATTGAAATGGTTGCTGAGGAGACACCGGAAAAAATATTTACTCTTCCTATTGATCCTACAAAAGGCGTTACTCCTTCTGATTGCACGAAACTTTGTGACTCGTTAAAATTATGCGATAGTGCACGTGAAGATGGTGAAAGGTTGTTTCCAATACTCTATAAGGCTTTTTGTGAAAAAGATATGAGCCTTCTTGAAATCAATCCGCTGATTGTAATGGATAATGGCCGTTTACGTGTTCTTGATGCAAAAGTTTCTTTCGATAATAATGCGTTATATCGTCATCCAGATATTTTGGAATTACGCGATCTTTCAGAAGAAGATTCAAAAGAAATTGAAGCATCAAAGCATGATCTTGCTTATGTTGCTCTTGATGGGACGATTGGTTGTATGGTGAATGGCGCTGGTCTTGCTATGGCAACAATGGATATCATCAAACTCTATGGGGCTGAACCAGCAAATTTTCTTGATGTTGGTGGTGGTGCTTCAAAAGAAAAAGTAACTGCTGCTTTTAAAATTATTACAGCTGATCCGAATGTCAAAGGCATTTTAGTCAATATTTTTGGTGGGATTATGCGTTGCGATGTTATCGCTGAAGGTGTGATTGCTGCTGTTAAGGAAGTTGGTTTAAAAGTTCCTTTAGTTGTTCGTCTTGAAGGTACTAATGTTGAACAGGGTAAGGCAATTATCAGTGAAAGTGGTTTAAATGTTATTTCTGCTGATGACTTAGATGATGCTGCTCAAAAAATTGTTGCAGCAGTGAAGGGAGCTTAAACCATGTCAATTCTTATTAATAAGGATACAAAAGTTCTTGTTCAAGGGCTTACGGGGAAAACGGGGACATTTCATACAGAACAAGCACTTGCTTACCATGGTACGCAAATGGTTGGCGGTATTAATCCCAAAAAAGGCGGAGAAACATGGAAGGGATCAAAGGGTGAAACTCTTCCTATTTTTGCCAGTGTTGTGGAAGGTAAAGAAAAGACTGGAGCTGATGCTTCTGTTATTTATGTTCCTCCTGCGGGGGCTGCTGATGCTATTATAGAAGCTATTGAAGCTGAAATCGGTTTAATTGTCTGTATTACAGAAGGTATACCGGTTATGGATATGGTCAAGGTTAAGGCTAAATTAGAGCAATCAAAGTCGCGTTTAACTGGTCCTAATTGTCCGGGTATTCTCACTCCTGATGAATGTAAAATTGGTATTATGCCAGGTTCTATTTTCAGAAAAGGTTCTGTTGGAGTTGTGTCAAGATCGGGAACTCTAACGTATGAAGCGGTTTTTCAAACGAGTCATGAAGGACTTGGGCAGACAACAGCTATTGGTATTGGGGGAGATCCCGTTAAGGGGACTGAATTTATTGATGTGTTGGAAATGTTTTTAGCTGATAATGAAACCGAATCTATTGTTATGATTGGTGAAATTGGTGGTTCTGCTGAAGAAGAAGCAGCACAGTTTCTAAAGGATGAAGCAAAAAAAGGTCGTAAAAAACCAATGGTTGGTTTTATTGCTGGTCGTACAGCTCCTCCGGGACGGACAATGGGACATGCTGGTGCAGTGATTTCTGGTGGTAAAGGTGGGGCAGAAGATAAAATTGCGGCAATGGAAGCAGCTGGAATTCGAGTTTCTCCTTCACCATCACAAATAGGCAAGACTTTAGTTGAAGTGTTGAAGGGTTAAAAGAAGAATTTATCTGAGTGGATGTCATCCATTCAGATAAAATATGGATATAAAAATAAAAACTTTTTTACAATTTTCCGATTCTTATTTTAAAAAGAAAAGCGGGTACATTAAGGAGACGGAACGAGTGTTCCGGAAAAGTATATGGCAAGGCAGGATGAGAAGAATGATCTTTTTACACAAACATCATTTTTATATGGTGGAAATGCCGATTATATAGATCAACTTTATGCCGAATATAAAAAGAATCCTACCAATGTTGATCGACAATGGTGTGATTTTTTTGAAACTTTTCAAGAGAGTAAAGAAGATGTGCTCAAGAATGCTGAAGGAGCGACATGGCAACGGGATCATTGGCCATTAAAAGAAAGTGGAGAGCTAGTTTCTGCTTTAGATAGTGATTGGTCTGCACTTGAGAAGCATTTTGGAGATAAATTAAAAGAGAAAGCAGCTGTTAATCCTGTACAAAATGGAAAAATGTCTCGCGAAGAATATATTATTCAAGCAACACGTGATTCTGTTCACGCGCTTATGATGATTCGTGCTTTCCGAGCTCGGGGGCATCTTCATGCACAACTTGATCCACTTAAACTGGCTGGAAATCGGGAAGACTATAAAGAGTTATCACCAGAAGCTTATGGTTTTAGTCCTGCTGATTACGAACGTCCGATTTTTATTGATAATGTTTTGGGATTAGAGTACGCAACCATCCCGCAGATGCTTGAAATTCTTAATCGTACGTATTGTTCGACGATTGGTGTAGAATATATGCATATTTCAGATCCTGCTCAAAAAGCTTGGATTCAGGAACGTATTGAGGGGCCAGATAAACAAATTGCCTTCACACAAAAGGGTAAAAAAGCTATTCTTAATAAGCTTATAGAAGCTGAAGGTTTTGAGCAGTTTTTGGATGTAAAATATAAGGGCACAAAACGTTTTGGTCTTGATGGGAGTGAAGCGCTTATTCCAGCTCTTGAGCAGATTATTAAGCGCAGTGGTGCTTTGGGGGTACAAGAAATAGTTTTTGGGATGGCTCACCGGGGTCGTTTAAATGTTCTTTCTCAAGTTCTTGAAAAACCGCATCGAGCTATTTTTCATGAGTTTAAAGGTGGTTCTTATAAACCTGATGATGTTGAGGGATCAGGTGATGTAAAATATCATTTGGGGACTTCTGCTGATCGTGAATTTGATGGTAAAAAAGTTCATTTATCACTTTTGCCTAATCCATCTCATCTTGAGATTGTTGATCCAGTTGTGATTGGAAAGGCACGTGCTAAGCAAGATCAACTTATTGGTTATAATCGCACGGAGGTTGTACCGTTAAGTGAACGCTCAAAAGTTTTGCCGCTTCTTATTCACGGTGATGCAGCTTTTTCAGGGCAAGGTGTTATTCAGGAAACGTTTGGTCTTTCAGATTTGAGGGGTTACCGTGTTGCTGGTTCGATTCATGTGATTATCAATAATCAAATTGGATTCACAACTAATCCACGCTTTTCACGTTCGTCACCTTATCCATCAGATGTTGCGAAAATGATCGATGCACCAATTTTTCATGTAAATGGAGACGATCCAGAAGCTGTTGTTTTTGTAGCAAAAGTAGCAACGGAATTCCGTCAAATCTTCCATAAACCGGTGGTCATCGATATGTTTTGTTATCGCCGTTACGGACACAATGAAGGTGATGAACCTTCCTTTACACAGCCCCTTATGTATAAAGCGATTCGTAATCATAAAACGACAGTTCAACTTTATAGTAATCAACTAATAGCTGAAGGAGTCATTGATCCTCAAGAAGTTGAACAAAAGAAACAAATGTGGCGCGATAAGCTTGAAAGTGAATTTGAAGCGAGTGCTTCTTATAAACCTGATAAGGCTGATTGGCTTGATGGAAGTTGGACAGGTATTAAAGCTGCTAGTAGTAGTGATGAACAGCGCTATGGAATGACAGGTGTTGAATTAAAAACCTTAAAGGAGATTGGACGAAAACTTGTCGAAGTTCCATCAGATTTTCATATACATAAAACGATTCAGCGTTTTTTAAATAATCGTGTCCAAATGTTTGAATCTGGTGAGGGTATTGATTGGGCAACAGCTGAAGCTTTAGCTTTTGGTTCTTTGTGTTTAGAAGGATCACCGGTTCGCCTTTCTGGTGAAGATGTTGAACGTGGAACTTTTTCGCAACGTCATGCAGTTCTTTATGATCAAGAAAATGAAGCCCGTTATATTCCTTTAAATAATTTACAACAGGGACAAGCTATTTATGAGGTTGTAAATTCTATGCTTTCTGAAGAAGCTGTTCTTGGTTTTGAATATGGATATTCACTTGCTGAGCCACGTGGTTTAACACTTTGGGAAGCACAATTTGGTGACTTTTCTAATGGTGCTCAGGTTATTTTCGATCAGTTTATTTCATCCGCTGAGCGTAAATGGCTTCGTATGTCTGGTCTTGTGTGTTTATTACCTCATGGTTTTGAAGGACAAGGGCCAGAGCATTCTTCAGCCCGTTTAGAGCGTTTTCTGCAATTGTGTGCAGAGGATAATATGCAGGTTGCAAATTGTACAACTCCTGCAAATTATTTTCATATTTTGCGTCGCCAAATTAGACGTGATTTTCGTAAACCATTGATTTTGATGACACCAAAATCACTTCTGCGTCATAAACGAGCGGTTTCTTTTTTAAGTGAAATGGGGCCTGGAACAAATTTTCATCGCTTGTTACTTGATGATGCAGAATGCCTTAAAAGTTCTGTGATTAAATTACAAAAAGACAGCAAGATTCGCCGTGTTGTTCTTTGTACAGGTAAAGTTTATTATGACCTTTATGAAGAACGTGAAAAGAGGGGAATTGATAATGTTTATTTGTTACGTGTTGAACAGCTTTATCCTTTCCCGGCAAAGGCTCTGGTGGACGTATTGTCGCGCTTTCTAAAGGCAGAAATTGTTTGGTGTCAAGAAGAACCCAAAAATATGGGAGCTTGGTCATTTATTGAGCCTTATTTAGAATGGGTTCTGACTCATATTCGTGCACGTTATTCGCGTGCACGTTATGCTGGGCGTTCTGCAAGTGCATCGCCTGCGACTGGCTTAATGTCGAAACATCTTGAACAGCTTGCCGCGTTTCTTGAAGACGCGTTAGGTTCTTAATTTATTACTACTCTGACGTATGGAAAAATATTATGGCTACTGAAATCCGTGTTCCTACTTTGGGCGAATCAGTTACTGAGGCAACAATTGGCAAATGGTTTAAAAAAATTGGTGAAGCCGTAGCTATGGATGAGCCTTTGGTCGAGTTAGAAACTGATAAGGTAACTGTTGAAGTTCCTTCTCCTGTTGCTGGAAAGTTATCTGAAATCATTGCAAAAGAAGGTGATACAGTTGAAGTGAATGCTCTTTTAGGAATGGTTGAAGCAGGAGCTGATGGTGTTTCTGTATCATCCGCACCACCTGCATCACCTTCTGTGATATCTACACCGACATCTTCTCCTATGGCAGCGTCTGTATCGACTTCCTCTTTAGGAGGAACGATGCCTCCTGCTCCTTCAGCAGCAAAATTAATGGCTGAAAATAACATAGAGAAAAGTGATCTTTCAGGTTCTGGAAAGCGTGGACAGATTCTCAAGGGAGATGTTCTTAATGTTTTAGCGCAGGGGACAAAAACATCAGCTTCTGTTTCTTCTGCTATATTTGTGGATACAGTGCACGAAGAGCGTGTTCGTATGACAAAGTTGCGTCAGACAATTGCACGCCGTCTTAAAGATGCGCAAAATACAGCAGCAATGTTAACCACATTTAATGAAGTTGATATGTCTACTGTTATGGATTTGCGTAAACGTTACAAAGATCTTTTTGAAAAAAAGCATGGTGTTAAGCTTGGCTTTATGGGCTTTTTTACCAAAGCTGTTTGTCATGCATTAAAAGAACTTCCTGCTGTTAATGCGGAAATTGATGGAACAGATATTGTTTATAAAAACTATGTTAATGCTGGGATTGCTGTTGGAACGGATAAAGGACTTGTGGTTCCGGTTGTTCGCAATGCAGATCAAATGTCAATTGCAGAAATTGAAAAAGAAATTGGTCGTTTAGGGCGCCTTGCTCGCGATGGAAAATTGGCGGTCGCGGATATGTTGGGTGGAACATTCACTATTACTAATGGCGGCGTTTATGGGTCATTAATGTCAACACCGATTTTGAATGCACCACAATCTGGTATTTTGGGAATGCATGCAATTAAAGAACGTGCAATGGTGGTCGGAGGACAAATTGTCATTCGTCCAATGATGTACTTAGCGCTTTCTTATGATCACCGTATTGTAGATGGGCAAGAAGCTGTTACTTTCCTTGTGCGTGTTAAAGAAAGTTTGGAAGATCCGGAACGTCTTGTTCTTGATTTATAAAAACACAGTTTTTGAGGATGAAAGGGGAGACAGATGTCTTATGATGTTGTTGTAATTGGAGCTGGTCCAGGTGGTTATGTGGCATCAATAAAAGCTACTCAATTGGGTCTCAAAACTGCGATTATCGAAAAACGTGCAACATTAGGTGGTACGTGTCTTAATATTGGCTGTATACCTTCTAAAGCATTGTTACATGCTTCGGAATTATTTGCTGAAGCGCAACATGGTTTTGAAACGCTAGGTATTTCTATTTCTCAGGCTAAGCTTGATCTTGATAAGATGATGGCGCATAAAAAGGCTGTTGTAACAGCTAATACAAGTGGCATTTCTTTTTTGATGAAAAAAAATAAAATTGATACTTTTCATGGCACTGCAAAAATTTTAAGTGCAGGTCAGATTGAAGTTCTTACCAAAGATGGCAATCAACACAAGATTGAAACAAAGAATATTATTATTGCTACAGGTTCAGATGTATCAGGTATTCCAGGTGTGAATGTGGAAATCGATGAAAAAGTGATTGTGTCTTCGACAGGAGCACTTGCACTTGAAAAAGTTCCTGCACGCATGGTAGTTATTGGTGCGGGTGTTATTGGCTCAGAGCTTGGTTCCGTGTGGAGTCGTTTGGGTGCTAAAGTTACTATTGTAGAGTTTCTTGATAAAGTTTTAGGATCGATGGACGGTGAAGTTTCACGACAATTTCAGAAGTTAATGGAAAAACAAGGGATTGAATATAAGCTTGGTGCGAAGGTAACAGCTGTGACTCAATCTAATTCAGTTGCTAAGGTAAATTTTGAAGCTGTTCGAGGTGGTGCTGAAGAGACTTTAGAAGCTGATGTTGTTTTGATTGCTACAGGACGCTCTCCTTATACAGAGGGGCTGGGTTTGGCTGAAGCAGGTGTTCAGATGGATGAACGCGGTTTTATTAAGATAGATGCACAGTGGCAAACTAATGTTCCAGGAATTTATGCGATTGGTGATGTTGTTAAAGGTCCAATGTTGGCCCATAAAGCTGAAGAAGAAGGTGTTGCCGTGGCTGAAATTTTAGCTGGTCAAAAAGGCCATGTTAATTTTGATGTTATTCCCAGTGTTGTTTACACACAACCAGAAATCGCTAGTGTAGGTAAAACAGAAGAAGAGCTTAAAGCAGCAGGTATTAGTTATAACATTGGAAAATTTCCTTTTATGGCAAATGGGCGTGCACGTGCAATGCAAAAGAATGATGGATTTGTTAAAATTCTTGCTGATAAAAAGACAGATCAAGTTTTGGGTGGGCATATTCTTGGATTTGGTGCAGGTGAAATGATCCATGAAATTGCAGTTCTGATGGAATTTGGTGGTTCATCAGAGGATTTAGGGCGTTGTTGTCATGCACATCCTACTTTATCGGAAGCTGTGCGAGAAGCAGCTTTAGCGACATTTTCTAAACCTCTTCATACCTAAAGTTACTTTCTAACAAGATTCCATAGTTCTTTTTGAAAGCAGAATGGGAGAGTTTTTTCCCTTAATATCTTTATGTTTTGATAAAACCGCTTTTTTAAAGGCGGTTTTATTGTATTTTCATTCCGTAAATAAATTAAAATTGTAATTTCTTATCGTCTTGTTGTTCTCTTACATAAGTTGGCAGTCCCATATGATCAAGATATTTTAGAAAAGGATGTGGCGGTAGTTCTTCTATATTCACCATAGTTTTAACATCCCATTCACCGGTAGCGATAAGCATAGCTGTTGCTGCTGCAGGAACTCCAGCTGTATAAGAAATTCCTTGTGCACCAGTTTCATTAAAAGCTTGTTTGTGATCAGCTATATTATAGATGAATACTTCTCTTGGATTTCCATTTTTTGTGCCTTTAACAAGGTCTCCAATACAAGTTTTTCCTGTATAATTTGGTGCTAAAGAGGCAGGATCAGGTAAAACAGCTTTCACAACTTTTAAAGGAACAACCTCTTGACCTTCTGCTGTTTTGATAGGTTGTTCGGATAAGAGTCCAAGATTTTTAAGAACGGTAAAGACAGTAATATAACGTTCGCTGAAACCCATCCAAAAACGAATATTGGGAACATCAAGATTTTTAGATAATGAATGGATTTCGTCGTGTCCTGTCATATAAGCCGTTTGTTTTCCAACAACGGGTAAATCCCATTCATGACGGATTTCAAACATTTGATTAGAAGTCCATTTTTTATTTTGCCATGACCATACTTGTCCTGTAAATTCCCGAAAGTTAATTTCTGGGTCAAAATTTGTAGCAAACCAACGTCCATGGTTTCCGGCATTGATATCAATAATATCAATATCGGTAATTGTATCGAAATAGCTATCGCGTGCTAATGCTGCATAAGCATTTACAACACCAGGATCAAAACCTGCGCCTAAAATAGCAGTGATACCTGCTTTTTCGCATTCTTGACGTCTGGGCCATTCATAATTGCCATACCAAGGGGGTGTTTCACAAATTTTTAAAGGATCTTCATGAATCGCTGTATCGATATAAGCGCATTTTGTTTCAATACAAGCTGAAAGAACAGACATATTAAGAAAAGAGGAGCCAACATTGATAACGATTTCGCATTTTGTCTTTTGAATAAGTTTGATAGTTTCTTCAACATCCATTGCGTTGAGTGTATGACTTTTGATAATGTCTTCTACTTTTGTGGCTTTTTTTTCTTGAATGGAAGCAATGATTGCGTCACATTTTTTTTGTGTTCGTGAAGCGATATGAATTTCACCGAGAAGATCATTGTTTTGGGCACATTTATGAGCAACAACTTGTGCAACACCGCCAGCACCAATAATAAGAACGTTTTTTTTCATTGTGGGTTCATCTCCTTTTAATACTGCCGCATGATGATTTTTATTTGTTGTGTTTGTTATGAAAGGCTATTTTTATAATCATTATAGCTAAATTGACGTTGAAGTGTTAAGGTCCCATTACATTCTTTAATGACAATAGCCGGCATTGCAACGCCATTAAACCAATTTTTTTTAACCATTGTGTATCCTGCAGCGTCTTGAAAGGATAATTTGTCACCTATCTTCAGGGGTTCAGGAAATTGAAATGTTCCAAAAATATCTCCAGCAAGACAAGATTTGCCGCAAACCATAATCTCATAAGGACCATGATTTGGTTCTAATTTGGCATTTTCACGGTAGATTAAAAGATCAAGCATATGCGCTTCAATTGAACTGTCAACAATGGCAAGATTTTTTTTATTATATAATGTGTCAAGAACGCTAACTTCTAAGGTAGTACTTTTGGTAATGGCGGCTTCTCCTGGTTCCAGAAAAACAGTTACACCATAGGTTTGAGAAAAATGTTTTAAGCGTTTTGCTAAATCTTCTAAAGGATAATTTTCAGCGGTAAAGTGAATTCCTCCACCGAGACTGATCCAATCAATTGCAACAAAGAGTTCTTTAAATTTTTCTTCAATGTGGTTAAGCATTTGATTAAAAAGATTAAAATCACTATTTTCGCAATTGTTATGGATCATTAAACCGTTAATGAGAGGTAAGACTTCTTTAATAGCATCCTGATTCGTTTCTCCTAAACGGCTAAAAGGACGGGAGGGATTTGCAAGATCAAAATTTGATGCACTGATGCCTGGGTTTAATCTTAAGCCTCGTTGAATTGTTTTTGTTGTGTTAGCAAAGCGTTTCAATTGTTGAATTGAGTTAAAAATGATTTTATCTGCATAACCACAGGCTTCGTCAATTTCATCATCGGCCCATGCAACTGAATAAGCATGGGTTTCTTTTCCAAATTTTTCTTTTCCTAAGCGGAGTTCATAAAGGGATGATGATGTGGTGCCATCCATATACTGGGACATAACATCAAAGAGACTCCATGTCGCAAAACATTTTAAAGCAAGTAAAACTTTTACTCTTGATATTGCTCGTAAGTGAGCAATAGTCTTCATATTTTTTATGAGTTTAGATTTATCGATAAGATAATAAGGAGTCCCAATCATTGGCTATTCGTTCTCGTTTGAAGGATCTTATTGTTCATATTAGCGTTTAGTACATATAGCAACAGAATGTCTCAAGGAAAAAATAGCAGTGAGAAAATCTATTTTCATTTGGTGGCAGTAAGAAGACTTTCTGTAATTTGGTTTTTATTCAATTGTTTTGAGATGTATGTTATGTTCATTATTAAAAACTTATATTCCATTTTGTCTATTGTAACGATTGCCAGTATTTTTATTATAACAACCAATATTTCTAATATGGTGCATAAGAGTGGTGTTAAGGCAAAAGCAGTTGATCAGCTTTCTGTTCGAAATGATTCAGCTTTTTTGAAAGTTACTGGGCGTAAGGAACTGAATGGTTTTAAAGGTTATCGTCATTATCGGCATGGTTATCGTAAATATAATGACGGTTGGTGGTATCCTGAAAAAGCATTTGTTGCGTATACATCTTCAGATGTGAAAAATATGCCTCGAAAGATTATACCAGCCCAAAACGACAAATCGACGACTTCTTTTGTTCTAGAGGAAAAGAAGCTATGGAATATGAAGCAACATATTGCGTATTGTAAAGCTCATTATCGTTCTTATACTCAAAGTGATAATAGTTATCAACCTTTCCATGGACCTCGTAAGCAATGTTTTTCCAGTTTTTTCAAAGGGTAAAGGATATAAGAGGTAAAAAACTTTGAAATATTTTATGTAGATTTTGTGTATGAAGTGATCATTTTGTGAGAATTCTTTACATTTTTAAGTTTTATTTAAATCTATTGTTATAAGTGTGAAAGGAAGAATGATTTTACATTTTTTATTTTGCCAATGATAGAATATTAAAAATAAAATGGAGTTCAGCTAATGACAACACGGGAAGCAATGTTAATATTGCTTGTTTTGCTTCCTTTTAGTGGTAGTTTTATCATTGGTTTTTTTCGTTCAACTGCTAGAAATAATGAAGCTTGGTTTGCTGGAGCTATTGCACTTTTTAGCCTTCTTTTGACAATTATGCTGTATCCAGCGGTTTGTAGAAACGGTGTCGTACGTTTAGATCTTTCTTGGCTTCCAGAATGGGGGGTTAATCTAACCCTCCGCATAGATGGTTTATCATGGCTTTTTTGCCTTTTAATTACAGGGATAGGGTTTCTTGTTGTTGTTTATGCACGTTATTATATGAATCCAGCAGATCCAGTTCCACGATTTTTTTCCTTTTTTCTAGCCTTTATGGGGTCAATGACGGGAATAATTTTATCAGGAAATCTCGTATTTTTGGTGATTTTTTGGGAACTTACTAGTATTTTTTCTTTTTTATTGATTGGTTATTGGCACCATAATACCAGTGCGCGTGATGGTGCGCGTATAGCTTTAACAGTTACTGGTTTAGGCGGTTTTGCACTGCTGATCGGAGTTTTATTGATTGGCCATATTGTTGGTAGTTTTGATCTGGATAAGGTCCTAGAATCTGGAAATCTCATTCGGTCCAGTTCTCTTTATATTCCGATTCTTATTTGTATTTTATTAGGAGCATTAACAAAAAGTGCACAGTTTCCATTTCATTTTTGGTTACCCAACGCAATGGCTGCTCCAACACCTGCATCGTCTTATTTACATTCGGCAACAATGGTAAAAGCAGGTTTATTTTTGCTTGTTCGACTGTGGCCTGTTTTATCTGGAACAGACGTTTGGTTTTGGCTTATTGGTATTTCAGGATTAATAACATTACTTCTTGGTGCTTATTTTTCAATGTTTCAGCAAGATTTGAAAGGTCTGCTTGCTTACTCGACGCTTAGCCATCTTGGTTTGATTACTACGCTTTTGAGTCTTGACAGTTCCCTTGCCTGTGTTGCCGCGATCTTTCATATGGCTAATCATGCTACTTTTAAAGCGTCATTATTTATGGCAGCTGGTATCATTGATCATGAGACAGGTACGCGTGATATGCGTAAATTGACAGGCCTTTTTCGTTATATGCCTATTACAGGAACTCTTGCCTTAGTTGCGAGTGCTGCAATGGCTGGTGTGCCTTTGCTTAATGGTTTTTTATCAAAAGAAATGTTTTTTGCTGAAACAGTTGAAATCCATATGGAATCTTGGTTGAATCGGATTACACCTTATATAGCAACATTAGCCAGTTTGTTCAGCGTAACCTATTCTATACGCTTTATTTACAGTGTTTTTTTCGGACCTGAACCTGTTCATTTACTCAAAAAACCACATGAGCCACCACGTTTTATGCGTTTTCCAATAGAATTATTGGTTTTTATCTGTTTGGCAGTGGGTATTTTTCCTAATTTAACAATCGGATCTATTTTAGATAATGCCATAGTAGCTGTTTTAGGACCGACAACATTTTCTTATAATTTAGCTGTTTGGCATGGTTTTAATACTCCCTTAATTATGAGTTTTGTTGCTTTATCAGGGGGTGCATTGCTTTATATTTTAGGGCATCATTATTTTTTATCATGTAATGAGGGAGTGCCTCTTTTTCGTTCTTTAAAAAGATTACGTATTTTTGAGCGTATTTTTATGATTATTTTTTGGAAATGGCCATGTGTAGCAGAATCTTTTTTATCAACACGTCGTTTACAATTTCAGTTATGTTGGGTCCTTTTCGTGTGTTTTGCATTTGTTGGTCTTTTACTGTGGTGTGATGGGTTAATTTCAGCAGGTCCATTGCCACTTTTTCCTCTTGATTTTTCTTTTATTGTTATTTGGTTGATTGGCGGATTTTGTGCATTTTTAGTTGCTTGGCAGGCCAAGTTTCATCGTTTTGTATCATTAATGCTGTTGGGAGGCGCTGGTTTAATGACTTGTGCGACCTTTTTGTGGCTTTCTGCTCCTGATTTAGCGGTAACACAATTGGTTGTTGAAGTGGTGACGACAGTATTGTTACTTCTTGGTTTACGTTGGTTACCTAAGCGTTTGCATTCTTCTTCCTCTGTATCTGTTGGATCTTTAGTGTATTTACGTCGTGTTCGTGATTTTATCATAGCATTTGTCAGTGGTGCAGGTGTAGCGTGGCTATCATTTGCGGTAATGACGCGTCCACAAAGAATGACAAT
Organism: Bartonella rochalimae ATCC BAA-1498; assembly: GCF_000706645.1. Lineage (GTDB taxonomy): Bacteria > Pseudomonadota > Alphaproteobacteria > Rhizobiales > Rhizobiaceae > Bartonella > Bartonella rochalimae. The sequence continues at coordinate 900,294 of NZ_KL407337.1, forward strand.
TTCTGACTTTTTTCTTACACGGGCTTATTTTGATACTGGTGGGCGCAATGTTGTGAATGTTTTGTTAGTTGATTTCCGTGGTTTTGATACAATGGGAGAAATAGTGGTTTTAGGTGTTGTTGCACTGACTGTTTTTGCTCTTTTACGGCGTTTTCGTCCTGCACCTGAAAGCATAGCTCCTTTTCAACATCATATGCAGACGGTTTTTGATAAAGAACGGATTAATTATCAAGAGAGGGATACTTTATTAGATTATTTATTTATTCCTTCTGTTATTATGCATTGGCTTTTTCCTCTTATTATTACTTTTGCAATTTATCTATTTATACGTGGCCATAATCTTCCAGGAGGTGGATTTGCTGGAGGTATTACTTTGGCAATAGGATTTATTTTACAATATCTTGCTACTAATATTCGTTGGGTGGAAAGTCATTTAAGGGTTTTGCCTTTGCGTTGGATGGGTTTCGGTTTGTTATTATCGGTAGCAACAGGGGGGGTAGGTTCTTGGTTTTTTAAATATCCTTTTTTAACATCTTTTTTTCAATATATGAATCTTCCTTGGGTTGGAAAAATTCCTATTGCATCTGCTTTTTTATTTGATTTAGGGGTGTTTTCTCTCGTGATGGGCGCAACTATCCTTATTTTAATTGCAATTGCACATCAATCCATTCGCGTTTATCGAATTAGTAAAAAACCTAATTTGAAAAAAGGAGAAAGTTAGTGGAAGTTGTTCTTTCTTTAGGTATTGGTGTTCTCGTTGGATCCGGTATTTGGCTGCTTTTACGTCCACGAACTTTTCAGGTTATTCTTGGTTTGTCGTTAATTTCTTATGGCATAAATCTTTTTATTTTTTCAATGAGCAGGCCTCGTAGCAATGCAGCCCCTATTGTTGATCCATCTCGTGCGATCAATCCAGAAAACTATGCTGACCCTCTTCCGCAATCTTTGGTTTTGACAGCGATTGTAATTGGTTTTGCAACGACAGCTTTATTTCTGGTTATTCTCTTGGTGTCACGTGGCTTAACAGGTTCGGATCATGTTGATGGACATGAGGCAAAGTGATGGAAATTTGGTTACAGCATCTACTTATTTTGCCTATTCTTTTGCCATTAAGTACTGGAGCACTTCTTCTTTTCTATGATGAACGTAATTCACAGCTTAAGTCACTTATTAGTCTCTCTTCTGCGGGTTTATTGATTGTTATTTCTATTTTATTGTGTCTACGTACTCTTGAAATAGCGCCGGCTTCAGATGTTTATCAACTTGGTAATTGGCCCTCTCCTTTCGCTATCATTTTGGTTCTTGATCGCTTAAGTGCTTTGATGCTTTTACTTTCAAGTGTATTGACTGCTGCTACGTTTATTTTCTCACAAGCTTATTGGTATAAGGTAGGTCCCCATTTTCAGTCATTGATGCAATTTTTGATAGTAGGCATTAATGGTGCTTTTTTGACAGGTGACTTATTCAATTTATTTGTATTTTTTGAAGTTATGTTAACTGCTTCTTATGGGCTTGCTTTACATGGATCAGGTCAATCACGCGTTCGTGCTGGTATGCATTATATAGTGATTAATCTTTTTGCTTCATTTTTGTTTTTAACTGGTACGGCTCTAATTTATGGAATAGTGGGCACGCTTAATATGGCTGATTTGGCGGTTAAAATAAGATATATCGCTTCTACGGATATTGTTTTATTTGAAATAGGTGTAGCCCTTTTAAGTGTTGCTTTATTGCTTAAAGTTGGTCTGTGGCCACTTAATTTTTGGTTGGTACCAACTTATTGTGCAGCAGCGGCTCCCGTGAGTGCTTCTTTTGCGATTTTGAGCAAGGTGGGTATTTATGTTATTTTACGTTTAACATTGTTATGGTTTGGTCCTGAAAGTGGATATTTTACCCATTTTGGTTCTACGATTTTATTTTATGGTGGGCTTGCGACTTTAACTTTTGGTTTTATTGGAGTGTTGGCTAGTCAAGTTTTGGGTCGTTTAGCGGCTTATAGTGTTCTTGTATCTTCTGGAACAGTGTTAACAGCAATTGGGACTGGAAATATACTGTTAACAGCGGGTGCGCTTTTTTATATTGTTTCTTCAACTTTAGCCTTGGGAGCTTTTTTTCTTTTGGTAGAATTAGTTGAGCGTGATCAGGACGTCACCACTGATGTTTTAGATGTTACAACGGAAGTGTATAATGATGAAGAAGAGGAAGAAGAAGATGAAGTAGGTACTTATTTACCGGTAACTTTGGCAATTCTTGGTGCTTGTTTTGCTATTTGTGCTATTTTAATTATTGGATTACCTCCTTTATCTGGTTTTATTGCAAAATTTATGATGATTATGGCAATTTTAAATCCCAAAGAAGGGAATTCTGCCGCATATATGCCAGTTTTACAGGATTGGCTTTTTGTAATTTTTATTATTATTTCCGGTTTTGCAACTTTAATTTCAATGACAAGAGCCGGTATTCGAATTTTTTGGGTTTCTCTTGAAGGTAAAATTCCACGTGCGCAAGTAATCGAATTTACACCTATTGCTGCTCTTTTAGTTTTGTGTTTTGTTGCAACAATGATGGCTGGACCTGTTAGCCATTATATGTATGAAACTGCTAAAGTTTTACACTCTCCTAAAAATTATATCAGTAGTATTTTAACTGATTTTTCTCTAAAAAAGATGGAGAAAAATTGATGAATCGCTTCTTTGCATATCCTTTTTTTAGTTGTGCGATTGTTTTAATGTGGGTGATTTTAAACGGTTTTAATTTAGGCCAATTTCTTTTAGGTATTGTTATTGCTTTGTTCAGTAGTTTAATGATGCAGCTTATTGAGATGAAAACAGCCACCATTAAGAGTTGGAAAGCGGTTTTTCTATTATTATTCCGGGTATTTATAGATTCTATCTCTTCAAATATTTCAGTAGCTTGGTTTATTTTAACAAAAAGGCGTAAAAAACAAAAATCTGGTTTTGTTGTTATTTTTCTAGCGCTTGAAAGTCAAGTTGCCTTAGCTATTTTAGCATGTATCTTGGCAGTTACTCCAGGTACTGTTTGGGTTGCTTATAATAGCAAAAATAATCAACTTTTAATTCATGTCTTAAATTTAATAGATGGAAATGATTATGAACAGTTGATCAAGCAGCGATATGAACAATTGCTTTTGGAGATTTTTTCATGAGTATGGTTATTCTTTATTGGGGACTTTATCTTTCACAGTTTTTTTTAAGTTTGGCGATGATTCTAGCATTGTTTCGACTGGTTCGTGGTCCAAGAGCACAAGATCGCATTGTTGGTTTGGATGCTCTTTATATGACTGCTATCCTTTTATTTCTGACGTTTGATATTCGTTCAGGAACAACTATTTATTTTGAAGCTGTTCTCATTATTAGTCTTTTAGGTCCTATATCGAGTATTGCTTTGACAAAATTTTTAATGCGTGGAGAAATTATTGAATGAAAGATGATATTTCACTTTGGAGTGCTCTTATAATTAGCTTTTTTTTAATACTGGGATCTAGTCTTACTCTCATTGGAACAATAGGGCTTGTACGTTTTTCTAATTTTTATGAACGTTTGCATACATCTTCATTGAGTACAAGTTGGGGAGGAAGCAGTATTATTATTGCTTCCTTTTTTTATTCAATACATGTGGATCATGTATTTGTTATTCATGAGATATTGTTGATGATTTTTTTGTTTATGACAACACCAATAACCTCTATGTTGTTGTCACAAACAGCAGTTCATCGAGATCAATCAAAGGATTTTTTAAAAGAACCACTTTCTCTTTTATTTCATAATCATAAAAAGAAGAAATCGTGAAATTTAAACGAATGTAAACCTAATGGATAAAAACTTATTATTGCTTATCTTCTATTTTACAAAAAATAGGTTTCTTTTCTTCTGGATCATTAATAAGGTCAAAAAGTGTAACTTCGTTTTTAGATTCCCACCAAATATACTGGGCTCCTGCGTATTTTGATCCTGACGCAGCGATGACATTTGCACCGACAATGCGTTCACCTTTCCATTTAAAATCGATTAACGAAATATTATCAGCATTGAGATAAGTTGCTTCGACTTTTTCTTTATTTGTTCCAGTATCACATTGATAAACAACCTGTTTTATCATAGGTTCCGGGACATCTGGTACATTGATTACCAAAGATCCAGCGAAGGCAGTAATCGGATTGAAGGATAATAAACTTAAGTAGAGTTTTTTCATAACGTTTCCTTAATGATTCAAAGTAACAATCGTAACTTATATAGTGGTGTCTACGGTAGGATTCGAACCTACGACCCCAGGATTCATACCACTTCGATTTTCACCGCCAGCTTTATCAGCAAAACTGTTTGTGGTCTGGACTGTCTCTTCACCTTAAAACTTATGCTTTTTAGGTGCTGCCCGTTCAGTCTCTACACCTTTCTCTTTAATTTAAAAAGAGACTTGGCTCGGGATTGACATACAAATTCCTGTGAAGTTTTCCCCGAATTTGAGCAGATTCACTTTTAGAATTTCTTCTGAAAGTGCCCAATTTCTTAGGAATCCTGTGCTCTATCCTACTGAGCTACGCAGACCCAATCATATTTAATTTTATAGCGAAAACGTTGAGTTTAATCAATCATTATAAATATTTATGAGCCCGTTTTCATTAATTTTTATTTTAGAAAATTTAAAATGATATTCAATGCGATCAAGATGTTTTGCAATGAATGATTAACTGAGCTTACATGTTAGGGCGAGAGTGAGACTATTTTCTTAATCTTATACTGTTAAAGTCATTAACATTTCAAGTTTTGGAATATCCTGTAATTTTGTAGGTAAACCAACAGCTTTAAAATGTATTTGAATAGGTTGTGTTAGTGTGGGACTTATTAAATTCAGTTGAGTAGAAAATTGGTGAGCTAAATTATTTCAATCGCTACACTTTCACCATGGATTAAGCAGTTTGAATTGTAGGTAATTGTTCTTTCAAGCATGTGTCCAAATGTGTGGCCAAGATTAAGGAATGTGTGTGCTTCAGTTTCATATATTTTGTTGTGCAATTAGCATTGTGTGGATCGTGTAATATTTTATGCTTCTTAATGTTTGCTATGATTACTAATCGTTAAGTTTGCTTTTGCATAGCTAGAGTAGCATTATTCTATGAGTTTTGGTGATTTTTAAGTCTTTTTTAAAGCAATAGCCAGGATACTTTAAAACACGTTCAATGAGAATATTAAGATCTATTTTGTGCTATATTTAATTTGAGGTATGGTTTTCAGTATATAAGCTGCTTTGCTTGTTGCTAAAATGAGGGAGATTTTTTAAGGATATTTAAATGATATTTTGTTCAAAAGTGTGAAACTTTATTTTTCATAAGTTTAAAAGAATTCAGAAATTGTTGTTTGTGCTGCTTTTTCGATTTCTTGATCAGTATCATAAATAAAGTAAATTATACATAATAACGACATGTTTTTTAATCATTGATTTTTCTGCACTCATGAGACCGGCCAGTATGAGTGTTTAACAATTAAGATACAGTAACAGTTGATTTTTTATTTATGTTGTGGGGATATTTTAAAATAATTATTATTTATGATTTTATTTCGATATTTATCTATCTTAAAGTCAAGACCTGTTAATCTTTATCAGATACGATAGAAAATTAAGATTTTTTTGGAATAGTTTATTTTCATGCCAACATTAACTCGATTTTTAATAATATTTTTCATTTTAATTATTATTTTTTTTAGCATTATGGTTGCACTTGTGGTTTATGTTGAACCAGTGACCGTGGATATAAATGTTGATGTGCCTTTAGATTTATTAAAGGAATCTTCGAAAGAAAATACATGAAAAATGATGCTGTCATAGATCGTTTTCTTGAAATGATGAGTGCGGAGCGAGGGGCTTCTGTTTGTACACTTTTAGCTTATCAACATGATTTACAATGGGCACAAAATAAATTATCTTCGCACTCTATTTCGTTTTTTTCGGCGCAAAGAGAAGATTTAATCAATCTTTTATCTCTCATGCAGAAAGCTGGTTGCGCAGCAACTTCACAAGCGCGTCGGTTATCAACTTTACGTCAATTTTTTCAATTTCTTTATGCTGAAGGATTAAGAGAAGATGACCCTTCTAGTGATATTGATTCACCACGTCAAGGACGTCCTTTGCCGAAAATTATCAGTGAAGATGCAATGGCAAAATTATTAGATTTTGCGCAATTGGAGACAGAGCAAGCAGAGTCTGGAACCCAGAATTATTACCGTGCTTTGCGTTTTCAGGTGTTGCTTGAAATGCTTTATGCGACGGGATTACGTATCAGTGAGTTAGTTAGTCTTCCAGTTCAAGCTGTGCGAGGAAAAGAGCAATTTATTTTGGTTCGCGGGAAGGGTGAAAAAGAGCGAGTGGTACTTTTATCAGAGAAAGCACGTCAAATTCTGTTGCAGTGGTTGAGTGTGCGTGATCAGAGAAAAGATGCAACAAGCATTTACCTTTTTCCTGCTCGTTCATCTACTGGATATATTGCACGCCAATTTGTTGCTCGCGGATTAAAAGATCTCGCTAAAAGAGCAGGGATACAAAGTGAAAACTTTTCTCCTCATGTATTGCGCCATGCTTTTGCAAGCCACCTGTTGCAAAATGGTGCTGATTTGCGTGCGGTTCAACATTTGTTAGGTCACCGTGATATTTCTACAACTCAAATTTATACACATGTATTGGAAGCTAGGTTGCATCGTTTGGTTAATGAGCATCATCCGCTTGTTGATTAGTGTAAGGTCAGGTAAAGAAAAGATGATCTTTTGAAAAATACTTTATAAAATAAATTATAAGTGTATAAATTATACAAAACAAGTTGGATGCAATGTATAATTATCTTGATTTTGAAAAACCAGTTGCTGATCTTGATCTGCAAATTCTTGAATTAAAAAAAATCGCTCAGGAAAAGGATAGCCTTAATATGAGTGATGAGATTGCACGTCTTGAAACGCGTTCTCAAACAGCTTTGAGAGATCTCTATAAAAAATTATCGCCATGGCAAAAAACACAAGTAGCTCGTCATCCTGATAGACCTCATTTTATGGATTATTCAGCGCAATTGTTGACTGATGTTACACCTTTGGCAGGTGATCGTAAATTCGCTGAAGATGCAGCTATTCAAGCTGGTTTTGCACGCTTTAGAGGTGAAGCAATTGCTTATATAGGTCAAGAAAAAGGGCATGATACCCAAACCCGCTTGCACCATAATTTTGGTTCTGCACGTCCAGAAGGATATCGCAAAGCTGTTCGTATTATGGAATTGGCTGATCGTTTTCAATTACCATTACTGACTTTTGTTGATACGGCGGGCGCTTATCCTGGTGTGAGTGCTGAAGAACGTGGGCAGGCAGAGGCAATTGCACAATCAACAGCTGCAACTTTACGCTTAAAGGTCCCTGTTGTTTCCGTTATTATTGGAGAAGGAGGTTCTGGGGGAGCGATAGCAATTGCGGCAGCTAATAAAGTTTATATGTTGGAGCACTCGATTTATTCGGTTATTTCACCAGAAGGTGCAGCTTCTATTTTATGGCGCGATTCAACTCGTGCAAAGGATGCTGCGACGAATATGCGCATTACTGCTCAAGATCTTTATAAGTTACAGATTATTGATGGTATTATTCCTGAGCCTTTGGGAGGAGCACATAGAGGAAAAGAAATTGTAATTGAAGCAACAGGTAATATTATTTCAGACGCTTTAAAGTCTATGGCTGGTAAAGATGGTGAAATTATTAAACAAGAGCGTTGGGAAAAATATCTTCAGATTGGTCGTTCTTTGAATTAATATATTTACTGTCAAGGACCTTTTTTAAATGAAATTAAAGAGATTGTTTTCAGCAGTGCTTTTTATTCTAACTGGAATGTTAATGGCATGTCAGGAGAGGTTACCTACTTCTTTCAAAGCTAAAATTGAACAATCATTGCCTCGGGAAATCCTCAATAAAATGGCTATGAACGATATTGATCAGTATGCACCAATTATGATGCGATTTTTTAAGAAAGATAATATTGCTGAAATTTGGAAACAAAATCGTTCAGGAGTATTTGTTCTTGTTGTAAGTTATGACATTTGCAAATGGTCAGGTCAGCTTGGGCCTAAATATCGAGAAGGCGATTTTCAAGCTCCAGAAGGTTTTTATACCGTTCAGGAAAACCAAATGAACCCTTATTCGAAATATTATCTTTCTTTTAATATAGGTTTTCCTAATCTTTATGATCAGATTCATGGCCGTACAGGGAGCTATCTTATGGTTCATGGAGCTTGTTCTTCTGTAGGCTGCTATTCAATGAATGACAGGAATATGGCACAAATCTATGCCTTTGCACGGGATGCTTTTAAAGGCGGGCAAAAAGAGTTTCAGTTACATGCTTTTCCTTTTCGTATGACTGATGCTAATATGCAACGTCATTATACAAGCCCTCATTATGAATTTTGGATGATGCTCAAAGAAGGCTATGATTTTTTTGAAACAAATCGTAAACCTCCCAAAATTACTGTTTATGATAAACGTTATGTTTTTGAACATTTTATTGATGAGGATTCAGTTGCTATGGCTTTCTAAGGATGAGCTATATTAAGAATATACAATTTTTCAGTTATAAGAATAATATAACGTGAATTGTATGTGAGCAGTTGATTTGTTACTGTGCAAAGGAGATTAAAATTTTACTCCTGGAATGAGTAAAGGATTATCTAAAATAGCAGTTTTGTCTGGAGTATCTAGTGCTGGTTTATTTAAACAAGCATCAAAGAGTTTTTGTATTGCCTTTTTTTCAACACTATGAGTAATGATGACAAAGCGAGTTTTTGTAATGCCTTTTGGCCACTTTGGAAGCCTTATTGGTGGATGAAAAAATGTTTGTACACCATGAAGAATAAGTGGACTATGTGGATATCGTGCAATGCGATAATGGCTTTTATACGGAGTAATTTTTCACCATAAAGATCTTTTAAGAGGTTGAGAAAAACTTTTAACGTAGCAAAGTGAATCGGTTCATTACAATCTAATGAAAAAGCGCGAAAATTTTGATAATGAGAATGATCATGTGGAACAGTGGGAAGCCGTTTTTTTAGCTCTATGTTACCTTCTTTTTTATTCCGAATTATTTTATTTATTAATTCATGTGAGTTGCATTGATCAGAATGGGAAATGATGATTTGTGCCGTGGGATTAAGAGCTTTGAGTTTGTTGGTGAGAAAATCTAGGGGAATTATATGATCAATAAGATCAGTTTTTGTAAGGATAATTTTGTCAGCAAAAGCGAGTTGTTTTTGTATTTCAGGATGAGATTCAAGAATAGGAGGAGAGTTTAATACATCAAATGTTGTAATAACAGCATCAATCTCTAATGCTTGAGTTAAAATAGGATGGTTTAAAAGAACTTGTAAAATAGAAGCAGGATCAGCTAAACCTGTTGTTTCAATTATAATGCGATTGAATTTTTTGAGATATTTTTTTTGAGTATGATCAATTAAATCAACTAATGTATCGACTAAATCACTGCGCAAATTACAGCATAAACAGCCGTTTGTTAATTCAATAATTCCTTCTGTTGCTTTTTCAACAAAAAGATGGTCAATGTTTATTTCACCGAATTCGTTAACGATAACAGCACTGTTAGCTAAGAGAGGATCTTCGAAGCAAATAATTAAGCAAAGTTGTTTTACCAGAACCTAAAAAACCGGTGATGAGAGTGACAGGAATACGTGTTGTTTGCATTTGAAATATTAAATGTGGTTGACTGCTTTTATCATAGGAGGTGAATAGGGAGGTCGTTTATATGGGATGGGAATTTCTCGTACTATTTTTCCATTGATTTTCAATATCTTCGGTGCGCTGATGAGCTTTACTTGCAAAGGAAGAATGGAGGAAGGTAAAGCGGTGATGAAAGGCGAGGTGAGAATAATATTTCCTTCTTCATCATAAGAATTTAGACGCATTTTTATAGCTTCAGGTGTACATATTTGTTGTCTCATATCGGTTATTTGTGATATTTTCGTACCATAAGGTTCTAATGTTGCTAATGTTGATTGAGGAGATCCTTTGTCCGAAAATCCTGCATTGAGCAATTGTGCTGCTTTTTCTTCTCTTTTATTGATGCTCTCCGATCCTAAAATAACAACGATAATTGTTCGCTTATTTCTGGTTGCTGAAGCGACAAGATTGAAACCGGAAGCACAAATAAATCCCGTTTTCATGCCATCTATGCCATCAAAACGACCAATAAGATTATTTGAATTAGATTGAATTTTTTTTCCATTGCCAAAATCAATGGCTGGAATAGAGAAATAATGAGTATATTGCGGAAATTCTCGGCGGATTTGAACCGCTAAAAGAGCCATATCCCGTGCTGTGGAGTAATTATTTGGATTTGGTAATCCACTTGTATTTGTAAAATTGGTTCCAAACATACCTAGACGTCGAGCTTCTGCATTCATTTGTTTTACAAAAGCTTCTTGTGAACCCGAAATAGCTTCACTTATAGCAATAGCTAAATCATTTGTGGATTTAACCAAAGTAATTTTTAAGGCCGTATCAAGTGTAAGAACAGAACCAGCTTTATAACCTGAATTAATAGCAGGCGCTTGCGCTGCATTTTTGCTGATGGTGATATGCTTGTGGGGTGAAATTTTTCCTGTGCTCATGGCTCGGAAAATAATATAAGTCATCATTAGTTTTGTTAAAGAAGCAGGATACCAACGTTCAAAAGCTTGATTATGCTTTAATATGCGTCCAGTTGTGGCATCAACAGAGATGAAAGGATGGGCTAAACTTAGAGAGCTCATTATACTCAGAATAAAAAAGAAAAAAAGTGTGTAGAAGAGTTGATGCATAAAATAAATTCCCCCATTATTTTGACATTATAAGTGGTTTGGCATTGTTGGAGTTTTATTGTAAAGATTTTTGTTTATTCATAAAGAAGATGAATCTTTAATTACGTACAGGTCCTTTCCAATGATGGCCAAGCATTTGAAGTCTTTGAACAGCAGAGGGCGGCATAGGAGGAGGATTAGGGTCTTGAGCAGCTAATAGGAGTAATTCATCACAAGCTTTTTCTGTTTTTTGAATGAGTTGATCTAGAAAATCACGTTTATTTAAACCAGCTTTGATAGGAGGAAGAATACGAACACGGATTGTTCCTGGATAGCGACGAAAATTATTACGTGGCCAATATAAGCCAGCATTGTGGGCAATAGGAACAACTTGAAGTTTAAGCTCATTGTAAAGAGCAGTAATTCCTGGTTTATAATCTGGATCTTGACCAGGTTGTTTACGCGTTCCTTCAGGAAAAATGAGAATTTCGCGCCCCTGCTTCGCTTTTTGTTTTGCATTGTGTAAAATGATTTTGAGGGCTTTAATAGGACTTGTCCGGTTAACCGGAATAACTTGTGTTTTTGCCATGTACCAACCGAAAAGAGGGATCCACATTAATTCACGTTTGATAATAAGGGCGGGATCATCAAAATAGGGAACAAGGCTAAAAGTTTCCCATGCGGATTGATGTTTTGGAGCAATGATGTAAGCCCCACTGGGAAGATTTTCTATACCTTCAATTTCATAGTCTGTTCCAGCAATATGTTTTTGTAAAAACAATGTAATACGTGCCCACATTTTAGGCACAATCCATGCTTGTTTACGCGGCATTAAAAAATAGAAAGGCGCGTAAAAAATCATCTGTACAAAAGTTGTTATGTAAAAAACAAATGTAAAAAGAAGAGAGCGAAAGATAAGCACTACATTTCCCATTTCATGTCCATCAAGAAATTCTATTTATAATGCAATTTATATGAGAAAACATCTTTAATTAAAACTTTTTCAAATACTCCTTTTAAAATATTTAAAATTATAAGGAAAGAACCATATGACATTACAGAGTAATAAAAGTAAGTTTATTCCACGGATTTTATCCATTGCGGGTACTGATCCTTCTGGTGGTGCTGGAATGCAAGCCGATTTAAAGGTTTTTTCGGCAATGAAAGCTTATGGTATGAGCGTAGTTACAGCTGTTGTTGCACAGAATACACAGGGTGTGCGTGCTTTTCAGGCATTGGATGCTTCTTTTGTTGCTGATCAAATTGATTCGGTTTTTGAAGATATTCATGTAGACGCCGTCAAAATTGGAATGGTGGCGAATGCTCAGATTGCACAGATTATTGCAGAACGTTTGGCTCATTATAAAGCTCGTTTCATTGTTTTTGATCCGGTTATGGTGGCAAAGAGTGGAGATGTTCTGTTGAAGCCTGATGCGATTGAAGTTATTCGTAGTGTTCTTATTCCCATGTCAACGTTGATTACACCAAATTTACCTGAGGCAGCAATATTGTTGAATCATGAAGTGCAATGGTCATTAGATGCTATGTATCAGCAAAGTCCACAACTTTTGGCATTGGGGTGTGGTGCTGTTTTATTGAAAGGAGGGCATTTAGATGTTCTTGCTTGCAAGACTACAAATTATTACGATCTTTCTAGTCCTGATATTTATTGTGATTCCAAGGGTGTTGTAATGCTGGAGGCTTCCCGTTTCGGTACAACCAATAATCACGGCACAGGTTGTACTCTTTCGGCTGCGATTGCAGCACTCTTACCTAAGGAACCTTTATTTGATGCAATCAAAAGAGCTAAAAATTATTTAAATAGCGCTTTATTTGCTTCAAGTACTTTAAACGTAGGAAAAGGACGTGGTCCACTTCATCATTTTTGTGAACTTTGGGATCATAGATAAGAAAGACTCTTCAAAAAGTTTATAGTTTAAAAATAAGTTTACATTCACTAATGGAGCGGGCGATGGGATTCGAACCCACGACCCCAACCTTGGCAAGGTTGTGCTCTACCCCTGAGCTACACCCGCTTAAAAATTTGAACCACTTTTTACCTAAACAGTCTCTGTATGGCGTAGGCTTTTCCGAATTGCAACAAAAAAATAACGTTTCAGTAGATTTATTTTTTTGTTTTTTAAAAATAAGAGTAAAAATTGATTTTGAAAATGCTTAAGCTCATTAAGCTCTACAATTATTTTATACGCAACAGTAATATGATCGTATTGAGAATGGTGAGATAGTCTGATGTTGTCATTATTATTTTGGATATCAGTGCTTTTTCTTTTGCATAATTTGTTGATTTCAATTTATTTTTTAAGATGTGAAATAAGATCTTAAATGTGCTTCTACATCGTCTCATGAATGAATAGTTCTTTTTTCATTTTTATAAACTCTATCATATTGAAATCTTTCTGATCCAAATACATTGGAAACCAACTGATACAAGAAATACTTTTCCTTCTTTTCTACATTTCGTAAGTCGTCGGTTTGATTAGCATCTGTATGAACAGAATTCATAATAACTTGCTCTCCTATACCACCTCTTCCATAGATATGTGCTCTATCTGTCTGTGTTTGGCAATCAACAATCCAGTCGTTGGTTAAATTTCTACTTTAGATTGTGATAGCACGCATTTTTATGGTCAGCATGACTGATTTTCCCAATAACAATCGTATTCATTAAACGCTTTTTTAAATCTGTGATTTTTTTTATCACGACGTTTGAGCATGATTGTTTCTTAATGGGGTGATATTTGTTTTTATTTCTTGTTCCTGTTTCAGTGATTAAAATCGACAAAAGCTCATTTTCTGCCGTAAAAATATTCATCAAATAGGTACCTTTTTGTCTATTTGAACTAAACGAGCAAAGACTTTTAAAATTAGCTCTATTTGAGATGCAATATTTATTTGTGGCAAAGGGGAAAAATTCATTAAAGAGAGTTTTGGTAATTTATTTAAAAAGTTTTGTAATGAAGCCAGTATTAAAAAATCAGCTCGTGGTTTGAAAAAATTAGTGGCAGCAAGAGCTGCAAACTTAGATAAGACAGTCTTTATTACACTTCAAAGTATTTTTTTGCTGGATAGGTGGTAATATAATTGCTCTTTATATAAAAAGCACTGATTGCAAAAGGCTTGCTATCAAAACGGTAGAAAAGTATCTAAAAGGTGAAAAGTAGGATAAAAAACATAATAAAATCAATAATTATAAAATCCTTTCCCTTTAAATAAGATATTGATTTTGCCTTTTGGCATGGAAATTTGATAAAAGTAAAAAATCAAATGAGCGTTGTTCTCTGATAAAGGATTGTAAATCACTAGAAACAGTCATTTTGCGCTATAAAAGTATTGAATGGAATCTAATATATCTTCAGAATCACTACACAATGCCTTTAAGAGGCACTATCAAGAAAATTGTAGATTTCTCCTTTTTAGATAAGGTTTTATTATTTTATGTGATTTCTTGAGTATTCGTTCAGAAATAGCTGATTTTGTGATATTTTTAACTAACTAAATAAATATTAAGAGGAAATTGTTATTAGAGTGGTGAATTCCGTACATTAGATTTTTGATTATAGAAATCAGATTTTGCTTTTGCTTAGCGTAAGGTCATTTTGGACAGTTAGTGAAGAAAGAGTGTAAAAAATGTAAGATAGAGGTAGTGAAATTGGACTATTTCAGAAGATTTGTGATGAAGTTTTTGATGATGTATTTTTAATGGATTAATATTTTGGCTCAGAAAAAAGCACATGAAGTTGATCAGTTTTTAAAACATTTTTCGCGTTCTTTTCCTATCGTTTTAATTTATGGACCGGATCGTGGTCTTGTTTGTGAGCGTGCACAACGTTTTGCCAAGCTCTCTCAGGTGGCAATAGAAAATCCTTTTTCCACTGTTCGCTTAGATGCAGCTGAAATCGATAAAGATCCTGCGCGATTAGGCGATGAAGCACGCACTTTATCGCTCTTTGGTGGTGATCGTTTGATATGGATATCTAATGGTGCTAACCAAAAAGGCTTTCTTAAGGCGCTTAAACTTTTAATAACAGAACCACCAGAAGCCAGTTTTATTTTAATTGAAGCGGGTGATTTAAAAAAAGGAGTAGGATTACGCAATATTATTGAAACAGCATCAACAGCAATTGCTTTGCCTTGTTATGCAGATAATGCCCATTCTCTTGATATCTTGATTGATGAGATTTTAGATGAATTCAATGCAACTCTTTCTTTGGAAGCGCGTCAATATTTGCACCAAAATATCGGAGAAGATCGTCTTGCATCACGGAGTGAATTGGAAAAGTTGTGTCTTTATACCTTAAAGAAGGCTCATATTGCTTTTGAAGATGTAAAAGCTATTGTTAGCGATGTGAGTGCTCTTTCTCAAGATGAAGTAATTGATGCTGTTTTACTAGGAGATTTAGCGAGTTTTGAAATTTATTTTAGCCGTTGTTGTGCTGTAAACAATACATCTTTTTTTGTTTTAAATACGGCTCAAAGGCATTTTCAACAATTACAGCTTTTACGTTATCAAGTAGAAATTGAAGGTAAAACTCCTTTTATAGTCATTTCTCAGGCGCAACCACCGATTTTTTTTCAAAGGAAAAAAATAGTTGAACAAGCCTTAAAATATTGGAACTTAGAGAAAATTTTGTATGCAATGAAAAAAATACAATCAGCTATTTTAGAAAGTCGTAAAAATCCACTTTTAAGTGAAGTAATCATTCATCAAGCCTTACTGAAACTGACGATTATTGCAAAGCATCAGAATAATTTTTAGGATATCTGACTGTATTTACATCAGATTTTGGTGGTATTTATATGAGCATGTATAGTAGAAATTTTATAAGGGAAGTTTTGCTTTCTCAATTATTATATATAATACGGCGCCGTTAGTTTGTTATATTCCATCATACAACAAACCACTTTGCTAATTTTTAGAAGGCTATGAATACTGTTCAATCATATGATATTTAGGAAGTTAATGACAGATATTATGTGCTACTTAATGACGTTCATTAGCTGATGCTGCCTTTAGATTGATAATTATTGCTTGTTTATTAGTATGATATAAAAAATATTAGCTACCGTTTGCTTGTCTATATTAAGAACTAATGATAAATTACTTAACTCCCCTAATATCCGAAAAATAATTGCATAAGTTATTTTATACATCATACGAACGCTTTGTTGGTAATATCGTTAAGAATATTTATGTAATTGCCTTCTCATATCAGATTTTCAAAAATAGAGATTTTTTGTTATCAAATCTTCTAGGTCCATATTTTTATCAGAGTTTTTAGGAGAAGAATTTCTCTCATAAACAAGCTATAATTTGTTGTGATATATCTAAAATTTAAAAACATATCAGCTAAAACTTCACTCAGTTCAAATACTACGCTTGTATGAGCTATCACTGATTTGAAGAGCTCCTTCTGATTTAATTTTGTACAAAATAGCACTGTAGCTTAAAACCACTTGTTTGAGACTCTTTGTATTTATTATTGTTATAATAATATACCCCCTATCAAAAACAGTATTATTTATTGTCTAATTTATTAACTGCTTTTAAGCAGTAATTGGATAAAAACTAAAATACTGTAAAAATATAACCTATCGAACGTAAAGATAGAGTATTTTCTGATACTTATTTTTTATATTTTTTCATAGTTCCGTAACTAGACTTAACAATTTTTTCTTTTTTAATTTAGCTTTTATAGTTTCTAGTATATATTTTATTTCTTAATATAAAAAGCTTTATATAACATTCACTCTCATATTTGCATACTGATATATTTACACAGTAAGATTTTGTGTATTTTAAATAAAAACATTAGAAGTTTTGGCAAAGCCGTTCTTTATTATGATATTCTCAGCCTTTTGGACCTCAGCCTTTTGGACCTCAGCCTTTTGGACCTCAGCCTTTTG
>NZ_KL407337.1:917143-1037547 GCF_000706645.1 Bartonella rochalimae ATCC BAA-1498
CTCAGCCTTTTGGACCTCAGCCTTTTGGACCTCAGCCTTTTGGACCTCAGCCTTTTGAACTATATTAATTTCATTAATCACAGAAGCTTTTTGAGCACTAAGATTTATATTCTTTCTCTCATTAAGAACGTTAGTTATGTTCTCATTAAAAGCTTGTATTTTGCTTGCATCAAAAACTTTTTCTTCTTTTTCATGGAGAGTTTTCATCTGGTTCTCATCATGAAGAAATTGATGGCCGTCAATTGCTTCATTATTAAGAAAACGTTTATCAACAATCTCAGCCTGACCAAAAACTTTCATTTGGCCTGCAATTAAGGTTTCTCCTAAAATTTTTACTTCACCGAAAATTCTAGCATATCCATAAATTTTAGCACAACCATAAACTTCAGCATTTTCGGTAATTGCAGCAAAGTCATAAATTTTTGCTTCATCAAATATTTTACTATTACCGAAAATCTGAGATTTTCCGAAAACGCAAGCATTGCCAAAAATATTGGCAGACTCCCAAACTTCTGCAAATTCGTAAACTTTGGCTTGACCAGAAATTTTGACTTGACCAGAAATTTTGACTTGACCAAAAATTTTAGCATTTTCGAAACATTCGACCGCTTCACTAATCACAGCATTTCCATAAATCTGTGCATTACCATACACCTTAGCTTTTCCCGCAATTATGGATTTCTCAAAAACTTGAGCATTTTCATAAATCATAGCTTCGTTATAAACTTCAGCATTACCACAAACCTTGGCAGTATCTGAGATTATACTACTACCATAAACTTTAGCATTTCCCCGAACTTCGGCATTGCTCTTAATCTGAGCATTGTGAAAAATCTTTACATTTTCATTAACTACAGCACTTCCATAAATCTGTGCATTACCATAAATGTTAGCATGGCCATTAACTGTGGCATTTTCATAAATTTTGGTATTTCCATAAATCTTAGCGTGACCAGAAACTTGTGCATTATTCGCAATTATTGCATTGTCGTAAATCTTTCCACCACTAACCAAAGCATTGTGGTAAATAGCAGCATTTCCATAAATCTTGCTATGTCTAAAAATCCTGGCATTACCAGAAATTATGGTATTACCATAAACTTTACTGTTGCCAAAAACTTCGCTTTGCTCCTTAATCTGAGCATTACCATAAACTTCAGCTTTGCCGTGAACTCTACTTTTGTCAGTAACAAGAGCATTCTCATAAATCTCGGCATGGTCAAAAATCTTTACATAGTCATCAATCTTAGCTCTACCGTGAATTTTTGCATTATCATAAACGTCGGTATATCCACAAACTTGAGCGTGTCCATAAACGCTTGCCTGACCATGAATTTTAGCATCGCCAATAATGTTAGACTTACCATAAATTCGAGCATTACCGTAAATTTTGGCAGATTGAGAAATACGAGCTTTATTATGAATTTGGGCATTTCCATAAACTTTGGCATTATCATACACTTTAGCATCTTCGTAAACTCTAGCGTTTCCAAAAACCTTAGCGTTGCCGTAAATCCAACAATCACCCTGTTGTGATAAATTTGATTCATTTTCAATAAAACCGCCAAGATCGCCCTCTGTTACATTTCCAAAAGATCTAACGGCTATAATACGATAAGGTGCAGGATTCTCTCCTGTGAATATACAGTGATATTTTTTTTCGATTTCTATTGCAAGCTCTTGTTTTAATTTTGATGAAAGCTCTTTGGGTGAAGGAATGCTGTCTTTTAATTTTGATGAAAGCTCTTTGGGTGAAGGAATGCTGTCTTTTAATTTTGATGAAAGCCCTTTGGGTAAGGGAATGCTATCTTTTAACTTTGATGAAAGCTCTTTGAGTGAAGGAATGCTGTCTTTTGATTTTTGTAACAGTTTTTCTGCTGAAGCAATTTTCTTTTGTGAGGGCATATTAAATCCTTTAACATACTTAATCCCCACCCAATTAATTAAATATAACAATATAATAAATTTTCAGTAGAAATTATTATATTATTTAAGATAAAAAGTTACCTTAAAGATAATTTACAATCAAGTTGAAAATATGTTTTATCAATTATTTATTTTTGGTTGTTGCTAAATTACAAATAATTCATTGAAGTGGTTTTAATGGGTAAGTTATATTGCTAACTGTTTCAACAGGATAATAAGTAGCATTATTAGTGATCTTTTTTGTTTTGTGAAGTTTTAAAATTGTCGCTGCATTACTCATTTGAAGAGAGACCGATTATTTGCAATATTCTTATAGGATTAAAGAAAAATATTTTTTATTATAAGTGTTAACAGACTGCTCTCTGTATTTCTAAATTATAATGAGTTTCCTTTCTGTAATGCAGTAAAATGCTTGCAGATTAGAAATATTTGTAAATTTAGGATCTTCTTTTGCAAAGATTACTCGATCGTTTATATTTGCATAATTCTTTTGTAAATTGCTTATTTTCGTTTAACTGTAATAAATGTTAAAAAATCTTCAATACCTTATTTAATATAGGAGATACGATATAATTCTTTAAGAAAAGTTGTTGGTATGATCGTCATAATAAGGACATATAATTTTCTAAATGCAAAAGCTTATAGATCTTTTTAGAATGATTTTTTGACTCATTATCTCGGGAAAAGCAATTAAAATGTGCTCATTTGTCATTGGTAATTATCACGCTGTCGTGAGCCATTTCTTTGTAGAATTTATAAGAAGATGACGGTGTTTCTTATGTGTATTAACTCAGACATTAGCGTTCTCATATTCATATAAATAAAGTGAGAAGTATTGATTATTCTATTATGTAAGAGCTCTTCATAAATCTGTACTCTCTAAAAAGTATGTAATATACGGCGTAATTGATGCAATTATTCTTTTCCTATGAGGATGACGATGATTTATGATTATTTTTAAGTATGAAGAAGCAATTGTAACCAAATAATTAGTAATCTGAGGGCAGAATTTTTTGAAATTGGTTCAATTTAGGAAACATATAACATTTATAGCCCATCCTACAAATATTATTAAGTCAGTATAATGTGTATATTTTACTTTTCCAGAAAATCAAATAAATGATTTACTTGATGGTGAAATAAATCAAATTAAAGCGTCACATTTTATGCGACTGAATCATTGTCATAAAGTATTTTATAAGAGTATAGAGATTGTACAAAACTTTATAAATATATGCAAAAAGCATTAGGTCTAATCATTTTTTTGATGAGTGCAAAAATTGCTCCCATAGTTCTTATAAGGTATAGAGTGAAATCTATTTATTTTCAGATCGATTAATTTAAAGGTGAAATTCTTTGCATCTTTATTTATTCATGATACGTGTATGCTTTAAAGATATTTCATAATATGAGATTTGGCCTAAAATGCGTTTGTTGGGAATAGAAACAAGTTGTGATGAAACAGCAGTCGCTGTTATTGAGCACAACAATAAGGGAAAAAGCCGTATTCTTTCCAATATTGTTTGGAGCCAAATTGACCACCACGCGCCTTATGGTGGTGTTGTTCCTGAAATTGCTGCACGCGCTCACATTGAAATTCTTGATGGTTTAATTCTTCAAGCGCTTACAGACGCTGATCTGAAACTCAAAGATATTGATGCCATTGCAGCAACAAGTGGTCCTGGTTTGATAGGAGGACTTTTAGTTGGGCTCATGAGTGCAAAAGCACTAGCTTTTGCTACCAGAAAGCCTTTTATTGGCGTCAATCATCTAGAAGGACACGCTTTGACAGCTGTTTTAACGCATAATGTTAATTTTCCTTATTTATTGCTCTTAGTTTCAGGGGGGCATACTCAAACAATCCTTGTTCATGAGGTGGGGAATTACCAGCGTTTAGGAACCACTATTGATGATGCATTAGGAGAAGCTTTTGACAAAACCGCAAAACTCTTAGGTCTTTCCTATCCTGGTGGTCCAGCACTTGAAAAAGCTGCTTTATTGGGGGATAAAAATCGTATTTCTCTTCCACGACCTTTGAAGGGTGATAAGCGGTTAGATTTCTCCTTCTCTGGTCTTAAAACGGCTGTTCGGCAAGTTGCAACAGCTATGGCACCTTTAACAGAAAGTGATGTTTCCGATATTGCTGCAAGTTTTCAAGCAGCTGTTATCGATATATTGCAGGATCGCGTTGGTCTATCGTTACAACAATTTATCAACCATTATCCGTTTTCTCGTCATGAGGCATCTCCTCTCCCTGCTTTAGTTGTTGCTGGAGGAGTCGCAGCTAATCAAGCTATTCGTTCTAGTTTGCAAAAGCTTGCTCATCAACACGGTTTTGAATTTATTGCTCCACCTCTTTCTTTATGTACGGATAATGCTGCAATGATTGCTTTTGCTGGTGCTGAACGTTTAGCACGGGGACAAGTAAGTTCTCTTGATATCGGACCTCGATCACGCTGGCCATTAGATGAAAAATCTCTTCCTTTAGTCGGGACAGGGCGTCGTGGAGTAAAAGTATAAATCTGGAAACTTATTAAAGTTTATAAAGGAAATTTTATGGCTTATTGGCTTTTCAAATCTGAACCTTCTAAGTGGTCGTGGGACATGCAAAAACAAAAAGGATTTGATGGTGAACAATGGGATGGTGTGCGCAATTATCAAGCACGCAATAATATGCGCGCTATGAAATATGGCGATAAGGGTTTTTTTTATCACTCAAATCAAGGACTAGAAATAGTTGGTATTGTGGAAGTATGCGCTGAAGCACATCCTGATTCTACTAGTTCAGATCCACGCTGGGAGTGTGTAGATATTCGTGCTATTTGTGATATACCAAATCCCGTTTCATTAAAACAAATTAAAGCTAATCCAAAATTAAAAAATATGATGCTGGTTAAAGCTATGCGCTTATCGGTACAATCAGTTACAGAAGATGAATGGAAAGAAATCTGTTCTATGGGAGGATTAAAAGTAGCATAGCTTTAACCTAAAATAATAATTTTTGTTTGCCGATTAATATAAGGTAAAATACGTTGCATATCACGATATGAAAGTGCGATACATCCTTCTGTTGGCGTATAATTATTTTGTGCTAAATGTATGAAAATAGCACTTCCTTTTGCCATCTTTCGTTCTGTAATATTCCAATCTAGAATAAGGCCCATATCATAGAGGCCATCTTCACGTTGCATCTTTTCAGCACTTTTTGGATAAGGAAGACGTACCAAACGATTATAATTGGCATCTCCACTTGCATCACACCAACCGTCGTGTGCTTGAATATGCCGGATTGCTAAAATTGAACGTGGGAAATAACGGTAAAAATTATTGCGAAATCCCCCTAAACAACGCATATTGGCTAAAGGAGTAGCACCATCACCTTCACGTTTAAAAGCAGAGATACCAGCTCGCCCTAAAGCACAAAAAAAGCGATGCTGACCAATACACAGAATACCCCGTGTCTGCATACCTGTTTGTCGACGGATAACAATAGAAGAAACAAAAGCTTGTTTTTTATATATTTTCTTTTTTAATGTCACTTGCAAGCAATCCTATTTTCATGAAATTATTCTTTCTTCAATCTTAGTGAAAATACATCTTATAGGAAAAAAAATGAAGGACTATACCCTTTTAATCGTTGTGGATGATAACGATCTTCGTTCTATTCTTGTAGAACAATTGCAAATTCATAAAGAGTTTGAAGTGCTTCAAGCAAAAACTACTGAAATAGGGATTATAGTGGCTCAAAAAGACAATGTTGATCTCGCTATTTTTGATGTAGAACTTCCCGATCTCGATGGTCGTGAAGCTGTAAAAAAATTACGCTCCCAAGGATTTCGTGCTCCCATTATTATGATGACTCATTGTGATACAGATTGCGATACTATTTTAGGTTTTAAAATGGGTGTTAATGATTATGTGACAAAACCTTTTCGTTTTTCAGTGCTTTTAGCTCGTATTCGCGCCCAATTGCGCCAATATGAACACAATGAAGATTCTTTTGATCTTGGTCCTTATATTTTTAAACCTAGAGAAAAATTCCTTATTGATCAGCAGAACAATATAATTAACCTTACAGAAAAAGAAACAGCAATTCTTAAATATCTTTATGAGACTAGAGATAAAATTGTAAGTCGTGAAACATTATTGGAACACGTTTGGGGCTACAACGCAAATATTATCACGCATACATTGGAAACCCATATTTATCGTTTGCGTAAAAAAATCGAAAAAGATCCTTCTAAAGCAAAAATTCTTGTTACCGATCATAATGGATATCGTTTGAATCTTTAATTGTGCTGGAGGCGCGCTGTTTGAAATACAATTCAGATAACATTGTTTTAAGATAAAAATTTAGATTAAAGTGGTCTGTCTCTTTGTACATGTTTGTGGTGTTAGTGTAGGAATAAAAATGCGTCGCGACTGATGACGTTGCACAAAAGAACCTTGATAGACATGTTTTTCTGCTGAACACATTAAAAGTCCACCAAAATAAGGAAAAATATGACTTGCTAATGATTCATAAAAAAATGAACATAACCGCGATATACAGTTTAAAGAGGGCATATAATGGACAATTTCTTGTACTGATTCAGTAATAAAATTGGTTTCTTTCAATAAACGAACTATTTGTTGTCGGCTATAAGATTTGCCATAACCAAAAGGTGTACGATCATTACGTGCCCATAATCCATAACGATTAGGAACAATAACAATAAGGCGACCATTAGGAATCAAAACACGCCATATTTCGTTTAGTGTTTCGTATGAATTTTCTGTATATTCAAGTGCATGTATTAATAAAATGCAATCAATCGAAGCATCCGGAAGAGGCAAATCTTCTTCAAAAACAAGTGCTGTAGCAACTTTATCGGGATAAGGCCAAGGTGATGCTCCTTGACTAGCAGGCATAAAAGCACAACACTGCTTTGCACGTTTACGCAATGCAGAAAGATAAGGAAGTGTATAGCCAAGGCCCATAACTCGTTTATCTATAAGATCAGGCCAACAGACATTTAACTGATCATAAACTGTCATTTGCATACGCATACCAAGCGTAGAAGTATAAAAATCTTTTAATGTAATTATATCCAATTTAAAATACCGTTTAGAAGCAAATTTCAAGTATCGCAAGTTTTCACACACTTAAATTTATATGGAATTCTGCTTTTTTGTCTCAAGAAGAAAAATCTTAATCTTTAATTTCCTTCATCCGAATGATTTTAAAAGCATGGGGAAAAGTTATTTTATCGTCTCCTTTATTATAAGTAATTAACTTTATTATTATCTGTAGTGCTTTTTTATTGCATAATAATTTGCACTATATTTTCAAAATAGTCGCAAAAATTTTTTCTTCAATTAAAATGAAGTAATCTTTCAAGATAATTCTTTTCTTCTTCTGAAATATACTCATTGCTAAGGCGTTTGCGAATTTCATCCAAAATTTGCCGTGCGCGCATTCTATCATTTGCTTTTGGTTCAATTACACCTTCTTGTTTTTGGTCAATTTCTGAGGAGAGTGGACGCCCTAATGGATCTTTACGGTTATGAATGGCATTCTGATTATTTTTTTCTTTATTGAGCATGTTACGCATCTTTTTTAATACATTTTGTGCGCCTTGTCGTAAAGCTTCTAAAGCATCTGATTGATTTTGTATTGACAATTCATAGTCTTGCTTATCAAAAGCATCTCTTGCAGAATTCATTTTCTCTTCTGCTTCTTTCAGGTCATCGCTTGATTCAAATCCTTCTGCTGTCAATTCTTTTTTCAATATTGATAATTCAGATTGCAACTCATTTTGGCGTTCTTTTAAGGATTCACTCTGTACTTTGGGCGTACTGTTTCCATGCTGCTGATCTGTTTTTAAATTGTGTGTATCATTAAGAATTTCTTGCTGACGACGCATTAAATCACCAAGTTGATCTATTTTTTCTTTCATTTGTGTCGTTTGATTTTTGTTTTGCCCGTTTGTTTGATGACTTTTCCGTATTTGCAAATGATC
Source organism: Bartonella rochalimae ATCC BAA-1498 (assembly GCF_000706645.1). Classification (GTDB taxonomy): domain Bacteria; phylum Pseudomonadota; class Alphaproteobacteria; order Rhizobiales; family Rhizobiaceae; genus Bartonella; species Bartonella rochalimae. The sequence continues at coordinate 925,072 of NZ_KL407337.1, forward strand.
AAGTGTTTGTTCAATTTCAGCTAAAAGTTGTTCCGCTGCAGAAGAAGAACCCATTTTAGCCATTTCTTCCATTGAATTCAGTTTATTTTGTAATGTATCTATAGAGAGATTAGCCTCTCTTGAATCTTTATCTTCTGGTGCTTTTTCAGCTAAAGCATGGATATAATCATTTACAGCTTGTCGTAAATCTGCCATAAGTCGCTCGATTTCAGCAGCAGAAGCACCATGCTGCAATGCATCACGGAGAGCAGCTTGTGCTTGTTTTAATCTCTGTTGAGCAGACTCGAGCTGATTATCTTCAATACCTAAAGCAATTGTCCATAAATAATCAACGACATCTCGCAATTGATCCTCTGTTTGTGCCATAGAAAGCCTTGTCCATGCACTCTGTAAAAGAAGAAAATGAGTTGTATTTTGAAGACCATTTTCTGGACGTAAAAGCAAAGCAGAAATCATATCAAGTACATGCTCGCGTTTAGATGCGTTAAGAGCCAATAAACGACGTTGTTCATTGATTGCACGTGCAACAGGATTTGCAAAAATGCGCTCTGGTAACGTCATGATAAAAGTTTTACTGCGTCCCTGTTGGTCAGCACCATCTTGTACTATCAAAGTAATTTTTACTTCTGAACCAGCCCACGGATGGCTTGATAAATCTTGCACTGTCCGCATTTTACCTTTTCCACCACGTGCTAAAAGAAGTTTTATTTCAGGTGCTTTATAAAGGGGAGAACTATTTTTTTCTTGATCAAAAAAAGGTTCTATTTCAACAAAAGCATTTGTAGCTCCATAATCATCATCCATTTCATACTGCAATTCTAATGATCCAGATAAAATTCTTCCTGGTTTTTCTAACCAATGAATCGTTGGTAATTGATCTTTAATCATGCGTAAATGCCATTGTTGTTGCTTATGGCGCGACGCTAAAGATAAATAAATTGAACGCTCTAAGTGTGTTTCAAAACGAATAATTGAATTATTTAAAGCCGGTTGTTCGTTCTTCTTAGTAAGTGAAATTTTCTGGCCATCTTCTTCAGAGATTGCTGTTACTGTAACACCAGCACCATTGACAATATGTACAAAAACCTCACTACCTTCAGGAATTGTAAATTGTGTTGTTTCATTTTGCGTTAAATAAATGGGTGCAACTCCTGTATAAGCAGGTGGTGTAACCCAAGCATCAACGCGCATTAATGTCTCATCAACGGTAGGACGAAAATCAAATGCATCTGCTAAACGTCCACCTGATGAACCAAAAGAAAAACTAAAAGCACAAACACAAAATAGAATAAATAAAGCTCTAAGAGCCATGGGATCGTAGGAAGCACTCCTGAGATAAATTAATCCAATTCGCAAATGATGCAATTGTTCTGCCATACGGCGCTGATGTTCACGCCAAATATTTGTAGTTGTATCTTCTTCATCTTCAAAGTGTAAACGATCTTTTTGAACATTGAGAGGTTGGTGTTTGAGATTATTTGTTTTTTCGATATGGTCATTAATATCTTTGATTGTGGGCAAACGGAAACCGAAAAGCAGAAAAAGACTCCCCGTTGCTATAAAAAGCACGAGCCATAGAAGAAATAAATGCGCCCAATAACCAAGAGCATTGAAAATGCCAAACCAACTCAGCGAATATAAAAGGCTCAGAGCAAGAAAAAAGGGTAATAATCGTGGCCATATTCGCTCACAAAATAGGATACACCAAACAAGAATGCGCACAAACAAAAGCTTTAGTTCTGAAAAACTTTTGATGTTTTTATTGTTCATAGATAAATAGTTACCTTTTTTTATAGCGGTGCATTGAAATCATAAGATTCATACAAAATAATTATGAGAAAATAAATTGTTTCATGAGAGTTGAGTGAAAATAAGACTAAGATATTTAAAAATTTTCAATCCAATCTGGAATTTGATCGAGTCCGATCAATTGTTCATAATCAAGACGTGGACGAATAACTGCATACCGCATATCTTGAACTAAAACCTCTGGTATTAAAAGTCGGCTATTATAAGTATTTGACATAACCGCACCGTAAGCCCCTGCTCCTGTAACAACCAAAAGATCTCCTTGCGACAAGAGCGCTAAAGAACGATTCAAACCTAAATAATCACCCGTTTCACAGACAGGGCCAACAATATCTGCATTGATCAGCGGAGTATCTATTGGTTTTTCTTTTACCAGGAGCACATTTTGCCAAGCTTCATACAGCGTTGGGCGAATGAAATCATTCATTGCTGCATCAACAATAACAAAATTTCGCTCTTTTCCCCTTTTTAAATGTATTACAGATGTGACGAGTATGCCAGCTTCACCAACAATACTACGTCCAGGCTCTAGGATAATATTGATCCCTAAAGGGGCAATATGTTTTCTAACAAGAGCCGCATACTCAAAAGGAGAAGGTACGGAGTGATGTTCAGAACCATAAGGAATTCCAAGTCCTCCTCCAATATCAACATGGGTTATAGTATAACCATCATTCCACAACTGACAGATAAAATCTGCCGTAATAAGAAAAGCATCTTCAAAGGGTTTTAAATTACAAATCTGACTGCCAATATGTATATCTACACCACAGATGTATAAACCAGGCAATTGAGCGGCTTTTTTATATACTTCTCGTGCTGATGAGAGTGGAATACCGAATTTATTTTCAGATTTCCCTGTTGTGATTTTTTTATGAGTTTTTGCATCCACATCTGGGTTAATTCGCAGTGAAATGCGTGCTGTTGTCGAAAGTGCAACAGCACGTGCTGATAATTGTTCAAGTTCTGGTTCTGACTCAACATTAAAACAATGAATATTTTGCGTAAGAGCAAAATCAATCTCTTTCATTGTTTTACCAACACCAGAATAAACAATTCGATGAGCAGGAATACCGGCAGCAAGTGCACGTCGGAGTTCACCTTCTGATACCACATCAGCTCCTGCTCCACTCCGTGCTAAGAGTCGTAAAATTGCTTGATTAGAATTCGCTTTGACTGCATAAGCAATCAGATAAGGCATATCTTGAAATGCTTGCTGATAGTTTTCAAAATTTGTAATAAGTGTACGCGCTGAATAGCAATAAAAAGGAGTCCCTACCTTTTGCGCAAGAATAGAAAGTGAAAGGTCTTCAGCGTGAAGTTCGCCTTGATAATAAGAAAAGAAATGCACAAAAAACCTATTGTATCAGCTGATCAAGAAAAAAAGGTTTATCTGCTTTTCTTTCAGAAATAAATGCTTCTTGTGAAGGATTCATGATTGTTGAAGATGGTAAATCTAATATTTCTCTCCGTCCACATCCAAATATGATAACATTGCAGAAAAGAATAATTATTAAATTTTTCACAATGGTTATCATATATCTTTTCCTATTATGTTGATATTGTTTCTGTCTTATTTTTTGTATTAAAAAATAAAATCACTTAAGCGGCTATAAGGCGCTTTTTCCAATAAGCAATTTGACGCAGAACTTCTGAAGGTGCTGTTCCACCAAAACTTTTCCGGCTTTTAACGGATTTCTCAACTGTCAAAATATCAAAAATGGTTGCATTGATATTGGGATGTATCGTTTGAAGTTCAACTAATGTTAGCTCATTAAGAGTGCACTGTTTTTTTTCTGCTAATGCTACAATAGATCCAGTAATATGGTGCGCCTCACGAAAAGGAAGCCCTAATTCACGAACAAGCCAATCAGCTAAATCAGTTGCTGTTGCATATCCAAAATGAGCTGCTTGTTTCATGGCTTCTTTATTAACTTCAAGATCACCAATAATTCCTGTCATAGCTGCTAGCGATAATTCCAAACTCAAAGCTCCATCAAATACATATTCTTTATCTTCCTGCATATCTTTTGAATAAGCAAGGGGTAAACCCTTCATCACTGTTAAGAGTCCAATCAAAGCAGCATTTAATCGCCCTGCTTTAGCACGTATAAGCTCGGCAGCATCAGGATTTCTCTTTTGTGGCATAATAGATGAACCCGTTGAAAAAGCATCTGATAAACGAATAAAATGAAATTGTGCACTCGACCAAAGAACAATTTCTTCTGCTAAACGGGAAAGATGCATAGCACAAAGAGTCCCAACGCTTAAAAATTCTAATGCAAAATCACGATCTGAAACACTATCAATCGAGTTACGCGTTGGCTCACGAAAACCTAATGCTTCTGCTGTCATAAAACGATCAATCGGAAAACTTGTACCTGCTAGAGCAGCAGCCCCTAAGGGGGATTCATTCATTCGTTCAATGGCATCATGCATACGCGATAAATCTCGACTAAACATTTCAACGTAGGCCATCATATAGTGACCAAATGTAACAGGTTGTGCGGTTTGTAAATGCGTAAAACCTGGCATAAAAGTATCGACATGCTGTTCTGCTCGAATCAGGAGTTGTTTTATCAGCTCTTTTAAAGCTTGTGTCATTTTTTGCATTTCTTCTCGTACCCACAAACGAAAATCAACAGCAATTTGATCATTTCGTGAACGTGCTATATGTAAACGTCCTGCAACAGGGCCAATTAATTCACTCAGCCGTGCTTCAATATTCATATGAATATCTTCAAGTTTTCGTGAAAATGTGAATGTACCCATTTTAATTTCTTGATGAATCTTCTTTAAGCCATGGGTAATTTTTTCATAGTCGGATTGTGAAATGATTTTTGTTTGCGCTAGCATGGCTACGTGACAAAGTGAACCTTCAATATCTTGTTTATAAAGTTTTTGATCAAAATCAATTGAAGCGTTAATTTCTTCCATAATTGCGGCAGGTCCTGCTTTAAATCGACCGCCCCACATCTGGTTTTTTAATTCTTCATCTGCCATATCTTAAAATACCTATTGAAAAGGACAAAAATTATGATTCATAAAATTTTTATCAGCCGAAAAAATAAGAATAAAAAAACACAATATTTTCTTATGTTTTTTATGATTGTTTTAAGTTTATACACAACAATTAATCAAAATAACAACAGAAGAGCATTCTTTCTAAATTTTATTTCAGAGGCAAGAGCTCAAGAAACAGATATCAATAAGCAACAGACGGAAAAAATAGGAGCCATTAAAAAAGCAGCAAAGGGCTTTTTTACACATGTACGATTTACCGATACTCTTTATGATATGAACCAATTGTCTTTTAAAGATATTGAGGGAAAAGATCATAATTTGTCCGAATTTAGGGGAAAACCAATACTCGTCAATTTATGGGCTGTTTGGTGCGCACCTTGTCGTGCAGAAATGCCAGAATTAGCACGATTAAAACGTGATATGGGAGGAAATAATTTTGATGTTATAGCTATTAATATTGATAAAAATACTTCTGCTGAAAAAATTCAAAAGTTTTTAAATGATGCTCATGCTGATAATTTAGTTTATTATCGGGATAATACAATGAATATTTTTCAGGATATTAGAAAAAAAGGACTCGCTTTAGGTTTGCCTATCACATTTCTCATAAATAAAGATGGTTATCTTATTGCTTCGTTTAATGGCGCTGCTCCATGGGCTGATGATGATGCAAAAGCGCTTATAAAAGCCGTTATTGAAGAGAATTTATAACTTTCATAATTAAATTTTAAATGGAGTGCGATTAAATCTAGAACTCATGCATAAAGCAGGTATATTTTTGCAATAAAAAAGGCAAGGTTCACCTGTTAGATAGCTTTATTTCTAAAGATTGTTTATTCTTAACAGTTTGACCAATCACACTTTCGATAAGAAAATACCTCATTGATGAAGCACATTCATTTAGGCTGCAGAATTTGTATTTCACGCGCTCAAAGAAGTTATATTTGTACAAATGAACTTCGTTTATGATTATCATTTAAATTTTGTTATCTATAGAATGAGGTTTACAGTGAAAATCGCTCTCACGATAAGGGATTTTTAGGAGAAAACAAACAGTTGGTTACAATCAATATTTCAAGCTGATAAAAGTTTTATATTATGATCAATTCCGGATTTTAGAAAATGAGTATCAATTCCATTTCCGAAAATGATAGGCGTTTTTTGTGTTTGTCTTTTGCATTCAATCAATAGAGAATGACTTTAATGGATCTGTGCGTTGTGCATGATCACGATAAAATATAATTGCTGCATTTATTTCTCCTCCTAAAATAAAAATTGCACTTAAGATATACAGAAAAATAATTGCAACCATAATAGAAGTTAATCCTGCGTAAGTAGAAGCATAATTAAACATTGTTAAATATTGGGCAAAGGCAATAGAGGTTAAAAACCAAACAAATATTGTCACTAAAATACCTGGTAAAATATCTCTTACTTTTCGCTGTCCCGCTGGCAACCATTTGTGAACAATTAAAAGACTCGTAAAAAGAACAACTATCGCAATTATATAACGCCATAAACGAATTATGCCAATATATTCAGTAATCTGAGAAGAGTGGTTTTGCATAATTTTAATCAGTAAAGGTGCTAAAACCAATAAAAAGCTAATAACAACAAGACCTACTGTCCCAATAATGACGAAAAATAAACTTTGAAAACGACAAAAAAACAAGCTGCGTCGATCAATAACACGGTAAGCTTTATTTAATGCTGTACGCAAAGCACCCACACCATTTGAAGCAAAATAAGCGGCTCCAATAACTGAAAGTGTTAATAAATCTCCCCGTTGTGTGGTGAGGACAGTAATGATTTCTTTAGAAAGAGGTTCTGCAATTGCATCCGGCAACAATTGTACAAGTGCTTCAATTTTTTGCGGTGTATATGTAAATGCTCCAAGAAAACTAGCAAGAGATGTCCCGAAAATAAAAAAAGGAAAAAACGCTAAAAGTCCCGAAAGTGCAACATGACTCGCAAAGGCACTCCCATTATCACGAAAATAATGACTCACTGCGTTAAAAAAAATACGGTAGCTATACCAAAATGCCCTTTTTATCACATTTAAATACCTTTGGATAATAGCTTCACGCTTAGCATAGTTTTTTCATTGGGAATATATAAAAATAAAAAACATTTGCACAATAGGAACTGTTTATCAGAATGTTCATCTATGGTAGAGGTAAATATTGTCTACCTTATATTTTAACATTGTGAAGAGCATATCGGAAATAAAAGGGGAAAAACGATTTTAGAGCGTTTTAAGATTGTACTGGATAAATTTATAGGAAGGAACGTTCGTAAATGAAGCTGAATTATTTTAAAAATAATGAAGTTACGGAGGGCGTTTTAAAGAGTGCATAGCGTTTGATTATACTCATGAAAATATCATATAGTATGCTTCTAGAGGATTTTCTCGTATATACTATGAGAAGCATTTTTTCAATTTGGGTGTTTATATTTTTGTGTCTTTTAAGAATTTCCATTCTCAATTATTTCATTATTGTTTGTAAAATATTATAAGACTAAACATATTCATTATTTTTATTTTAAAAAAGGATCTTGAGTAAGAGAAATTTGAAAAGATTTTATTTTTCCTTATCATACACTGTTCATAAGAAGCCCTCTGCAAAAAAGGATGTTATTCGAAAAACATCTAATTTTTAAAGTTTTTTTCATTTTGATATCGTATTGTAAAAAAGCATGTGGTAAAAAAAGTGATCATTATGGTAAATTCTTCAAGATCAAAAGAAAAATTAAAAAGTTCTAAGGCATCTAAGGCATCTGTTGTTAAATCTGAAATTATAGCTCATGACTCAGAACAAGAAACACAACACTCAAAAGAGCCGATAATAACAAAGCAAAGCGATGTTGAGCGCAAGACTGTAAGTGGTGTTGCTTTTACTTCTTTAATGGTTTCAGGGATTATTTGTGGTCTTATAACTATCAGTCTTTGGGTAGGTCTGCAAAGAGCAGGTTTTCTTCCATCTTTTTTAGTGGTTGATCATTTGGAAGAAGAAAAAAATCTTCAGATTACTAGGCATGTAAAAGAAAAAGCAGAAGAAACAGAGAAACAGTTGAATCATATGCTTCAACAGTTTGATGTATTGAAGAGAGAGTTTTCTTCTTTTTCATCACAACAGGTTGAAGCTTTTCAAGAAGATGAATCTTTTCAAAAAGAGAGAAGCAAATCTCTTGCACTCTTAGAAAAAAAAGTAGATGCTTTCGAAAAGAATATACAGACTTTAATGAGAATATCAGAAGATGTAAAGACAGCTTTATTTGTTGGAGAAAGTAATAAAAACGATATTATTACTTTAAAACAACAGTTAGATACTGTCCAAAAAGAAATATTCACTCAAAATAGCGAAAAAAATGGGATAAATACTGCACGGTTTGTTGCAGTCAATGCATTAAAAAACGCTATAGATCGTGGTGGATCTTATGTGCGTGAATTGGAAACAGTACAACATTTTTCATCTTCTGTTGAAGGATTGGATTTGTTACAGAAAACAGCGCATACTGGTCTTCCAAGCTCTGCAAAGCTTTCAGCTGATTTTGCTTATGTTGCAGATAAAATTGTTGGGACGCAAAATAGTCTTGCATCGGATGCTGATTTTTTAAAGAAGATTGAGATATGGATAAAAAGTTTTATTGTTTCGCGTCCAATTGGATATGTTGAAGGGACAACAGTGCCTGCAATTGTGGCACGGATGGAAGTTTCTATTCAGGCTGGAGATTATGAAAAAGCTTTAGCTGAATGGCAAACTTTACCTCAAAATGCTAAACATATTTCGGTAGATTTTATTGATCAACTTAAACGACATCTTGCTGTCCAGCACGTTCTTCAACAGTTGTTGATTGGAATGCCAAAAGAAACTTCCGAAGCTGCAAAAATGTAAATAGGATCAAAAATGATACGTATTTTTATTTATATTTTTGTCGTTTGTGTGATCGGTGCAGTTTTTAGCTGGGGTGCCAATAATAATAGTTTCTTGGTCATAACATTTTTGCAGATGCGATTTACTGTCTCATTGCTTACGATTATTAGTGGGATTGTTATCCTGTTGATGGTATTAGTGTTTTTATGGAAGTTTTTTAGAATTATTTTTTCCATTCCTAGAACTTTATACAGCTTTTTTTCAGGACGTTACCAAGAATGTGGTCGCAAAGCTCTTACGCAAGGTCTGCTTGCTGCTTTTGCAGGTGATTACGCGGCTGCACAAAAAATGGAAAGACGTGCATTAAAATATTTTATAAAAGATTATGAACCATTGATAAAGCTTTTAAGGGCTCAAATCTTATCTTTGCAAAAAAACTCTATGAAGGCTATTGCGCTTTATGAAGAGATGCAAAAAGATGAATCGACAAAGCTTGCTGGGCTTTATGGTTTGTTTCGTGAAGCTATGAATACAAAAGCTTATGATGTCGCACAGCACTATGCAGAAGAGGCACTCGATTTGTCACCAGCGCTTTTATGGGCTCAACAATTTGTCCTTGATCGATTAAGTGCTGAGGGTCAGTGGAATAAAGCGCTTGATGTTTTTTATCGAGCGCAAAGAGCTTTGCCACGTTCTGAGCATTGTACTTCAGAGCGTAAGTATACCCATGCTCTTTTATTAAGTGGGTTAGCACTTCACCTTACGGAGACTCAGCTCGCAGGAGCACGTAAAGCTATTTTAAAGGCCCATAAGTTGATGCCTGATTTTGTACCAATAACGGTGCTTATGGTTGATATCCTTTATCAATTAAAAGAAGTTCGTAAAGCTGATAAAATAATTATTAAAGCTTGGCAGGAAAATCCTCATCCTGATTTGGGAGCACTTTATCTTAGGAGAGAAGAAAGCGCAGTTGGCCGTTTGAAAAGAGCTAAAACACTTGCTTTTTATAATAAAGAAATATTTGAATCAGCTTTTATTGTTGCAAAAGCTGCTTTGGATGCAGGCGAATTGGAATTAGCAAGAGAGTACGCACAAAAAGCACTCACTTATCATCCGCGTGAAAGCGTTTATTTATTATTAGCAGATATTGAAGAAGCAAAAGGTAATGGTCAAGGGAGTCGTCAATGGTTGTCTTTAGCATTACGAGCAGAACCTGATCCAGCATGGGCGTGTGATGGTTCTTTCTTTTCTTCTTGGTTGATCGTTTCTCCAATCAGTGGTCGATTAGGCCGTTGTGAATGGAAAGTACCTCCCCGTTGTTCTCCTATAACATTAGAAGTCGATAACGTGATGCTGAAAAGAGAATGCAAAAAAGGCGTTGTGGATGAAAAAGGAGTTATTAAAAATAAATCCTTTGAAGAAAAATCATCGATAGGGCCTGATTTTTTATTAAAGTCGCGCACAAAAAAACAGAATAGAAAAAAAGTCGATCAGATACCTTTAAATGTTGAAGATTTAGAGAATAAAGAAGCAGAAGAAGAGAGTTCTTTGCCAAGAGAGAAATTTCAATTATTTTAGAGGTGTTGTAGACATTTTTGATAAAAATAAGGTTCTTATTTATTCTCAAATGAAATGAAATCTGATTATAAAAATGATTGGTTAAAATATGTTTTTAGCGAAAACATATCTTGATAGAAAACAAAGAAACGGTAAACTAAAAATTGCAGTTGTTTTGCATCGCCAATCTTCACAGACTGGTTTTTTAGGGCAATTTTTACAAAGAAATGGTTTTGCTCTTGATTTTTATTATCCTATTTTAGGACAGAAACTTCCTAAAACATTGAAACATCACGCTGGTGTTGTCATTTTAGGTGGTCCGATGAGTGTGAATGATAAGGATGCATATATTCATGAGGAAATTGATTGGATTTCATTATCTTTGAAAGACAATAAACCTTTTTTAGGGATTTGTCTTGGAGCACAGATGCTCGCAAAAAATTTAGGCGGGCGTGTTGCTGCAAAAAGTGATAAAAGTGTAGAAATTGGTTGGTATCCGTTAGAGGGGACTTTGCAGGGAAAGACCCTTATGAATTGGCCAAAAATGGTCTATCATTTACATAATGAGGGCATCTATGATTTGCCTAAAGAAGCTGTTCTTTTGGCAACAGGTCAAACTTATCCGACACAAGCTTTTCATTATGGAAAAAATGCATGGGGTTTACAATTTCATCCTGAATTAACGCGTGTAATGATACAACATTGGTTGAAACATTCAGCTCAAGAATTGACTAAAAAAGGCGCCCAATCTGCTTTTGCACATTTAGAAGGTTATTCACTTTATGGTCACGTTTTGTGCGAATGGTTTGACAATATGTTACAACATATTTTTGGTGTTCCTACTGCCTGCAATACGAAATTGTGAATTGTATGGATTCTGAAAATCATTCTTAAAAAGAGAAATTTGAATTAAAGAAATTATATTAAACAATACGATAACAAAACATCCAAAAAAGTATGATCATTTTTATGGAAAAAAGGAACAATCAAGAAATGAGATGAGCACAGTCCTTTTTCTGCTTGCTTCATCACTATGAGTATGGCTTGTTGATATGCGTCATATTTTTAGGATGAGTGACGATAATGCTCATCATTTCCGTATTTTATTTTTGTTCTCTTTTTTCAAAAGCAAATAACAGCGCATATATCTCCTTGCACTTAATCTACAAGGAGATCAATAAAATTTTTTCTAAGGTTGATCGTGAATGTTTTAAGTTTGAAAAGCAGTATTTTTAAGTTGGGCAATCATACTTGCTGTAAAAGTAAAGCGAGAAACATTGAGATCACCTTCAATGAGTGCATGAACGCGGTTGATGATATTGTGAATTTGATCTTCATCAGATTTTATCCAAGCTGCTAGAGAATCATTTTTTTCATTATAATTTTTTAAGATTTTTATAACGATTTGTCGCAAGCTATCAGCGATGTTTTCTTTAGCTTCACTTAAGGCCATACCATCGTAATAATCGACAATAGGAATTGTTTGGCTTGCTTCATTGATACGATTTATACGAATAACCTGAGCAAGTGAAAAATAGATTTCTGCAGTTTTCATAAGATCACTTTTGCTTTGTTCTGCAATCAAAGAAATATCACAGATCATTGGAGCAACATCTAAAAGAGCTAATTGTCTTGCTAAAGCTTTTGGAGCTCCTTCTTCATTGTATTGTGTTGCTTTTTCTTCAATTTTTTGACTGATATCTTGATCATTGGCGTGCAGAAGCTTTTTTTCAATCAGGCTACGCGCTGTTTTAATTGTTTGCACAAGCTCTTCTAATGGCACTGAGAGATCCATATTGCGCAAGCCCCAATTGGTTGTTTCAAAAAGCATTGAAGTGATTGCTGCATAGAATTTATTTTGATTCAATCCTGGTATTTTATTATCAAGATTATCAATTTGGCTCGAAAGCTGAGGAATTTCAAAACTATCTCGGATGATAATAAACACACGAATAATGTTTTCAGTTTTTTGACCTGTTATATCTTGCAAGTGATTAACAAAAGTAGGTCCACCGCGGTTCACAATATCATTAGCAATAAGAGTTGCAATAATATCACGACGTAATTGGTGTTCAATGATTTCCTTTTTAAAATTTTGTTGAAGTTGAGTTGGAAAATAATTCAACAAGGTTGTATCGAAATAACAATTGTCAACAATTGGATTGTTTGCAATTTCTTCTTGTAGAGTTAATTTAGCATAAGCTAAAATAACTGCAAGCTCTTGGCGGATAAGTCCTTGATTTTGGCTCATTCTTTGACGTAAAATTTGCTCATTGGGGAGAATTTCAACTCTACGATCTAGAAGTTTTTTCTGTTCTAAATCATGCATAAAACGTATTTGATAAGGTAAATCAATAACACTTCGTTTTTCAGCTAAGGAAAGCGAAAGCGGTTGCAAATAATTATTACGCAAAACCAATTGCTCAACTTGTGGGGTCATTTGTTTCAACAACTCATTACGGGCTTCACGAGTCAGTTTTTTTGTGCGTAGAGCTGAGGCAAGAACAATTTTAATATTAACTTCAAGATCAGAACAATTAACACCTGCAGAATTATCAATGGCGTCGGTATTACAGCGTCCGCCGTTTAAAACATATTCAATCCGACCGCGTTGTGTAAGACCGAGGTTTGCTCCTTCACCGATAACTTTTGCGCGCACTTGTTCACCGGTGATGCGAATGGAATCGTTGGTGCGATCGCCGACTTGAGTATCCGTTTCGGTTGTTGCACGAATATAGGTTCCAATACCACCAAACCATAAAAGATCTACAGGGGCTTTTAAAATGGCTGAAATAATTTCAAAGGGTGTTCCTGTTTGCTTTTCAAAACCAATAGCTTGTGCTGCTTCAGGAGAAAGAGTGATTGTTTTGGCAGTTCGTGAGAAAATACCGCCCCCTTTTGAGAGTTTTGTTTGATTATAGTCTTGCCAGCTTGAACGAGGAAGTTGGAAGAGGCGCATACGCTCTGCATAACTTGCTGCTATGTCTGGTTCGGGATCGATGAAAATATCGCGATGATCAAAGGCAGCAATAAGCTTTGTTTGTTGAGACAGTAACATTCCATTCCCAAAAACATCTCCCGACATATCACCAACTCCAATACAGGTGAAGGGAGTTGTTTGAATATCGTGATTAAATGATTCTCGAAAATGTCTTTTTACAGCTTCCCATGCACCTTTAGCTGTAATACCAATTGCTTTATGATCATATCCTGCGGATCCTCCGGATGCAAAAGCATCGTCAAGCCAAAAATTATTTGCTTGGCTAATAGCATTAGCGGTATCAGAAAAGGTTGCAGTACCTTTATCGGCAGCAACGACAAAATAAGGATCATCGCCATCGTGACAAATGACATTTTGAGGCGGGTGTATCTTACCATCGATCAGGTTATCAGTAATCGAAAGGAGTGCTGTAATGTAGTTTGTGTAAGCTTGCCGTGCTGCTTCTGTTATAACGGCACGATCATTGGTTTGAGGAAGGCGATGAGGGAAAAATCCACCTTTCGCACCCACAGGAACAATAACGGCGTTTTTGACTTGTTGAGCTTTAACGAGATCTAATATTTCAGTACGATAGTCTAATGCACGGTCAGACCAACGAATACCACCACGGGCGATAGGACCAAAGCGTAAATGGACACCCTCAACTTCAGGTCCATAAACAAAAATTTCTCGATAAGGACGTGGTTCAGGTAAGCCTTCAATTTGGCGTGGATTTAATTTTGTTGCTATGATACGTCGTGGGCTTCCATCAGGAAGAGGAGAATAGGCATTCGTTCGTAAGCTTGCAACAATGAGATTACGATAACGACGCAAAATAAGATCATCATCCAAACTTGGCACTTTCTGCAATTTTTCTTCAATGCGTTGCTGAATGATTTCTTCATTGTTGAGTCGTTCTTTTTCTTTATGGCTTTGATGAAATTTCAAATGAAATAAAGCATAAAGATCTTTAGTAATTTCAGGATAAGCGTTTAAAGTTTGAGCAACGCGTTTTTGTGAATAAGGAATTCCAGTTTGTTGGAGATAGCGTCCATAATGACGCAAAATAACAATTTCGCGCCAGTCGAGTTGAGCTGTTTGTGTTAAGGCATTAAAAGCATCATTGTCCGCATTTTGTTCCCAAACGGCTTCAAATGTTTCAGCATGCTTTTGTGCATTTTTATCGAGATCAATATCGAGTTGGAAATCACTTTCCAATTGCATATCATGAAGATATACAGAATGCCCATAGCCGTCTGGGAGCTCCAACGTCTGTTCAGCAATAACCCGAAAGCCCATATTTTCAAGAAGGGGTACACGTTTGGAAAGGGCAAGGGCTTCGTTACGATGAAAAAGTCGCAGAGAAATATTGTGTTTCTCTTTATTGTGGGCGCGGTAAAAAGTAACGAAAAGAGGTTTTTCGCTATTAAGGCTTAAGATATGGTCAGCATCTTTAATAGCATCTTCAGCTGAAAATAAATCACGATAGCTATTAGGAAAGTCACTGGCTAAAGATATTTGTTGGTCTGTTGCTTTATGAATAAGAGCTATGGCTTGGATGCTATCTTCCCAATTTTGGGTTATAGAGCGAATATGATGTTCAAGTGTGGTACGCTCAATGACAGGAGCACTGTGACTTCCTTTACGATGGATAATGTAGTGAACGCGGATAAGCGTACTTTCTAAGAAAAGTGGATAAGATTCAAAGAAATCACCTTTATAGGTTTCAACAAGATATAGTCCAATTTTTTCGCGGATATTACTACTATATTGATCACGCGGTACATAGACAAGAATCGAAACAAAACGTCCAAAAGGATCAGTGTGAGCAAGGACCCGTAAGCGCGGACGTTCATCCAATTGCATGATAAGCTCTGCATTTTCTGTCAATGTATCGACATCAGAGCGAAACATTTCATCTCTTGGGTAGGTTTCTAAGACACTCATCAATGCTTTTCCAGAATAGTCGGTCTGATTATATCCAAGGCGTTGAATAATTGTCTTCGCTTTTTCTTTTAAAAACGGAATTTGCAGAATAGAGTGCGTATAGGCTGAGGATGTAAACAACCCAACAATACGTAATTCTCCACATAGATACCCTTCTTTATCAAAAATCTTAAGACCGATATAATCCAACCAAACAGGACGGTGGATTTTTGAGCGGCTGTTGGCTTTTGTAACAATAAGCAAATTGTCACTTTCCATAAAAGATAAGACTTCTTTGGGGCGTTCTTCTACGCTCGCATCACCAATAATGCGAATAGAAGCATCAGTGAGAATACCTAGCTCAATACTACCGGTTTTAAAGGCTTTTTTGGGTTCTTGGCCTTTGGTAAAGTCATAGGTCCGCATTCCAAGGAAGATGAAATTATTGTCCATAAGCCATTCAAGAAATTCAATGGCTTTTACCCCTTCATTTTGGTAGTTCGATGGAAGATTTGTTTGATAGGTATGAATATGCTTCTTGACTTCTTCAAGCATCGGTTTCCAGTCTTGTACAGCCGCATTGGCTTGTTCAAGAACGAGAGTGATTTCATCTTTAAGCTTTTTTGTCTTTTCTTTGTTTAATGATTCAATGTGGATTTGCATCAAGCTGATACGTTGTCCAGAGTCACATTCAAGAACAGGATGTGCGATTAAATAAATGTGATTTATTTTCTGTTTAAAAACATGCAATATAGAATCAAGAAGAAAAGGTTTGTTATCATTAACAAGTGTAATAACAGTTATAGATTTATCATGACGCGTTAAAGCGTGCTCAAAACAAATTGTACTTTTACCAGGCTGGTGGGACTTAAATGCTTCGATGGCTACATTTGTAGCTTTGTGAAGTTCATCTTGCTTATAGAAAGCAATATCTTCTTTATCAGTATGAGAAAAAAGAATTTGTTCTATTTTATTTTCAGTGCTCTTTAGATTTAGTGCTGTTTGTGTTGACACAATCATCCTCCCTTTATTTATTGTGGCAACCTTTTCTTTAAATCCTAAGAGCAGGTCCTTATGCCATTTTTATACTGTAACATCTTCTTTTTGAAGTGAATAGTTATTTGTTGTTGCTAGAATAAAATTATTTTCTACTTCGTAAGAAGTGTTTGGTTGTTTTAAGAAAGTACATCTTGTGCGTAACAAGAATATTTTCATTAATTTTATTGCAGGGTAAGAGCATATTTTAAAAGTGTATAATGAAAGTAAATATATTATGACATGTTTACCAGAAAAATTTTTAAGCGGTTATCAATCTTTTATAACGAATCATTTTACGCATAAAGTGGAACGTTATTGGCAATTAGCAGTGGAAGGACAGAAACCTGAAACTTTATTGATTGCGTGTTGTGATTCGCGCGCGATACCAGAAATTATTTTTGATGCGAATCCTGGTGAAATTTTTGTGGTGCGTAATGTCGCCAATTTAGTTCCTCCTTTTTCGCCTGATTATCAATATCATGCAACATCAGCGGCTATTGAATTTGCAGTGCAAGTGCTGAAAGTTAAGCATGTTGTTATTTTGGGGCATGCGCATTGCGGGGGAATTAATAATGTCCTTAATGGAAAATGCACATCTTTATCATCAAATGATTTTATTGGTCGATGGATGAGTCTTTTGGCTCCTGCTGCAGAAGAAGTAACCGAGAATAAATTGATCACTCCTTTAGAGCGGCAGACTGCATTAGAACGACTTTCTATTCGTTATTCATTGCAGAATTTGGAAACATTTCCATGGTTAAAGGCTCGTAAAGATCAAGGACTTTTGACAATACACGGTGCTTGGTTTGACATTGCAAATGGTGAATTATGGAGTATGGAACAAGAAACGGGTAATTTTGTGCGTGTTGAGCGTGGAACTTCTGCGCAGATATAAGTGATTTTTATTTTAGTTTTCATATAAATAAGGTGCTGTGTGATATATCTTGACAAAGAAAGGTTTTTGTTGTTTGAAAGAAACAGCATTCAATGACAAGATTAATTTGGAGCCACCGCCTGGGACCCTGTTATGGTATAAAAAGATCCCAGAGGTCAACATCCGACAACGCGTTGCGTCCTCGGGTGCTATGTTGATTTGTTTGTTATGAAGCAATGAGGTAAATGATGTTTGAAACTTTGCAAGAACGTCTTGGTTCCATTTTATCTAATTTAACGGGACGTGGCGTTTTATCAGATAAGGATATAACAACAGCGCTGCGCGAAATTCGTCGTGCTCTGTTAGAGGCTGATGTTGCTTTAGATGTTGTTCGTTCTTTTACCGATAGAGTTCGTGAGAAAGCCGTTGGGACTACAATTGTTAAGTCCATTAAACCCGGTCAAATGGTTGTGAAAATTGTTCATGATGAACTGGTTCATATGCTTGGGGGAGAAGGTGTTTTAAGTGATCTCAATGCGCCGGCACCCGTTGTTATTATGCTGGTTGGTCTACAAGGATCAGGGAAAACAACAACAACAGCAAAACTTGCAAAGCGTTTAAGAGACAAACATAATAAAAAAGTTTTAATAGCATCATTGGACACACGTCGTCCTGCGGCGCAAGAGCAGCTCCGTCAATTAGGGGAGCAAGTGCAAGTTCCGAGTTTACCGATTATTCCTGATCAATCTCCTGTCGATATTTCTGCGCGTGCAGTGCAAGCTGCTAAATTAGGGGGATATGATGTTGTGCTTCTTGATGCAGCAGGACGTAACCATATTGATGAAGCACTTATGCTTGAATTAAAAGAAATTAAAGCAGCTTCGCAACCTTATGAAATTATGTTGGTGGCCGATAGTCTTACTGGTCAAGATGCGGTTAATCTTGCCCGTTCTTTTGATGAGCGTATAGGAATTACAGGAATTATTTTAACACGTATGGAAAGTGATGGGCGTGGTGGAGCTGCTCTTTCAATGCGTGCAGTGACAGGCAAGCCGATTAAAGCAATCGGAACTGGTGAAAAGATGGATGCTCTAGAAGAGTTTCATCCCGGTCGTATTGCAGATCGTATCCTCGGTATGGGTGATATTGTTTCTTTGGTTGAAAAGGCTGCTGAAACAATTGATCGTGAAAAAGTGGCGGCTTTTGCGAAAAAAATGCAAGCCGGAAAATTTGACCTGAATGATTTTGCCGAACAGTTGCATAAAATGAAAAAACTGGGTGGAATGGGGGGTATTATGGGTATGATGCCAGGGTTAAGTAAGGTGAAGAATCAAATTGCAGCGGCAGGTTTTGATGATTGTCTTTTTAATCGGCAATTAGCAATTATTTCATCTATGACACATGCAGAGCGTGCTAGTCCTGAGATTTTAAAACATAGTCGTAAACAAAGAATTGCTAAGGGGTCGGGGACAAGTGCAGCAGATATTAATAAGCTTTTAAAAATACACCGCCAAATGGCTGATATGGTAAAAGCTATGAGAGGGAAAAATACAGGCGGTTTTATGGAGAAAATGTTAGGGAAGTTCGGTTCCAAAACGGGATTTGGTGATATGAAAGCTCCTGATACTATACCCGATTTATCAGAACTTGATTCAATTCAATTCTCAAAACTGCAAAATCAGATTGGAAAGGGTCATTTAGGGGGTGGATTACCTGGACTTCTGGGGCGCGAATTAACATTTCCTGGTCTTTTAAAGGGGACGGAGAAAAATTCTCCTTTTTCTAAGAAAAAGTAAAAAGACAAAAAGAGAAGGAAGTGTAATGCAGGGAAAAGCACCCAATGATTTAGGGCATTTGGGGACATCGTTTGATCATTTTAATGCAGCGCTGGGTCATTTTTTAGCAAAAAGATTTTATTGTATGCAAGGGACAGAAGGGGATAAAGTGCGTCATGGTTTGCTTGAAGTTGATTGTGCGTATGAGCAGTGTCAGGTGGTGCATTTGCAGCGATTAACGCGAGACAGTTATCTTAATCCGAATCTTGCTAAGAAATTTACAGGTCATTATTCAAGAAGTGATTGATAATCAAAAAATAATTTTTAAAGAACACAGAAAACAAATTAGTTTAAACGACAAGTCAAGATGACAACAGGAGAAAAATATGGCATTAAAAATTCGTTTGTCCCGTGGTGGTTCAAAAAAGCGTCCTTATTATCATATCGTTGTTGCGGATGTACGGAGTCCGCGTGATGGACGTTTTCTTGAACGTGTTGGTGCTTGGAATCCAATGTTGCCTAAAGATGGAGAACGTGTAAAACTTAATGAAGAGCGTATCCAATATTGGCTTGGTCAAGGAGCTCAACCGACAGATCGTGTTCTACGGTTTTTAGATGCCGCTGGTTTAAAAAAGCGTCCGGCACGTAATAATCCTCATAAAGGTGAACCTGGTAAAAAAGCACAAGAACGTATAGCTGCAGCAAAACAAGCTGCTGAAGAAGCGTCAGAAACAATTTCAAAAGAAGAAGCATAATGAATGAAGTAAATCAACAATGTGAGCCTTAAAAGCTTATACAATGTAAAATTTCACTGTTAGTTTTATTTTAAAAGGATTTGTTTTCTTTAGAAGATGGTTTGGTTTTTTTAAAGTCAATAAAGGCTTTAAAAGTCAATGGCGCGCCCATTTATTTCCCAATCTCCATAACGTGCGGGATCTTTTCCACCCCGTCCGCCGTTTTCTAATGGCTGATTTTCATTTGTTGCACATTTACGTCTTTCTTCAGCTTCTTGAAGGGCACGTTGTGCTTCAGGGGGAATTGGTGTGTGTTGGGGAATAGTGGTATTTTGTGTTCTCATTTTTTTGTCTTTTTTGTTCATTTGTACCTCAATTTCATTGAAGAAATAACAAGAGAGCCCCATCATATAATAATAATATTCTATCATGGAGTTTTAATTATGAATAGAGTGCGTACAGCAATGCTTTTAGCTTTTATGACTGCCCTTTTTATGGGATTTGGTTATCTCATTGGAGGAAGCAAGGGTATGCTTATTGCGCTTTTAATGGCAGGAGGCTTAAACTTTTTTTCTTATTGGAATTCAGATAAAATAGTTTTGCGTATGTATGGAGCGCGTGAGGTTGATCAGTATTCTGCACCAGTTTATTTTAATATTGTGCGTGAATTAGCTCAGAAAGCTTCTCTTCCTCAACCGAAGGTCTATGTCATTGATAGTGCACAACCGAATGCTTTTGCTACGGGGCGTAATCCCCAAAATGCTGCTGTTGCTGCTAGTACAGGGTTGTTGGAAAAGTTAAGTGCAGAAGAAATTTCTGGAGTTATGGCTCATGAACTCGCGCATATTGAACATCGTGATACATTAACGATGACTCTTACAGCAACAATTGCAGGAGCTATTTCAATGCTTGGTAATTTTGCTTTATTAACGGGAGGACAGCGTAATTCTTCAAGGTCTTCTCAAGGTACCGGGACATTTGTGGGTATTATTGCTATGTTGATAGCCCCTTTCGCGGCTATGTTGGTGCAAATGGCTATTAGTCGTACGCGTGAATATGCTGCTGATCGGAGAGGTGCTGAAATATGTGGTAATCCTTTATGGTTAGCTTCGGCTTTGAGAAAGATTGCAGGGGGTGGATATACGATTTATAATGAAAAGGCGGAACATCATCCAGCGACAGCTCATATGTTTATTATTAATCCTTTGAGTGGTGAAGGTGCGGATAGCCTTTTTTCTACACACCCAGCGACGGCAAATCGGATTGCAGCATTGCAACAACAAGCCATAGAAATGAATATATCAACAATTGATCAAGGCATTATCAAGCACTATGAGGAGAATAATCTGAAAGGGTTAAATAATATCTTAGACTATGAAAATCTCAATTTTAAGGATAAGAATAATCCGTTAAGCGATGAGGAGACAAATGTTTTACTACAGGCGAAAACTCGTCCTGCTTGGCTTCGTCGTAAAAATCCGAAGAAGTTTTAATCATAAAGATTAAAAGAAACAAGGTAGAATAAAGGCATTGTGTTGAAAGATAAAAAAGCGGGGCATATGTTTGAGAGAGATGTGCCTGGGTTAGCTGTTCGGCAAGTGTGCGTTCGTTTGTTAGGTGCAGTACTTGATAAGCGTACATCTCTTGCTGGTTTGACAGATAATGAGTATGGTCATCCACAATATTTAAAGCTTTCATATCGTGATCGTTTATTGTGTCGCGCTATTTTGGGAGCGGCATTACGTCATCGAAGCCAGATTACAGTGGCTTTATCACGCTTTTTAGTGCGCCCTTTGCCAGCACAAGCATTTTCCCTGCATCATCTTTTACATATTAGTATAACGCAAATTCTTTATCTTGATATTCCCGATCATGCAGCGATTGATTTAGCGGTACGTGTGGCAAAGATTGATCCGCGGATGCCCCGTTTCTCGGGATTAGTGAATGCTATCTTACGTAATTTTGCACGTGAGGCGCCTATTTTGCGGATGCAAACGCCTACAATTAAAGCTATTCCAATGTGGTTCGGGCAACTTTTAGTATCGACATATGGAGCAGAGAAAGCTGATCAAATTTTAGCCATTCAAAGTATAACACCTCCTCTTGATTTGACGGTGAAATCTGATAGTGCTGGTTGGGCAAAGCGGTTGGGAGGCATTGTTTTGCCTAATGGTTCAGTTCGCCTTATTTCTTCGGCTTATTCTGTTGCTGATTTACCAGGTTATGCAGAGGGAGCTTGGTGGGTTCAAGATGTTGCAGCAGCTTTACCTGCTCGTTTGTTGGGAAATGTGTGCGGCAAAAAGGTAGCAGATCTTTGCGCGAGTCCTGGAGGAAAAACCGCGCAATTGGCTTTGCAGGGAGCAGATGTAACGGCTCTTGATATTTCAGCCAATCGATTAAAGCGTTTAAGGGAAAATATGGACCGACTCAATTTTTCAGTGCACTATTGGCTTGGTGATTTAAGACAATTTCATCCTGATCAACTTTTTGATGCTGTTCTTCTTGATACACCTTGTTCTTCTACGGGGACAATACGTCGTCATCCAGATATTTTATGGACAAAAACAATGGACGATGTCACCAAATTAGCAGAGGTGCAATATGATTTGCTTTTAGCTGCGATTGATTTAGTGAAAAAAAATGGATGCATTGTTTTTTCTAATTGTTCATTAGCAAGAGAAGAGGGTGAAGATCTTGTTAAGAAAATTTTAGCAATACGTCATGATATTGTTTTAGAGCCTATTTTAGCCGAGGAAATGGGTGCTATGGCACATTTGATATCAATGGAGGGTTTCTTGCGCACAATCCCTTCTGATTGTTGTTATGAAAATTTTAATACAGAAGAAAAATTATTCTTAGGAATGGATGGTTTTTTTGCCGCACGTTTCCGAAAGGTACATTAATTAACGTTTCATTTACTCAAATAGTTGAAGCTGTATTGGATAAATGTAGACGGAGATATGGTTGTGGTAATTACAGAGATTGCTCCTCAGATAAAAACATCAACCGTTGTATATGGCATACAACACTTTCTACGACGTTTACGGGCAGGACCACTCTTTCGTTGGCGATTTTCTGGTTTTCGTCCACAAAAGATTTTAGCGTATCCAATTGATTTGCATCTCGCTGATCCAATGATAGCGCGTGAGTTTTACCATGGTCGTTTTGCTTTTTCTGGTTGTACGGTTCAAGCGGGTGCTCTTTCTCCTTTTTCATTGGTACCGCCAATATTGCAATGGGAAAAAGCATTGCATGATTTTCATTGGTTACGTCATATGACTGCTGCACAAAGTGAGTTGGCAAAAGCTTATGCGCGTTCCTTGGTAGAAGATTGGTTGGAGCATCATAGTAAGAAGATAAAAGGGCCTGCTTGGAGTGGAGCCGTTGTGGCAAGGCGCCTCATTTCATGGATTTGCCATTCGCAAATGTTATTAGAGGGGGCGAATAAAAGCTTTGAAAAGCGTTTTTTACGTTCACTTGGTTTTCAGTTTCGCTATTTGCGCATCTTGATTCGTTGTATGGAAGCAAATGAACAGCGTTTACAAGCCGCAATTTCTTTAGCACTTGCATCTTTAGCTTTGCCCGTTTCTGCAGCAGCAAAGAAAAAAGTACAAACTTATCTTGTTTATGAACTTTCGCATCAGGTTCTTATTGATGGAGGACATATTTCCCGTAGCCCTGCTATTTTGCTCGATTTATTATCGGATTTATTATCTTTGCGCCATCTGTATATGCACAGTAATGAAACGGCTCCGCGTATTTTAATTGATTCTATTGAGCGTATGCTGCCTGCTTTGAGATTTTTTATTCATGAAGATCAAACAGTAGCTCGTTTTAATGGCGTTGGACCTATTATACCAGCGTGTTTATCGACTATTTTAAATTGTGATGAAACCGTTGGGCACCCTTTTAGTTATGCCCGTTATTCTGGTTTTCAGCGTTTACAGGCTAATCAAACGACAGTTCTTGCAGATACGGGAAAATTTCCACCCGCTTCTTTTGCAGAATATGCCTGTTCAGGTTGTTTGTCATTTGAGATGTCCTCGCAGGGAAAACGCTTTATTATTAATACAGGAGTTAATCCTTATGGTTCTGCAGAATATCGACATTTTGGGCGTTTGACAGCAGCACATTCAACGGCAACAGTGAATGATTGTGCAGTGGGTGCTTTTCGTAAAAAAAGGAACAATGATGCTTCTCTTTTACTTAAAGGACCGACAAATATTCAAGTACAACGCATAGAAGATTTAGAAAAAATTGGCTTTATTGCGTGCCATGATGGCTATGTGAAGCCTTTTAATCTTATGCATGAGCGTGGCCTTATTTTAACTAGAAATGGAGAAATGATTGAAGGTTTCGATCATTTTTTTACACCGCAGAAAAATCAATGGTATAAATATAAGGCCAATCAAAATGAAGACGATAGTGTTGCTGTTCGGTTTCATCTTAATCCGCAGGTTGAGGCTTATTATGATGGCAATCGCGTTTCCTTAGTTGTAGAAAGTGGGCAGGAGTGGCATTTTATGTCACCCGATGCGGACATTTTTCTCGAAGATTCAATTGATTTTGCTCATTTAAAAGGTCCACAACGCACACAACAGATTGTTTTATATTTTCGTACTGCATTGCAGAGAAAAATTCATTGGCGTTTTATACGTCATAGATTAGCATAATCTTCGCTTGGAAAGATCAACCAAGATAATTCTATTATTTGTGGATTGGAGCATTGTCTGCATGTCCTGTGGGTATGTTTTGGCAAAAGCTTATGCTATGTCCATAGTGGCTTTTTTTGAATTTTAGCCATTTTATTTTAGGATTTCTATTATGGTTGTTATTGCAAAACAATTTTCTACGGTGGATCTTCGTCACGTTCGTCGTGCTCTTCTTTCTGTTTCTGATAAAACTGGTTTGATTGAGTTTGCGCAAACGCTGCATGCTTATGGAATTGAATTAATTTCAACGGGAGGGACATCCAAAGCGTTAAGTGCTGCTGGTTTACCTGTTACTGATGTTTCTGATATTACAGGGTTTCCAGAAATAATGGATGGACGCGTCAAGACACTTCACCCTTTGGTTCATGGTGCTTTATTAGGAATAAGAGACGATCCAGACCATAAGGCGGCTATGGAACAACATGGTATCAACGGAATTGATCTTCTCGTGGTTAATCTTTATCCCTTTGAAGAAACTGCTCGGTTAGAGGGAGATGCGCAGATAATTCTTGAAAATATTGATATTGGTGGACCGGCGATGATTCGTGCAGCTGCTAAAAATCACGCTTATATTGGTGTTGTAACAGCAGTTTGTGATTATGCATTGATTGTGGATGAATTAAAACAACAGGATGGGTGTTTAAGTTTTTCATTGCGGCGTCAATTAGCAACACGTGCTTATGAGCGTACAGCTGCTTACGATGCTGCGATAGCGGCTTGGTTTGCGAAAGATTTAAAAATTCAAGCTCCGTCTTGGCAGAGTTTTTCTGGTCATCTTGAAAATGTGATGCGCTATGGAGAAAATCCACATCAACAAGCGGCATTTTATCTCTCTGGTGATAAACGCTTTGGCGTTGCTACTGCGACACTTTTGCAAGGCAAAAAACTTTCTTATAATAATATGAATGATACCGATGCAGCATTTGAACTTGTCTCAGAATTTGATTCTCAAAAAAGCGCGGCCGTTGCTATTATTAAACATGCTAATCCCTGCGGTGTTGCAGAAGGGCAGAATTTAAAAGAGGCTTATTTGAAAGCTTTGGCGTGTGATAATACCTCAGCATTTGGTGGTATTATTGCTTTAAATCGTCCTCTTGATGAAGCCTGTGCAGAAGAGATTGTTAAAATTTTCACTGAAGTGATTATTGCTCCTGATGCTACAATGTCTGCACGCGAAATCATTGCTCAGAAAAAAAATCTTCGTTTGTTGATAACAGGAGGAATGCCTGATCCGCGTGATAACGGGCTCGTTGCTAAAACACTTTCAGGAGGGCTTTTAGTGCAAACACGTGATAATGCAGTTGTTGATGATTTTGAATTGCAAGTAGTCACAAAACGCGCACCAAGCCAAGACGAAATGCGTGATCTTAAATTTGCTTGTCGTGTTGTTAAACACGTCAAATCAAATGCTATTGTTTATGCAAAAAATAATACAACGGTTGGGATTGGGGCTGGCCAAATGAGTCGTATCGATTCAGCAAGAATCGCAGCACGGAAGGCTGAGGAAAGCGCACAAAAAATGGGCTTAACGGAATCTTTAACGAAGGGATCTGTGGTCGCATCAGATGCATTTTTCCCTTTTGCAGATGGCTTGTTATCTTTGATTGAAGCTGGTGCAACAGCGGTTATTCAACCAGGTGGATCGATCCGTGATGAAGAAGTTATTGCAGCAGCTAATGCGCATGGTTTAGCAATGGTTTTTACAGGAGTGAGACATTTTCGCCACTAAATTTATGGTCTTTTTTCATTTTTTATTCTCAAAAATAAGAAGAGTAGGCTTCTGTGTTATAAATGCAAATCAGTTATGCAATTATAACACTCCTCATTTTTGTAATTTGTTTTATCTTCCTTGTTTAGGAATTTAACTATAATAGTTTGGTAAAAAATATGAATATTTTACGTTCTTACAGCCAATGGCGTCGTTATCGTCGGACAGTTAAT
Organism: Bartonella rochalimae ATCC BAA-1498; assembly: GCF_000706645.1. Taxonomy (GTDB): domain Bacteria; phylum Pseudomonadota; class Alphaproteobacteria; order Rhizobiales; family Rhizobiaceae; genus Bartonella; species Bartonella rochalimae. The sequence continues at coordinate 951,317 of NZ_KL407337.1, forward strand.
GCGTTAAGTCGTCTTTCAACATATGAGCTTAGTGATCTTGGCATTAATCGTGCTGATATTAGTTTGGTTGCATGGCGTTCTTCACGTAAATCATTGTAATATTATTTTTGATAAAAATTTAGAAATTATTCAGCGTTCTAAGGAGCGCTGTTTTTATTTATAATGTTGTCAGTCAATTTTAAAGTAAAGACGGTATTGTCTGCTGGTTTAGAGGGTGTACTATGTTCTTCTTTAGTAAGGAGAAAGAACGGAAAAACAGAAAAATAAGCTGTCATTTGTTCTGCTTTCGAGAAGTGTTGGTATGGTTTTGAGCATAAGAATGAAGTCTTTACATTTAAGTGTGTAAGGGAGGATAGTTTTTGTGTCTTTTTCAGTTTTTATATCGTATTAGAAGAAGAGATGTCCCTAAAACACCAGCGGCTAAAATAAACCACGTTATTGCATATATTAAGTGGTTATTGTGAAATTGCACAACAGTAAGGCCAGGAATGGGAAGATTTTCTTGTGACACTGTTTCTGATTGCGCATCAATAAAATAGGGAGCAACAGGAGAAAGGTCTAATTTTTGGGCCATAGCAGGGAGTTCGCGCGTATGCCATACATTTTGATCAGGTTTGTTTTTGCGTGGAAACACCCCATTTTTTTCACTCATCCTTAAAAGGCCTGTAATCGTAATCTGATTTAGAGTATGTGCAGAATTATTATTAAACGAAGCGTTTTTTTCCTCTTGTTCAAATTGATGACGTGCTTCCATAGGAATAAAACCGCGGTTGATAAAGGTCACTGTGTTATCGGTTGTTTTTAAAGGAGTTAAAACCCAATAACCCGTGGTATTTTGTGCAACAGCGGTTACGAGAATATTTTTGTTTGTAAGAAGCTTTCCGGTGATTGTAACAGGACGATATTCATCTTTGTTAAAAGTAATATCTGGCCATTGTTTGTAAGGTGGCGCTTGGATAGGTGTGAGATGGACACGTTGATTAGCACTGGTAATAAGATTTGTTTTCCATTTTAATCGTTGTATTTGCCATACACCTAATGCACTAAAGACAGTAAACAGAAATACCCATAAAATACTCAATAGAACAGAAAAAAGACGGATGTTTTTGCGTTGGAGATTTATTTTAGAATGGCCCATTTTCATCATGATAATGAATATCTTTTAATATGAAAAGAGCTAAAAGAAAGTATTTTATAGGGTTTTACCAAAAAAATAATAAAATAACCGATAGAGGAATGAAAAAGTTTCTAAAAGACTTGACCTTTTATAGCCAACGACTTATAAAAACTCAGTTTTCCAATAATGCCCGTTCAAGGTTATGGGTGGATTTTTTGTTTGCATCCATTTATTTTTCTGGCGTTGGAGTTTGGAATTTCTTAAATTTAAAGGTGAAATCTATGTCTCGTGCCTGCGAATTGACAGGAAAAGCGGTCCAGTATGGCAATAATGTCAGCCATGCAAACAATAAAACCCGTCGTCGTTTTTTACCAAATCTTTGCAATGTGACATTGATCTCGGAATTGCTTCAACAGAGTTATCGTTTGCGTATTTCTGCAAATGCTTTGCGTTCGGTTGAGCACCGCGGTGGTCTTGATAACTTTTTGATTAAAGCTGATGATAAGGAATTGTCGCAGCGTGGGCGTTTATTGAAGCGCCAAATTATGAAAAAAAAGCTGAAAGAGTAGCTTAATTCTTTTATTTTCCTGCAGAATAAAAAGTTTTTTCATTGAGGGAAGCGTTTAATTATTTAGGCCCAATATTTTATTTTGATTCTATTCTCTAGGTTAAAGGAATGTCTTCAGCATATAAATCTTTAGCTGCGCAAAAAGAGAAAAGTCGTCTTTTTTTTGCAAGCTTTGCAATGTGTATTGCTGTAGTTGCTTCCAATATTTTGGTTCAATATCCTGTTAATTTCTTTAGTTTGGATGAGCTATTAACCTATGGAGCTTTCACATATCCCTTTGCTTTTTTAATTAATGATTTGACCAACCGCTTTTATGGTCCCGGTGCAGCAAGGCGTGTTGTGTATGTTGGTTTTATTTCTGCTGCTTTTATTTCTTGGATATTAGCTACACCGCGTCTCGCAATTGCTTCTAGTACAGCGTTTTTATTTGGGCAATTACTTGATATAATAGTTTTCACACCTTTGCGGCGTAAAACATGGTGGAAAGCTCCTTTAATAGCAGCATTAGTGAGTTCAGCTTTAGATACAATTTTGTTTTTTTCTCTTGCTTTTGCAAGCAGTTTTTCTTTTATCGATCAATTGGTTGATTATTCTGATGGTTCTATTATTGACAGTATCAGTGTTATGAGTATTGAAATTCCTGTTTGGTTTTCACTTGCTTTTGGTGATTTTTTAATAAAAATTATTATGAGCCTATTTATGCTTGTCCCTTATGGGGTAATTTTAAAGAGTTTTCGGACTCCTTTTTATCAAGGGCGTTGAGAAGAGACGATGTCTTTTGTTTATTCAACAATAACGATATTTATTATATTATACTGCTGAAATAGAAAGATTTTTATTCTATTCTTGGCACAAGATGATGTGTAACAATATTTATATAAGATCGGTGGTTGATTGGGTCTTTATCTCTTCAGATTTTCTTTTTTAAAGAGTGCTGTAAGCTGTTTTGTTATGGCATTTGCTAACTCTTCAGCGTTGATGATTGTTACAGCGCGTTGGTAATAACGTGTTACATCATGGCCGATACCGATAGCGATAAGTTCTATAGGGGAATTTGCTTGGATTTCTTGTATCACAGCGCGCAAATGTTTATCTAGATAATTACTGGGGTTAACAGAAAGAGTTGAATCGTCAACAGGAGCACCATCAGAAATAACGATCAATATTCGACGATGTTCATGGCGTGAGATCAAGCGCTGATGCGCCCAAATAAGGGCTTCTCCATCAATATTTTCTTTCAGTAATCCTTCTTGCAGCATTAATCCTAAATTGCGTCGAGCACGGCGCCATGGTGTATCAGCGCTTTTATAAATGATATGACACAAGTCATTTAGACGCCCTGGATGAGAGGGTTTATTTTGATGAATCCATTTTTCGCGCGATTGTCCTCCTTTCCATGCTTTTGTGGTAAAGCCTAAAATTTCTACTTTAACTCCACAACGTTCAAGAGTTTGTGCTAAAATATCAGCACAAGTTGCTGCAACAGTAATGGGGCGTTCTCGCATGGAACCTGAATTATCAATAAGCAGTGAAACAACAGTATCACGAAATTGTGTTTCACATTCCATTTTAAAAGAAGGCGGTTGCATTGGATCAATAATAAGGCGTGGAAGGCGTGTTGTATCAAGATAACCTTCTTCTAAGTCAAAGTTCCAAAAACGATTTTGTTGTGCCATGAGGCGGCGTTGGAGTCGGTTTGCTAAGCGTCCAACAATGTTTTGGAGATGATTTAATTGTTGATCAAGATAATGACGTAAATGATCTAATTCTGTTACAGAACAAAAATGAGTCGCATCCAAAATAGCATCAAATTCATGGGTAAAAATTTTATAATCAGCCAAATTTTCCATTTTCTGAGAAGCATGAAGAAAGTATTTTGATTTGCTGAATTTATTTTGTTGAGAATTTTCTTGTTCATTTTGAGGTGTATCATTATCATTTGACTGAATAGTTTTTTCTTTGCCTTTATTTTGTGCATCATTACTTTGTTCGGTTGTTTTTTGTTTTTCACTTTGAGATTTTTTTTCGTTTATAGTTTCTTCTTCTGTTTGATTTTGTGTATCGTGGTTCTGTCTCTGTTTTTTAGAAGTGCGATTCTTAGGGTTTATTTTTAATGGATTCGCCATTTCAAGGGCTACGAGCATTTGACGTGCTATTTGTGCGAAAACATTTTGGTTATAAACATGAAGTGTTAGCTCATGTAATTCTGTTGCGACTTTTTTTTCTATGGATTGACGCCATAGTTCCAAGACAAGTCCGGCTTCTTTTGGGGGAGAGCGTTTTGTTATTTTTTCACGCAATAAAAGCGCAATCGCTTCTTGAAAAGGAGCTTCATTTTGATTCCTTATCCTCTGATAACAGGCTTTTTGATATTTATCAGCAAGCATTATATCAAGATTTTGTGCGATTCCTTTCATTGTTAAAGTGCCAATTGCTTCAATACGTGTTTGTTCAAGTGCATCAAAGATCGCTCGTGCTTCTGGTTCTATCGGGGCAAATTGGGTGTGAATATGGCTATCATGCCATGCTTTGCGGAGTGCTATAGAATCGCTTAATCCACGAGTAACAGCTATATCTTTATCGGTTATTTGTTGAGGTAATTCTGGTAAACGTGCACAATTCTTGCTTAAGGATGGCTTGTTATGACTAAACATAACGTTAAGTTCGCGTGTGTTAGCAATGGCGCGAATACAAGTAGATGTAGCTCTTTTAAAAGTTTCAATATCAAAGTGGCTCTTAGAAGAATGTTTTGCTGAATTTTTGCTATTATCACCTTCTTTTGCAGCCATAATTGACGCATTCCTTAAGGCAAGACATGATGAATCAGTGATTCAGGAAGCTCATTTCCAAAGGCACGTTGGTAAAATTCTGCAACAGTTGTTCGTTCAAGTTCATCACATTTATTGAGAAAAGTTAAACGGAAAGCAAAACCAATATTTTGAAAAATTGTGGTATTTTCTGCCCAAGTTATAACGGTACGCGGGCTCATAACTGTAGAAATATCTCCATTCATGAAAGCTTTGCGCACCATATCAGCAACATGTACCATTTGTGAGATGGTTTTTTTACCCTCAGTGGTTTGGAAATGTTTGACTTTCGAACAAATGATATCAACTTCTTTATCGTGGGGTAAATAATTTAATATTGTTACAATTGACCAACGATCCATTTGCGCTTGATTGATTTGTTGGGTGCCATGATACAGTCCCGTTGTATCGCCAAGACCAATAGTATTTGCTGTTGCAAAAAGTCGAAATGCTGGATGAGGAGTAATAACACGGTTTTGATCAAGCAAACTGAGGCGCCCAGAGGATTCAAGTACTCGCTGGATGACAAACATAACATCTGGCCGTCCTGCGTCATATTCATCGAAAATAAGGGCAATATTATTTTGATAAGCCCATGGCAGAATACCATCTTTAAATTCGGTGATTTGCAAGCCATCTTTCAAGACAATGGCATCTTTTCCGATTAAGTCAATGCGACTAATATGTCCATCAAGATTAATTCGAATACAAGGCCAATTAAGACGTGCAGCAACTTGTTCAATATGCGTTGATTTTCCTGTACCATGATAGCCAGATATCATAACACGTCGGTTAAAAGCAAAACCTGCTAAAAGTGCTAAAGTTGTTTGTTGATCAAAAAGATAATCGGGATCTAAATCAGGAACATGAGAGCTTTTTGTGCTAAAAGCAGGCACTTTCATTTCAGTATCAATATTGAATACATCCTTTGCCCAGACTGTTGTGTCAGGCATATTTGAGACTGTAAGATTTGTTTTTGTCATCATTTTTGAGGAAGATATCCGCTGTTTATTATTTTGTTGTCAAACACTATAGAACATGGACCACTTATGCAAATGCTCTAATGGCAAAAGAGATTGGCTGTGAAGGAGATGCTGTGTTGCATGATCGTTTTTCAAAAATCTTAAATGTTTAATCATTGAACAATAGAATGGAGTATTTGAATATAGATTTTAACATCTACCAGATTTTTTCAGTAAATTATAGGCATGGAGCACGTTACGAAAGCGTTCTTCTGAAGAACGATTCCCACCATTAGCATCAGGGTGATGTTTTTTAACAAGCTCCTTATATTTTGTTTTGATATCTTCGGCTGAAGCATTTTCTTGTAAGCCCAAAGTATCAAAAGCTTTAGCTTCCAAAGGTTTTAGTTTTCGTGTATCCGTAGTCTTTGAGTGTCGTTGGGTAAAAAGTTTAAATGGATTACGCACACGATTTTGGTAAGCAGCGGTTCCAGATCGAATTTTTGCGTAATCGGAAGCTGTTTTTTTAACCGTGCTATTATTACCTGCAGACCATGTTGGACGATGCCCTGTAAGAGCATCTTTTTGAAACTTCGCAATGTCTTCATCGCTGAGACCTGAGAAATAATTAAAATTTTTATTATAAGCACGGATGTGTTCAATACAAAAATAGAGATATTGACCTTCGTGATTGCGTCCTGCTGGTGCTTTGTGCGATCCTGCTTTTTCGCACCCTTCCCATTGGCATTGTTGTATTTGTAATTGACTCTGTTTTTTTTTGTTTGAGCTAATACGAATTGAGTCGAATAATTTAGATGTTGTTGTCATATTTTTGCCTTATGCAAGATCGATCTTTTTGATAAGAATTGACTTGTAAAAAATTTCTTTCCACATTTAATTTTATTAAATATTGTCTTAAAAAATTAGTTACAATATCCGTTTTTGTGAAGGAAAAAAAATGTCTTGTACGGTTTATACAACAATTGAAACAAAACTGCGTGATGCTTTTTTGCCGCAAAAGCTTGAAATAATTAATGAAAGCCATCTTCATGTAGGTCATCCTCACGAAGAACATGCTTTTGATGGTAAGGGGGAAACACATTTCCGTGTGAAAATGCTTTCTTCTTCTTTTTCTGGTATGAAACGGGTAGAAATACATCGGGCTATTTATAAAGTTTTGGAGCAAGAGTTGGCAACAAACATTCATGCTTTAGCGCTTGAGATTGAAAGTGTTTAACATGTTTTTCTCAATTCAAAAGTTTTTAGGCACGGGGATGTGCTTTTTGATAGATTTCTAATAAATGATTTGTATCAATATGGGTATAGATTTGTGTTGTGGATAGGCAGGCATGGCCGAGAAGTTCTTGGATAGTGCGCAAATCTCCTCCCCGTGATAAAAGATGGGTAGCAAAAGAATGGCGTAATGCGTGTGGTGTGGTTGTTTCTGGTAAGCCAAGACGCGCTCGTAGGTTTTGGACAGTTCGTTGAATAATAGCGGGTTGTAAAGGTTTTCCCCGGACACCAAGGAATATTGGCTGAGTGTTTACTAAAGGATAAGGACAGCATTTTAGGTAATTCTCTATCGCTTTATGGACAATTGGAATCAGTGGGATAAGACGTGTTTTTCCTCCTTTTCCATTGACAGATAAGCTTTTTATACTGGGATCAGCAAATTGCTCTGGAGTGAGTGCTAAGGCTTCTGATATCCGCATTCCACAACCATAAAGAAGAATCAAAATAGCGGTATTACGAGCAATAATCCAGGGTTCAGTTTCTTGTTGATTTTCTTCTTTGACTATACGAAGTGCTGATTCTATGGTCAAAGGTTTTGGTAATGATTTTGGATGTTTTGGTGTTCGTACAAGTTTTGCGGCAGGAACATTAACAAGTTTTTCCCGGGATAAATAGTTAAAAAAAGAGCGTAAACTTGCCATGTTTCGGCTTAAGGAGCGAGCACTTATGTTTTGTGTTCGACGATAAGCTAAATAAGCACGCAAATCAGCTACACGCAAATCAGCAAGATCGTCGAGAGTTGGTTGATATCCTAAATGTTGACAAAGAAAAAATAAAAACTGCCTTGTATCACGCTCATAAGCAACGGCCGTATGAAGAGCCATTCGACGTGTTTGTGTGAGATGATCCAGCCAATTCTTTCTCGCAATGAGGAGGGTATGATCAGCTGGAACTAGAGGAATTTTTTCATTTATACTGTCATATTCGAAGAGCATTTTTAGTTAAGAGCGCTTTTCTTTTTCTTAGTTTTTGTTTCATTTTCTTGACTGTTTTGTTTTTTTAACTCTTCATGAGTGAGTTGATTTTCACTTTTTACAGAAAGAATCTTTAAAAGGTTATTCATTGACATAAGATGCGCAAAAATCCATCCAAGAAAACCATTTTTATGCAATTTAGCAAGTTGATGAGCAAATAATTTATTGAATTTTTCTTCATCAACCATCCAGAAATCTTCTAATTGCGCTGATACACCTCTGTCATTTTTCACATTGATTGATTTTTGACATAAAAGGTCCATTTCTACAAGGGTCTCGATAAATTCAGCGGTTTTTTCCATACTGATTTTAAAACTTTCAAGAAAATTAATACATTCTTCCATAAAGGGCGAAATAGATCCATCTGAATTGAAAAGATCTTTCCCTGAAACTTCATTAAACATACCTGATTGTTGATCAAAGCAAACAGAAAATTCTTTTTCATTTTGCATTTTTGCAAGAACAAAAGGATAGCGACGGACAAAAGCAGGAATATAAGTATCTTTTTTCCACTGTTTATCAGAAGTAATGTAATCATTATCGTTATTAGAAAGGCCTACGAGTGCAACGGACGTATAATGGCGTTTTTTCTGCTCATCTTCCGCACTCATAAATAGGATGGGATAATCTATAGCGGCTTGAAAATATTCAGCACTGGCTAAAGGAATCCAATGGGTATCCTGTGCAAAAGACATATCGTTTAATGGGCTGAATTTAAGATTTTTATGAGTGATTTTGTTCAGTGGAGTCACATTTTTGTAAAAGAGCATGACATTTGCCATAATATTTTCTCCTTATGATTAATTTCTATTTTGTTACCAAAATGAGCCTTTTTAGAAGATTTTATGTGGCAACAATATCGAATGCGAGTTACAGGATGAATTAAGTACTTTAAGTTTATAATGATTCTTTCTTTTTTAAATAAAAAAATTTAATTATAGGAAGTGTAATGGAAAAAGTATGAAAAAGAAAGTATATCTTGCCATTATTGGTGCGGCGCATGGAATTAAGGGGGATGTTGTTGTTAAAGTATTGAGTTCTAACCCTGAGAGTTTAAAGAGCTATAGTGTTTTTTATGATGAAACAGAACGTTCTTATGAAGTTGTTAGCTTTCGTATGCAAAAGAATAATGCAATTATACATTTTAAAGGAATAGAAGAACGGAGTGCTGCAGAATCTTTAAGGGGAATCAAACTTTATGTTGAAAGAAATCAATTGGCTGATGATTTGGATGAAGATGAATTTTATCAAATAGATTTGATTGGCCTTTGTGTTTATAATTGTGCCAAACAATTTCTAGGTAAGGTAAGTGGTTTCTTTAATTTTGGCGCTGGTGATTTAATTGAAATACAGTTGGTTTCTGGTAAAAAGGTTCTTATTTCCTTTAGCAAAGCTGCTGTCCCCGAAATTTGTGTTGCTTCTGGTTTTCTTATTGTGGATCCAATAGCTGCTGGTTTGTTTCATGATCAAGAGTAATATGCATAAGTAATGTGCGTAAATTAAATGAAGGGATGAAGAGTTATCAATATGGGATTTCATGCGCGTATTTTAACACTTTATCCTGAAATGTTTCCAGGAATTTTAGGATATTCTTTAGCAGGACGGGCTTTAAAGCAAGGAATATGGTCGCTGGAAACAGTGCAAATTCGAGATTTTACTTTAGATAAACACCATAGTGTTGATGATACACCAGCTGGTGGTGGTGCAGGTATGGTCATGCGTGCTGATGTATTAGCAGCGGCAATTGATAGTTGTCCATTGGATACACCAAGATTATTACTTAGTCCACGTGGGCAACCTTTTGATCAAGCTTATGCACGTTCTTTAGCAGTTGGGTCAGGGGTGACACTGATTTGTGGGCGTTTTGAGGGGGTAGATGAGCGTATCATTGAAGCACGGCAATTAAAAGAAATTTCTATTGGTGATTATATTCTTTCAGGAGGAGAAGTTGCTTCCCTTGTTGTGTTAGATGCAATTATACGGCTTTTACCCGGTGTGATAGGGAATAAGATTTCTGTAGAGTGTGAAAGTTTTGAAAATGGTTTACTTGAATATCCACAATATACACGCCCTCTTGTTTTTGAAGGACGAAGCATTCCATCGGTTTTAACATCGGGTCATCATAAAGCTATTGCTAATTGGCGGCGAGAACAAGCTGAATTGCTCACGCATCAACGTCGTCCTGATCTTTATGCTCTTTATAAGAAAAAACATTAGAAAGCTTGATTCATCTCAAAAAATAATATACTGTTAGCGTAGTTTTCTTCAAAGAAATTTTCTGTATATTCTAAATTTTAAGTGTGTATCCCAAAATTAAAAGATGGTGTATTCGCTTTCTATATTCAATGTAGCCTAAAGAGTATTTAAAATTTTTTTGGTGAGAGTTTTAAGCGCTCTAACTGTTCGAAAAGAACGCGAAGGATAAAAAGATGAACATTATAGCACAGCTTGAGGCTGAACAGTGCGCAAAAATTGAAGCAAAACGTCAACTGCCTGTATTTCAGGTTGGTGATACAGTGCGTGTGATGGTTCGTGTGACAGAAGGTACACGAACGCGTATTCAGGCCTATGAAGGGATTTGTATCGCTCGTTCAGGGGGTGGTGTAAATGAAACTTTTACAGTCCGTAAAATTTCTTATGGCGAAGGGGTTGAGCGTGTGTTTCCAGTTTATTCCCCTCTAATTGAAGGGGTTGAGCTTGTTCGTCGGGGTAAAGTTCGTCGTGCGAAGCTTTACTACCTACGTGGTCTCAGAGGAAAAGCAGCACGTATTGCTGAAAAGAGAGAGTACCATAAAAAAGATGCAAAAAGTGCAAAAGAAACAGAAGAGAGCGCTGTTGTAGACAATGTTACAAATGTCTCAGAATGAATTACTCAATAAATTATATGAATGAGATTTATTAAAAAATGCAGCTTTAAGGCTGCTTTTTTATTGTAATAATTAAAACAAAAAAGGAATAAAATATCCATTTTTAAAAGAATTATAATAAAATTTTTAATGTCTCTTTTGTTTTTTATTATTAATTTTTCTCATGAATAAAGAACATTTACAGAAGAATATATTTTGTGAGAATAGAATTTTTGATGAGAGAGTATCTTAGGATAGGAAAAATTTTGATATTTTCGGCGACGGTTATTTAAACTTAAGCTCTTTAGAAGAGTGTATGATGCATATAGTAAGTGAAGGATCTTATAAGTTTTCACGCAATGAAGTTGGTAGAGGTGTAAATGTTCAAGATTGAATTATAAAGAACGGCTGATTTGTCATAAAACTTAAAAAATTAACACTATCTTTTTTATAAAGAGTCATAATCATTATAGAATAGATCCGCTGATCTTAAGGAAAAGTAGAGTGAAAGATATGTAAAAAATATGTTTATATTTAAGAAATAATGTTAAACCTTTGACGTGAAGATAAAATTGTACTAAACAGAGGAAGTTTTATGGTCTATGGCTATATAACAAATCGGTTTTTTTATGCGCGACCTTTAATCCGTCATTTTAATAACCGGCCTGTAATGTTAGTCCCTTAGGACTGAACAAGTTGAAATGATTGTGCACTGAATCACTTTGCGTGGATTTTCTCGTAATGATAAGGTTGCAGTGAAAGCCAGGTCAGGATGTTTTATGATAGAGACAACCACAACAAAAGATCGCCCTCGTTCTCCTCACTTAAGCGTTTATCGCTGGTCAATTACTATGGCAATTTCGATAGCACATCGTATTACTGGTATAGTGCTTTATTTTGGAATGTGTTTTTTGGCTCTTTGGTTAGTTTCAATTGCTTGTGGTGCTGATACATTTAAAATGGTTAACAAGATTTATGGATCTTTTCCTGGGCTTTGTTTTTTGTTTTTTTATACATTAGCTGGAGTTCATCATATCGTTGGATGTGTTCGCCATATTGTTTGGAATCTGAATCCTCGTTATTTAGCAAAAGAAAAAGCGACCTCAACTGCTTGGGCTACAGTTTTTATTTCTCTTATTGTCACGATTGCACTTTGGGTCATTGGGTACGGCGTTGTTTAGCCAGGGGTAGAAAAAATGAAAAAAGATTTGCGAACAGAACTTGGAAAAGTACGTGGCTTCGGCAGTGCGCATACAGGAACAGAGCATTTTTGGTTAGAGAATCTGGTCAGTTTTGCTAATGTGCTTCTTTGGACACTTTTTATTATTCTCGTTATGTCATGCGTGGGAAAAGATTACAGTGTTGTTCATGCGAGACTTTCCCATCCTATGGTTACAGTTTGGATGGGGTTGATGATTTTTTCAAGTCTTTATTACATGAAATTGGGGATGCAGGTCGTTATTGAAGATTATATTCCACATGAAGGTATGCGAATATTCTTTTTTGTATTGAATATTTTATTTTGTTTTATTCTGGGCAGTATAATGATGTTTGCTCTTTTGAAAATCGCATTAGGGGCTTGAAAATATGGTGAGAGCAATATCATCTCTAGGTGCTAGAGTGGGGCGTGCTGCCTATAACTATGTCGATCATAAATTTGATGTTGTGGTTGTTGGTGCTGGGGGAGCTGGTTTACGTGCGACCCTTGGTATGGCTGAGCAAGGATTAAGAACAGCATGTATTACAAAAGTTTTTCCAACGCGATCACATACAGTTGCAGCGCAAGGCGGCATTGCGGCATCCTTGTCGAATATGGGGCCTGATAATTGGCAATGGCATTTATATGATACGGTGAAAGGATCTGATTGGCTTGGCGATACCGATGCTATGGAATATTTAGTGCGAAATGCACCGGCAGCTGTTTATGAATTAGAACATTATGGGGTTCCTTTTTCGCGTACACAAGAAGGGAAAATTTATCAACGTCCTTTTGGTGGTCATACCACAGAGTTTGGTGAAGGTCCACCAGTTCAACGTACTTGTGCTGCAGCTGATCGTACTGGCCATGCAATTTTGCATACGCTTTATGGGCAAAGCCTTAAGCATAATGCGCAGTTTTTTGTTGAATATTTTGCCCTTGATTTGATCATGACAGATGGTGTGTGTACAGGTGTTGTCGCTTGGAATCTTGATGATGGTACAATTCATCGTTTTTCTGCGAAGATGGTTGTTCTTGCCACTGGCGGTTATGGGCGGGCTTATTTTTCAGCAACATCAGCGCATACATGTACAGGTGATGGTGGCGGGATGATTGCTCGGGCTGGGTTACCGCTTCAGGATATGGAATTTGTTCAATTTCATCCTACGGGGATTTATGGTTCTGGTTGCTTAATTACAGAAGGTGCACGTGGTGAAGGTGGCTATTTAGTGAATTCTGAAGGTGAGCGCTTTATGGAACGTTATGCACCATCTTTTAAGGATTTGGCGTCGCGCGATTTGGTTTCACGTTGTATCACACTTGAAATTCGGGAAGGGCGTGGTGTTGGTGCGAAAAAAGATCATATTCATTTAGTCCTTAATCATATCGATCCAGCTATATTGCATGAGCGTTTACCCGGGATTTCTGAATCAGCTCGAATTTTTGCAGGGGTTGATTTGACCAAAGAGCCAATTCCTGTTTTGCCAACAGTTCATTATAATATGGGTGGTATTCCTACCAATTATTATGGAGAAGTTTTAAATCCAACCCTTGATTCTCCTGATCGTGTTCAACCAGGTTTGATGGCTGTGGGTGAGGCAGGATGTGCATCTGTTCATGGGGCTAATCGTTTGGGATCAAATTCATTGATTGATTTAGTCGTTTTTGGACGTGCTGCTGCAATTCGTGCAGGAGAAGTCATAGATCGCGATGCAGAAATCCCAGCGCTTAATGAAGCCGCAGTTGATGCAATTATGGCACGTTTTGACCGTTTACGTTTTGCTCAAGGGCAGGTTCCAACAGCTATGCTGCGTGAAAAAATGCAGCGTGCGATGCAAGAGGATGCTGCGGTATTCCGTACAGCAGATTCTTTAGAACAAGGATGTCAACGGATCAGTAAAATTTGGGATGAACTTTCTGACCTTAAAGTAACAGATCGCTCACTTATTTGGAATTCTAATTTGGTAGAAACATTAGAGCTTGAAAATTTGATGGCGAATGCAATTACGACTGTTTATTCTGCAGCTGCTCGTTTGGAAAGTCGTGGTGCTCATGCACGAGAAGATTATCCAGAGCGTGATGATAAAAATTGGCGTCGTCATACACTTTCGCATCTGTCTCAAGATGGAAAGGTGACATTATCGTATCGTCCTGTTCATGTTGATCCATTAACGTTTGAAGAGGATGGTGGTATAGATTTAAAGCGTATTATGCCTAAAAAGCGTGTTTATTAAGGGGAAAGTGAGTTATGGTACAAATTAGGCTTCCCAAAAATTCTCAAGTTAAAGCTGGAAAAGTTTGGCCTAAACCTGAAGGTGCTACGCATTTAACAGAATTTCATATTTATCGTTGGTCACCTGATGATGAGAAGAATCCGCATCTTGATACTTATTACGTGGATCGTTCACTGTGTGGCCCGATGATTCTTGATGGGCTTTTATTTATTAAAAATCATATTGATCCAACTTTAACACTTCGTCGGTCATGCCGTGAGGGCATTTGTGGTTCATGTGCGATGAATATTGATGGCACCAATACATTGGCTTGTACTAAAGGAATGGATGATGTAAAACATCCAATTAAAGTGTATCCACTTCCTTCTATGCCTATTGTAAAAGATTTGGTTCCTGATTTAAAGCGTTTTTATGCGCAACATCGCGCTATTGAGCCTTGGCTGAAAACTGTTTCTCCTAAGCCTGCAAAAGAATGGTTACAAAGCTATTCTGATCGTCAGAAAATTGATGGTCTTTATGAGTGTATCCTTTGTGCATGCTGTCAAACGTCGTGCCCAAGTTATTGGTGGAATGGTGATCGTTATTTGGGGCCTGCTGTTTTACTCCAGGCTTATCGCTGGATTGTTGATTCTCGTGATGAAATGAGCGGTGAGCGCCTTGATAATTTAGAAGATCCTTTTCGGCTTTATCGGTGCCACACGATTATGAATTGTGCGCAAACTTGTCCGAAAGGTTTAAATCCAGCTAAGGCGATTGCTGAAATTAAAAAGCTTATGGTTGAACGACGTCTTTGAAAATTTACCAGCTAAAATAGAAAATAAGTACAGGCTCATTGGCGGTTCGTATATGTGTATTTTGAAGGTAAATGAAGTAGACGCGGCTTAAGTATAAAGTCTTTTCTGTATGTTTACTTTTTGCAGAGTGGTTATAGTTGCTTGCAGGAGAGTGTTATTATATCACTCCTTATTTGTTGTTGATATACAGGAGATTGAAGGCGTTTATTTTCGTTGTTAGAGTGGAAGTCCACGGAGAAGGCGTGGTGCGTTGGAGGTGAGTCCAGAAGCTTCTTGCATAAGATATTTTTTTATTTTTGGCATTTGATTAATAAGTCCAAGGCCAACATCGCGAAAGAGGCGTAGGAGTAAGATATCATTCGAAAAAAGTCTGTTGAGCCAATCATTACTAAGAGACATTCGTACAGTTTCAAAACGTCGCCAACTTTGATAGCGTTCGAGAGCTGTCATTGATCCGATATCGAGGCCCAATCGTGCTGTTTCGATGATGACTTCAGCTAAAGCGGCACTATCACGGAGTCCTAGATTAAGGCCTTGTCCTGCAATAGGGTGGACTGTGTGGGCGGCATCTCCTATGAGAGCAAAACGAGGTTTGATGCATTGATTTGTTAAGGAAAGAACGAGGGGAAATGCTTGGCGTTCACCATTCCAAGAAAGTTTTCCAAATTGATGACCAATACGTTTTTCTATCTCTGCTTCAAAAATTAAAGCGTCTGCTTTAAGATAAGATTGGGCGGTGTGATGTTTTTCATTCCATACGATAGCTAATCGGTTGCCTTTGAGAGGCAGGAGAGCAAAAGGTCCAGCAGGGAAGAAATGTTGAATTGCTCGGCCATGGTGGGCTTTTTCATGTTCGATAATGCATGTGATTGCTGTTTGTGGATAAAAATGAGCAAAGCTTTTAAGATCGGCTTTTTCTCGTAATATAGAGTGTGCTCCATTCGCTGCAACCAGCAATTTTGTTTGCCAAGTTTCTTTATTACTTAAGGTAACGGTTGTATGTTGCTTCTCTTGATGAAAATGAACGACAGTGGTTTTTTCGATAAAAGAGATATGCAAATCTTTTGCACGTTTTTTTAATGCACTGATGAGCCTTTTATTTTCAACCATACTTGCAAAGGGTTCTTTGGGTGTTATATCTCTTTCAAAGGTTAAAAAAATTGGTTTGATTGGATCATTGAGACGTGCGTCAGTGATGGTTATTGAATGGATAGGTTGAGCGTAAGGTTTGATATGTTTCCAGCACTGTAGTTGTTCAAGCATACGAATAGAAGCGGCAGAAAGAGCAAATGCTTGTGTATTTTTGGGAGATGTGCTGCTTTGGGAAGTGGCATCCACAACATTTATTTTCAGTTCAGGGGCAGCCTGTTTGAGAGCTACAGCAAGAGTCAAGCCAACAACTCCACCGCCTGCAATAAGAAGGTCACATTGTTTTATTGTTTGATCGGTGTAAGAAGTCACGTTGTTTCTTTCACTTTTGGCAGTTATTTCATCTTAAATGATATGGATATTGATCTTATTATCATTTTTTGTGCAGTCTTAAAGAGAAATTGTTGTTATTATATTGGTTAAAACTGTATTAATATTTTTTATGTTACAAATTTTAGATATAATTCTTGCTTTAAGAATCTTACGTTCGGGATTGATGAATGCATCGGGGTTCCTCTCTTTATGATTTGCCCAAAAAACCAGAATATCGAAATTCGCATTTTATTGAAATGTTTTTGCAACAAATAGGGGTTTTGATTGGGTTTGGTCTTCTAGGGCTTTTGATTTTTTGTATCTTAGCTTTAGCAACATGGAATTTTGTAGATCCATCATTGACTTATGCTAGTTCTAATGAGATCACAAATCTTATGGGATGGCCTGGTGCAGTTTTTTCAGATCTTGCTATGCAACTTTTTGGTTTGGCAAGTCTTGGTATTTTGTTGCCTCCATTCTTTTGGTCACTTTTGTTACTTGCACAAAAAAGAATTCATAATTTTCTGTTTCGTCTTTTTTTATGGTTGGTTTCAATAATTTCGTTTACAACTGCATTTGCTTTAATGACCCCTTTTGCATCTTTTACAAATTGGCCATTGCCGATTGGTTTTGGAGGAGTTTGGGGAGATAAGATTTTAAATGTTATTTCTTTTTTATTTTCTTTTTCTTCATCTATAGAGAGTGTGTTGTGGGGTATTGCTTTGGCATTTGCCAGTTTTGTAGTGGCTATTTTTGCTGGCAATGTAGTGTGGCGACGTCAGACCGATACAAGTGAAAGCGAATCAGTTCGTGTGGATCCAGTTTTTGAGACATTAGAAAATGAAGAATATTCTCATAATGAACTCCATAGTGGTTTCTTCTCTACAGCTTTTGGAGCAGTTTTGCATTTTCTTTATTTTTTACAAGCCCGTTTTGAGCGTTTTTTTTCGTTTATGAGGTGGTTTAGAAAAATAGAAAATTCATTTGATCGAATTGAGCCGGTTTTTTTTGATGAAAAAACAGAATTTCAGGATTTCCAAAATACAGCTCTTTCTGCTTCTGATAACTTCGTGGTAAAGACTTCAAAAGCGCGTTCAAAATATCGTTTTACTCTTCCACGGCTAGATTATCTTGCTATTCCTTCATCAGCAGTAAAAAATATGCGTCTTTCCCCTGCTACTTTAAGAGCCAATTCTCAGGAACTGAAAAATATTTTATTAGATTTTGGGGTTAAGGGAGAAATTATTGATGCACGTCCTGGTCCAGTTGTAACCTTGTATGAATTTGAGCCGGCTGCTGGTATTAAATCTTCTCGTATTATTGGGCTAGCAGATGATATTGCTCGCTCTATGCGTTCTATTTCAGCGCGTGTTGCTGTTGTTCCAGGACGGAATGTTATTGGAATAGAATTACCCAATGCATCTCGTGAAATAGTCTATTTGCGAGAAATTTTACAGGCGCGGGAATTTTTTGGGACTGAAGCAAGATTAGGGCTTGCTTTGGGTAAAACCATAGGCGGTGAAACAATTGTTGCAGATTTAACGAAGATGCCTCATCTTTTAGTGGCAGGCACGACGGGATCAGGTAAATCTGTTGCTATTAATACAATGATTTTGTCTCTTCTTTATCGCTTAACACCTGAACAATGTCGCTTAATCATGGTTGATCCTAAAATGCTCGAGCTTTCGATTTATGACGGCATTCCTCATTTATTGACGCCCGTGGTGACAGATCCTAAAAAAGCAGTCATTGCTCTTAAATGGGCTGTTCGTGAAATGGAAGAGCGCTACAGCAAAATGTCAAAAGTCAATGTTCGCAATATTGATGGATTTAATGCTCGCTTAAAAGAAGCAAAAAAACAGGGTGAAGTATTAACACGGACGGTTCAAGTTGGATTTGATCACAAGACCGGTGAGCCCTTATATGAAACAGAGACCCTCGATTTAAATCCTTTACCTTATATTGTTGTTATTATTGATGAAATGGCAGATCTCATGATGGTTGCTGGTAAGGAGATTGAAGGCGCTGTTCAACGTTTAGCGCAAATGGCACGTGCTGCTGGTATTCATGTTATTATGGCAACACAACGTCCTTCAGTCGATGTTATTACAGGAACAATTAAAGCAAATTTTCCTACACGCATTTCTTTTGCTGTAAGTTCAAAAATTGATAGTCGGACAATTTTGGGGGAACAAGGAGCTGAACAATTATTAGGGCAAGGGGATATGCTGTTCATGATGGGAGGAGGACGTATTCAACGTATTCATGGAGCTTTTGTTGCAGATGATGAAGTTGAACAGGTTGTTGCGCACCTGAAAGACCAAGCAATGCCTGATTATTTGGAGACTATTACACAAGAAGTTGCAGATCGTGAAAGTGGTGTTTCATCTGTTTCTTCCTTAGAAGATGAGCCTTATAGAAAGGCTGTGATGGTGGTTCTGCGTGATCGTAAAGCTTCAACTTCTTATATTCAGCGCCGTTTGGGTATTGGCTATAATCGTGCTGCTTCATTAATTGAGAGGATGGAAGAAGAAGGAATTATTAGCCCAGCTAACCATGCAGGAAAACGAGAAATTTTGGTGCCTGCTTCAGAAGAACCCTTTTAAATAAAGTTTTTTAAAACATATTTTTAGAAAGTTCTTATCATCTATTGCTTATATAAAAATCAATAGAGTATGTATGGTGAGCACATGAGGAGCATGATGTATGAGGGTGTATTTTTTTACGTTAAGAAGAACGTTTAGTCTTATTTTGTTATTTTTTCTGTTGAGTAGTCCTGCTTTTTCGCAGTCAGCAAAGCAGTTTGCTCGGGCTCAGAATATTATTAATCATTTTGCGGCGATCAAAGTGATGACAGGGGATTTTATTCAATTTAATCCAAAGGGAAAAATGACAAAAGGAACATTTTATTTAGAGCGTCCAGGGAAAATTCGTTTTAGTTACAAAGGCGTGCCATTGCAGGTTATTTCAGATGGTAAATCTGTAGGGGTTAACAATCGGGCTTTAAATACATGGAGCTTTTACCAGTTGTCTCAAACACCAATGAAATTTTTATTAGGGAATGTGATTCATTTATCGTCAGAAAATTTGTTAGCATTTCGAGAGGATCCGAAAACAATCATGATTGTTTTACGGGATAAAACAATTGGAAAAGGGCAAATAAAGATGATCTTTGATTCTCAAAGTTATGCGTTGCGACAATGGGCAATTCTTGATCAACAAAATTTAGAAACAACTGTTAAAATCATGAATGTGCGTACAAACGTTAGATTTTCTGATGATATGTTCGTCATTCCCCATAAAAATACTGTGACGCTACAAAGTCGGAATAACAATTAATGCTTTTTCATATTGCTACTTGGAATATTAATTCTATTCGTTTGCGCCTTTCCCAGGTTCTTCAGTATTTAGATATTTTTTCTGTAGATATGTTATGCTTACAAGAAATAAAATGTCCAGATGATTTATTTCCACGTCAATTTTTTGAAGCAGCAGGTTATCAGCATATCGCATTGAGTGGTCAAAAATCTTATCATGGCGTGGCGATTATTTCTCGTTTGCCTTTTATTAGTGTTGAAAGGTGTTTCTTTTGTCAAAAAGAAGATTGTCGTCACCTTTCAGTTGTTATTGAACTTCATGGGAGAAAAATTCGGATTCATAATTTTTATGTTCCTGCTGGTGGTGATGAACCTGATGTAAACAAAAATGAAAAATTTCGTCATAAACTCGATTTTTTAGAAGAAATGTCTTCTATCCGTGCGGATCAGGGAGATGGTTTAGAGTCTCTTTTGTTAGGTGATCTTAATATTGCTCCTTTGCCAGAGGATGTTTGGTCTCATAAGCAATTATTGAAGGTTGTTAGCCATACGCCGATTGAGACAGAGCGTTTACAAGCTTTATGTTGTGAAGGTGGATGGGTTGATTTGATGCGGATGAAATTTCCAATTCCTACTAAACTTTATACCTGGTGGAGTTATCGTGCACGTGATTGGGCACTTTCTGATCGCGGTCGACGGCTTGACCATATTTGGTCTTCACCAAATTTAGTGCCTTTCGTTAAAGAACTTGCAATTTTTCGTGATACACGGGGATGGCCTCAGCCTTCAGATCATGTCCCAGTACAAACTTTATTTGATTTTTCAGGCAATTTAAAATAAGCATTGAATGAAGAAAAGGAATGGATTAATTCTCGAAGAATGCAGAGGAATGGATGGGGATCAGTCATTTAAAACAGATTCTATCAAAAGGGTTTTTGCATCCTTTTTGTCTGTTTTTTTTTGTTCTACCAGGGTGTGTTGTTGGCCCCGATTATCGTAAAACATCTTTTTCTGTTCCAGCAATTTGGGGGCAACATTCTTCTGTACAAACTCTTGAACATTCCGCTACACTTGCGGGTTGGTGGCGAAATTTTAATGATCCGATTTTAGATGCGTTGATTCATGATGCAATCGCTGCAAATAATAGTATTGCGGTTGCGAAAGCGCGGGTTCGTGAAGCGCGGGCTAGTTTAGGGCAATCGATTGGACATCTTTCGCCAAGTATTTCAAGTTCCATTGTCGGCACTCATGGTTCTAGTCAGTCTGATACTTCTTTGAGTCAATATCGTGGTGGTTTTGATGCAAGTTGGGAGCTTGATCTGTTTGGGGGACATAAAAGAGCAGTTGAAGCAGCACGTTATGGCCTTGATGCGGCGGTAGAGGATCTGCGGGCTACAATGGTTACTCTTTTAGGAGATATCGCAACGAATTATGTTGAAATGCGTGGTTGGCAACAAAAACTGTCGATTGCGCGCTCTATTGCTGCGTCGCAGCGAAAAACAGCGCAATTAATAGAGGCTAAATTGAAAGCTGGGGACATCTCAGAGCTGGATAATTCAAATGCACGAGCACAAATGATCAATACAGAGGCCGATATTTTACAGATGGAAGTGAATTTATCGATGAGTATTCATCGTCTTTCTGTTTTAACTGGGCGTGTGCCTATAGCATTACAGGATTTTTTGCAAAAAAGCGCTAAAAAGAAACAGATTCCAAAACCAAAATGGCCAATCTCTGTGGGAATTCCTGCTGATATTTTGTTGACACGTCCAGATTTACGACGTGCTGAGCGTCAATATGCTCAAGCGACAGCGCGAATTGGTCAACGCGAAGCAGAACGTTACCCTTCATTAAGCTTAACAGGTAATATTTCTACAACAGCAGAATCCGTGGGTCAATTAGCAAAAGGTTCGACGATTGGTTGGTCCTTTGGACCAAATATTCGCTTTCCTTTTTTTAATGGAGGACAAGTGGTTGCCTCGATTGCTGTAGCGCGTGCTCAGCGTGATCAAGCTTTTATTGCTTATCGAGCGGCAGTGTTAGGAGCTTTAGAAGAAGTAGAGAATGCATTGGTGCGATTGTACAAAGAACAACAGCGTTTTAAAAAGTTATTGGCTGCAAATGCAGCTTATTCACATTCATTGAAGCTTTCGCAAGACCTTTTTGAAAGTGGTAATACCAGCTTTCTCGAATTACTCAATGCTTATCGTTCCTACTATTCTTCGCAAATGTCATTGAGTGATAGCTCTATCACTTTGGCAAAGCATTATATCGCATTGATGAAGGCATTAGGAGGAGGATGGAATGGTGTCGTTAATGTATCTCGTCCAGAGGTCGTTGATAAGATTACTAGTTCACATGTGAGGGCGAAACAATGATGAAATATCTTATGGAAAAATATGCAACCATAAAACGCAAAAAGCTTTTTTTATTTTGCAGTGTGGTTATTATCATCTTTGCCTTTAAGATGCTCTTTGTTTTATTTGGGAGTAAAAATACACCAAATTATATGACAGCAGTGGTTACGCGTGGTGATATTGAAGAAACGGTTTTAGCTTCTGGAATTGTGCGTCCTTATCGATTGGTGGCTGTTGGTGCGCGTGCAACAGGGCGTGTGGTTTCTGTCCGTGTTTCATCAGGAGATTTTGTAGAAGAAGGAGATCTTATAGCAGAGATTGACCCTACGGATCAGGAAAATGATCTGAAAAGAAAAAAAGCAGTCTTGTCCTATTATTATGCGAGTTTAAAAGAGCATGAAGCTTATCTCACTTTGGCAAAACAAAATTTAGAGCGTCAAAATAAACTGATTGAAGCACGAGCAGTTTCACGTGCTAATTTTGATGATGCAGTCACGCAAGTCAAAATACGTGAAGCTCAAATTGCTCAACTTCAGGAACAGATTGTGCAAGCACAAATTGATGTGAGAAGTGCAGAAGTGAATTTAAGCTATACGAAGATAACAGCGCCTTCTTCAGGAACAGTTTTAGCAACCGTTGTCGAAGAAGGACAAAATATTAATGCAACTCAGTCAGCACCGACAATTGTTATTTTAGGAGATTTGACGAAAATGACAATTAAGGCGCAAATTTCAGAAGCGGATATTTTAAAAGTTCATGCAGGACAAGATCTTTATTTCACCATTTTAGGAGACGCAAAACGTCGTTATGAGGGATCATTAGAGACAATAGAACCTGCTCCTGAAGATATTCGTAGCGATATTAGTATTAATCCTAACATGTCGGGATCGAGCTCTTTAGCGTCATCAGCTATCTATTATAATGGGCTTGTGCATGTTAACAATAAAGATCGTTTTTTGCGCACTTATATGACCGCTCAAGTGCATATTATATTAGGGCGTGCTCGAAATGTCTTGTTGGTTCCAAGTGATGCTTTGCGCAATGAGACAAAAGAGCGTAAAGCATGGGTGCAGCTTTTGGTTGGTCGCGATAAAGTGATTACAAAACAAGTAACAGTCGGACTCAATAATAAAGTGATGGCTGAGATTGTTTCTGGACTTAATGAGGGGGATGTGGTGGTGGTTGGTGCACGAGATGGATTGCTCGTATCTTCTAATTTACAGAGTGAAAATAGGGCTTAAAACATGATAACAGAATCGAAGGATACTGTTCTTGTCTTGGAAGATGTCGTCCGCGAATTTCGTGCAGGTGAGACATTGATCCGTGTTTTAAAAAACATTAATTTAACCATTAAGCGTGGCGAGATGGTTGCAATTGTAGGAGCATCAGGTTCAGGAAAATCTACGCTCATGAATATTTTAGGCTGTCTGGATCGACAAAGTTCAGGGTGCTATTGGATTGCTGGTAAAGATACGGCTTTGCTTTCAGCAGATGATTTATCAGCTTTGCGACGCAATCATTTTGGTTTTATTTTCCAGCGTTATCATTTGCTCAAAGAATTAACGGCTCTTGGAAATGTTGAAATTCCGGCTATTTATGCAGGATGTTCAGTAGAAATAAGAAAACAACGTGCACAGAGCCTTTTAACACGTTTAGGAATGCGTGATCGGATGGGCCATTATCCCAATCAGCTCTCAGGAGGGCAGCAGCAACGTGTTTCAATTGCTCGTGCTTTAATGAATGATGCTGATATTATTCTTGCAGATGAACCAACCGGTGCTTTAGACAAAAAAAGTGGTCAAGAAGTTTTGCATATTTTAGATGAGCTTCATCAAGAGGGACGGACTATTATCATTGTAACGCATGATATGCAGGTCGCCGAAAGGGCAGATCGTATTATTGAGATCAGTGATGGGGAGATTATTTCTGATACTGTTTCAAAAATTAACAAAACACCTAATAAAGAACACTCTTTTCAAAAAGAAGGTAATTTCAAAAGTACTCAACAGTTGGGAATTTTCCGCGCTTTTATGGGACGTTTTGGTGAAGCGTTTGTTATGGCTTTATTGGCCATGAATGCCCATCGAATGCGGACTTTTTTAACAATGCTTGGGATGATTATCGGTAT
The DNA here is from genome assembly GCF_000706645.1 of Bartonella rochalimae ATCC BAA-1498. GTDB lineage: Bacteria > Pseudomonadota > Alphaproteobacteria > Rhizobiales > Rhizobiaceae > Bartonella > Bartonella rochalimae. Next base: position 975,373 of record NZ_KL407337.1, read on the forward strand.
TTCTTCAGTTGTTGCGATGATTGCTTTGGGAAATGGTACCCAGAAAAAGATTCTTGAAAATTTAAAGAGTTTCGGGACCAATACTTTGACAATTATGCCAGGTAAAAGCTTTTCTGATCCACAATCGGGAAAAATAACCAGTTTAGTGGAGGCAGATGCAGAAGCACTGTCTGAATTGCCTTATGTTGCTGGTGTTACGTCTCAGATTTCGGTAAGCTCGATGGTGTATTATAATGCAATTGAAACAAAGGCTATTGTTGTTGGTGTAGGAGAACAATTTTTTGAAATACAGGGGCTGAAAGTCATTCAAGGAAGGTTATTTGATCAATCAAGTGTGCGTGATCGGGCTGTTGATTTGATCATAGAAAAAGAGGCGCTTTCTGTTCTTTTTCCCCATAGTCAAGAAAATCCTATTGGAAAAATTATACGTGTGGGGAATGTGCCAGCTCGTATCATTGGTGTTGTGGATTCACAAAACAATAGCGGTGTTTCAGATACAATACAGATTTATTTGCCTTATACGGCAGTACAAATGCGCTTTCTTGGTAGAACAGATGTTCGTGCTATTATTCTTAAAATTGCTGATAACGTTGATTCACATTTAGCAGAAACTATGATTCGGCGTTTGTTAATTATGCGGCATGGGCAAGAAGATTTTTTTATTAAAAATTCGGAAGAGTTTCGCAAAAAAATTGTGAATAGTACAGATATTTTAACGCTTTTAGTGACTTCAATTGCAGCAATTTCACTCATTGTGGGCGGAATTGGAGTCATGAATATTATGCTTGTTACTGTTTCTGAGCGGATTAATGAAATTGGGGTACGTATGGCGATTGGTGCACGTCAGAGTGATATTTTGCAACAATTTTTAATTGAATCAATTTTGGTTTGTTTGATTGGTGGAAGTTTAGGGGTTCTCTTTGGACTTGCTATTGGGGGGATATTTATGTTGGGAAATTCTCCTATACAATTGATTTATACTGTTCGTTCAATCATAATAGCTGTTCTCTTTGCAGCCTTTATTGGGGTAGGCTTTGGTTTTTTTCCAGCACGAAAAGCTTCACGGCTTGATCCTGTCGTTGCTCTTGCACGGGATTGAGAAACTTCATTCAAGAGGATGATGACTCTTTTCGTAATTGTAAGAGCAAAGGATGGTCTTGTTTATAAGATTGTTGAGTTGTTTTTGGAATGTTAAGAGTTAAAAATATCTATGATGCAGGGAAATATGAAAAAAGGATTGATTGTCTAAAGTGAAAAGACAGTTGAAAATTTTTTTACAAAGAAGACAATATGATTCTTATTTTTACACTGATGCTTTTGATATATTCAAGGGCAAGAAGACGTATTTGATTGGCTTGTTTTATCCAGTTATCCGCAACATTTTGTTTTATCGGATAGGCAATAAAATTGACGTCAGGCATTAAATATTTAAACTCAAGTAAAGAACGGATCATATGATAATCGTGAGTAACGATATAAAGTGTTTTATAGCGATGCTTTTTGATCCAATGAGCACTTTCTTTAGCGTTTCCTTGAGTGTTGACTGCTTGATGATCAATGTCAACACAACAGGAAAAGAGTCGAGGATTGATGTTCATGATACGGATCAGTCTGTTGGGATGTGTTGTTGTGTTCACTCCGCTGATTAAGAGTCGCGAACCAAGCTTTTTTTGTAAAAGCTTTAATCCTGTTTCTATTCTGTTTTTTCCTCCTGTAAGGACAATAATAGCATCAGCTTTCGGTAAAGGCTGTGGAGGAGTAAGCTGCCCAACTTTTTCAGTAAAGGCAACAAAAGTAAAACAAAAAATGAGAATGATGATCAAAATAAAGAATGCTGTTGGTGGCAAATAGTAAAAAAATCGTTTACGTTTTCTCGTAACATCTATTCTGTATTTAAGAAGAGAATTTTGCGGTCTATCATGGGCAAAATTGTTATGCGAAAAATTGGGATCAGGAGTATTGTGGGTCATAAAATTAAAATAAGCCGTTGTCGCATTGATCGATTTTTTTAAGTTGTGCGAGAATCGTAATTCGATTGGTAAGCGCTGTGATGATAGCAACACAAAGAATAAGAATGAAAATTTTTCCATAGGTGGTCAAACTAATGGAAAAGTGCCCAAATAAAGCGATAATTTGACGCGTTTTTTCTAAACCTAAATTGTAATTTGTCCAAAAAAGAAAAACATTAAAGAGTAGTATACTGATCACACCGCCATATAATGCACCGCGGAATGCAGTTTTAAAAAAATGCCAATCAAACTGTTGGGCAATGAAGACGGTTTCAGTACCCAGAAAATATAAGACATTAATGATATGTGCATTTTCTGCTAGCGCGTTACATGTAGCGAAAATAATTGTAAGGATTAATGAGCCAAGAATGAGAGCTAGAATTGCAAAACCAATAAAAACAGTTGTTTGTGTCATAGTGCTAAATCGATTCATCCAAAAGCGGTGATCATCGAATTGACCACCTGGAATTTGTGTTTTAATAGCGTGACTGATTGCTTGAAAATCAATTTTTTCATTTTCTTTCAAAGTGACAATGATAAGTCGGGGAATGGGAAATTCTTTGAGGGATATACCTGTTCCAAGCCATGGTTCGAGTAATTGTTCAGTGGCTCTTTGATCAATAATTTTGGCGTTTTGTACACCTTGAAATGTTTTCACTAATTTAACAGCATCATGGAGAGATTTTTCAATATCAATATTTTCAATTGGACGGATTTGAATCGTTGCTTCATAGCTTATTTGACTGCTCCAGTTATTGGCAGCGCGTTGTATTAAATCAACGCTGATTAATGTTAAGCTTGAAAGAAATGTCATAATAGCAATGACTGCAACTAATGCTTGCCCAGAGATATTATTACTAGGAATAAGAGGTGTTCTTTTTCCTTTATCAGCTGTAAAGATGCGTTTTAGAATGTAGAAAATGGAGGAAGATTTATTCATAAATTGTCATCCGTCCCTGGTGAAGAATTAAACGCCGCGCTGAAACTTGCTCCATCAATGAGATATCGTGGGTAGCAATGACGACAGCTGTGCCAAAACGATTTAATTCAATAAATAAGCGAAGTAAGCGCGATGCTAAAGATGGATCAACATTTCCTGTGGGCTCATCTGCAAGAAGAATTTCGGGTTGATCAATAAGAGCACGTGCAATCGCTACTCTTTGTTTTTCTCCACCTGAAAGGACGGGTGGTAAAACATGAATATAATTTCCAAGACCAACCCATCGCAAAAGATCTTCCACTTCACTGCGATAGGTTGCTTCTTCTTGTCCTTTGATGCGTAAAGGCAGAGCAACATTTTCATAAGTTGTCATATGATCAAGCAATCGAAAATCTTGAAAAACAACCCCAATACGTCGTCGTAGAGCGGGAAGCTCTCGTCGTTTAAGTAATGCTGTATCATTGCCAAATAAATCAATGTGACCACGATTTGGTTTGATTGCAAGAAACATAAGACGCATCAACGATGTTTTTCCTGATCCAGAAGCTCCGGTTATAAATTGAAACGACCCTTCGGGAATGTGAAAGCTAATATCCCGGAGGATTTCGGGTCCCATTCCATAGCGCAAACCAACATTTTCAAAACGAATCACTTTTAAATACCACTTCTGTTTTTGGAGTGAATATGATGACAATGCTCTCTTAAGTACTTAATTTACTTTCTTTTTCCAATGTTATTGTTCTATTGGTAACCTCAATTATTTTCTATATTTTGCCGGTTTGCAATAAGATCATCGATGACTTGTGGTTCGGCAAGGGTTGAAATATCTCCTAGGGTATCAAGATCATTTTCAGCAATTTTTCGCAAAATACGTCTCATGATTTTTCCTGATCGTGTTTTGGGCAATTGGGCAGTAAATTGAAGTTTATCTATTATTGCAATAGCCCCAATTTCTTTTTTTACATGTTGAATAAGATTTTGGTGTAACTCCTCACTTGATGTTATCCCTTCCATTAAGGTTACAAAACTATAAATTCCTTGTCCTTTAATAGAGTGAGGATATCCTACAATAGCTGCTTCTGAAACAGAAGGGTGTGAAACAAGGGCTGATTCAAGTTCAGCAGTTCCTAGTCTGTGACCAGAAACATTAAGTATATCATCAATTCGTCCTGTAATCCAATAATAGCCATCGCTATCCCGTTTACATCCATCGCCTGTAAAATATTTTCCTTTATATGTGGAAAAATATGTTTGGATAAAGCGCTCATGGTTATTATAAAGGGTGCGCATTTGACCAGGCCATGAATCAGCGATACAAAGGCTTCCTTCTGCTTCTCCTTCCAAAACATTTCCTTGCGCATCAATGATTTGTAAACGGATGCCAAAGAATGGATGTGTAGCTGATCCCGGTTTGAGTGTTGTTACTCCGGGGAGAGGAGTGATGATATGTCCTCCTGTTTCTGTTTGCCACCATGTGTCAAGAATGGGACAACGGCTGTCTCCAATGGTATGATAAAACCATTCCCATGCTTCTGGATTGATCGGTTCGCCTACTGTTCCTAAGAGGCGAAGAGAGGTTCTTTGAGAGCGGGTGACATATGAGTCTCCTGCGCCCATTAAAGCACGAATAGCCGTTGGTGCGGTGTAGAGTGTATTGACTTTGTGTTTATCGACAATATCCCAGAATCTCCCTTTATCAGGGAAAGTTGGTGTGCCTTCGAACATTAAGGTAGTCGCACCATTACATAAAGGTCCATAGACCAAATAAGAGTGGCCAGTGATCCAGCCAATGTCAGCTGTACACCAATAAATTTCATGGGGATGGTAATCAAAAACATATTGATGTGTCATCGATACATAGACAAGATATCCACCTGTTGTATGCAGAACACCTTTTGGTTTGCCTGTTGATCCTGAGGTATAGAGTATAAAAAGAGGATCTTCTGCATTCATTTTTTCAGGGGGACAATCAGTTGGAGCTTGAAGTGCTTCTTCATGGTACCAGAAGTCACGTTCTGCAACCCAGTTAATTTTTTCATTTGTGCGTTGTATGACCATGACGTGGTTGACATGCACATTGTGGCGTGCTGCTATATGAATAGCTTGATCAATATTCTCTTTTAAATTAATTGTTTTTCCTCCACGTAAACCTTGATCAGCAGTAATGATAAAAGTTGATTCACAATCAATGAGACGCCCTGCAATCGCTTCAGCAGAAAAACCAGCAAAGATAACTGAATGAATAGCTCCAATACGGGCACATGCGAGCATAGCGTAAGCTGCTTCAGGAATCATTGGTAGATAGATGGTGACTCTGTCTCCTTTTTTAATACCGTATTTTTTTAAGATGTTTGCAAAACGACAGACTTTTTCATACAGAGAATTATAAGTTATTTTTTGATCAATATTGGGATCATCACTTTCCCAAATAAGTGCGATTTGATCACCGTGATTTTTTAAATGACGATCAATGCAATTATAAGCTACATTGGTAATTCCGTCTTCATACCATTTAATCGATACAGAGTCATTAAATGAAGCGTTTTTTGCCTTTGTGTAGGGTTTAAACCATTCAATACGGCGACCATGTTTTGCCCAGAAAGCTTCTGGATTGTTAATGCTTTCTTGATACTGTTGTTGGTAGGTTTCGTAGTGAATGAAAGCATTTTTTTTGAGATGCATTGGTACTGGATAAGTTTTTTCAGACATTGTTTCCCCCCTATTTTATTGATGTCAAAAAGATTGCTCTATGGCTCTCTTGTTCTTCTGTTTTTTGAGATGCATTGGGTCTGATAAGTTTTTTCAGACGTTGTTCCCCTTCATTTATTGATATCAAAAAGATTGCTCTGTTGCTCTCTTGTTATGCTATTTTTGAGATACATTGGATCTGGTAAGTTTTTTCAGACATTGTTTCCCTCCTATTTTATTGATATCAAAAAGATTGCTCTATGGCTCTCTTGTTATTCTATTTTGGGGACAACTTTTTCATGAGTACTTTGATAAGAATGAAAATTTTATATTTAACTTAGTTTAAATCATAGGCTTGAATAGTTAATTTTATGCAATGAAGATCAAAAAAAGCTTTTTTATGTGTGTTTGTAAAAGGTGGAAAGTCTTAAAAAAGACAATCATTAAAAGGAGCGGGGACCAAATAAAGCTGATCCAATACGAAGAACATTTGCACCAAATTGGAGAGCGATTTTAAAGTCATTGGACATGCCCATAGAGAGTTTTGAAAGACCAATTTCTTTTGCAAGTTTTGCTAAAAGAGCAAAATAAGGGCCGGGATTTTCTTGAATAGGAGGGATGCCCATCAGTCCAACGATATCAAGCCCATAATTATTTTTGCATTGAGCAACAAAGGCTTTCACTTCGTGTGGAAAAATGCCACTTTTTTGTGGTTCTAATCCTATATTGACTTGGATATAGCAGGGGAGATGCTTTTTTTGCTTGTGCATTTCTTCTGCTAGGCTTTTAGCTATTTTTTCTCGATCAACAGTTTGAATCACATCGAAGATTCTGACAGCTTCTGCTGTTTTGTTGGATTGTAAGGGACCAATAAGATGAAGTTCGATTGTGTTGAATTTTTGTCGTAAGGAAGGCCATTTTTCGGCTGCTTCTTGCACGCGATTTTCAGCAAAAAGGGAGTGGCCTGCTTGTAGAAGAGGAACAATATTGTTTGCGGCAACAGTTTTTGAAACAGCAATGAGTTGAATATTCTCCACGGGGCGATGATAGTCATGACATGTTTTGGCAATGTCTTGTTGAAGGTTTTTCCACGCGTCAATAGAGGAAATATGAGGTATATTCATAGGGGTGTGCTTTCTGTTTTTATGCAAGAATGAGATAATTTTTTTATAAAAGCTTTAAAATAATTCATGAAAAGGTTGACGATAAAGTTAATCCGTGGTGAATCTTGCAAGAATTTTGAAGTTAATTTTATAAAGAGTATAACGGGAATGATAAGCGAACGCTATAATCCACGTGCACAGGAAAAAAAATGGCAAGCGATTTGGGATGAAAAGAAAATTTTTCAAGTCGCTGATAATGGTGAGCATGAAAAATATTATGTTTTAGAGATGTTCCCTTATCCTTCTGGACGTATTCATATGGGGCATGTGCGCAATTATACTATGGGCGATGTTGTTGCCCGATATAAGCGGGCAAAGGGATTTCATGTGCTACATCCAATGGGATGGGATGCTTTTGGAATGCCTGCTGAAAATGCTGCCATGCAAAATAAAGTCCATCCTAAAGTATGGACCTATGACAATATCAAGGTCATGCGAAAGCAGTTGCAGCAACTGGGTTTTTCTTTGGATTGGTCCCGTGAATTTGCTACATGTGATGTCGACTATTATCATCGTCAACAAATGTTATTTCTGGATTTCTATCAGAAGGGGCTTATTGCACGGCAGGTGGCTAAAGTTAATTGGGATCCCGTTGATCAAACAGTTTTAGCGAATGAACAGGTTGTTGATGGTCGTGGTTGGCGTTCTGGTGCATTGGTTGAACAACGCGAATTAACCCAGTGGTTTTTCAAAATCAGTGATTTTAGTGATGATTTATTGGCGGGACTTGAAACGCTTGATCAGTGGCCAGAAAAAGTACGCATTATGCAAAAAAATTGGATTGGCAAATCACAGGGGCTTCTGATTCGTTGGGCTTTGCATAAAACCAATATAGTGGATGATGTCTGTGATGCATTTGATGAGATTGTTTGTTATTCAACACGTCCTGAGACTCTTTTTGGTGCTTCTTTTTTAGCACTTTCTGTTGATCATCCAATTGCAAAAGCTTTAGCGCAAAAAGATAAGACACTTGATACTTTTATTAAAGATTGTCAGTGTCATGGTACCACAGAAGCGGCATTTGAGACAGTGGAAAAACAAGGATTTCGTACGCCACTTTTTGCTCTTCATCCTTTTGATCAGACGGTGCGTCTTCCTGTTTATATCGCTAATTTTGTTCTCATGAATTATGGAACCGGAGCTATTTTTGGCTGCCCTGCTCATGATCAGAGAGATTTGGATTTTGCTCGAAAATATAATCTTGCTGTGCGTCCAGTAATTGTACCAAAAGAAAGTGACGCTAAGCAGTTTGTCATTGCTGAAACAGCTTATATGGGCGACGGCGTGATGATGAATTCAGGTTTTTTAGATAGTTTGACACCGCAAGAAGCTTTTCAAATGGTTGTTGAACGGCTTGAGAAACAGTTGCTCAAGGATCAGCCTCAAGCACAAAAAACAGTGCAATTTCGATTACGGGATTGGGGAATTTCGCGTCAGCGTTATTGGGGCTGTCCGATTCCTATAATCCATTGTACGGATTGTGGTGTCGTGCCTGTCCCACGTGATGATTTGCCCGTTGTGTTACCCGATGATGTCACTTTTGATCAGCCCGGTAATCCACTTGCGCGCCATGATGAATGGCAAAGGGTGGTTTGTCCTTCTTGTGGTCAGTTGGCAAAACGTGAAACCGATACAATGGATACTTTTGTTGATTCTTCTTGGTATTATGCGCGCTTTACAACACCCCATGCCCAAGAACCAATAGACCAGAAAATAGCAGCGCAATGGTTACCTGTTCAGCAATATATTGGTGGGATTGAACATGCGATTTTGCATCTTTTATATGCACGTTTTTTCACACGTGCAATGAAGATGATAGGCTATGTTTCGGTAGATGAGCCTTTCAAAGGCTTGTTTACGCAGGGTATGGTTGTTCATGAAACCTATCAAGATGAGAAAGGATGGGTTTCGCCAGCGGATGTCGCAATTGTTGAAAAGGATGGAAAACGTCATGCCTATAAGTTGACCGATCAAAGTGAAGTAAGGATTGGTTCAATTGAAAAAATGTCCAAATCAAAAAAGAATGTCGTTGATCCTGATGACATTATCGCTTCCTATGGGGCGGATACTGTACGCTGGTTTATGTTATCGGATTCTCCTCCTGAGCGTGATGTCATTTGGTCGGAATCTGGAATTGAAGGGGCGCACCGTTTTGTGCAGCGTGTTTGGCGTTTAGTGGCTTTAAGTGCTCCGGTTTTAAAGGAAGCAAAGTCATGTGCAGGACAGCAAGGAGCTGCTTTGGAGCTTTCCAAAGCAGCCCATCGCACACTTTGTGCTGTAGAAGATGATTTAGAAAAACTCGCTTTTAATCGAGCTGTCGCACGCCTTTATGAATTATTGAATGTGATTGCTTCCTCTTTAAATAATATAGAAAATGCTGAAGATGAGATGAAGTCTGCATTGCGTCAAGCAATGGATTTTTTCATTGCAATGATCGCTCCTATGATGCCTCATTTAGCAGAAGAATGTCATGCTGCTTTGGGTGGGAATACACTGATGTCGCAGTGCGCTTGGCCTGCTTATGATTCTGCATTAACGGTTGAGGAATATATTACTTTACCAGTGCAAATTAATGGCAAAAAACGAGGGACTGTCACTCTTGCTGCAGTGGCTGATAATGCGGCAATTGAAGAAGCGGTTTGTGCTCTTGACTTTGTCCAAGCACACTTAGCTGGCAAATCTATTAAGAAAATGATTATTGTTCCAAAAAGGATTGTTAATGTCATTATTTAATGGATTGAGTGTTGCTATTTTTTCTTGTTTGTTTGCTTTTCTTAGTGGATGTACCGTTGAACCACTTTATCGTCAGGTTTCACAGGGATCGACATCCGCAATTTCTCTTTTGCATGGTGGGACATCAGAAAAGATTTCTACAGGACTTTCTGAGAAATTTGCAGCCATTGTGATTGAAGAACCCTCTGATCATTTCAGTCAAATGGTTCGTAATCATTTATTGTTTCTTCTCTATGGGCATGGAGGAAAGCCTTCTGTACCTCTTTATCAATTGTCATTGCAAACATCGGTTTTTACACGAACATCTTTCGAGATAGATATAGATAATGACCAGGAAGGGGATGGAAGGGGACACCCTTCTGTTGGGACAATTGTGAGTAGAGCTTCTTATCTTTTAAAGACTATGAACAATGAACTTATTGCGAAAGGGGCAGGAACAATAAGGGCTTCTTTTGATCGACTTCGTCAAGAATATGCAACGGTGCAAGCTGAAAAAAATGCGCAAAAACGCGTTGCTGAAGAATTAGCTGAACGCATTTTTATGTTGCTTGCAAAAGATCTCGCAAAAAATTCTTCTTTGTAAAAGCTCAAATTCTTTCACAATTAAAAGGATATGAAGAAGTTTTGGACACGGTATAGCCAAAAAATCTTATTCTCATCCCTTCAATTTATATTTTTGTTTGTTTCAACATCCCAGTTGAGATGTTTGAAGAAGAATCATAATATTTGTAGGGTTTTAAATGCTTTTTAAGCGATGCTTTGTCCCGTTTTTGCCCAGTCCGCCGCAAATGTTTGTAAGCCCTGGTCGGTTAGAGGATGTTTAATCAGATTTTTTAGGATTGCTGGTGGAACAGTTGCAACATCTGCACCACTTAATGCTGCTTCTTTAACGTGATTGACAGAGCGGATAGAAGCAGCCAAAATTTGAGTGTTGAAATTATATTGGTCATAAAGAGTACGAATTTCATCGAGCAGTTCAATACCATTATATCCACAGTCATCGATTCTTCCGATAAAGGGTGAAATAAATGTTGCACCTGCTTTTGCAGCTAACAAAGCTTGATTGGCCGAAAAACAAAGGGTAAGGTTTGTTTTTAATCCTTGTTCAGTGAGGGCTTTACAAGCTTTTAATCCATCAAGTGTTAAGGGAAGTTTGATGCAAATATTGTTGGCAATCTTTGCTAAAACAGCCGCCTCTTTCATCATATTATCGAAGTCAGTTGCAACAACTTCAGCAGAGACTGGTCCGCTGACAAGAGCGCAAATCTCTTTGATGGTTTCCAGAATATTCCGTCCAGATTTGAGAATGAGAGAAGGGTTGGTTGTGACACCATCGACTAATCCTAAATTTTGTAATTCTTGGATATCTTCTCTGTGAGCACTATCCACAAAAAATTTCATTTCACATCTCCTTGGTTTTTAAAAGTTTGTTTTTAACACTTCCATTGGTTCTTTTTGTCTATGTTATGCGTTATTCTTTATAGAAAAAGCAAGGATTTGGTTGATGGATAGAGAAGTGGTACAAAACGTCTTGAGACGAAAGAAAATTGATGAAAAAAGTCTCTTATCTTATTGTTTCATTCTGGGATAGTTATTGGATTGGTTATATAAAGCACAGACCAGGGAAAAAATAGGGTAGTACAAGAATAGAAAAATGCGACAATAAAACCAAAGTACTATTGATGAAAAGGTGATGTCCATTGTGACAGAAATGAAAATTGTTTCGGTTGTGGTGCCGATCCCAGTTTTTCAAGCTTATAGCTATGGGGTAGAACCGCATATAGAGGTCAAAGTTGGTTCTTTTGTGCGTGTTCCTGTTGCAGGACGCGAGATTTGTGGTTTTGTGGTTGCTGTTGGTGAGTCGATCTTTGAAGAAGAACAAAAGGATCATTTAAAGAACATAACCGCTGTTTCTGTAACGCGTGATAAATTGCGCTTTGTGACGCACGTTTTTGATTGTCCGCCATTAAAAGCTGAGATGATCGCGTTTTTGCGTTTTGTTAGTCAGTATACCATGACGCCTTTCGGTCTTATCGCGGGGTTAGTTTTACGTGTACCGACAGCTTTAGATCCAGAAGAAAAGATGGTGGGACTGCGTTATTGTGGAGGGAACGTGGCACGATTAACACCAGCACGATCGCGCGTTTTAGACTTGGCGCGTGATGGAATGATTTGGAATCGTTCTGATCTTGCTCATGCGGCCAAAACTGCGCTTTCCGTGGTAGATCTTTTAAAATCACTTGGGGTTTTTGAAGAAGTTATGGTGCCAGCACAAGCAGTGGTTGCTCTCCCTGATCCTGATTTTTGTCCACCTGTTTTAGAAGGAGCACAGAAAGCGGCAGCGAATGTGTTGCGAGAAGGTGTTTTGTCTTCTCAATTTCAGGTTTTTTTGCTTGATGGAGTTACGGGATCTGGAAAAACAGAAGTCTATTTTGAAGCGGTAGCTCAAGCGCTAAGGGACAACAAACAGGTTTTGATTTTACTGCCAGAAATTGCTTTAACACAACAATTTTTAGACCGTTTTCGTGCGCGTTTTGGAGCTTCAGCAGCTGAATGGCATTCTGATTTAACCCCACGTCGTCGTGAACGTGTGTGGCGGCAAATTTTAGAAGGAAAGGTGCGGGTTGTTGCAGGAGCGCGTTCAGCGCTTTTTTTACCCTTTCTGGATCTTGGATTAATCGTTGTTGATGAAGAGCATGATGGTGCTTATAAACAAGAAGAGCGTATTTTTTATCATGCGCGGGATATGGCTGTGGCGCGCGGATCTTTTGAGCGTTGTCCTGTTATTTTATCATCAGCGACTCCTTCCATTGAAAGTCAAGTGAATGTTTTATGGAAGCGTTATCAGCGGGTGCATTTGCCTTCACGGTTTCAAGCAGCAGCACTGCCGGATTTGCAAGTCATTGATATGCGTAAAGGGGGTGTAGAAAAAGGACGCTTTATTTCTTCTGTTCTTGAACGAGCTTTAAGAAAAACTTTGGAAAAGGGTGAGCAGGCGCTTTTGTTTCTCAATCGGCGTGGATATGCGCCTTTAACACTTTGTCGAATGTGTGGGCATCGTTTCCATTGTACGGATTGTTCAAGTTGGTTGGTTGAGCATCGTTTGCGAGGACAGCTTAAATGTCATCATTGTGGTTATTATGAACCTCTTCCAGAAGCGTGTCCAGAATGTGGGACATTGGATCATTTAGTGGCTTGTGGGCCAGGGGTGGAAAGAATTGCCGAGGAAACACAGAGACTTTTTCCACAGGCACGGTTGCTTATTTTATCTACTGACTTAAAAGGAAGAATCAGTCAATTGCGGCGAGAATTAGAAGCAATTGCAAAGGGGGATGTGGATATTATTATTGGAACACAGTTAGTTGCTAAGGGGCATCATTTTCCCGGATTGTCTTTGGTTGGGGTGATTGATGCTGATTTAGGGCTTGCCAATGGTGATTTACGTGCAAGTGAACGTACCTTTCAACTTTTGTCTCAGGTTACAGGGCGTGCAGGGCGTATGGGATTAGAAAGTTTAGGATTGTTGCAAACATATCAACCAGATCATCCGGTTATAAAAGCTTTGCTTTCACAACAGCGTGAGGATTTTTATAAGCGTGAGATTGCAATACGCCAACATGATGTTTTGCCTCCTTATGGACGACTTGCAGCTTTGATTATTTCTTCGGAAAAACGCCAAGTGGCGGAAAATTATGCCCGTGCATTGCGCCAGGTTGCACCATCGATGAAAGGTGTATCGGTAATGGGGCCTGCAGAAGCACAGTTGGCACTTGTGCGGGGGCGTTATCGTTTTCGCCTATTATTTCATGGGCAGCGCTCTTTTGATTTACAAGGGTTTATTCGTGTTGTTCTATCTCGTGCACCAAAAAAGCCTAGTTCGGTTCGGGTTCAGATTGATATTGATCCGCAAAGTTTTCTCTGAAAAGTTTAGGGATATTTGTTTGTTAAAAGACTGTTTTAAAGGGGGAGTTGTTTTGAAAAAGATGGGATTTATCCTTTTTATTTTGAGTTGGTTTATTGGGACAGGAGCGCACGCATCGGTTTCTGATGTCATTAAAAATAATGAAAAAAAGGAAATGAAAAGTGCCGATGCGACTGTTTTTGTTTTTACTTATCGCTTAATAAGAGAAGTGGAAAAAGTTTTTCAGCCAATCATTGCTTCTCCACAAAAAACAATGCAGTCCCTTTGTGGTTTTCCAGTTGTAAATGCTCGCCAGTTGGTTTACGCCTACGCGGTTTTTTATGATGATATAATTTTGCAAGATATTATGGCCTTTAATAAATTATTGAATATTGATCATAAGGCTGTTGTCGGACCTTTGACAGCACAAATTTTGCAGCATTTAAAAAATCATCGCAAATTGATGGAAAAGGCACGTATATTGGATCTTTCAGGAGATGTTGTGAAAGCTCTTTTGATGGATGAAAGTTTTAAAATCGATATTTTATTATCCAAAGTTGGACAAGAAATTTCCTCTTCAGTGTTCGACACCTTTCATGAAGGAGATATGAGAAACTTAAATCAGGTCTCAGCCAAGATTAAAAATGGACTCAAAAAAAATTGTGTTCCTCATCCATCAACTGAAAAGCTATTTTAATTATTTTAACGAAAAATTTTCAAAAAGCACTACTTTGTGGTGTTGCGAGTCAATTATGTCTATGCTAGAGATTGGAAAATTTTTTGTTCTGAGTTTCAAGAAAAAAGATTTTTAGAATTTGAAATATGTGGTCCATTTTTTCTGATCAATATCAGAGAATCCCTTAAGGAAAAGAGGCGGTATTTCGTGTCAAATTCAGTTTCTCTTGTCCCATTGCCGCTCGTGAGCCAGCGTTATGCAAAAGCTTTTTTTGATTTGGTTCAAGAAGCAGGATGTGTCGAACATGTGGAAAAGGAAGTGGCGTCTTTATTGAACATTTTAGAGCAAAATGAGGATTTAAAATACTTTGTGCACAGTCCGTTTTTTTCAGAAAAAGAACAAAAGGAAGCGTTAAATGTCCTTTGTGAAACTATAGAATTTGCGCATGAAGAGGCAGGTCGTATTTTTCGCAATTTTTTAGGGGTTATCGCAGCTAATCGTAGGCTTTTTGCACTCTCTAGTATTTTACGTGCTTTTCAGCGTCATATTGTTCTTTTCCGGAGAGAGTTTTTTGCGCAAGTTGTTTCTGCATATCCATTAAATGCTGATCAGAAAGAAATGTTGCGCACGGCATTGGAGAATGTTGTGAAAGGAAAAATTGTATTACAATTTTCCAGTGATCCAACAATTCTTGGTGGGTTTATCATTCGTTTAGGGTCATGTCAGATTGATGCGTCCCTTATAACAAAATTATCTTCACTTAAGCTTGCATTGAAAAAAGAGGTCAGCTGATGGATATTAGACCGTCTGAAATTTCAAAAATCCTAAAAAAACAAATCAAAAGCTTTGACCAAAAAGCTGAAGTTTCAGAAGTTGGTTGGGTTTTATCTGTGGGTGATGGAATTGCTCGCGTTTATGGTTTGGATAATGTCCAGGCAGGAGAAATGGTTGCTTTTTCCAATGGTGTGCAGGGGATGGCGCTGAATTTGGAAACGGATAATGTTGGGATTGTGATTTTTGGATCAGATCGTGACATTCATGAGGGCGATACCGTTAAGCGGCTCGGGGCTATTGTGGATGTTCCTGTAGGGCCTGCTTTGCTTGGTCGTGTTGTCGATGCACTCGGTAATCCCATTGATGGAAAAGGTCCTATTAAAGCGAAGGAGCGTCGTCGTGTTGATGTTAAGGCTCCTGGTATTATCCCACGTCAGTCTGTGCATGAGCCAATGTCAACTGGATTAAAGGTTATTGATGCCTTAATTCCCATTGGACGTGGGCAGCGTGAATTGGTGATTGGTGATCGTCAAACAGGAAAAACAGCGATTTTGCTCGATACATTTTTAAATCAGAAGCATTTTCATGACAATGATACTGAGGAAGATCAAGACAGAGTATATTGTATTTATGTGGCAATCGGTCAAAAACGTTCAACGGTTGCACAGTTTGTTAAAGTTTTAGAAGAACGCGGAGCTCTTGACTATTCAATTATTGTTGCAGCGACAGCTTCTGATCCTGCTCCGATGCAATTTATTGCTCCTCTCGCTGGTTGTGCTATGGGAGAATATTTTCGTGATAATGGTCAACATGCGTTGATCGGTTATGATGATCTTTCTAAACAGGCTGTTGCTTATCGTCAAATGTCTCTTTTGTTACGCCGTCCTCCTGGTCGTGAAGCTTATCCAGGAGATGTTTTTTATCTGCATTCTCGTCTTTTGGAGCGAGCTGCAAAGCTTAATGCTGATTATGGTTCTGGATCTTTAACGGCACTGCCAGTAATTGAAACACAAGCCAATGATGTTTCTGCTTATATTCCAACCAACGTGATTTCGATCACTGATGGTCAGATTTTTCTGGAGACAAATTTATTCTATCAAGGGATTCGTCCTGCAGTGAATGTTGGTCTTTCTGTTTCACGTGTTGGTTCTGCTGCTCAAATTAAGGCAATGAAGCAGGTTGCTGGTTCTATCAAGGGTGAATTAGCGCAATATCGGGAAATGGCCGCTTTTGCGCAATTTGGTTCAGATTTAGATGCGTCAACGCAGCATCTTTTAAATCGTGGTGCATGTTTGACCGAGCTTTTAAAACAGTTACAATTTTCACCACTTAAAGTAGAAGAACAAGTTGTTGTTATTTTTGCTGGTGTGAATGGTTATCTTGATTCATTAGCTGTTTCTGATGTTGGGCGATTTGAACAAGGGCTTTTAACACTACTCCGCAATAATCATGTGGAGCTCTTAGAGGCGATTGCTGAACAGAAACAAATAACGGATGAAATTAAAAGGCAGATGGTTGTTGTTCTTGATTATTATGCAAAGAATTTTTCTTAATTGATTGGTGGAATGCTTGAATGGCATCGCTAAAGGATCTTAGAGACCGTATTGCCTCGGTTAAGGCAACGCAGAAAATTACCAAAGCTATGCAAATGGTTGCAGCAGCAAAGTTGCACCGTGCGCAAGAAGCGGCTGAATCTGCACGGCCTTATGCTCAGCATATGGCTGCTCTTTTAGCGCATGTGTCTGCTGATCTTGATCCAGTGGATTCCCCAGCTTTGATGCGTGGTACGGGTCGAGACGATAAGCATCTCTTGGTTGTATGTACGGCTGAGCGTGGTTTGTGTGGGGCTTTTAATACGCAAATTGTTCGTCGTGCGCGTGAACACATTAATAGCCTTCTTTCTCTCGGTAAGACAGTTAAAATTTTAACTGTTGGAAAAAAGGGAGCGGATATTTTACTTCGTGATTTTAAAGCTTTGATGATTGATCATATTGATTTGCGCTCTGTGAAACAGATCAGTTTTGCAGAGGCGGTTAAAGTAAGTCAACGTATTATTGACCTTTTCAATGAAGAGGTGTTTGATGTTTGTACACTTTTTTATTCTGAATTTGTGTCGGTTATTAACCAGTCTCCAAAGGCCGTCAATTTGATTCCAGTCGTTGCTCAAAAGGAATTTTCTGATGAGGGTGGTGGTGTTAAAAAAGAAAAAAAAGGTGGGAGTGTTCAAGCAGCTGTTTATGATTATGAACCGGATGCAGTTTCTCTGGTGGATGCGCTTGTCGCACGTAATCTCTCTGTACAAATCTTCCGTGCTTTGCTTGAAAATGTCGCGGGTGAAATGGGCGCAAAAATGAGCGCTATGGATAATGCATCACGGAATGCCGGTGAAATGATTAATAAATTGACGGTAACGTATAATCGTCAGCGTCAGGCGCAGATTACGACCGAATTGATTGAAATTATTGCGGGCGCTGAAGCGCTTTAAAGTGAGAAGGTAAAGATTAATGATGAAAGCAACAACGTCAAAAAAAAGAACAGCAAAGGGTGAAGAAAAAAAATCAGTTGCTCGTTTAGGCGTAAAAAAGACTTCCTCAGCAAAATCGGCAAAAAAGACCAAGGACTCTTCTAGTCTTGCGCATGTTGATTCTAAGACTGTTTATCACAAGGGATCTATTGGTGAAATTAGGCAAGTGATAGGCGCTGTTGTTGATGTGCATTTTGAAGGAGAATTACCTCATATTCTTAATGCGTTAGAAACAGAAAATTTGGGCAATAAGCTTGTTCTAGAAGTTGCTCAACATTTGGGTGAAAATACAGTTCGCACCATTGCGATGGATACAACAGAGGGCCTTGTTCGTGGTCAAAAGGTTTATGATACGGGAGCGCAAATTTGTGTGCCTGTTGGAGAGGCAACTCTTGGTCGTATTATGAATGTGATTGGGGAACCTGTTGATGACGCTGGACTTATTATGGCGACTAAAAAACGCTCAATTCACCAAGAAGCGCCTCAATATGTGGAACAATCAACCGAATCAGAAATTCTTGTTACTGGAATTAAAGTGATTGATTTGCTTGCTCCTTATTCGAAGGGGGGAAAGGTTGGTTTGTTTGGGGGAGCTGGTGTTGGTAAGACTGTTTTAATTATGGAACTCATCAACAATATCGCAAAAGCACACGGGGGTTATTCAGTGTTCGCCGGTGTAGGAGAGCGTACACGTGAAGGGAATGATCTCTATTATGAAATGATTGAGAGTCGTGTGAACGTTGACCCGAGAGAAAATGGGTCCACTGTGGGTTCAAAATGTGCTCTTGTTTATGGACAGATGAATGAGCCACCAGGGGCACGTGCACGTGTAGCACTTTCAGGCTTGACAATTGCAGAGAATTTTCGTGATGAAGGGCAAGATGTGCTTTTCTTTGTGGATAATATTTTCCGTTTTACACAAGCTGGCGCTGAAGTTTCAGCTCTGTTGGGACGTATTCCTTCTGCTGTGGGGTATCAACCAACCTTGGCAACGGATATGGGAGCTTTGCAAGAGCGTATTACAAGTACCAAAACGGGGTCTATCACGTCTGTTCAAGCTATCTACGTTCCCGCTGATGATTTAACTGATCCAGCGCCTGCTACGTCTTTTGCGCATTTAGATGCCACAACGGTTCTTTCCCGTTCAATTGCAGAGAAGGGGATTTATCCAGCAGTTGATCCACTCGATTCTTTTTCGCGAATGCTGGATCCATTGATCGTGGGTGAAGAGCATTATACTGTTGCTTGTCAGGTTCAGACTATTTTGCAGCGTTATAAATCTTTGCAAGATATTATCGCTATCCTTGGTATGGATGAATTGTCTGAAGAAGATAAATTGTTGGTTGCGCGGGCGCGTAAAATTGAGCGTTTCCTTTCGCAGCCTTTCCATGTAGCGGAAGCTTTTACTGGGGCTCCTGGAAAGTTGGTTTCTTTAGAAGAGACTATCGAAGGATTTAAAGGATTGTGTGCTGGTGATTATGATGGTTTACCAGAAGCAGCTTTTTACATGGTTGGTTCGATTGATGAAGCAATTGAAAAAGGAAAACGTTTGATTGAAGAAGCTTCTTCATAAAAGGTGCTCTGTGATGAATGTTTGTCCTAGAAAAACAAGGGGTTCCCGTGGAAAATAAAAGAACAGAATCTTTCTTGTTTGAGCTTGTATCACCTGAAAAACTTATCTTTTCAGAAAAAGTGATGTCTGTTGTTCTGCCTTCAGTATCGGGATATTTAACGATTATGGCTAATCATGCTCCTTTAGTGGTGAGTCTCGTTCCA
This sequence comes from Bartonella rochalimae ATCC BAA-1498, assembly GCF_000706645.1. Classification (GTDB taxonomy): domain Bacteria; phylum Pseudomonadota; class Alphaproteobacteria; order Rhizobiales; family Rhizobiaceae; genus Bartonella; species Bartonella rochalimae. Next base: position 994,557 of record NZ_KL407337.1, read on the forward strand.
GGTGTTATTAGGGTTATGTCTTCCTCAGAAGAAAAAATATTTGCTCTTTTAGGAGGGGTTGCAGATATTACATCTTCGGGGTGCTCTCTCTTAGCTGAAACCGCTGTTGCCGTTAATCATTTATCTCTTCAGGATCTTGAACAACGCATGGCAGAAGTTCGAGTCATGGTGGAAGAAAACGCGAGTGGTGGAACTCATCATAAAGTGGTAGAGGTTTTTCAGAAATTAATTTCTATGGATGGTGCTTCAGTACTGGCATAATGAAATGCGAGAATAGAAAGATGAGTAACGAGAGGAACAGTGGGGGATCTGCCGCAGAACTTGGGTCTTTCACTCATCCAGGTATTATTTTTGCAGGACCTTTGCCAAAATGCTTCACTTATATTTTTGCTTCTTTTATTTTACAATGGGCTTATGGCTTAGGGGCCAATATGGTTCAATCCAATATTATCGAGCTCACAGGAGATTTCAACACAACACTTATTGAAACGACATGGTTGGTCAGTGCTTATATGGCACCGCATGTCAGTATTGCAATCATGTTGATTAAGATTCGTTATCAATTCGGCTTAAGGAATTTTGCTGAATTATCGATTCTTGGATTTGTTGTGGTGTGTATTTTGCATTTGTTTGTTACGGATTTACGTTCAGCTTTGATTATTCGTTTTTTCGCTGGTATTGCTGCTGCACCAATGGCCTCGTTAGCCTTTCTCTATATGATGGAGGCTTTTGCACCGGAAAAAAAATACACTATCGGTATCAGTTTAAATTATATGAATGCGGCTTTAGCAGTTCCTTTAGCTCGTTTGATTTCACCAGGTCTTCTTGAAAATGGCGGATTTTCTAGTCTTTCAGCAATGGAGATGGGATTTGTTTTGATTGGTTTAGGATGTATTTTTTCTCTCCCACTTACACCAGTTGTTTGCAACAAGGTCATTAAGAAATTAGACTGGGTAAGTTATAGTTTGATTGCCCTTGGACTTGGTTTAAATGCTATCGTAATGTCTATTGGCAAATGGTATTGGTGGACTGAAACGCTATGGATTGGTTGTGGGCTTGCACTTGCCGTTTTCTCTTTGACGATTGCTATTATAATTGAACTGAATAGAGAAACTCCGTTGATTGATTTACGGTGGCTTTTTAGCAAAGAAATGATCCAAGTTGTTTTGGTTTTGTTGGTGTTTCGAATTCTTTTATTAGAGCAATCAACTTTAGCTGCGGATTTCTTTAATCTTTTTGGTTTGTTAAATCGTGATATGGCCCCTATGTATTTTGCGGTTACTTTTGGTACCCTTTTAGGAGGCGGTGTGTGTGTCTTTTTTTTACGAATGGGTCGGGAGGATTATTTTTATCTTTTATCTTTGAGCTGTTTAGCACTGGGCTCTTATTTAGATAGTCATGTGAGCCAGTTAACCCGTCCAGTGGATATGATTATAAGTCAGGGCTTGATTGGTTTTGGTTATGCTCTTTTTTTGCCTCCTGCTTTATGTAATGGTTTTGTTAAAGCGAGTGCCCGAGGACCCAATTATGTTTTAAGTTTTATTGCAATTTTTTTATTGGCACAAGTTACAGGAGGGCTTATGAGTGCAGCTCTTTTTAGTAGTTTGCAATTTTTTTTCGCACGTCATCATTTTGAATATTTAACACAAGAAATTACAACGACGGGCACACTTATTTTTGAGAAGATAAATCACTTATCTTCTCCTTACAGTGCTTTAGTTTCTCATAGCTTAAAGAGTGAAAAAACGATATCAAGTCTAACGGATCAGTTGCAATTGACAGCAAATGTTTTGGCTTATGATGATGTTTTTCGACTTTATTTTTATATGACAATGATTGTTTTAATTATTTTTCTCCTCAAAGTATTTTATAAATCATATTTTTATGAGAATTTTATGATGTTGTTAAAAAGTAAAGTGTGATCAGTAAGGATGTGTGAAAAGCAATGATCAAAATCTTGCGATCAAAATCAACCATTGTTGCCTTTCTGTCCGGTATAATGGGAATTGTATTGATTTTATGGGCTTGGCAATTGCCGCCATTTGTGAGTACCCTTCAAAAAACCGATAATGCTTTGATTAAGGGGAATATTACTCTGATAAGTCCGCAAGTTTCTGGTATCGTGAAACGGGTTTATGTTCAAGATTATCAAAAAGTTGAAAAGGGAATGGTTTTATTTGAACTGGATGATACCCTTTTCCGATATCAGCTTGCACAGGCGCAAGCAATTCTTGAGGCAAAAAAAGCAAAACTTGCGAGTGTTTTGTCACAGATTCAATTGTTGCAAAAGGAAATTGATAGGCTAATAACCGAGTTGTCTCATTCTAAGGGTTTAAGTTTTCAAGGAACTTTGCCATTATCTTCTGCTGCTTCACATTTAGTTGCGACATTTGAAACAAAGAGCCAGTTGCACAAGAAATTAGAATTTGAACGACAAGGTTTACAATCGGATATTGTGGAAGCAAAAGCGGGTGTTGAAGTCGCTGAGCTAAATTTAGCGCACACTAAAATTATTTCTCCTGCTGTAGGACATATTGGATCGGTTGGCATACAAGTAGGGCAATATGTAGAGTCTGGTATGCGGTTGGTGGCTGTTGTTTCTGATGACATTTGGATTATTGCCCATTATAAGGAAACACAGATTTCTAATATGCGTATTGGACAGCCTGTTGTTTTTTATGCTGATGCTTTAAAGAATCAAAAATTAACAGGCCGTGTGGTACGCTTTGCTCCTGCGACAGGATCAGAATTTTCATTATTAGGAACAGAGACTGCACATGGTAATTTTATCAAAATTGCGCAACGCATCTCTATTCGTATTGCCATAGATCAAGGGCAAGAGGGAATAGAAAAACTTATTCCTGGAATGTCGGTGATTACCTATGTTGATACAGCATCCCACCATTCTAAGGATTGAAATATTCTCTTTATTTTATCCTCAAGTGTATTTTCAGTTTAGAGGATTGCGTTGGGTTTATTTTTTTATTGTTATTTTGGTTTTAAAGAATGGTGCGAAATTCTTATCTTTGCAAGATAAGAGAACAGAGTGCCCATTTTGGATGAATGGTGAAAAAACTGTTCAATGAATCCTTAAAAAAGGAGCATTTAGTGCGTTGGTTAGTTTTTGCGCATTAAACAATAGCTGGTTAAAACGAGTCCAGCAGTTAATAAGAGAGTGGTTTTAGGATTGTCTTTTGCCTTCTTTTTGAGCTCTTCGGCATGGTTGTTTATGTGGTAAAGAGCGTGGTGTCCTTTTTGTTTCCATTTTTTCAGCATTTTGGAAATGCTATCGAAACGATTGTTTTGAAGGGACTGACGGTTGATGGTTGTGAGCTCCTCTTTTAATTGCGCAATGCGTTTTTTGATTTTATCATTTTTACTGCAAGGGCTTTGAAAGATATACATGGGTTTACTCCTTCTTATTTTTAATGTCTTATAGCAAATATATAAGATGGGAATTTTCTGTGGAATTTGATATAACGGATTGAACATTGAAAGGTTGCATTTTCTTTCTGAATCTCTGTTGAGCGTTGGTTTTTGATGTTTAAAAAGAGAGACTCTTGAAAGAATTTTCTCATGAATCCATTCTTTTGAATTGTGCTATGGTGCGTATTACCATAAGGCTAGATAAGTTCAAGTTTTGAAAGTTTTGAAGAGCTGATGAATATAGCACATTATTTATCTAAACCTTTAGAGCATCATCGGTCTGTTGCGGTTGCGGTTGGTGATATTATGATTGGGGGCGGGAATCCAATTGTTATTCAGTCTATGACCAATACGGATACGGCTGATATTGATGCGACGGTTGCTCAAGTTGCTGCTCTTTGGCGTGCAGGATCTCAATTGGTTCGAATAACTGTTGATCGGAATGAAGCAGCAGCGGCTGTTCCTAAAATACGAGAGCGGTTGGAACGGTTGGGTATTTTTGTACCATTGGTAGGGGATTTTCATTATATTGGCCATACGCTTTTGGCTGATTATCCTGCTTGTGCAGAAGCGCTTTCAAAATATCGCATTAATCCTGGCAATGTTGGTTTTGGTGCAAAAAAGGATAAGCAATTTCTTCAAATTATCCAGATGGCATGCCATTATCGTAAACCTATACGGATTGGGGTGAATTGGGGGTCACTGGATCATGTGTTATTAACACGGCTTATGGATGAAAATGCTCGGCAGGAAAAGCCTTTGTCTGTTACTGAAGTTATTCGGGAAGCTGTCGTTCAATCGGCACTTCATTCAGCTCTTTTAGCGGAAGAAGCTGGTTTAGGACGGGAATATATTATTCTCTCTGTTAAAATGAGTGATGTACAAGATCTCATTGCTGTTTATACTATGTTGGCACAACGGTGTAATTATGCTCTTCATCTCGGGTTGACAGAGGCGGGCATGGGGACAAAAGGAATTGTTGCTTCATCTGTGGCTTTGGGAATTTTATTGCAACAAGGAATTGGTGATACAATTCGTATTTCATTAACACCTGAGCCAGGCGGTGATCGAACGCGAGAAGTAAAGGTCTGTCAAGAACTTTTGCAAGTTATGGGATTTCGGCAGTTTGTTCCTGTGGTTGCTGCGTGTCCAGGATGTGGTCGGACAACGTCGACGGTTTTTCAACAGTTAGCACAAAAAATCGAAGCAGATTTATGCAAAAATATGCCAATTTGGCGGAATAAATACCCTGGTGTTGAAGGTTTAAAAGTTGCTGTTATGGGGTGTATTGTTAATGGACCAGGGGAATCAAAACATGCCGATATTGGAATCTCCTTACCTGGGGTGGGAGAAAATCCAGCGGCTCCTGTTTTTATTGATGGCAAAAAAGTAAAGACTTTGCGCGGTCCTCATATTGCCGAAGAATTTGAAGCGATTTTAAAAGAGTATATTCATACCCGTTTTGGGACATAATGGATAGAAGAGGAGTATATTGTTCCCTCTGCTTTGTTCTCAATTGCTGAGATATTTGAAGAAATTTTAGAAGAATATATTGATGTGTATTTTTGGTATGGGTGATACAAAACAATTATTTCGTTCTACTTGCTTTTATTTTATTGATGATCCCCAAAAAATGGGAAGTGTTAATTTTTACGTGTTGCAATAAAGTGTGCTGCTTGTTTCAATGGGATTGCTTTTGCTCCAAAAGGAAGAAGAAACTCTTCTGCTTTTGTGATAAGTTCATCTCGTTTTTTTTTAACTTCGTCAAGGCTATAAAGATTGATGAGTGTTGCTTTGTTGGCTATTTGATCTTTCCCTGCAGTTTTTCCAAGAATTTTTGTATGAGAAGTAAGGTCAAGAAGGTCATCGGTCAATTGAAAAGCTAAGCCAATATGTGTCCCAAAGGAGGCTAGTTTATGCGTTAATGTTTTGGAGGCTCGACCCATAATAGCACCTGCTTGACAAGCAAAACGGATAAGAGCAGCTGTTTTCATTTGTTGTAAAGTGATCGTTGCACTTTCATTTTGTGGTTTTTTTTCAGCTTCTAAATCGAGCATTTGTCCACCGATCATACCGCCGAGACCTGCAGCCTGTGTAAGAGCTGTAATCAGTTCAATTCTCGTTTTTGAAGAAAAGGAACAGGCTTTATGGGCAATGATTTCAAAGGCAAAAGTGAGAAGCGCATTCCCTGCTAAAATTGCAGTGCCTTCATCAAAAGCTATGTGAACAGTTGGTTGTCCACGTCGGAGTGTGTCGTTATCTAAAGCAGGAAGATCATCATGAATGAGTGAATAACAGTGAATACATTCCAATGCGACACCAATATCAAGAGAGTCTTCAGGAGAGATATCAAAAAGAGCAGCACTTTGAATTACCAAGAAAGGACGTAAGCGTTTGCCGCCGTTCAAAACACCATGGCGCATGGCATTGATGAGAATTTCAGGCCGGGTAATTTCATCATTTTGGGCTTTATGACTAAGAAGTATATCAAGTCGCTTTTCAACATTCTGCGCATGTTTTGCAAGAAGAGTCGTGAATTCATGCATCATTTCTTCCTTTCTTCTTTGCAAAATGATAAGGTTCTTTTTATGATAAAAAAATAAAGAATAAAACGGTTATTTTCACACTCTTAAATTTTGTAAAAAAATAAAAAGAAAGAAAAAGATGGCGATGGGGCGAATGCGTTATTTGATCAGTTTTCTTGTGTTTTTATTTTTATGTCCAATTATTTTGTTGTTCATTTATCGTTTGGATTGTGTTCACCCTATTTCTACTTTAATGATTCGTGATTGGGTGAGTGATAAAAAATACAAGCGTGAATGGGTTGCACTGTCTGATATTGCATTTTCAGTTCCATCTGGAGTTATTATGTCCGAAGATGGGCGATTTTGTCATCATTCTGGCGTTGATTGGGCTATGTTGATCGATATCTTAAAAACAGATTCAAAACCTTTGAGAGGAGGATCAACAATCAATATGCAAGTGATTAAAAATCTTTTCTTATGGTCTAATAGATCTTATATCCGCAAGATTATAGAAATTCCTTATTCTGTTATGGCTGATGTTATTTTATCAAAAAAACGAATTATAGAAATTTATTTGAATGTTGCAGAATGGGGGCCAGGAATTTATGGAATAGAAGCTGCCGCTTTTTATTATTTTCAAAAGTCTGCACGAAATTTAACTGTGCAACAGGCTGCTGCTCTTGTGGCAAGCTTACCTAATCCTTATTGGCGCAATCCATATCAACCAATCGATAATTTTATAGCTTTAACTCATCTTATTGAAAAACGAATTCGTTTTTCACGTGCTTATACACACTGTCTTCATTAAAGAAGAGTGAGAATTGTTAGAAAAGAAAAATAAAAAAATTATATAAAAGTCTGGTCAAAAGATTATAATCAATGTATAAAGAAATGGAATTTTATTTTATTGTTGACAGAAGTTGTCATTTTGAGCATTAGCGCTTCTGTGTTGATGAGTGTGGAGTGTCCTGTTATGGCTGTACCTAAACGAAAAACTTCTCCGTCTAAACGCGGTATGCGCCGTTCGGCTGATGCCCTTAAAGCACCAACTTATATCGAGGATAAAAGTTCTGGCGAGTTGCGTCGTCCTCATCATATTGATTTGAAAACAGGTATGTATCGTGGGCGTTCGGTTTTGCCTGCTAAAGAATAAGCTTTCTCTCAGTTACCACATAAGTTTATTGTTCCTGTTGTCTCCTGAGTTTAGTCAACAAAGGGCTTTTCCGCATTCCTTGCAGTTAACTGCTTGTTCTTTTGATAAGGGAAGTTTTTTGTTTTTGTAGCGATTATATATAATAAAAGTTCTGGCGAGTTGCGCCGTCCTCATCATATTGATTTGAAAACAGAAGATTGTAGGCGTTCGGTTTTGTTTACTCAAGATCAATTGTCTATCAGATGTCAATAATCAAGTTGATCGCAAATTCTGTAATCCGGATTAAATGAACCGGAAGCTTTTTCATAGTTTATACAGTTCATTGTTTTTATCATAAAAGCTTTTATTGTGTTTACAATCTACTTTATAAAGCTATAGTCTCTCAGAAAAAGAGAGACTATAGTGTGTATGCGACTGCGACGTTGATATATTAAAAGAAATCCTTCTGCTTGCAATTGCAAAGGATGAAAGCTTAAGAAGCAGATCAAGGAATAATTAAAAATTGACTTTTTACCAATTTATCTTGTTATAAGGCAAAATTTTTCAGGAGATTACGCAGCGTAAACAGCATTATTTCCTTCATCAATCTCATTTTTAAAATCGCATTTCGACTTTTTATCGAGGTGTTTTTCTATTAAGTTTATTGCTTCTGTTTCGGTGAGATTATTGATAATAGCAATTTCACGGGCCATACGATCGAGAGCAATAGCGTAGAGTTGACGTTCTGAATAAGATTGCTCAGGTTGTAGAGCTGAACGAAATAGATCGCGAACAACTTCAGCAATAGAAATAATATTTCCTGAATTAATTTTAGTATCATATTCTTGAGCACGTCGTGACCACATAGTGCGTTTAATGCGTGCTTTTCCTTGAAGAATTTTAAAAGCACGATTCACAGAATCAACTGTAGATAATTTGCGCATTCCAGTAGAAAGAGCTTTTGCAACGGGCACTTTTACATCCATTTTATCTTTAGCAAAGTGGATTACAAAAAGTTTTAATTTATGTCCTGCAACTTCTTGTTCTTCAATCGCCATAATTTGACCTACTCCATGGGTAGGGTAAACGATATACTCAGAAGTTGAAAAATCTTCAGCACTGAAAGAGGTATTTCGCGGGGGTGCCATATTTTAGTTTACTCCCTTTATGGCCAATAATAATATTGGCAAACGGATTAAATGCTTTAAAGCTAAATATCTTTAGAGTTGAGCGTTGAAGCTAAGTACTTTAAGGCCAAAAAAATGCTTAGCAAAATAGTTATGTTAAGACTTTGTTAACATAAAAATTCAAAAGAATCAATCATTTCTCTTAAGAATTTTGTATACCCATACAATGGTTTAAACTTTTGGAAAGATCTTTTGTTGAGAAGATGAGGTATTATTCGCCATTTCCTGGATTTTCTGAAAAACATTTTTCTAGTTTATTGGGAATACCATCCATTTCTTTTGCTTGGGGAAGTGGATCTTTTTTTGTCATTAAATTAGGCCATTTCTTTGCATAACGGAGATTGAGTTCTAGCCATTTTTCGAGTCCTGGTTCAGTATCTGGTTTAATCGCTTCAGCTGGGCATTCTGGCTCGCAGACACCACAATCGATGCATTCATCAGGGTGAATAACAAGCATGTTTTCACCTTCATAAAAACAGTCAACAGGACAAACTTCAACGCAATCAGTATATTTGCACTGAATACAATTGTCAGTTACAACGTAGGTCAAGATCAAACTCCATTTTCTGTCTTAGTGATCTTTAAAAAGGGTTTATAAGCGTGCGTCTTTATCACGTTTAAGTTGATCACGCAGCACAGCCAATTTTGCAAAAGGTGAATTGGAATCATGATTTTGTGTTCGCGATGATTTATTGTGTAAGGAAGCCGTTTTCTTTTTATTATATTTATAAGAATGTTGAGTTTTTAAAGGTTTTTCTTGAGAAATTTTATAGAGTGTATTGCTTCCTGGGGTGGAAGTTTTTTGGCTCTTCTCTTGCCATTTTTGTTGAGAGCTATTACGCTTCCGATTATGTTGTGTTTGTTGAAAATGATAATGCCATAATAAAATAGTTTTATTTTCTGCTTTATTTTGTATGTGTTTGGCAAAATCACCAACGGGTTCAGCTTTTGGTAGACAATCTGTAGCACAAGAGTGCTGTTCAAGAGAAGAAACCGTTTTTATTTCGGCTTGGGGTGTGTTGGAGTGTTGTATTGTTTTCCAAAGATCACCTACACATTCTGCTTCAGGAAACAGTGTCCTTGTTTTTGAGCCATTATGCGCCAAATCTTGGTGGGCGAGATTTTGTGTAAGCACAGAATTATCGTAACGATTCGATCGATAACCAAGTCCTTTAAGAATTTCCTCCATATCAGTCTCATTGGCTCCAAGAGTAGACATCATCGCTGGAGTCACAAAAAAACTTTTACCATCATAGGCGCCGTCTGGTTTTGGCTCTAATCCTGGTTTCCAATGGAGTGCAGGGCGAATAAGATTGGCAAGACGTTCTAGAATATCAATACGTACGGCACGTTTGCCTAGAACTTGATAACCCGCTAAACGATAAAATGTGGGGTTATATGTTGGGTCCGCAACAAATGAAGTTCGTCCGTTGTTCAAAGCAGCTAATATTTCATTTAATCCTGTTTGATCACTGTCTTTATTTTGGAGACACCAAAGCAGTGTGAGTGCTTGGATCGGTGCTGGTTTGAGCATTCCCATAACATAGATATTAAAAGCACCGAAGCGAATGCCGAGCTGTCGAAGATTTCCCCGTGCTTCTTGGTCAAGATTTTTAACCATTTTGGCAACACTACGACGGGGTAAAATGCCTAAAGAATTGAAAAGTTGTGAAGCAAGTTTAGCTGTTGAATCTGTCAAATGATCAGCATTGCGTAAATCTAAGAGCGGTTTTAAAATTGTTTCAAAATGAAAGATTACAAAACGCTCTAATCGCGCTATTACTTGATCACGAGGTTCGCCTGTTAGTTGTGCATCTGCTAAGAGAAGAACTTTGGGCTTTAAAATATCTGTTGTTGCAATGAGTTGTCCGACAGGTTGACCAATCCAGCGAATAATCCCATCGGAACTGAGTGTAAAATCCCCATTAGCGGCAGCACAAAAACGTGTTGCACGTTTCGTAAAGGCAGCAATTAAACTTTCGTTATTGATATTGTTTTGTTCATCAGTTTCTTTATCTGTATCTGTGTTGCCTTTATTGATATAAAAACGAAACCCCTCAAATCTACCACTTCCACTTTTTTCAATAAGAACATCATCCTTTTGAATAATTTCGCTCTCCATGATCATTTTCTTTCTCAAAGTTTTATGGGGTAAAAGGTTATTCTTAATAAGACCATTTTGCATTCTCTTTAGCATTTTAGCATGTTTATTATGCTTGCTTCAATGTGTTCTTATTGTCTTTTTGTAGGTATTTTAATTTTCGATATTGTCTTATCAAGACAACTATACAACTTTTAATTGTAAATATAGGCAATAATGTTAAAATTTCTCTCTTATTTCACAATTAAAGTGAGTGATAAAAGACACTAATTTCTCTTTTATTTATCCTTTTTAATTTTTTTTCTTCATTTAGTTATGTGGTGAAAGCAAGCATTTGCAGGCATTTGCTGTGTAAAAACCTATGCGTGAAGAAATAAGTTGTGTCGTCAAAATAAAAAAACAATTGCGATTGTAAAAATACACGTTAAAGTAGTATTCGTAATAATAAACAACTTTAAAGTTTATTAGAGCAAATAATGATGTTGTTGTCAAAACAACTTAGAAAATAATTTTAATCGCAAGGGATTATTATGAGTAGTCATTCACATGTTGTGTATAAAAGCAGTAAAAATTATAATAATACTGACACAAGTTTGGGTCGCAATATGATGCGTTCTGCGAAGCAGGCGCCCTATCTTGAACGAAAAAAGGAGCATGATTTAGCACTGCGATGGAAAAATAAACGTGATGATAATGCTATGCACCAAATTGCAGCGGCTCATATGCGTTTAGTTATTTCAATTGCTAGCCGTTTTAAACGTTTTAAAATGCCCTTAGGTGATTTAGTTCAAGAAGGATATGTGGGACTCTTAGAAGCAGCTGCGCGTTTTGATCCTGATCGTGGAGTACGTTTTTCCACCTATGCGACATGGTGGATAAGGGCTTCTATTCAAGATTATATTTTACGGAACTGGTCAATTGTTCGGGGAGGAACGAGTTCTTCGCAAAAAGCACTCTTCTTTAATCTTCGACGTTTGCGTGCTAAATTAGCGCAAGATGATAATACTTTGACCAAACAAGAAATTTTTCGTGCGATTTCTGAAAAGCTTGGGGTTTCAGTGAATGATGTTGAAAAAATGGATTTCCGTTTTTCTGGGACGGATAATTCATTAAGTCTTTCTATTTCTGAGAACGGTGAAACTCCAATTGCTAAAATGGATTCTTTAATAGATGATCATCCTCTCCCTGATTCTGTGATTGAGCAAGCAATTGATGGGCAACGGCGGGCGCAATGGCTTCATGAGGCTTTACAAATTCTCAATGAACGAGAACTCGAAATTATTCGTTTTCGCCGCTTAAATGAAGAGGGCACAACCTTAGAAGTGCTTGGTGAAAAATTGGGGATTTCAAAAGAACGTGTACGCCAAATTGAAGTGCGGGCTTTGCAAAAACTTCGGTGTGCTTTGTTAACAGTGAATTCTGCAGAAGTTTATCAAGTATAGGATAAGTATTCGGTGCTTCTTTGAAAAAAATTAAAATTATCATTGTTGAATGAGGAAGCAAAAATATTTTTCTGCATTCATTCAGAAATGATTTTAACATATGAGCTTTCAAGAAGAGTTTGTGTTGGTGACAGTCCATTAATCACCCGAAAGAGTTTTTCTTTGTGTGGTGTATCTTGCATTTTATCCGAAAGGCTTAAAATTGTATCTTTCTGTTCAACGCGGACGATATGAATCTTTAAAGGGGGTAATTTCCTCAGCTCTTGAGGAGAAAGGGTGTGAAAACTTTCGGTTGTATTTTTTGCGATAGCTTCAAAATTTTTGGAATGATGAGGGGCAGCTGTTAGAAAGCGGAAAACACGATTTTTGATGGGAATAACAACTATATCAAATTGCCATTGTTTATTAGTCGCATGGGCATGGGCTGCAGGTAAGCCTTGAATTATTATTGGTTGAACAGAGGTTTCATCAAGTCCAGAAACCCAACCGCTTTTCAAGTAATCGCTTGCAGATATGTTTGTTGGAAAAGGGATGGCATCAAAACGAATAGCAATTTTATCTGGACCACTTGCAATGACAGCTGGAGAAGAATTGTTTATGGTAAAATTGGTTGGAACTGAGAAAGTGACGCCCCATTTTGGATGGACAAATTTATTCTCTCGTATATATCCTTTTTCAGGGTTATCTCCAAAAATCATGTTATCAAGGCTCTTAAGAAAGGTATCACGATCAGTGTTTTTAGTCTTAGGATCAGATGCGCTTATTTGATATGCTTTATTAATAGCTAGGCGAATTCGTTGTGGGGTTGTAGGATGGTGGGATAAAAAGTCTAATGAATCATTCGTTGTTCCGGAGATGTTGCGAAAAGCTTTATAAGCTTCCATGGATTGCAAAAAGCGTGGAAAAGCAAATGCATCATATCCAGCATGATGGAGCATTTCAATTCCAATGGCATCAGCTTCAAGTTCCTGATTCTTTGAAAATTGAGCCAGAGTTTGTTCTGTTTTTACAGTGTTGTGCAATTTCATGTCAGAGGATAATTCAACATGTGAGGACGTGTTGTTCGTGTATTTCAATTCTACTTTTTTTTGTAGGCGTAAGATACCATGATTAGCCGTAATATGCGCTATTTCATGTGCTAAGACAGCAGCGACTTCTGAAGAGTCATTAGCAAGTGCTAGCATTCCACGGGTTACATAAATATAGCCACCAGGTAACGCAAATGCATTTACATGGGCTGAGTTTAAAATTGTAACATGATAGGTTTGATTGGGGTTGTGTGAAACGGCAACGAGTTTTCCTATAATTTTTGCTAACATACGCTCAAGTTTTGGATTATTATATTCCTGACCATAAGTTTTTAAAATGCGGGGATGTTGTGTAGCACCCAATGTGGCATAAACATCATTGTTGTTGGAATGAGTCGTTTTTATAGGGAAATCTGAAGGATGTAAGTGATTATTCCCTTTAAATTTTATTTGGCATGCGACAAGGAAAAGAGAGAAGCTTACGAAAAATATTCTATAAATTGTGTGGTAAGAAAAGAATTTTTTTGGAAAAAATCTGAATCCTTGAATCATTGCTTTTTTCATTTTTTATTATTTCAACTTTCAGCTTTAAGATTTTGTTTGCACTTTATATTTAAGAATTTTTATAAGGATTCTTGAGATGTTTTCATGATTATAATCTATAGCAGTAATATATTAAAGGACGTTTTATACAAGGCATAATATGGCATGAAAACATTTACAATATTATTAAATGGCGACATTTGCGTTACGCAACGTTTACGTGATCAAATTCGTAACAGTCGCGTCATTGCTGCTGATGGGGGGATACGTCATGCTGAAGTATTATGCGTTGTCCCCGAATTGTGGTTAGGGGATTTTGATTCTTCTGAGCAGGATTTATTGCAGAAATATAGCCATATTGCACAGGAATTTTTTCCTTCTGATAAAGACGCAACCGATAGCGCATTAGCTTGTGAGCGCGCTTTACAGGAAGGTGCTCAACGACTTATTTTATGTGGTGCTTTTGGAGGAGAAAGAAGTGATCATACTTTATCTCATATGACTCAAGCAATAGCAATGGCAGAGAAAGGCATTTCAGTGTTATTGACCAGTGGTTGTGAAGAAGGATGGCCAATCATATCAAACTCTTTTTCTTGTGATTTGCCGAATGGATGCTTGTTTAGTATTATTGGATTTTCTGATTTACAAGGTTTAACAATGTCAGGGGTTAAATGGCCATTGTTAGACAAAAATGTGCCTTTTGGATCTTCTTTAACACTCTCTAACCGTATTTGTGGAACTTTTTATTGTTATTTGTATTCTGGTAAAGCTATATTATTAGCGTCTATACCTGTTTCATAGAGTCTTTTTGTCTGTGTAAGGCAAGTCGTTTATATGTATGAGATAAGTAAAAAAGCAGGAGCAGGAAAATCAGGGGGACTGATATAATAGTATAACGTGATTTTAGACTTTAAAGTAGAAAAAGAAAGGGTTTAATATGTTAAAACCAGTTTTTACAATGGCAGTTATTGCAGCTGTTGGGTTGAGTTCAACAGCATGTACAATGTCTGAACGAAAAATTACAGAATATGGTGTTGGAGGTGCTGCATTGGGTGCTTTAGCTGGTGCGGCGCTTGATGGTGGAAAACTTGGCGCAGTAACGACAGGTGCGGCTGTTGGTGCTATTGCAGGAACCGTAACAGGTGTTGCTGCAGTTCAAAGAAAAAATCAAAAGAAAATGGTACAACAGCAAGTGATTCAACAGTCTGGCTTATGCACCTATCGTGATGGAAAAGGGTATGTGTATAAAGCACCTTGTACTCATCAGACACCACATCAGATACCACAATTGTGCACTTATACTGATCAAAGAGGACAACGTTATCAGGCTCCTTGCCATTAATCATGTGAATGGCTATTCCACTTCTGCGGCTTGATCGTATTTTCTTAACCTTTGGAGGGCATCCTTTACTCGATCAGGTGAGTTTATCAATTGGTCAAGGTGAGCGTATAGCTCTTGTGGGCCGTAATGGGTGTGGAAAATCGACGCTTTTAAAAATTGCTGCTGGATTATTAGAGCCGAGTGGAGGCGAGGTTTTTCGCCACCCTCTGGCGACGGTCCATTATGTGTCGCAAAACCCTGATTTTTCAGGATTTGATGATGTTAATGCTTATATACAAGCTGGTTTAAATGAGACTCACGATAGGCAGTGGGTCAACACTCTTTTGGGGAATTTTGGTTTTTCGGGTACAGAAAAAGGAGAAACCCTTTCTGGAGGAGAAAAACGTCGTCTCTCATTATTACAAGCAATTGCAGTGCAACCCGATATTTTGTTGTTGGATGAACCAACCAATCATCTTGATTTACCAACGATCGAATGGTTAGAGGGTATGTTATGTTCTTTACGATCAGCGATTGTGGTTATTTCGCACGATCGGAGGTTTTTGGAAACGGTGACGCGTTCAACAGTTTGGATTGATAGGGGCACAGCTAAAAGGGTTGAAAAGCCTTTTTCTGAATTTGAAAAATGGCGTGATAAAGTGCTCGAGGAAGAAGCGCGTGATCAGCATAAATTGAACCGTCAGATTGAACGAGAAGAACAATGGTTGCGTTATGGAGTTACTGCACGACGTAAGCGCAATGTACGGCGATTAGGAGCGTTAAAGGAATTGCGTCAGCGTTCTCAGACCTATAAAGGACCTCTCGGAAATGCCTCATTTGAGGCGTCTAAAAGTCAAGAATCTGGGCAACTTGTGTTGGAAGCGAGGAAGATTTCAAAATCTTATGGGGATCGTATTCTCGTTAAGGATTTTTCATGGCGTCTTCAACGGGGGGACAGGGTAGGCTTGGTTGGCCGAAATGGTATTGGAAAAACGACATTGCTTTCTGTTTTGATAGGGCAGGAGCCTGCGGATCATGGAATCATAAAGCGGGGATATAATTTATCGATGGCCTTGCTTGATCAACAGCGTACTGTCAATGAAGAAGAAACATTAGCGCAGTATTTAACGGGAGGCAGAGGCGATACTCTTTTAATTAATGGGCAAGAGAAACACGTTGTTTCTTATATGAAAGATTTTTTATTTTTACCAGAACAAGCACGCACGCCGCTGAAGGAGTTGTCAGGCGGTGAAAGAGCGTGTTTAATGTTGGCACGTCTTTTGTCTCAACCTGCAAATTTTTTGATTTTAGATGAGCCCACCAATGATCTTGATATGGAAACACTTGATCTTTTACAAGAATTTATTGCTGATTTTCCTGGAACAGTTTTGCTGGTAAGTCATGATAGAGATTTTTTAGATCGAACTGTATCTCATATTTTAGCGCCTCAAGGGGATGGTCATTGGATCTTATATGCTGGGGGCTATAGTGATATGGAGGTGCAAATAAAAAAAGCTGCGCTTCCTTTGCGTAAAGAGTCGCAAAAATTAACAACTCTGGAGCAGAAAAAACAAACATCATTACGTACAAAAACAGCACCCCGTAAATTATCCTATAAGCAAACATACGCTTTGGAAAAATTACCAGAACAGATTACTGTTTTGCAGAATGAAATCAAGAAAATTGAAGATTCTCTTTCTGATCCAGCGCTTTATTGTTGTGACAAAAATCGTTTTGAAGATTTATCCATAGCACTGGAAGAGAAGAAAAAGCTCTGTGCGCAAAAAGAAGAAGAATGGTTAGAACTTGAGCTTTTACGTGAAGAAATAGAACAAAAATGTCTCACTGATTAAGTCATCCCCAGGGCGTCTTTATAAAGTTGGATTACTGCTTCTTCTTCAATTCGTTGGTGATCTTCTTTTTTGCGGAGTCTTATGATGCTGCGGACTGCTTTACTGTCAAAACCAGATCCTTTAAGCTCCGTATACACATCTTTGATGTCATCAGAAATTGTTTTTTTTTCTTCTTCTAACCGTTCAATCCGTTCGATAAAACTACGCAGTTGATTAACGGATATAGCTTGTGTGGTATCAATCACATCGCTCATCGTATTCTCTCCGAATATATATATATTGTTTATTGGACTGTTGATAATAAACCCTTATTGGGGATGCCTTAAGAAGGGGTAGAGAGTCAAGCTCTACGTTTTTTTTTAATCTATTGATTTTAATTTTTTGTATAAACGAGTTGTCTACATTGAGATAAAGAGATCAAGGAGTAAAAAAGAGATAGAAAGAAATATAAAAAGAGATAGAAAGAAATATATAGAGTGCTATAATTTTGAAAAAAGAGAAAAATGGATATTTTATTTTCAATATTTGCCTTGTGAAAGTGAACTTATGAATTTTAAAACGAAGATAAGGAGCAAGGACTGTGCTAAAAGAGTTTAGAGTTTTGTTCTTCAATATTCTTTTTTTCTTCTCTGCTTTTGAGTGTGCGAAAGCTGATTTTCGCGTTTGTAATACAACGCAAGAGTCTGTCGGTATTGCTATTGGCTATCGTACAGTTTCAAATTGGGTTACTGAAGGTTGGTGGATTGTTCCAACAACAGAGTGTAAAACTTTGATCGATGGCCCCCTTGCATCACGATTTTATTATTTATATTTCGAAAACACGCGAAAAAAAGGGAGTGGGGTAGGGAAAGTTATGATGTGTGTCCAAGATAGCCAATTTACGATTGAAGGTATTCATAATTGTTTTGTAAGAGGGTTTCAAAGAGCTGAGTTTGAAGAAATTGATACCGGTGATCAAACCAATTGGATGGTGCAGCTGACCGATAAGCCTGTATCGCACGATTCAAGTGTACTCAAACCCACCCCTATATCTAACGCTTCACCATCTAAGGCGGCTACATCTGTGCCCCTGTTTGTCCCTTCTGCTGAGCCTCTTTCTTCACCTGTATCTATTCCTGTTCCTACACTTGCACCTTCAAAACCGTCATCTTCATCATAAAATATATCGTTGCATAAAGTGTCAGTCGCTTTTTTCTTGCTGATATTTGGATCTGTTTTCATGAATGACAAACTTTTTAAAGCTACGATAAAAAGCTTAATTCTTAAATATGAAAGAGTGTTAAAGGAAATAAAGTCTTTTCTCTTGGTTGAGAGGAGGCTCACTGGGTCCTTTGTTTATGTGTTAGTACGGTCGTTTAAGGATCCAGATAAGCATATATTTTGTTTTATTCCTGTAGAGAAGATTCCTCTTTATTGTCTTTGAGTAATTGATAGGTGATCTTTTCAATTCTTTTCGTTGTTTCTGTTATAATTTTATCCATCATACAGTCTTTTTTCTTATTTTCTTCGAGAAGAGCTTTATAACTTTCTTGTAATTTTTTATTTTCTCGTTTTATTTCTTCCATTTCATCTATGATCATAATACCGGCCATAAGGGAGAGACGCTGATCACCAATTTCCCCAAAGTTTTTTTTAAGATGTGCAATATATTGATCCAATTTAGCAGCGAGCTGAATGAGATATTCTTCTTGCCCTGCATCGCAGGCCATACGGTAAGTTTTGCCATCAATCGTGACAGAAACGGTTTCCATTTTTTAAACCTTTATCGATCAACTACAACACGAATTGTTTCCATAACTTTAATCAGACGTTTAGAAACGTCCTTGTTGATTATGGTCAATCGTTCCGTCTGCGCTTCGGATTTATCAAGTTCTTGAGCAAGACGACTACGATCCGCATTCATTCGTTGAATTTCTTCTTCCCATTCGTTGCTTTTATCAATAATAGTATTGTGATTGATAACAGCAACTTCTAAATTTCTGAGTGCTTTTTCCAATTGTTCTAGAGCTTGTGGTAAAATAACAGTCTCTTGATTCATAATGAGTGCATTCCTTAACAGTCATTTATGCAAAAACGAATCACTTATATTCTTTTTGCATCTTTTTCATTTTTAAAGATATAGGCTATTTTAGCAAGCAAAGCAGAAGATTGATGTGAATTAAAAACTGGATTATTTGACATTATAGGCAGAAGTGTGGTGTGCATAAGGATGATAAGGAAGGATGTTCTTTTAGTTGATATGAGGTATAGGTGCAAAGTGTGCGCGTATTTTAAGAATTAACCGGCATAAGAACGGCATAAAGAATGATTAAGATAAAAGTAAATTTTACAAAAAAGTGGTCTATTATTTATGACAAATAACGAACAACAAAATCAAATGGCCCATGCCATTCGTTTTCTTGCTATTGATGCAATTGAAGCTGCTCATTCTGGTCATCCCGGTTTACCAATGGGAGCTGCGGATATTGTTACTGTTCTTTACACAAAATTTTTAGCCTATGATCCTAAAAATCCACATTGGCCTAACCGTGATCGCTTTGTTTTATCTGCAGGGCATGGGTCAATGTTACTGTATGCTCTCTTGTATCTTTCTGGTTACGAGGATGTCTCTTGTGAGGATTTGCGCAATTTTCGCCAAATAGGATCTAAGCTCGCCGGTCATCCAGAATATGGACATGTCGCTGGGGTTGAAACAACAACTGGTCCTCTCGGTCAGGGGCTTGCGAATGCTGTCGGAATGGCATTGGGAGAACGCTTGCTCAATGCCCGTTTTGGGGAGTTAATTTGCCATTATACTTATGCTCTTGTGGGAGATGGGTGTTTAATGGAAGGGATTTCTCAAGAAGCGATAACCTTAGCAGGACATTTAAAACTCAATAAGCTGATTGTGTTTTGGGATGATAACGATATTTCGATCGATGGGGCTATTTCATTAACCGATAGTACAGATCAAATAGCGCGTTTTAAAGCATCTGGCTGGAATACTATCAAAGTGAATGGGCACAACCAGGCTGCTTTAACGCGGGCTATTGAAGCGGCACAAGCTTCTTGTAAACCGACGTTAATTGCTTGTAAAACAACGATTGGTTTTGGAGCGCCTAATAAAGGTGGAACGAATAAGGTTCATGGCTCTCCTTTAGGAGCAGAAGAAATTGATGCAACCCGTAAAGCTTTGGGGTGGGAAGAAGAACCCTTCGTTGTGCCGGCTGATATTCTTGATAGTTGGCGTTTGGCTGGTTTGAATGCTGCAAAAAAACGAAAAAAATGGGAAGAGAAATTTCTTGCTTTATCTGTTGCAGAGCGGGTTGAGTTTGAGCGATTGATGCGTGGTGATCTAATCGGAAATTTTGAAAATGCTGTTGATGCTTATAAACAAAAATTGACTGTTGAATGCCCTGCTGTTGCAACCCGTAAGGCCTCTGAAATGGCGCTCGAAGTTATCAATGAGGTTGTTGAGGAAACAATTGGTGGTTCTGCTGATCTTACTGGATCTAATAATACCAAAACAAGTCAGATGAAAGCTATCTCTGCAGAGGATTTTTCAGGACGCTACCTCCATTATGGAATTCGTGAACATGCTATGGGTGCGATGATGAATGGTCTTGCACTTTATGGTGGTTTTATTCCTTATGGTGGGACCTTTTTATGTTTTTCAGACTATATGCGTCCTGCAATGCGCCTGTCGTCTCTTATGGGATTGCGGGTTATTTATGTCATGACCCACGATTCAATTGGTTTGGGTGAGGATGGTCCTACCCATCAGCCAGTAGAACATTTAGCAACATTACGTGCGTTACCGAATCATTTTGTTTTTCGGCCAGCGGATGCTGTTGAAACACTCGAATGTTGGCAATTGGCTTTAAAATCAAGAAAAACACCTTCTACTTTGGCTTTAAGTCGGCAAAATTTACCTCTTGTCCGTCAAGAATATATAAAAGAAAATCTCTGTATGTTTGGGGCATATGAATTATTAACAGCCAGTGATGATGCTCAAGTTACACTCTTTGCTTCTGGTTCAGAGGTGCATATTGTTGTCAAAGCGCACTCTGTTTTAGAAGAAAGTGGGATTCCAACACGGGTGGTTTCTGTCCCTTGCTTTGAATTATTTGCACAACAATCTGCTGCGTATCAAAAGGCACTCATTGGTGATGCTCCAATTAAAATTGCTGTTGAAGCAGCTATTCAACAAGGGTGGGAGCGCTTTATTGGCTGTGATGGAGTCTTTGTTGGAATGGAGGGATTTGGAGTCAGTGGGCCAGGTGATGCCCTCTATGGGCATTTTGGCATTACCTGTGAGGCTGTAGTGGCAATTGTTAAAGAAAAACTTGAAGAGATTAATAAGGAAGTGATGATATGAGTGTTCGCGTTGCAATTAATGGATTTGGACGGATTGGACGTAATATTTTACGGGCTGTCGTTGAAAAAAAACGCCAAGATATTCAGATTGTGGCGCTTAATGATTTAGGATCGGTGGAAGCAAATGCGCACTTATTGCGCTACGATTCCGTTCATGGGCGTTTTCCTGCTCCTGTGAAGGTGGTGGGGGATAGTTTGGATGTTGGATGTGGTGCGATTAAAGTGATCGCTGAACGTGATCCGGCACAATTGCCGTGGAAGTCTTTAGATATTGATATTGTTCTCGAATGTACGGGGCGTTTTACAGCGCGTGATAAGGCGTGTCTTCATTTAGATGCAGGGGCAAAGCGTGTTTTGGTTTCTGCACCTTCTGAAGGGGCTGATTTAACCGTAGTGTATGGAGTCAATCATCAGGCATTGAGCAAAGAGCATCGTGTTGTTTCGAATGCTTCTTGTACAACGAATTGCTTGGCTCCCGTTGCACAAGTGCTCCATCAAGCAATTGGAATCGAAAAAGGGTTTATGACAACGATTCATTCCTATACCGGTGATCAGCCTGTTTTAGATACAATGCATAAAGATCTTTATCGTTCGCGTGCTGCAGCTCTTTCTATGATTCCCACATCAACAGGAGCTGCTAAAGCAGTGGGATTAGTTTTACCAGAACTAAATGGTTTGTTAGATGGTGTGTCACTGCGGGTTCCAACACCCAATGTTTCTGTTGTGGATTTAACGTTTACTGCTAAGCGTTCTACGACTGTTGAAGAAATTAATGCGGCTATTCGGATGGCTGCTGAAGAATCTCTAAAAGGAATTTTGGATTATACAGAGGAAAAACTTGTGAGTAGTGACTTTAATCATGATCCACATTCAGCAATTTTTCAGAATGATCAAACCAAAGTGATTGATGGAACATTGTGTCGCGTTTTGGTTTGGTACGACAATGAGTGGGGTTTTTCAAATCGGATGAGTGATACGGCTGTTGCTTTTGCCAAAACATTGTGAAAGAAGGATTTTTGATCCTTGTTGTCGCATAAAAAAGAGGGTGTTTTGAAAAAAATCTGATGTTTTTGAGGAGCATCAAAAAATATTTTAGCGCAAGAAAAATGGTGAAGGAGTGCTATGAAGGCTTTGAATATATAAAGAACTGATGAACAGTGAGCTAAAAGTGCACGCCAAAGGAAAGAAGAGTGTTTTCAAGGATAAAGAAGAAGAGAAAACAGTTATGGAATTTCAAACACTCGATGATGTTGATGTAACAGGAAAACGCGTGCTGGTGCGGGTGGATTTTAATGTCCCTATATTGAACGGGAAAGTGTGTGATGCAACCCGGATTGAAGGCCATAAAGACACACTTGTTGAACTTCAAAAGCGTGGGGCTAAGGTTATTATCCTGTCTCATTGTGGTCGTCCCAAAGGACAAGTTGTTCCAGAATTTACCGTGCGTTCTGTCGTTGAGGTGCTCGAAAAAATCATAAATCAGTCGGTTTTATTTGCAAGTGATTGTATAGGGGAGGTCGCTCAAAAAGCAGTCAATACAGTACAAGAGGGGCAAATTCTTTTGCTTGAAAATGTGCGGTTTTATCCGGGAGAAGAAAAGAATGATCCTTCTTTTGCTCAAGCTTTAGCGCACAATGGGGACCTTTATGTGAATGACGCTTTTTCTGTTTCTCATCGTGCTCATGCTTCAGTAGAAGGGATTACACATCTCTTACCTTCTTACGCAGGGAGGGCGTTGCAGAAAGAATTGCGGGCATTAGAAAAGGGTTTGGATCGTCCGATGCACCCAGTGGTAGCGGTTGTTGGAGGGGCTAAGGTTTCTAGTAAGCTTTTTGTTCTTAATCATTTGGTTGAAAAGGTTGATTATTTGGTTATTGGCGGTGGTATGGCCAATAGTTTTCTAGCAGCACAAGGTGTTTCTGTTGGTCAATCATTGTGTGAAAAAACGCTGATGACAACAATAAAAGAAATCATTGAGAAAGCACAGAAAAATCACTGTACACTCCTTTTACCTTTGGATGTCATTGTTGGATTTCATTTCGCAAAAGAAACACCGCATCAGTGTTATGCTCTTGAGGATATTCCTGAAGAAGGAATGATCTTGGATATTGGTCCTCGTTCTATTGCACATATTCAAGCAGCAATTGATAAGGCAAAAACGCTTGTCTGGAATGGTCCACTTGGTGTTTTTGAAATGTCTCCCTTCGATCAGGGAACGGTGACAGTTGCACGGTATGTTGCAGAACGCAGTCAGCAGGGACAATTGGTATCCATTGCTGGAGGAGGAGATACAGTTTTTGCGTTAAATCACGCAGGTGTTGCCAATGATTTTACCTATCTTTCAACAGCAGGTGGGGCGTTTTTAGAATGGATGGAAGGGAAAGGTCTTCCTGGAATTCTCGCTCTTCAGCATGTATGAAGGGAAAAGCATCCGATGACTTCAGCAAATGGGCTGATCGGTTATTGATTTTATAGCGTGGAAAAAGAGGAGCTTGATTATGAGTGAGCGTCTTGAAGATATTGCAGTTTCTCTGGTTCGTCCGGGAAAAGGCATTTTAGCAGCCGATGAAAGTACAGCAACGATTGGAAAACGATTCCAAACCATTGGTGTCGAATCTACCGAAGAAAATCGTCGGGCTTATCGTGAAATGTTGTTTTCAGCAAAAGAAGCAATGGAAATGGCTATTTCTGGTGTGATTTTATTTGATGAAACAATTCGTCAAAAAGCATCAACAGGGCAAATGTTAACAGATCTCATTCGTCATACTGGTGCTGTGCCAGGCATTAAAGTTGATACAGGGGCTAAGCCTTTGTCTGCTTTTCCTCAGGAAACAATTACAGAAGGATTGGATGGTCTGCGTGAGCGATTGAAGGATTATTATGCGTTGGGTGCGCGTTTTGCTAAGTGGCGTGCGGTGATTGCAATTGATGAACATTCTTTGCCAACAAGGGGTGCAATCAATCAAAATGCTCAAGCTTTGGCACGCTATGCTGCTTTGTGTCAGGAAGTTGGACTCGTGCCAATTGTGGAGCCTGAAGTTTTGATGGATGGTCCGTCGCGTCAGCATTCAATTGCTCGCTGTTTTGAAGTAACACAAACAGTTTTAAAAAGAGTCTTTGAAGAATTATTTCAAGCACGTGTTCTTTTGGAAGGCATGATTTTAAAACCTAATATGGTTATTGATGGCAAGGATGCACGCAAGGCTTCCGTTGATGAAGTCGCTGAAAAGACAGTTCGTGTTCTAAAACAAACTGTTCCTGCTGCTGTTCCAGGAATTGCTTTCCTTTCTGGAGGGCAATCCGATGAAGAAGCAACAGCGCATTTGTCTGCTATGAATAGTTTTGGTTTATTGCCTTGGAAATTGACTTTTTCTTATGGACGTGCGCTACAAGCTGCAGCTTTGAAAGCATGGGGTGGAAAAGCCGAACAAAGCGCTGCGGCACAAAAGGCTTTTTATCATCGTGCGCGCATGAACCATTTGGCGGCTTTAGGACAGTGGACAAAAGAACAAGAACAGTCTTGTGCATAATGAAAAATAAAGGAGAAGATAAAAACAAATTTTAGATTGTCTTCAATCCCTGTCCTTTATGATGGAAATGATAGACAGGGGTTTTAGATGTATAATTTTTCCTTCTTCTCAAGGGGTGTATTCTTTAGTAAATACCCTTCTTCGTGGTTTGAGCAGTATTGATCGGGGGAATTTGTCTGACCGAAACAGCACTGATACAATCCGTTGTGTATAAAGAGAAGGCTGCAGACCGTAAGAGTAGTTTTGAGAGTTTATTTAAAAGAGAATAGTCTCTTTATTTGTCCTTTATCCTTTTTATTGCATATTGAGGAGAGGAGACCATGCTGGGTCAGAGGCATCATTTGGAGTGGGCAAGAGGCGTTCATTGCGTCCGGTAATATCAATTGTGTAAATTTTTGAGCCTTCTCCTGGATTTTGACGAAAGAACATCAGTACTCGGCCATTGGGTGCCCATGTAGGACCTTCATTATGGAAACCTGTTGTTAAAATGCGCTCGCCTTTTCCATCAGGATGCATCACGCCAATGGAAAATTGACCCTGAAATTGTTTTGTGAACGCAATATAATCCCCGCGCGGAGACCAAATAGGTGTGGAATAGCTTCCTTCATTAGAAGAAATACGTTGGAGATCACTGCCGTCTACGTTCATCGTATAAATTTGTGGTTTTCCATTCCGATCAGAGGAAAAAACAATTTTAGTGCCATCTGGTGAATAAGAGGCTGATGTATCAATCGCTTGGGTTGCTGTTAAACGGGTCATTTTCCGTGTGCGTAAATCCATCGTATATAAATTAGCACTTCCATTGTTTTGTAACAAACTCATAATCACCTTTTGTCCATTCGGAGAAAAGCGGGGAGCAATGGTCATGTTATCAAAACTTCCAATCAATTCTCTTTGTCCTACTTCCATTTGCTGGAGATAAACATGAGGTGTTTTGTTTTTCCCATAAGCCATATAAGTGATTTCTTGTCGCTTAGGAGAAAAACGTGGCGTAAGGATAAGTTCACTGCCATCGGAAAGATAGATTAAATTTGCTCCATCTTGATCCATAATTGCTAAACGTTTGATACGCGCATTCTGTGGTCCTGTTTCATCAATAAAGACAATGCGGGTATCAAAATAGCCCTTTTCACCTGTCATTTGGCTATAAATTTCATCTGCAATCATATGGGCAACACGGCGCCAGCGTTCCGTTGCTGTATAAAAGCGTTGTCCTTTGATTTGTCGCTTGCCTGCAACGTCCCATAAACGGAAATCAACTTTAAGCCGTCCATCTGTTTCTCTATAAATTTTTCCTGTGACTAATCCTTGAGCGTTTATTTTTTTCCAATCAGGAAAGTTTGGTTGTTGATCGGGATTAGGTGTTATTTCAGGAAAAGAAGATTTCTGCAGGGGAAAAAAAAGGCCTGATCTTTCGAGATCTGCTGCAACGACAGCTGCAATTTTAATGCCTAATGAATCGTGAGAAACAAAATCCGCGACGGCAATGGGAATGGGGTTAAAATCAGCCTTTGCAATCGTGCCTTTCAGCTGTGCATATGAAGATGAAAAACCGGAAAACCATAAATATACACTGAAAAAAAACAAGGAAGAAATTATACGTTTTATCACAGTCATGTGGTCTTCATCCTTTCTTTATATCAAAACTGTTGTTTTATGGTGCTGTTTCTTGAAAAGGATCAACATTAAAATCAAAGCCTTGTCCCCATAAATTATATTGATCACGGGGAAGATTTTCATAGGGTTGGCACGAAAAAACAGCAGCATAAACTTGTTGTGTCATGATAGCAAGCTGACTTTCTTCACCTTTGAGAGGATCGATCTTTGGTTCGCCTATCACATTTCCATTATTATTTAAATAAAATTGTAAACGCACAACAGGGCGATTGTTCAACTTCCCTCCGATAGCAACAAGTTTGAGCTTTTGTTGAATACAGGTGCCTACAATATTAACGAGTGTTTGTGCTTTTTTTTCGGAATCACCAATATTTTTTTGCGCACCTAAAGCTTCTGGTTTGTTGGAACGTTTTGCACCTCCCCCTTGGGTTTTTGCACGATTAATAAGCTGTGTTTTTTCCATTGCTAAAATGTCTTCAATCGTTTGTTCTCCTTTGGGAGGAGATTTTTGTGCCTTTTGAAGATGAGAAGAGTCAACCGGCTTTTCCTTTGGTTTAAACGATGGGACAGGAATAGTGTCTGGAAGCGTCATTGTTGGTGTTGATTCATGAGGGCTTTCCTCAGTAAGTTCTTCTAGTATTTTCTCAAGAGGATCTTCGGGCTTTGTTTGTTCTAAAGCTGTAGGAGGAACTGTTTGGTCTGTTGATTCCGGTTCTTGTGGCAGTGTTTTCACTTCATTTTTTGTCAGTTCTGGTACTGGGTGGAATAAGGCTTCTGTTTCTTTTGTTGTCAAATTTTGCGTTTTTAGGGATGTTTTAGGGATATCCGATGCATCTTGTTGTCCAAAAGAAGAAGGTGTTGCATCCATAGATTGCACTTTTTCTTTTGGCTGAAAGGGCGCTTGAAGATCCATCGTTCCTTCACCAAAATGACGCGCATCTTCTTTTTCTTGTGGTTGCGTCGTTGGTTTGGGAGCAGAGTCTTCAAGAGGAGGAGCGTTCGATGAGCCCTCTTGAACAGCAAGCTCTTGGTCAAGAGAAGATAAAGTAATCGGAGCCATTTCTAAGGGGTGTTGCATGAAAGGAGAAGAGGGAGTGAAGTGTATTATTCCCCAGCTGAAAAGAATGAAATGCAGTGCAAATGATAAAGTTAAACTTTTCTTCATGCCGTGATGAGAGCCTTTTTCCATTTGTATGCCTTGCTGTTTTGTTTTTTACTCTTGCAAGGAGTTTTGAGATAGATAATGCAACAGTTTATAGAGAATTTTATTGTCCTAAACTGGCCAAAGCAACCTGCGAAAAACCTGCTTTTTGAATATGTGCTAAAAGTTGCAAAACTTGTTGATATTCAACAGTTTTGGCGGCACGGACAAAAATACGTTTGTTCTTTTGCTTAGGATCCTCGGCTAAGAGGGCTTTGAGGTGATCAATCAAAGCTTCTTTTGTATCGTAGTAGTTTTGATTGATAGCTAAACGCCCTTGGGCATCAAGCGAAACCGTTAAGGGGGTGCTTTCCATTTGCACGGGTCCTGCTTGGCTGTGGGGGAGATCAAGAGGAACACCGTTTACCAAAAGAGGAGCGGATACCATAAAAATAATCAGTAAAACGAGAATAACATCGACAAAAGGTGTAACGTTAATTTCGCTCATTAAAGAAGTGCGTGAACGGTGCCGTCTACGTGTCGTTTTGTGAGCGGAAGAAGCAACAGATAGTCCCATAGCACACCTCTTTATAAGGATGAATTGTTGGATGTTGTTTCATCAATTCGCCGTGACAAAATTGTCGAAAATTCATCAGCAAAATTTTCTATTTTTGCTATAATCTGCCCACTTTCACTTGTCAATTTATTGTAAGCAATAACAGCGGGAATGGCCGCAAACAAACCAATGGCAGTGGCTAAAAGTGCTTCTGCAATGCCTGGAGCTACAATTGCTAGCGATGTATTTTGAGAGGCAGAAATAGAAAGAAACGAATTCATAATTCCAACAACGGTTCCAAATAAACCAATGAAAGGACCTGCAGATCCGAGAGTTGCTAAAAAGCCTAATCGTGATTCTATTTTTACACTTTCACGGCCTAAGGTTAGATCCATTGCTTTATCAATTCTAGATTGGAGGCTTAAGGGTGTGGGCAATCCTTTTGAGAGTGACTTTTTCCATTCCGTCATTGCGGCAAGAAAAACAATTGACATACTATTATTTCGTTGACTTTTATAGGTGCTGTAAAGGTCGTCTAAAGATTGTCCTGACCAAAAATTTCGCTCAAAATGGTGGATATCACGCCGTATTCGTCGATAAGAAACGATCTTATCAAAAATAATAGCCCAGCTCCATATAGAGGCAAAGATTAACCCAAGCATAACAGCTTTTACAATCCAATTGGCTTGCATAAATAGGCTTAATATTCCTATTGTTTCTGGACTTGCAAATTCTACTTGTGCCATGATCTTTTAACCTCTTCAATGAAAGATTCATTTCTTTACAGTCCATTACAGCATATTGTTTTATAGTTTCTAAATTTGACAAAACAAAGTTGCGTTTTTTTAACAAAAATGTCTAAAAAGTTTCTTTATTTTCTTCCAAGAGCAGTTTACCCTTTAAGGACTTCTGATCCAAGATTGCTTTTTAAAAGAGCAGAGGAGAGATTCTTAGGTAAACGGCGCGGTTTTGCTTCTTGATTAATGAGGGCAATTTCAACTTTTGCTTTAATTAAGGTCATTTCATTGCGCAAAATGATCTGATTCATAAAAAAGCGCGCCCCTTGAATGCTTTGCAGGGATGTTTTGATAGTCAAAAGATCATCAAGCGTGGCTGGTTTGGAAAAGGTGATGTCCATATGACGGACGACGAAAAATAATTTCTCCCCTTGGCTATCCGAGAGTAATTCATTGTTGTTAAATCCCATATCACGCAGAAATTCTGAACGTCCTCTTTCTAAAAACTCAAGGTAACGTGCATGATAAACAACACCGGAAAAATCCGTATCAGCCACATAAATTCGTGCTTGAAGAGTATGAGAAGAGGAAGAAGGTGATTGTGTTAAAGGTGTGGTTTTATTCATTGTCTTGCTCCCACAGAGAAGATTGAGAAGACGTCTTCGTTGATGAAGAAACCTTTTTGATTGATTCTGCTGTTGTGGGAGGACAAAGTCTTAAATGTGTCCAGGCTTTTTCTGTTAAAATCCTCCCACGTGCTGTTCGTTGAATAAAGCCTTGTTGAAGCAAGTAAGGTTCGATAATATCTTCAATTGCATCACGCGGTTCTGAAAGAGCCGCAGCAATTGTTTCAATCCCAACCGGCCCTCCTAAAAAAGTTTGCGCAATGAGGATGAGATAACGGCGGTCTAAAGGATCAAGGCCAAGATGATCAACTTCAAGACGTGAAAGAGCTGCATCAGCAATTGTATGATCAATTTTTTCAGCCTTTTTGACTAAAGCAAAATCACAGACACGTCGTAAAAGACGCCCTGCAATTCTGGGGGTCCCACGGGAACGGCGCGCAATCTCATGAGCACCATCATCACTGATCTGAACTGAAAAAAGACGCGCATTGCGTTGAACAATGTATTCTAATTCCTCTATGGTATAAAAATTTAATCGGATGGGAATGCCAAAACGATCCCGTAAAGGGGTGGTCAGTAATCCTAAACGTGTTGTTGCTGCAACTAAGGTAAATTTAGCTAAGTCAATTTTGACTGAACGAGCCGCAGGACCTTCACCAATGATAAGATCAAGTTGATAATCTTCCATGGCCGGATATAAAATCTCTTCGATAGCCGGGTTTAAACGATGAATTTCATCAATAAAAAGAACATCTCGCTCTTCTAGATTGGTTAAAAGAGCTGCCAAATCACCTGCTTTGGCAATGACAGGTCCTGAAGTCGAACGAAAATTAACACCTAATTCCTTTGCCATAATTTGTGAAAGTGTTGTTTTTCCTAAACCAGGAGGTCCAACAAATAAGACATGATCTAAGGCTTCATGTCGTGTCCGCGCTGCTTCAATAAAAATTTTTAAATTCGCACGGGCAGCTTCTTGACCAATAAAATCATCTAGGGTTTGAGGCCTTAAGGAGCGATCCGGATCGTTAGGAAGAGGGATAGATCCGAGAAGGCGGTGAGAATCATCTTTATGCATTATGCATTGTTCCCTTGATTTTGTGAGGAAAGAAGTTTGAGACTATGGCGCACAAGAAGTGCTGAGGAAATCGTTTCTCCTTTAAGAGCAGAAACGGCCGAAGCTAAAGCTGTGGCCGCTTTTTCATGATCAAAACCAAGCTTGATTAACGCTAATAAAGCATCGTTGGTTGGCTGATACTCCTCTTCTGAAGAAAAAGTCAAAGAAGACGAGAAAGCAAGATTCTTATTGTCTTCTTTAGAAAATTGAAGCGTTTTGTTTTTGAGTTCGCTTACAATTCTTTCGCTGACTTTTTTGCCAACGCCTGGAGTACGACTGATCGTCGCAATATCGTTGAGGGTAATTGCTTGGGTGAGCTCATTAACGGATAAGGATCCTAAAATTGCCAATGCAACTTTTGCGCCAACACCCGGGACATTTTGTAAAAGGCAAAACCATTCTTGTTCAGATTTTGTTGCAAAGCCAAAAAGCCGAATCGCTTCTTCACGGACATGGGTTTCGATGAATAAACTGAGACTTTCACCTATGGCTGGTAAAGAAGAGTGAAGGCGGTTAGGGATAAAAATAATATATCCAACACCCTGCACATCGAGAATAATGTGATCGCTAAAAATATGTTCAAGAATGCCTTTGAGTTTCCCAATCATGCGCTTGCCTTTAAACGGTTAGAGGGACTTGTGTGTTGAGAACTATGGCAAATGGCAAGGGCTAGGGGCGTATTGCGTTTTCCAATCCTGCGCTTGCCTGTAGAGGGGTCAGAAGAATGTGTGTGTTGAGCGCTGTGGCAAATGGCAAGGGCTAGGGGTGTGTTGCGTTTCCCAATCATGCGCTTGCCTTTAGGCGGTAAGAAGGATTTGTGTGGTGAGCACTATGGCAAATAGCAAGGGCTAGGGCATCGGCTGCATCACTGCTATCAAATTCAGCTCGAGGGAGAAGAATTTTCACCATCATGTGAATTTGCTCTTTCTCTCCATGTCCCACACCAATAACTGATTTTTTGACTTTATTCGGAGCATATTCGGAAATAGGAAGACCTTCTTGAGCAGGAACAAGGAGTGCAATGGCACGGGCTTGACCAAGTTTTAAAGTGGTCGCAGCATTTTTATTGACAAAAACATGTTCAACAGCTGCTTCATGGGGCATAAATTGATGGACAACTTTTGAAAGCCCTTCATAAAGTTCACATAGTCTAGAAGCAAGGTCATTCTGCGCATTAGAGTGAAGTGTTCCCGATGCTACAAAATGGAGATGATTGCCGCATAGGTCAATCACTCCCCATCCTGTACGTCGAAGTCCAGGATCAATTCCTATGATGCGAATCGTGTCTACCATAAAATCCAGTTTATTTGATTTCTTAGTATTTTAATAGATGGAGTTAACGAATAGAACAAAAGAAGAAAATATAAAGTAAAGAAAGTTCAAAAATATTTGAAAAAAAAAGACAAAAATATAACCTTAAAAAATTGTTTTTTCTTTTTAAAGGCCTTTATAGAGAAAAATAGAAGAAGAAAGTTTAAGAGGGCATTAAGGGTGAAAGTGCTTAAAGGCGCTGAAAAGCTGTTTTAAGCAATTGAAGTTGTTTATTGACTGGATTGTTTTGAGATACAGTCTGTAAAGAAGTGTGTTTTTTATCATAGTTCATATGCTGCATTCTTTTTTCTAATCGAAGCGAGCGTTTGACAAAGTGACGAAAAACTTCTGGCAATTCTTTCCAGTGTGCAGATTTTGATTCAAGGGATGGGGTGGAAAGAGAGACTTTTGCGATCTCTTTTTGAATTTGTTCCGGCGACATTTCCCCTTCACGCTCGGCTCGAATTAATAAAAGCTGAGAAGCAATTTGCATTAAACGTGTACTCAAATACATTGCTTCTTTCCCATAAATTTCAGAGAGCTCTACCGAAAGATCGCGGGCAATTAAGCGACCTTCTGTATCAATATAAGTTGCTGTCTCTTCAATCAGGGCCATTGTTTCTTCATAAAGACGATTAAACACGTTCTCAAAGGCATTGTGTTCAATCATGACAATGGCTTGATTGTGTGGACGCTCATGTACGTTCACCACCTACTATACTCCAAAACTAGAACAATTTTGGGAACATTTAAAAAATAACACTACAGAAATTTCTTTTTTCAAATGCCTCCTGAAGGGTAATAAATACCTTTTTTAGCATTATTGTGCAATGTCCTTTTTAGGCTAAGGTTAATGAACTTGAAGGAGAAAGGTTTCTCCGTTTTTTTTTACAGTGAAGTGGAATACGCATTTTTGTTTTCATAATAATAAGCGATCATAAATTGAAGACAGAGGCCACTCATGATCAAAAAACTATCCCATATAAATGTACTGTTCATTGCCGTTTTTAAAATCTGTCCGCACATAGCAAAAAGAGTTCCAGTTACAAAAACCGGTAAGCTCTGTTTTCCTAAAATCGCTAAGGGATGTCGTGTTGAGACATGAAGCTTTTGATGTATCCAAGGAAGACAAATAAGCAAAGAAGATAAAGAAAGAATATGCAACAGACGTGGGAGGCTTAAAAAAGTTTTATTGAAATTAATCAAAGGGGAAGACCAACTAAGCCAACTAAAGCTTCCCCACCAATTTAAGCGTACCCATAACAGAGAAAAAACAAGATAGATGATAGAGAATGTCAACAAAAAAGGGCGAAAGGGAATCGATTTCTTCTCTTTGAGAAAGAGAGTCGTTGTGAGGCCAATAACAAAGAGAAATTGCCATGAAAGAGGATTTAAAAACCATTGCCCTTGAAGAGGATAAGAAGGAGGCGCAATTCTATAAAGGCCACAGAGAACATAAAGTGTGAAGGAGGTGAAAAGAAGAAGCCCCTTGTGCCGACAGCTCAAATAAAGCATAAAAGGCCCGAAAATCATGAAAACAACGTAAAGCGAAAGAATATTGTTATAGCCAAGTTGATGACCAAAGCTTAAAATACTCAAAAATGCCAGAAAAGGGTCTGTAAAAAATAATCCTACGTTATTCATAGAGGTGAATTTCTCTAAATGCCACAGGGAAAAAGCTCCCCAAAAAAGGCCTAAGGTGACAAAAGTAGTAAAGAGATATGCTTTATAAAGGTGAAAAGCTCTTCTCCAAAGTTTGCTCATCAGAGAAGAAAAAGGTAACTTATACCAACGCGCATGAAAGCTAAGTCCAAGTGAAACGCCTGAAAGAAGGACAAATATTTCTGCTGAATCAGAAAAACCAAAGTTTTTATGGGTGAGATGTTCATAAAATGTACCAGGAATATGGTTGATGAAAATTGTCAACAGCGCTAAAGAACGACAAACATCAATCCGTGTATCACGGGGAATCTGTAAATTATGATGAGAAGACGTTCTAGAATATGTCATGAAGGGGCCCTTAAGGTATCAAATAAAGAGTCTGTTTTTAAAAGCGCATGACCATAAAATGGTTTTTAAGTGTGAGTCGTGCAATGCAATGTTGAAAGATGCAGGATGACAAAACAAAAAAGTGAACCAATTGTGCAATGTCTTTCTCCTCAGTTGATTTTGACAGTCGATGTCCGTCGTACACTCAATCCTGTTTTATTTCGTCAGATTTTGCAAACGCAATCTTTTGTTTGCGTTATTTTGTATGATTCGCAAGGGGAAAAAATGGGGGAAGAGCATTTGCAAAAGAGTGGACACCTCTATGCTCATGATATTCAGCAGAATGGCGCAGCTTTGATTATTGCTGAGCAAAGTCGTGTTGTCGGCCGGATCAAGGCGGATGGTTTGCATTTAGAAAGCCATTTTAATCTTTCCCAAGTTATCGAAAACTTGAAAAAAGAAAAAAAAATAATTGGTTGTGGAAATTTTCAGAATCGCCACTCTGCAATGGTTATCGCTGAAACAGGCGTTGATTATCTTTTCTTTGGAAAATTAGGTGCCGACAAAAAACCTCGTGCCCATCCTCGAAATATTCAGCTGGCACAATGGTGGGCAGAGATTATGAACACGCCCGCCATTATTCAAGCGGGGAGTGAATATGCATTTTTTGATGAAACTTTGGAAACCGCTTGTGAATTTATTGCCGTGGAAGAAATGATTTTTATGCAGGATGATCCTTTGAGGGTGCTTGATATGATAAAAGAAAAATGTCAAAATGTTCTTCTACGGACGGAGAGGGAAAAGTCATGAATAAATTTTACAGGGTATTTATTCTGGGAACAATCGCATTTGTGATGGCTTTTGGAAGTTCTTCACAGGCTCAACAGGGAGGGCAAATTGTAGATATCTCTCAAAATATTCAAGAGGCTCAAAAAATTGTGATGCCTTTAGAAGCCGGTCAATATGATGAAGCCTATGATTATTACACCAAAGGGTATTATGTAAAAGCTTTTCGTGCCGCGCTCATGCGTGCCGAACACAATGATCCAATTGCTCAGACTTTGTTAGGGCGAATGTATATGGAAGGATGTATCGGACCTGTTGATGGGAAACAGTCCGCTTTGTGGTTTGAACGCGCTGCAAATCAAGGAGAACCACAAGCACAGCTCCGTTATGGTTTGATGTTGTTTGATGGAAAATTCATCGAAAAAAATATAAATCTTGCCGAAGAATTCATTCAAAAAGCAATGCATGCTGGTGTTAGAGAAGCTTATTTTTATGCTGGGCAAATTCACCTTTATAGAGCCTTGCACGAAAACAAAGCATCCGAGGAGGAAGATGTAAAAGAGAGTGATGTAAAAAGTCGAGAAAATGAGAGCATAGAACAAGCGTTAATATGGTTCTTAAAAGGTGCTTCTCTTGGAGATCCTGAAGCAGCTTTTGCTGCTGCGAAAATTCTTTCTGTAGGCACTTTTACAATCCCCAAAAATGATGATAATGCGCGCAGACTTTTGGAAGTTGCAGCACAAAATAAACATTTAATGGCTCAAGTTATTTTGGCACAATGGTTGTTGCAGGGACGTGGAGGAGAAAACGATTTTCAACGTGCTTTTAATTTATTTTTGGACAGTGCACATAAAAATATTGTGGTCGCACAGGTCAATTTGGCAAAGCTTTATCGCGATGGGATTGGGACAACCGAGAATCTCATTATGGCTGCTGCGTGGTATTTGATTGCAAAAGTTCAAAAAGCAAAAATTCCCGATCTTGAAACCATGATTGAGAGGATGGATAGAGATCAATTACAAAGAGCAGTGCAACAAGCAAAAAAATTGATCTAATAATTTTTAGAAGGCATTTAAACGAAAGTTTAAAGTTTTGAGGTCTCTTCTGTTCTTATCAAATTGGAGATGAACAATGAAAATTAATGGAAATGAAATTCGACCTGGAAATGTGATTGAACATCAAGGAGGTTTATGGGCAGTTGTGAAATGTAATGCCGTTAAACCAGGAAAAGGAGGCGCATTTAATCAGGTTGAAATGAAAAATGTGATCGATGGTACAAAGCTGAATGAGCGATTTCGTGCCGCTGAAACCGTTGAAAGAGTGCGACTCGAACAAAAAGATTTTACTTTCCTTTATCAGCAAGGGGATGTTTTGGTCTTCATGGATTCACTTTCCTATGAACAGCTCGAATTGCAAAAAGATTTCGTCGGCGAGCGTGCTGCTTTCTTAAACGATGGAATGACCGTGACTGTAGAGCTCTACCAAGAAAAACCCATTGGGGTATCTCTGCCCGATCAAGTAACTGTAACCATTGCTGAAGCCGATCCCGCAATCAAAGGACAAACCGTTACCTCTTCTTACAAACCAGCTGTGCTTGAAAATGGAATTCGTATTCTTGTTCCTCCTTTCATTAATTCAGGAGAGCGTATCGTTGTGGATACCAATGAGTTGAGTTATGTACGTCGTGCAAATGAAAAAGGATAAGAGATGGCTCATTCTGCAATCATGCATATTATGGTGCAGGCCGCTATAAAAGCAGGCCGTTCTTTGGTGCGTGATTATGGTGAAATTCAAAATCTGCAAGTATCTTTGAAAGGCCCAGGAGATTATGTAAGCCGAGCAGATTATAAAGCTGAGAAAATTATTTTTACTGAATTGAGCAAAGCAAGACCAAAATTTGGCTTTCTGATGGAAGAGTCTCAGGAAATTATCGGAGAAGATTCTCAGCATCGTTTCATTGTTGATCCTTTGGATGGGACAACAAATTTTTTGCATGGTCTTCCTTTTTTTGCTGTTTCAATTGCTTTAGAACGTCAAGGGCAGATCGTCGCTGGTGTTATTTATAATCCTATTCTTGATGAGCTCTTTACTGCTGAACGTGGCTGTGGGGCTTTTCTCAATGATCGCCGTTGTCGTGTCGCAGCACGACGCCAATTGGAACATTGTATCATCGCTACAGGGGTACCTCATTTGGGATATCCAAATCACGGAAATTACTTGGTGGAATTACGCAATGTAATGGCTGGAGTTTCTGGAATTCGTCGTTTCGGCGCTGCTTCTCTTGATTTGGCTTATGTGGCTGCTGGAAGGGTCGATGGCTTTTGGGAAAATCATCTTCAGATTTGGGATATGGCCGCTGGACTTTTGATGATTCGTGAAGCAGGTGGATTTGTAAGCGATAAAGACGGCGGGCAAGATATTTTTGATAAAAAAAATATTGTTGCTGGTAATGAGATTATTCACACCCAATTACGAAAAATCCTCAAAAAAGGAACGTGATAAAATACAAACTTTTTACAGAGGAAAGCAGCTTTTACAGAAGAAAGAAAAGCGAGGCTTTACGAAAAGTAAATGTCTGGCGAGAAAAATGGGGATGGTTTTCTTTTTCGTTTGAGTATTGATCAGCGTTGTTTGAAGGGAAGCACAAATCAGTTGGCATATATTCTTTAGATTTGAGGTTTTGGACTTTATTTTTTTGAGGATTTTCTTTTTTTATTTTCTTGAGATTTGTTTGGTTTCATTTTTTGTGAAGTTTGTTCAGGCGAAAATTGCAGTTTAGCTAAACGGGCATAAATTCCATTTTTCTCAATCAATTGTGTGTGCGTTCCTTCTTCAACAATAGAGCCTTGATCCATTACAAGAATACGATCTGCTTTTAAGACTGTTGCTAAACGGTGAGCAATGACCAAAGTTGTGCGATTTTTCATGAGTTCATCTAAGGCTTTTTGTACCAGCTTTTCGTTCGTTGCATCTAAGGCTGATGTTGCTTCATCCAATAATAGGAGAGGAGCATTTCTCAAGATCGCTCGTGCAAGACCAATGCGTTGTTTTTGTCCTCCTGAAAGCGTGATGCCTCTTTCACCTACTTGAGTGTCAAAACCCTTTGGTAAGGAGTCGATAAATTCAGATGCATTGGCTGCTTGGGCTGCAGCAATAATTTGTTCTTGATTAGGATTGTGAGCACCAAAGGCTATATTTTCGCGAATTGTTCCTTCAAAAATATCGATTTCTTGAGGAACATAGGAAATCGAAGAACGTAAATCGTGAAGGGAAAGGCGGTTAATGTCAATGCCGTCAAACTTGATTTGACCACTAATAGGATCATAAAAACGCAGAATAAGGGAAAAAAGAGTACTTTTCCCTGCACCTGAATGGCCAACAAAAGCAACAGTTTCTCCTGCTTTGATAGAAAAAGATAAATCACGAAAAATCTTTTTTTCTGGTCTGGAAGGGTAGCTGAAATGAACACGATCAAAAATAAGAGATCCTTGAATGGGAAGGGCACGCGATAAAGGAGATGCAGGTGTTGTAATAGTGGGTTTCTTTTGTAATAATTCGGCAAGACGTTCTGCTGCTCCTGCTGCTTGCACTAATTCTGCACCAATCTCGGATAATTGTGTAAAGGTTGTTGCTGCAAAAACCGCATAGAGAACAAATTGGCCGAGAGTTCCGCTTGTCATGGTGCCATGCAACATATCCTGTGATCCAATCCATAAAATAGCGACAATACTACTAAAGACTAGAAAAATCATAAAGCCTGTGAAGCAAGAACGAAGAATCACAGAAGTACGAGCAGTTTGAAAAACACGTTCAATTAACATTGAAAAACGTTCAGAGATATCTTTTTCGGCTGTAAAAGCTTGGACCGTGCGAATAGCGCTTACCTGTTCAGAGGCTAAAGCATTGGCTTCCGCCAAGCGGTCTTGTGTTGTGCGTGTGCGTGTGCGTACTTTGCGTCCAAAAATAATCAGGGGAATTGCAATCAGGGGAATGGAAATCAAAACTAAAAAGGAGAGTTTAGCGTTTGTGATGACCATCATGACAATGGCTCCAATCACAACAATAAGATGACGCAATGCTGTCGAGGTTGTCGATCCTACTGCTAATTTTATTTGGGTTGTATCCGTTAAGAGGCGTGAAACAATTTCTCCTGAATGGGAATCATCAAAAAAATCAGGAGAAAGGTGCAGAATATGCTGAAAAACATCACGCCGTAAATCAGCAATAAATCGCTCACCCAATGTAACGACACAATAGTAACGGATGGCGGAAGCCAGAGCAAGCAGGAAAGCTAAGATAAATAAAATACCAAAATAGAAATGAATTTTGCCATTGCTTGGAGCCGAAAAACCATGATCAAGCATTTGATGAATGGCAACGGGTAACGCAAGAGTGACAAAAGCCGCAACCAATAAAGACAGAAAAGCGCAAAATATAAGCCAATTGTAGCGTTTTATATAAGGGATAAAACTGGACAATAAAGAAAAAGAATATTTCGCTTTAAAAGGCTTCTTAGATTTTTCTGAGAGATTCAGGAATTGCATGGGATTTTGTATCTTAATTGGGTTGACAATAAAATTTTAAGAAATTCAAACATTTTGAATACTTGTTTTTTCATGTGTGCTCAGCTATTGAAATTTTAATTAAATAAGTGTATCAAAAAGACAAGGAGAGCGCACTTAAAAAATACATAAAGTGCTATTTCGTTGTGTGGAAATAGAAAGTTTGTCGTATGAAACCCAATATTCACCCTGATTACCACATGATTAATGTTGTGATGACTGATGGAACCAAATATGTGACGCGTTCAACATGGGGCAAAGAAGGGGATACCCTGAATTTGGATATTGATCCAATAAGCCATCCAGCTTGGACTGGAGGGTCGCAAACATTTGTCGATCGTGATGGGCGTGTTTCTAAGTTTAAAAATCGCTTTGGGGGCCTTGGCTTCTAAAATTTTCAGGAATATGCGGTATAAATTGTATGCGTTTCGCAAGAGCTCTTAAAGAGAGCTCTGTTTTTTTTTGCAAAGAAAAAATAGGACGCATTTAATTGCTTAAGTCAAAAGGGAAGGCTTTAGATGGAGAAAGCCTTATTTTGATAGAGAAGCGTAAAAGATCTTTGAAGAATCCCAAAAATAAGTGAAAAACTCAAGAGTCCTAATCCTCGATCAAAAAAGTTATAGAACAAAGAAATAAAAAACTCTAGAATAAAGAAAAAGTGCTGAAAATTCTGCGTGTGAAAAACAAAGGCAATGCTGTTTTTAGAAAATAAAAGAAAAAAGCCTCTCTGCATTTAAAGAGGTCAAATAAAAATCCTTCCTTAACGAGTGAAGATTCTTTTTCAAACAGGGTGTTTGCTTCTTTTTTCCTTTTCGTTCTTTTGTTTTGCCTATGAAATTTCCGTCAATAAGGAACGGAATAAAAGATTATGCCGACAATTTTGCTAAAATTTCATCACTAACGTCAAAATTGGCATAAACATTCTGCACATCGTCATCTTCTTCTAAGGTTGCAATTAAACGTAAAACAGAAAGCGCTTTTTCTTCATCAATGGGTGCTAGGGTGGTTGCTTTCCAAATGGTTTTGATAGATTCTGCTTCGCCAAGTGTGGTTTCAAGAATTTTCGAAACTTCACCGATATCCTCAAAGGCACAGAAAATATGGTGGCCTCCTTCTTCTTCCGATTGTACGTCTTCAGCTCCTGCTTCAATGGCTGCTTCCATAATAGTGTCTGCGGTGCCAGATTCAAATTTATAAATAATTTCACCAATGCGATTAAACATAAAGCTAACGGAACCTGTTTCTCCTAAGGCGCCTCCTGATTTTGTAAAAGCAGCACGGACATTTGAAGCCGTACGATTTCGGTTATCGGTTAAGGCTTCAACAATAACAGCCACACCGCCGGGACCATATCCTTCATAGCGGACTTCATCATAATTTTCGACATCACTCCCTGAAGCTTTTTTAATCGCGCGTTCAATATTATCTTTCGGCATTGATTGTGCTTTTGCATTTTGAACCGCGAGTCTTAAACGTGGATTCATTGTTGGGTCAGGAGAGCCTTGTTTGGCTGCAACCGTAATTTCACGTGCAAGTTTGGAAAATATTTTTGAACGCATTGCATCTTGACGTCCTTTACGGTGCATAATATTTTTAAATTGTGAATGGCCTGCCATGGCTTACCTTTTTGTTTGGATGATCAAACATTTCCTCTTTGAAGAATAAATGTATCATAAAAAGAATGAAAGAGAATAAAGAAAACCTTTATAAAAAAATTCTCCTCAAAGGTAAAGACATTCTGATTATGATTGTTATAAGAGAGATCTCTTGTCGTGGGGCAAAAATCAGGGTATAAAGATCGTGATTTCATAGTCATTAAGTGACTTATTAGAAGGGGTGAAAGTCTTCTATGATGAAAGGTCATAGCGCTCCAAAGTTTCAGAGTGGGCAATAACTTGCCTCAAAAAGAGGTCGATAAAAGGATATAATAAATATGTCAACGCAACTTTTGATGCCTAAAGCAACAGCTGTTTGGTTAGTCGATAATACAGCACTTTCTTTTGATCAGATTGCGGAGTTTTGTCAATTGCATGTGTTGGAGGTCAAAGCAATCGCTGATGGTGAAGCTGCACACGGAATTAGAGGTTTGGATCCTATTAGTTCTGGTCAGTTAACACGGAGTGAAATTGCACGTGTTGAAGCAGATGCAACAGCGCGATTGAAAATTTCTGAATCAAAAGTGCGCGTTCCTCAAGTTAAACGCAAAGGGGCACGCTATATTCCTTTGT
Organism: Bartonella rochalimae ATCC BAA-1498; assembly: GCF_000706645.1. Lineage (GTDB taxonomy): Bacteria > Pseudomonadota > Alphaproteobacteria > Rhizobiales > Rhizobiaceae > Bartonella > Bartonella rochalimae. The sequence continues at coordinate 1,035,668 of NZ_KL407337.1, forward strand.
CTCGACGTCAAGATCGTCCGAATGGTGTCTTATGGTTGATTCTCAATCATCCTGAATTAAAAGATGTGCAAATCGCTCGATTGATTGGCACAACCAAAGGAACGATCGAGCAAATTCGTAATAGAACCCATTGGAACAGTAATAATTTAGTTCCTCTTGATCCGGTAGGATTAGGGTTATGTTCGCAAATTGATTTGGATTTTGAATTGCAACGAGCAGCAAAAAATCTTCCTCTCCCTATAGAGGGAGACAAAACTTTACTCCCTACATCGGTGACAGAAAATGTTACTCTTGATGAGAGTGAACTTGAAAAAACTTTTGACAAAAATCTCGATGCTGATACTGTGTTTGCTAAACTCAACGCTCTGCAAACAAAATCTCAAGAGGAAGAGCAAGAATAATAAGCAAAGCTGTATAAATGAGGCAGAAAATCTTAGATAAACTGAAAAAAAGCATTTTAGAAAGAAAAGGAGGCGAAACATTCACTGAAAACGTGGGAAGAGGGGAGAAAAAAGAGAAAATAAAAGAGGATAAACTTTTATTTTCGGAAAGATTGTGAAAAGAAAAGCATCTGTTTATGATGATGCTAAAAATTAAGGAGCACTGTTTATGAACTCTCTTCGAAATGTTGTTCGCTATCCACTTGTGATAGTTTTTTGTTTGTTATTAACTTTGATTGGTTGTACGAGACAAGATATGGGTGCAGAAAACTCTTCCGGTCATTCTGGTTACAAGAGTGTCCAGGCGGATTTGTCATAAGACTTCACTGTTAATGTTGGGGATCGTGTTGCTATCCGTACTCTTCTGTTATGATTGAAGGTCATGCTGATGAATGCGAAATATGTGCATACAATTTAGCTCTTAGATAATACTGTGCTATTGCGGTGCGTGGTCATCTCATTTCTTTCTGTTCATGATGATGCTAAAAATTAAGGAGAACTGGTTTATGAACTCTCTTCGAAATATTGTTCGCTACCCACTTGCGGTAGTTCTTTGTTTGTTATTAACTTTGATCGGTTGTGGCAAAAAAAGTATTGATGCAACAAATTCTCTCGGTCAGTCTGGGTATAATAATGCACAGGCGGGTTTGTCACAAGACTTCACTGTTAATGTTGGGGATCGTGTTTTTTTTAGTTTGGATTCCTCTTCTATTGAATCGGATGCTGAATATATTTTAGCCCGTCAAGCAGAATGGTTGCTCCGTTATCCGCACTATTCTATTACGATTGAGGGGCATGCCGATGAACGCGGAACACGTGAGTACAATTTAGCTCTTGGACAACGCCGTGCTGTTGCGGTGCGTGATCACCTCATTTCTTTGGGTGTCTCTTCCCAACGAATGAATACGATCTCTTACGGAAAAGAAAGACCTGTAGCAGTTTGTGATAACATCTCTTGTTGGAACCAAAATCGGCGTGCCGTTTTGGTCATTAATAATACGGGAAGTTATTAACAAATAAAGGGTTGAAAGAGACCCGTCAGTAGTTTTGGGTAAAGGAATGAAATGCCGAGAAGGGATAAAAAGAAAAGAAGATAGAGGCAAAAAACAGAAAGGGAACAACAGAGTGGAGAATTTTCTTCTCATTTTGGCTTCGTTTGTGGGCTTTTCTGTAGAATATTTAAAAAATTCTTTTCTTCCTTTTTCCGTCAGAGAGAAAAATATTCTATGCTTTTTAAAATCGAAAAGTGTCAAACTGTGTTACATATAACAGTGTAATACAGAGAGAAAAGCGATTTTTGATTAAGAAGCAAGAGCGCTTTATTTGATCCATAATTCCTTTGTGTATTGAGTTTCTCAAGAGATGGATGAGGGAAACTGTAAAGAAGGTTGATGCGGAAGGGGATGAAAGATAATGCGGTTTTTGATCAAGAAGCAAGAG
>NZ_KL407337.1:1037842-1068074 GCF_000706645.1 Bartonella rochalimae ATCC BAA-1498
TAAAGAAGGTTGATGCAGGAGGGGATGAAAGATAATGCGGTTTTTGATCAAGAAGCAAGAGTGCTTTATTTGATCCATAATTCCTTTGTGTATTGCGCTTCTCAAGAGATGGATGGGTGAAAACTGTAAAGAAGGTTGATGCGGGAGGGGATGAAAGATGATGCGGCAGCCAATTATAATCCCTGTAATGATTGTCTAGAGGATATGACGCAGAGCAATCATAGGAAGGAGCGCTCAAGCAAAGAGGTGCATTTTTTCTACAATGCTGTGAGGGGCATATACTGTATCATATTTGCTGTGATCGAAGGTTTTCTTTATTGTGTGGATGCAAGAATTTTTACGCCATTTATTAAGTGTTTTGATCATCAATTCTTGAAGACATGCAGCTGAAGCTATAGAGTGATAAAAAGGGTTTTATGAAGCGCTATCCTCTTTTATGAAGAGTTGGAAAGATAAAAATACTTTATAGTTTTGCGATTTTGCCGATTTTAATCCAGTGTATAATGGATTGATCAAAAGAGTAAAGTTTGTGATAACTTAAAGATAAATCAAAAGAGACTAAAATATTAGAGGTGTTTTTGTCCGTGCTTTAAATGAGGAGTGCAGTCGTTCTCAGTGTCTATTAAATTAGCAAAAAATCTTTTTAAAAAAACAGACTTTGCTCATTGTCAGAAATTGATTTTAGGGGTTTCTGGAGGAGGTGATTCGTTAGCTTTATTGTTTTTGGTCAAAGAGCATTTAAAAACAGTGCCTCTTGCTCCAGAGGTGATTGTTGTAACCATTGATCATCAATTACGTGAGGAATCAGCGTATGAAGCAGAAAGTGTTGCAAAGATTTGCCATGCCTTGCAGATAAAGCATATCGTTGTACGGTGGGAAGGTAAAAAGCCGAGGACACAAATAAGCGAAAAAGCGCGGATTGCACGGTATGATTTACTGTTCAAAGAAGCACAAAAACAAGGTGCAACACTGATTATGACAGGGCATACGCTCAATGATCAGGCTGAAACTTACCAAATGCGTGTTCAACGAAGTCAAAAGAAAACAGACGGTGCACAACAAGAAATTCCAGAAATACTTTGGGAAGAGAGGGGAAAAGAGAGGGAATCTGCAAATGAAGAAATGCAGATCTTAAAGGAAAAGAGTCAAAAAAGATCTGCTGAAAATGATGAAGAAAGATATGAGCGCGGTTTATCTTGTATGCCAAGGGAAGCTTTGTTGTATGGCAAAGTACGTTTGATTCGGCCGTTACTTGGGGTAAGGCGTAAAACGCTGCGTGCTTATTTATCTTTGCAGGGATCAAAATGGATTGATGATCCAACAAATGAGGATTTAAAATTTGAACGTGTGCGTGTGCGTCATGTTCTTCATCAAAAAAAGCTGACGGAAATTGCTCAAAAGGTTCATAAAGCTGCATTGCAACGTCGGGTTCAAGCGCAAAAAGTTGCAGATTTGATCTTAGCCTTGGATATTACTGTGGAGTATGGGCGCTGTTTTATCGGACAACCTCCTTCCTTTTTACAGAAACATCATGCTTTTCCCTTTGTTGTCGGGCTTTTTATTGTTCTCATGGGGGGAAGTTCGTATTTGCTGTCTTCTCAAAAATTAGCCGTTCTGGACCAAAAATTATCTTTGCATAATCCAGAAAAAAAACGGTTTACTCTAGCTGGGGCGGTTATTGAATATAGCCGAAAAGGAATTGCTATATGGCGCGAAGCACGTCATATTCAAGAAGCAATGATTGCTCCGGGAGAAATCTTTATATGGGATCAGCGCTATCAAATTATCAATCATGATACGTCAGCCATACGTGTGGGGCCTGCGGATTTGCTTCATCTGAAAGCTTCTCTCGATCAAGGAAAAAGTGATCTCGAATCCCCTCATTTCCCCTCTTTGCAATCGTTGGTGATGATTTCTCATGAAAAGGGGGTTGATATTCCAGAATTAACACCTCATTTTTATTGTCACCACAATATTATAATAAAACGAATTATGGCACCATTTCATTGGTTATTATCACAGGAGGATGCAGCGATTGTCAGTGTTGTAGGACCTTTTTTTAATTTTAATCATGAATAAAAAATGAAAATTTACAGAAAAAAGGGGAAAAAGGATGAAGAAAAATCATTTTAAAACAGAATAAATAGCTCTTATATCTTGGCAAGGAAGAAACAAGATTATATGTTGAACACGACTCTTAAGAAACTCTATTTAAATAAATGGGCTTAATATGAATTCCAATTATCGTTCCCTCTTGATTTGGGGGATCATCGCCGTTGTTTTAATCGTGTTGTTTTCTCTTTTTAATGGAGACAGTCAGCGTTCTGGAAATGGCGAAGTATCCTATTCTGAGTTTTTACAAAAAGTTGAGAATGGCGAGCTTAAAACTGTCACTATTCAAGGGCAAAAATTAGTAGGAAAAACAACAGATCAGAGGGTGGTTTCAACCTATGCACCAAGAGATCCAGGGTTGGTGCAAAAATTGGAAAACAAAAAAGTCAATGTTAAAGCGATTCCAGAAAATTCTGGGAATAATATCTTTCTTAATTTATTATTTTCGTTGCTTCCTGTTATTATTATCGTGGGCGCGTGGGTTTTCTTTATGCGACAAATGCAAAATGGATCACGCGGTGCGATGGGTTTTGGGAAATCAAAAGCAAAATTGCTGACAGAAGCTCATGGAAGAGTCACTTTTCAAGATGTTGCTGGTGTTGAAGAGGCTAAGCAGGATTTACAAGAAATTGTTGATTTTTTGCGGGAACCACAAAAATTTCAACGCTTAGGTGGACGTATTCCACGGGGCGTTTTGCTCGTAGGACCTCCAGGAACGGGGAAAACTTTGCTTGCTCGTTCTGTTGCAGGGGAAGCGAATGTGCCCTTTTTTACCATTTCTGGATCCGATTTTGTAGAAATGTTCGTCGGAGTTGGAGCAAGCCGTGTTCGTGATATGTTTGAACAAGCCAAAAAAAATGCTCCTTGTATTATCTTTATCGATGAAATTGATGCTGTAGGCCGTCATCGTGGTGCAGGATTGGGCGGAGGAAATGATGAACGCGAACAAACATTAAATCAGCTGTTGGTTGAAATGGATGGATTTGAACCCAATGAAAGCATTATTTTAATTGCTGCAACAAATCGTCCTGATGTTCTCGATCCTGCTTTATTAAGACCTGGACGTTTCGATCGACAAGTTGTTGTGCCCAATCCCGATGTATCTGGACGGGAACAAATCTTAAAAGTTCATGTGCGGAATGTGCCTCTGGCTCCTAATGTTGATCTGAAAATATTAGCAAGAGGAACGCCGGGATTTTCCGGAGCTGATTTAATGAATCTTGTCAATGAAGCTGCTTTAATGGCTGCAAGCCGGAATAAAAGAGTGGTCACAATGCAAGAGTTCGAAGATGCCAAAGATAAAGTGATGATGGGGGCTGAACGGCGTTCAACTGCTATGACACAAGAGGAAAAAGAACTGACAGCTTACCACGAAGCAGGACATGCGATTGTCGCTTTGAGTGTTCCCGTTGCTGACCCTGTTCATAAAGCAACAATTGTACCAAGAGGAAGGGCTCTGGGTATGGTCATGCAATTGCCAGAAGGGGACCGTTATTCTATGAGCTATCGGTGGATGATTTCACGTTTGGCTATCATGATGGGGGGAAGGGTTGCCGAAGAATTGAAATTTGGAAAAGAAAATATCACCTCTGGAGCAGCTTCTGATATTGAACAAGCAACAAAGTTGGCCAGAGCAATGATCACACGATGGGGATTTTCCGATATTCTCGGAAATGTTGCTTATGGTGATAATCAAGATGAGGTTTTTTTAGGTCATTCCGTAGCAAGAACACAAAATATCTCTGAAGAGACAGCCCGTATGATCGATGCTGAGGTCCGTAAGCTGATTGATGATGCTTACAAAAGTGCAACAAAAATTTTGAAAGAAAAAAAGAAACAGTGGTGGGCTATTGCTCAAGGTTTGTTGGAATATGAAACCTTAACAGGTCAAGAAATTAATAATATCATTCAGGGCAAACCTCCTGTTCGTGCACAAGCAAGTGAAGATCAGAATCCGCGAACCTCTGTTGTGCCTAAAACGGGGAAAAGAGGAAAACACGATACGTCTCATCTTGAAAAAGACAGTTCCAATCACGAGGGTGAGGCTAGTGATGCTGAAACAAAATCACGAAGCACAAAAAATAAAACCGAGACCAATAAATCTGATAAAGCTGAAACAGGAGATGTTTCCAGAAGTAAAGAAAAAACGTCAGAAAAGTCTCAGACTTCTGAACGAAAGAAAAAACAAACTCCTGCTAATGATGCTTAACTAAAACCTATTATCCTTAATAGCTCTGTGCGTTATCAACACAAAAATCTATTAAAATTCTTTAGAGGATTTTAAGGGCAGAAAGGATAGTGTCTAGGAGGGTGAAAGGTGCGAAGGTGGGATTTAAAAAATCAATTCAGAAAAAAGAGAGGTCTTGCAAAGGAGGGTGCAGTAAAAGCTGGACAAAAATTAAGATTCTTGAAAGATAAAATTATTGACGGAGAGTATAGAACTCTGAGCAGTGTGTTCTATATCCTCTTCTGAGGAGGATAGGAAAATATTGTCTTAATAAGAGATTTCCTTCTTCTTCTGAGTTTGTTCAAAAAGTTGAGAATGGTGGGCTTAAAACTGTAACTCTTCAAGTGCAAAAGTGAGGTGAGAAAATGATAGATCAGAGGGTGATTTCAACTGATCTATGCATCAAGAGACTCGGGGTTTGTGCAAAATTGAGAAAAATAATCAAAACATAATAAATGCAGTATGTGGGGGCTGTCAGAGAAACGGATATGTAAAAGGAAAAAAAATGGCACGAAAATATTTCGGTACAGATGGAATTCGAGGGAAAGCCAATCTTTTTCCTATGACACCAGATTTTGCCATGAAAATAGGAATGGCCGTGGGTGTTTTATTTCGCACAAAAGAACAGTCACATCGTGTGGTTATTGGAAAAGACACACGTTTATCTGGGTATATGTTAGAAAATGCTTTGGTTTCAGGATTGACCGCTGCTGGAATGGATGCTTTCTTATTAGGACCGGTGCCAACCCCTGCTGTTGCTATGTTATGCCGTTCCTTACGGGCTGATTTAGGCGTGATGATTTCCGCTTCCCATAATCCTTTTTATGACAATGGTATTAAACTTTTTGGTCCCGATGGTTTTAAACTTTCCGATGAAATAGAAATCAAAATTGAACAATTGGTTGAGAAAGATCTTGTACATTCTTTAGCAGAAGCTTCAGAAATCGGTCGTGCTAAACGTGTGGAAGGGGATATTTATCGCTATATAGAATATGCTAAACGAACTTTGCCACGTGATGTACGACTGGATTCTTTGCGTATTGTTGTCGATTGTGCCAATGGTGCTACTTATAAAGCAGCGCCACGGGCATTATGGGAATTAGGAGCAGAAGTCTTTGCGATTAATAATGAGCCAACAGGTCTTAATATTAACCAGAAATGCGGATCAACCGATCTCACCTCTTTAAAAAGGAAAGTACATGAAGTGCGTGCCGATGTCGGAATTGCTCTTGATGGCGATGGTGATCGGGTGATCATGGTTGATGAAAAAGCGCAAACTATCGATGGGGATCAAATCATTGCTGTTATTGCTGAGCATTGGTATAAAACCGAACGGTTGCAGAGAAATGGAGTTGTTGCATCGATTATGTCAAATTTGGGGCTTGAGCGTTTCTTAAACAACAAAGGATTGGAACTCATTCGTACAAATGTCGGAGATCGCTACGTTGTAGATGCTATGCGTCAAAAAGGATACAATGTGGGTGGGGAGTCTTCTGGGCATATTGTCTTAAGTGATTTTGGAACGACTGGTGATGGATTGGTCGCTGCCTTGCAAATTCTCGCTTGTATGCAGGAAAGTCAGATTCCTATGAGCCAGTTATGTCAGCGTTTTGAAACTGTTCCACAGATTTTAAAAAATATATCCATTAAAAATAAAAAGATCTTACAGAACTCTAAAGTCAAAACTGCAATTGATCAAGTCCAGAAACGTTTAGGAAAAGAAGTCCGGTTGGTAATTCGGCCCTCTGGAACTGAACCCTTCATTCGCGTTATGGCTGAAGGAGATGATCAAAAAGTCATTGAAGATGGTGTTGCAGAGATTAGCACTGTTCTTATCCAGTATGATAGCATTCAGGCATAAGTGTATAAAATAGCGGACAACTTTTGAGAAAATGATCGGCTTCCCAGTGTTTGTTGCTGTGAATTTCTCTGTTTGATTCCCTAAATTTATATAAGAGGAAGGGAAAACTTCTTCTTTTTGTTCTTTTGTGGAAAGAAATCTCTCACTCTTTTTACAGGATGAAGAGCAGCTATAGTTGTTCTATCAATTCGGTTCTTATGATCAGCAAAGGGAAGAGATGACAATAATCACTCAATATAAATGCTTTCTTTTATAGGCAATAAATGCTTTCTTTTATAGGCATTGGATATGAGAAATCGTTGAGAAGACTCCATAAGAGAAACAGATATTTTGAGGTGAAGATTATTCTCTTGCTGTCTTTGAAGAAATTGATGGATCAAAAGCAGTGATGTGCTTGTGGGCAAATTTGCTTTGTGAGATCAAGCAGAAGAGAATGTGTCATGGGAATGAGGAAAATATTATATTTGTTGGATGCGTTTAACTCTCGTTATAAACAATATGAAAGTCATTACAGGGTGCGTTCTTCTGAAAATAAGAGGTCTTTTTAAAAGCTTTACCTTGAAAAGAAAGCTTCTCGAAGAGAGTTTTGGGTGAAGAGCAAACCTCTTTTAGATGCATGAGACGCTCCCCCTATTTCTAGGGGTGGTCTTTTTTATTTTTTTTCAAAAGAAAATAAGTGATAAACCCAAGAAGAGGTCCTCCTAATTTAACAAGAGGTAAATGTTTGTTCAGGAGCGTAAGACTGGAAAGGGCTGAAGCTGTTATAAGCTCATGACGCTGTTTTTCCCACTGCTTCTGGTGATCGCGACGATGATACGATTTTAAAAGCTTGCAAAGAACAGCGCTAAGTCCTGCGATAAAAAGCCAAATCAAAAATAATGTACTTGCTGCCGCAAGAGGAGACATCACCAAACAGAATGCGAGAAAACCTATGATGCATAAAAAGATAAGAGCTATAAATAATGCAAGTCCAATAATTCCATAGCAAAATGTTTGGATTTGAATCTTCTTCACAGTACTTTGGATTCCTCCACCAACAAGGTGGTTCAAAAGGGGAGTAATCATTTTATACATTGGTTAACGGCGCAATAAGTGAGAAAGAATAAAACCAATGCCTGTTGCAATGAGAAGCGCTTTGCCAGGATGCTCTCGAACTTGTTGATTGACTGTTTTTTCTAAATCACTGTACTTGCTTTTCGCTTGTGATAAGAGTTCCTCACTATTTTCTTTCGCTGAACTGTAAAGTTGTTCGGCTTTGTTTTTTGCTTCGTTCATTTTGTTGGAACTAAAGTCACTGACGGTCGAGGTGATGCTTGCAATTTCATTGCGTAATTGATCCAATTGTTTCTTTAGTTTTTTTTCTGTCTCTGTTTTGTTGTTTGTTTTATTATTTGCCATAGCCATTGTTCTTTCTATTGACTGATGTTGCACATAGTATTGATATCATTTGACTGAAATAAAAATTTCCTCGTCATGCTTTGTAACGTCATAAAATCTTCTTGGTTCCCTGATCTATTAAGGAACAGTTTTTTTAGATGACAATTCTAACAAAAATGGGGGGATTTGCTTCTTACAACATTGTAAAGAAGAGTGCTCTACAAAAACAAGGGACATCTTCGATAAATAGACTGATGTAATCGGTCCTAATAATGTGAGATTTTCTTTATAAGTTAGAAAAAAAGAAATATAAATAACATCTTAAAAAAATCTTCTTGATGATAAAAAAGATTAATCGTAAGTAATAAAGAATGATTGACTTGTTTTTTGCAAATTTATACCTTTAAAAAGCGAATATAAAGAAGAGTCGGGAAGTATAAAGGGGGAATAAAAATTTAAATATAAGGATTTTGAATAGAATATGACATCTCATACAGTTCCTTTAGAAAACAATACAAATGCATTACCCATGCATGATTTCTCTCCTTTTTCAATGTTTATGGCTGCTGATTGGGTTGTGCAAGCTGTTATTATCGCTTTATTGTTGGCTTCTCTTCTTTCCTGGACCATTGCTTTTTTTAAAATTGTTGAATTCACTGTTGCAAAATATAAAGCACGGCGCGTCTTTCAATTAACGAATGATGCTCAAACATTTGCAGAACTCATAGCAAGCTTTCAAAAGATTAAAGGAACTTCTGTCTTCTTTTTGGAAGAAGTTCTCAAAGAAATACGTCTGTCGTCTCAACAGCTTTGTCTTATGAAATCCAAAGATTTGCATCAAAACCAAAGCGAAGTTTTTCCTTATGATATCCTTTCTTGTGGAAATATCGATGGAGTGAAAGAACGTGTTCATTCGCTTTTATCACGCTCCTTGTTTGCTGCAATGCGGCGTATCGCTTGCGGAAGTGCCGTTCTCGCGACGATTGGATCTGTGGCGCCCTTTGTTGGTCTTTTTGCAACCGTGTGGGGGATCATGAATGCCTTTATTGGAATCGCAAAATCCCAAACAACACGGTTGGATGTCGTCGCACCTGGAATTGCTGAAGCTTTGCTGGCAACAGCTATAGGGCTCTTTGTCGCAATTCCTGCTGTTATTCTCTATAATGGTTTTATACGTTTTTTGAATGGATATCGAAATGATTTAGCCGATATCGCAGCGGCAATCGAAAGACTTATAAGTCGTGAATTCGATAGACAACAACAGAATAAAAATTATCAGCTCAGCCATGAAAATAGATCAATATGATAATTGGGAAAACAATGAAGAAGGCCTCCATAGTGAGATTAATATAACGCCTTTCATTGACGTCATCTTAGTGCTGTTGATTGTTTTTATGGTCGCTGCGCCTTTAGCAACGTCTGTTCTTCCTGTTCAGTTGCCTACTCTTACGCAAACCCCTATTGTTGCTCAGACCGATGAGCCCATTTATATTACCTTGAAAAAGGATCATGCTCTTTATATTGGAAAAAATCACACCAGCAAAACAGAGTTGATTGATCTTTTGTTACAGAAAACGCAACGTAATTTCGAAACAAAGATTTTTATTCGAGCAGATAGCGAAATCGATTATGGAGCTGTTGTGGATCTCCTTAATCAAATCCGAAGTGCTGGATATACTAAAATTGGTCTTGTAGGGCTCCATAAAGCTGCAATAACTGCTCCTAATTTTGCGGTAAATGATCCTATTGAAGATGATGACTGAATATATTCTAGAGTATTTGCTCCTTCTAGAATCTGTGTTGTCCTCTCTGTGTTGTGGGCTATTTGGGAGTATGGAACTTTTGTTCAGAGGACACTGTGGCATCTGGGGTAGAGGCAGTCTCTGTGCTTTGTCTATATGGAGAGGTGTGCGGGGCATTTGCTGTTCTAGAATCTGTGCCGGCCTCTCTGTGTTGTGGGCTATTTGGGAATGTGAAACTTCTTTTCAGAGGATACTGTAGCATCTGAGGTAGAGGCAGTCTCTGTGCTTTGTCTATATGGAGAGGTGTGTGAGGGAAATATTGCGGCCCTGAAGAAGAGAGGTGAGAGTGTTATTCTTGTCCTGTTGAGCCAAAGCCTCCCGTGCCGCGTTCGTTTGGAATGGCTTGGAAAGAAGCAGAAAGGGGATCTGCTTGATGAGGATCAAATTCGCAAACATCAACTTGGGTAACTGGGGCAATAACCGTTTGTGCAATGCGCATTCCACGGTGGATGGAGAAATCTTCTTGCCCTAAATTAATGAGAAGGACTTTAACTTCACCACGGTAATCGCTATCAATTGTTCCAGGAGTGTTTAGGCAAGTGATGCCATGTTTTAAAGCAAGGCCAGATCGTGGACGTATTTGTGCTTCGTACCCTGGAAGAAGATGAAAGATAAAACCAGTGGGTATGAGAATACGCTGTCCTGGGACGAGATTCACAGTTTCTTCTGGGGCAAGAGCAGCCCGCAGATCAAGACCTGCAGATCCTGCCGTTGCATAATGGGGAAGCTCAAGCCCCTGTCCGTGATCAAGACGCTGAATCCGCAGAGGAAGTTTTTGTACCAGGTGAGAAAAAGTGTCTTTTTGAGGTGTCGAAGGGGGAGTATTTGAAGAATGAGGCATGGCAAGGAATTTCCAAAAGATAAATCAAGTTTATATCCTAACAAAAGCCTTCCTACAAAACAAGCAGATATGATTTCATTAACAAGTACTCCCCTTTTTGGGCTCAGCTTGTGCCAATCAAAATCCCTGTCGCAAAAACTAAAGCGCCGCCAAGGATCATCTGAAGAGAAGCTTGTCATGAGGAGGTGGATGTGAATTTATATGATTTCATTAACAAGCGCTCCCCTTTTTGGGCTCAGCTTGTGCCAATCAAAATCCCTGTCGCAAAAACTAAAGCGCCACCGAGGATAATCTGAAGAGAAGCGCGTCGTAAGGGGGTAGACATGAATTTATTTTGGATCCAAACAATGGCTCCTAACTCAAAAATGACAATAATGAAAGCAATAAGCGTTGCTAAGAAAAAAGAGTCAATCAAATAAGGAATCGTATGTCCTAGACCACCAAGCATTGTCATCAGACCGCAAGCAATCCCTCTTTTTATAGGTGAGCCACGGCCAGATAATTTACCATCATCATGGAGAGCTTCTGTAAATCCCATTGAAAGACCAGCACCAATAGAAGCAGAAAGGCCCACTAAAAAAGTTTTGTATGTATCACCCGTAGCAAAAGCTGCTGCAAAAATAGGAGCAAGGGTGGAAATGGAACCATCCATTAATCCCGCAAGGCCAGGTTGAATCCACGTTAGAAGAGTTTTCTTTTGATGAGGAGTAAGGGTCGATTGTTCTGTCTCTACAGAGGAGGACTCAGCAGCAGAAAAGGATGAAAAATCAGAGATTTCAGGCGATGAATCTAAGGTTCCTTCATTTATATGGCAAGAAAGGTTCAGTAATTGTTTGTGGTGTTGGAGCTCATTATGACTCATGGTTGCAAGAATCAAAGCTTGAGTGGGACAAGATGATTTGAGTGCTTGTGCGTATTTTAAATACAATGCAGCATGGTCTTTTTTTAATTGGGTGGCATGAGCGACAATTTCTTGCGCTGTGCAGGAAGAACAAACCTTCTGGGGTGTTGATGAAAAGAAATGCTTAGGCATTGGACTCATATGATTAGTTTTAGAATTATTCTAAAATATAAAACGAAAATAATGAAAGTCAATTCGAAAACTTTCTGATCAAAGTAAAATTGTGGAAGAGGGAAATTTCCTTTGTCGAAAAAATTCCGCTAAGTCGGTAAAGAATACCAATAAAATATCCTGTAGGATGACAATCCTTAGATGCACTTTATAGAGAATGAAAACGTTCGGAGATGTTTGCTGTTCGAGGAAATAAGGGGACTCTTAAAACGTCAAAAGAAGAGTATCGTCTCTTTGATAGAGGAATCTATGGATTTTGGATAAAAAAGAACGAAAAGAGCTCTTTGCTTTCTTCTGGAGTATGGTGGGGAGGATGATGAGGAATTGGTGGAGGTGAATGGAAAATCGATTTTGTACAGTGAGAGGTATGCTACTTAAGTGATGGCACGAAAGGAAGGTATGTTCTCTTGTCTTTGGAAAAAAGAAAGCGAACTCTTTGAGAAAGGGATTTCATCTGAAACATTTTTGAAAAGTGTACCGTTCTTCTTTCTGGCAAGAAATCATTGAAAATAATGGATAAGGTGCAAGAAAAAACACGAAGCGGGCAGTGCTTCTCGTTACTTCCTGAAGAAAGAAAAATAGAAAACATCGTCTTGAGGAAAAATGCTTTTGAAAGGTGAAGAGAACAATTGAAAAGAGGAGGATTTTGTTCGTATTATGGGCTGTTGTTTGTATTTTTTATGGTTTTTACTGTTTTTTCAAGAGTCCTTTTGAAGCAACAAAGAGGCTGATAAGCATCAGAACTAAACTAGCAACAGCATTCCAGCCAGCAAAGGAAAGAAACAAAAAATATCCCGCTGCTTGATTACAAGAGGGAGATTGAATAGCGTTTAATTGATTTAAAAGGTGAGAGGCATCCGTTATGATCATGGTAGAGTGTGACGTGCAATTATTCGGTGCGTCCCAAAAGCGATATTCAGCGCCTGCGTGGTAGATTGCTAAGATAAGGCTGATGACCATGAGGATAAAAATACCCCAGAATAAAGAGCGTATCCAAGCAGAGGAGGGGAAAAATCGTGTTGATAAGGCAGCAATACTCAAAAATATCAGAGAGCCATAATAAGGAAAGCGTTCAATGATGCACAACTTGCAGGGAAGAATGCCACCAATATATTCGAACACAAGGGCAATGCCAATCGGAATCAATAAAAGGATAGCAAGAATAAAAATCCATAATTTTTGCTCTTTGCTCTTCAGTGTACAGTGAAGATGTTGGCTAAAAGAATAGTCAGAAAAGATCACTGTATGCACACCTTAAAGAGAAAAATATGATTTGAGAAAAAGAATGTATAATCCATAAATGAATAAAAGCAAAAGAAAACAAAGGGGCATAAACCATTTAAAGTGATGGGAAAGCCAGTCAGTCGCTTGAGAGCCAAAACGTTGAATCAGCCAAGCAAAAAGATAAAAACGTGTCCCACGGGAAAGGATACAGAGAAGAATAAAAAGCCAAAGATTAAAATGGGTAACGCCTGCAAGAAGGGTGGTTATTTTGATGGGAGGAAGATGGGTGAGACCTGAAACAGTCAGTAAAACTGCTAAAAATTCTTGCGTTGTATCATTGTATAATATTTGAAAATTTTCATATTGATCGGTCAATTCTAACAGAGGCTTAACAATCGCGTCAAAGGCAAAATAGCCAAGACACCATCCAACAATACCCCCAAAAACAGAAAAAAATGTTGCAATAAAAGCATAAAAATACGCCTTCTTAGGGCGGACAAGCGCGATGGGAATATACAAAACATCCGCTGGAATAAAAAAAATAAAACTTTCAATAAAAGCAATAAAACCAAGCCAATAAGGCGCTGTACGGCGCTTCGCCAGTGAAATTGTCCAAAGCTTTACTGAGTTCAAGATCATTATTTCTTCCGACAATTCAAAGAGGCAAAGAAGATCAAAAAAATCTTAGGAAGCCTGAATGAGACAAAAATAGCCAATTTTTGCAAAAAAAAAATCTAGTGTTGACGAATCTTCTGTTCTTTATATAGTGCAAAAAAAGAGGGGACAAGTGTGTTCCTTATCAGATGTCGTGCGGGTGTGGTGGAACTGGTAGACGCGCCAGACTCAAAATCTGGTTCCGAGAGGAGTGTCGGTTCGAGTCCGACCACCCGCACCACTTTATTTCATATTCTCTTAATTTAAAGTATAAGATCTTTCCCTCCAAAAATAGATCAAAATCTTATCAGAGGATACTGTGGTATCTGGGGCAGAGGCAGTCTCTGTACTTGTCTGTATGGAGAGGTGTGCGAGGGAAATATTGTTGCTCTGAAGAAGAGTGGTGAGAGTGTTATTCTTGTCTTGTTGAGCCAAAACCTCCCGTGCCGCCAATAAAGGCATAGAGCGTCTTTTGAGGGCAAACAATTGTGATGGGAATATACAAAACGTCCCTTGGGATAAAAAATAAAACTTTCAATAAAAGCAAAAAACCAAGCTAATAAGGCGCCGTTTGTTTCCAATACAGCTCGTGGAGAGACAGCATCTCTCCGATCTTTCTGGTGCTTATGCAGAGCTTCTTTGAAAGATTTGTTGAACGGCTTCTCTTTGCCGGATTCTCTTCGGAGGGAAGTCAAAAAGATGTGCTAAAAGAGTTTTTTGTAAAAAAGAGAGCATATGTAAAAAAGAGAGCATATAAAGAGGCACATACAGAGAAAATGAAGAGACAAGAAGAAGTATAAGGGTAGAAGCAATGGGTGGGGACTCCAAAGGTGTGTGTTAGAACATGGTGATGAAAGAGGTGATTCGTGCTTTTTTCAAAAAGTTTAGATGTCTTTGTGCGATTTGCAGTGCGGCAGTGAGCAGCAAGCCAGTCTCTTTTCAAGAAGTTAAGACATGTTTAAGATATCTTTGTGCGATTTGCGTAGCCCCAATGAACAGCAAGCAAGTCTAAACAGTCGCGTAAATGATCAGCAAGAGAATTTTGTTTGCGTTTGGAGGGACTTAATTCTTTAAATGCTTGATCATAACCGACCACTTGTTCAACCAGTCGATACCCAAGAGTCCCTAATTCGATTTTGACTGTTTGTAATTGTTTGAGGGCATTTGTTTGGGCTTCTATTGGGTGGGTATATCGCTGATCGCTATCCACTTTTTGAATGGTCAAATCAAGACTCATTTGTGCATCACCTTGGCATTGACGCCAATAAACATAAAAGCGTTCTGCTGCTTTGTATTGCGCTTGGTTGATATGTCCTTTCTTATATAAAAGGGCAATGGGACGGCTGTGGGCATCAATAAAAGCAAGAGTGGTGCGTGGGTTTTTTGTTCTGATTGGAGATGTAGGTTGAAAGGCAGGATTACTCGTTTCGATGATCACTTCTCGAGTTTTTAGGTGACCAATGGATTTCTTTTTACAGCGAGAGCAGGAGGAGAGACAGGGATGGGAGGATTGTTGTTTTTTGCTGGAGGGAATGGTGGAATCTGTTTTTTGTGAATGGGTCATGATGTTTCCTTCTGAAGAGAGTGGTGGTGTTATTTGAGAGGAAAAGCACTGAAGTAAAAGCTTTAAGGGGTATGAATGTTGGATGATTGAAGGAATTTGGGTTGGTTGATGGATTGTTCTTAAAGAGAATTATTCTTTTGTATTGCAGGGTTTTTCTGTGCGGCGAGAGTAGGGGGAGAGACAGGGATGGGAGGATTGTTGTTTTTTGCTGGAGGGAATGGTGGAATTTGTGTAGCGAGGGAAGATAAAGGAGAAAAAGAAGGAGATTCTTGTGGAAGAGGAGGTGTAGAAAAACAGTTGACTGTGGGAGAGATGATGGGGCTTTGCTTTGAGTCCAAAGAGCTATTTTGGTTCTGTTCAATATAGCATCGGGGCGTTAATGGAGCAGAAGAAGAACAACGATAACGGTAAGTTTTAGGATCAAACCAGAGCCCAATTTTTCCTTCAAAATCCCCAGAGCGTTGTTTGGCAATATTGATAATAACACCTGGGCGTTGTGCTAAGTGCGCTTTTTCTTCTGGTTTATGGGTAGACAAAATTTTGTCTTCTAAAGAACGGTTCCGCCAAATGGTGATGATGTTAAAAGCATTGGCACCAATTTCTGAGGCGCCTTTAATATCTTCTGTGCCTGGGACATCCTTTTCTAAACCACTTTTGCGTGTATGTGTTACAAGATGAATGTGAACAGCGTTTAAAACTGCCCAATCAACTATTTTATAAACAGCTTGTTCTTGTCTTGCATAGTCATCGGAGGCGATCCCAAGGCGCATCAAACTGTCTATAATAAACTGGTCACAGCCATATTTGGCACGGCAATAGTCAAAAATATCTAAGAGGGCATCAACGCTTGATTTGCCTACATGCTCGTACAAAATAAGACCTGCATCTAAAAAATGAAGAACGCGTTCAATCATTTCTTTCGTTGGTTGGTCCGTTCCGCCAGTTTGTTTCGTTAAACGACGTAAAGATTGTTCTCCTTTCATTTCAAGAGAAGCTAAGCAAAGACGGCTTTTTTGCGCAATCCAATGGGGAATGCAATCCGATAAAAGTTGGCTTTTGCCAGCACCACTGGCTCCACTCCAAAGGGTCAATTCCGCAGGGCGAAAATAAAGTTTACCATTCAGTTTTGAATAGGGAACTGTATAGCCAAGATGCTGTTTTGCAGAAGGATAAAATAAGTTTATAACTTGCTCCTTATAATCCAAAACATGGCGTAACCCCTTGGGGGTAAAACTTTGAGCTTGCAAAAAAGCTTCGTGGATGATGGAAGCGTCAACACCTGCTTGTAAACACGCATTCGCATCTTTGCCAGGAAGGCGGACGCGATAACATCGATGGCGACCAAGGCGATGGGCAATCTCAAATGCTGCTTCTTCCCCCGGTGTATCCATATCCGTAGCAAGAAAAATAGTTTCAAAAGACTCTAAACGATCAAATTCATTCTCAATCCAATTTTGTTTGCCTCCTTTCCCGCCGCCAAAGGGAACAGAAACAGCTGGATATCCATAGGCTGCTAAAGAAAGCGCATCAATTTCTCCTTCAGTGATCACAAGGGTTCGGTCCGTTGAAGCACAGTCTTTGAATGACAAAGCTTGCCAGCCAAATAAAATCGGTTCACATTGAGAGGCTGTTGGTTTTGCTGTTGCACCGTTTTCGGCTAAGCGCTCTTTCACTAAGGCGAGGGTACCATCTGGTTTATAAAAAGGAAAAATAATCTTATTGCCCTCTTCGCCAATCCGGTATTGCTGTAAAATTTCAAGGGGAATGCAACGCTCTTTGTGCAAATATATTTTAACCCGCTGTTGTGGAATATTTGCTTTCGGAAGAGGAGGAGCACGATAATGATGGCGAGGAGCCATAAAAGGTTTTGGACGAGAAAGATTGAGATAAGCGCGTGCTTCATCAAGCGCCTCAGGAAGACTGATCCCTTTAACACTACACCACAGGTCAAGAAGATCTCCGCCATTGCCTTCAGCAAAATCATACCAAAGCCCTGCTTTTTTGCCGCTTAAGCTGATCGATAGGCTTTGTCCTGCTTCGCCGTGGATATTGCCCACAACCCAAGAATTGCCGCGCTTTTTCCCTTGTGGAAGCAGCATTTCTGCTATGGAGCCCGCTTGGGCGGTAAGTCTTTGTTTAATTTCAAAAAGTGTGCTCATTGTTATCGATGTGTTAAGAAACTTAATAATTGATAAGGCCGCTATAAAGCCTTTCTTCGTGGTCGTTGCTTAGGGCAGATGCAAAGTGGGCCGAAAGAGCGATAGAGGACAAAGCAGCAAGTCGTTTATCATTTTCTTGTAAACGCTCAATTTCACGGCGGTACCAATTACGCCAGGTGGCTGTCCAATCAACTTTTTTTGCATCTTTGCCACTTTTCGCTTGCCAATAATCACGAAACTTTTTTTCTTGCCAAAGGGCTTGTTCTTCATTGAGCCCTTCTGAAATTGCTGCTGCAATGTCAGCACGCCACTCAGGGGGAAGTCGACACCCTTTGACGTCTTTTTTGGGAGAAAGACTGTCACAAAAAGAGGCAGAAGAAACAACCGCAGACGGTTTCTTTTGTGAAACACCGTTAGGGGATTCTTTTTCCTCTGTCTTCTGATCAGGGGAAAGTTGACATCCTTTGATGTCTTTTTGGGGAGAAGGACTGTCACAAAAAGAGGCAGAAGAAACAACCGCAGACGGTTTCTTTTGTGAAACACCAGTAGGTGTTTCTTTTTCTTCTGTCTTCTGAGCTTCTGAGTTACGTTCAACATCTAAAGGAGAGGCGTTGAGCAGATGCTGAAATTGTTCGTTGATTTTCTTGCGTTTTTTTGCTGAAGAGCGTCCCGCAGAGGATTTTTGCTCAAGTAATTTTGCGCGTTCATGAAAGACAATTTCACACCGTGTGTTCCAAAGACCACTGGCGAGCTGTAATATTTTCCCTTCCGTTATTAACATCTCTAAAACGCTTTCAAAAGTTCGCTTGTCACAACCACAAAGACGCGCTAAACGTTCTATTGATAAATTTAAAGGGCGCCCTCGCGCGTACATTTCATTCAGTAAAATTGTATAAATGCCAATTTCATGTGCCCGCATTCCACGGACTCCACCAAGGAAATCATTCTGGTACCAACAGACATAAGGAAGTATCGAGGATTCATAATGCGGAGCTTCTGAGTGTAGAACTTGTTTCATAGGGAAATAAACTTTCTTCTTTTTCGTCTGATATGAAGGGGTAAAAAGCAAAAAATATATTTTTATGTCTCCCAAAAACTATATTGGTTACATTTATTATTTTGAAAAATATTGCTGTTTCATTTTTGTGTTGTTTCGCTTTGTTCTGGTAGACAATCATTTTTTTGTGTATTTCCTTAAAATTGACTCATCAATTATGCAGAATTTAGAGAGTTGCAATTTTACAATTTGAGGTTGTATAAAAGATGGAAATTGAAGAGGGCAAAATAACAATATACGGGTTTTTGAAAAATGACTGTCTAATTCTTAAACTTTGACTTGGGGTGTTGTTTTTTAATAAAAAAATGATGAATCCTCCAAATAAGTGAAAATTTCCGTTAATTTTATCCTCTTTAGAAGATAAAGCAAGTCAATTTTATTACAAACAGATTTTTTTAAGATAGGCTATAGGGTGAGACTATGAATATTGATGGTTGGCGTCAAAGATTGCAGGAAGCACTTCAAAAAAGTGGACGGTCAAAAAGGTCTATCTCACTCTCTGCAGGGAAAGGAGCTGGATATTTGCACTCCATTCTCTCTGAAGGAAAAGAGCCGACGATTGAATCCCTCTATCGTGTCTGTCACGCAATTAATGTGAGTATGAGTTATATTCTCTACGGACAAGAGACAATGCCTGAAGATCAAGAGTTTATTGATCTCGTTTTGCAGGTTTCTCCTGAGGAGCGGAAGGCCATTTTAACTCTTTTGCGTCGATCGCTTGACGGAGACGAAACAAAATAATCTGTTGTGTTTTTCGGTCAAGTTTTGTCCAAGATTGTAATAGTTCGAAATCACGCATTTCAGCCCCCCGTCTGTTGAAAATATATAGATTTAGAATAATCGGAAACAATGCAGAGCAAGATGGGAACAAGAGAACAGTCCGTTCTTGTTTTCATTTGAGCATTGGTAAAAGTCATAATATATCTTTTATTAAGGATAAAATAATTGACATATCTTCCATAGAGGATATAAGACTAACGCTATATTTGATCATGTCAAGACAAAGCTTAGCTTTATCAACTGTCTAAGGGAGAAATATTCATGAAAAATATTCCATTCGTTAAAGAGGATGAAATTCTTATCATTCTCTGTGAAGATGAAATCAACGATACGTATGATGGTCCTCTTGAACGAGAAGAAGTGATCGAACTGGTCGAGAATAAATATGATGATGTGGTTCGACTTTTACGGCTCGATTTAAGGTCATTACATGCCGATGATGTAAGCGAAAAAATCGCCGAATTATATATGAATATGAAAATTCGTGATGGCTATGACCAAGATGAACAAGTAGCTCCTTTCATTTTTAATAGTGATGCTTATCATGCTTATTTAGATCAAAAAATTGCCCAAGAATATGAAGACAATCTCTATGGATCTTATGAAAAACAGCATCGTTTGCGTTGGTCTGATGTGTTGAATGAATATTGAGGGGAAAATAATGAAAACTTACCTCAAAACATTCTCTTATGGATTACCACTCTATTATGCCGGATATGCACACAATATCATCAAATTGGAACCACAACAAAAAAATGCCTGTTCTTTTATTTCACACTATGAAGCAGAGGCAGTAGCACGGAAATTAGCGCTTCAGTATCAGCGTGATGATTTTTATATAGCGCAAAAATAGGAATGCATTTCCTCATTTCTTTATGCCCATGATCGTACAAAATTAATTCCAGAAAATAAAAAACCGTAAGCAACAAGAAAAAGTGAGTCCAGTTGCGCAATGCTGGGTGTGTGCAGTTCTGTGGTGTTGTTTTGTTGGAGCTGTGTGTTGCGCAATGCTGGATTTGAAAGGTTTTCAAAGAGAGACAAGAGCGGGAAAAAGGGAGAATATTGAAAATGCCAACGATTATTGATTGTGTTCAAGGAACAGACGAATGGCGCCAAGCACGGAATGGTTTAATTACTGCTTCTTTGTTCGAGATGGTCCTTGCACAAAAACAAGATGGAAAAAAAACGCAAAAATATACTTCTTTAATGATGAGGCTTGCTGGAGAAAGAATAACAGGAAAGCCTATCGAAGAGGGAGCAACGTTGCCTATGCGGCGCGGCATAGAATTAGAACCACAGGCACGTCAGCTTTATGGAACTCTTACACAGACAGAACCTGAATGCGTTGGTTTTATTTTGGCCGATGATCGTTTGAAAGGAGCTTCTCCAGATGCTTTGATCGGGACAAATGGGATGTTGGAAATCAAAACAAAAAAACCTGAAATTTTAATCCCTTATTATACGCAAAGGAATTTTCCTCTTGAACATAAAGCGCAATGTCAAGGAGGGTTATGGATTGCACAACGTGAATGGATTGATTTAATGATCTATTGGCCGGATATGCCGCCTTTGATTAAACGTGCTTATCGCGATGAGGCTTATATTCGAAGGCTTGAAATAGAAATTAACCGATTTAATGAGGCTTTGGCAGTGATGGTCCATCGTCTGCAAACGATTTCTTTATAAACAATGGTGGAAAAGGATGTTGTAAAATTACAGCAGTTGGGAAAGAAAAAGCCATGAATTCTACGAAAAATTTTAGGGAGATAGAGAGTGCAAATTTGAGGAGAAAAGGCAGAAAAAATAAAAAAAACGAGTCCACATGCAGAAAATAAAAAGAAAGGTTTCTGCGTGAATCAAGAAAGCATCGTCAAAAAAGGGGGTTCTACACATATGGTGCTGCGAGAGAGGATTGAACTCTCGACCTCTCCCTTACCAAGGGAGTGCTCTGCCACTGAGCTACCGCAGCACTTTGAATCTTCGTGCCGCCTTGTGCCATATTGTTACAAAATAGGCAAGAGAACATTGATCCATTCTTGCAAGTCAGTCTATCTTATGTCATGACAAAAAAGGTGATATAAGAAGCAAAAAGATAAAGGGGAGATAGAGTGTGTATTGAATGGGCTCCCGGTTATCAAAAAAGTGAAATTGTTCAAAAAAATGTATCATGACACAAATGGATCAACAAAAACAAGACGATAATAAAAAATACAAAGATGAGAAAAAAAAGCAACGCCAAGAAAGGCTAGCCCAGCAATTGCGCGCTAATTTAAGACGTCGAAAAGAGCAAAATCGAAAACGATTTCAGGATAATTCCTAAAAAAGACTTCCGATTAAGGTATTTTTACGGCATTTTTGCAACCAAACCTCTTAATGATTCGTTTCAAAGTCAGAAAAAAGACGCTTCAAGGTATTCACTTGTTTGAAAGGAAACTCTTCAAAGGATCCTTTCTAAGGGGCACTTTGGCGTGGGTAAAAAGGGTCAAACATTATGGATTCTATTCACATTATTGGTGGAAATCCTCTTAATGGTGTTATTCCTATTTCAGGAGCTAAAAATGCTGCACTTCCTCTTATGGTTGCTGCCTTGCTCACTAAGGAGACACTTACTTTGAAGTATATTCCGCATCTCGTTGATGTCGAACTCTTATTGAGAATTCTCAATCACCATGGGATCGGTTATGCTGTAGAGGGGCGAACAGCACATCAGGAAAGCGGGTATTCAAGGACAATTCACTTTACAGCAAAAAAAATAACAACAGTACATGCTCCTTACGAATTGGTCACAAAAATGCGTGCAAGCTTTTGGGTGATCGGTCCGCTTCTCGCACGATGTAGAGAAGCTTACGTTTCCTTACCTGGAGGGTGTGCTATCGGAACAAGACCCGTTGATTTTATTCTGGAAGGTCTCAAAAGTCTAGGCGCACACATCGTTATCGAACAGGGCTATGTTCATGCAAAAGCACCAGAAGGTCTTCAAGGAGGGCGGTATCGATTCCCTAAAGTAACCGTTGGGGGAACACATGTGCTCTTGATGGCAGCCGTCATGGCAAAAGGAACAACCGTTCTTGATAATGCTGCTTGTGAACCAGAAGTGACAAATCTTATTCAAGCCCTAAAAGCTATGGGCGCGCGCATCTCTGGAGAAGGAACACAAACCCTGACCATTCATGGAGTGGAAAAACTGCATAGTGCCAAAGTCCAAGTGATTCCGGATCGAATCGAAGCAGGAACTTATGCTATGGCCGTGGCAATGATCGGTGGAGACGTCTTTCTGAAAAATGCAAACCCTCATCATCTCACCGAAGTTCTCGAATGCCTCAAAAAAACAGGCCTCGAAATCGAAATAAAACCAGAAGGGATCAATGTAAGACGAAATCCAGAGCAGAAAATTATGCCAGTGGATATCAAAACAGGTCCTTTTCCAGCTTTTCCGACAGATCTACAAGCACAGTTCATGGCTCTTATGACACGGGCGCAGGGAAATGCTCATATCACCGAAATAGTCTTCGAAAATCGTTTTATGCATGTACAGGAATTAATACGTTTGGGAGCACAAATTACACTCAATGGACAGACAGCTCTTGTCTGTGGAACAGAGAATCTGCAAGGTGCACAAGTGATGGCAACAGATTTACGCGCTTCCGTCTCTCTTGTTATTGCCGCACTTGCTGCACAGGGAAAGACAATCGTTAGTCGCGTTTATCACCTTGATCGAGGCTTTGAACGGCTGGAGGAAAAGTTGGCGCAATGTGGTGCAAATATTCAACGCGTCACAGGTTGAGAAAATATATCTATGTTTGTGGAAAGTCGTTCCTGAAGAGAGGAAGTCTGAGATCTCCTTAAGAAAAAGCTCCAGAGACGAAAACAATGATAGCTTATGCGCAAAGAATGATGGCGTGTGTGGGTGCGTGGGGTCCTCAGGGAGAATTTTGTGTGGACAAAGCTCTGGAAAAGCTGAGGACAAGCTGTAGAGAAAGAGAGTAGTGTCTTCTTTCTGGACTTAAGATTTTTTCACCTTTTCAGCAAACAGTGCATGGACAGGACAGAGAGAGGACTATAAAAGGGTAAGAGCCTATATGCTTTGCAAAGGATCATCAGGTTCACAGGCATTGCTGTATGCGCAAAGAACGATGGCGTGTGTGGGTGCGTGGGGTCCTCAGGGAGAATTTTGTGTGGACAAAGCTCTGGAAAAGCTGAGGACAAGCTGTAGAGAAAGAGAGTAGTGTCTTCTTTCTGGACTTAAGATTTTTTCACCTTTTCAGCAAACAGTGCATGGACAGGACAGAGAGAGGACTATAAAAGGGTAAGAGCCTATATGCTTTGCAAAGGATCATCAGGTTCACAGGCATTGCTGTGTGCGCAAAGAACGATGGCGTGTGTGGGTGCGTGTTTCCTTAAGAGGAGGCTGAAGTGGTGAGCTCTGAAAGGGAGAAGGAACCCCAAAAATCTGGAATTTCAGGCTTTAAATGGGGCCCAATGCGGACAGCGGAAACTTTTTCAGCAAGGCCAGTACGGTCAGAAAGCTCAACCGCTAAACCACAAAGCGTTGCTGGTCCTTTCGCAGGCTCATAAAATTTAAACTTTTTTTTATAAAGAAAACGGTAAAGAGGTTCTTCTTTATCCATTCCTAAAGAGGAATTATAATCACCGCACATGCCTGCATCCGATAAGTAAGCGCTTCCGCCCTCTAAAATTTGTGCATCAGCCGTTGGAATATGTGTATGCGTGCCGACAATAACACTGACACGTCCATCAAGAAAGTGACCAAAACACTGTTTCTCACTCGTTGCTTCCGCATGAAAGTCAAAAATAATCGCGTCCGCTTGTTCACGCAGAGGACAGGCTGCGAGAATCTTATCTGCAGTGTGAAAAGGGTCATCTACTGTGCAGGGCATAAAAACAGTGCCCATCACATTCGCAACAAGAACACGAGCACCATTCTTCGCTGTCCATAAACCAGAACCTTTTCCAGGAGTGCCTTCAACAAAATTCGCTGGACGTAAAAAACGATCGCTATAAGAGGCATAGCTCAAAGTCTCTTTACATCTAAATGCATGATTGCCCGTTGTGACAACATCAACGTTCAAAGCTAAAAAATCTTGGTAAATTGTCTCGGTAATGCCAAAACCATTGGAGGCATTTTCACCATTAACAACAACAAAATCAAGGTGCCAGTGTTCAATCAAACAGGGAAGAATCTGGGAAACAACTCTGCATCCCGTTTCTCCAACAATATCACCTAAAAATAAAAAACGCATACGCGTTTTAATCACACTTTAAAATGCAAGAAAACCCTTTTCTGTAAAAATACCCTGCAAAAGAAGATCCTCTGTTCTCGGAGGAATAAAAGCAGCTTCTTGGCACGAAAAACCAAAACCAAATAAATGGACAGGGTGATCTTGGGTGCAGAAATTTTCAACGATCCGGTCATAGTAGCCTGCTCCATACCCAAGTCGATGACCTTGATGGTCAAAAGCAGAAAGAGGAACAAAAATAAAATGTGGCAAAACAACAGCCTGTTTAGAACTCGGGCAAAGAATGCCAAAATGCATCCGCTCTAATTCACTTTCATGCGAAAAACGGCGAAAAACCATCGTCGTATGATCAATAATTGACGGTAAAGCCAAATGACCCCCTCGTGATGTGATAAAATCAAATAAGGGACGAGGATCAATCTCCGAACGAATAGGCCAATAACCAGCAAAAATAATCCCTGAAAGATTATTCACTTTTTTGTCAAGATACTCTGCTGCATGAGAACAGGCGCGATGCGAAAAAATAGAACGGTCCTGTAAGGATAAATGCTCCCGTTGTGATAAACCCCAGTGGCGCAAAGAATTGCGAACCGATAAAGAAGAAGAGGTGCTTTCAGGAAAATGGGGCATTGCTCATCAATGGGGTTAGAGAATTGTGTCAATCAGGTTAAACAATAGCCGAAGCGCAAACAAATACAAAAAGGTGAACCGCAACAACCGATGGAAAAAGTTGATTCCGAGTGCCTAGTATACTAGGTGGGCACCGTGTGAAAAAGCCCACGAGCTCTTTCAGGGACAGCTCCCTTGGAAATCAATAAGGCCTCAGGAATATGTTATTTCCTGTCGCGAAGTGCAGAACACCTTCAACCATTATAAAAGAGTTTTAGCTTTTCGGCTAGAGAAAAAATGATTTCTCATAAATCTCTAAACTTCTTGATCTGCGTGTTGGGATACAAGAAAATCAAGGCGCTGATGAAGAAACTCCATTTGTGGATAAAAAGAAAGAGCTGTTTCATAAGCCTTGATCGCAAGATGAGGACGATTCGTCTCTTCCATAATGATGCCAAGCTCAATAAAGGCTATGTAATGCCGAGGTTCAAGCGTGAGAGCCTGGAATAAATCAAACATCGCAAGCTTAAAATCACTCAATTGAATATGAAGCCAAGCACGTTTTACCCAAGGTTCAGCATAGGTCGGA
This sequence comes from Bartonella rochalimae ATCC BAA-1498, assembly GCF_000706645.1. Classification (GTDB taxonomy): domain Bacteria; phylum Pseudomonadota; class Alphaproteobacteria; order Rhizobiales; family Rhizobiaceae; genus Bartonella; species Bartonella rochalimae. The sequence continues at coordinate 1,063,029 of NZ_KL407337.1, forward strand.
GCAAGAGCAATCACAGAATCAATCCTATCAAGAGCAGCGTTATAATCTGATGCTACAATGCTTTGTTCGGCCCAGATCATTAAAAGGTCAATAGTTTCACTGCCCGAGCGTGACCATAAACGCTGAAGTTGACGACTAAGATTCTTCGCTTCCTTAACATTAGAACAATATTTCAATTCTTTGAGAAGGCGTACAATCTCTTGTTCTTTACGATCACTTGCAAGAGATTGATGTGCATGAGGCGGCAATGCATAATCTTCAAGAAGAATTGTCCCCGAGTGAGGATTTGACAAGGGAGAACTGTCAGACCGTTCCGAAGGAAAATCAGGAATTATATCCTCTAAAGGTAAAAGAGATTGTGGAGAAGGTGCTTCTTCAAACGGGGAAGAAGGAGGGTTTTGTCCATAACTGGGAGAGAGAGAAAAAAAAACGCTGAAAAATAAAAGAAATATACTCTGCTGTCTTAAGAAATTTGAACAGAAAAAAATAAAACCTTTTAAAAAAACAAAAGACCTTAAATGAACATAACAAATAAATGCCCACACAAAAACAGCAGAAATCAGAAACCTGTCTTTTAAACCCATTATCCCTGACGGGCTCTAAAACGCGGATTTGTTTTATTCAAAATATAAACACGACCTTTACGGCGAACCAACCGATTGTTACGGTGACGTTCTTTGAGTGCTTTGAGCGAATTTTTAATTTTCATCATCATTACCGTTTATATATAGTTCAAGCAAAAATCGCTTTCTTAAGATAAAAAAACTCTGCTCTTGAGACATAAGATATTATAAAAACATTTCCACTTCTGTCGTGAAAAATACTGAAATTTTCCACCATAATGGGTAAATGAAAACGGTGGATTCATAGCAGGAAGTCCTCTTTTTGTCAAGTACACTTTACCTTTAGCGATATGTTTGATAGGGGGAGAGAATGCTTCTTCAGGATTGATGCCCTTTGATAAAGGAAGAAGGGCCTAAAATGGAGAAAGCGGGAAAGTGAGGTGTTGCGTGCGGAGAGTTCTTAGGAGCAGGAGAGTGTTGTGGTAGGGGAAGAGAGAGGTTTTAAAAGTACACTCTTTCTTTTCTGAAGGGAACCTGTTGAGTTCTTTATTCTTTTGCGTGGGAAGTTTTTGTTGCTGGTCCCGTTAATTGAATGACATGGCCCATTTTGCGTTCTGGTTTGACAAGAGTTTTGCCATATAAATGGACTGACGTTGATTTTTGCTGTAAAAAATTTTGATAATCTTTCAAATTCGTACCAAGAAGATTTGTCATTTCACAATTGCTATGGCGTGAGGTATCCCCTAGAGGAAGAGAACAAATAGCACGGATATGCTGTTCAAATTGTGAAGTGATGCATGCTTTTTGTGTCCAGTGACCCGAATTATGTACACGAGGCGCTAATTCGTTAACCAAAAGACTTCCATCGGCTAAAACAAAAAATTCAACACAAAGAACACCAACATAATCAAGAATGTCCATAATCTTAGCGTTAATCTCTTGTGCTGTTTTTTGAAGCAGTGGTGAAGCTTGTGAAGGTACTAAGGTTTTATAAAGAATGCCACTCTTATGCTGATTTTCACAGCAATCATAAAAAGCATATTCTTTTTGAGGATTTGATGCTGATACAACAGATATTTCAAATAAAAAGGGGACAATCTCTTCTAAAATGAGAGGTTGATGATTAAGTGCAATTAACGCCTTATCGATGATTTCTTCACTCGGATGATGAAGACCAATTTGATGCTTGCCATCATAACCAAAACAGCGTGTCTTCAAAAGACCACTTCCTCCCAAGGCTGATAAACCCTCAATAAGAGAATTTCGGTCATGAACCGCATACCATTTAGCCGTTTGAATTCCATGGGTGTTCAGAAATTGTTTCTCAAGAACGCGATCTTGCGAAATCGCCAAAATTTGAGAAGAGGGATAAAGATAACTTTTTTGTTCAATATATTGTGCTGTTTGCAAAGGAAGATTTTCAAACTCATAGGTTATCACATTGCAAACAGAAAGAAGATGCGTTAATGCCGTTTGATCGTCACACGAAGCAAGAATATGCTCTGTGCTAATATGAGATGCTGGACAATCAATCTCAGGACTCAGAACAAGTGTTTTAAAGCCAAATTCTGCTGCTGCAATTGCTAACATTCGTGCTAATTGACCGCCTCCAAGAAGGCCAATAGTTTTGTCAGAACATAAGTCTTCAGAATAATGAGACATCTTTACTTTCCATCGTTAAAGTTATTGCTTCGCTGGCTGTTTGTTCTTTGCGTCAGTGTTGTTGCTGTAAATGTTCGGATAAAAGAGTATTATCATGAGATATCCTCACTTTCCATCGCTGGCGTTATTGCTACGCTGGTTGTTTGTTCTTTGCGCCAGTGCTGTAAACGTTCGGATAAAGCATCATCATGAACCGCAAGGACTGCTGCGGATAAAAGAGCGGCATTAATCGCTCCTGCTTTGCCAATTGCTAAAGTACCAACCGGTACACCCGCTGGCATTTGTACAATCGAAAGCAAAGAATCTTGACCCGATAAAGCTTGAGAGTGAATCGGAACACCAAAAACAGGTAAAGGAGTAAGAGACGCTAACATACCAGGAAGATGCGCTGCTCCCCCAGCGCCAGCAATCAGAACTTTAAAGCCAGAAGCTTTTGCTCCTCTCGCAAATTGATAAAGTCGCTCAGGAGTGCGATGCGCCGAAATGATCTGCGTCAGATGAGAAATGCCAAGGTGAGTTAAAATATCTGAGCTATGGCGCATGGTATGCCAATCTGATTGGCTGCCCATTAAAAGTGCTACGTCATACAATTTTTCAGCCATTTAATGTCCTTTTCATTCTGCAAGAGGCTTCATTCTCTCTCACTGGGCGCTTTGTCTTTTGATATTATCAAAGGGCGATTCAATTGCTTTTAAAAGTTTTGTTGCTTTTTTGCAAAGTTAATGAGTCAATTTTACTCTCCTTAAGATGAGAAAACAAATTTTTAAGTTCAATCTTTAAAGAAAAAAACATAAAATAAAGCATAAAATACTGGCTTCGTTGAGAAGAAAAATCACAAAAAAGTACAGTGATTATCTCAGAACCGGTTTTTGTTTTTTATGAACGGGTGATCATATGAAATGAAGGAAAAATCAAGAGAAGAAAAAATAAAGAGTGAAAATACGCTCACAAACAGTATATAAAGAAAATCTCTCTTTCTCTCTTAAATCCTTGTTCACAAAATCAAAAAAATAAGATATGGAAAAAGAACGTTAACTTATCATATAAAATCAACGACATATACTATAAAAGGAAATCGCTCTTTATGTCTAAAGAAGAAGTACTGGAATTTTCTGGAATTGTTACAGAACTTTTACCAAATGCAATGTTTCGGGTGAAATTAGAAAATGATCATGAAATTATTGCCCATACCGCTGGAAGAATGCGAAAAAATCGTATTCGTGTCTTAGTCGGCGATAAAATTATGGTGGAAATGACCCCTTATGATTTATCAAAAGGACGAATTACATATCGCTATAAATAACCATCAAAAGGAAAAATTCTGTATCAAAAATTAACCCAAAATTGGGAAGCGTTATTGCAGAAGTGAATGCTTGTGAAAAATAAGGTCAAAGAAAAACGCTTCAAGTGCACTACAAAATATAGAGGTGTGAAAAAAATAATTTAAATAAAACGGGGACGTTGGGACAAAAGTGCATGCACTCAAAATTGGCGAAAGGGGTTCTATTATGGATATCAATTTGGTTCTTGCTTCTGCTTCTCCGCGGCGTTTAATGCTTCTCGCACAAATAGGTGTTGAACCAGAATTTGTTTATGCAACCAATATTGATGAAACACCAAAATCAAGAGAGCATCCAGCAAATTTAGCAAAGCGTCTCGCAAAAACAAAAGCCCTCGCAGCACAGGAAAATTGGTTAAGAGATCAGAAAAATAATGCAAAAGAACCGTCATCAAAAAAATATTTAATTTTAGCTGCAGATACAGTAGTGGCAGTGGGGCGTGTCATTTTCCCTAAAGCAGAGGGAGAAGATGAAGCATACGAATGTTTGCGTTTTCTTTCAGGGAGAGCCCATAAGGTATATAGTGCTATCTGTCTCTTGAATGAGTGTGGAAAAAAAAAGATCAAGTTAGTTGAAAGTTCTGTGCGGTTTAAACGGTTAACCAAAACAATGATAGAGGCTTATGTGGCTTCTGGAGAATGGCAAGGAAAAGCCGGAGGGTACGCAATTCAAGGAAAAGCCGGGGCTTTCGTGACAAATATAATAGGGTCTTATTCCAATGTTGTGGGACTCCCTTTGGCTGAAACAATGGATCTCTTAATGACTTATCAGTATCCATTGCTTAATCATTGGTGCGAAAATTTCAGTGAAGGTGAATAAGACAAAGTGGGCGAAAATTTAATGGGTAAAGGAAAAAAACAAAACTTTACAGAAAAAGGTACCTTGAAAAACAATGAAACAGCGCAAAAAAGACGGAAAAAAAGCAGAAATATATCAGCCGCCCTTACAAAATAATTTGCGTCCATCGCGCCCCTGTCCAGAATGTGGAAAAATGTCTCAGCAGGATTCTTACCCTTTTTGTTCATCACGGTGTCGTGCAATCGATCTGAACCGTTGGCTGTCTGGGGCATATGTTTTGCCTCCACCTCCTCAAAAAACCGATGAGGAAGAGTGAACGAAAAATAAAATGCTTCAAAAGGAAAAAGTGCCATCTTTGTCTTTGTGGTTAAAATGAAATGCTGTTAGAATTTTTTTAACATATGATTTATGTTTAACGTGAATGCTTTTATCCGTGCTATTTGCGTTGGTTTTTTCAAAATATATGTCGGTGTTTGTTCTTTTATCTTCTTCCTTTATCTGTACCAAAACAAAAAGAGCACAAACTCGCTTGATATCAGGTTTAAGAGGTTCTGGTAAAATGTTTAGAGCATGACATAATGATACTCTTGAAAAAGAGTTGTAAGAGCGTGCCTGATGGGGAAGAATGGACAAATCTTACTGTATGGGAAGGCGCCATGGGGGAGGTTATGGAGCAGAATATC
>NZ_KL407337.1:1068279-1097474 GCF_000706645.1 Bartonella rochalimae ATCC BAA-1498
GGAGAGGCAAAGCAGATGTTACAGTATCATTCTTCTCTTTAATTGAGCCTTATGATGCTTTTGAAAAAGGGCTGTAAGAGCGTGCCTGATGGGGAGGAATGGACAAATCTTACTGTATGGGAAGGCGCTATGGGGCAGGAATATCAGGGAATGTTGAGAGAGGTTGTAGGAGAAGGGCTGTGGAGGAAAAAGGTTTTCTTTTTCAAAAGAGGTTTTATTTCCCTCTTGCTATAGGAAGAGGATGTTCCCATATTTCTTTATTGTTAAAGTAAATTATTGTTTATGGGTGTGTGGAAGATCGTGAAGACGCTTGAAAAAAGTGCTTAGCGGTAAAGTACAAGCTCGTGAAAACAAAGAGCCTGTGAAGGCAGAGAGAAAGAAAAAATGAATTTGGAAAAATATAGCGAACGGCTTCAAGGTTTTTTACAAGCAGCGCAAAGCAGTGCTCTTTCTTCTGATCATCAACAGTTTATGCCTGAACATTTCTTGAAAGCGCTTTTAGAAGATAGCCAAGGGTTGGCCGTTTCTTTGATCCAGAAGGCAGGAGGCAATTTGCCAGCTATTCAAAAAGAGCTCAAAGAAGCGCTCGATGCTATGCCAAAAGTACAAGGCGGAAATGGGCAGCTCTATATGTCTCAGCCTATGGCAAAAGTTTTCGCAAAAGCAGAAGAAATTGCTCAAAAAGAAGGGGATCAATTTGTAACAGTAGAACGTGCTCTACAAGCTTTGCTTCTCGAAAAAAATGCAAAAACAGCCGATATTTTGACAACAGGAGGAGTCACAGCGCAGGCTCTTGATGAAGCCATCAAGACAATGCGAAAAGGAAAAACAGCAACAAGTCGTCATGCTGAAAGCCAATATGAAGCGTTGGAAAAATATGCACGTGATTTGACAAAAGAAGCACGAGAGGGAAAACTCGATCCCGTAATTGGACGAGAAGAAGAAATCAGAAGAACTGTTCAAGTCTTATCGAGACGGACCAAAAATAATCCCGTGTTGATAGGAGAACCAGGAGTCGGAAAAACCGCTATTGTTGAAGGACTAGCTCTCCGTATTGTCAATGGTGATGTCCCCGAAACATTGCGGGATAAACAACTCTATGCTCTCGATATGGGAGCCCTGATCGCTGGGGCAAAATATCGAGGCGAGTTTGAAGAACGTTTAAAGGCTGTGCTCTCAGATGTTCAAGCCGAAAATGGACAAATTATTCTCTTCATCGATGAATTGCATAATCTCGTAGGAGCCGGAAAATCAGATGGGCCTATGGATGCTTCCAATTTGCTTAAACCTGCTCTTGCTCGTGGTGAGCTCCATTGTGTAGGCGCAACAACGCTCGATGAGTATCGAAAATATGTCGAAAAAGATGCTGCTCTAGCACGACGTTTTCAACCTGTCTTTGTTCCTGAGCCAACCGTGGAAGATAGTATCTCTATCTTGCGTGGAATCAAAGAAAAATACGAACAACACCACAAAGTACGCTTGGCCGATAATGCTTTAATTGCCGCTGCACGATTGTCCCATCGCTATATTGCAGATCGTTTCTTGCCCGATAAAGCAATCGATTTGATCGATGAAGCCGCCGCACGTTTGAGAATGCAGGTCGATTCAAAACCAGAAGAACTCGATGCAATCGATCGGCGCATCATGCAGTTGAAAATCGAACAGGAAGCTTTAAAAACAGAAGTCGATCCCGCAGCAAAAGAACGCTTGAAAATCGTGCAGACTGAACTCGAAACACTGGAAAAAAATTCAGCAGAAATGACACAAGCTTGGCAGGCCGAAAAACAAAAATTAGGATATGCTGCTGATCTGAAAAAACAACTCGAAGAAGCACGAAATGCTTTGGCTATTGCACAACGAAATGGACAGTTCCAACGCGCTGGTGAATTGGCCTATAGTGTCATTCCTGAACTCGAAAAACAACTCAATGTTGCCGAAAATGATGATCAACAAAATAATCTCGTCGAAGAAATCGTTACAGCTGAACATATTGCGCAAATCGTTTCACGGTGGACAGGAATTCCCGTCGATCGAATGCTCGAAGGGGAACGAGAAAGATTATTGCGCATGGAAGACGAAATCGGTAAACGAGTAGTCGGACAAGCTGAAGCTGTACATGCTATCGCACGCGCTGTACGACGCGCGCGCGCTGGATTGCAAGATCCTAATCGTCCTATCGGGTCCTTTATGTTCCTAGGGCCAACAGGTGTTGGAAAAACCGAACTCACAAAAGCACTCGCTGCTTTTCTTTTTCAAGATGCTCAGGCTATGTTGCGGATTGATATGTCCGAATATATGGAAAAACACGCCGGAGCACGCCTGATCGGTGCCCCTCCAGGATATATCGGATATGAAGAAGGAGGCATCCTCACCGAAGCTGTCAGACGGAGACCTTATCAGGTTATTCTCTTTGACGAAATTGAAAAAGCCCATCCCGATATTTTTAATTTGCTTCTTCAAGTGCTTGATGAAGGACGCTTGACGGATAGTCAGGGCCGAACCGTCGATTTTCGAAATACTGTCCTCATTATGACTTCTAATCTCGGAGCCGAAATCTTGACCGCATTGCCAGAAGGGCAAATAACACATCAAGCAAGAGATGAAGTGATGCAAGTGGTAAAAGCTGCTTTCCGTCCAGAATTTCTGAATCGCGTCGATGAAATTATTCTCTTTCAAAGATTACAGCGCAAAGATATCGAAGCAATCGTTGATCTTCAAATCCAACACTTACAAAATTTACTCAGTGAACGCAAAATTGCCTTGCAGATCAAACCAGAAGCACGAACTTTGCTCGCGCATAAAGGCTATGATCCTCTCTATGGTGCGCGCCCCTTAAAGCGAATGATGCAAAGAGAAATTCAAGACCCTCTCGCAGAAAGTATTTTAAAGGGCACAATCCATGATAATACAACCGTGACAATTACAAAAGAAGGAGAGCAATTGATCTTTTCTCCTGAAACAGAAAGCGAAAAAGTAAACGCTTGAAAGGGTAAAATGACAGAGAAATACAATAAAACTTGACAAGGTGAATCTAAACAGCTATCATAAAGGCATAATCACAATTTCGTCTTTATTTAAGTGTTCTGCATTGGTTGTATGAAATCAGCAGAAGCTTTTTGTTTGTGTTTATAATTTATCTTAGCAATTGAAGCTGATTAAGAAATGGTAATTGGGGAGATTTTCTAAAAAAGCACAGGAAGAAAATCTCCCGTTATTCAAAAGCATTTCTTAAGAAAAAAAATACAATCTCTTCATGCACAAGATTAAGTTTCTTTCTCTTAAGAAGAACCTTCTTCCCATAGAACAGACCTACTTCTCTAAAGAAAGAGCTCTGTTTCATTGGCTCTTTTGTCGCATTGAACTTTATGAAAGGCTAAAATTTGCTTAATTACTTTTTTTACTGCCCAGACTCCGCAGAGCAACACAGCTTCCCACACTGTCCTTGAGGATATTGAGTCATTGATCGTGTCTGGTGAAAACGTTTTTTCGACAAATTTTAAAGTTTTGCATATGAAAAAGGAACTCTCTGATGATACAGGATAATTCTCTTTCTTTGAAGGGGAAAGGACGGCCAAAAGGGACGGTGAATAAAACAACAAAGATTTTCAAAAAAGCACTTCTTACTGCAGCTGAACAGGCGGGAAATCAGTATGGTCGTGATGGTTTGGTTTCTTATCTTTGTTATCATGCGATCAATAATCCTGTTCCTTTCTTTTCTCTGTTAGCAAAAGTTTTGCCTTTGCATGTGATGGGAGAAAATGAAGAAAAGACCAAGGTTATTTCGCGTGTTGAGATTGTACCGATGGTTTCTAATATCGGTGATCTAAACGATCAAATAACGTCTTGACACATCGGTACTTGATTTTGGCACACCCAACCGCCACTTACAAAAATAATGATAAACGCAAGCCGAAGAGGCCGACAAAAAATACGGAACGTCTAAAAATGAAAAACAAGCAGCTGATAAATAACGATTTAAAGATTACCTAAGCCATACTCTATTCCCTGATTTTAAAGGAATATAGAAATTCTTCTTTTCAGCGATTGAGGAAAGTGGTGTATGTTCCAGGTTTATGTTTGAATATCTACAAGAAACCCATAAATGCGAAGAGTTTTTTAAGAAATTGTGAGTGATTTATATTTTAGGGTATGGCTTAGGTAATCTTTAAATCGTTATTTATCAGCTGCTTGTTTTTCATTTTTAGACGTTCCGTATTTTTTGTCAGCTTCTTCGGCTTGCGTTTATCATTATTTTTGTAAGTGGCGGTTGGGTGTGCCAAAATCAAGTACCGATGTGTCAAGACGTTATTTGATCTTAACTCTTTGTGTTGAGGAGTGGAATTATACTCTTCGGGATCCTTTTGTTATGGATGATGTTTTATGATTTTTGGATCAAGAGTCTTAAGGGCAAGGATCTCGCAGAGAGCAGATATCTATTTTTGAAAAGTGTATTCTTTGAATAGGGTCATATAGTGCTTCATAATGAGAGAGAGTTCTATCGGTTAACAAGGGTTATAGTGCACAATGACAACCGTTCAGATTGCCTTGATTCCAAAGCTCATCCCTGTTTTTACTGGAAAAGCTGATGTTCGTGCTGCTTGGGGAGGGAGGGGATCAGGGAAAACACGCTCCTTTGCTTTGATGACAGCTGTGATTGGCTATCATCATGGAAAAGCCGGAGAACGAGGCATTATCCTTTGTGCGCGACAATTCCAAAATTCATTGGCTGAAAGTTCTCTCGAAGAAATTAAACGTGCTATCGAGGCCTATCCCTTTTTAAGCGACTATTATGAAATTGGCGATAAATATATTAGATCAAAAGACGGCTGTATCGTTTATGCTTTTGCTGGTCTTGATCGCAATATCGCTAGCGTTAAATCTATGGGGCGTATTTTGCTCTGTTGGGTCGATGAGGCCGAGCCTGTAACCGATGCCGCTTGGCAAATCCTGATTCCAACGCTCAGAGAAGAGGGAAAAGAGTGGCATTCCGAATTATGGGTGACATGGAACCCATGCCGAGAAAATGCTGCCGTTGAAAAACGGTTCCGTTTTACCAAAGATCCTAATATCAAAGGCGTTGAAATTAATTGGCGCGACAATCCAAAATTTCCTGCGAAACTTAATCGCGATCGACAAGCTGATTTAGAACAAAGGCCTGAACAATATCAACATATTTGGGAAGGGGAATATCTGCAGGCAATGCAAGGGGCTTATTACCAAAAATTGCTGCTTGAAGCAGAACAAGAAGGGCGTATTACTACAGTGCCGCGTGATCCTCTGATCCAGGTCAAAATCTTTTGGGATATCGGCGGAACCGGCGCTAAAGCCGATGCAACCGCTCTATGGGTGGCGCAATTTGTCGGACGCGAAATTCGTGTTCTCGATTATTATGAAGCACAAGGACAGCCCTTATCAGAGCATATCGGATGGGTCTGTCAAAAGGGCTATGAAAAAGCACTGATGGTTTTGCCTCATGATGGAGCTACAAAAGATCGTGTCTATAATGTCAGTTTCGAAAGTGCACTCCAACAAGCTGGTTTTCGTACCCAAATTATCCCTAATCAAGGTGTCGGTGCTGTCAAAATGCGGATCGAAGCTGTAAGACGATTATTCCCCGCTATATGGTTTAATCGTGAGACAACAACCGCTGGGCGAAAAGCCCTTGCCTGGTATCACGAAAAACGCGATGAACAACGTAATATCGGTTTGGGAGCCGAACACGATTGGGCAAGCCATGGTGCCGATAGCTTCGGGCTGTTATGCGTGGCCTATGAACAACCCAGTGCTCACAAAAAACGAGAGGCTTATCGGTCGTGTCCCTCTTCTTCTACAACATCATGGATGGCTTTTTAATGAATATGCAGACTGCTTCTAATTCAATTGAAACCCTCGAACATCAGGCGCTCTTTCAAAAGCTCGTTAACTGGTATCAAGAGGATATTGTTCATGTCGAGCAATGGCGAAAAAATGCTCAAGAAGATTACGATTTTTATAATGGGCGACAGTGGAATGAACAAGATCTTGCTGTTTTACGGGAACAAAACAGACCCGTTATGACATTCAATCGTGTTGCGCCCTTGATTAATGCTGTCGTTGGAACCGAACGCAATAATAAACGCCATGTTCAATTTATTCCACGACAAGAAGGCGCTGCTATCGCTAATCAAATCCTCACTGGAGCAGCAGAATGGTTTCGTGATGAGGCGCATGGTGAATATGAAGATTCCGATGCTTTTCAAGATACGGTTATTTGTGGGATGGGATGGACCGATACTCGGCTCGATTATGAAGAAGATCCTAGAGGAAAACCCGTCATTGCACGGCTCGATCCTATGAAAATGGTGTGGGATACAAGTGCCGTTAAACCTAATCTTATTGATGCTCAGCGGGTGTGGTATATCGATGAAAAACCACTGGAAATTGCACAAGAAATGTTCCCAAATGTGCATTGGAGTGAGCTCAATGCAGATTGGGTGCAACAGCAAACGGGAATGAGTTTGCATAGCGTTGGGAATGGAGATTACCAAAATGAAAGCTTCGGGGAAGGTGAAAATATTCTGCAAAGCCCTAAAATGGTTACTCTGGCTGAATGCCGGTGGTTCGAACGTGAAGTCATCTATAAGGTGCTTAATCCTCAAACTGGGCGGTTTACTGAGTATTCTGAACAGGACTTTGAACAGATTAAAAAAGAATTTCCTCTGTTTCCCGCAACAAAAATGACAAAAAAAGTTGTCAAACGCGCTTTCTTAGGAAAAAAATTGCTCGAGCCTCCCGATAAACCATTGGTCCCTTCTAATCAATTGGGGTGGGAATGTATTACTGGGACATTCGATAAATTAAGTCGACAATTCTATGGAATCGTACGTCCAGCCAAAGACCCTCAACGTTGGGCTAATAAATATTTTAGTCAAGTCATGCATTTGCTTAATAGCCAATCCAAAGGCGGTATCATGGCAGAGCGGGATGCCTTCGATGATGATCGACAAGCAACAGAAAGTTGGGCAAGAGCTGATAGTATTACTTGGCTGAAAAATGGTGCTGTAGCCGCTGGAAGAGTCCAACCAAAACCTGTAGCCCAGTTTCCAAATGGCTTTTTTCAACTCTTTAATGAAGCAAAGGGTGCTATTTCTCAGGTGACAGGATTGTCTCCCGAGTTTGTAGGAACACGCTCCGTCAATCAACCAGGTATACTCGAAGAAAAACGCCGGCAATCTTCGCTCAATCTTTTGGCTGCTTTCTTTGATGGATTGCGTCGCTATCGACAACGACAGGGAAAAATAATTCTCTATCTTATCCAAAATTATCTCTCTGATGGCCGTTTAATTCGTATTGCTGGAGAAGATAATGCTAAATATGTGCCCCTTACACGGGAAATGGTTACAAGTTTGGAATATGATATTGTGGTAGATGATGCACCAACAAGCACAAATGAAAAAGAACGGACATTTTCCGTTATTATGCAATTGTTGCCGCTTATGCAACAATTTGCAACGCCAGAAATGATGCTCGACTTTCTGCACTATTCACCTTTACCTGCATCGCTTATCCATAAAATTACACTCAAAGCACAGCAAAACAGTCAAGTGCTTACTGAGCAACAAGGGCCCCAACAATTCCCAGAAGGAGCAGAAGGTATCCGTGTTGCACAAGCTCTACAGAACCTTGTGGGATGAGTTTACTATTTCCAGAAGGAGCAGAAGGTATCCGTGTTGCACAAGCTCTACAGGATTTTGAGGGATGCGTCTTCTGCTTCTAGAAGAAGCAGAAGGTATCCGTGTTGCGTAAGCTTTACAGGATTTTGAGGGATGCATTTATTGTATATGTGCTCTGCGTGGGTATGGGGGCATTTTGTTGTTTTAGGCAAATGAGGAAAGCATAATGAATGAAGAAACTTTAACATTGGAAGAACAGCACGCATGGGAAACGCATTCTTTGCAAGAAACAAGTGATAGTTTGGAAGGAAATTCTGGGAGAGAAGAGGGAGGTAATGTCCTTGCAGAAGAGGACGATGAAAATGAAATAGTCTCACTGGAGCAGGAGAATGAAGGCGATCAGAGTGAAGAGCCAATGCAAGCTCCACCAGATCCGCAAAAAGACTTTATGGGCTATCTGCAATGGCTTGGACAAATGCTTCAAAATAAACAGCAGACATCAGAAGTGCAACAAACTGCTTCGCAGGGGCAGGGGGCTTCAGAAGCAGAGCGGTTGCAATCTTTTTTTCATCAGTCTGTGGAGACTGTCAAAAAAGTACATAGCGATTTTAATCAAGCTGCTGATTTTGTTTATGAGATGCGTGCAAAGCAATTGGCTGCTTGTGCTTCTCTTTATCCTGAACTAGCAGATCCGAACGTTATTGATGCTATGATCGGCGATGAGTTGAAAAAGATTGTGCAAGATTGTCGTGAAAAGAATAAAAATCCGGCCGAGATGATTTATACAATCGCACAGACTATTGGCTATACAACACCACAAAATCATAAAGGTGAAATTCTACAAAATTATCAAGGGCAAAGTTTACAAGGAATGAAGGAAACAAAGAGCCTACAAGAAAGTGTATGGGAGGAGAAAGCTCTTCAGGAGAGGCAAAATTCTGCCCGTACCCTTGTCGCTTCTAATGGTTTGAGCGCCAATGGGCCAATTTCTTTGGATCTTCTCGATAAGATGTCCGAAGGAGAATTTAATGTTTGGATCGATAACCCAAAAAACAAAGCTGCTTTTAACCATTTAATGAGTGGGGGAGGGCTGTAAAGAGAGGAAAAATACTAAAAAATTAAGACACTAAAAATAACTTTCTGTTCTGAGCATTAGGATAGGAAACAATAAACGCCCGGTACAATACCGGTTTTTTTATATCAAAAATTATGAGGGGGAAAAATGGCTGCAACTCACATCGGACTTAATCATCCAATGGCTGTACGTACATGGTCAAAATTACTGAATCAAGAAGTCTCAAAAGCAATTTCTATTGCACCACTTATTGGAAGAGATTCCAATAGTATTATTCAATTGAAAGATGAAACCAATAAAGCGCATGGAGATTCTATTAGCTTTGGTTTACGTGTCCAATTGTTTGGTGAGGGGGTTACTGAAAAAGACCTTCTTACAGGAAAAGAAGAAGATTTACAATTCCTGACGGATCGCTTGGTCATTAATGAACTTTCTCATGCTGTTCGTGTTAGAAATGAAGGCACAATCGATCAACAGAGAACTTTACATAATTTACGGACAGAAGCCAAAAATGCTCTTGTCGATTGGTATGCAGATCGTTTGAGTCTGATGTTCTTTCTTCATGTCTGTGGTTTTACAGCAAATAAAATCAATTTTGAAGGACGAACCATGGCGGTAAAACCTGTGCATTACGGATTTAATCCACCAACTGAACCAACCGACAAACGGATACTGCGTCCTAATGGAAAAACAAAAGATGCAGATCTTAAATCAAGCGATATCTTTACTCTTCAGTTGATTGATAAAGCTGTCGAACGCGCTAAACTTGCTAACCCAAAAATTAGACCTGTGCGTGTCGATGGAGAAAATGTTTATGTCCTTTATCTCCATCCAACACAAGTTACACAATTGCGATCCAATACAGAGCCAGGGCAATGGCTTGATATCACTAAGGCCATTTACAGTGGAAGCCGTATGAAAAATCCCATCTATAATGGATCATTGGGTATGTATAATGGAGTCATCTTACGAGAAGCAGAGCATGTCACAGAAGGTGTAGGACCGGCATCTGAGGATGGTAAGACGATCCCTATGCTTCCTCATGTGCGTCGTGCCGTTTTGCTAGGGGCACAAAGTACTGTTATCGCTTTCGGTAAGGATCGGGGAGCAACACGCTATAAATTGGTGGAAGAGCTCTTTGACTATGAACGTGAGTTTGGTGTTGCTGCAAAAACAATTATTGGTATGAAAAAAACACGCTTCAGTTTGGAAAATGAGCGTGAAAAAGCTCAGGATTTTGGAACCATAGTGATTTCAACATACGCTCTCTCTTCTTAAAAAAAATTATAAAATTCCCTGCCAATTTTTAAACTTTTGGGAGGGAATAAAATAAAAAGGAAGCACTCATGCCTATTCCTGGATCTTCTTTAACAAAATCTTCTGCTCAATCTTATTCATTTGTTTCAAAAATCTCCGATCATGCCAAAACATTTGGGCAAATGGTGGCGCTGATTCAGGATGAAGTCGATGATACAACAGGTGAATATTCTATTCAAATTCAAGATTCTATTGTAACTGCTCTTCGCTTGTGTGAACAGGAGCCCTTTTTCTTCAATAAAATGCGGGAAATGCGCTTTAAAACACAAAGCGGAAAAACATGGTATGGATATGAAGATACCGCTTTTCTTGAAACAGAAATGGTTATTGAATCTTTGGTTCTTGAGAAAAAAGAAGCAAGGCGAATACCCCTTCTTTATAAATCAAGGAAAAAAGCACAAAAAGAATATAAAAGTCATTCAGTTCAAGTAACACCCGTATTCTACACCTTTTTGGATCAACAAATCGGACTGTTCCCAACACCTGATACTGTTGAAACTGTTCGCCTCTTCTGGAGACCAGCGCATTTTTCTGATAGTCTCGCTCTGCAAGATCAGAACCCTTGGTTTGTTTATGCTTTCGATTTAATTAAAGCACGGGCAAAGTACGAACTCTATAAAAATATTCTCAAAGATGCTGAATGTGCTGCTGTCGCGTTTAGCGATTTTCAAGAACAGCTCCAACTCTTGCGTTACGAAACATCGCGTCGCGAAGGATGCTCTCATATTCTTTCAACGGGGTTTTAAATGGCTTTTTTTCCTCTTGCGGATTATCGTCCCGATGTTGCTCATATCAATAGTCTCTTTACCGATGAACTTGTCAATGTGCTTCCTGCAGATGGATCTTATATCCCAATGCCAAATTTTAGTCCATTATCAGAGCCTTGTCCGGGGACTATTTTAGGCGCTATCGCTGTCAAAACAAAAAATGGTGTGTCGATTATTGCTGGAACAGAAAAAAAAATCTATCAGCTCAATAATACAACTTTGCAGTGGAAAGATATTACGCGTAAAAATAAATCCTATTTTGCTAATGTTGATGCACCTTGGTCTTTTGCGTTATTTGGCGATTATGTTATCGCTGTTAATGCAAATGATAAGCCTCAAGTTATCGATATTAATCAAGATGAAAATTTTAGAGATTTAGGTGGAAATCCTCCACAAGCAGGAATTGTTCGCGTTTGGGGCGATTTCGTTTGTCTCATGAAATTACCCGAACATCCACGACGCGTTCATTGGTCTGGGTTGAATGATGCTGAGTTCTGGACTGTAGGGAAAAAAAGCTGCGATTATCAAGATTTTCCCGATGGGGGATATGTGCAAGGAGCAACAGAAACAACAAATCCGTTAATCTTTATGCGTTCTGCAATTTATGCCGGCTCTTTTATTCCTGGATCTAAGATTATCTTCAGTTTCCAGAAAATACATGATAAACGTGGTGCAAAAAACCCTGAATCAATAGTTTGTCGTGGGGATCTCGCTTTCTTTGCTGATGAGGGAGGATTCTATCAAATTACTACAGATGGGCGAATTTCTCCGATCGGATTCGAAAAAGTCGATCGAACTATGGTGGCAAAAATCTCAGAAAATCAATTATCTACTCTGAGTGCTGCAATCGATGGCGTGTATAACCGCGTTTATTGGGTTATCGATGCCGATGAAACGATCGAAGAGCGGATCTTGCTGATCTATGATTGGGGATTGCAAAAGTGGACCAAAGCGACTGTAAATATCAAAATGATTTTGCCTATTTTTCTAACCGGATATACCTTAGAAGGGCTTGATAGAGTTTCAGAAAGTCTGGATGATTTACCTTTTTCTCTCGATAGTAAAGTGTGGCAAAATGAAACACCAATTCTGGGAGCTTTCGATCGTGAAGGGAGACTCGGATCATTTTCTGGATCCCCTATGGCTTGTGTCATAACCTCACAAGAAATGGGACAGACAAATGGTATGATAACCAGGGTGAGAAATATTATGCCCCAGGTGAATAGTAAAACATTTTATTTGTCGGTTGGTATGCGCTTTCGTCAAGCCTTTGAGGAAGAAACTGTTTGGTTGCCAGAAAGACAACCTTCTACGCATACGGGACAAATTCATTCTCGTGCTAGGGCGCGGTTTTATCGCTTTAAGCTTCGGATACCAGAAGGAGTCAATTGGTCTCATGTCACTGGATTTGATGTCGAGTTGAGGCCTGCCGGCATGCGTTAAGCATGCCAAAGAATAGGGCTTATGCGTTAAGCATACCAAAGAATAGGGCTTATGCGTTAAGCATACCAAAGAATAGGGCTCATGCGTCGAGTTTGCTAAGGCACAAAACTAGAATGGTGAGGATGCTAGGGTAAAAGCTTAATATGGTGAGTATGCTTGGGCAAAATGCTGATGCGGTGGGTTATTCAATCAGGAGGTATCAGTATAAATGAGCGCAATGGAGGGTGACAATAGGATTCTCCGGCTGTTTTTGGTGATGTATCGCGTGTTTCTTCCATAGGTAGGGCAGATTGAATGGCAGGATTATGTTTGTGGATAAGAGAATGCTCTAGATAAATGGTGAGAGATTTTATGGGGATAAGGGATGTATTGAGTATAGCAACAAAAAAACTTCTGGCGAGAGCAAAGTTAAGAAGTTGGGATGCTATGCCCTGGAAGAAAAAAGCTAAAATTGTAACACAACGCTCAGATCATGAAGATTTTTATTCTCTTCATTGTACGCATCAGTGGTCTTGGGAAAAAATGGCTCTTTATCGAGAGGCTATGAATGCAGCTATGCGGAAATATGCTCAACGATTTCCTCATGATGTGTGTTTGAAACATATGGCTGAAGAGATCATTGGTGGGCAGGCGCAGCTGTGGTTGATTTTAAAAAATAGAACTGAATTTAGTGCTTTTGTAATAACCAAAATTGAAAAAACGCACGATGGAAAAAAACGCGTTGTTATTTTAGACCTTGCTGGCCAGGGAGGCATCAAACTGGTTTCATTGATTGATCAACTCGAACAATGGGCACGAACTATCAAGGCTGATGAAATTTTGACACTGGGAAGATCTGGGTGGGCGAAAATGCTTGTTCATCACGGATATGCTATCAATTTTATTCATTATAGAAAGGTTTTAAAGCATGAGAAGACGGACAAGCCCTCAGGTTCAAACAACGACACAAACGAACGCTCCACCCTCGTGGGCGGAGGATATCTTAAAACAGGCAAGCGCTGAAGCTCTCAATTTGTATAATAAAGGCATAGGGGGAAATGTCTATCAAGGAGAACGGCATGCTGATTTAAGTGAAACAACACAAAATGCTCTTAAGGGTTTAGAAAATGCAGCCAATCAATATAACAATTCAGTCTTTAATGAGTGGCTCAAAGAACCTACAAAAAGTGCTCAAAATCTCTCTGAGATGGCAGCTGGAAATTGGATAGGCAATAATAGCAAATTTAATGATGCTCTTAGCAGAGCACTGAATAAAACATCCGATGTTGTTAATCAATCTATGGCAGGAGCAGGACGTTATGGCTCTGGTGCCCATACCGGTATGCTTACCGATGAATTGGGAGCATTGGCAACTCAGGCAACCGCACAACAATATAATCAAGATATTAATCATATGCTCAACGCAAATCAGATGATTGATCGTTCGATGCAAAATCAAGTGAATACAGCCAATAATTTCTATCAAGGACAAAGCAATGCTCAAAATAATGCTTTGAAGGGCGGAATGGTACAAGATGCAAATAAGCAGCATGCTTTGGATGTAGAGCAAGAAAAATGGCGCGAACAGGATAATCAAGCCTGGAATCAATTGGAAAGATTGCTGCAAATTGGAACCAAAGCAGCCGGTAATTATGGAACAAAAACAGGAGAATCCACAACTATGCCTGCAATCACAAAGGATCCCTTACGTGATGCGCAGCGCGTGCTTGGCTTGTTGAAAGGCATTATTGGTCTTTCTGATGTAAACGTTAAAGAAAATATCGTTCTTGTAGGGGAGAAGAACGGCTATCCCCTCTATGAATTTAATTATAAAGGAAATTCGCAACGCTATCGCGGGGTTCTTGCTCAAGATCTCGTTCGTTTGAATCCCGATGCCGTTTATATGAATATAAAAACACATTTATTGCATGTGAATTATAACAAGCTCGGCTTTGGATTGGAAAAGATCAAAAAACCAAAGAAAAAATTCTTTGCCTTTTTTTCTTCTTTCTTTTCTTGGTTGTGGTCTGCAAAAAAAGGATAAATCCTATGAGCTCAATTTATGATTGGTCACTTATTGCGGCTGAGAATGCTCGCGCCGACGAAATAATCAACTGGGCTGAAGGACAACCTCCAAGTTCAGTGAATGATAGTGCTCGTGCAATGATGCAGCGCGTCAAAGAATATTTATCCGATATCGGGGGAACCGTTGAGGTTAAATTCACTATAACGGCTGAAGAGAAAGAAGAAAGTAAGAAAAAAACCTCTATTCATTTGACAACTAAGGCTCCTTATGCAGCTTATCAAAATGGTATTGTGCTTCGATTTAAAGCGCAAGAAACGAATGTCGGAGCCACAAGTGTTGTCTTAAATCAATTGTCTTCTCAGCCAATTTATAAAGGAACACAGGAGGGACTCCGACCGTTGACCGGTGGCGAGATGCAAAAAGAAGGGCTTTATGAACTGATCTATTATTCGGAAATCGGTGAAAAAAAAGAAGAAGGATGGTATTTAACCAATCCAGCTGTTGTTCTCCCTAAAGTCAGTGTTTTTCCTTCAGGCTTTATTGCTTCTTTTGCAACGGAAAAAATTCCGGATGAATGGTTATTGTGTGATGGTAAAGCCTATGCCCGAGGGGAATATGCAAGCCTTTTTGAGGCTATTGGAGAAGTGTGGGGGAAAGGAGATGGCACAACAACTTTTAATGTTCCCGATTTTCGTGGTATGTTTTTACGGGGATTGGATAGTGGAAAAGGAATTGATAAGGACCGTATTTTAGGAAGTGAGCAAAAAGACTCTTTTAAATCTCATGACCATACAGGAACAACAGACAAATCAGGATTGCATGATCACATATATACAGGATACGAAGCGGCAGATGATGCATTAGGAGGGGGAGGACTTCTCAGACGTAGATGGACACAACAAAGATATACAGCTGATTCTGGAGAGCATACTCACAAATTAATCATCGATAAAACAGGGGGAAATGAAACACGTCCCCAAAATATGGCCGTTATTTATGCCATTAAGATATAAAATCTTTCTGTGCTAAAAACAGAGAGAATTTCTGCTTTCCTATGGGGAAGGGGCAAAATATTGGTTGCAGTCTCTTGAGAAACACCATGATGGAAAAAATGCGCTTTTTAAAGGTTTCTTTCTTGCTAAAGATGCCTTTCATAAAGGCTTTCTTGTCTATTCTTCTTTCTTCGTAGGATAAGGGAAAGCATCGATGTATCTACAATCGTTATTGTGGAGGTAGAATAAAATTGTGCAAAGGATCAAGGAATCCTACCTTTTTAAATGAGGAGCTAGCTTGGTTTTCTTCTTTCATGAAGAGAATGCTTTTGCAAAGATAAAATATTTTCCATCAATAAAAATGATTCTTTATCTTACATTTTCTATTCTTTCCAACGCATTATTGGAAGAATAACGAGAATTTCATCTCAAATTATTGAAAATAGAGGCTCTGACAGCTGCTCAATAATGCGTTGGAAAGAATAGAAAAGTTTCCTCATGGACTGTTGATAAATCCAAGAATAAAGGAAAAAATAAAATGGCACTCTTTCCATTTTCAATTGCTGATATTGATGATCCTAGTCATATTCGTGTTGTTCTCTATGCGAGTGGAAGAATGGGACATGCCCCTTTAAATGCATTGTTGAAGCAAATCCTGCAAGAAGGAAAGCGTGAAGATAAAAAACACCAAAAAAACTATATACAACTTTTACAGCGTATTACGGCTTTGGAAGAACAATTGACAACAGGAATAAAAGATCATAGCTTTTCATCAGAAAAAGCGGGAAGATTTCCAAAATGAGCACTTAATTGTCAGCTGGAGAATTGTCAGCTGGAAAGTGCATGATTAGGGGAAAACCATCGATTTTAATCATCCTATAGGCGGTTTATGGAATCAGGAAAATGCGAAAAATATCAAAAGAGGGGTTTGCACTCATTAAACAATGGGAAGGATTACGCTTAAAAGCTTATCAAGATGTTATTGGCGTGTGGACAATTGGATATGGACATACAGAACAAGCAGGAAAACCTGTTGTACAAGATGGCATGGAAATCACACAGGTTGAAGCAGAGACTATACTTCGACAAGATTTGAAACAATTTGAACAAACTGTGGAACGCGAAGTCACTCAGTTTTTAACCGATGAACAGTTTGCAGCTCTTGTATCCTTTTGTTATAATATAGGAACAGAGGCATTTTGTAATTCCACGCTCTTAAAAAAGCTGAACAAAGGAGATTATGAAGCCGTACCAGCCGAATTGCAAAAATGGATAAGAGCAGGAGGAAAACGTGTGCAGGGATTGGTGCATCGACGTGCAGCAGAGGCTGGTTTATGGGCTAAAGGGGCTTATGTTTCTTCTAATTATCAAAAGGTGGAAACAACGAAGAGCATGCCTTTTTTCAAAGCAGAAGTTTTTGCACCATTGATTGCATCTTTTTCAGGTCTTACAGGATTTGTTACGGGACATGGTCCTGTACAGTGGGCTTTGGCTGGTATTATGATTGTGGCTGTGATTGTGGGCATTATCTTGTATATTGATACAGTGAGGAAAGAACAAAAGTGATTTTTTTATTTCGATGGGGTTTTGCTATCCTTTTGGTTATTGTCATTGCTTTGAGTAGCTTTTTTTATGGACGTTCTTTTGAACGGACAAGGTCCTTGATACAAGCGATATCGGCTCTTCAAAATCGTGAGAAAATTAATGCTGAAACTTTTACTCTTTCCCCTTTTAGCCTCTGTCGTGCTCTTGGAGGGATGCCAAAAGAATGTGCCGTTCTCTTGCATAGGATGGAAAAAGCCTCCAATCATTAATAAACCAGCGCATTTAGTTCAGCAAGAACCTTTGTTATCACGCTGGATCGTGGAAACAGATCGCTTTGGAAAAAAGCAGAAATGCTGGTGAACATAAAATAAATTTGATTTTCAAAAAAGCCCAATGGCTAGAATGAAAAAGAGGGAAGAATATAACGATACAAATATTGAGTCACGCTCATTTGCTCCTTTTATTGATCTTATTACACCATAAGGATGATGGTGTGTGTTCTTTAATTGATTATACTCATGAAAAATTGTGCAAATTGAATGAAGAAAAAGAAAGAAAAGAAACAAGATGAGTGTATTGTAAAAAAAGATTTTAGCCTTGGAAAAACAATAAGATTCTTTTCTTAAAATGAACGAAAGATTGCTTTTTGATGTAAGACAATTGATAATAGTTTTTTGTTCTATTTAACTTTCTTCTCAAGTATGATCTGTTCTTGGTAGAGTAAAGGATACGCTGTTCATGGAAAAAAGACTCCGCGCCAGGCGAAAATCCTATCGCAAAAAATTATATAAAAAAATTACTTTTTTTTGTATCGTTCTTTTTTGTGTACTGACTTTTTATTTTGTGGTGAAAACAATTATCGGTCACTTTTTTTTCAAACAAGAGGTCGTACAAGAAGAACCTGTTAAATTAACTATTCCAACATTTGATTTTCGTGTTTATTGTAAAGAAATTGCAGCTTTAGCTGTGCCCGATATGGTGCAACAAGTCTATCATCGTTGTTTTCATCTAGAAAGTGATGCTTTTTTTGCGATTCGCAAAATGTGGGAAGAGGTTTCCGATGATGCTAAGAAAAAATGTATAAAAATTATTCGTCCAGGAGATGGAAATTATTTTTTGCTGCGTGACTGTCTTCTAGGTGAGCAGGAAAAAGGTGAAGGAAATAGCCAAGAGCATCATCACTTTTAAGGTCTCCACTTTTAAATTTCTTGACATTTATGTAAAGCAAAAATTGCCCTTAAGAGTATCGAGTGTTGCCCGATACCAGAAGGTTTCTTTCAATGATGTGACTCTTCTTTTCAGAGAAAAAAGAATTGTCGAGAATAAGATTCTTACTCAAATTGCTTAATTTTATTGCTTCTCAATTTATATTCATGTTCTCTCTCAGACTCTTTTTTCTCTATAATCTTTCTGCCTTGTTTATAGTATGTGCTATTTGTTCTGCGTATTTATATATACTGCTAGAAAAGGATTAAAAGCTCCTAGTTTTAAAGGCAGAGAGGATTGTGAGAGGTGATCTAGTATATAGGCAATATCATCTGCAAACATATCCAAAGATGGATCTTTGTGTTGATCAAGTCGGTTGCAGGAACGCTGACATGTCTGGCATGTTTCAACAACAATAGCACCTGAACTCTTGTCTAGATTAGAAGAAGAAACGTTTTGGATTGATTCGCAAAAGGTGCATTGAAGAAGTGGATAATGCCATAAGGTGCCGCAATAAAGACAAGAGCAAAGTCGTGTGCCTTCTTCTAATCCTGTCTCAACAACAATGCTGGCTGAATGGGTTCCCCTACAGGAAGGGCAAAGATTCTGTTGTTGTATCTTTATGATTTCAGTATTAAGCTGTGAAGCTGCCAGAGAATAAATAATTTGTAAAACGCCAGTAATAAAAAGGTGCTCTCCTTCTTGTTGTAGTGGAATTTCACAATTGAGTATATTGCTTCCCCAAAGGTGCCATTGATCTTGTCGAAGATGCATTCTGCTTAAAGCTTCTTTTTGTTTTATAGGGAGTGCATAAGTTGACATATTGTTTAAAAAATCATGCACAACGCTTTCATAAAAACCCAATTCTAATATCTTTGATCGATCAATAAAAGGAGTAGACATGGTGCTAAAACGAGCAAGTGCACGAGAAAAATCTTTAAATCGTTTGACTGATTGTTGTTGGATTGTGCAAAAATGAGCTAGAAAGAGAAGGGTATCTTTAGCGGAGTGAGTGGTGGCTAAAGATGTAAAGCGCTGAGCTCGTTTTGCAAACAAAGCTTCACTCTCAGGAAATTTTATCATAAATGGGGTGTGTGTTGTAGAAGGAGTGTCTAATCCTTCTGAATCTTTTTGGTGTAGCATGGATATCACTCTTTTGTATTTTGCTTATAACCTTTTTTTCTTATAAAAAGCTTACAATTTTCATTTTTAAGATTACTTTAATTTATTTTGCTGTGCGGATCTGCGTAGTATGGAACTTTTTTCCGCTTTTAGGGATTGTCAGTATGAATTTTTTGAACGAAAATTAATGAGTGCGAAAATATGAAGAGTGAAGTGTCTTGTGAAAAGGATATTTTGCTTCACATTCGTCTATTAAACGGCATTAGGATTCAAACGAACGAGATCTTGAGCAGGAACTCGGCAATAGCATTGCGAATTTCCTTTATAATTAAATTCATAGAGGGGGAAGCCTTTTTATGATATTAAAAAATAAAGGAGTGTCTATATTCGGAAAAATGGATTTTAAAAGGAGACATATTCTTTTAAATCCACAACAGATGTGTGTATATTTGCGTTTTTGTGTTGTTTTTCGACAATAAAATGATTTTTTTTAATGAAATTGTGATTTATTTTAAAAAAACACTTGGCATTTTCTGTGAACATCTCTAGGTTTCTGCTTGTCAGCGGAGAGATAGGGAATTTTGGGTTAAGTATTCCGTACTGTTTTTGTGTGATATTTCAAAATATATATCTTTATTAAGAAGCCAAGGAATATCGTTTAAGTTAAGTGAAACGGGGATGGTTCAATAACTAAATTTTGAAAGTGATAAGCATTATAAAAAATAATGCAATAAGAGAAGATTTAAAGAGCAATAAAATCCAAAAGGGATAAATATGAGGCCACAGCAGAATAGACGCGTACGCGGTCGCAATAACAATGGCAATAATAATCGTCGCGGTCCTAATCCGTTATCTCGTAATTATGAAAGCAACGGGCCAGATGTTAAAATTCGTGGAAATGCTCAGCAGATCGCTGATAAATACATAAGTCTTGCACGTGATGCGCAAGGAGCGGGTGATAGTGTTATGTCTGAGAATTATTTGCAGCATGCTGAACACTATTTGCGTATTATTTTAGCAGCTAATGATCAAATGTCTTACTCTCATAAGCGTGATGAAAATAACGAGCAGGAATGCGAAGACACAAGCGCTGAAGAAAGTACAAGAGAGGATAATAATAGAGAGGATAATAATAACGAAAGACCGTCCTTGCAAGAGCATTCATCAAGGAATGGTGATGGGCGAAAAAATCAAAGAAAAGGGAAGTATACATCTGATACATTAGATGAGAATTTTCGAGCTGATAAAGCTGAGCAGCAAGAGCAACAAACTGCTGAAGAAGGAGCTGAAGCTTCCAAATCATCACGGCGTCTTTCACGTTCTCGTAGGGTTCGTGTTTCAGAAACTTTATCCTCTAAACAATCAACGGTTGTTTTAGACAGTGCTGAAAAAGTTATCACATCGGCAGAAAAAATTGTTCCTCTTCCTTTATTAAGCGAAAAGGAGCAGAAAAAACCACGTCGGCGCCGGGCAACATCTTCTTCTTCAGTGGAAGAAAATACTTAAACATTTTAAGATGTTTTATTCATTTTAGAAGGTGATATTTTTATTTATTCTTCTTCGATTCATTATAAAGAAGAGTCAGAATCCATTGTTTTTTCTGTGATGTTGACCGAAAAAACCGAAAGAAGCTCACCGGTGTGGTAATTATAAATCATAAATTTCGTTTGTCCTTCTGGTGTTAAGAGTCTCAAGATCATATTTTGTTGGGAAAGACTTTGCGATAAAATTTGCGTTTTTGCAGGTAAAGATAAAGTATGATGAGGCACTGAAGAAGATAAAGGCTGTGCCGATTTTAGCGTTGTCTCAGGTTTTATAATTTTATAAATAACTCCAGCAAAGACAGCAAGAATTAACAAAAGTGTGATAGAGATGGAGATGATCATCAAACGCATCAATTTCTTTCTCACCTGTTCCACGGCAGGATCTAATGGTGTGTTTTGTGAAAGAACGCAGGGCTCACTGTTTTGAGCTTTGGAATCATACATTGGTTTATGCCTTACTGTTATTGAGTGCTGATATTGATTTTTGCTCGTTAACCAAATGTATACTTTTAATTGTTTTCGTTCAATGGGAAGATGCTGGTGGAGGAGAATAGTTTTGCCCATTTGCGTTACAATGCTGAGCTTACGGTCTCATCAGTATTTTGTTCTTTTAGGAAAAAATTGCCTTTGTTTGTTACAGACCAGATAAGGGTTATTTCTTGTTGTGGTACGCTGGCAGAGATATTTGTGCATTGAGCGAAGATTTGTTCTCCATAAGAGGTAAATTCTTTAATTGAGGGTATAATTTTTTGCTCACATGCTTGTGCTGTGGGATAAATTTTAACCATAGTTTTATTGGAATAACAACTGTTAAAATCATCTGTACATGAAACCAGTAGAAGAACAGCAAGAACAGGATTCATAATGTACTTATCCGAATAAAATATAGAGTATTGAGAAATTGTGTGAGAGGTAGATCCTCTGGATTCTAAATAATTTCAAAGGATTTTCGTTCCAAAGAAATACTCTATCTTGCTGCTGTAGGAGGAAAAGAAAAGCTAAAAAGCGCCAAGCTTTGATAATTCGGGGTATAAATTCCCTGTTGCTTGAATGGCTTTATTCTTATCCGTAATGCTCGGCCGCTTGATTTTTTAGTCGCAATGCTCGGATGGCTTTGTTCTTAGTCGTGATGCTTGGATCACTTTATTCTTATCTGCAATGCTCGATCGCTTGATTTTTCAGTCGCAATGCTCGGATGGCTTTGTTCTTAGTCGTGATGCTTGGATCACTTTATTCTTATTCGCAATGCGCGACCGCTTGATTTTTTAGTTGCAATGCTCGGATTGCTTTACCTAAGACAAAATATCAAAATAATTGTTAGAAACAGATAAACAATAAATCAATCCTTCGTCCGTTAATTTTAAAAAAGCTGAACCATCTACTGCAATGGGAACGATTTTGTCTAAAACGGTATTTCCAAAACAGGCTTTCTTATGTGCAGGAAGAAAGATTTTCTTTTTAAATTCTTCACTCCATGTGATAAAAAGTTGTGTTTTTCCTTGGGCTATTGTGCTGACTGTGCAAGTAATAGAAACAGTTCCTTCGTCTTGTGATAAAGCACCAAAAGAGAGCGAATTAATAATTAATTCATGAAAAGCTAATCCAATATGCAAAACTGCATTTGGAAAAAGATAAGGATCAATACCCTTGATGGAAAAACGCGCCTTTTCTTTTACTAAATAGTTTAAAATTTGTGTTTTTACCAATTCATGAAATTGAGCACCACGCCAGTCAGAGTCGGTAATCAGATCTTGAGAATGAGAAAGAGAATGAAGACGTCCCTGAAATTTTCGCAAGAAGGTTTGCAGCGATTCTGTATAACGGGCAGTTTGGGTTGCAATACTTTGGATAATTGCTAAAAGATTTTTAGAACGATGACTGACTTCCCGTAGTAATATTTTAAGCACTTGTTCGCGACGGCGTAGACCTGAAATATCAACGCCTGTAGTGATGATACCAATGATTTTTCCATTTTCATTCCGGTGGCAATCAATAGAAAATTTATACCAAATGGTTTGTTTGGACATATCTTCAAATCGTGCTTCAATAGCCTGTGTTTTCCCTGTTGATAAAACTTGCAGTTTGATGGTCTCCATATTGTCCGCAAGATCGACTGAGAAAAAATCACTGTCACGACATCCAACTCGCCATTTTTCTTTCAAAGGTTGCGGCAGGTTTTCTGCCCATAAATAGATCAGATTTGTTGTTTGATATAAAACACAAATATCAGCGCCACGGATTGCTTGCAGTAAAGCGCTGAGGTGTGATCTATCTATAGATGTGGTGGAAACAGGGGGCACGAACATAATCATTCCCTTCTGTTAGGCTGCTTTAGACGCATTCTCTTGGAAAAATAAAGCTTGTGAGATAAGGGCCTTTACCATATCAGGATTAAAGGGTTTGGTGACCAAAAAGGTTGGTTCTGGCCGTTCTCCAGTGAGCAATCTTTCAGGAAAAGCCGTAATAAAGATCACTGGGATACAATCATTTTTTAAAATATCGTTGACTGCATCAATTCCAGAACTGTTATCGGCTAATTGAATATCAGCTAAAATGAGGCGTGGTTTTTTCTGATGATACATGACAATAGCTTCATTATGGGTTCTTGCGATTCCTATCACTTGATGTCCAAGGCTTTCCACCATTTGTTCAATATCCATGGCAATGAGAGGTTCATCCTCAATAATCATAACTTGTGTCGCAATTTGTTGAGAAATATCAAAAGAGGCTTGGCTGAGGAGTTCATGAAACTTTTGTTTATCAATTTTCATGATTTCTCCTGCTTCACTTTCATTAAATCCTTCAACAGCAATGAGCAAGAAAGCTTGTCGTGCACGGGGAGTGAGATAAGATAATTGAGCGCTGGCTTTTTGTTCAAAACCGAATTGCGGCAATGGCTCAGCAATATTGGGCGTCGTTTGATCAAAAAGGTGACAAAAGAGTTGATACGTTCCAATGCGATCACTGGACGTTTGGGGGAAAATAGAAAAATCAACAATGAGTGCTTCTAACATGGCTGCGACATAGGCATCACCAGAAGTTTGGTTGCCTGTGATGGATCGAGCAAATCGTCTCAGATAAGGAAGATGAGGGGCGATGCGTTGTGATAGGGACATGATTTAAAACTCCTTCAGCTTGCGAAAGCACTTTTATTTTTTCAATTCCTTATGGATAAAAAAGTTCCTGCTTTCGGTCTGGAACTTTTTAGGAGGGACTATATTTACAACTTTAAAGAGAAAAATCTTCTTTCACTACTATATGGGTTAAGGGGCTAAAAAATGAACAACTTTGGTGAAAAAAATCTCACCGATTATTTTACATTTGAAGATGATCTTCTCGGCGCAAACAGTGAAATAGCACTAAAATTGCGTCAATTTTATATGCAAATTCAAGAAGAGCCACTTCCCCTACGTTTGCTGGAGCTTTTGGACAAATTAGAACAAGCAGAACAAGATAGTCTTCGTTCTGAAGAAAAAAGGTTTGATCCCTTATGATGCAGAGCTCAAAAGATTTTAAACAAGAATTGCTTTTTGTTTTACCAGCTTTACGGGCTTTTGCTGTTTCTTTAAGTGGCACGCATGATAGAGCTGAAGATTTGGTACAGGATACCCTTATGAAGGCGTGGGCTAAGCAAGAAAGTTTTGAAATTGGTACTAATATAAAAGCATGGCTTTTTACGATTTTGCGCAATGAATTTTATAGTCAAATGCGGAAAAGAGGAAGAGAAGTGCAAGATAGCGATGGCGTTTTCACTCAAAATATAGCTGTTCATCCTTCCCAATATGGGACGCTCGATTTGCATGACTTTAAAAAAGCCTTAAACACATTATCAGCTGAACAAAGAGAGGCAATCATTTTAATTGGGGCCTCTGGTTTTTCTTATGAAGATGCTGCAGCTATTTGCAATTGCGCTATTGGAACAGTTAAAAGCCGTGTAAGTCGTGCACGCAATCGTTTGCAAAAGCTTCTCGAAGTTGATGGTGATACTGATTATGGTCCCGATCTTTGTTCGGCTGGAAGCATCTTATGTTCTTTTAGTGATTAGGAAAATAATGATGGGTGAGAACATGGTTTATTATTGTTATCGCTACAGAGAAATCAAAATTGTGAGAATGCGCAGAGCCTTTTATCTCGCCTTCTAGGAACAAGAGCAAAAACGAGGATATGGAAAATAACTCTCTTTCTTCAACTCTTAAAGAAATAAAATAATTTTTTTCTAAACTGAAGAGTGCTGATTTTTGGATTCATTGATGGAAAGTATATGATAACAAAGGCGAATTTGTCTTCTAAAATACCCATTTCTGGTTCAACAACATCACGTTGGCGGTGGGGAGCAATTATTGTTTCTCTTTTCATGGCTTTTTTGGCTTCGACCTTTATTATTCTATTATCCAATGCCGTTGATCAGGAAATTTCACAGTTGGATACAAGCTCAGAATTGCGTGAACAAGCAGATTTAGCCCTTATTAGTTTAATCGATATGGCTGCAGCAAATCGAAGCTATGAAAAAAATCGTCGGGTGGAAGATAAAGTGCGCTTTGAAACAGCGGTTCTTCATCTTGATGATATTCTCAATTATATTGCCCTTCTTGTTCATTCTCATTCACAATGGTATACCTGGTTTACAGCTTTTAAAAAAGAGATCAAAGCACGTACAGCAATTATGAAGGACCATATGATTGCTCTTGATGCATCTTCTGGTCAATCCGTTCATTCTTCGGCGTTTCCTGAAGTTAAGACAACTCAAGTCACAAGTTTGGTTCAATTAATGGCCAATTTTATCGATGGCGATGATATTGAACGACAAAAAAAACGTGAAGATATAGCGCTCATGCGTGCTGCTTTGACTCTGGCTGCTATTGTGTCTGTTGTGAGCACTTTTATTTCTGCCTATTTTGTGATTAACCGTTTTCGATCCGATATTCAGTCTTTAAAAACCTATCAGTTACTTCTTCATAGTGAGAATGCAGCTCTTGAAGCTCGTGTCAAGGAACGAACACAGGAGTTGGAAAAGGCTCGTAATTATGCGGAAAAAGAACGTTGTCGTGTTGAAATGTTGTTACAGGACGCGAGCCACCGCATTGGCAATTCCCTGGGTACGGTTTCTTCCTTGCTTGGTTTGCAATTAAATCGAAGCAAGAATGAAGAGGTTCGTTCTGTTTTGGGAGCAGCACGAGATCGCATCCAAACAATATCAGCAGCGCATCGTCGTTTGCGTTTGAGCGATGATATGGAGACAACATTATTGGCAGATTTTCTTAATTTGGTTGTGCATGATGTTGAATTGGCTATACCATTTGAATTACGTGAAAATATCACTCTTCATAAGGATTTCAAAGACTGCCGATTATCTTCAAGAGATGCTACAACGCTCGGAATTATTCTGGGTGAATTGCTTACAAATTCTTTAAAACATGCTTTTCCTGATAAACGCCATGGGAATATTTATATTTTTTGTGGACCTCAGAAGAATGGAAAAATGGCTCTGATCGTTGAAGATGATGGCGTGGGGATGTGCAGTCAAAATGCAGAGCTAAAAACGGGACTTGGTCGTTTGGTTATAGAACAGCTTTGTATGCAATTTGGTGAGAAAGCACTGTTTGAAACATCTGCTTTAGGAGGAACAAAGGTGATCATTCCTTTGCCAAAGATCATAGGAAATTGTTCGGAGCGTTTTTAATGCTCTCTTTTAAAAGAGATTATATTCTTTGATCAAAATTTTCATTGATACAAGCATTGAAATTTCTCAATAAAACTCTCTGTAAAAAACATGATAAAATTTGGCGAAAAAAATTCTCAAACCATCGACAGTATGCAATCATAACAATTCGTTAAAGCTCTCATATACAGGTTAGGAGTACAAAAAGAGTTTTACTGAATTGCTCCCAAAAAATTTCTTTAGTCCTCTCTTTTACAGAATTTGTCTTTGATCAAAGAGAAGGGGAAAAGAGAAAAGAAATCTTGAAAAGCGTTTTTCAAAATACAGTTTTTACTTTCTTCTCTTTTTTCTCATGAGAGCAAGTGAAAAATGTTTCTACTGAATCGCAATGATACAGGAGAATTCACTATGATCTATAGGGGTATGATGAACTGTTGGATCTCTATCGTAAAAAATGAACTGAGATTCTTTAAAGGAATATTTCTATACTATTTTCTTTATTTAATCTTTTAAAACTTTATCTTTGACTTAAACGATTAATCGATACAACAATATCAGTGATGTCCTCTCGTAGAAAAACAGTAGTTTGCCTGATATATGAATCAATTAAGATGCATTTTCTGGCTGTGTTACGCTGTATATTAAGGAATCAATATTTTTCTTTTCTTTCAGAAATGCTTGTAGATCTTTGTCTTTTAAAGATTTACTATCAGGCAAACGAATACGCATAGGATCAACTTTTTTACCATTCACAATGATTTCAAAATGACAGTGAGGTCCAGTTGCAAGACCAGTCGATCCAACATATCCAATAATTTGTCCTTGTTTTATTTTGACGCCTGGACTAATATTAGGAGCATAATTATTTTGATGTGAATAACTACTGACATAGCCGTTAGCATGTTTAATTTCTGTATGGTTGCCATAACCACTTACGACTCCAACTCTTGTCACCACACCATCTCCAACAGCAATAATGGGTGATCCCTTTGGGGCTATCCAATCGACACCTGTGTGCATGCGCACATAACCTAAAATAGGGTGCTTCCGTGGACCATAAGGTGAGCCGAAAATGCCATTAGGGATCGGCTTTCTAAGCAAAAAAGGCTTTGAACTTTTTCCCTCTGAATCATAATAATCGGCACTCCCATTCGTGGATTGGTAATGGTAATATTTGTACGTAACACTCCCAAAGGTTGCACTTATATAACGGATTTCAGGATCTCCATTGGCGGAAGAGGAGGCCGTTTGCAGTTGTGTACCATTTTTTGTATTTTTACTGTTTTTTTCAGCCTGTTGTTTAGGAAGAGCGTAAAATATTTCGAGCTGATCAGTTGGTGTGATGCGGCTTTTCATATCAATATTCATTGCAAGTAAACGAATAAGATGCTGTGAAAGAGATTGTGACATATTATGGCTGAGAACAGCTTGATAGATTGCATCATAAACTGTTGGTAATTGTGCCACACTAACATAAGAATGAGGCTGACCATTTTGAAATGCAGTTTTAAGGGCATGTGACATTTCTGGTTCTGTACTTGCAACAAATTCGTTGTTATCATTGAGGGCAATTGTCAGAATATGATTCATTCCTTGGTAAATACTTGCCCGAACAAGATGATCTTCTTCACCGTGTTGTGTGACAATTCCAATGCGTAAAAGATTTCCTGCTTTGAGTGTATCTGAACGGTTCAATTTCGCTAATGTTTGTGCAATTTTCTCCATCTGTTCTTGTGGATAGTCGGATTTTTGAAGCGCTTCTAAAATTGTCTTCTTTTTACGAATGGGAATAATGTCTTCAGCATAATTTTTGGTGAGATCAATTCGATGATTGCTTGCTGTAATAGTGACATTTTCTTGGGTAAGACGCACATTAGGAATCTTTGGTACTTTAAGAGAAGGTGTTGAAATATCGAGTTGTGCGGGGTCTAAAAAAGGAAGAAGTGAAAGTTTCTCATTATTTTTATCCAAAGCAAATCCGGATTTTTGTATTTCTTTTTGTGCTTCTTCAGCCGTAAGTATATCCGTTTCATCAAAGTGCGCCTGTTCAATAATAAAATCATGGCTGCGTAGAGTCATTTTTGTTTCAACTTTTGCTCCATAAATTTGCCCTCCTTCAAGAGTTTGAGAAATTTGATTGTTCGAATCATTAGAAAAAATACTTAAGGCATCAAAGGGTGGGTAGGTGTATTTATGACGGCGTTCTTCGGCTAAGGCCATCCGGATCCATTCAAAGTTCTGAGTCTCAACGACTTTTTCATTTCCCTTTTTTTGAAGCGTAGATAATTCAAATTGTCTTTTTCTATCAAAGCTTTGACGGGCATGTGTGGGAGTAATACGATCTCCCTTTTTGTCATAGTCTTCAAGAGAATGATCTTCTAATAAAAACCATTGTGCAGGAGTAATTAAAGTGTGTTTTCCTTCTAAAGCAGCAAAAAGCGCGATTCCCATAAGAATACAAGAGGTTACTCCAGTGAGAATTGTACCCGTAAGCCAGCGTACAGAAACCTGTCGCTTAGCAGGCTTAGAGTGTTGTATCACAAGGGCAGGGTCTTGCCCGGGATCATTTTTTTGATACTGGTTATTATCCCACATAGGTTTTCATCATTTTCTTAGAAAAACATTTGATGTAAGAAGCTAACACGGCTTAGCTGCTTTCTACAAGAGTGTGATCATTTTTAAATAAAGCGAAAATCTCCATTATAATAGAGGATAAATAATAAGTAAGGGGATAATACTTTTCCGTTCGATAGTTTTTATAAAATACTATACTTGTTTTTTAAGAATGTTAGCGTTATATTTTAGAAGTTTGAAAATTATGGTTGACTCTTCAGTGTTAAGAGTTTTATATAATGTGATGCAGGGACA
>NZ_KL407338.1:2500-14329 GCF_000706645.1 Bartonella rochalimae ATCC BAA-1498
CTTTTTGGATAATTCCTTAAAAGAATTTATTGCCTCAATCAATTTTTTCTAAAAGTGTTTAGAACCTCCATAGAAACTTAAAGCTTTCTAGAGCAATGAACTCTTCATGAGAAATTTGGACCCTTCGTGAGAAAGTATTGTCTCTCCTTTTCAATAAGGGACAAAACAGGGAAAAGAGCAGGCCAATATTGTGTCTCTGTTTGTTTTAAAAAGCCTCTGTTTTTTAGAATATAGCGTTTTTAAAAGAGCAAGATGTGAGGGAGTTTTAGCTGTTTTAGGGGCCGTAGCTCAGCTGGGAGAGCACCTGCTTTGCAAGCAGGGGGTCGTCGGTTCGATCCCGTCCGGCTCCACCATATGGTTCATCATCATTGTTAAAAGAATAGTTATTGCAAGAGATGAAGTAATCTCTTTGCCTGTTCTATTGAAATCGTGAAGAAGAAGGTATATTCAGACATTTTTTGCTTCCTTCTGTCCTGGTAAAAGAAATTTTTAAAGGATGGATGGCTAAAAAGAAGGTTTTTAAAATGCAGCATAGCTTTAAAAAGCTCTGTTGGGACTTGTTCAAACATAGAGGCTTTTTTCTCTTGTAGAAGAGAGCTTAATTTATACACTCAAGTGAGAGTTTATAAGGACAAAAGAACAAGACCTTTTCATTGAGGAAATCTTTTGAGTAGAATAATGTGTCGCAAGGAAACGCTCAAATTCCTTGCTTAATGATTGGCAACTTAACCGTGCCATTGAATATATCTCGAGAAGTTGGTCTTTTCTGCTGATATTTTTGTTTTGTGTGCTGATTATAGAGATTGCATGATTTTTAAATCAATTTTATCTCGATGATTGTGCATAGACGAATTGATAAATGAATATTGGCAATGAGAATGATCAAGTGTCTTAAGGGCATTTGGTGGATGCCTTGGCATGCACAGGCGAAGAAGGACGTGATACGCTGCGATAAGCTACGGGGAGGTGCGAATACCCTTTGATCCGTAGATTTCCGAATGGGGCAACCCACCTTAGATTGCTAGAAAATTAAGCTGCTTTCATAAAAGCGGTTTAATTTTCTAGTAATCACAAATAAGGTATCTATACCTGAATAAAATAGGGTGTAAGAAGCGAACGCAGGGAACTGAAACATCTAAGTACCTGTAGGAAAGGACATCAAAAGAGACTCCGTTAGTAGTGGCGAGCGAACGCGGACCAGGCCAGTGGCTTAAGTTAAGAAAAGTAGAATTGATTGGAAAATCAAACCAAAGAGGGTGATAGTCCCGTATACGTAAATCTGATTTAAGTCCTTGAGTAAGGCGGGACACGTGAAATCCTGTCTGAATATGGGTCGACCACGATCCAAGCCTAAGTACTCGTGCATGACCGATAGCGAACCAGTACCGTGAGGGAAAGGTGAAAAGTACCCCGACAAGGGGAGTGAAAAAGAACCTGAAACCGAATGCCTACAAACAGTCGGAGCCCAAGATACGTTCTGGGTGACGGCGTACCTTTTGTATAATGGGTCAGCGACTTAGTCTAACGAGCAAGCTTAAACCGATAGGTGTAGGCGTAGCGAAAGCGAGTCTGAACAGGGCGTTCAGTTCGTTGGATTAGACCCGAAACCGAGTGATCTAGCTATGAGCAGGCTGAAGGTAAGGTAACACTTACTGAAGGGCCGAACCCGTATCTGTTGCAATAGATTGGGATGACTTGTGGCTAGGGGTGAAAGGCCAATCAAACTCGGAAATAGCTGGTTCTCCGCGAAATCTATTTAGGTAGAGCGTTAGTTTTATTCTCCAGGGGGTAGAGCACTGGATGGGCTAGGGGTCCTCACCGGATTACCAAACCTAACCAAACTCCGAATACCTGGAAGAAATAACTGGCAGACACACGGCGGGTGCTAACGTCCGTCGTGGAAAGGGCAACAACCCTAACCACCATCTAAGGTCCCCAAGTTATGGCTAAGTGGGAAAGGATGTGAGGATCCCAAAACAACCAGGATGTTGGCTTAGAAGCAGCCATCATTTAAAGAAAGCGTAACAGCTCACTGGTCTAAATAAGGGTCTTTGCGCCGAAAATGTAACGGGGCTCAAGCCATACACCGAAGCTGTGGATTTACTCTTATGAGTAAGTGGTAGCGGAGCGTTCCGTAAGCCTGTGAAGGGAGACTCGTGAGAGCTCCTGGAGGTATCGGAAGTGAGAATGCTGACATGAGTAACGATAAAGGGAGTGAGAGACTCCCTCGCCGAAAGTCCAAGGGTTCCTGCTTAAAGTTAATCTGAGCAGGGTGAGTCGGCCCCTAAGGCGAGGCCGAAAGGCGTAGTCGATGGGAACCACGTTAATATTCGTGGACCTGTGGGAAGTGACGGATTGCGTAAATTGTAAGGTCTTATTGGATTGATCTTGCAGTGAAGGAATTCCAGGAAATAGCTCCCACGTATAGACCGTACCCGAAACCGACACAGGTGGACAGGTAGAGAATACTAAGGCGCTTGAGAGAACTACGTTGAAGGAACTCGGCAAATTGCACGCGTAACTTCGGAAGAAGCGTGACCCTTTAGCGGGCAACCGTTAAAGGGTGGCACAGACCAGGGGGTAGCGACTGTTTACCAAAAACACAGGGCTCTGCAAAGTCGCAAGACGATGTATAGGGTCTGACGCCTGCCCGGTGCTGGAAGGTTAAGAGGAGATGTGCAAGCATTGAATTGAAGCCCCAGTAAACGGCGGCCGTAACTATAACGGTCCTAAGGTAGCGAAATTCCTTGTCGGGTAAGTTCCGACCTGCACGAATGGCGTAACGACTTCCCCGCTGTCTCCAACGTAGACTCAGTGAAATTGAATTCCCCGTGAAGATGCGGGGTTCCTGCGGTTAGACGGAAAGACCCCGTGCACCTTTACTATAGCTTTACACTGGCATTTGTGGCGATATGTGTAGGATAGGTGGTAGACTTTGAAGCAGGGGCGCAAGCCTTTGTGGAGTCGTCCTTGAAATACCACCCTTATCGACATGGATGTCTAACTGCGGTCCGTTATCCGGATCCAGGACAGTGTATGGTGGGTAGTTTGACTGGGGCGGTCGCCTCCTAAAGAGTAACGGAGGCGCGCGATGGTAGGCTCAGAACGGTCGGAAATCGTTTGTTGAGTGCAATGGCATAAGCCTGCCTGACTGTGAGACTGACAAGTCGAGCAGAGTCGAAAGACGGTCATAGTGATCCGGTGGTCCCGTGTGGAAGGGCCATCGCTCAACGGATAAAAGGTACGCCGGGGATAACAGGCTGATGACCCCCAAGAGTCCATATCGACGGGGTTGTTTGGCACCTCGATGTCGACTCATCGCATCCTGGGGCTGGAGCAGGTCCCAAGGGTATGGCTGTTCGCCATTTAAAGCGGTACGTGAGTTGGGTTCAGAACGTCGTGAGACAGTTCGGTCCCTATCTGCCGTGGGTGTAGGAATATTGACAGGATCTGTCCCTAGTACGAGAGGACCGGGATGGACGTATCTCTGGTGGACCTGTTGTGGCGCCAGCCGCATAGCAGGGTAGCTATATACGGACGGGATAACCGCTGAAGGCATCTAAGCGGGAAACCCACCTGAAAACGAGTATTCCCTGAGAACCGTGGTAGACCACCACGTTGATAGGTCAGGTGTGGAAGTATGGTAACATATGAAGCTTACTGATACTAATCGTTCGATAGGCTTGATCGTTCTCATTCCCTCTATTCATTTAAAAAAACAAAACAAATTAAAATAGCAATAAGACAACTTCTCTTTCCTTTCTATGCTTTTCGCTGACTTGGTGGTTATGGCGGAGCGCCTGCACCCGATCCCATCCCGAACTCGGCCGTGAAACGTTCCAGCGCTGATGGTACTTTGTCTTAAGGCACGGGAGAGTAAGTCGCTGCCAGGTCTGCTAAGCGCATAGAAAGAATTCTTCAACACTCTTCAAAAAAATATCTAAAAATCGTCGTATCCTTTCTGCGACAATTCTTCCGTGACGCGGGGTGGAGCAGCCCGGTAGCTCGTCAGGCTCATAACCTGAAGGCCGCAGGTTCAAATCCTGCCCCCGCAACCAGTCTCGGATCAATAAGTTTGTATCATAAAATATTATTTAAAATAAACGCGACAAGAGATCGGTAGGCGATCCAACACAAAAAAAGACTCCTTCCTCTTTGGAGCGGTGTTGTTGGGGGAATAATAAAAAACCACTGGAAAAAGATCCTTCTCAGGTGAGACATCCGTTTTGAAGGCATGATGCATCATGAGGGAAAATACCCAGGTCGCTTCAAATCAATATGCCAGATGTCAAGAGAGAAGCGGGAAGAGGATCCGTCTCAGATGAGACGTCCGTTTTGATGGCATGGTGCATCATGAGGGAAAATACCCAGGTCGCTTCAAATTAATGTACCGAGACGTCAAGAGAGAAGCGGGAAGAGGATCCGTCTCAGATGAGACGTCCGTTTTTACTTTGTAGAGTTCTTAAAGGTTGATCAGCCTCTTTTGTCTCAAAATCGAAATTTTACAATGTGTAAGAATAAGACCGTCTCCTATGACCATAATATCCAGAAATGCTGGCAATTACAGCACCAAGAAGGCTCGCAAAAAAACTCCACAATCCAATCTTAGAAGCTGTGCTTATGGCTTTATCCGCAATTGCAAAACTGTTTTGGGCTCCTTTATGAGTAGGAGCATTCTGCGAGAGAGCTTCTACCTGTTTGTTCAGTGATTGAATAGCTTCTTTAGTTTTTTTGTTCGCTGTTTGATAAATATCAATCGCACGTTCTGCAGTATTTTCTGCTTCAGCTTGTGATAGTCCATTGTTTATCAGCTGATGGATGACATCGCGACGATCAATCTGGGTGTTCAGCTTTTTAACACGATCCGAAAGGCGTTCGCCGAGTTGTTTAACCAAAAGACGATAGTTAGAAGGATCATTCTTAAAAGATGTGATGGTAGAACGAAGGTCTTTGACTGATTCTCTATAAGCGTTATAGAGATTGTCCGGATTGAGGGCTGGAATATCACTTTTATTTAAAAGTGCCTGTAAGTCATTGCTGAGTTTGTTAAAATCAAACAGAGCATTCCTTTTATCGTTGAAAAAATCCTCAAAATTTTTACGGTCTGTGAGAGGAACAAGTTTGCCACCTTCTGAACTAAAATCACTGATCGCTTGTTTCGTTGTTGTTGCAACTCCTGAAACAGTCTTAGCGCCTAAATGAGCCGCGCCAGAAAGTAAAATTGCACTTTGGAGCGCCACCAAAAGCATAAAAAGGGCCCAGGTCAAAAAACCGTGAAGCGCTCCTGAGTGATCCGAAAAACGACCAGCAACATAACCTCCAAGACCAAAGCTTAGACAAAAAATAAAAATTGAACTCACCCCAACAGAGAGAAAACTCTTCTCTAGTGAAAAGGGAGAAAAAAAGGTCATTTGGTTTAAGCCTAAGGCTGCTAACAAAAATGAAAAACAAACCGATGTTGCTAAAAGCGTTAGTAATCCAGCAAAAATCGAGGACCAAGATAAAACAGACGGTCTATAGTGACAACTCTCCGTCTCTAAAGAAAATTCGCCTGTAAAATGTCGCTCTAAGGGATGCTTCGTTGGGATCCGCGTTTCCATATCTCTCTCTCCTTCAATAATTCTTAAACTTAAAATGAGAAAAACCAATGCAAGTTCCAAAAAAAATGAAAAAAGGAAAAAACAAACTGAAATCAAAATGCTAAAAAGCTTAAGAAGGAGACAAAATAATACGCAGCAAGTATAGCCTATCTCACTCCGCACTGTGAAAAAAGAAAATCACACAAACAATATTGCTCAGACTTCTTCAAAAGGAGAAACCATACAAAAAAACATAAAAATGAAAAAAAAACAAAAACTGTCAACTCGCTGAGCATTTTAAAGTAAGCAACAGATAACAGAAAAATAATCCAAATATACAATAATTAAATATCAAATAAGAAATATACGTTCATTTGGTAAAATGACTACTTTCATCCAAACGTTCCAAAAAAATGTTTTTTACTAAAATAGTCAAAAAATAGTCATGAAGTTTTTTTAAAAGAAATTTCAAATGGATGCATGTTATTTTATTTTGGCTATGCTCAAACGATCGCTGAGAATTCCGTGTAGAGATTTAGCTGTAAGCTGTGTTATTTAGATAAATAATAGAAAAATAGATGGTGCAGTTTTGTGCCAAGCGGGAATGTAGGGGGGAGTTTTGAGAGCTTTTCCGTGATTGTATAGAGAAATCTACTTTTAGTAGTGGGTGTAATTTAGGTTATTTAATTGCTTTCAAAACTAAGCATATTAAGTGTGAAGCTGTAATCAATTTTCAAGAGTAGCACAAATCCTAGCATTGTACTCAGTCTATTGTGATTGCGCAATGTATGAGTCGATTAAACAAAAAGGAGGAGTTTTATTATGTATCAGATTGATTACAATAGTTATCGTTCTGTAAAAAGCTTTAATCGTCGTGTTCGTTTTCTCGTTATGCATTACACTGCAATTGATTTTAAACAGTCGGTTGCAATTCTTACAGGTACTAAGGTTAGCGCACATTATCTTGTTCCTGATCCTTTGGAGAAAACGTATATTGAAGCGGGATTTAAAGATATGCGTATTTTTAATTTGGTTGATGAAAATGAATGTGCGTGGCATGCTGGTGTTAGCTCATGGGCTGGGAGAAGCAATCTGAATGATACATCTATTGGAATTGAAATAGTCAGTGTGGTGACTGATGATATGAATGGAATGCCTATATTTCCTCCCTATAATCCTATGCAAATTGATGCGGTTAAAGAACTTGCATTAAATATTCTACAACGTTATCCCGATATTACGCCAATCAATGTTGTTGGTCATAGTGATATTGCTCCTGTTAGAAAAAGCGATCCAGGTGCAGCTTTTCCATGGAAAGAGCTTTATACAGTAGGTGTAGGAGCGTGGTATGATGATGAATTGAAGAATTGCTATCAAGCGCAATTCTGTAAGAGTCTTCCTGCTAAAGCGGATATTATTGCTAAATTTAAGCAATATGGGTATGATACTTCAATTGCAAAAACAGAAGATGGATATAAGGCATTAATCCGAGCATTTCAGCTTCATTTCCGGCAAAGCAATTATGATGGGATTTTGGATGCCGAAACAGCAGCGGTTCTTTATGCATTGGTAGACAAATATTTTTCTTAAAATAATTTAGTTCATTTTCATTCAAATATTTGCGATTACGATAACAGTGAGTTGAGGGGGTTAATTTATTGATATTTGGCGGAGAGAGAGGGATTTGAACCCCCGATAGAGTTACCCCTATGCCGCATTTCGAGTGCGGTGCTTTCAACCACTCAGCCATCTCTCCATATCTTAGGATACAATAAATTCTATCTATCTTGTTTAATTTAATGACGGTGTGATAATCTCCAATTTCTTCGAATACAAGTTCTTTTTTTGCTTTTTAATGGGCTTTTCTTGACATAGAATAGAAATTCTATCATATATATTTACGTTTGAGCGTGAAGTAATTTGCGCATATTTGTGTTTTGTAGGTGTTTTCTATACCTTTTGAAACCATTAAGACTGATAAAAAGCAGCCTATTTTCTCTGTTGATAAAGTAAAATAAGAGCTGGATCGAACGAAAGGATAAAAAATGTTCGCAGTCATTAAAACTGGTGGTAAGCAATATCGTGTTGCTGAAAACCAGGTCATAAGAGTTGAGAAAGTTATTGGTGATGTGGGAAGTGTTATTGAATTAAACAATATATTGATGCTCCATGAAGGCGATAACATGACTGTTGGTACGCCTGTTGTTGCGGGCGCTTTGGTGACGGCTGAAATTGTAGAGCAGGGCCGTGCGCGTAAAGTTATTGCATTCAAAAAACGTCGTCGTCAAA
This sequence comes from Bartonella rochalimae ATCC BAA-1498, assembly GCF_000706645.1. GTDB lineage: Bacteria > Pseudomonadota > Alphaproteobacteria > Rhizobiales > Rhizobiaceae > Bartonella > Bartonella rochalimae. The sequence continues at coordinate 10,369 of NZ_KL407338.1, forward strand.
ATTCAAAGCGTACTCGTGGTCATCGCCAGGAATTGACAACGTTGCGTATTTTAGAAGTCTTAAGTGATGCTTCCAAAGTGCAAAAAATAGCTGAAAAGCCCGTTAACAAGAAAGTAAAAGAATCAAAAGAAACGAAAGCTTCTGCTTCTCTTAGCAAAACTGCTAAAAAAACGTCTGAAAAAAAGGCTACGACAAAAAAGGTAGCTTCCAAGGTATCAAAAGGTGAAAAGAATTAAAGGAAGACAGTTATGGCACATAAAAAAGCAGGAGGTTCTTCGCGCAATGGCCGCGATTCGGAATCAAAACGTCTTGGCGTTAAAAAATTTGGTGGGGAAGCCGTTATTGCTGGAAACATTATTGTTCGTCAGCGTGGTACACGTTGGCATCCTGGTGATAATGTTGGTATTGGAAAAGATCACACTCTTTTTGCTCTTTCAAATGGAATAGTTTCTTTTCGCAAAAAAGCAAGTAACCGTTCTTATGTTTCAGTTATTCCTATGGCAGAAACTGCAAAATAAGCAAGATATAAACATATATAGGATTTAAGCTTGCACGTTATTTCTCTACAGGTAGAGTGTAAGCCTTTGGAGAGGTGGCCGAGTGGTTGAAGGCGCACGCCTGGAACGCGTGTATATGGGAAACCATATCGAGGGTTCGAATCCCTCTCTCTCCGCCAAATATCAATAAAATCATGTGTTATCTAAAGGCTAGGGACTTTTGATCTTACTCTGTTTTTTCTGTTCTATCCTTCATTTTAAATGGCTTCTCTTTGTTTTCTTAGACATTTGCATGTAGGGCAATGCTATGCTCTCTTTTGTTTAATAAAGATTGCTTCCATTTCGGAAACTGTAACACCAACGTTAGCAGGACGTATTGCTGCTGATTTCTCATTCCTGAATTGATTTTAAATATCCACTGCATTGCCTGTTTTACGCAATAAATTGCCAAAACTTTCTTTAACGAGCTTATTTCCATTTTTCTCACGCATAAATATTTTATTTTCTAATAGAACCATTTTGTCAATTCAGTGTGCAGTACTCTGAATGCTCTACAGAAATATTTTTTGTAAAAGGTAAGAAGCTAAAAATAGTAGTCTTTGGTCTATAAAATTGAGAGAGCATATTTTACGTCTATAATAAAATTATGGAAAGTTTGAGGGGCAGTTATGCTTTCTATATTGCTTGCATTCCTTGATATTTTCATCTTGCTGAAGATATTAAAGGTGGTTTAGCGCTTGATAAGAGGCATTTGGTTATGAAATCATAGGTGTTTCTTAGCTAAACTTCTTGGTGAATTGTTGGCCAATATGATGTTTCAGCAGATTTTGCCGACGAGGATATAGAGTGGTTTGATGTTGAGTCTATTAATCGAGAACTTTTGTTAATAAAGCGGAGCAAAATCTGATCTATATAGCTTGATGCAGCTTCGGTTTATGATCAAAAAGGAATATTCCTCGTGCTGACTTTATCACCAGAGGCATTTTACATATATTACGAAAATACCAGTTATTTTTTCTATTGTAAGGGAGGAAGTTTTGATGAATATCAGATTTATTGTTTCATTTGTAGGAACAAGATTATAGACAATATAGGTGGTTCATTGTGATCAATCACGTGCTTTCGATATAGGAAGTCCATCGTGAAAAGAGTAGAAACAGGCTCCTCTGTGATTATCAATGAAGTCTTCATCAAGCTATCGATATTCCTTCATTTCTTTATGCATCTATATAAATGATGCTAAAAAGACTCCATTATATTATATACTCTTTGAATGTCAGTACAAAATTGCGGTACCTTTTTAATCAGTTCACCATAAGAAGGCATAGTAATTGCTGCATCTATTGTCGATATTAGATCTGCTATTTGTGTTTTTGGAGTCATGCCATTAGGAGAAGTAAGGAACTTTTTTGCATACTGAAACATTGGGTTTGTAAGTTCATTGGACGTTTTTTGCGCCAAAACGAAAATATTTTCTTTCCAGTTATAATTATAGCGTAGCGTGTGTATGTGTGTTGGTAAATTTGCCCATGCCATCTCTTTATTATAATCACCTTGTAATAAGTTTGCATAACGCCCACACAAAGTCATAAGTATGTGACGGTGGCGCACGGGATGAAATCTTGAAAAGAAATCATCGTAACCACGAGAGTATATATATTCTGATGCTTTTTGCATCTTGTCAGCATGTTCGGAATTTTCGTATTTTGTGCTCACATACTTTTCGTAGAGTGCATCATATTGATCTAAATTATCTACATTCGTACATCCAAATAATATGAAAGTAGATAATAAAATTATAAATCTGACGATGTGTATCATGATACTCCCCCTTTTTTCTATTACATAATCGATTCGTTTAGCTGATACAATTATGCGTAGTTAGCGTTTAGAGGGGTAAATTGAGATATAAACACAATGTTTAGTGTTTTGTGTTGATGTTGAGAGTATGCTTTATTTAGTATTGAATGACTTTATTCCATTTAGTCGTGTTGTCTCTAAAACTGAGTGTATTGATTCTGTATTTCTTGCAAATACAGCTTTTTTATTATCTATAGGGTGTATTTCTGATATCAGAAATACACCTTAGACTCCAAAATACCCCTTAAGCGCAATCTGCCAAAAGCGGGACGTGGCCGTGTCAAAAGCATTCCGAATAATATTACGCATATTTTGAAAGAGGCCGTGATTAAAGCCGCTGAGAATGCAGAAAATAAAGAATGATGGTATTTCTTCATTTAGAAAAACAAGCTGTCAGTTGCAGAGTCGTTTATTTATCTCTTCTTGGCAAGGTTTTATCGTTACAGGTTATGGATAAAAATAGTTATGCTATAAAATGATAGGGTGTGTAGCAATAGCTTCTTTGTTTAATGATGACATGGCGAATTAAGATTGTTCTTAAGCTTATTCCTATTTTACAGGTAAGATATTGGTTTGTATAGCTTGGGGAGGTAGAGAATTGGGTAAGATCAGCTTCTTTGTTTGATAGCTGTTTAAAGAGTTGTCAGTTTATGATGGGTGGATTTCTGGCACTATTCTGTACGCTCGTTAGTTTTAGAATTCTCTTGATGAGAGTTTTTGGAAGAAATTAAATCTGCGGTAGAATCCTATGATTTTTAAAGGGCTTATTATAAGCGAGGTGAGTCATCGATTCAGTCGAAAGATGATCGTATAGATTTTCAGTTTTGTGGGTTTGATTGTAATGTCGCGGCTATCAAATTGATAGGTTGATTTTTGCGGAGTTGGGTTGATGAGATCGAGTCTGTTAAGGATACAGCTTGGTAAACGCTGATAGCAACTTTGCATGAAGAAGGAGAAGGATAACGTGCAGAGTTATGGAGCACATGGATCCTTTATGGGAATATGCTTCTGTTGAGAGACCGTTGCGCTTTTTCGAACGTGAGGCTGATGTGCATGCTGCATCTTGCCTCAGTGGATGTACAATTAAATATGCATTCTATACTGGCTCTTCTTTAATATATCTGGAGAGAAAAAACTTTATTGTTATCAGTCCAAATTTGGAAAGACGAATTTTAAAGCATAAAAAACAAAGTGAATACTTATTTCTGCAAAAAGATAGTTTACAAATAAGGTAATCAAGATTAATAAAAAACAGATTGATTATAATAAAGGCAGTTTTAAGCTCAAATTCGATTTTTGATTATTAATAAGTCGCCTTATACAATTTATTGAGGAAAGACATGGCAGAAAATTCAACTTTTAATCCTACATTTGAAGAAGAAAATGTTGTAACAAGTAAAATAACGAATTCTGTCGAAAGCCGAAAAGAAATTGGGAGGTTAGCAGAGCGTGTTTCTGGAGATCCGAAAATATTAGCTTCAGATCTAGATATGATACAGAGAAGTTTAGCTCTTGGTGAACGTGATGAACGAGATAAACGTTATATGGAGCATGTTGTTAAGTCTTTAAAGAATCGATTAAAGGAAAGATATTACGTTAAAGAG
>NZ_KL407338.1:15404-411078 GCF_000706645.1 Bartonella rochalimae ATCC BAA-1498
TATATTGTTAAGTCTTTAAAAGCTCGATTAAAGGAAAAGTACCAAGTTGAAGACGATTCCAGTCTTTTTAAAGAAATTGATAATTATGTTAGTTTTCTGAGACGAGAATATAGTGAAAACGGAGTAAAAATTTCTAGTCAAGCTGAGAGAAATGCCAACGTATCGGCAAATAGAGAACGCAGAGTTGGTAATTTCAAAGTAAAAATGCCTTCTTGTTTCAGGTAAAAATGTAAAATCCTACATTTTTTGTATTCATGGGGGGCAAATACTTTTATTTATTTCGATTTTAATAATCTAAAGCGTAATAATTCTTTAAATAAAAATTGATTTATAATATGCTTTATCAAAAGGTATTGCGAAATCTTGTTTGCATCCCTTAAAATTAGTAAAAACAATAAGTTATATGTTGCTAAAAAGCACATGGTGCCCAAAAGAGGATTCGAACCTCCACGCCTTGCGGCACAGGTACCTGAAACCTGCGCGTCTACCAATTCCGCCATTTGGGCTATAAAATTCATCTAAGGTTATGAAATTCTTCTGTCAATGTCATTGCACTTAAATTTTGTCAAATCTTTCAAAAATAGTTTCATTTGCAGTCTCTTGGGGTAACTTTATATACTTTTTTAGATCTCTTATATTTTAGTGTTCTTGTAAAAATGAATTGAAAGATATGTATTTCATGAATTCTAAAATAGAGACCTGCTTCTACTTCAGAAATCAAATTCTTCAAGGGTATCAAGAAGAATGAAGCTGTGCAGAAAAGTACTAGAAATGCTTTGGAAATCGGTACAAGGTATTCTTAATATATTAGGAGATATTGATCTAGAAATTTTAAGTTTCGATTCTTTATTTTACAAACCCTTTTAGGATTTTATAGGTCAAATCAAACCTCTCTTTCACTAAGCAAGTCTAAAGTAATTGATAACAATTATAGGGATTTGCTCAAAATATTAGCATATCATTCAATAAAGCGAGACAAATTACAAAAATTATTAAGAAAACCAAAGAAGTGTGTCAGAAACGAAAATACTCCAAGTTCATTATTTAAAAACGATGGCTACGGTTTTTAAAAGTAAGGTTTATATTTTTTATAGTCATGGAGAGAGCTGTTATTGGACATATTCATTTGAAAGAATTTTCTCTATATGCATTTTAGGAGTTTAAAGCATAATGATTTCTTTTGATTTAATTGTTGAATCACTATTGAATTCATAAATAATAGGAATTCCGGTTTCTAATTCCTGCAACATGATTTCTTCATTATTGAGACCTTCAAGTGCCATAATAAGAGCACGAAGAGAATTACCGTGTGCTACGATAAGAACAGTTTGAGAACGTAAAATATGAGGTTGAATATGATGAAGATAATAGGGCCAAACACGTGCACCAGTATCGCGCAAACTTTCTCCATTAGGGGGAGCAATCGTGTAAGAACGACGCCAGATGCGCACTTGTTCGTCTCCCCATTTTTGACGTGCTTCATCTTTATTCAAGCCGGACAAATCACCGTAATCTCGTTCATTCAATGCTGTATTTTTCACTAAGTGAAGATTTGATTGCCCTAATTGTTCTAAAATATGCTCTGCAGTTTTTTGAGCACGCTGTAAGACAGATGTATAAGCAGTATCAAATTTAAATCCGGCTGCTTTTAAATTTTTCCCTGCTGTTATTGCTTCTTTATTGCCTTTTTCTGTCAACGTTGGATTTTTCCAGCCAGTGAAGCGATTTTCTAGGTTCCATTCGCTTTGTCCGTGACGAATTAATACAAGTGTGCGCCCCACGTTGAAATTCCTATAATGATTGTTGATTATGAAAATTAATCTTTTAATCCTAGAACATCAAGCATTGAATAAAGGCCATTTTTACGTTCTTTTGCCCATAGCGCTGCTTTTAATGCACCATGAGCAAAAATAGAACGTTTTTGCGCAAAGTGTGAAAGAACAATGCGTTCATTTAAACCTGCAAAAGTAACACTGTGATCGCCAATAACTGTTCCTCCTCGTGAGCAGATAAAGCCAATAGTGCCTTTTTTACGTTTACCTGTATAGCCATTGCGTTCGCTAATACTGACATCTTTAAGTGTAACATTGCGTCCTTTAGCTGCTGCATCGCCAAGAAGAATGGCAGTCCCAGAGGGAGCATCAACTTTTTCAGCATGATGCATTTCATAAATTTCAATATCAAAATCGTCAGCCTCTAACGCTTTAGCTGCTTTCTTTACAAGATTGGCTAAAAGATTAATGCCAAAACTCATATTTCCAGATTTGACAATGGTTGTGTGTTCTGCAAAGGCAGCAATTTGTTCTTCCTCTTTTTTATTAAATCCAGTCGTTCCAATAATGTGGATAAGACCTTTTTGGGCTGCATAATCTGCATAAATGATAGTAGCTGCTGGTTGAGAAAAATCTAAAATACACTCTGCCTTAGAAAAGGCCTCTTCAAAATCATCAGTGATGCGAATGTTCAGTGAGTTTGAACCAATCAATATGCTCGCATCTTTTCCTACAAAAGGTGATCCTTTGCGTACAATTGCAGCACTCAGTTTTACATCTTGCCTACCTTGGAGCGCTGTAATCAGTTCTCTTCCCATTTTTCCATTAGCACCAACGACTGCAAGGCGCATATTTTTCTCCTTATAATATTCTACTTTTAAATTATAGGCAAAGTTTCTTTTTTTCAACTGTTTTTTTATTTATATAAGGATAAGGAAACATCTTTATATAGTGTTTTATTACAGATTGCTGAGTTATTTTTTCTCTTATTTTGTTATTTTAGTTGTTATAATGATACCCTAAATTTGCTTTTGAAAGATTATTATTTCCTTTTAAAAAAGGGAATCTTCATTTGATATTAAAGAGATAGAAGTTTCCAATCTTTTTAGAAAGAATGGTAGTGAAACAATGATGAGAGTTTCAGAGATAAGCTTTGCATAAAAGGTATAGGATTGTTTAAAGCGGATAGAATATTTATGTATTACAACGGATCTAAGCGAGAAAGTAATCTCTCGTTAATAATGAATATATGTTTTTCAATGATTGATTTGATTTATACTGTTGTTTTCATAAGCGCTTTTGTTGGAAAATTGAAGAAAAACTTTCTTTATATGAAAGCAGTTTTTAAGAATGGTATGCAATGGTTCAATAGATATCACTTTTAATAAAAGATTAGACTATATGCTTCTAGTTAAAAGTCGAGATCAGTATAATGAGAACTAGGCGCAATTCCCCGAATGCGATCCATTAAAAGAGGTCGAAAAGAAGGACGAGATTTAATTCGCGTATACCATTCACGAGCTGCAGGAAAAAGTTTCCAGTCAATTTCTGCTAAAAAGTCAAGTACTGAAATAGAAGCTGCAGCTGCTAAATCGGCATAAGATAGTTCAGATCCAGCGAGCCAATCACGGGATGCACAAAGCCACTCTAGGTAATTCATATGTGACGGAATATTAGCGCGAGCATTGCGTAAAATTTGCGAGTTAGGTGCTCCACCACCAAGAGTTAATGGCATTTCACGTTTATAGATTCGTTCTCGTACAATATGGCGGGTCGCTTCATTTTCAAATTTGTTTAAAAACCACTCAACAAGGCGGCGTACTTCGGCTCGCTCTAAAGAAGTTTCGGGGAAAAATCTCTTTTCTTGCCGTAAACTACCACGTGTTTCGTCTAAATACTCGTAGATTACAATGGCACCTGATAATGGAACTTCACGTTCAGCAAGAAGGACTGGTAAATGTCCTGCTGGATTAAGTGCAAGAAACTCACTCCTCCTTGCCCATTCATGTTCTTCAATGAGTTGAGTAGCCACAACATATTCTTCAAGAACAATGCGTATAAAACGGGAAGCAGAAGAGAGAGGATAATGGAAAAGTGTTAGCATAATTTATACGATCAGATAAAGTCGATGGATTCTTTCAAATAATAAAATATTTTTATAAAAACGTTTGGCTATAAGCGCAAGACTATTAACCATTACTAGCTATATTTATAATACATTGATTAAAGATATATTGTTATGTAATGGCTTGTATAATAGCTGCGCGTAATTCTTCTAAACCAGAAGCTTTTTCCGCTGAAGTTACTAGAATTTCAGGATAAGCTGCTGGATGTTTAAGAAGTTTGGTTTTTGTCATTGTTATTAAAGCTTCAAGCGTATTGAATTTTATTTTATCACTTTTTGTTAAAACAATTTGATAAGAGACCGCTGCTTTGTCAAGGAGATTAAGGGTGTCAGTATCGTTTTTTTTTATTCCATGACGTGAATCAATCAAAACATAAACACGTTTGAGTGTTGTACGACCGCGTAAATAGTCAAAAATTAAATGTGTCCATGCATTAATGAGATTTTTTGGAGCTTCAGCAAAACCATAACCTGGCATATCTACAAATGCTACAGGAGGAAGATTGTGTGTTTGTTCATTAAAACCATCGGGTATGAAGTAATTTAATTCTTGGGTACGTCCTGGTGTATTAGACGTACGCGCTAAATTTTTTTGTTGAACTAATGCATTGATAAGAGAAGATTTTCCAACATTGGAGCGTCCTGCAAATGCAATTTCTGGTGGTCCTTCGGGTGGTAGAAATTTCATTGTAGGTACACCACGAATGAAAATCCAATTGCGGACAAAAAGTCCAGAAAGGTCAGGATATTGCGTCATTTGTTTATTTCTTTTTTAGAATCTTTTTGCACAATAGCTTTCAGATTATCAAAAAATTCAATTTTGACGCCTTGACATTTCATGATGATACTTTGCTGAATAATTGATAATATATTGTTCCATGCCCAATAGATGACAAGGCCAGCTGGGAAAGAAGCAAGCATAATGGTGAAGATAATCGGCATCCATCTAAAAACGATAACTTGTGTTGGATCTTGAGGAAGCGGATTCATCTGCATTTGTAGGAACATTGTTATCCCCATAATTAAAGGCCATGCTCCTAGAATAAGAAATGTTGGTACAGCATAAGGCAATAAGCCAAATAAATTAAAAATAGAAGTTGGATCAGGTGCTGCTAAGTCTTGAATCCACCCAAAGAAAGGTGCATGTCGCATTTCAATGGTAATATAAAGAACTTTATAGAGAGCAAAAAATATAGGGAATTGAATCAGTATGGGCCAGCAACCTGCAAAAGGATTAATTTTTTTAGTTTTATACAATTCTATGATTGCTTGTTGTTGTTTATTCCGATCATCTGCGTACTTTTCTTTAATTTCTAGCATCATTGGCTGTATAAGTTTTAGACGTGCTATAGACTTATAAGATTTATGAGCAAGTGGGAATAAAAGTATCTTTAAAAGTACTGTGATAAGAAGGATAGCAACCCCAAAATTTTCTGTATATTTATAAAGTATGTCAATAAGAGCAAACATCGGTTTGGTAATGAAATCGAACCAACCCCAGTCAATGAGAAGACTAAATTTATTAATTTTTAATTGATTTTGATAGTGATTAATGATTTCAACTCGCTTTGCACCAGCAAAAAGACGGTTGGTAATGGTTTTTGTTTCATGGGGTGGAACTGTTAAGAGCGCACTTTGCAGATCAGATTGATAATGGGTATTTAATCGATCAAAATAAACAAAACGGCTTGTATATTCTGTGTCTTGTGGAGGAATAACTGCTACAGCCCAGTATTTATCGGTTATACCAATCCACCCTCTTGTAATGTTAGGGAAAATCACACTTTTCTGACCATTTTGAGGATTAGGGCTAAGTTCTGCTAAAGCTGTATATTTTTCAGTTTTAAGCGAGTCACCGGCAATACCAATCATACCTTCATGAAGTAAATAGGTTGCATTTGTATCTTCTGGTGGGGCAGCGCGTGCAATTCGAGCATAAGACGAAAGATATACAGGGCTATTACTTTCATTGCTAATAGAATCTTTAATGGTAAACATGTAATGTTCATCGACTGAAAAAGTGCGGTGAAAAATTTGTCCCTGTCCATTATTATAGACTAAGGTGATGGGTGTTGAGGGTGTTAATGTTGTATTATCACCTTCAAGTTGCCATTTTGTATTGGATTGTGGCAAGGCCTGTGCTGGTAAGGATGAACTCGTAAAACCGAATTCAGCAAAATAAGTTGTTGGAAGCCCGTTAGGATTCAACAGAATAATTTCAGGTGATTTTTTATCTACTTTGAGGCGATATTTTTTGAGCAGAAGATCGTCAAATTTCCCACCAACAAGATTAATAGAGCCTTCAAGTTCATTGGTTTTGATCAAAACACGGTTTGTTTTGGCTAATTCTGCTTTACGGATTTCAGGTGTTATAGGACGATTGGCTACAGGTACTGTGTCATTTGTCGATGCATTATGAGAAAAATATGGATCATTTGTGGGAAGTGCTGCATTATGGTTTGATAATTTTTGTGTAGTTATTTTTGATTCTTGTAATTTTGCTTGTTGAGGAACAATGTACAAAAAATGCCATGCAACGAAAACCACAAAAGATAGCCCAATGGCGATAAAAAAATTACGATTATATTCCATCTATATTATCCTACTGCCGTTGTGTTTTTCGTTTTATTCGTCGGCTTAATTCATTAATGAGAGATGTGAAAGGTGCATGGAGAACATTACGATGGCCAATAATAACATAATCAGTTCCTGCTTCCATCTCATTTACTAGTCCAACTCGAACAGCTTCGCGCAGACGTCTTTTAATACGATTACGTTGGACAGCGTTGCCATTTTTTCGTGTGACAGCAAAGCCTACACGTGCGGTAAGAGGACCTTTGGTTTTTGCTGTTTGTTCACGGGGCTTTATTTCAAGTAAAAACAAAGGACCACGCCGCTTTTCTCCTGTGCGTGCAGCCAAAAAATCTACTCTCTTGCGAATGCGACAAGGGTGCTTTTGTTTCATATAAAAGATTCTTTGCAGTTTTGCTAAATGCTTATTCTATAAATCTGTATATTTGATCTTTATATACAAAAGCAAATATTCTGGTTCATTGGTGAAATTGATAATTAAGCAGATAGCCGCTTGCGACCACGAGCACGCCGAGCTGCAATAATTTTACGTCCACTAACGGTTGCCATACGAGCACGGAAACCATGACGACGTTTACGAATAAGCTTAGAGGGTTGGTAAGTACGTTTCATTTATTTAAATACCGTGGTGTACGGCCCTTCTTGGTTCTATTATATACTTGATAAATAAATTCATTTATCAAAAATTTCTAAAGTGAACACCGTTTTCAATAAAAGAAAACATGAAAAAAGTCAATTGTAGAGTCTTTGTTAGAAATGTGAAAACAAACTGTTATTGAATGTGCATTGAGTTCGTTGTTTTATCGAGAAAATGATGATATAATTTGGATATGCAATAAATTCACGTGCATTTATAATGCGTCCTAAACGACCAAGAGTCGAGAGTTTAACAAGTTTTTCTACTTTTTCAGATAAAAGTTTATCAAATTTTAAGCAGCAGAAAGATTATCTTGTGCTCTTATTGACGTATCTTTTTGCGATCAGCATATGCTCTTTGTGTCCAAATAAGCTTCATAGATTATTTATTTCTATTTAGTTTACTTTGGTTGCTAGGCACCATTTTTCTGCTTCTGCTTTGAAGCCTTCAGAAGATATTATAGGGCCTGCATTAGCAGAATTTATTCTAAGTTGCACCTGTTTTCTAAACCATAAATTATGTGCACTTTTTTCTTTTTGTTCTTTTACAATATCACGCATGTAATCTCGCAACAGTTGTACATCAGATCTATCATATGCTTTTGCTGCTTTGGAAAATTTATTTTTTAGTCCATCATCAATGGGAAAGTTCACTGTTGTTTCAGTGATTTCACTCCTACGTTCTGTAGGACAATATAATTAAAATGTAACACATTAGAATATGATCAAAGAAAATGATCAATTATCCTATCATTAATTTATCTTCGTTTTTATATGATAATGAAAAATTGAAATAATTGAAATGTAAGATAAATTCTGTATTGTTTTTGTATTAAGAAAGAAGGATTTTATTTTTCATAGTTTTATATTTTAAAATTGTTTGTTTTCAAATTATCGGATGCATTGTGCTTTTGAATACAGTATCATTGTTTTTAATAAGAGAGAAATTAGGTAGGCGGTTAATTTGAAAATTTTTCATCCTTATTGCCGTATTATCTAGCATTTGTACAGAGAGGAAAGAGCGTGGTTTCTATTACACGCGAGGCAATCCGCAAAGAATTACATAAAGTTAAAGGCCCTAATTTTGAGAGTGATATTGTATCATTAGGACTTCTTTCAGAAATATTTATTGTTGATGGAAAGGTCTTCTTTTCGATTACTGTTCCTGATGGATGTCTGCAGGAATTTGAATCATTGCGTTGTACTGCTGAAGAAGTTGTGTCTGCTATGGAAGGCGTTAAAAGCGTTATAGTTACGCTTACAGCAGAAAAAAAATCGAAGACATTTTCTTCTCAGGTCAATAAAAATACAACTGTTCATGGGCCAAAACGTAAAGTAGGTGGTGCTTTACTCAGGAAAACACCGATAGAAGGTGTGCGACATGTCCTTGCAGTTGCTTCTGGAAAAGGAGGCGTTGGTAAATCTATAATGGCGATGAATATTGCATTAGCTTTACAAGATGCTGGTTTTAAAACGGGGTTAATGGATGCAGATATTTATGGTCCCTCTCTGCCACGTTTGACAGGACTTGTTAATCAACAACCAGAAATGATTCATGGTAAAAAGCTACAACCTCTTGAAAAATTTGGTCTCAAATTAATGTCGATGGGTTTTTTGATTGAAGAAGAAAAACCGATAGTATGGCGTGGGCCTATGGTAATGGCTGCGGTAACTCAATTACTGAGAGATGTTTTATGGGGGCCTCTTGATGTTTTGGTAGTTGATATGCCTCCAGGGACAGGAGATACGCAATTAACGCTTGTTCAACAGGTTCAGTTAACAGGGGCATTGATTGTTTCGACTCCACAAGATTTGGCTTTGATTGATGCGCGTAAGGCTATAGAAATGTTTATGAAAGTTGAAGTTCCTATTTTAGGGGTTATTGAGAATATGAGTTATTTTATTGCTCCTGATACTGGAAGACGCTATGATATTTTCGGTTATGGTGGAGCACGATCAGAAGCAGAAAGTCGGGGAATTCCTTTTTTGGCAGAAGTACCACTTGATCCAGTTTTACGATCTTCTTCAGATGATGGGGTGCCCATTTTTGTTGCTGATCCTGGAGGAGAACATGCCCAACTTTATCGTACAATAATTCACCAGGTGAAAGATAAACTTTCTTGAATTTTTATTTTTTCGTATGGTTCATTGAGACCGAATAATGATGAAACCTAAGGGAGTATTTTTATGAAAGCGACAGTGGATGGACGTCTTATTGTTGGGTTAGATGTTCCAGATATGAAGCAAGCAGAAAAAGTAGTTACACAATTAGGTGATTATATCAGTTTTTATAAAATTGGTTATCAATTTGTTTTTTCTGGAGGGATGGAATTCGTTAGAGATCTTATTCAAGCGCGAAAAAAAGTCTTTTTTGATATGAAACTCCTAGATATTGATTATACGATTGCGAAAGCTGTAGAAAATATTGCAAAATTGGGCGTTTCAATGCTAACGATTCATGCTTATCCAACAGCTATGCAAGCAGCTGTTTCAGCTGCTCAAGGAAGTGACTTATGTTTGTTGGGGGTGACGGTATTGACATCAATGGATGAAGTTGATCTGAAAAATGCCGGTTATAAAGAGAATATAGCAGATTTGACAGTTAAAAGAGCTGAACAAGCTCGAGAAGCAGGGATGGGTGGAATTGTTGCATCAGCCCGTGAAGCAGCCAATTTGCGGAAGATTATTGGAACTGATATGGCCTTAGTAACGCCAGGGATTCGTCCTGCAGGAAGTGATAAGGGTGATCAAAAACGTGTGATGACTCCGAGGGAAGCATTAGATGCTGGTGCAAGCCATCTTGTGGTAGCACGGCCGATTGTTCAGGCGATTAATCCTTTAGCTGCCGCTAAAGCAATTTTAGCAGAAATGGCTGGTCATCATCAGTGAAAGCTATCGGTGTAATCTTGTAGAATAAGAGAAGACCTAGGCTAGGATAAAGGAAGAGCATGAGTGAAAAGGCGTATTTTATAGGTTCTCACGCTTATTCTGCACCTGTTATGGAACAAGGGCTTTATTTGGTAGCAACCCCTATTGGCAATCTTGCAGATATAACCATTCGTGCTTTACAAGTTCTTGCAGGAGTTGATCTTTTAGCTTGTGAAGATACACGAGTAACGCGTATTTTATTGGATCATTATGGTATTCAGAGAAAACTCTTTCTTTATCATGAGCATAATGCACAAAAAGCACGATTGAAGTTGTTAGCAGCGTTGGCAGAAAATAAAACGGTGGCACTTGTATCAGATGCTGGAACTCCTCTTATTTCTGATCCTGGATTTAGATTGGTAGAAGAAGCACGGAAAGCAGGTCATAAAATTATTCCGATTCCTGGTGCATCAGCTCTTTTAGCAGCGCTTATAACGACAGGTCTTCCTACGGACAGTTTTTTCTTTGCAGGCTTTTTGAGTACAAAAAAAACGCAACGTCAGAAGCAGTTAGAACAATTAAAGGCTGTGCCTGCAACTTTAGTTTTTTATGAATCGCCTCACCGCCTTTTAGAAGCGTTACAAGATATGGTTCTTATTTTTACAGCTGATCGTCCAGCGGCCATATGTCGTGAATTAACCAAAAAATTTGAAACAGTGGATGTTTCTACTTTAGGAAATTTAGTTGAAAACTATCAAAAGAAAGATCGTATTCGTGGGGAAATTGTTGTACTGGTTGGAGAAGAAACCAATTCTTTCGAAGCAATAAGCCCTCATGAAATTGATAAGATATTGCTAGACTTAGCAGGTGTTCATCCTGCAGCCAAAGCGGCTGCTTTAGCTGCAAAAAAAACAGGGTATAAAAAACAGGAACTTTTTCAGCGTTTAACTCTTTTAAAGGGAAAAAGAGATGAATCAACAAAAACGTAGACGAGTCTCTTTTTATTGGGGTATTCGTGCAGAAAAATTGGCAGCTTGGTGGTTGCGTTTGAAAGGATTTCGTATTGTTCAAAGGCGTTTTAAAACAAAATGTGGTGAAATTGATTTAATAGCAAGACGTGGAAATCTTGTTTTAATTGTTGAAGTTAAAGCACGTTCAACATTGGCTGAAGCAATGACTGCTGTTTGTCGAACAAGTGAAAAGCGTATTGAGGCGACAGCTGATATTTGGCTTGCTCAACAAAAGGATCATTCCCTTTTATGTGTGCGTTTTGATTTGATTGCAATTTTGCCATGGTGTTGGCCTCATCATGTGCCGGCATTTTTTGAGCCTTCTCAATAAATATATTTCACCATAGTTGCCAAAGCTATTCTGTCTTATATGCCTATAGACTGAGAGAGAAGAAGAGATATTTCTCAAGATGAGGACAAGTATGGATGATTATGAAAAGTTTGCAACGGGATTACTCGTTGTTTTTGGAATGCTGATTATTAGTGGTTTAATAGCAGCGCATATTGTGGCTATGAATAAACCGGGCTTTTTGTTTGCATTATTGGCGGCTATTATTGGTTGGTTTTCTGCTTTTTCAATTTTATTAGATAAACCTAAAATTTATTTAGGAATGATTATTCTTGCTATTTTATCTGTTGCTGCTTCTATTGGCTATTATATTCAATGAAACAGATCACGCTAAAGTGATTTTTATGTGTATGCTCGCCTATCTGTTAGGATGCATTGTATACACAGATAAGAGATTTTTAAAGATAGGAACAGAAAAAGAGTATGTTCATTTTTCATCACGCTCTAATGTTTAGATTAAGCTATAGAGGTTTTTATAGAACAAAGTTTGTTTTCGAAGAAATGATCTATTTTTATTGGAAAGAACTTTGCGTGAATCTTGGGTAGTAATAAGCTTTATTTATGATGACGAGGATGAGAAATAGAAATGAGAATTGGTTTTCTTGGGACAGGTACAATTAGTGCTGCAATGGTGGATGGTTTAATGGCAAGCACTTTTGATGTACAGTCAATTATCGTTTCTCCGCGTAATGCACAGAGGGCAAAGCATCTTGCGCGTATGTATGAGAAGGTGACAATTGCAGAAAATAACCAAAAATTATTGGACGTGAGTGATTGTGTTTTTCTGTGTTTGCCCAATCAAGTTGCAGAAGAGGTTTTACGTAGTCTTTCTTTTCGTTCGAATCAGCTTGTTGTGTCTGTTCTTGCGATGGCGCCAATGGCAGAAGTTGAGGAATGGATCAATCATAAAGTTTATCGTGCTGTTCCTTTGCCTTTTATTGCAGAATGCAAAAATGTAACGCCATTCTATCCGGACCATCCGTTTTTACGCACGATGTTTAATGCGTTAGGGCGCGCGCTCGTCCTTCATGAAGAAAATCAGTTTAATCTTTTCATGACGGCAGGCTCATTGATGGGGGTTTATTTTAATTTTATAGAAACAGCGCATCAGTGGTTGGTAAACAAGGGATTAGATCCGCTTTATTCAGCAAATTTTCTTGCCATGATGTTTGGTAATCTTTCCGATGAAATGCGCAAGCAAATAGAAGACAATCATTCAACAGCTGTTAATTTTTCTTCCTTTGAAAGAGAGTTTTCAACGAAAGGAGGAACCAATGAATTTTTATCAAATTGCTTTTCTCATCATGGTGGGCAACATGCTTTAACAATGGCTCTTGAGAAAACTTTGCAAAAAATAAAAGCTTGTTGATAAACTCAATAAAAACTTGATTAATCATTTTTTATTTGATACCAATAGCCGCAGTGATAGGTTGAATTCTATTTTATTTATTCAATAGGCATGATGTCGCTCTGTCACTCGCTGCGTAGAACAGCATGTCCCTTTTTTATTTTTTCGTTATGGGGACGATATTATGGGTACAAGTTTACTTACAAATAAATCTGCAATGACTGCATTGCAAACTTTACGTAACATTGATGCTAACTTAGATCGCTCGAAAGATCGCGTTTCGACAGGATTGCGTATCAACAATGCTTCTGAAAACACTGCATATTGGTCGATTTCATCAATGATGAGACATGACAGTAACACGATGAGTGCTATTGTAGATGCAATTAATCTGGGTAAAGAACAAGTTGGTATTGCTGATACAGCAATTGGTCTTACCAAAGAAGCTCTTGATGATATTCAAAAATCAATGGTTTCTGCTCGTGAAAAGGGTAGCGATGACATTTCTAAGATTCAAGACTCTGTTATAGGAAATATGAAAAATATTTCTAATGCAGTTCAATCAGCTTCTTTTGGTGGAAAGAATATTCTCTCCAATGGAGGTCAGACTGTTGGTATGGCAGGAGGGTATCGTCGTGAAGGTACCGCTGTTTATGTTGATATGATTGATGTTGGTGGTCCAGAATTGAATTTTGGTGTTATTGGTCCTGATGGTGCGATTGATATGACTCAAGGTGTCTTGTCAGGTATCTTTGGAACCAGTGAAGGAGATGCCATTGAGAAGGGAATTGAAACCTTCGGTACTGCGCATACTAAGTTTAAGGAATTAGAAGATGTTGCAGTGAAGGCAAAGACTGCTCTTGCTAAGGCAGAAGCTGTGCTTGCTGCCAATCCTGAGGATGAGGCTGCTAAAAATGCTGTACAAGAGGCTAAAAAGGCTGTAGAAGACGCTGATAAGAAGGTGGGTGAGGGCAAAAAAGAATACGATAAAGCAAAAGGTGTATTCCAAAGTGTGCTTCGTGGTATGACTTTAGCTGATTTTACTGGATTGAAAGGTCTGGGTGAGTTGCACTCAGATATACAACGTATGATTTTGACGAGCGTTCAGAATACAGTGCGTGATGCAGTTAATGTAACTTTGACTGCAGGTTCTAAAATTGGAGCTGCTGTTAATTTGGTGAATATTCAGTTAAACTTTGTTAAAAAGTTGCTTGATAATATTGAAGTAGGTATTGGTGCACTTGTTGATGCTGATATGAATGCAGAATCTGCTAAATTGGCTGCTTTGCAAGTTCAGCAACAGCTTGGTATTCAGGCTCTTTCCATAGCTAATCAAGGAAGTCAGAATATTTTAGCTTTGTTTCGTAATTAGTAATTCATTGAGTAGAGTTTAGTAAATGTAGAGTAGAAAGGCCATGCACTGCATGGCCTTTTTTATGTCTTTTAAAGAGAGACAATAATGAAGTTGGGTTGATTACGAGCACTTATCTAAAGCTTATATTTGAAGATATGATGTACAATGTTATTCGCTTTGTTTTAGGAATTGAGTTTATCAATCTTGCACTATTAAAAATATTAAGAATTTTTTTGAATAAAATGCATTCTTAATTGAATTTAGAATATCCAATTTTTCTGGCAGAGATCTTTCATTACATATTTTTATAAATAGGTCCTTCATTTCCCTGTGGACAGGTCCAATGGATATTTTGATTAGGATCTTTTATATCGCAAGTTTTGCAATGTATGCAGTTTGAAGCATTGATCATATAAGTTTCATGATCATCCTGTTTAATCCATTCATAGACGGCGGCAGGACAGTAGCGTGTTGAAGGACCTCCATAGATTGCATATTCAGAGTTTTTTTGTTTTTCTATGGAAATTATTTTGAGATGGCAAGGTTGGTTCTTTTCGTGGTGTGTATTTGAAAGAGCGACACTAGAAAGACGATCAAAGGTTACAATACCATCTGGTTTAGGATAAGCAATAGGATAAAATTTTTCTTCGGGTTCAAGATATGCATAGTCTTCTTTTCCATGAGGAAGTGTTTTAAATAAAGAAAAACCGAAAAATTGTTGCCACCATAAATCAAGACCCGCTAGCATGATACCATATTTTGTCCCGTATTTTGTCCAGAGTGGTTTAACATTCCGGACTGTATAAAGATCTTTGCCAATAGGACCTTTGCGCCAGTGATCTTCAATTTCTGTAACTTCATCATGGGCCCGATCTTGGGTAAGAGCTGTGGCGATTTTTTCAGCTGCTAATATCCCAGATAATATAGCATTATGTGAACCTTTGATACGGGGTACATTGACGAAACCGGCAGAACAGCCAATCAGCGCTCCACCAGGAAAGGTGAGTTTTGGAACAGATTGCCATCCTCCTTCACTGATGGTGCGAGCACCATAAGCAAGACGTTTTGCACCTTTAAAAAGCTCATAGAGTTTAGGATGCGTTTTAAAACGTTGAAACTCTTCAAAAGGAGAGAGATAAGGATTTTTATAATCCAAATGCACAACAAAACCAACAGAAACCAAATTTTCTGCTTGGTGGTAGAGGAAGCCTCCACCACCAGTATAATTATCCAATGGCCAACCGGCAAAATGTTGAATTAAACCAAGTTTGTGCTTTTGAGGATCAATTTCCCATAATTCTTTAAGTCCGAGACCAAATTTTTGTGGTTCCCTCTCTTTGCTGAGATTAAATTTTTGTATAAGTTTCTTAGCAAGGGAGCCACGTGCTCCTTCTGCAATGAGGGTATATTTTGCCAATAGAGCTGTACCTGGTATATAATTTGTTCCAGGAGTTCCATCTTTTTCAACACCCATATCTGATGTAAGGACACCAATAACAGCTCCATGATCATTGCAGAGAATATCGGATGCTGGAAAGCCAGGATAAATTTCAACGCCCAATTCTTCAGCTTTTTTGCTTAGCCAACGACAGACAGTTCCGAGCGAAACAATATAGCATCCATTATTTGATAAAATTGGAGGGCGGAGAATATTGGGAAATATTTGGGCATTTTTTGATGTAAGTAGAAAAAATTGATCTCTACTGATCGGTGTTGTGAAAGGGTGATTTTGTTCGTTTCTCCATTCTGGCAAAAGTGTATCGATTCCAATGGGATCAATCACTGCTCCTGACAAAATATGTGCTCCGATTTCTGTGCTTTTTTCAAGTATTATAATAGAAAGTTCAGGATTGATCTGTTTTAGACGGATAGCAGCAGAAAGTCCTGCTGGCCCTCCACCTACGATAACAATATCGCATTCTATTGTTTCACGCTGGGTATGTCTCTCTGCACTCATGATTTACAAAGCTTTTTCCAGTTCAGGAATAATATGATGAAGATCACCTACAAGAACGTAATCAGCAATATGCATAATGGGTGCTTCCTCATCATTATTAATAGCAACAATGGTTTGCGCATCCATTATTCCCGCTAGATGTTGGATAGCACCAGAGATACCAATAGCAATATAGAGCTTAGGAGCAACGACTTTTCCTGTTTGTCCGATTTGCCAATCATTAGGGGCATAGCCTGCATCGACGGCTGCTCGGCTTGCTCCTAAGGCAGCACCGAGCTTGGTTGCAAGCGGTAAAAGGAGTGCTTTAAACTGTTCTTCCGAACCGAGACCTCGTCCACCTGATACAATAATACGTGCTGACGTAAGATCTGGACGATCACTTTTGTTTATTTCTTCTTTGACAAAGAAAGAAAGATTTGGATGAGGAGCTGGTATTATTGTTTTAATAGGGGCAACATTTCCTTTAGGTGTTGGCGGGAAAGAAGCTGTACGCACTGTTATAATTTTTTGACGATCATTTGTACGTACAGTTTCAATAGCATTACCAGCATATATTGGTCGCTTGAAGGTATCAGGTGAGACAACAGCGATAATGTCTGAAATTTGCATGAGATCAAGAAGAGCAGCGACGCGCGGCATGACATTTTTTCCAGTGGTTGTTGAAGCTGCCATGATCACGTCATAAGCAGGTGCTTGTTCAACAATTGTCGCTGCCATGGGTTCAGCTAATTGATATGCTAAATAGTCAGCTTCGGCGACAAGTACCTGTCGAACGCCAACCAATTGAGCACATTGTTCTGCAACAGCATGAACTTTCATACCACAAACAAGAATGTCGATATCATTCCCAATGGATTGAGCAGCAGTGAGAGCTTTCGCTGTTTCTTCTGCTAAGGAATGATTATTGTGTTCAGCTAATAAAAGAATTGCCATAAGTTGTTGCCTTTTATGCGTTATTACTTTTGATCATTTGTTAGCGCATTTTAAATGCAATTTGTTTTTTTGAGTGCACTAATAAGTTCAGTGACATTTGCTACTTTTATACCAGCTTGACGGGGTTTGGGTTCTTCAACACTGAGCGTTGTGAGACGCTTTTGCGTATCGACACAAAGATGAGCAATATCCTTTTGTTCAATGGGTTTCTTTTTAGCTTTTATAATATTAGGCAGGGAGGTATAGCGTGGCTCATTAAGCCGTAAATCAACAGTCATAACCATGGGAAGAGGAAGGCAAATAGTTTGTGTGCCGTTATCTACTTCTCGGGTGATTTGAGCTTGTCCATTTTCTATATTTAAATATGAAGCGAAAGTTGCTTGTCCCCAACCAAGAAGGCCTGCGAGCATTTGGCCAGTTTGATTGCATTCATCATCAATGGCTTGTTTCCCTAAAAAGACCATATCTGGTTTTTCTTCAAGAATAATAACTTTTAAAGTTTTAGCAATTGCTAAGGGTTCGAGTATTTCATCAGTTTTTACGAGAATAGCGCGATCTGCTCCCATTGCAAGTCCTGTTCGTAAGGTTTCTTGCGCTGCCTCTGGCCCAATTGAAACAAGAATAATTTCTGAAATTTTTCCAGCTTCTTTTTGTCGAATTGCCTCTTCTACAGCGATTTCATCAAAAGGGTTCATAGACATTTTAACATGGGATAAATCAACACCTGTGCTATCAGATTTAACACGTATTTTGATATTGTGATCAATAACACGTTTGACAGCGACAATTATTTTCATGATGATCCTCTTTGTTTATATGCCTATGAGTTTATAGTAATAATTATGGGAAACCAAATCATTTAAAATTGAATTTTATCATAGCTCTTTTTATTTATATAAGCTTCTCTGTATTTATTTGTATTTTTCTCTCTATTTTTAACGCATAGTTTTTGTTTCGTCTCAATATTTATTCTATTTGGTTATAAAAATAGGTTTAGCCTCCTTAATTTTATACAATTATTTTCAATTTTTTTACTATTCTTAAAACTCTATTTACTAAAATAGGTCACATTTTTCATTAATTAATATGATTCATATTGAATGTAGGTAAGGGGTGGGATCTGTGAGTATTAAACACGATGTTCTGAAGCCAGTTAAGCATAAACATTGTTCTCCTTCTACTGTTAATAAAATTCAGGAAATACAAGCACCTTATGGAATAAGAATGTCAGATATTTCTGCTAAGTTACGGTATGTTTATGAAAAAATGCAGATAAAAAAAGCGCATAATCGGTTGGCTAAGCAGGGCCCTGTAGATGATAGTATAGAGTCTTATTTAAATGAAATTAGTCGGGCTATTTTGGCTGAGCATTACGCTCGAAATCAGAAAGAAGAAAAACTTTTTGAAGATTTAGAGCAAATTAAAATACTGGTTCAAACTCTTCTTTGTGAAAAAGAAAATTTACAAAAAACAATCATAAAACAATGTAAATCCTCTTCACAATCAATTAATGCAGTTGTGTACTATCTTGCACATATAGTGCGTGAAAAAAATAAGAATTCTCAATCTTATGAAACGTCCAATATTTTGAAAAAAGATAAAATGCAGCCAGGACAAAAAAATACCGATGATGTATCAGAACAAGAGGATATAAGTTCCTTATCAACGAATTCTACAGAATCATTGAAAAATTCTCTAACAGATAAAAATTCATCCGATGTTCACTTCTTAAGTGGTTTCTTTACAGGGGTTCGGCGTGCATTTTCTTTCAAAGAATAGTTTTTAGAATATACTTTTACGTTATTATGTAATCTTGTCTATTATTAGTTTTAGTGTGTTGCTCTTCAGTTACATGAAGAATATAAGAGATGTGTTATGAACGCTCATGTATATCTTTGCGGCAATATGTATGATGTCAAAGTTGTCTTATAAAGATAAAGATAAAAAATATTGAAAGAAAAAATTAAAAACAAATCTTAAATTTTTGAATATTTTGAATTAGTGAGTATTTATTTACCAATTGCTGAATTGTCATTGAGTATGCTGATTTTAATTAGCATGGGGGCGGTCGTTGGTTTTTTTTCAGGTCTTTTTGGAATTGGTGGTGGTTTTTTAATTACGCCTTTATTGATTTTCTATAATATTCCTCCTACCATTGCTGTTGGAACAGGAGCTAATCAGGTAATTGCGTCATCTGTAACGGGAGCAATTACGCATTTCAAAAAACGTACTCTTGACATTAAACTTGGTATTCTTTTGGTGATTGGAGGAGGAATTGGATCTTTGGTCGGTATTCAAGTTTTTTCTCTTCTCAGAAAATTAGGGCAGTTAGACTTTATGATTTCACTTCTTTATGTCTTCCTTCTTGGAAGTATTGGAAGTTTGATGATGGTTGAAAGTTTATGTGCTATGATGCGACGATGCAAAAAAGAAAAGGTCACTTCTCATTCTCCTCGTTATTATAATTGGATCGATCGATTGCCATTTAAAGTTTATTTTCAAGCGTCGATGATTTATGTAAGTATTATTCCAGTTTTAGGAATTGGTTTTGTTGTAGGGTTATTGTCTTCCATTATGGGCGTTGGTGGGGGATTCATTACAGTGCCGGCACTGATTTATCTTTTACACGTTCCGACCAGTGTGGTGGTTGGAACTTCACTTTTTCAGATGACATTTGTATCAGCTTTTACCACCGTTCTGCAAAGTGTAAGTAACCAGTCGGTTGATATTGTTTTAGCTTTTTTACTTACGATTGGAGGGGGAATCGGAGCCCAATACGGAGTAAGGACTGGACAAAAGTTAAAAGCAGAACAATTACGTCTGGCACTTGCGTTTCTTGTTATAATTGTGTGTATGCGCTTAGCTTTCCAGTTATTTATACGCCCTGATAATCTTTTTTCTCTTGTTATTCTTATGGGATGATAATGGATAAATTTTTCCTCTTATTTATCATGTCAAGCTGGTTTTGTGTTGTTTCTTTCTCTATAGAGGCACAGGGCAGTGAGGAAGTTGGATCAGAAGAGAAGGAGGTTATGCAGATTATTGTTACAACAAATACGATTACAGTTGGGGCAAATTTTTCTGGTCATGATCTTTATATTGCTGGTGTTTTGGAAAATATGAATCCGTTATTCCGCCAACAAAATCGTTACGATGTTATAGTTAGTTTAGAAGGGCAAACTCGATCGATCATTGTAAGAGAAAAGAAACGTAAGTTAGGAATATGGGTTAATGCAGATTCCGTAACTTTTAAAAATGCTCCTCTATTTTATTCAATGGCAACAACGCGTGAAATAGAGAATATCACTGATGCTGAGAGTTATAAACGTTTAGGTCTAGGATTACCTTATTTTTTTCTTTCAACCAATGAAAAAGATCAAGAAAAAATACAAAGTTTTCGTAGTGAGTTGATAAATTTGCAGAAAGCTAAAAATCTCTATCATGAAGAAGTGGGTGGTGTTTATTTTGGTTCTGGTTCCTTATTTACAGCACATTTTCAATTGCCTGCAAATGTTCCTGTTGGACGTTATCATGTGAATGCTTACCTTTTCCGTGATGGGCAGTATGTAAGTAGTGCGACAACTACTCTTGAAATTGTTAAAGCACATGTTGTCTATACCATTTTTCATGAAGCACGCAAACACAGCTTTTGGTATGGAATAGCTGCTGTTCTTGTTGCTGTCATTACAGGATTTTTGTGCCGTTTTGCTTTTCGGAAAGAGTAGAATAAAGAAAAACTGTAAGGCGTTTAATTTTTCTGTTGAATGATGATATAAGAAAAAAGATAATAATATTTTATTGCTTAAATATAAACTTCTTTTTCTGAACAATGCTTCCATCAATCAATATTTGTATGCGATAAGAGTGAATGTGGTGTTGATATTAAAATAACATGGAAGAAATTTAAAAAATTATAATTCCTGTTGTCGGTAAAGATTTAAAAGTCTATCTTTCCTAAAAAAGATGAAAAGGGTTTCATCCAAGAAGATGTGTTATGGACAAAAAGAATGAAAACATATGTCATCTTATCAGTATAGTTTAGTCTATCATCAATATAAGCGAATTGAAGAATACGATGGATTTGTTTCTTGAAAAATCAGTAGCAACAAATGCGGCAGAGTTTAGTGTTTCTGAAATAGCAGGAGCTTTAAAACGTATTGTTGAAGAAAAGTTTGGTTATGTACGTGTGCGTGGCGAAATATCAGGTTATCGTGGTGTACACGCTTCAGGGCATGCCTATTTTGCTTTAAAAGACGATAAAGCTCGATTAGAAGCTGTTATTTGGCGAGGTGTGATAGAAAAACTCCAATTTCCTCCTGAGGAAGGAATGGAAGTGGTTGCTGTAGGTAAGTTAACAACTTATCAGGGATCATCAAAATATCAAATTATTATTGACTCTCTTGAGCCAACAGGGGTTGGCGCTTTGATGACTCTTTTAGAAAATCGTAAGAAAAAATTTGCAGACGAAGGCTTGTTTGATGAGGCGAAGAAAAAAAAATTGCCTTATATGCCTCGTGTTATAGGAGTCGTGACGTCACCAACAGGAGCTGTTATCCGTGATATTATTCATCGTATATCAGACCGTTTTCCTTTACATATTTTTGTTTGGCCTGTACGGGTCCAGGGAGAGACTAGCGGTCAAGAAGTAGCTGCTGCTATTGCTGGGTTTAACGCTCTACCTTTAGAAAGTGCTATCTCTAAGCCTGATCTTATTATTGTGGCGCGTGGTGGGGGCAGTTTAGAAGACCTATGGGGATTTAATGACGAAGCAGTTGTCCGTGCTGTTAGTGTATCTGCTATTCCAATTATTTCTGCAGTTGGGCACGAAACAGATTGGACACTCATTGATTATGTTGCAGATTGGCGAGCACCAACTCCTACAGGAGCAGCGGAAAAAGCTGTACCAGTTAAATTCGATCTTGAAACACACTTAGCTTCACTTAGCTTACGCTTTCGCGTAGGAGCGGCGCGTTATTTTAGTTTTTATAAACAAAAATTATCTACTGTTGTACGAGGTCTTCCTACTGCTGATCAGTTATTTGCTTTGCCGCGGCGTAGTTTTGATGAAATTTCAAGTCGGTTACAACGTGCTCTTTGTGTTAATTATGATAAAAAACGTTTTTATTTTTATACACTTGTTATCCGACTTTCCCCACGTTTGTTGAATACTAAAAAAGCACAACAAAATACAAAAGAGTATACAGTACGCCTTCATCATGCTTTTTTACGTAATGTTGAAAAAAAACGTGCCCAAATAAAAATGGCATTTAGACTTTTAAAAAGTACATCTTATCAAAGTATTTTAGAGCGTGGTTTTGTTTTAGCCTTAGGGCAAGAGAATAAACCAATTAAACGATTAGCACAGTTTCCTAAAACAGGACAGATAAGCTTACGATTTTTTGATGGTGAAATTAATGTTTCAACTTGTAATTCTGTGTCTAAGAGCGTTCCAAAACCGAAGAAGCGATTAAAACAGTGGCAGGATGATGATCAAGGAACGCTTTTTTGATAGGGTGAATATTCATGCTTGATAAAGGTCTTCTTATGGGTAAAGATGGAAAAATTCGTTGTTCGTGGGCAGGGACTGATCCACTTTATTGTGCTTATCATGATGATATATGGGGAAAGCCTGTTTTTGATGATCGTCTTTTGTTTGCACAAATTTGTCTTGAAGGCTTTCAAGCAGGACTTGCTTGGTTAACAATTTTAAGAAAAATATCCAATTTTTATGATGCTTTTGATGGTTTTGATTTTGAAAAGATTGCACAGTATGATGAAAAAAAAATAGAAATATTGATGCAAGATAAAGGCATTATTCGCCATCGAGGTAAAATTAGATCAGTTGTTAATAATGCTCTCAAAGCTCAGGAAATTATAGCAGAATGGAACAGTTTATCTCATTATTTTTGGTCTTTTCAGACACTACAGTCTGAACAATATGAGAAGACAGATTGTCAGACATGGAAAACTAATTCTGTAACGCCTGCGTCTATCCGCCTTTCTAAAGATTTAAAAAAGCGTGGTTGGACATTTGTTGGCCCTATTACTTGTTACGCTTTTATGCAGGCAGTAGGGATTGTTAATGATCATCTTGAAGGATGTTTTTGTCGATAAATTTGCACAGTATTTAAATTTAAGCACGGTTGTAAAATTTTTATCATACAAAATAATATTTAAATGTTTATGTAGGGTGTATGAGATCTTTTCAGTTGATAAATTAATATTTTAAGAAGAAATTTTGCATCTAAGCTTAAAAAAATCTCTCTTCACTAGAGTGCTTAATTAGGGGAGGGATATTGATGTAGTGCATAATTTAATATTTAGAATTTTATGATATTTCTGAAAGAGAATAAATATTAAAATTAAAAAGAGTATGTTTTTGTGAAACTCTATGATAAATTTATTTTTCAATGAATAAAATACATTGAATTGTATGTTGTTTTTTGATTACGGTAATTTGGGGAAGTGATCAGAGAGATTGGTGTTCTGTATTTTATAGCGTTTTGAAGACTTAAAATGCAAAGATGGCTTGTTTTTTAGTTTGGTCTTTAAAAGTTAGGTCGCTTTTAGTCGAAGCAGTTATTCAAAAAGATTTGATATATTTACAATACCAAAATATCATGCTACGGTCGTGCTTAATTATCAAAAAGAGATTTGGATATGGTGAGTAAAGTGTTTTTTATAATGCAATGAAGAAATAAGTTTTATTGATTAAGAAAGTAATAACAAAGTAATAACTATGTATACAGAGATACTTGTGTTATGTTTACTTAGTGTTTTCTGATGTAAATTCATTGATTTATATGTAAGCGGCTGATCTATATAATAAAATTCTGGAAGGAAAGTCCATGAATATGAAAAAGAATATATTGAAAGCGGGCTGTTTTTTTGTTTCTGTTCTTGTATCTATAAGCATTTTTGAGCAAAAAACACTAGCAAAAACACCTGTTGATACGTTTGTAATGGCTTGGAATCTTGATGCAATTAAAACGTTTGATCCAGCACAAATCAATGATGTTTATAGTCATGAAATTATTCTCAATATTTGCTCTAGTTTGGCTGATTCTTCTCCCAATGATGCAACTAAGATTATTCCTAGTTTAGCAAAGAGTTGGGATGTTTCAGGTGAAAATAATACAGTAATTACCTTTCATTTGCGTGATGATTTGAAGTTTTCTGATGGTCGATCTGCTAATGCTCATGATTTTGTTTGGAGTATGAAACGGATTGTTGAATTGGATATGGCAGGTGCAACGGCATTTAAAGAGTATGGTATTACCAAACAAACAGTTGATGATGCTATTCAAGCATTAGATGAAAAAACTATCGTGATGAAATTTGATAAGCCATATCCAGCAGAGCTCATTCTTAATAGTATTGCTGCTAATCGTGTTGCTCTTTTGCTTGATCGTGAAACAATTCTGAAACACGAAAAGAATGGTGATATGGGAAGCCAATATCTAGCGACTCATTCAGCTTGTGTTGGACCCTATCAGTTAATCGATTGGCGTGCAGGAGAAGCAGTATTGTTAGGTGCTAGTCCTCATTATTGGGGGGAGAAACCGAAACTCAAAAAAATTCTGATCCGCCATGTTGCTGAGCCAAGTACACAACGTTTATTGCTAGAAAAAAAAGATGTTGATGTCGCTCGTGATTTGACGGTGGATATTTTAGAAGATCTTCAAGAAAAAACAGATGTTAAGGTTGAAAAAGTATTGCAGTCAGCCATGTTTTATTGGGGATTTAATATGACACATCCTATTTTATCCAATGAAAAAGTGCGTTTGGCTCTGCGTTATCTTATTGATTATGAAGGGCTTGGTAAAACAGTGTTGAAAGGTACTGGTATTCCTCGTGCTAGTTTTATGCCTATCGGAAGTTTAGGTGCTTTAAATGAAAAAGAAGGATTGCCTTTTAAGCTTGATCTTGAAAAAGCTAAGCAGCTTCTAACTGAGGCAGGGTATCCAAACGGATTTGAAATAAGTGTTCTTATAGGAACTTCTAATTCTTTGCAGATTGTTCAATCCATTCAAGATAATGCAGCAAAGGTTGGTATTCGTCTGAATATTAAGCGTCTTGCAGGAACACAGCTTTTTTCAAAAGCTTATGCACGTGCTTTTGAAACAATTATTTTGGGATGGAATAGTGAGTCTGTAGATCCTCATACGACAGCTTCACGGATTGTTTTCAACCCTGATAATCAGTTTGAGTCTAAAAATACAGCTTATCCTAGTTGGCAACATGGGTATTTTGATGAAGAGATGAATCAAAAAGTTCAAGACGCTTTGTTTGAAAAAGATCAAACAAAACGGGCACAAAGATATGTCGATTTACAAAATGAATTTATGCAAAAAGGACCTTATGCTTTTCTGTATCAGAAATATAATGTTGTAGCCATCTCCCCTGTTATTAAAAAATGGAGTTGGAATAGTGCACCGCGCATTTTCTATCATACAATTGAAAAATAAATACATATTGGATTATGCAATGTGTAAAGGGTAAGTAATTCGCGCAATCGAGTAAAAGTATATTTCTCTATACATAGAACCTGAAAAATAAGGTGCTGTCTTATAATTGAATAATCATCATCGATTTTTGTTTGAAAGGGTTGGTACAATAAAAAATGCAAACTGAATGGCTGTATAAGAAAATGTTTAAGAGAATTTATGCTTTATTAGGATCAATTGTTTTTTTTAGTGGATTAATGCCAATAATGTTGCATGCATCCCCTAAAAATACATTAGTGATGGCATGGAGTATTGATTCGATTACCAGTTTTGATCCAGCACAATCTGTAGAAGTTGTAACGAGTGAGTTATTGACGAATATTTGCAGTGCATTGGTACAGTATGATCCACATAACTCTACAGAAATTCAGCCTGCTATGGCCAAATCTTGGGATGTTTTGGATGATGGGAAAAAAATCATTTTTCATCTTCGTGATGATTTAAAATTTGATGATGGAACATTAGCAACTGCACAAGATCTTGCTTGGTCAATGCAACGGGTTGTTAAATTAGGATTGAGTTATGCTCAATCTTTAAAAGATTACGGATTTACTGAAGATAATGTTGAAACAAAGATCCAAGCTCTTGATGATAAAACTTTACAAATGCAATTTGATAAACTTTATCCTCTGCGTCTTATATTGACTGTAATTGGACAATCTTATGCTTCTGCTTTGCTGAATCGGCAGAAACTCGAAATGCATGCTGTTAATAATGATATGGGAAATAAATATTTAGCGACTCATTCAGCGTGTGTTGGGCCTTATAAATTAGTACGTTGGGCTCCCGGAGAGCGCGTTGTTTTAGAAGCAACACAACATTATTGGGGAGACGCGCCGAAAATTGAGCGGATTTTAATACTTCATGTGGCTGAATCAGCAAGTCAGAGGTTCCTTTTGGAAAAGGGTGTTGTAGATATATCCCGTGATCTCTCTTCAGAAGATATATTGGATATTGAGAAACAAGAGGGGCCTCTTGCAATTCATCGTGTTTTACGTCCACAGTCTGTTTATCTTTCGTTGAATAATAAGAATGTAATTTTTGCCAATGAAAAAGTGCGTTTGGCATTTCGTTATCTAGTCGATTATGATACGCTCGGTAAAACTGTTTTAAAAGGGATTGCTATTCCTCGTGCAAGTTATATGCCGTTGGGGATACCAGGCGCTTTAGATGAAAAAGAGGGTGTGCCATTTAAGTTGGATTTGAAGAAAGCAAAACAGTTAATTAAAGAGGCGGGCTATGTAAATGGCTTTAAGGCCAATCTTTTAATTGGCAGTTTGTCCTATATGTCATCTGTTGCACAAATTATTCAAGAAAATGCTCGTAAAATTGGGATTGAACTTTCCATTGAAAAAATGTCACAAGCTCAATTATTAAATCGTGTTCGTGGTGGAAATTATGATATTGCTATTATGAGTTGGAATACAGCTGACCCTGATGGGCATGCATCTTCATGGCATCATGTTTTTAATCCTGATCCGACATTTACTAAACCGTATAATATGCATTTGGCTTGGCGGGCTGGATATTATGATGCAAAGGCAAATAAAATGGTGATGGATGCTTTATTTGAAGAGGATAAAAGTAAACGCTTCGAGCAATATCGAGAACTACAAAATTATATTTTAAATCACGGTCCTATGGCTTATTTATTCCAGACATATTATACTATTGGAGTAGGACCTGCAGTGAAAAAATGGGTCTGGAATAGTTTCAGGCTTTATTATAATAAAGCTGAAAAATATATGTAATCAAATGATGAACGAAGTCATATGTAATGTATGGTTAAAATTTGTTTGACTGTAGGGCGAGAAATATCGCTAAACTTATGTTTCATAAGTTGGTAGGGAAATATTATGATAACTTCATCATTGTCAAAAACGGATATAGCAGCATCGCCGAATCAGAGAAAATTCTATATGTCGGCCTTTTTTTTCAAAATTTTTAAACTTTTTATTTCGGTATTTGTTACGTTAATTGGCTTAATAACCATTACTTTTTTTATTGGTCGCCTTCTTCCTTTAGATCCTGTTATTGCTATTCTTGGAGATAATATTAGTCAAGAAGCTTACGATAAAATGTTCTATCGTTTGGGCCTTGATAAGCCATTGATCATTCAATATTGGACCTATCTTCAAAATATTTTTTTGTTTGATTTTGGAGATTCTTTGATTTCAGGGCGTCCTATTTTAGAAGATATCATGCATGTATTTCCTCCAACGCTGGAATTAGCAACAGTTGCTATTATTATTGGTACAAGCTTTGGTATTCCATTTGGTATCATTGCAGCAATGTACCGTAATTCACCCATTGATTATTTTGTACGTCTTTTTACACTGTGTGTTTATTCAACGCCAACTTTTTGGCTTGGATTGATGGCGTTATTGGTATTTTACAATAAGCTTGATTGGATTGGTGGTCCAGGACGTATTGATTTTATTTATGAATATTCTTTTGAAGCTAAGACGGGGTTTTTTCTTTTGGATACTGCAATGCAAGGGCAATGGGAAGCTTTTGGCAATGTTTTCAGTCATATTATTATGCCTGCTTTAATTCTAGCTTTTGGTGCTATGGCTTATATTAGCCGTATGACACGTGGATTTATGATTGAACAACTCAATCAAGAATATATTATTACTGCACGTGTTAAAGGATTATCATGGCGACAAACAGTTTGGAAGCATGCTTTTCGCAATGCCGCTGTTCAGATTATTACTGTTGTTGGACTTTCTTATGCTTTTTTATTAGAAGGTGCTGTGTTAACAGAAACTGTTTTTGCTTGGCCTGGATTTGGACGTTATTTAACGAGTGCACTTTTGGCAGGTGATATGAATGCGGTTGTAGCTTGTACACTACTTATAGGGTGCTTTTTTATTGTTATTAATTTACTTTCTGATTTATTTTATAATATTTTCGATCCAAGGACACGTTAAATTATGGCAATATTGCACAAAAACGAACCCCAATTAAAACATTGGTCAAATAAGCCTGTTCCACAGTCAGTTATTCAGGCAAATATACAAAAATTTTATCATTCGTTAATCCGATTTTTTCGTAATATTTCTGCTTTATTGGGTTTTATTATTATTTTTTCTATTATTGTATGTGCAATTTTTGCACCTTGGATTGCTACCCATGATGTTGTAAGCAATGATCTTGCTTATCGACTTCTTCCACCATCTTCATCGCATTATTTAGGAACAGATGAATTAGGACGTGATATTTTTAGTCGCTTAATTTTTGGTATGCGTATTACCCTTTATATTGTTTTTCTAACTACCATTATTGTGGCACCTATAGGACTCATTGTAGGGACAACAGCCGGTTATATAGGAGGATGGGTTGATACTATTTTGATGCGTATTGTTGATATTTTTCTTGCTTTTCCAAGTTTGATTTTAGCACTTGCTTTTTCGGCTGTTTTAGGACCAGGTATTGAAAATGCTGCAATTGCGATTTCAATTGCAGCATGGCCACCAATTGCACGTTTAGCGCGTGCTGAAACTTTGACAATACGCTTATCTGATTATGTTTCTGCCGTTCGTCTACAGGGAGCATCTTCTTTTCGAATTATTCTATTCCATATTGCACCGATGTGTATTCCCTCGGTAATTGTACGGTTAACGTTGAATATGTCTGCGATTATTTTAACGGCTGCCGGTCTTGGTTTTTTAGGATTAGGCGCTCAGCCACCCAGTCCTGAATGGGGAGCTATGCTTTCAACTGGTCGTGAATTTATGATGACAAGTTGGTGGTTGGCGGCAGTTCCCGGTTGTGCAATATTGCTTACGAGCCTGGGTTTTAATCTTTTAGGTGATGGACTTCGTGATATATTGGACCCGCGCAATGAGTAAAAAATTATTAGAGATAGAAGATTTACACATTTCATTTCCTATAACAGGTGGTATTTCAGATGTTGTGCGTGGTGTTAGCTTTTCTGCTGGGAGAGAAAAAATTGGAATTGTTGGAGAATCTGGATCCGGAAAATCAATAACTGGACGTGCGATTTTAAAACTAAATCCGAAGTCAGCAATCGTTAAAGCTAAAAAAATGCGTTTTGATGATATAGATTTGTTATCTGCGAATGAGTCTCAGATGCGTACTATTCGGGGAAAACGTATTGCAATGATTTTACAAGATCCAAAATATTCGCTTAATCCGTTAATGCGAATTGGGGATCAGATCATAGAAGCTTACCGTGTTCATTATCGTGTTTCAAAAATGGATGCGTGGAAACAGACAATTTCTATGCTCGAATCTGTTCATATTCGTAATCCTGAACATGTTATGCGGTTATTTCCTCATGAAATATCAGGTGGAATGGGGCAGCGGGTTATGATTGCTATGATGCTTATTTCAAAACCTGATTTAGTCATTGCTGATGAGCCAACATCCGCACTTGATATCACAGTTAGATCTCAGGTTTTAACGGTGCTGGATGAGCTTGTAACAAAATCTGGAATGGGACTTATTTTCATTAGTCATGATTTGAATATGATTGCTAATTTTTGTGATCGTGTTTTGGTTATGTATGCTGGTCGTATCTTAGAAGAATTGTCAGCATCTGATTTATCTCGTGCACGTCATCCCTATACAAAAGCTTTGTTGGCAAGCTTGCCACGGCTTGATAATCCAGTTGATGTTTTAGCTGTTCCTGAGCGAGATCCTAGTTGGTTAGATGGGCCTGCAATTGTTCATGGTGTTGAAAGAGGTTAGTATGACCAATTATGAAAATATTGTTGATGTTTCTGATTTATCTGTAACCTTCGGACGTGGTTATCGAGCAACGCCAGTTGTGAAAAATGTTAATTTTCATATTAAGCGTGGTGAAGCTTATGGTTTGATTGGTGAATCAGGGTGCGGTAAATCAACTATTTTAAATGCATTAGTTGGGTTAGTTCCCTGTTCGAGTGGACAGGTCATTTTTGATGGAAAAGAAGTACCGCAGAAAAAAGATAAGGCTTTTCTACGTCGTATTCAAATGGTCTTTCAAGATCCTTATGCATCGCTTCATCCACGAAAAATGATTTATACTGCTCTTTCTGAAGCTCTCTCCATCCATAACATGGATAATAAAGAAGAACGGATACAGAATGTTTTGGATTCTGTTGGTTTAGGTTCTTCATTTTTTTATCGTTATCCACATGAATTATCTGGAGGTCAACGTCAACGTGTTGCTCTTGCGCGTGCTTTGATTATTGAACCAGCAGTTTTGTTACTTGATGAACCCACATCTGCATTGGATGTATCTGTGCAGGCTGAAATTTTAAATTTATTAAAATCATTACGACAAGAAAAACATTTGACTTATTTAATGGTTTCTCATGATCTTGCTGTTATTGCACATATATGCGATCGTGCTGGGATTATGCATAAAGGTGTAATTGTTGAGGAGTTAAGCAATAGCGATTTGCGTCATTTACACGCAAAAGATGACTATACAAAGATGTTTTTTAAATCCAGTATTGAGGCTATTGTTCATAGAGAAGAGAGAGCATTATAAGTCTTATGAGGAGATCAACTTTCTTTTTTAGATAGCTTTTTTCAAAACTAGGAATTTTAAAAGTATAGGGTGAAAAGTTAATTTGAATGATCAGGTTATGTTCTGTGTATATGATTATACATGACTTCATTATAAATCCGAGCAATTAATTCTGAACAACTCGTATTATTCTTTGTGCTCATACTGCTTTTAATCATTTTATTATAAAAATTGAAAATAAAAAATACAGAAAAATAATTGTTTCATTTTTCCATATAATTACATTAAGTCCTTGAGTGATGAAAGAATAGTATTACTATAAAATTTTTTTAAGAAAAATTTATGTATTTTTTATTGCTTTCTATTCATTGATTATAAAAAGTTATTTATAATAATTCAGCAAAATTAATTGGAGTTATATGATGAAAATTTTTCTAAAAAATGTCATAAAATAAATATTGGTAGCGGAGGAGGGATTCGAACCCCCGACACAAGGATTATGATTCCTCTGCTCTAACCTACTGAGCTACTCCGCCAAAACAGATAAATCTGATTAAGTCATTTTATCTTTTGTGGATACTAAGAGGTAGAATAGTAAGATGTCAAGCATCGTTTTTAAGCTTTTCTCTTGTTATTCTGTTTCATCCCGGATATGGAATGAATTGAAAGTATAAATTTTATATAATTGACAGAATAAGGCATAAAAAATGGCGCCACGTGTAGCGGTTTTAGGGTGCGGTTATTGGGGTAAAAATCATATACAGACCCTTCAAACTCTTGGAGTTTTAGCAGCAGTTTCTGATACTGATGCTGATCGCGCTGCACATTTTGCAAATACGTATGGTGTTATAGCTATTACACCCGATGAGCTTTTTACTCATAAAGATATTGATGCACTTGTTCTAGCTTTACCCCCACAATTTCATACAGAAAATGCGCTACGGGCTCTTAAAAGTGGTAAGGATGTTTTGGTTGAAAAACCAATTGCTTTGAATGTAGCTGATGCTGAACTTCAAGTTAAGATTGCTCATGAATATGGGCGGATTTTTATGGTAGGCCATATTTTGCGTTTTCATCCTGCCTTTGAAAAATTATGTGAATTAATAGAGCAAGAAGCATTAGGAGATATCCGTTATATTTATTCTCATCGGTTAGGGTTCGGTAAATTTCATACACAAAGCAGCGCTTTATGGGATCTTGCTCCTCATGATCTTTCAATGATTTTAGCTTTGACAAAATGTGAGCCTTCTCAGGTGCATGGAGAAGGATCTGCAGTGATTAACCAGCTTTCTGATTTTGCGCATGTTCATATGACATTTCCCAATGGTATACGCAGTCACCTCTTTACTTCACGTCTTAGCCCTTATTGCGAAAGGCGCTTAACAGTTGTTGGTACAAAGGCTATGCTTGTATTGGATGATATGGAACCGTGGAATCGTAAATTAGCATTCCACAATTTTTCTGTTTGGCAGGAGAATAAAAAATGGGTTTCTAAGGTTGATAAGATAAATTATATTGATGTTTGTGAAGGTTTACCGCTTACTTACGAATTACAGCATTTTCTAAATTGTGTTGAGACACGTCAATTGCCTCGTACAAATGGGAAAGATGCTGTCGCTATTTTAAGAGTTTTAACTGCAGCTAGTGTCGACCATTATGAGTAAAAGATAAAGTATGCTTTCCTAATTGTAATTATCAATGGAGTTAATATGCAATTCATTGACCTTGGAGCGCAGCGTGCGCGCATCGAAGATAAAATTAATGCTGCAATTGCGCATGTTATAGCCAGTGGTCAGTATATTTTAGGACCGAAAGTAACAGAATTTGAAGAAAAGTTAGCAGATTATCTTGGCGTTAAACATGTTATTGCTTGTGCTAATGGAACAGATGCATTGATGATGCCTCTTATGGCTAAAAATATTGGTCCAGGGGATGCTGTCTTTTGTCCTAGCTTTACTTTTTCTGCAACGGCAGAGGTTGCGGCTTTGGTAGGAGCAGAGCCTGTATTTGTTGATGTAAGGTCCGATACATTCAATATTGATGTTAATAAACTTTGTGAAGCAATCGCAATGATTAAAAAAGAGGGACGTCTTAAACCAAAGGCTATTATTGCTGTCGATTTATTTGGGCTTCCTGCTGACTATAGTCAAATTTCTCTAGTGGCTGAAAAAGAAAATCTTTTTGTTATTGAAGATACTGCTCAATCGATAGGTGGTAAAAGTGGTCATATTATGTGTGGCGCTTTTGGTGACGTTGCCGCAACGAGTTTTTATCCAGCAAAACCTTTAGGGTGTTATGGTGACGGGGGCGCTATGATGACCAATGATGATGATATGGCAGCCCTTTTACGTTCAATATTATTTCATGGTAAAGGTAAAACGCAATATGACAATGTGCGTATTGGTATGAATTCACGATTAGATACAATTCAAGCTGCGATTTTGTTAGAAAAGCTTGTTATTTTTGAAGATGAGATAGAAAAACGTGCAGCAATTGCTCAACGTTATTCTGAGAATTTAAAGGATATTGTGGCAGTTCCAGAAGTGGAAGAAAATGTTCGTTGTGCTTATGCACAATACACTATTAAGGTGAAAAATCGTGATCAGTTAAAAGCCTATTTACAAAAAAATGGCGTTCCTACAATGGTTTATTATAATACTCCATTACATTTACAACCAGCTTATAAAAATTTTCCCTATGTAAAGGATTCTCTTTCTGTTTCTGAGTATTTAGGAAGTTGTGTCTTAAGCTTACCTATGTATCCTTATTTATCTCAAAGCGATCAAGATAAAATTATTCAATGTATAAGAGATTTTTATAGTGCGTAAAATTTGTAAAAGAATCGCACTATTTATGGAACATTGTATACTGTAAGGTCCTGATTAATTCAGTCTATATCACTTTTCATATCTATTAATGATTTCATGCGTTCTTTCACTTATAACGCTGATATCAAATGGATCATGAAAGTTGAGAATATAGTCCTATTTATAGAAAAAGAAATTGCAAATATTCATGCCAGTATGAAGGAAAACATAAATATCCTCTCATTATACTAATATTTTGGTCAGATTGTATATCCTAAAAGACTGCAAAAAACTTTAAAATAAGAAAAATTATAAAAGAAATACGATATTTTACAGATGAAACTTGAATAGTAAAAGTTTATCATTTGCAAATTAGCTATTGTTGACAGTGTGAATTCATAATAACAAAGTTTTCATGGCATTGATATTAATCAATGATGTTCGTTGTTGATCTTTCAGTTATCAGCTTATCAAAAACGTCTTTTATTGTTTAGCTGTAATTAATTTTCAGGGAGGGGAGTTTTTTTAGTATTAACAATTTTTTTGCGAATATAAGATGCAAGGTCGTTTTTGTTTTTAGAGCCTTTAATTAATTTATTAATAGATGAGTCTTTACCCTCTTTTATAGCGATGTGAGCAGCTAGCGTGGCTGCTAATTCTTTTGTTTCTTCACATAATTCATGCAGTAGTTGATCTTTAGCAGCAGTATCAAGCTCATCTATTTGAATATTTTTTAAGCGTTTTTTATAATGCGCTATTTTCTCATGCATAGCTTTAATTTCCTTTATGAAAGTATTTGTTGCAAGAACATTATTTTTTTTCTCTACCGATTCTGTTTTAGGAGAGAGAAGGGGTGTGCACTGCGGTGGAAAATATGAAGAGCAGAGCTGTTCTTTTTGGAGGCTAAGTTGTATTTTTAGTTGAGCATATTTTTTTTGTAAAGAATCATATTTTTGTGCATGGCGCGCCAATTCTACGGCATGCTGGGCACAAAGAAAGTTTTGGTTTGCTTGTATTTCAATAAGCGATAACGGAATTTTTGCAGAAACAGATTTGTATGCAAAATGAAGAACTTTACGCCAAATGAGAGGGGAAATCAGTACTAATAACCAAGAAATGGTCGCAATTCCGAGAATAAAAAAAAGAATTGATTGGATAAACATAATGCCTCTTTTCAGTCAGAGTGTTAAAATGGGTTCCATGTTGGTGTGGGTGTTAATTTTAAATATCCCATATTGATGCTAAGGCGTGCGCCAATGCCTGTGCGTATCGGAATGAGCAGAGTATTATCCCGTTTAAGAACATGAAAGCCAACTCCTGCAATTAAATAGGCCGAACCTGAAATACCTCCATAGCGTCCCCATAAATTATTTATCTTATTAAGATCATAAACTAAGATCATTAAACGGGATCCTTGACCGCCAAAATCCCATCCTATAGAAGGACCTTGCCAAAAAACTTTATGCTGCCCATAATTTTTTGTGAAGATTTTTCCTTCACCATAAGTTAATCCGGCAAAAAAAGCTCCAGATGCTTCTTCTCCTAAAATATAAGCACTTGGATGTCCGTGTCGTGAAAAAATTTTTTCAATTGCAGTGGCTATGCTTCCTGCTGTTTTCCCAAAAAAATTATGACCAGAAGAAATAATTTCTTGCAACGAGAAATTTTGATCATTTTCTTCTATTGGTGAGAGTTGGGCATTTGCAATATTTGTTATTATGAATAAAAGCGATGCAAAAAGTACAATATTCATATACCAACGTGATAAAAGAGAGTGTGTCATGGGATTTTTCCCTTTTAATTTTAAGTTAATTTATACACAAATACGAATTATAATGTTTATCCAATAGATAGAAAATAAGGCATAAAGTTATTTAAATTCTTAAATTTATTCTTAAAAAGAAGATTTTAATGTGATTGTTCAATTTCTGTACATACATTAGGTGCTAAGAGTTGCAGTTGAAAAACATTCAGAATTGAGGAGCTATATAAATATGACATTAGCTATTTCTTTGAAGTCTACTGATTTGGCTGCTTTGCTTTGTAGTCGTATTTGCCACGATTTAATTTCTCCTATTGGTGCTATTCAAAATGCTATGGAGCTTTATGATGAAGGTAATGCTGATGAAGATGTTTTACAATTAGTGCGTTTATCTGTTGCAAATGCTTCTGCACGTTTACAATTTGCGCGATTAGCTTTTGGGGCTGTAGGAGGAGTAGAGGACAAAGTAGATACGATTTTTGCTGAACAAGTGTCTCAACAATATATGAAAGAAGAAAAAGCAATTTTGAAATGGCAGGCTGCTTCTTTTCTTCTACCGAAAGATGAAATTAAACTTTTGCTTAATTTATTATTGATTGCAAATGCGACGGTTTCTCAAGGTGGTGAAATAGGTGTTGTAATTTTACAAAATACAGATCAACGTTTATTTCGATTCGAAATTCGTGGTAAAATATTACGTATCCCTTCTCATTTTATTGAATTATATAACGGAAAAATGCCGGAAGAGCTAATTGATGCACGTATTGCTCAGTTCTATTATACGATATTACTTGCTGAGATAACAGCTATGAAAATAAGCATACACGAAACCAGTGACTGCATTATTTTCGAATGTATAAAGAAGTTCTGAACAAGATAAAATTTTTCACTATATTAAAAAAAATAGCTGAGATGCTATTTAATGAATGATAATTATAGGATTTTTATTGATCAATAACAAAAAAAATCTCAGCATATAATATCTGAGATTTTAAGAGTTATGATTTTTGTTATTTAAGCAGTTTTTCGTATGTTTTCTTCAACTGGATCACGTAATACGTAACCGCGTCCCCAAACTGTATCAATATAATTGACGCCAGAAGATACTGCATCCAGTTTTTTCCGCAGCTTGCAGATAAAGACATCAATAATTTTGAGTTCAGGTTCATCCATACCACCGTAGAGATGATTGAGGAACATTTCTTTAGTAAGTGTAGTACCCTTGCGTAGAGATAGAAGTTCTAGCATTTGGTATTCTTTTCCTGTTAGATGAACAGGACGACCTGCAATTTCGACTGTTTTAGCATCGAGATTAACAGTAAGATCGCCAGTAATGATAACTGATTGTGCATGACCTTTAGAACGACGAACAACAGCGTGAATACGTGCAATTAATTCATCTTTATGGAAAGGTTTAGTCATGTAATCATCAGCACCAAAGCCAAAACCACGAACTTTATCTTCAATCCCTCCCATACCAGAAAGGATAAGCACGGGAGTCTTTATTTTTTCTAGCCTTAGAGTCCGTAAGACTTCATAGCCTGACATATCAGGAAGATTCAGATCAAGCAAAATGATATCATAATCATAGAGTTTACCTAGATCGATACCTTCTTCACCCAGATCAGTAATGTAAACATTAAAATTTTCTGATTTTAGCATCAATTCGATGCTTTTAGTGGTTGTTTTATCATCTTCAATTAATAATACGCGCATTTCATTTCCTCATCTTGCTCCTCCCGAATCAAGTGGAGCATTTTTATTTCATAACAGTTAGTAAAATGACTGTTCATAAAAAATAATTCACAAAATCAAACACTTAATATTTAAGTGCTTATGAATAGCTCAGCAGTACGCGTAACAATTGCCGCTGTTTCCCCCACTATCTTAGATAGTGGTTAACAAAATATTTTTATTTTTGAAAGAGGTGAATAAAATTATTTTAGAAAAATTTCATATTTTAAAAATTTGATAGGATAATCGGTGCTATATTTTATTAATTTGTGACGCAAAAAAGTTTTATAATTTACTGTTTTAAAATTTTTATATTTATTTACCGAGATTTAAGTCTCTTCGATTTAATAAGAGCATCATGTGAAGAAAGAGTTAGCGCTTTTAAAATGAGGCTTCGTTTGTAGTAGTTTAAAATGCTAAAGAAATTTAAATTAAAAATTGCTTTTTATTTTCAATGAAAAGAGTGAAAATAAAGGTATAGAGGGTATATATGAGCGCTAATTTGAGTTTTGGTGTAGTTTAAGGAGTATGAGGTATGAAGTCACAGCAGAATATGGTGCAATTAAAGATGTTTCAAGTGCGAGAGAAGCGTCGTGAAATTGCACAGCTTGAGATGATGATTACAGAATTTGAACGAATGGTATTAGAGCTCGAAGAACAAATTGTTAATGAAGAGCGTAGATCGGGAAATAATGATATTCATCATTTCGCTTATTCAGCTTTTGCTCGTGCAGCACGACAGAGGCGTGATAATCTCACAGATTCGATTCGTGGTTTAAAGTTGCAGGAAACAAATGCTAAAATTGCCTTGAAAGAAATTGATACAGAGCTTCAACGTGCGCAAATTCTTGAAAAGAATGAGGATAAGACAGCAACAGATAATCATCATACTTTTACTCAACTCCATTCAATGGTTGGGTAGTTGAAACTCCAGATTCTATATAGATAGATTTTTAAATTTTATATGCTGAAAGAAAAAAATAAGCCAAGCTTAAAAAAGCTTGGCTTATTTTGAAATAAAATTTTGAACCGACATCATTATTTAATGCCTATATTGTTGGGTTTTAGTTGTCCGTAATCCAGCTAAACCGTGTTCATCAATCGAACTTTGCCATGAAAGAAATTCTTCTATAGTTAAAGTGTAACGTTGACACGCCTCATCCAAACTTAATAATCCACCTCTAACAGCTGCAACAACTTCAGCTTTGCGACGGATAACCCAACGCTTTGTTGTTGTAGGCGGTAAGTCGGTGATGGTGAGTGGACTTCCATCCGGACCAATAACATATTTTATTTGTGTTTTTATTAAATCAGTCATTGTATTTTCTACTGTAATATTTAAGAGCTAGAGACCTCAATATAATATATGAATAATATATGAGTTTTAAAAAAGAACTAAACTTGTTAAAAGAAAAATTAATAAAATCATTTGCAGATATTATAAATAAAACAATATGTTATAGTATTTATAGTAATTTTTTATGAAAAAACCTCTATTTTAATTGATTGTTTTTTACTTTAAGCTCCTTCTTTGACAGTCTGATATCACTCGTTAGTTGTAGGGAAGACAAAAAAATAATATAAACGGAGCATAGTGCATATATTTAGCAGGCATTTTAAAAAATAGAGAGTGAATGTATGTTTTTAAATAGTCTTGATTTGCCAGGGCACCCTAAAAATTCTCGTATTGTTGTTGCGATGTCTGGAGGAGTTGATTCGTCAGTTGTTGCAGGCCTCTTAAAAAAAGAAGGTTATGATGTAGTGGGGATTACCTTACAATTGTATGATCATGGTGCTGCAACACATCGTGTAGGGGCTTGCTGTGCAGGGCAAGATATTGAAGACGCACGTCGTGTAGCGGAAACTTTAGGTGTGCCTCATTATATTCTGGATTATGAAGAACGGTTTCGCGAGGCTGTTATTAATCCTTTTGCAGAAAGCTATGCGCATGGAGAAACACCCATTCCATGTGTCTCTTGCAATCAAACTGTTAAATTTTCGGATTTGTTAACAACTGCATATGAGTTAGGTGCAGATGCTCTAGCGACAGGTCATTACATTCGCAGTCGTGCCCATGGTGCACATCGAGCATTATTTCGTTCTCTTGATGCTGATCGTGATCAGAGTTATTTTTTATTTGCTACAACACAAGAGCAAATTGATTATTTACGCTTTCCATTGGGTGATCTTTCAAAAGAGCGTGTGCGTGAAATAGCGACCGAAATGGGCTTAGTTGTTGCCAATAAACACGATAGCCAGGATATCTGCTTCGTTCCACAAGGAAAATATTCTGATATTATTACAAAGTTACGACCAGAGGCTGCAAATCCTGGAGTTATTGTTCATATTGATGGGCAGATTTTGGGAGAACATTCAGGAATTGTTAATTATACTATTGGTCAGCGTCGTGGAATTGGTGTCTCAACTGGTGAAGCGCTTTATGTTATTTATCTTGATGTAGAAAATGCCTGTGTTATTGTTGGTCCGCGTGAGATGTTGGAAACACGTAAACTTTTTTTACGTGATGTGAATTGGCTTGGTGATGAACAATTAGATAATTTTCCTCTTGACGGTATTGAGGTTGCAGTAAAGGTTCGTTCGACGCGTCCTCCACGTTCAGCGCGTTTACATTATAAGCAAGGATCATTTTTTGTTGATTTGTTAGAAAGTGAGAGTGGTGTAGCCCCAGGTCAAGCTTGCGTTCTTTATAATGATAATAGTCATGAAGCACGTATTCTTGGAGGTGGATTTATTACGTGTGCAGAACGTGCCGCTGACACTGAAAAAATGTTGAAGAAAGTTTTATGTAATTTGAAAACGAAAACTTCATCCTTTTTCAAA
Organism: Bartonella rochalimae ATCC BAA-1498; assembly: GCF_000706645.1. Lineage (GTDB taxonomy): Bacteria > Pseudomonadota > Alphaproteobacteria > Rhizobiales > Rhizobiaceae > Bartonella > Bartonella rochalimae. Next base: position 55,482 of record NZ_KL407338.1, read on the forward strand.
GATGAAACATCCTTTGTATGTAAATAAATATATAAGATAAACAGGATATCATTTGATAATTTATTTTAAATATGAATGTTTTAATTCAATTGATCAAAATCAGCAAAATGTGCGAGGGTAAGACCTGACACTGTAGCAAGGTTGATGCTATCAAAGCCATAAGCCATAGGAATTCGCAAAGTCTCTGATTTTTGGAGAATATGTGTTGGCAAATCATTCCCTTCTATTCCAAAAATAAGTGCTGTGTGTTTTGTTGCTTTTGCATCTTTAAGATAGCAGGTAGCAGAAGGGGAAAGCGTGTAAAGTTTAAAATTCGCATTACTTAAAGCGGTTATAATGCTCTCAATATCATCTCCTCGTGTATAGGGTACACTTAACGCTGCTCCAGAAGAAGCTCTGATTGATTTTCTATAAAGAGGATCACAAGACGTTTTATCAAGGATAATACCAGTGCTAGCAAAAGCAGCTGCATTACGAAAAATAGCTCCCATACTCTCATAATTAGAGATGCCACATAAAACTGAAATCAAAGCTTTTTCTGGAAGATTTTGTAAAAACTTTTTTAATGATGGTAGTTTTTTACGTTCCCCAATGCCAAGCATACCACGATGAACATGAAAACCAGCAATATCATCCATGATTTTTTGCGGAACACAATAAATAGGGCATGTTGGTTTTGTTTCTTTTAAAATGGGCATAATACTTAAAAGGCGTGCTGCAACAACAAGCAATGATAAGGTAGAAAATTCTTTTGAATGCAGCAATGATGATAATATCGTTTTTCCTTCAGCAATAAATTGATGCTGTCGTCCAACGAGATCTTTTTCACGAATATTACGGTAAGCTTCCAAACATGGATCATCGGCTTCGTGAATTGTGGTGATGTTCAGAATCATATGAAATCCTTAACATTATTTTTTTTAAATCACTAGGTATTGAATAGAAAGATAAAAAATATTATTTTTAACTTTAAAGTAGAATATTATTGACAATATACAACCATAAGTATATATAACATGTACCGAGTGCGGCAAATATATTGTTTTCATATCGGGTACAGGATCTTAGGTCCCCGCTATTTCCTAAGCCTGTAAATCCTTATTAAAAGGAAAAAGAATCTGGGTTCCCAATGCCCAGGTTCTTTATTTTTATATTAGGAGATGTTTATTAAAACTTATTTTCTTCTATTTTAGGGGTGATTTTGACAATTATTTTTCTGTGAAATTATTTATAGTGGTTGTTGCATTTAAAAGTATAAGAGAAAAGCTGGAGTGAAACTCTTAGTTTTTTGTATTTTTTGATGTCTATTCATGTCATAAGGGTGAGTAATATAGGCAATGTATTAGGATTGCCGCATTTAAATATAAAAGTTATCCGTTTCAGTTAAAGGTAATAAAGAGAAAGCTGTTTAAGAAGCTGTTGATAGCCAGATTAATTGTATTTGATATCTGGAGAAAATCAACTTTTGATAAATAGTATCTAAGCTGCCTTTTTGTAAAGCAATTTGTATCAGAACTGTGGAAAAGTGATGATAAATTATAAAAATTAGTTTTATTTTCTCTTAATATTTCTTTTTATTTTAAGAGAGTGTTGGAAGATATATTAAAAATATTATCGCTCGTTATAATAAAAAAGATTATTGAGTTATGGATCCAAAAATACAGATACAAAGATTGACTATATTATCTATTGGAGCGGCTTGTATTGTATTTTCTTTAAAATATTGGGCCTATTATATCACAAATTCAGTTGCTCTTTATTCTGATGTACTAGAATCTATTGTAAATATTCTTGCCGCTTTAGCAGCGTGGTGGGCAGTTAAAATAAGTATGAAGCCTGCTGATCACGACCACCCTTTTGGACATCATAAAGCAGAGTATTTTTCTGCTTTTCTTGAAGGCGTATTCATCATTATTGCGGCAATTTTTATTTTAAGAGAAGCATGGCTAGCATTTATAACAGTTGAAGCACCAAAAAAACCTGGAATATGGCTTTGTCCTTATTTGGCAGCATGTATTATCAATTTTTTTTGGGGATGGCTTCTTATTCGACAAGGAAAAATTCACCGTTCTCCTGCTCTTAAAGCTGATGGAGTCCATTTAATGACGGATGTTTTAACTTCAGTTGGCATTTTAATAGGGTTGGTTTCTGCATTTATAACTGAATGGGCTGTTTTAGATCCAATTTTGGCAGTAATTGTCGCTATTAATATTCTTTTGCAGGGAGGTAAGGTAATTTATAATGCTATTCAGGGTCTCATGGATGTTGGGGTTGAATTAAATGAAACGATGCGGATTCGTAATCTTATTTCAATGAGTGCATCCGGTGCAATTGAAGTCCATGATTTAAGAACGCGTGTTGCTGGTAGGATTACTTTTATAGAGTTTCATTTAGTTGTACCAACTGATATGCAAGTAGGAGAGGCACACCAGATTTGTAATAATATTGAGAATGCACTTGAAGCGGAATTTAAAAATGTCCGTGTTACTATTCATATAGAACCTGAAAATGAAGCTAAATTGCGTTTTGGTACAGCATTTGTTCCTTTTGTGTAAGAATTTTATTGTTTTATAATTTATAAAGAGAGCGACTCTCAAAGAGAGAGTGAATATATGCTATGTTTATTGATATTGTTTTTTTATGATTTAAGAGTACGTTGCAGGAACACAGAATTTTTTTTAAAGCATAACAAGAAAATTGTTACGAATGCTTCTACAATGATACTGAACTCTAGATTTATTATTGTATTCGGGATCAATAACGGTTTTCACTAAAGCGATTATGAATTGTTTCTTTTCGAAGGGAAAAACTTGAAATTATTTAGGCAAAAAGATGCCGATTTAAATTATCTTTTTTGTTTGTATTTTGAATTTCTTCACCCTTATGAACAGTATCACTGACCATAACTCTCTATAAATTATTGAATTAAGCTAGGTACGTTTATGTGGTCCTGTTACTTAATGTTGCATATTTTTGATTGTTCTCTTTATCCATAATTTACTCAAGAGGAATTTGATAGAAGAGCTAATTATTATAAAATAGCATATCTTAGTAAAAAACTTTCTATTTTTCGAAATATTAAAGATCAATTTTTTCAATACACGCTATTGTATTATTATGATTAATAATACAATAGCGCTGCAATTGGCAGTGCCATTGATTATGCAAATATTCAATAGCAAATAAGTTAAAACTTGCAGGGGGCTTTTTACTTCCGAAAGATTGTGATGCTGAAGAAACACCAACAATAGGAATCTTGCGCACTTTTCCTTCAATGATATTCAACGTAGGTAAATGAGTATGACCATGGAGAATAAGTTCGCAACCATGGTGTTTAACTACTTTTAGAAAACGCTCTATACCCCATAATTTTTTATGCCAAGAAGTAGCATGGTGAAAAGGAGGATGATGAATCATCACAACACGGAAGAGACCCTGTTTTTCTGCTTCATTTAAGAATTGGGATAAAGTTTTTGCTTGTTGTTTACCAAAGTAGCCTGAAGCTTGAAACGGTGGTGTCGCAATAGCTGAAGAGGCGCCTATAATTGCTATATTATTGCGAATACGCATATAGGGGAAAGGATTTTTTTGTGAGGAGTCACTTTTAATCCAAGGTTGGAAGTAAGTACAGGCTTTTTGGAATGCTCCGCGAACATAAGCATCGTGATTTCCAAATGTTAGGGAAATATTTTCAGGATTATTTTGAGCAAGTAACCAGTTGCGAGCTTGCGTAAATTCTTTATCCAAAGAAAGATTAACGAGATCACCAGAAATAACAATATGGTCAGGTTTTTTTTGTTTCAGTGCATGCATTAATATTTCTAAAGCATCTGATTTCATTTGATTGTTACGTTTTTTTTTCCAATTAAGATATCCAGTGAGACGCTTTCCGCAAAGCTCCAATAAGGAAGGCTGTGGTAAGGGTGAAAGATGTACATCTGATATATGAGCAAGATAAAACATAGATGCTAGCATAGCGTTGAAAAAAATTTAGGCAATAAAAAATAGGCAAATACAAATGTTTGCATCCATAAAACCAGAGCGATTGTTCGCTTTAGAATTACAAGAAGATGTATGAAAAATGGCACAGGGTAAGGTATATTATTATGTGTGCTTAAATAAGTATAAACTACATTCAAGTAATTATAAAGTTGCTCAGAACTTTTAATGATTTTCACGATACCATACACTGGTCAACAATAAAAGACAGGTCAGTAATGCTAAAAATCCAGAAAAAATAGGAAAGTGAGAAATGTTAACCAAACGAGTTTTTGTTGCTTCTTTCAGAACAATTGAATGAGGAGAAGATGATACTTTTCCTGTTTGGGATTGAATCAATTTAATGGGAGGAAGATGAATATCATTTTTTTCTTTATTCCATAAACGCGTAACATGACCACCCGTTTGTTTACTGATAGGGATCAGTTTTTCTTCTGTTGAAATTAAATCAGACAATTCAGGATTATTGACTGCTCCTACAGTAGAAAGCACTGTTTGATCTCCATTACGAATAGTAAAGATCCCTGTTTCATCAGTCTGAATATTCCCTGTAAAGACACCTTCTTGTTCTTTCGTGAGAGTGATGTTCTTTTTTTTACCAGAGGGAAAAACTACTTCGACTGCTTCTGGGTGATCTTGGAGTGTTTGTCGACGAACTGTTAAATGATGATGATGACTCAAAGCACTTAATTTTTCTTCTTCAAGTTCTGGTTCTTTCATAAGCCAGTGGGCAATTCTACGGTAAAGAGCTGCATAAGGACCTCCACCTTCAAAACCTCGCGCCCAAAGCCAACTTTCATCGGAAAGTAACATTCCTACACGACCTTTACCAATATGGGAAAGAAGCAAAAGTGGTTGTTCATCAGCTCCTTTCATGATAGCAGTCGCTTTTCCTGTATTTTGGACTACAATTTGTCGTAACCATCGTCCCCATTGATGAGCAGGATGAGCAGGGGTTGTAAGACCCCGTGTAACAGGATGGCGCTCACCTTCTTTCGTGAGGGTAGGGCGAAAAGGTTTTTGAATTATGGTGCCATTTGGTAGCGCTGGTAGAACACTTATTAGAGGCGTTTTAGCTAATGAGAATTCTGTAGTAAACTCAGGTCCTGTTACTATCAGCAATGCTCCACCTTGTTGGACATATTGGGCAATATAATCATAGTAAATCAATGGAAGAACGTTAGAATATTGGTAGCCGTCGAGAATAACAAGATCAAAATTATTGATTTCTTCAACAAATAATTTGGTGGTAGGGAAGACTACAAGTGATAATTGATTGATAGGTGTATTGTCAGCTTTTTCAGGAGGACGCAAAATAGTGAAATGAATGAGATCGATATTAGAATCACTTTTTAAAAGGTCACGCCATGCTCGTTCACCATTATAGGGTGCACCTGAAATCAGAAGAACACGCAGATTTTCTCTAATGCCTTCAATAACAGTTATGGCACGATTGTTATTAAGACTTAATTCTCCTTCATGTGTGTCAGTTGTAACTTGAATAATGTTTTTTTCTGCATGAGATAGGGTGATTTCAGTTTGAAAGATAACACCAGGTGTTACAGAATGATGATCAACTTCTTGACCGTTAATGCTTACGGTAATATTTGCTTGTGCTGGTATGGGCTTTTTAGGGTGTCCTTTATCTTCTACTAAAATAGAGAGCATAAATGGTTTATTGATAAGAGCAAAGCGGGGAGGAGCAATAAATTTAATTTGGCGGTCAAATTCATCAGCTTTCCCTGTGATCAAAGCATTAATTGGGGCATCATGGTTAAGTTTTGATAGCTGTGGGATGTCATGCACTTGTCCATCCGTGATTAAAATCGTTCCTGCATAGCGAGAGGGTGGTATACTGGATATACTTTGTGTTAAAGCGTGAAACAAATTTGTTGATGGTGCATAATGATTATCAGAAAGTTTTCCAGCTTCAATAAAGCGTGGTTCGAATTGTGGATAATGTGCTAGCGCATTTATTAATTGTGTATGGGCTTTATTTCTATCTTCCTCACGTGTTCCAAATGTTTGGCTTTCGCTATGATCAAGAACAATACCTACAACACTTTTAACAGGTTCACGTTGTTCTTTTGTGATCATTGGATTAAGGAGTGCAAGAATAAGAGACGCTAATGCTAGAAAGCGTAAAAAAGCTCCGCGGCGTTTTGTAATAAGCCCAATAACTATAAAAAAAGCGGGGATTCCTCCTAAAAAAAGAAGCCAAACGCTAGGCAAAAAAGGCTGAAAGGTAAGAGATTGTATCATTGCCTTCTTTCTCGGTTAAAACGCTCTAATAATGCAGGAACATGAATTTGATCGGCTTTATAGTTTCCCGTAAGTACATAAATAACAATATTCAATCCCGCACGAAATGCCCATAAACGTTGCATAGGATTATTAGGAATAAGTGGATATTTCCACCTGCCTTGTTCGTTTAGCGCCCAAGCAGCAGCAAAGTTATTTGCAGTGATGAAAAAAGAGCTAACATTATCTCCTGCAGTGATAGAATTTGTGTTTTTTTTGTTTATTGAAGATGATTCAACCCATAAAGGGGAACCACGATAAAGTCCTGGAAAATCAGGCATAATATAAAAAGAACGGGCAATAACATGTTCAGTTGATACTGGTTCCATCGTTGGAATATTTAATCCGCTTAATATCGTACGCAATCTTTGTGTGGCTGCGGTAGCTGTTTCTTCAAGGGTAAGATTGGTATTTATTTGATCACGAGTGTCAAATAAAACTGCGCCACCATTTTTCATGTAGGCATTGATTTTTTCAAGACTTTTTTGTGTTGGCATAGGGCTATTCGTATCAATTGGCCAGTAAATAAGAGGATAAAAACTGAGCTCATCCTTATCAAGGTCAAGCGCTACAACAGAACCAGGTGAAAGCATTGTACGTTCTGCTATAAATTGGCTGAGTGCTTCTAGTCCGCTTTTACTTGTTGTATCGATTTCATGATTATTGGTTACGACATAAGCGAGATGAGTAGTCCCTGCTGCTTTTATGATAGTATCATCATAGTTTTCTACAATTTCTGCTTGCATAATTGATGGATATAGAAAAAAAGCAATAAAGATTGCTATGAGAGGGAAAAGAAATAGCATATTGCTTTTCCTCTTAAAAAAGAGAGCTCCGCCTGTCCATAAAACTAAAAAACTATCGAGGGCTAATAATAAACTGGTTAGTCCTAATAGAAATCCAGTGAAATGTTTTTCTTGTGTATCATAGGGTAGAGTTTTATCACTTAAAAAATAAGGTGATGATGATTGTGTCGTTAAGTGTGATGCATGATTGAGTAGATTGAGAGCATAGAGATTGTTTTGAACACCATAGAGTCCAGGTGGAGTATGGTAGGATGGAAGGGGCGCTTTTTGTTCATCAGTAATGAGTGGAATAACATGAGAAGGAGCTGTTTGTAATTGACCGTTGGCATTGAGTATCTGCCAAGGATTGTATACTGTCGCTGTTTTTATTTGCGTTTGAGGTTCTTTTGCATGTGTACTAAGCGTAATAAGTTTTTGTAACATTTGTGTAAAAAAACCGGAAAGAGGAAGATTTGACCATGTAGGATCAGGTGCGATATGAATAAGAATGAGTATACCCTTACCATGGTTAGCAGCAGTAATGAGTGGAGTTCCATCTTCGAGACTAAGCCATGTTTTTTCAAAAAGATCTGAATTTGGTTCTGCAAGAATTTGGCGTAAAACAGTGACATTTTCTGGAAAAGGAAGGTCAAAAAAGAAGCTGTTTTTTGCAAAAGGTGCTAATTTTTGTGGTTTCGTCCACGACATAATACTGCCAAGTAAGCGTTCACCAGAACGTAATGATACAGGTAATAGGCTGTCATAATGTTTTGCAGAACTCAGATTCTCTCCAGCAAAACGGATAAGTATCCCTCCTTTATTTACAAAATGAGATAGCTTTTTTTCTGCTTCTTTTGATATATTAACTATGTCACCCATAATGAAAACAGATGGATTTTGGTTCAGTAAACGATCAATATCACTTGAAAGCTCTCCTCCTCCAGTTGTTATAAGTTGTGCATGACCTTGTAATGCTTTGATAACGTAGTACATTGGAGAAAGTAAGGGCTGTACCATTTCATTGATGTTGGGTGATAAAAGGGCAACGCGGTTTATTCGGCTACGGTTGTCGATTAAAAAGGTCGCAGCAGCTTGAGCTTGGTCATCAATTTTAATCCAGGCAATGTGATTACGTAATTCAAGTGGTAAATCAAAAGGAACAAGAGCTGTTGTTTCTCCTTCATGAAAGTTTGTTGTAAAACGAGCAAGGAGTTGACTTTTTAAATCATAAAGGCTGAGTGTTATTGGAGTCTCACCATAAGGAGTTGTACGAATGACACGTGCTGCCATATTTCCATTGTTATTTTCTATGTTTGTTATACCAGTTATGTTGGAAACATCATTCGCATACCATAAGAATGTTTTTGGCTTTAATTGTTTTATAAGGGTAAAAGCCTGACTATCTTCGTTTGTTTGCAAACCATCACTTAAGTACGCAATATCAAGAGGTTGTTCACCAATCTGTTCTACGAGCTTTTGAAGGGATTGGACGCGGTTAACAGGCCAAGGACGAGTATGTAAATGCAATAAATGTTGTTTGATGACTTCTGCAGAAAAAGGACCGATATCGTGAGCATTGTTTTCAGCTGTTGCAAGTAAATAAATGTTTTTTTGTTGTTTTTCTGCTTGTGTAATTAAAGATTTTGCAACTGCAATGCGTTTTTTCCATTCTTCAGCGGACGCCCATCCATTGTCAATGATGAGTGCAAGAGGATGAGAACCAGAAAATACAATCGGTTTTTGAATCCAAGTAGGACGCGCTAACGCTATTATGATCAGTGCGGCTATGGTTAGTCGTAATAATAATAACCACCAGGGTGTATGATTGGTAGTTTCCTGTTGATTAGTTTGTTTAAGCAGAAGGCGCAAAGGCGGAAAAAGTTCTTTATGAGGTTTTGAAGGTGTCGTTCTTAACAACCACCAAATAACTGGTAAGGCCAAAAGTCCAAACAAAAGGAAAGGAGCGTCAAAACTCAAAGTGATCTCCTTAGGTAAGATTTAGAAGATTTCATTTTCTTTGTGAAGTTCACAATCACTTCTGTTAGGGGACGATCTGTTAAGCTAACCTGGTAAGTCCATCCTTGATGTAAGCAAAAATCTATTAATTTTTGTCGTCTTTCTTGATAGAGCTTGTGATAATTTTTACGCAAGTTTTCTGCTTTTCTCACGAGGAGTTTTTCTTTTGTTTCAGGATCAAAAAATTCTGTATGGCCTGTATAAGGGAAATGTTCTTCTGCTGGGTCGGTGACTTCAATGAGATGTGCATTGACTTGTTTTGTCTTTAAAACTGTCAGATGATCGATAATTTTTTCAGGATGATCAAGAAAGTCACTCATTATGATGGCTTGTGAAAAACGCGTTACAGTTGAGAAATTTGGAAATGAATTTTCAATTTGATGATTCGTTAAAGCTAAAGCCATACGCTCTATGACATTAGAGGATATAGTTGGAGCCATTAATTCAGGAATAGCAATATATTCGCCACTTTTTGCAAGAATTTTTGCTAATGCAAGGGAAAGAATGATGGCATGATTGCCTTTAGAGATTTTTGAAAAGCATGAACAATATTGCATAGAAGCACTTTGATCGGGCCAAATCCAAACGGTTTGCATCCTTTCCAATTCACGTTCACGTAGGTAGATATGTTCATCACGCGCTGAACGACGCCAGTCAATATGTGCGATGGATTCACCTTGCACATAAGGACGAAATTGCCAGAAATTTTCTCCATTGCCGTGTTTGCGTTGACCATGTCTTCCGGTTATTAATGTATTGGCAAGACGATTTGCTTGTAAAAGGAAATAGGGCATATTAGCTGCATCTTTCTGTAATGTTGCAGCAAGTGATTGTGGGCTTTCTCTAAAAGTTTGTTTGCCAATAGTCATCAGAGGGAATCTTTCATGAGATTAGCAATAATTTCTTTTATAGTTATATTTTCAGCATGTGCAGAAAAATTAAGTGCCATACGATGTTGTAAAACAGGTTGGGCGAGTGCTTGAACATCATCAAGTGAAGGAGCTAGACGTCCGTAGTAAAGGGCACGGGCACGAACGCATAGTGAAAGTGCTTGTGATGCCCGAGGACCAGGGCCCCAAGAAATATAAGTGTTTGCAAGGGAATTATCTTTATGAGGACGAGCTGAACGCACTAACTTCAAAATAGCTTCGACAACGCTTTCAGAAATTGGCATTTGGCGGACAATTTTTTGGATTTTTTGTAATTTTTTAATAGATAAAACGGGTTTTGCAATTTGGTTTTTTTTACCTGTCGTTTCTAAGATAATACGCCGTTCTGTCGCTAAATCAGGATAGTCAATGTCAATTTGCATTAAAAAGCGATCGAGTTGCGCTTCAGGAAGAGGATAAGTTCCTTCTTGTTCAATAGGATTTTGAGTTGCAAGCACATGAAAGGGTTTTGGTAGGTCATAACGTGTTCCAGCAATAGTGACATGGTATTCTTGCATGGCTTGTAAAAGGGCTGATTGGGTGCGAGGCGAAGCGCGGTTGATTTCATCGGCCATGAGAAGCTGAGTAAAGATAGGACCTTGAATATAACGGAAAGAACGTTGACCATTCTTATCTGAATCCATGATCTCAGAACCAATAATATCTGATGGCATTAAATCTGGTGTAAATTGGATGCGTTTTGCATCAAGTCCCAAGACGATTCCAAGTGTTTCAACAAGACGCGTCTTAGCAAGTCCCGGAACACCAACAAGAAGAGCGTGTCCACCTGCTAAAATAGCTGTTAAGGTGTATTCAATTACGTGACTTTGTCCAAAAATAACTTTGTCAATTGCTTTTTGTAGAATATCGAGCTCTTTGTGTGCTTCATCAATATCTTTAATAATTAATGAGGCATCATCATTGATACTCGCCTTTTCAGTAGAATGGGATAATGTATCATATTGACTCATATTTTTTCCTTAAAGCCATGTGTCGTAAAATGAGAATTTCTTTTATATGATTATAAATCTTTTCATGATTTGTAACAGAAAATGAAAAGAAAAGAAGCGTGATAAGCTGTTTTTTTATCTCTTCGCACAAATTAAGAATATTTTTATGGAGAAAGAGTGTGGTTTATAAAAAATATATTATGCATTGTATTTATTGAAATATAAAAGTTTGAAAGGGAATAATGAAAATTTGTTGAAAGGTTAAAGGGTGAATGTGACACACAATTTCAAACAGGTTGCATGGTTGCAGTCTAGCAATATTCAAACACTTCTTCGTGTTTTATCAATGGATGGTGAGGAAGCCCGTGTTGTTGGTGGTGCTGTACGGAATCAACTTTTGCAACAGCCTATCAGTGATATTGATATTGCAACAACCTGTTTGCCGCAGCAGATTATAAAGCGTGTAGAAGAAGTAGGATTTAAAGCTATTCCTACAGGAATTAATTTTGGTACAGTAACAGTAGTTGGTGAATCGTGCTCTTATGAGGTGACAACACTTCGCTCTGATATTCAGACGGATGGTCGTCATGCGGAAGTTGTCTTCAGCCGCGATTGGAAAAAAGATGCTGAACGTCGAGATTTTACTATCAATGCACTTTATTGTAATGCGGCCGGTGAGATCTATGATGAAGTAGGAGGTTTAAACGATATTGCAACTCGGACTGTTCGTTTTATTGGTGTTGCAGAGCAGCGTATTTGTGAAGATTATTTACGTATTTTGCGTTTTTTTCGCTTTTTTGCTTGGTATGGAATAGGGCGTCCTGATGCAGAAGGGTTGAAAGCGTGTACGCGTTTAAAACATGGTTTACACAAACTTTCACCAGAGCGTATTTGGGGAGAAATGAAAAAACTTCTGACTGCTTTGGATCCAACACGTGCTCTTTTATGGATGCGTCAAAGTGGAATTTTGACGTTCATTTTACCTGAGACAGAAAGGTGGGGGATCGATGCAATCCACTCACTTATTAAAACAGAGCAAGCTTTTGATTGGGAGGTTGATCCGTTTTTGCGGCTAGAAAGCCTTATTCCTCCTGATGTTATGCGTCTTCATGATATGGCACGTCGTTTACATTTATCGAATAAAGAAAAAATACGGTTAAAGGAATGGGCGGAACTAGAACTGATTAACTATGACTGTCCAGATATTCTTATGCAAAGACTGATTTATTTTTATGGTCGGCAACCAGTTTTAGATCAATTAGCTTTGTCTTTAGCAGCTGCACGGGATCACACCTTAAAGGACAGCAAAGCGGTTCAAAAAGAAGAATGTTATATCAGGCTTTATCAACTTGCTCGAAAATGGCAAATTCCAACTTTTCCTATTAGTGGCAAGGATTTATTGGAAAGAGGGCTGGTAAAAGGGAAGTTTTTAGGAAAAAAACTCAAAGAATTGGAATCATTATGGGTCGAAAGCGGCTTTTTGATTGATCGTAATAAATTATTAGAAAAAATTGAGCAGTAATATTCTGTGTTTTGTTAGGAGTTTTTTGAAATTTTCTTTTTATAGATTTTTTTGTTATTTGGTGTGTGATTATGCAATTTTATCGTAATGTAATTATTTGCAGCGTGAAAAATATGTTTTTGTTAATATCATTTCGTAAAGTTGTTTTAACAATAGGATAATTGAACTTAACAATTTTCATTTTTTCAATGTAATTTCTATCATCTGTTAAAAATTGTATCATTTGGTAAGATAACTTCTGTCATGAAGATTGGCCAGGCTGTAAGATTTAGTTTTATTATAAGGCTTGTCCTATTTCATTATAACCAATTTGACGAAGTGCCTCTCCTGTTACCATAGCGACGCTTATTGCAAGATTCAAAGAGCGTGCGTGTGGTAGCATGGGAATGGTTAATGCATAATCTGCTGCTTTATAAACATAATCGGGGACACCTGCTGATTCACGGCCAAAAAGTAAAACATCGTTTTTCTGATAATATATTTCTGTGTAATAGGTTTGTGCTTTTGTACTTAAGAGCAAAAGACGACGATTAAAGCGCTGCATGGTATCAATAAAACTCTGCCAATCAAGGTGACGTTCTAAGGACGCGCGTTCAAGGTAATCCATACCTGCACGTTTAAGATTGCGATCGGATAGATTAAAGCCTGCAGGTTCAATAATGTGTACATGCAGACCAAAACAAGCGCTAAGGCGTAAGATTGTTCCTGTGTTACCGGCAATATCAGGTTGAAAAAGAGCGATGTGAAGTGTCATATTGAATATTTGTAAACTGATTTATAAAGAAGTCATTTATAGCGATAGTGATTTTAAAGAGATAGTTTTAATTTATTGATTCAATAGAATACAATCAGCATATATGAAAAGATTTTTTTGAAGGTTATTTTTATGTTTATGGCGCAAAAGAGGAGGAGATAAAAAATTGAAATCAGTAAAATTTATATGATACGAAAGTAGATAATTCATATTTTTTTCAAAGCTTTGCCAAAAATATCATGAATATAAAGAGAATATGTTTTTTCCTTTGTATGTGCCTCAAAAATAAGATTAGAATTTTTGGGGCCCTTTGGTATTTATGCTAAAGGGTCATTGTGGCCCGGGCTGGAAGCAATATGTGTTTGTTACGATGGGCTCAAATATATATCTTTTCACGATTTAAAGGTACTGGGTTATGATCAGGAATAGATTAAAGTTTTGTATGTAATATGAAAGAGGTGATGGTTCTCATCGAGAAGAAAAGTTTTTAAAGAAATCTGGTATTGTGTCAGATTATTTTCCTTTTCCTTTTGCTAATCCTAAAGAAGCCAAATTTATGTATAATGGTTGCTAAACCTCCTGGTTTATTATTGATGACACGGACGCGCTTTTTTCTTTATCATTCTTTGCTTTAATTATTGATGTTTGATCAATTATAATTTTGATTATATTACAGCTCTTTAAACAGGGATATCATGAGACTTTAAAGGATAAAAAATTGCTAAAGGTTATTGGTATAATCCTTATTTTATTGTAGGGATATTTTGGCTTATGGTGTCTCCTTTAAAGAATATTCTTGTTTCTTATGAGAATGAAATAACAGAAGTGCATTATGGTGAGGTGTTTAATTTTTAATATGGGCTGCTGCTTCCCATATGGAAATTCGTAAGAAAGCTGGTTTTCGTATTATTTTTCATTATTTGGGAGTGCTTGTTTATAATATGAAAAGAAGAATTTGATCTGATCTAGTAAGGATTTAAAGAAAAATGAACACACAGAATAAGCTGTTTCAGAAACGCAGAGGGAACAAATTTTATAATGATGCATTGAGGATTTATAAAGTAAAAACGGAGAATTATAAAATGAAGAAAATTGTTTGCACTACTTTCGTGTCAATTTTTATGGTTTCTGGTGCGTATGCTCAGTCTTTTACAACGACAACACCTTGTGAAAATGAAGTGATTTCATCAACAGGTATTGTACAGATTGGTTCAGATATTGCTGCGCGTTATATTACGCCTTCAGCAACTGATTTTGTTGCTTCAAGCCTTATTGGTGCTAATGTATACAATATGGAAGATGAAAATATTGGTGAAGTGAAAGATATTATTTTGCGTGAAAATAATGTCGAAGGAATTGTCATTGGTATTGGTGGTTTTCTTGGTATAGGAGAACGTTATATAGTTGTTTCTCCTGATACAATTCAGAAAACAAACGATTATGGTAAATGGAAATTTATTATCAATGCAACAAAAGATTCCTTAAAAGGCGCTCCAGAATTTAAATATGAAGGTTATTGGAATCGTTAATTTTGTCTTATCAGAAATAAAATAGCCGTTTATAACGCGGCTATTTTATTTGAAAGTTTTCTTAAAAACATAGAAAGAGTTGATACAAAGACGAATTTTATGGAGGATTAAGATTTAAGACTTTAAAGGAGTGTATTAAGTATTGTGCTTAAACAATATGATATCACCATCTTGCACAATATATTCTTTACCTTCATCGCGCGCTTTTCCTGCTTCTTTTGCTCCGTTTTCTCCACCAAAAGCAATATAATCTTCGTAGCTAATAGTTTGTGCACGAATGAAGCCACGTTCAAAATCTGAATGAATAACACCAGCAGCTTGCGGTGCTTTTACTCCGCGCACAATTGTCCATGCTCGTGTTTCTTTAGGGCCACAAGTAAAGTAAGTAATGAGGTTAAGTAAATCATAGCCAGTGCGAATGAGTCTATTAAGCCCGGGTTCAGAAAGCCCTAAAGCCTTAAGATATTCTAACGCTTCTTCATCAGTAAGTTGGGCAATTTCAGCTTCAATGGAAGCGGCAATGACAATAGCTTGTGCATTCTGTGCTGTTGCCATTTTCTCAACTGCTTGGGTAAAGTCGTTACCATGAGCGGCCTCACTTTCACTGACATTGCAAACATAGAGAACGGGTTTTGATGTTAAAAGATTCAAACCATTAAGAATGCACCGTTCATCGGCAGAAATATCTTTAAGCATTAACCGTACAGGGTGTCCTGTTTGCAGCAATTTTAATGCAGCTTCCATGATAGGGAGAATAGCGAGCGCTTCTTTATCTTTTCCGGTTGCACGTTTGCGAATTTGTATGATTCGCCGTTCAAGACTTTCAAGATCTGAAAGCATAAGTTCTGTTTCAACGGTTGTAGCATCAGAAATAGGATCAATGCGTCCTTCTACATGTGTAATATTTTCATCTTGAAAACATCGTAAGACATGGATAATGGCATCAACTTCGCGAATATTCGCTAAAAATTTATTTCCTAAACCTTCACCTTTTGAAGCTCCACGTACAAGTCCCGCAATATCAACAAAACTAATACGTGTAGGAATTATTTCTTTTGATCCAGCGATAGAGGCGACTTTTTTCATCCGTAGATCTGGGACAGCAACTTCACCGGTATTAGGTTCAATCGTGCAAAAAGGATAATTGGCAGCTTGTGCTGCAGCTGTTTTTGTTAATGCATTAAAGAGAGTTGATTTCCCAACATTAGGTAATCCAACAATACCGCATTTAAAGCCCATAGATTCTCTTTCTTTGTTGATCGTAATTTATTTTTGTGGTCAAGATAAAGCTTTGTTAGTGTTTCTATAGCACGTTTTGAAAAGAGATCTAGTCTACAGTTGTTGTGATAGTATGAAAAAATAGACTGAATAATTGCATAATTTTTTTTATATTACATTATTGAATAATGGTTGTACTCATAAATATTAACAGTGCATTAAGTTTTTCATAGTATGCAAAATTTTCGAAAATAAGTAATCGGAGAAAATATGAGATTGTTATCTCGTCGAACTTTTTTAATAGCAACGCCTTTGGCTTTGGCTGGATGTCTTACACGTCAATCAAATATGTCTATTTTTTCTCAACAGGACCAGTATATTCCACCGGAAATACTTGATTTATATGGGCCTGTAACAAATGAACCTTATTTTTTACCTGCAGTTAATCTTTCAATAATTGATCCAAAATTTTGGCGTCAACAAGTTAATTATCATACAGATTATTCTTCTGGTACATTAGTTGTAGATACTCAAGCATGTTTTCTTTATCTGATTGGTGAAAATGGCACAGCTTTACGTTATGGTATTGGTGTTGGCAAAGAAGGGTTGGCATTTACAGGTGTTGGAATTGTACAATATAAGCGCCGGTGGCCGCGTTGGGCTCCTACTAAGGCAATGATGGAGCGTGAACCAGAACGTTATGGACATTTAGGGCAGGGTATGCCTCCTGGTCCTGAGAATCCGTTAGGTGCACGAGCTTTTTATCTTTTCAAAAATGGGAAAGATACCCTTTTCCGTATTCATGGTTCACATGAAGCTTGGTCAATTGGTCGTGCTATTTCTAGTGGATGTATTCGTCTACTCAATCAAGATATTATTGATCTTTATAATCGTGTTCCTGATGGTTCACGTGTAGTGGTATTGCAGAATAGCGAAAATACATCAAGCGGGCTTATTTAATCATAATAAGTTATAAGATTTATTCGCTGAGTTTCATATTTCATTCAACTTTGATCCTTTCCTTCAGAGAAAAATATCAAAGGGTGTGAGTATGTCTTTTGTATTCAAGAAAGATGATGCTTTGTTGTAAATTTTTCCATTGCCAATGTAATTTTATTCATAAAACAATTATTGTTTCTTTTTATTAAGAGTTCCATGTTATTTGCGATTGCATCTAGTAAAGGGGTTAACCATTCTTGATCGGATTTTGTAAAATTTCCCAAAACATACTGGTTAACCAGCTCTTTGGGACCAGGATGTCCAATCCCTAAGCGTAGACGGCAGTAGTTGGTGCCGCAATGACTATCAATAGACTTTATACCGTTATGTCCATTACTTCCTCCTCCGATTTTTATTCTTATTTTACCAGGTGGTAAATCTAGTTCATCGTAAATGACAATAAGATTATTCAAGTCTAATTTATAAAACCGCAAGGCTTCGCCAATTGATTGACCAGACAAATTCATAAAAGTTTGCGGTTTTATAAGAATAATTTTTTCATCATTTATAAAGCCGTTTGAGATTTCAGCCTGAAATTTTTTTGACCATGGAGAAAATGAAAAGATTTGGTGAATAACATTAATAGCCATAAAACCAATATTATGGCGATTATTATTATAGTGAGAACCGGGGTTGCCAAGACCAGCAATGAGCAACATGTGCACCTCCGGTAAAGTATAAGAAAGCAAAAACTACTAAAAAGATAAGATCACATCTACTAAAGTTATTAGGTTTTTGCGTTGTTTTCATTGTTCTCTTGTTCTGAAGAATTATCGCTCGCACTTACGTTAGCAGGAGCAGCGATGGTAGCGATTGTAAAGTCTCTTTCCTGAATAACTGGTACGACACCTTTTGGTAATTGTACTGCAGAAATATGAATAGAATCACCAATGGAATAACTGGAAAGATCAATCTCAATTGCTTCAGGGATAGCATGTGCTAATGCTGTACATTCAATTTCATGGCGCACAATGTTTAAGACACCACCTCGTTTAATTCCTGGAGCTATGTCTTCATTAAGGAAGTGTACAGGAATGTGCACATGAACGATAGATTTTGCTGAAATGCGTAAGAAATCTACGTGTATAGGAAAGTCACGGACAGGATCAAGTTGATAATCTTTTGGTAAAACTTGAATTTTTTGTTGATCAATTTCAATCGTTGCAACAGTAGTACGAAATCCCCCAGCATGAATTTTATGGAAAATATCTTTATAGGGGACTGAAATTGCTAAAGGAGGCTGTTTATCACCATAAATAACAGCTGGAATAAGACCATTACGACGAAGTTCGCGGGAGGACCCCTTACCAACCCGCTCGCGTATTTCGGCTCTAAAAGTATAGCTTTTGCTCATAACTAAAGTCCTTTTTATATAATTTTTATATAATTGGAGAATCATGAAAACCAGTAGTGGTTTTTGCATGAATGCGAAGATATACGCTGTAAAACGGCGATTACCCCATTCTGTGTTGCCTCCAAGGGTGTCTACACAGAAGTTTGTTCTATAATTCAAACCATTTGGAGATGCAAGAGTTGAAGGAAAAATCCTTGGTTTCTACTTTTACAAAAGTATGCACGACAGATGCAGAATCAATATCAATTTTCAAAGATTGAATAATAGCTTTATGAAGGTAAGATCATCTTAGGTGAAGTGCCAAAATGTAGCATGTTGCATAAATCAGTTTCAGTACTCCTTGATTTTGAGGAATTATTGACAGCATGTTTTTTGTACAAGATAGTTCTGATTCAGAACAATTACATCTTCCTCGATGTCTTCTTGAACAGAGTTCTTCATCAGCACAACAACGTGTTATTAATCCAGAAGGCGATTTTGTGACTTTGGCAAGTGAATTGAGCCGTATTATTATTGAATCTCAGCCGAAAGAAAAAAAATTGATACAAATTGCTCATCGTATTCGCCAATATTGAGTTTCGGTTGTGTTTAATCTTGAAGGTTTAGATATTGCACAACAGATGCATGCTGTTGGTCTTTTTCTTGAAGGTTTTTTTTATATTGGATGTGATTATTGGTTTTTATGTTAGTTGTAATTGATGAGGCACAGTTATTTACTCACCCTTCAGCAGGAGAGGTTTCTGATGTCTTGCGTAAGATTTCGCTTAGTGCTGCTGTGATCAAGTTAATGTGCCAAGGACGTAAACGTGGTCTTGCTGATGTTATTGCTACACGACATTTAGCTAAGTTTGCAAAAAACGTGGCTGCTGAAGCATCAAATTTTTAAATTAAGACGCATTTTTTAGATATTGATATGATATGTGCCACTGATCCCTAGGAATGGAGTGCTGTTAGGCAAAAATATTGTGAGCTCTTGAGCCACTTTATTACTTTAGGATTCGCTTTATCACGGTGTTCTTTACCGGTTATTGTTGGTTCTGTTCAAACATCAGTATGTTCTTCTGGCCCGAATAATGACGTTTCCAACGGAAAGAACTAATGCAAAAAGCTTGTTTTTACTGCCTCATCTGAAAAAACGATGTCATATCATCGTTCACTAGAGCCTGTAAAAGAACAAAAAATTCGTGAAATATTAGAAGCGGTTGTGCACAAAAAACAAAAATTAATAAAGGAAGATAAAAGTTCTTCTCCAAAGATTTCGGTAACTAATTACGAAATGCAGAGAGAACATATCATTTGTGAAATGATGGATAATCCTGAAGCTGGTTAACGTTCAACAGCAATCCTTTATCAAGATTTTTTGATATGTTATCGTATTTGTAATGTATTAGAGCTTCTTCCTAATATTTTACAATTTCGTTGTAAATTGGCTTTCATTCAGGCTTCTATTAATGAAGAAGAAGCTGTAAGAGAAAGAGTGGAAGCATATTTTACATCTATCAAAAAGTTTCGAAGATAATGTTAAGGTGTATTTTTGCGTGTTGCGCGGCAGCAGTAACGCTAAAACTCTGCTCATCAGATGTAGTTTTGCACATCTTTCTGGAATCCATTCTTGAAGTTGTGTACATCGTCTTTTAATTTATTTAAAGAGCGTGGCTTATTGTTATTCATACTGCTTTTAGTGGTAAGTCTGTGGTAGAGCTTTTTCTGGTTTCAATATAGAAATAGCATCAGGGGATCCAAAGGCACTCATTTAGCCAAATAGACTTGAAACGGATTGCTCTGCTGCTGTTCTTGCAATAGCTTCTCCGATTAAATCAGCAATTGGCAAGATACGCATATTATGGGCTTGTTTAATTGCTTTGGTTGGCATAATTGAATCAGTGATCACTAATTCTTTCATTTCTGAATTGGCGATGCGTTCTACAGCGTTGCCAGAAAGTACACCATGTGTAATATAAGCAGTGACGCTTTTTGCACCATGTTGTAAAAGGGCACTCGCTGCGTTACACAGGGTCCCACCTGAATCAACAATATCATCTAGTAAGAGACAATCTTTTCCAGTTACATCACCAATGATGTTCATTACTTCTGATTCACTTGGACGTTCCCGGCGTTTATCAACAATAGCAAGTAGACTGTTTAAACGCTTAGCTAAGGAGCGTGCACGCACCACGCCACCAACATCAGGTGAAACAACAATAACATTTTCAAGAGAGTAATGCATTTTAATATCACGAGCAATAACAGGAACAGCATAAAGATTATCTGTTGGAATATCAAAGAAACCTTGGATTTGTCCTGCATGAAGATCTAATGTTAAAACACGATGAGCACCTGCTTGAGTAATAAGATTAGCAACAAGTTTTGCCGAAATAGGAGTACGTGGCCCAGGTTTACGATCTTGGCGAGCATAACCAAAATAAGGTAGAACAGCTGTAATACGACGTGCTGAAGAACGACGAAGTGCGTCAATCATAATAAGCAATTCCATTAAATGGTCATTCGCTGGATAGGATGAAGATTGCAAAACAAAGACATCTTTTCCACGTACGTTTTCATGCAATTCTACGAAAATCTCTTGATCAGCAAAGCGTTTTACAGTTGCTTTGCCTAGAGGAATACTTAAATAGTTTGCAACATCTTCAGCAAGACATGGATTAGAATTGCCGCAAAAAAGTTTCATAATAGAACCTCTGAATAATTATGATTGAATGTGAAATAAGTTTTAACTTTTTACTATCAGATTGCAAGTGAACAATTATAAAAGAATGCTAAATTAGCTATCATTATTTTACAATGAATGTAGTTCATTAATTTATCTGAAAGACTTACTGTTTGTAGAGTGTTTGTTAAAAATGATAAAAATAGCTAACAAGAAAAAAATTATTTGTAAAGTAATCAATGTTATGAGAAAAAATACTCTTTTGAAGAATTTTGATTATTCATTTTTTAAACAGTCGATAAGCATCTTGGTGAATGAATAAAACTTATATCACAGATTGTTTTTATGTCGTTCTTTCTTGAGAAGATTGTAGAAATATAGTTATTTGTAAAATATCTGTTTTTTCAATAGAGCAGTATAAATCTCAAAAATACAATTGTTTAATATGAAATATATTTTCGTTTTTGTTCATTTATTTCTGAAATCAGGATAAAGCTCAAAAGCAATTTCGATATCCGGTTTTTCTAATTTTCTAAGTATATATTTATGCTTCTTCGTAAAATTTTGCATAAATCTTAATTTTTTGTGAAAGAGATTACTTGATGAGGCAATAAAAATTTATGAGAGGCTATCAGCTTACACTTGCGATGTGAATTTTCATATTAGCTATGTTGTAATTACAATAAGAACATTTTAAATAATATAAATGGCAAATTGCGAAAATACCTTTTTCTAGATATATTGTTAAAGAATTTCTAGATATCAAATGGGCCAATTATTTATGTGTAAAAAATATGAATTAACAGATGAAGAAATAGTGATTGGTTTTCATAAACTTTATCGTATTAGAGCTCTTAAAGATTTTGGAAATGTAAAGGTAAATGAGCTTGGTGGTTTTATTGAAGATGAACAGAATTTATCACATGAGAACGATTGTTGGGTTTGTGATAATGCTAAAGTTTTTGATAACGCTATGGTTTTTGGTAATGCTAAGGTTTTTGGTAATGCTAAGGTTTATGATAATGCCAAAGTTATTGAGAATGCTCTAATTTATGATGAAGCCAGAGTTTTTAGCGATGTTAGAGTTTGTGGTGAAAACATTGTTGCTGGTAATACCATAATTTGGGGTAATGCTAATGTTTATAGCAGAACCAAGATCAGTCCCAGGGTTTCTAATAATGGTCGAGTTCAAAAGATGTGTTTATAATGAATTAAGGTATTATGAAACTAATATTATACAGCAGTTTTGAGGTTAAAATTGTCTACTAAGAGCAGTTGAAATGAGAAGGTATAACTGCAGTAAGAAATTTGATTTAATAGCAATTGATAACTCTTAACACCGAAGGGTTTTTTGGAAAAATATAAGGTTATTTGCAAAGCTTTTAGAGTTTGTATGTAATATATAAAAAGAAAAAGTAAAAATAATAAAAGCTTATACATTTTATGGAATAGGAGCTTTTTTCTTATATTTTTTAGTGTTTCTTTACAGTAAAATACAATTTTTCTCTTTATTTTGTGAGCATAATGGCAGAAATTTGTCGCCCATCATCAGGCTCGTTACGATGTGTTGCACGTCGATAGGAGAAAAAACGCTTTTCATCTTGATAAGTACAAAGTTTTATACAGGAAGTACGGATTCCGGCGTGCTCGAGTTTGTTTGTAATGAATGTCCATAAGTTAAACTTAAAGTGGTGTACTTTATCTGTTTTTGAAAAATATTTTTCGAACTCGTTATTGTGCTCAATAAATTGGTTATAAAATTCACTTGTTACTTCATAATGACATGGACCAATGCATGGTCCCAGTACTGCTATTATTGATTGCCGTTTGGCTCCTTGTTCTTCCATTACTGAGATTGTTTTTTCTAAAATTCCATTCAAGGCTCCCCTCCAACCAGCATGTGCAGCACCAATAACACCGGCTTGTGGATCAGAAAAAAGAATTGGTCCACAGTCTGCTGTAAGAACACCAATTGCTAATCCTTTTTTGGTTGTAACCAGAGCATCAGCTTTTGGAGGTTCTCCGATAAAAGCTTGATCAACAACGATAACTTCACAAGAATGTATTTGGTGAACAGTAATTAAATTTTGCACTTCAATATCAAAATAATGAGCGATTAAGATACGATTTTGCATAATATGTTCAGGATAATCGTTGGGGTTTTGTTTAACATTGAGGTTTTGATAAAAGTTTTTTGATACATCTTCTTGGCGTGTAAAAAAGCCATGTTTGATATTATGTGGGTGTAAATTGCAAAGATCTTGTGCAAGAATAGGCTCCATAAAAGCTCCTATATGATTATTTGAAACGGAAATGGTTTGCGAGTTAATTTGTTATTATTTGTGATTAAAAATAAGGTATTTGTATGTTTTTATCATTGATGTGAAGCACTTTAAAAAGCTTACCCATTTGTTTTGGATCAGTTAATCGTTTGATGTCTTCGTAAATTTTTTTCTTAATTATTGTGCTTTTGTTGATACTAAGCTTTTCTGCACGTTCAAGCACTCCCATTTTGATAAGAAAATTTCCTTGTTCTAGAATTTCAACAAAACAGCCTTGTTGAGCGGCGATTGTTTTCAAAGAAAAAAAATCAACATGTGATGTTAAATCATGTTCACCAGGAGCAGAAAAAATATCGCAGAATTTATGTCTTGAGATGGCTTGAAGTGTATCTCCAAATGCAAAATCAGACGCACCATAATCGATAAGTAAAGCAGAGCCTTGTGTTTGCATTAAACGGCTACTAATCTTTTGTGCCAATTGGTTTCGTGAGGGTCCGTATTCTAAAATTGTGCCATTAGGCATTTGAGCACATTGGGGTGGTAAGAAAGTAGAAGGAAACTTATGTATATCAGTGGTAAATGTAAAACCACCCTCTTTGTTAAGTGTAATACGACGCTCTTTCCATTCTCCATTGACTTTTACATATTGATTAATTGGAAGTGCATCGAAAAGCTCATTTGCAATGACAATAAGAGGTTTTAAAGGAATTTGTTCAAAATTTTCAACACTATAAATTTTTTTTTGGTGAGCGAAAAGACGTTTTTTTTGTTCTGTTGCAAGGCGTTGGCTTATTTCAATAAGAAAGATATCAGCAGCGTTGAATGCCGTTATACAAATTTTGCGAATAGTGCGTAAAATATCATCCATAAGAGTTCCACGTCCTGGGCCTATTTCAGCCAGGATAAACGGGTTAGGACAACCTTGAGCTTGCCAGCTCATAATGGCCCAAATGCCAATCATTTCTCCAAATAATTGACTTATTTCAGGTGCTGTGATGAAGTCACCAGCGCGTCCAAAGGGTTTTTGTTTTTGATAATAGCCAAATTGAGGATCAGTAAGAGCTAATGTCATATATTGGCTAACAGAGATTGGTCCATCGAGAATAATAATTTCTTTAATTCTCTCTTTTAGATTAGACATTATTTTGTAAACTTATATTTAAAAGCTTGAAGAAGTGCATAAAAACCGAAAAGAATCATCGGCAAAGATAAAGCCATACCATAGGTCAATCCAGTAGAGTGGAAGAGAGATGAAAACCATTCTGGATCCTCTTGAGGAGCACGGAAAATTTCTGAAATACTGCGTGCTATTCCATAGCTTATATTAAATATTCCAGTGATTATTCCAGGACGTTTTAATGCCTTAAAAGAAAAAATGGCAATGGCTAAAATGATAAAGAGAAGAAATCCTTCCATAAATGATTCATACAGTTGGCTAGGATGGCGTGGGAGATATTGAGGATCGTTATAAAAACAAACTGCCCAAGGAACAGTAGTCACATTCCCCCATAATTCTTGATTGATGAAATTGCATATCCGTACAATACCAATGCCAATGGGGACACCTGCGGCGATTGTATCAAACATTCCCCATACATTGATATTGTTTTTATAAGAAAACCAAATCATAGCAATGATTATACCTATAAATCCTCCATGAAATGACATACCGCCATTCCATATGGCAAGGATATCGATTGGATGATTGAGGTAATAAATAGGATCCCACACAAGCACCTGTCCTAAGCGGCCACCAACCACAATTCCAATAGTTCCTAACGTAACAAAATCACTTATTTGTTGGGGAGACATAGGCGCTTTATTTTTAGGCCACAGGGACTTTTTTTTAAGTAATTTTTGTGCGTACCACCAGGCAAACAAAATGCCTATAACATAACCAAGTCCGTACCAATGAAATGCTATTGGCCCTAAATGAATGATCACTGGATCAAGAAAGAGAGGAAAAGCAATAGCTTGGCAAAGAGGAAAATCATTCATGAGCAAGAGCTTTACATTTATGAAGTTATATGATTATCAAACCATGACAGATGAATACAAAATGGTCAAGTTAGGTCAGAGGTTTGTGGTTGTTATTGGCGGGAGTAAAAGAATACTGATCAATTAAGGTAATATCTATTAGAAAAACAAATACGATCTCTCGATATTATAAAATGTATTATAGTATGTCTATAAATAAAGAAAATTAAAGGAAAGCCTATGTATAATGGATCAAACCGTATTCTTGATGAGATAGCAAAATTAGCAACAGATGCAGCAGGTATTGCACAAGGTGTAAGGCGTGAAGCTGAAACTGCTGTTCTTTCACAGGTTGAAAGGATGATCAGTAAGCTTGATCTTGTTTCACGTGAAGAATTTTATGTTGTTAAGGAAATGGTTCTTAAACTCTACGCCGAAAATGCTGATTTGAAAAAACGTCTTGATAGTTTAGAAAAACAAAACAGAAAAAAAGTTAAAACGGATTCAGTTTAAGCAACTAATAGTCTTTAAAAAATAATCCCCAATTTTTCTATCCTGTGTATGAAGCATAAAAAATGCTTAGTCATGAGTCTGTTAGGGCAGATGAGCAATTTATTTTTAATTTATTTTTTACAAAAAATTATTTTTTTTTTAATTAAGGGGCTAGCGCTACGAAATTGTATCAATACACTGAGGTTGTTTGATGATTCGTTTTTTCTGTATCAAGCTATAGTACCTTAGAAAATAGTATCATTTATTTTCTGATGTCATCTATTTGCTGCGTTTTAATGTGTATTTATTTGCTGTGAAAGCTTTAACTGTGACGCGTATTGTTACGATGAGAGTTTTTTGCATTATATTGGTAACATTCTTAATTATTGAGGGTTGATGATGAGGCTGGCCATTAAAGCCACAGAAAGAAAAGAGCATCCTGTTGATTTTATTGAACAAATTGCTTATAAGTATGATTGGTCTTTTGAGCGAAATGTACAAGATGAAATTAGCGTTTGTGTAGAAGGAAAACGAGCTTGTTATAGCCTTTCTTTTTCATGGATAGAAGAGCAAGAGGCTCTTCATTTAGCTTGTGCATTTGATCTTTTTATTGAGAATACTCGTACAGCAGAGGTACAGCGTTTGTTGTTGGCAATTAATGAGAAATTGTTATTAGGACATTTTGATTATTGGCAAGGAAACAATTCGGTTATTTATCGGCAAGGTCTGCTTTTAGCAGGTGGCGTACACCCATCCCGTATACAAGTAGAGACATTATTGATTTATGCACTTAAAATTTGTGAAAGTCATTATGCTGCTTTTCAAATGGTTGCTTGGGCTGGTGAAAGCGCTCATAAGGCACTACAGTATGCTTTATTTGAGACCGTAGGGAATGCCTAAAGTCTTCGATGTATCCGCTCGTTATTCTTTAAAGAAGTTTTTCAATATATCTTATAGAGGAATATCTATAATAGCGCGCAAGCCTCCTAATGGACTATCATCTAATTGAATATTACCTCCGTGGCTACGTGCGATGTCTTGGGCAATAGAAAGACCAAGGCCTGTTCCACTTGCATCTTGATTTCGTGATTGATCAAGTCGAAAAAATGGCTTAAAAACTTCTGTACGCATGTCTTTTTGAATACCTGGTCCATCATCATCAATAGTAATAATAAAAGATTCTTGTCCGGATTTCGCCGTGAGTTGGATGGTATTTGCATAATAAAATGCATTTGATAGAAGATTACTGATCAAACGGGTAAAAGCATGTGGGCGTACTTGTATTTGTGAGGAGCCTTCAATAGTATACGAGAAGTTACATCGATGAAGATCAGCATTCGTAGAGAATTTTTGCATCAAGATACTTAAGTCAAGGATGCCAATATTTTCACTTCCTTCACCTCGTGCAAAAGCAAGATAACCTTCTAACATATTTTGCATATCGCTGACATCTTGCTCAAGTGGTTTAATATCAAAGTCATTACTTACTAATGCAAGCTGGAGTTTGAAACGTGTAAGAATGGTTCTGAGATCATGGCTTACACCTGAGAGCATCATAGTACGTTGTTCAATTTGGCGTTCAATCCGTTCACGCATACGTAAAAATGCGATACCAGCACGGCGTATTTCATCGGCTCCTTGTGGTTGAAATCCTTCTGGTAAAGGATGTCCACGTCCAAAACTTTCTGCGGCTTTTGCTAATTGTTGAATTGGTTTGATTTGATTACGTAAGAAGTAAATAGCTATTAACAGTAAAACAAGAGCTGTTCCTACCATCCAGCTTAAAAAAATACTGGTATTAGAGGCATAGGCTTGGCTGCGCATGGCAAAAACCCGCAAGATATTGTGATCAAGGTGGATACGAATTTCGACAAGATTAGAATCACCAACTGTATCAATCCAGAAGGGACGGTTAATTTGGCGCGTAATTTCTTCACTTAAAAAGTAATCAAGTATAGCAAAAAATGGTTTAGGTCCTGGAGGAGGAAGAGGATCAGGTGGGAGGAGAGAGATGTTTAATCCCATACGTTGTTGTGCAATACGCTTAATCTCTTCATAATTCTGCTGTTGTGGATATGTTTCAAATATATCGATAATAGCTGCAATGTCGTGGACAACGGTGGTTGAAAGACGTTCTGTTACCATTTGCCAATGGCGTTCCATGAAAACATAGCCAATGACTGTTTGTAAGAGTACCATAGGAGCGATAATAATGATCAAAGAACGCGCATAAAGCCGTTTGGGCATTTTCTTAGATAACCATCGCACAATTTTTGCAGGTTCGATCATCTCAGGCCTATTCAATTGAAAGCTTATAACCAATCCCTCTCACGGTTTGGATCCATATAGGAGTTGTTGGGTTGCTTTCGATTTTCCGACGAAGACGGTTAATTTGTACATCAATAGAACGTGCGCTATTGTTATCATCCATTGCAAATTTATGGCGTGGAATAGTTTCTCCTGCGTGTTCAGAAAAAATAACCATCATTTCTTGTTCTTTATCTGTCAGTTTAATAATTTTTCCTTCTTTTTTGAGTTCACGTCGTGAAATTGAAAAGATATAAGGGCCAAAAACAATTTGTTCAATTTTGGGTTGGGTAGAAAATGAGCCACGTCTCAAAATAGCATTAATGCGGAGTAAAAGCTCACGAGGATCAAAGGGTTTGGCAAGATAATCATCTGCTCCCGCTTCTAATCCTTGAATACGATGATCTGTTTCTGATAAAGCTGTTAACATTAAAATAGGAACATTTTTTGTTTGACGGAGTGAATAGGTTAGATTAATGCCATTTTCACCAGGCATCATGATATCAACAATAAGAAGATCGAAATCTAAGCTTTTAAGTTGACGTTTAGCTTCATCAGAGTTGGCAGAGACTGAAACACGAAATCCATTTTTAATAAGAAATTGAGATAAAAGGCTGCGAATGCGGGTATCATCATCAATCACGAGAAGGTGGGGTGCATTATCACATAAAGTCTGAATGTGATCAGCCATATTTCAAACCTTTAACAAAATTCAGTTTACATAAATTGTACTTTACATAAGTTATATAAAGCTGTCGAGCAGACAATTTTTTGCTTTATAAAGACAGGAGAAATGTTATCTATAAACTAAAAGATTTTAAAATATTGAATTTTGAAAAGGATTCTAATGAGCGATTTCAGTGTGTATATTATTCCAGTTACGCCTTTTCAACAAAATTGCACTTTACTTTTTGATAATGAAAGTAAAAGAGGTGTTTTAGTTGATCCAGGGGGTGATTGGCTTAAGATACAACAAGCAATTCAAAAAAAAGGGGTTATTGTTGAAGCTATTTGGATAACACATGGTCATATTGATCATGTGGGAGCAGCCATGCAGGCTAAGGAGGTATTGGATATTCAAATTATTGGTTCACACCGTAATGACAAACCAGTAATGGACGATGTAAGAGAAAGAGCAAAAATCTATCACATGCCCGATGCGCGTGTTTGTATTCCTGATCAATGGTTAGAAGATGGAGATAGTGTTGATTGTGCAGGACATGTCTTCCAGGTTTTTCATACACCTGGCCATTCTCCTGGTCATGTTATTTATTTTAATGAAAAAAAGCGTTTTGCTTTATTAGGTGATGTGCTTTTTCGTGGTTCTATTGGACGCACTGATTTCCCATTATGTTCTCATGAAGAATTAATGAGATCAATTAAAGAAAAAGTTTTGCCATTAGGCGATAATGTCAGCTTTATTTGTGGACATGGACCAGGAAGTCAAATAGGTTATGAGCGCCAACACAACCCTTTTCTTCAGGGAATTTAATAGTTTATCATACTCAAAAAAAAACCGCTTTAAAGCGGTTTTTTTAGTGTTATTGAAAATTACTGTACTGGAGCATAACAAACATGATCTAAGCCATCATGTCCTCGAAAAGTTCCTGTCCTCGGATTAAAGGAACGGTATGTCTTTTTACAATATTGATACCAACTTGTTGTATTTAACTGCTGTGAAGGCTGGTGTGTTACTGTTGATATCACTTGATAGTTTGCTTGATTTTGTGGTGGGGTTTGATAAACAACTTGTGGTTGTTCGGGCTCTTTTAAAGCATTTTTGATAATTATACCTGCTGTCAAAGCTAGAAGGCCTGCAGCAATAACACCACCTACATTATTACTACTGCTACTACTACCACGGCTTACATGATGTTCATAGAAGTTATGATGATGTTGCGTATGTTCGACACGCTCTGTTGATGTAGTAATTCGATCGTAATACTGGAAGGGACCACTGGTACTTACTTTTTGTGTACTAATTGTTTCTTTGTGTATTGTTTTGGCAATAAGCACTGTCTCTAACGGTGCTGAAATGGCTACCGTTGATATTGCTGATAACATTAACAATTTAGCCAATTTAGTCATAGCAATACTCCTTAATACAAATTTATCTTAGTTTGCACTTTAAATGTTCTAACCTGAATGTAATCTGAACAGCGTTCAATTTTATTCTGATAGAGTGAATAAAGAAAAGGTTTGTTGAATATAAACATTAATATAGTAAAATGAAATCGGGTTTTAAACCCGATTTCACAAAACGGACTTTGCTTAAATTAACTCATAACATTAATGTTTATAGCTTTTGGTCCTTTACCACGACGGTCAGGCTCTATATCGAATGATACTTTTTGCGCATCATTTAATCCACTGAGGCCTGAAGCCTGAACATCAGAAATATGAACAAAGATATCAGTACTCCCATTATCAGGTTTAATGAAACCAAAGCCCTTGTTATTGTTAAAAAATTTTACTTCGCCCGTCTGAGCCATAGAATATTTCCTTATTTGATTGCCTTTGTAAGGCAGATAGTCAAAAACCGTATTACGCACCTTACGTAAACGGTATATTTAGGCAATTTACGATATCTGGAAAACGTTTTTTATTGTTTTTTGTCAACTTAGAAATTAGAATCAATTTCTAGAAAACTTTTCATAGCACCTTCCGATGTTCGCAATTTATCTAAAAAAGAAAGATTGCTTGAAAATAGAATATTTAACAAGAGTTTTCTTTAGAGAATTTATTTTATTATGTTGTTTTTAATTCATAGTTAAGTATAGTGGCTCATTAAATTGTCTTGGATAATGGATAGAACAGAGAAATATTATATTGATATTTTGAGCAACAATTTTTTATAATATATCACTATTTTGGGGTTCTATTAGCGTGATTGTGATAAGAGCTAATTATTTTGTCGCAATTTATAGATTTTAGGTTGTTTATTGCAAAAAACTCTTTTCGACATTTCATTTAAAGTATTTTTTGATTATCTTTTTTCTTTTTTGTGTTTTGTCAATAAACCAACATCCATGGTATTAGGGCCCATTTGATCAAGATTTGGTTTCGTGAAAAGACTTGATTTTATCGATTCATCAAGGGAATATTTATTGTTGTACACTAAAGAATCATCTGCAATGGCTAATTCTATTTCTTGTAGTCGTTTGATTTCATCACGAAATTGAGCAGCTTCTTCAAAGTTCAGATCATTAGCTGCTTTACGCATGAGTTTTTCGAGATGCTGAATATGGTTGGTTAGATTGTTGCCAACTTTATTATTTTGCGTGATAAAATGAGAAATCTTGACATTATGGTTATTTTCGCAAACCGAACTAAGAATATCATCAATATTCTTTTTAATACTAGTCGGTGTAATTTGATGCTCTTTATTATAAGCTATTTGTTTTTGTCGACGTCGTTTCGTTTCTTGCAAAGCACGCTGGATAGAACCAGTAATTGTATCAGCGTAAAGAATAACCCGACTCTCTACATTACGTGCAGCTCGTCCAATCATTTGAATAAGTGAGGTTTCTGAACGTAAAAAACCCTCTTTATCAGCGTCAAAGATAGCAACAAAACCACATTCTGGAATATCTAAACCTTCTCGAAGTAAGTTAATACCAATTAAAACATCAAAGGTACCAAGGCGTAGGTCTCGCAGGATTTCAATACGTTCTAGTGTATTAATATCAGAGTGCATATAACGCACACGGATATTTTGTTCATGGAGATATTCGGTCAGATCTTCTGCCATGCGTTTGGTGAGAACTGTTATTAATGTACGATAACCTTTTTTGATTGTTTGGTGAATTTCGTTGACGGCGTCATCGACCTGTGTTTTCACTGGGCGTATTTCTGTTGGTGGATCAATCAGCCCTGTGGGACGAATGACTTGCTCTACAAAGATGCCCTGCGATTGTTCTATTTCCCAGCGTCCGGGTGTAGCTGAAACAGCGATAGTTTGTGGGCGCATTGCATCCCATTCTTCAAAACGTAAAGGACGATTGTCCATACAAGATGGCAAGCGGAAGCCATATTCTGCTAAGGTAGCCTTTCGTCGGAAATCACCTCGATACATACCACCGATTTGAGGAATTGTGACATGACTCTCATCAATAAAAACAAGAGCATGGCTAGGAATATACTCAAACAGAGTTGGAGGTGGTTCACCTGGCTTTCTACCTGTCAGGTAGCGCGAGTAGTTTTCAATTCCTGAGCAAGATCCAGTAGTTTCTAGCATTTCCAAATCAAATATTGTACGTTGTTCTAAACGTTGCGCTTCCAAAAGGCGACCAGCTGCATTTAATTCATCGAGGCGTTTTACTAATTCCATTTTGATTGATTTTATCGCCTGATTTAATGTGGGTCGTGGTGTTACATAATGTGAATTAGCATAAATTTTAATGGATTGAAGATCTGCTGTTTTTTGTCCTGTTAAAGGGTCAAATTCGGTAATTGTTTCAATTTCATCTCCAAACAACGAAATACGCCAAGCACGGTCTTCAAGATGAGCGGGAAAAATCTCAATTGTATCGCCTCGAACACGAAAAGAGCCACGAACAAAGTTTATATCTTGTCGCTGATATTGTTGAGAAACTAAATCAGTTAGTAATTTCTGCTGATCGAGTTTATCACCTTTTTGCATTTGGAAAGTCATTGCTGTATAAGTTTCTACTGAACCAATTCCATAGATACAGGATACAGATGCGATAATAATGACATCATCGCGCTCTAGTACAGCGCGTGTTGCTGCGTGGCGCATGCGGTCAATTTGTTCATTAATAGAGGATTCTTTTTCAATATAAGTATCTGAGCGTGCAACATAAGCTTCTGGTTGATAATAGTCATAATAAGAAACAAAATATTCAACAGCATTGTTGGGAAAAAAGTTTTTGAATTCCCCATAAAGCTGTGCAGCTAAAGTTTTGTTTGGCGCTAAAATGAGAGCAGGGCGTTGTGTCTTTTCAATGATTTTGGCCATTGTATATGTTTTCCCTGAACCGGTAACGCCCAAAAGCACTTGAGTGCGTTCATTTCTCTTAATTCCTTCAACCAAAGATTTGATTGCAATGGGTTGATCACCGGCAGGCTGAAAGGATGTTTTAATTTGAAATGGAATTCCACCTTCCGATTTTTCAGGACGAATAGGACGATGAGGTGTCCATAATGCACCATTTTTAAAAAGAGGATTACCTAAAGCAATGAGTGCAGAAAGAGCTTCAACTGTTGCTGTAACACTATTTGTTTTTGTTATGTTTTTAGATGGTTTAGTATTTATGGTTTCAAATGAAGCATTATGACTTTTCACTGTATGAAGTTTGGCCTTAGAGCACTGCTTCATAACTGCAGATGGGTCTGTTGCTCTTTGATTGATTTGTTTTTGAGTTGTTTTTGATTTTTTGTGTGACATGATGAAAATATTTTATACAGTTATTCCGATATAATTAAGAAAAAAATAAAAGCTTTTGATTGCATTTGTTTTTGAAAGTATGAATTTTCTTTTTATCATTTGATAATGGGTTAAAATATTTTTTGTGATACGGCAGAGGCTACTATAGCTGTTTTGTGATACTGATCCTGGACAGTTATATTCTTTATAAGTAGAGTGAATGGAAGGCTAAGGCTGAGACCACGCTTTTGGTACGCGTAGATTGAGTAGTGTTAATAGGTTCTAGAGCAATTTTTGTAATGTTTTTTGATATTAGGAGTGTGTGCTGTAATCAATAGTTTTATATACGTTTGGTAAAAATTATTTCCACTTTTATATAATGTCCTTTTTAAAATATAATAAGCAGCAAAAAAGACATTTACATCCTTTAATACATTGATAATAAAAGAGATATCGCTAAACATATAAAATTTAAGATATAAGTTCACTTTCAAAGTGGCTAAAGAATACTCTGTGCTCTTTAGTATTTTTATATGGAAAACAGAATTTCTGTACTATATAATGAAAGCAACTGTAATTTTCGGGTTCCAAGAGTTATCTTGGAGGCCGATTTTATATCTTTATAAGGTCTTTCGTGTACAAGAAAGGGACGGATTATGGAAAAAGTTCCGATGACTACAGCTGGTTTTGAAAGTCTCAAAGAAGAGTTACGGTGGCGTCAACAACAAGAGCGTCGACGGATTATTGAAGCAATTTCTGAGGCGCGTGCGCATGGTGATCTGTCAGAAAATGCAGAGTATCATGCTGCTAAAGAAGCACAAAGTCATAATGAAGGGCGTATAAACGAGCTTGAAGATTGTATTGCGCGAGCAGAAGTTATTAATGTTTCACGTCTTTCAGGCGATAAAATTAAATTTGGAGCTACTATTAATCTTTTAGATGAAGACACTGAAGAGAGAAAAGTTTATCAAATCGTTGGTGATCAAGAAGCTGACGTAAAAACTGGTAAGATTTCTATTTCTTCTCCTATTGCACGCGCACTTATTGGTAAGCAAGAAGGTGACGTAATTGAAGTAAACGCACCAGGTGGTACGCATAATTATGAAATTATTAAGGTCCAATATATCTAAATCATTATGCGTGTGTCTTTGAAAGAAACTGATATTATTGTTCCACATTTTAAGAAGCGTTTATCAGGGGTCACAACGACGATTATTCATCTTGTTCCATTGCAGCGAAAACAGGGTTTTTATATATCCACTTTAGGGGTAGGGTTGCCAAAAAATTTGCCTGCTCTTTCTTTTAAAGATCTTGTTGGTTTATGGAAAAGTCCAGTAGGAAAATCATTTCGAATTTGGCATACACGACGCAATATTGAGATGCTTTGTGGGGTTTTCTTGCGCGATGTTTTAAAAATGAAACTTAAACTCATTTTTACATCGGCATCTCAACGTCATCATAAACCTTTTACAAAATGGTTAATTCGCCGCATGGATAAAGTGATTGCTACAAGTGAACGCACTGGAAGGTATCTTGAGGTGCCTCATCAAGTTATTCTGCATGGTGTTGATCTTGAGCGTTTTTCACCACCAAAAACCATTGATGATTGTTTTTCAGCTTCTGGGTTATCTGGGAAATATGCGATAGGGTGCTTTGGACGTGTACGCTATTTAAAGGGCACTGATTTATTTGTGGATGCAATGTTAGAATTATTGCCACGTTATCCAGATTGGACAGCGATTATTGCTGGTCGGACTACAGCAAAACATTATAACTTTGAAAAACAATTACGTCAGAAAATTGCTACTGCTGGTTTAAGCGATCGTATTATTTTTCTTGGTGAGATCCAGAATATACCTTTGTGGTATCGTCGTCTTTCACTTTATATTGCTCCCTCTCGTAGAGAAGGCTTTGGTTTAACACCATTAGAAGCAATGGCATCTCAGACTGCTGTCGTTGCTAGTAATGCAGGGATGTATGAAGAATTAATAACAGAAGAAGCAGGAACAGTTGTTCCTGCAGGAGATCAAGCAGCTTTAACAGAAGCGATTGAATTGTATTTTTCTGATTTAGAAAAAACAATAATGACAGGGAAAAAAGCGTTAACTCATGTTCAGACACATTTCCCTTTGGAAAAGGAAGCAAGAGCAATTGGGCATGTTTATAAGGAAATGTTTGCAGAGGAAATATTTTAAATATACCAGACTCTATTTTTAGATGGAGATGAATAATATTTAAAAGCAAGATACATGCCGTTCATAAACATAATGCTAAGCTTCTGATATTCGTTCGATATTTTTGATGTGCTGATTTATTAAAAGCCCTTTTGGCATTTTATATTCGTTTAAATTTATATCATCATAATACTTATTCTATGAATTTTCAGATGTTAAATATTAGAATTGTTCGCTCCAAAAAGAACGGGTAAAAAGGACAAAGATCGTTATAATTTCAAGACGGCCGGCAAGCATTAGAGCACTCAAAATCCATAAGGCATGATCATTAATGGTTGAGAAATTTCCCACAGGGCCAATAATACTTCCAAGGCCTGGACCAATATTTGAAAGCGCTGTTAAAGCGCCCGTACAAGCAGAAGTAAAATCAAGTCCAGTAGTGAGTAAAAGTGCAGTACCAATAAAAAGACAAAACATATAAAGGCACAAAAAAAGTAAAACTGCTTTAGTAATATCATTAGAGACATTTGAATGATCATAGCGTACTTTTACAATTGCATTGGGAGAAAGAAGTTGTGTCATGTTTGCTTGTGCAATACGCCATAAGATAATTAAACGGTTAACCTTTATGCCGCCGGAAGTAGAGCCAGCACAACCACCCGTGAAAGAAGCAATAAAGAAAATGCCAAGTGCAAAAGGTCCCCAAAGTTGATAGTCTTCAGCACTATAACCGGTGGTACTAATAACAGATGTAAGGTGAAAAATGACATCAAGGAAAATTTTGTGGAAGGGAAGATGATTATGAAATCGCAACCATGTTGCTAGCGCAAAGCTAAAGAGAAAAACAATACTAAGAAAAACGATTACTTGTGGGTCTATGGAACGTTTAGAGTATCCAGGAAGTAATAGTTTAATATAAAGGACAAAAGGTAATGCAGAAAGCAACATGAAGATTGTAGCAATTATTAAAATAGCTGGTTTATCAGAAAAATAACCAAAGGAGGTGTCATGGGTTGAGAACCCAGCTGTTGCTATCGTTGTCATTGCGTGGTTGATAGCATCAAATAATGTCATGCCAGCAGCAAAGTAGGAGAGCATGCAAGCTAATGTTAGTCCAATATAGGCAATAATAATGCCGTTGGCAATTTGGTGGATACGGGGTAATATTTTTTCTGATTTATCAGATGATTCCATATGGAAAAGTTGTATACCGCCAACCCGTAATGAGGGCAAAAGCAATAAAGCTAAGCCGATAAAACCAATACCTCCAATCCAGCATATGATGGAGCGCCATAATAAAATGCTTCGCGATAGATGATCAAGATCAGTAATAACTGTAGAGCCTGTCGTTGTAATTCCAGAGATGGATTCAAAAATTGCTCCTGCTAGGGAAATTGGGAGTGAAGAAAGATAAAAAGGGAGAGCTCCCACTACACTTCCTGTTAGCCATAGACAAAGGGTTAGTGTAAAGCTAAGCCGTGTTGAAAAACGACAAGTAGCTCCTCTCGTTGCTAAAAGAATAAGTGTTGCTAATACAGTTGTAATAGCAAAAGGATAAAGAAAAATCGTCCAATTATGATTGTTATCGCGCAAATCCGCAAGAGCTGGCAAAAGCATAGTCCCTCCCATGATTAATGCAAACCGTGCGCAAATATTAATAATAAACTGAAAAATAGTCGCTCCTTGTCTTTATTTATTGATTGTAATGTTTACCTAATGAGAATTTATACGCTTATGTAATATAAATTTAATGCTTATACTAAGCAAATTATGATAAATTGGCAATGTACCTTTTAATAAAGCTTGAAAAATAGGATTTTACTATAATTCAAGTTCTTAAGAAATGTGTTTTTAAAGACGGTATTTATCATAAACTTATAGAGTGTAATAAAGGCTGAAAAAAGGAGTTTTATAGTGCAATTGCATATTCGTGTTCTTATTATTGGCTCCGGACCTGCTGGTTATACAGCAGCTATCTATGCTGCTAGAGCAATGCTTAAACCAGTATTGATTACTGGAGTGCAGCAAGGAGGGCAGTTGACAATTACAACTGATGTTGAAAATTATCCAGGTTTTTCTGATCCAATTCAGGGGCAATGGTTGATGGAGCAAATGGCAAAGCAAGCAGAAAATATGGGTACAAAAATTGTTTATGATAGTATTGTAAAGGCTGATTTATCTAAGCGTCCTTTTACCTTATTTGGAGATTCAGGAACCCAATATTGCTGTGATGCACTCATTATTGCGACCGGAGCACAAGCGCGTTGGCTTGGTTTGGAAAGTGAACAAACCTTTATGGGGAGTGGCGTTTCTGCTTGTGCTACTTGTGATGGTTTTTTTTATCGTGGTAAGGATGTAATCGTGGTAGGTGGTGGTAACACAGCTGTTGAAGAAGCTCTTTATTTATCTCATTTGGCTAAAAGTGTAAGTGTGGTTCATAGGCGGGATCATTTTCGGGCAGAAAAAATCTTGCAAGATAGGTTGTTTTCTCGTGATAATATCCAGGTTATTTGGGATCATATAGTGGAAGAAATTATTGGTTCATCTGCTCAGTCTCCAACAGGGGCTGTTGTGACAGGTGCGCGTCTAAAAAATACAAAAACAGGTCAAAAGATGCAAATAGATGCAGATGGAATATTTATTGCTATTGGTCATGATCCTGCTGTTTCTTTGTTTGAAGGGCAATTGAAACAAAAACCAGGGGGATATTTATGGACGGCACCTGATTCAACAGAAACAAGTATTGCTGGTGTTTTTGCCGCAGGGGATGTCGCTGATAATTTATTTCGTCAAGCTGTAACTGCAGCAGGAAGAGGATGTATGGCAGCGTTAGAGGCAGAACGGTTTTTGGATTCATAGATATACATCTCAAAAAGGTAATTTTTATAAATAAAATCAAAAAAGTAGGAGGAAAATTGTGTCATTGCCATTAGATTGGAATAAATTAAGAGTTTTTCATGCTGCGGCAGAAGCAGGCTCTTTTACGCACGCAGCTCAAAGGCTTCATTTATCTCAATCAGCAATTTCGAGACAAGTTTCGGCTTTAGAGCAAGATGTTCGAGTGCCTTTATTTCAGCGTCATGCGCGCGGTTTAATTTTGACAGAGCAGGGCGAAATACTTTATCGTACAGCCCATGATATTTTGATGAAGCTTGAGAATACGCGTTTGCAATTAAGTGAAAGTCGTGAAAAACCAACAGGACATTTACGCGTAACTTCGACTTTTGGAATGGGGACAGGGTGGCTTGCAGAGCATATACCTGAGTTTTTGAATTTGTATCCTGATATGCAAATTCAGCTTTTGCTTGATGATGAAGAGCTTGATTTGACAATGCGTTATGCAGACTGCGCTATTCGTTTACGTCAGCCTCAACAGCCTGATCTTATACAAAGAAAATTATTTACAGTTCATATGCATGTTTATGCTTCAGAAAATTATATTGCAAATTATGGTAAGCCAGAAAAATTATCTGAACTGGATGAACATCGCATTATTTCATTCGGTGAACCTGTGCCACCTTATTTGGTCGGTTTGAATTGGTTACAGAGAGCTGGAAAAAGTGATGATTCAGTGCGCGTTTCGATTTTGCAAATTAATAACATTGTTTCAATCAAAAATGCACTTATGCGCGATCTTGGTATTGCTGTACTTCCTGATTATATTGTGAATAATGATGAGAAACTTATACGTCTTTTTCCTGATATGATTGATATTCCTTCTTTTGATACTTTTTTTTGTTATTCTGCTGCTTTGAAGAATTCAGCAAAATTGAATGTTTTTAGAGATTATATCTTTTTAAAAGCACGCAAATGGTCATTTTAAATAATATGTTTATAGATCTATTGAAGAAGCAAAGGCTTATAATCTAGTAAGTTATGTATTTATTGCACGGCAGATTTATTGAAGTATTTATTTTATAAAATGGGAAAAAATATTATCTCTTGATTACGTTTTCTTGAGTGCTTCCTTTAAGGATCATCGGGTTGATTTTATCTTTCAAGATCTTCTGAGTTTGCCTGGTTTTAGTCCAGCTTTTTTATTAGAGAACAATCAAAAGGCGCGTAAGTGATCTTATCCTTTTAGGAATTGCTGTTATCTCTTTTTTATATGCAATCATATCTAATATAGATGTATGAAAGTGAGCTGCTATCTTTTTTAAGCATCGGTTTGAGAAGTTTTGAGAATATTAAAAAGTACTATTTCCATTATGAACTTATGTCATTTAATGTCTATATTGAGATAAGTTATGGTTTATCTTGAAGAATAAATATTCTTTATAAAATATATTTAATAATTCACGCTATCATTTATTTTTAATTCATTAATACCACCTGGGCAGATGATGATTCAGAATTTCAGGACAAGCTGTTACAAAAGCGCTGGATACGAAAACAAGCTTCTTCAAGTATTTCATCTGATGTTGCGTAGGAGATACGAAATGCCGGTCCAAGTCCAAAAGCAGATCCATGAACAACAGCAACGGACTCTGTTTCCAAAAGAGCCGTTACAAAATCTTCATCACTTGTAATAATTTGACCTTGAGGTGTTTTTTTACCAATAAGCTTTGCACAGGATGGATAAACATAAAATGCACCTTCAGGTGTTGGGCAATCAATACCATAGGCTTGATTGAGCATAGAAACAGCAAGATCTCGACGTGTTTGAAAAATAGTTTTATTTTTAGTTATAAAGTCTTGTGGACCATTCAGTGCTTCTACACCTGCCCATTGTGAAATGGAACTTGTACCAGATGTTTGTTGACCTTGAATGATGTCCATAGCTTTAATTAATTCATGTGGACCACCTGCATAGCCAATTCTCCACCCCGTCATGGAATAGGCTTTTGAAAGACCATTCATTGTCAGCGTACGGTCGTAGAGTTGTGGCTCTACTTGAGCTGGAGTAACAAAAGTAAAATCTCCATATGTTAAATGCTCATAGATATCATCAGTGAGAATATAAATATGAGGGTATTTCATTAAAATATCAGTTAATTTTTTTAATTCATCGTATGTGTACGCAGCACCTGATGGATTCGAGGGAGAATTAAAAATAAACCATTTAGTTTTTGGAGTGATAGCAGCTTCTAGATCTTGTGGTTGAAGCTTATAAAAAAATTCAGCTTTCGTTGCTACGAAAACAGATTTACCACTGTTAAGAGCAACCATTTCAGGATAACTGACCCAATAAGGAGAGGGAATGATAACTTCATCATCTTTATTTAAAGTTGCCATTAATGTATTAAAGAGAATTTGTTTGCCACCTGTGCCAACAATGATTTGTTCTGGTGTATAAGTAAGATTATTTTCTCTTTTAAATTTTGCAGAAATAGCTTGACGCAATTCTGGAATACCAGATATGGGCGTATATTTTGTTTCTCCACGTCGAATGGCTTCAATAGCAGCATTTTTGATATTATCTGGTGTATCAAAATCTGGTTCTCCAGCGCTTAAGGAGATGATATTACGACCTAAAGCTTTTAGAGCACGCGCTTTTTGAGCTACGGCAATTGTTGCGGAGGGCTTGATGGAAGAAAGCTTATCAGCAATGAAAACCATCGTTTCAATTCCTTATAATATAGGCAGGAAATTCTTGATTATAAAAATTACAAAATACATAAAGATTATGTCGTAAAAAACACAAAACTGCAAGAAAACTGTCAGAAAATTTTATTGTAAACTTAGATTTAGTGAATCTAATTTTTTATACTGAGGAAATTTTGAAAAATCAATTCAAGAATAAATTTTCTTTGGTGTTGATAGTGAAGCATTTATCCGATTTTATTTCTACAAGGCATATCAAATTATACAGCCAACTTGGCTGAAAGTTTATAGTTTGTAGATGAGATTAAGCAGATGAAATTAATTGTAAAGATGACTCGTTTATTGAAAAAAATAGATTAAAATTTTTTGTCTTGTAGAGCATTGTGACTTTATTAAATTTCTTATTTGTGTGGTTTTTTGTTATTATCCAATAATAAAATTTTTCATAATTACTGGTTTATGTGTCACATTTTTCTGTAAGTTTATTATAATGAGTTGTGATTAATTTAAATAAAATAGAGAAACAACTTAATCATTATAAAAATCAAAGAATGGAAAACTCGCCTATGAAGGCGAGATAGTTTATAGAATGCTCAAATTTTAAAGAGCAGAAAGATTTCCAGCAGCAAATTTTCCTGAACGGCGGTCTTGAAGAACATCATAAGAGATTTTTTGTCCTTCATTTAAGTTGTGTAAACCAGAACGCTCAACAGCAGAAATATGTACAAACACATCTGCACTTCCATCATTGGGTTGAATGAAACCAAAACCTTTATTTGTATTGAACCATTTAACTGTTCCTTTAGACATAGGAAACTCCTTAGTATATATAATATTATGTATTGAGATTTAAATTTCTCAATACGAGTTTAAATCGAAATTAGGCAGGAGAGATTTCATCAGAAGTGCGATTGCACAGAAAAGAAAGATCGCGTAACCGAAAATACGATGTGAAAAACTATAAAAGATTTTTCGATATAAAGCAAGCCCTATTGATTTTTTGTTATATTCATCAAAGATTGATAAAGAAAATAAAGATATTACATTTTTGGGTACGCAGGGAAATTTTTAAGTAAAATAATTTTGCAAAGAACACACTTCAAGATTGCTAGTTTTGAGTGCTCGAATAGCCTGTGCTGCGGATTCAGCGCCAGCTACTGTTGTGTAGTAAGGAACTCTTTGCATAAGTGCTGCGTGGCGCAATGATTTGGAATCTGAAATGGCACTCGCAGTATTAGTTGTATTGAAAATTAATTGAACTTTTAGATTACGAATAGCATCTTCAATATGAGGGTGGCCTTCTAGAACTTTATTAATTTTTTCTGCTTTAATGCCATTTTCGACAAGAAATTTTTGTGTTCCAATTGTTGCTAAAATAGAAAAACCAAGCTCGCTTAAACACTTAACAGACTTTAAGATACGTTCTTTATCTTCATCTTTCACAGAAACAAATAAGGTGCCTTCTTTAGGAAGATCAACACCAGCTCCAAGCTGCGCTTTAGCAAAGGCAAGTGCAAAATCATAATCAAGTCCCATTACTTCACCTGTTGAACGCATTTCAGGGCCAAGCAGTGTATCTACACCTGAAAAACGGGAAAAAGGAAAGACTGCTTCCTTAACCGCAATATGTGGTCTTTTCTGTGTAGACGGTATTCCACCATAAGCGTTGAGTGCACTTTGGAGATTTTCTCCGATCATGATACGTGTCGCGATTTTAGCAATTGGTCGACCAATAGTTTTTGCAACAAATGGAACAGTACGTGAAGCACGAGGATTCACTTCTAGGACATAAATTGTTTCATTTTTGATAGCATATTGTACATTCATCAAGCCACAAACATGTAGTGCTTTTGCTAAAGCTTTTGTTTGTTTTTCTAATTCATTAACTAATTTATATGAAAGTGTGCGAACTGGTAGAGAGCACGCTGAATCACCAGAATGGATACCTGCTTCTTCAATATGCTCCATAATACCGACAACAAGCGTTTCTTCTCCATCACACAAACAATCAACATCAACTTCTATAGCTTCTGTTAGATAGGTATCAAATAGAAGCGGATTTTTAGAAAGTAATGTATTGACCTGATCTGTCTTGTTATGGGGATAACAAGCTTTTATATCTTCTGGCACTAATTCAGGGACTATTTCTAACAAATAATGCTGCAAGTCACGCTTGTCTCGAATAATTTGCATAGCACGTCCACCCAAAACATAAGAGGGGCGTACGACCAATGGAAAATCTAGCTCATGAGCTATGCGTTGTGCTTGTTCAATTGAATAAGCAATATCATTTTTGGGTTGTGTTAAATTAAGTTTGCACAACAATTTTTGAAAACGATCTCTATCCTCTGCAAGATCAATAGCATCAGGTGAGGTGCCTAAAATAGGAATATTATTTTTTTCAAGTGCGCTTGCCAGTTTCAACGGTGTTTGTCCACCAAATTGAACGATAACTCCGACTAATTCACCTTTTTCTTGCTCTGTTTTTAAAATTGCTAAAACATCTTCAGTTGTTAAAGGTTCAAAATAAAGACGATCAGAGGTATCATAATCTGTTGAAACAGTTTCAGGATTACAGTTAATCATGATAGCCTCAAAGCCTGCATCACGCAAAGCAAAAGCTGCATGGCAACAACAATAGTCAAATTCAATACCTTGGCCAATTCGGTTTGGACCGCCACCTAAAATAGCAACTTTTTTGCGTTCAGAAATATTTGCTTCTGAGCACTCCGTACCTGCAAAAGGTCTTTCATATGTTGAGTACATATAAGCTGTAGGTGAAGAAAACTCGGCTGCACAGGTATCAATGCGTTTGAAAACATGTCTAATATTTAGGGATTGGCGTAAGGTAAAAATATCATCTGGTGTTTTTCCAGAAAGATTTGCTAAGCGCGCATCTGAAAAACCCATAGCTTTTAACATGCGTAAATTATCTGCATCATGGGGAAGTCCATGGACACGAATACGTTGTTCTGTTTCGATGATGGACGCTATTTGTTCCAAAAACCATAGGTCAATTTTGCTTATTTGATGGATTTCATTCAGGGATAAACCCATACGCATCGCTTGCGCTACATAACGTAAACGATCAGGACTTGGGATAGCAATAGCCGAACGAATAGAATTTTTTTCATCACCTTCAGCGTGTTCAGGGATTATGATTTCATCAAGACCCGTAAGACCTGTTTCAAGTCCACGGAGTGCTTTTTGTAAAGATTCTTGGAAAGTACGACCGATTGCCATAACTTCTCCAACAGATTTCATTGCGGTAGTTAAGACAGGCGATGAACCAGGAAATTTTTCAAAGGCAAAACGAGGGATTTTGGTGACGATATAGTCAATAGAAGGTTCAAATGATGCTGGTGTTGCACCGCCCGTAATATCATTTTTTAATT
The DNA here is from genome assembly GCF_000706645.1 of Bartonella rochalimae ATCC BAA-1498. Taxonomy (GTDB): domain Bacteria; phylum Pseudomonadota; class Alphaproteobacteria; order Rhizobiales; family Rhizobiaceae; genus Bartonella; species Bartonella rochalimae. Next base: position 100,060 of record NZ_KL407338.1, read on the forward strand.
CGTCAAGTGTATAACCAACTGCTAATTTAGCTGCTACCTTTGCAATTGGAAAACCGGTGGCTTTTGAAGCAAGCGCTGAAGAACGAGAAACGCGTGGATTCATTTCAATAACAATTAAGCGGCCATTTTCAGGATTGACGGCAAATTGTACGTTAGATCCACCGGTTTCAACCCCAATTTCACGGAGCACAGCAATTGAGGCATTCCGCATAATTTGGTATTCTTTATCGGTTAAAGTAAGAGCAGGAGCAACAGTGATAGAGTCACCGGTATGAACACCCATAGGATCAATGTTTTCAATGGAACAGATAATGATACAGTTATCCTTGTGATCACGAACAACTTCCATTTCGTATTCTTTCCATCCCAGAATACTTTCTTCAATCAACACTTCTGTTGTTGGTGAAGCTTCAAGTCCACGTTCGATAATTTCGTAAAATTCAGAGCGGTTGTACGCAATGCCGCCCCCTGTACCACCAAGTGTAAATGAGGGACGGATAATGGCTGGAAGTCCAATAATATCAAGAGCTTGAACCGCTTTTGCGGTGGCATGAGCTATATAATGTTGTTTGCGATTGGCTTCTGCATTATTCCAATCTTGCTCAAGCTTTTCTAATGCTTGATCAAGTGCATCGCCAGAAAGTTCATTTTTAAGTTTATTATATGCTTTTTCATATAATCGACGATCTTCTTCTTTGAGCTCAGTTGCATTCGCTAACATAGAACGCGGTGTTTCTAAACCAATTTTTGCCATTGCTTTGCGAAATAGAGCACGATCTTCTGCCTTATCAATAGCGTCAGCATTGGCACCGATCATTTCAACATTGTAGCGATTTAAAATTCCCATGCGCTTTAAGGATAAAGCAGTATTAAGTGCTGTTTGTCCTCCCATGGTTGGTAAAAGTGCGTCTGGACGTTCATGAGCAATAATTTTAGCAACTATTTCTGGAGTGATTGGTTCGATGTAGGTCGCATCTGCCAAATCCGGATCAGTCATAATGGTGGCAGGATTAGAGTTCACCAGAATAATTCGGTAGCCTTCTTCTTTTAAAGCTTTACAGGCTTGTGTTCCTGAATAGTCAAATTCACATGCTTGACCAATAATAATAGGTCCTGCTCCAATGATAAGAATAGATTTTATATCTGTGCGTTTTGGCATGGCTTTTTCCTATAGCAAGCACCTATGCGTAGTTGCGGTAGGCAGAAATTAGAATGTTGGCTAAACTCGTTTTATAGGTTAATAGATAAAGAAAGTAATCCATAAAATACTTTTTTATATTTTTTCTTTGGGGATAATGCTTGAAAACAGTGTGCTCTTATAAATAATGGTTAAATAATTTTCAAACGCAAAAGATGAAAGCATGAGTTGATTTCAGCAATGTTAGCTGAAATAGAAGATATATAAAGCGTTATTTTTGTTAATCTAACATGTATTGTAAAAATATGTTTTGAAGCATTATTATATTATACATTAGTAAATACGTTTTTTTGTGTATGCCTTGGTGATTAGTATTATGATATTTCAAATATAACGTTTTTTAAAATATAACTATAAAGCTAGCTTTGGCTGTAATACTGTTTAGGTGGATTTTGTACTAGATAGGTTTAAGAATAACGATAGCACTGTATTTAGAGTTATAGGAGTTTATGGTAAATTATCTTTTTATAATTACATGTCTAATAAAGTATCTTTGATAAATGGTCGGGACTTATTCATACCAGTTTGCAGAAAATACAAGCCTTTATACGAATGATAAAGAAAGTCTAAATACTAAAACTATATGATTAGGTTATTTTTTATAATCCATAATCAAGTTGCGAAAATGGTGAAAAAGATAATGACTATCTTGAGGTCCAGGCGAAGCTTCAGGATGATATTGAACAGAAAAAATCGGTTTTTCGATAATTCGAATGCCGCAGTTTGAACCATCAAAGAGAGAAATATGTGTCTCTTCAACATGTTGTGGTAGCGATGTTTTATCTACGGTGAAACCATGATTCATTGATACAATTTCGACTTTGCCAGTAGTAAAGTCTTTAACAGGGTGATTGGCGCCATGATGCCCTTGATGCATTTTTATAGTTTTCGCTCCCACGGCAAGAGACAGCAGCTGATGACCAAGGCATATGCCAAAAAGTGGTATGTTGCAATCAATGAATGTTTTGATGGTTGGAACAGCATATTTGGCTGTAGCAATTGGGTCTCCTGGACCATTAGAAAGGAAAATACCGTCGGGATTCATAGATAAAATTTCATTTGCATTTGTAGATGCTGGCACAATAGTTATGTGTGCACCCAAGGCCGATATAAGGCGAAGAATATTGCGTTTAATGCCATAATCAATTGCAACAATGTGAAAATTACGTTTGCTATTTACACTATATCCTTTATTCCATATCCACGGGTTTTCATTCCATTCTATTAATTGTTTTGACGTTACTTCTTTTGCAAGATCAAGATTGATAAGACCAGACCATTTTTGTGCACGCTTTTTTAAAGCATTAATATCAAAATTTCCATTTGGATCATGGGCAATGACCGCATTGGGTACACCTTTTTCACGGATAAGAGTGGTTAATGCTCGTGTATCAATATCGTAAAGTGCAATAATTTTTCGTTCTTTAAGCCACTGATTTAGATTTTCATGTGCACGGTAGTTAGAAGGACCAGTAATATCTGCTTTGAAAATAGCACCAACTGCACCATGGTAATTGAGAGGTGTAAGATCTTCAATATCTTCTCGATTAGTGCCTACATTACCAATATGAGGAAAAGTGAAATTAACGATTTGTCCTGTATATGATGGATCTGTGAGGATTTCTTCATAGCCTGTTATGGCGGTATTAAAACATACTTCAGCTTCAACAATTCCTGTAGCACCCGCACCTTTACCTTCGATTACTGTACCATCGGCTAATACTAAAAGAGCTGTAGGCTTATTTGTGCTCCAAGGACTGGGAAGCGAGATGGTTTGTGTCATTGTTTGGGCTCACAATTTGCTATTTGAAGGCGTAATACTCAAAGTCACGCAAAAACCACGCAACTATAATTAATGCTATACATTGTAATTTTTACTTAGAGTTAAAGTATAAGGATATTTTATAAAGAGGTAAAGATCCAGATTTGAGTTTTCTAAAACTATTTAGAGACATTAATTCCTTAGAATGAAGCAAAAAAAACAGTGAGGAGTTATGGGCTTTGTCTTATTGGAATAATGAGAAAACCATTACATAGGGTTTTGTTAGATTTGAAAGAAAATTCAATATACAAGTTGGAAAAATAGAGATATGGTAAAGAACGCTCTGCAAGGCGTCATTGTTTATAATCGGTAATGCTGTAAAAAGCTGTAAACGGGACAATTATGCCCCGAGTTGTTATTGTTACAGTTTCACAACAAAAATAGAGTTTTATTTGCTTTAAAAGGCAATAGAGAACACTATTTTATGATCGAACTTTTCTGCCAATCCATATAAGGATGCAGGCTCCAATAAAACCTGAAATGAGATAACCCAGCCAACCAGCAAAATTGATTTCTAAAAAGCTTAGAAGGAAACTGGCTAATGCAGAACCAACAACACCTAAGATAATATTTAAAAACATCCCTGTTCGGCTGTTCATAAAATATTGTGCAATCCAACCTGAAAGTCCACCAATAATAATAGCCAAGATCCAACTGATATATGTATTTTCCATTCCACTCTCCTATGTCTAAACTTAAACTGTTATGTTTAACTGCAGTAGAAATTAGAGTAAGTTGTTTCAAGGTCAAGAATTATGCATTGTGTTATTTAAAGAGAGCTTGTTGTTTAAAGCTTTATGATGGTTTTTTGTGTTGATTTTCTTAAGCAATGATTGAATTCAATCTATACAGAAAAGATAATTATTCTTTCAAAAAAATGAAGGATTAGCTATTTATTTATGCAAAAGGATCTCTTAGATAAGAATTTTGGAGTATTCTTCGTTCTTTTTAATTGAATAGATTGTTATTTTATAGCGACAAGTTTTTTAAAAGAATAAACGTGATTAAAGTTCATTATTTTGTTTTTAATGTATTTTTAACATTATAGCTTGCGCGTGTTAAATCATAACCACATGGATTTTGGAAAATTTTAAGGCCAAAGTCAGGAAGAACAGAATAAAGGTGATCAAAGATATCAGCTTGAATTTGTTCGTATTCTTCCCAAATGGTGGTATTCGTAAAGCAATAAATTTCTAAAGGTAAACCATTCGGCGTAGGAGGTAATTGCCGTGTCATTACAGTTGCGTTTTTTTTGACATTTAGATGCTCTCTTAAATAAGATAATACGTAAGCCCGAAAAGTACCGATATTAGTTAAACGGCGAGTATTTGCTGGTATATCATGATTTTTTTCTAAGCGAGTATTCCATTCATTAATTTCAGGTATTTTTTGTGCAAAGTAGTTTTCTAGGAGATTAAATCGTGCTAAATATTCCTCTTCTTTTTTTGTATGAAAGCGGATACTTGCTTGATCAATAAATAAAGATCGTTTGATACGTCGACCACCTGATTCTTGCATACCACGCCAATTTTTGAAAGGATCAGTTACCAGTTTACGGATGGGAACTGTGGTAATTGTTTTATCAAAGTTTTGAACTTTTACAGTATGAAGGGCAATTTCAATGACATCACCATCTGCACCAAGATTAGGAATTTCAATCCAATCTCCAACACGTACCATATCGGTAGATGAGATTTGAATTCCTGCAACAAGAGAAAGTAATGTGTCTTGAAAGATCAAAATCAAAACAGCTGCCATTGCACCAAGACCAGAAAAAAGAATAAGAGGCGATCGGTCTATTAATGTGGCCAATATAAAAATAGCAGTAAGCGTAAAAAGTGCAATTTTAGCTATTTGAATGTACCCTTTTATTGGCTTTAACCTTGCTGCAGGTCTTTGTTCATAAAAGGTATTAATGATATTAAAAAGAGCAGAAATTGTTAAAGCAACGATAAAAATGATAAAGGCATTGGAGACATTTCGGATAATTGTACTGAGAATATTGGGCAATGTAGATATAAAATTGATGCCAGTTGAAAGAATAAAAGCCGACGCAATATGAGCTATGTACTTAGTAATATTTTCAATATCAGTAATTGTATTGTGATGGAGGAACGCAGTGAGGTGTTTTTTTCCGCGAATAAGTAAGATACGTGTTAAAAAATTAACTAAAAGTGCAATAAGAATCAGAACGACTAACCAAGAAACCATTTCTAGTGATGGATATTGAACAAGAAATTTAGGCACTGTACTTTATCTCCATTTTGATTATTCATTTCTTATTTAAGATGAAGTATTGGAATTATGCTTCAAAGTAACTAAAATGCAAATAAAGAATTTTTAAACTCTGTGAGAGATAATGCGTATTCCGCCTGATTTTCTTGATGAGATTCGCGCTAGGTTGCCAATTTCAGTGGTTATTGGTCAAAGGGTGATATTTGATCAAAAAAAAAGTAAACCTTCACGTGGTGATTTTTGGTGCTGTTGTCCATTTCATGGTGAAAAGACTCCAAGTTTCCATTGTGATGATCGTCGGGGTCGTTATTATTGTTTCGGTTGTAATACAAGCGGTGATATTTTTACCTTTCTTTGCGAACTTGATGGATTGCGCTTTTCGGAATCTGTAGAGCGTTTGGCTAATTTTGCAGGTATGAAATTACCTGCCTTTGATTTACAAAATCATAAAGATGAAATGAAAAAAAATGATCTTTATGATGTTATGAAAATAGCGACGGATTTTTTTCAAAATAACTTACATCATCAAATTGGTGCCCAAGCACGCCATTATCTTGATGAACGTGGTGTTACATTAGAACTTGCAAAGCGTTTTCAGATTGGTTTTGCTCCGATAGGACGTACAACTTTGAAAGATGCGTTGAGTGCGCGTGGTATTTCACTAAAGCAAATGGAGGATTGTGGCCTCCTTATATCCGGTGAAGATATTTCTACTCCCTATGATCGATTTAGAAATCGCATTATATTCCCTATTGAAGATTTACGTGGCCGTGTGGTTGCTTTTGGGGGGCGTTCGTTAGATAAAAATGCACGAGCAAAATACTTAAACAGTCCTGAAACGGTTCTTTTTCATAAGGGTAATATGCTTTATAATGCGGCATCTGTCCGTAAAAATAGCCGTGCCTCAGAAAAAAAAGAAGCATGTTCTGTTCTGGTTGTTGAAGGCTATATGGATGTCATTGCTTTAACTAAGGTTGGTTTTGAAAAAGTAGTTGCCCCTTTAGGAACAGCATTAACAGAAACGCAAATTGAACTTTTATGGCAAATGGAGTCTGATCCGATTTTGTGTTTTGATGGAGATAATGCCGGTTTAAAAGCTGCTTTCCGTGTTGCTGATCGTGTACTTCCTCTTTTAAAAGCAGGAAAGTCTGTGCGTTTTGTTTTATTGCCAAATGGTAAAGATCCAGATGAAATTATTCGTACAGGAGATGCGCATCTTTTTTCTTCTTTTGTTCAAAAAGCAATTCCATTGATTGAGCTTTTATGGTGGCGTGCTACTTCCGGAAAACATTTTACAACTCCAGAAGCACGCGCTGCATTGGAGCGAGAACTAAAACAACAGATAGCAACAATTAAGGATAAAGATATACATCGTTATTATTTTCAAGATATCAAAAGACGGCTCTTTGCGTTTTTTCGTTCATCTTTATTAAAGCAAAAGAAGCAAGGAGAATATATTCAAAATCAAAAAGATGGAATGTTTAAAGACCAATCTTTTTCTGCATTAGAAAATTCTAATATAGTTCGTAGTTCAAAACATTTCATTCCTTTGCGTGAAGCAGTTATTTTGCTGATTTTAGCTTATTATCCTGAACTGTGGTACGAGAATTTTGACGTTTTTGCAGAATTAGAATTAAAAAATGATCAATTAATGAGTTTGCATCAGTCCATGTTGGAAATTCTTGGAAATCAACAGTTATGTGATAAAGAAACAATGACTGTACTTTTAGAAGAAAAAGGGAAAAAAAGTATTTTAGAGCATATAGATAACCTTGTGCAAAGAGTTGGTATGCGGATTACTTTTGGAGGTGCTCCTGTAGAAGATGCTCGTGCTGTATTAAAACAAGCTATCTACTTGCATCTTCAAGAACACCACCTACATAAAAGACTACAAGATATCGAAGAGGAACTCATAAAAAATCCTAGAGATGAAGTTTTTGATCTACTTCGTGAGGTGAAAGCTGAATTGGAACGAACACAGGCAACAGAGGCTTTAATTGAGGGATTCGGATCTTGGTTTTGCGAAAAAATAGATGAGGGCAAACCAAAATAGAATAAAATGATTCGCTTTTTAAAAGCGAATCAGTCACGAAGTCTGATATAAAAGCCTTAATTATTGAAATGACGTTTTTGTGAAGAATAATGACTAAATTTTAGGAAAAGCGGGAAATTGGTTCTTACTATGTGGTGCAGATATTATCTCAGAAAGACTGAGATGTATTGGGTTGATCTCTATAGTATTCCCGTGATTTTGCGTGAAAAGGTGTGTATAAAAGTGTGTCTTTTTGAATAAAAGATTAATCCTGTAAACAGTGCATATAAAAATTTTAATGCGCTAAGTAAGAATAATAAGCTGATCACACGAACCTACCTAGTGATCAAGTGGAGTTAACAGTATGGCAACAAAGGTTAAACAAAAAGATAATGTGGAAGAAATGGGCAAAGTAAGCTCGGATGGTTCTCTTCTTGATTTTTCCGATGATGCTATCAAAAAAATGATGAAACTTGCCAAAAAAAATAGCTACGTGTTGATGGATGAGTTGAATGCAGCTCTTTCTTCTGAAGAATTCACGTCTGAGCAAATTGAAGATATATTGGCAATGTTCTCTGAGATGGGTATTAGCGTTATAGATGATGAAGATGAAATTGAATCTGGACAATATGAGGAAGAAATTACAGTAGAAGGTGGCGATTTAGTAGAAGCCACAAATTATGCGGTTGCAACAACATCTAAACGTGAAGTAGCCGACCGAACTGATGATCCAGTTCGTATGTATTTGCGTGAAATGGGAGCCGTTGAATTACTCTCGCGTGAGGGTGAGATTGCTATCGCTAAACGTATTGAGGCTGGACGTGAAACGATGATTTCCGGTCTTTGTGAGAGCCCTTTAACATTTCAAGCTTTAATTATTTGGCGTGAAGAGTTGCAAGAGCAGCGTATTCTTCTGCGTGAAATTATTGATCTTGAGATGACTTATTCTGGTCCAGAAGCGAAGCAGGCTCCTATTATTGATGAAAGTGAAGTCAAAAAAATAAAAGAAGAAACATCATCTTCTAGCATGCGTGATATGAATGATCTTGGAGAAGAGATAGGGGGCGAAGATGATGACGAAGAAGATGACGAAGTTAATTTATCGCTTGCAGCAATGGAGCATGAGTTGTGTCCTCAGGTTGTGGAGACTTTAGATTTTATCGCTGAAACTTATGTAAAATTACGTGAGCTACAAGATCAACAAGTTGAAAGCAGTTTATCACATCGTAAGGCAGAACCTCTTTCATCGGAACAAAGAAAACAATATACTGAATTGAAAGATGCTTTAATCCAAGCAGTAAAATCTCTTTCTTTAAATCAAAACCGTATTGAGGCATTAGTTGAGCAATTATATGATATCAATAAGCGGTTGATACAGAGCGAAGGTAAGTTGAAGAGGCTTGCTAGTAACTATGGGATTGGGCATGAAGATTTCTTAAGAGAATATCAAGGTCGTGAATTGGACGCTGATTGGGTTAATTATATTGCAACTTTATCAGGACGTGGTTGGAAAGAATTTTCAACTTGTGAAGCTAAAGTCATTCAGAGTTTGCGTAATGAAATACAAAATCTCGCGCAAGAAACTGCTATTTCAATTAGTGAATTTCGTCGAATTGTTACGCAAGTACAGAAAGGGGAGCGTGAAGCGAATATCGCTAAAAAGGAAATGGTGGAAGCTAATTTGCGTCTTGTTATTTCCATTGCTAAAAAATACACTAATCGTGGTTTACAATTTCTTGATCTTATTCAGGAAGGCAATATCGGTTTGATGAAGGCCGTTGATAAATTCGAATATCGGCGTGGATATAAGTTTTCAACTTATGCGACGTGGTGGATACGTCAAGCGATTACACGGTCTATCGCTGATCAGGCACGGACTATTCGTATTCCTGTTCATATGATTGAGACAATTAATAAAATTGTTCGTACATCACGCCAAATTTTACATGAAATTGGACGTGAACCAACCCCAGAAGAACTTTCTAGCAAGCTTTCTATGCCGTTAGAAAAAGTACGAAAAGTGCTTAAAATTGCGAAGGAACCTATCTCACTTGAAACACCTGTTGGTGATGAAGATGCTTCTCATTTAGGTGATTTTATTGAAGATAGAAATGCATTGTTACCAATTGATGCGGCTATTCAGGCTAATTTACGAGATACAACAACGCGCGTTCTTGCTTCATTAACACCACGTGAGGAGCGTGTTTTAAGAATGCGTTTTGGTATTGGAATGAATACTGATCATACATTAGAGGAAGTTGGCCAACAATTTTCAGTGACCCGCGAGCGTATTCGTCAGATTGAAGCAAAGGCACTTCGTAAGTTGAAACATCCTAGCCGTTCACGCAAATTACGGAGCTTTCTTGATTCTTAATTAAAAAGAACAGCGTTTTTAAAAGATAAATAAAAATATGTTGTGCGTACTAGATCAAATTTTATTGATTTTATCCTTTAAAAGAATTGTCTTATGAAAAAAGTAGATCCTGTTTATGAGTAAGGAACTTCCTTTTTGGAAAAGGAAAAAATTAGAGGAAATGTCTGTTACTGAGTGGGAAAGTCTTTGTGATGGTTGTGGGTGTTGTTGCTTGCATAAATTAGAAGATGACGATACTGGTGACATTTATGCAACGAGTATTGCTTGTCGTCTTTTAGATAAAGATACTTGTCAATGTAAAAATTATACTCACCGTAAATCAATTATTTCAGATTGTATATTATTAGATATTGCTACGATTAAAACAGCTCGTTGGTTGCCAGAAAGTTGTGCTTACAGGTTGGTGAGTGAGGGTAAAGATCTTCCGTGGTGGCATCCATTAATCTCAAAAGATTTTCAAACGGTACATCAAACTCAATTTTCTGCACGTGAGCAGATTAAAATTCATGACGATGAATTATCATCTACGGAATCTTATTATCAATATATCACCGGAATTCTTTATAAAAACCGATGATATAATTATTTTACTCAATGATTGATGATTAGTCGTCTATAGCAAATGTTATAGTGACACTAACATGATAATTCAATTCACCTCCTGAAAAGTTTGTATCTGCATAGCTTGCAGATTGTGCTCTACTCATAAGGCGTGGTGTTGGATAATATTCGTTATTACTTTCATTAATTGTAATAATCTTTCCTAATTTCACGTTGGCTGCTTGAGCTAAGGTTTCTGCTTTTGCAATAGCTTCAATAACAGCTTTTTTACGTGCTTCTTTATATAATGGCTTTGTATCGGCATTGGTAAAGGTAATTCCATTAACAGAATTCACACCAAGTGCCATTGCTTGATCAAATATTTTACCAGCATTGGCCAGATTACGGATATTTACTGTTAAAGAATTTGAAACATGATAAGTTATTTCATTGTTCTTTTTTTCTTGTTTTTTATCTGAGTTCGTTTGGTAAATAGATAAGCCTGATGTTTGCAAGTCATTTGCTTGAATGCCATTATTTTTAAAAGTATCTAAAATATCATTCATAAATTTATTATTCGCTGCTAATGCTTTTTGAGCAGTCGTATCATGAGTCACAACGGCTAGATTGATAATCGCCATGTCTGGTGTTGCTTGGTTTTCACCGGTTGCTGTAACTGTAATTGTTGGTGCATTTTTTATTGTTTCTTCCGCATGTACGAAGCATGAAGTAGTGAGTAGAGATAATACAGTCAATATCGACAACTTAATTCGGTAGACCTTCAACAGTTGGAAAATCATTTTAGTCATGTTCAATCCTTATAATATATATATATTCTATTACTTTCCCATTTTTTGTATTTATTGTAAAGGAATTAGGGCGCTGAAAGAAAAAAAAACGAGAAGAAAGAAAAAAAGACGAAGTATAATTAAAGCAAGCTCTTGTATAATAGGATATTTTAGTTTATATAATAGGATATTTTAGTTTAGAGAAAATCTCTGTGGGGCCTGTAGCTCAATTGGTTAGAGCCAGCGGCTCATAACCGCTTGGTTGGGGGTTCGAGTCCCTCCGGGCCCACGTTTTCCTAATAAAATCAATATATTTATTTCAAGATGAGGGACCTTGTGGGTATTCATTCCATTAGTCTATCTCTGGTATGAGAAGGTCATGATATAAAGGTCCTTAATTAGGTTTTACTGATCAAGGATTTATGTGGTATGTACAGTCGTTTTTCTGATCTTAGCAAGAATGGTGATTTATTAATGCTTTATTTCGTGAAAAAAGAAGTTGTGGCTAGTGTTTATTGCACCATTTTTTAGATAAATGATGATTAGCAGTCTTAATAGGAAATAGGAATCGTCTAGTTTTTCTCTTTATACTCTTTGTTTATAAAGTAACAATGATATATTGCAGTGATATGTGGTAGTTGGGGTGAAACTTTATGGATATTAAGGATCAATTGTGTCTGTACTGCCTCCTTTAACAATTCGCCTTTGTGGGCCACGCGGGTTTTGTGCTGGTGTTGATCGTGCTATCCAGATTGTTATTCTTGCATTGAAAAAATATGGTTCTCCAGTATATGTCCGTCATGAAATTGTACACAACCGCTATGTTGTTGAGGGATTGCAGCAACGAGGAGCCATTTTTGTTGAAGAACTTTGTGAGATACCTGAAGGGCATCGTAGTCGACCTGTTGTGTTTTCTGCTCATGGTATACCAAAGTCTGTACTAGAAGATGCTGTTCGTTACAATCTATTTTATCTTGATGCGACATGTCCATTAGTTTCTAAAGTCCATAAGCAAGCAATTCGTCATCAACGTCATGGCCGTCATGTTATATTGATTGGTCATGCTGGTCATCCTGAAGTAATTGGAACTATGGGGCAGCTTGAAGAAGAGAATGTTACATTGATTGAAACGGTAGAAGATGCTTTATATTATCAACCAAATAATCCAAATAAATTAGGATTTGTAACACAAACAACACTCTCTGTTGAAGATACAGCAGAGATTCTTAATATATTAAAACAACGTTTTCCTGCGTTAGCAGCTCCAGCGGCTGAATCAATTTGTTACGCTACCACTAATCGGCAAGATGCTGTTAAGGCAGCAGCGTTAGGAAGTGATTTATTTTTAATTGTTGGTTCACCGAATTCATCTAATTCTAGACGTTTGGTGGAAGTTGCTGAGAAATTTGGTGCGCGTCAATCTATTTTAATTCAGCGTGCTAATGAAATTGATTTTGATAATCTAGGTATTCTTTCAGTCATTAGTCTTTCAGCAGGAGCGTCAGCTCCTGAAATTATTGTTGATGAAATCATCACAGCGTTTCGTGCACGTTATGATGTTACAATAGAATTGGCTGAAACTTTAGTTGAAACGGAAACATTTTTAGTGAATCGTGAATTACGTGATATCAGCCTATCTTCTCAAGATATAGCTTTTATTAAAGGACGAGCAGAAGTACTGAAAGATGAAAATAACGATAACAGTGTTCATCAAATAAAAGAAAAATAGGCGCAATTATAGGGGATATAATCTAAGGCATTTAAACCACGTTACTCAATAGGTTTGCTTTTAAAAACAAGGAAAAGAGAGGATGTTGGAAATCTAGAGTTTTATAAAATAGAGTGACTATTCGCTTTAATGTTTATGACAAGCATTTTTTAGAAAATAATTTATCTTTTATATATCTCTGTACAGCATTTATATCCGATATAGCCTTTCTTGTTATAAGAATTGTTTTAAAAGGTAATAATATTATAATTTGTTGTATTGGAAAGGAGATATAGTTTTGCAATTTTAATGTATGTTATTGCTGCTTGATAGGTTATAACGTAATGTGGCTTTATGCTTTTTACTTATACCTTTCTAAAATTAACGAGATGAATTTCTTGATAGTTTTGTTCTTCAAAAAAATCATTAAAATATTGGTTTGAACTTTATTTTTGCAGTAATGTGAACTTGTTGGCTGAGATAGAGTTTTGTTTTTGTTATGTTAAATCGAAAAAAAGTTGTTGAAATTTATACAGATGGTGCTTGTTCAGGAAATCCTGGTTTGGGAGGATGGGGAGCAATTTTACGCTGGAATGGTCATGAACGTGAGCTTTATGGTGGAGAAGTATATACGACCAATAATCAGATGGAACTTATGGCGGCGATTCGCGCGTTAAATGCTCTGAAGGAATCATGTTTGGTTGATCTTTATACGGATTCAGCTTATGTGCGTAACGGGATTTCTACCTGGGTTGAGAGATGGAAAAAAAATAATTGGCGTACTGCATCGAAAAATCCTGTTAAAAATATGGAGTTATGGCAAGCCCTTGACTATGCTTGTTCTCAACATGATATCAGATGGCACTGGATAAAAGGACACGCAGGTCATCCAGATAATGAGCGCGCAGACGCACTTGCACGTAAAGCAATTACTGAATATCGTGAAAATGGCTGTTTTTCGATATAATTTTTTATCTCATGGAATGACAGTACGGTTTGATTATGTGTTTATTGCAAATGTTCCACTGAAGGCATGATCTTGGTAAGAAATAGTATAAAAAACTGTTTCATTTAATTCATCTGAATCAAAATATATTGGAGCACTGAAGACCGTATATCCCTGGTGATCGCTTATTTTTTTTGCTGGTCCAATCTGTATTGTTTTTCCATCTAAAAAGAGAGCAGAAGGTGTGATTATTTTATTATTTTTTATTTTTATTAAGAGGGTATTTCCATTTTTTTCAGCATGTATTTTAAATGCATTATCGGCTGTACGGGGTAAAGCATCTTGGGCTTTTTTTAATAAGGATAGAGAAAGAGATGTATTATTTTGAGTCGATGAGGAAAAATTAAAATCGATAGTAAAGGGGATACAAATTTCATTACACATTCCAAGGGTTAAAGAACCACTTAGATTTTCATCTGAACCAGAGATATTAAAGGGTAGTACGACTTTATTTTTATAACCTAATGACCAATCATTTTCTGTTGTATAGAGTTGTGGTGTAGGATAAAAAATTTCATAAGAGACTTGTTGGTTGAAATTAAAAAAGGGTGCCATCCCCGAATTTCCGGGATTTCGCCAATAGGTTTTCCATTTTGGTTTTAACGTAATTTCAATAATGCCGCTTTTTGTCTCAGAAAGAGAAGATGAAGTTATAGCTAATCTAGCATAGCCACCCTCTGATTCATGCCAAGGTGTTGCAATAAGATATGGTTTTTGTTCTGCTTGAGAATTAACAAGAAAGTAGAAAAATCCTAAAAATACAAATATTATTTTCAAAATTAATAAGAGATTTTTCTGAAAACGATTTGGAATTTTTTGTAAATTTTGAAATATTTGCAATTTTTTCATTTGATCTTTATTCTCTACTGATACTGACTTAATTGAAGTCAAAAAATTGAATTATGGAGGCTATCAAATTATGAAACAGCATGAAGGGTTTCTAAATGGACAGTTGCTCATAGCAATGCCTGGAATGAATGACAAGCGCTTTGTTCGTTCTGTTATCTACATTTGTGCCCATTCTAATGCTGGTGCTATGGGAATTATTCTTAATCAGTTACATGATATTAATTTTCCTGAACTTTTGCTTCAACTGGGTGTAATTAACCAAAATCAAAAAAATTATCTTTCCGAGCCAATAAAAAAATTTCCAATACGCTGTGGTGGACCTATTGATACGTCTCGTGGTTTTGTACTGCATTCAGATGATTATGCTTGTGAAGCAACTATCTCTGTTACAGACAAAATTTGTCTTACTACAACCCTTGGTGTATTAAAAGCCATGAGTTGTGAGAGGGGGCCTGAACATGCTCTTATAGCTTTGGGGTATGCCGGATGGAAAGCAGGACAGCTTGAAACAGAGATTTATGCAAATGGTTGGTTGATTAGTCCTACATCTCCTAGCTTTCTTTTTGAAAGTGATATCAGTAGTAAGTATGATGAAAGCCTTATTCGCATGGGAATTAGTCCAACTTCTCTTATTTCTAAACCAGGTCATGCATAGTCATTCATTTTGTAACATTTCTTAATTATAGGTATGAGAGAAGTGGTTTTGAACAAGAGCAATCAATTCTTCAACAGCAATTGGTTTAGTGACGGTCGTACTTTGAACATACTTACAACCTTCTTGTCGTAAGAAAATAGCTTCTTTTTCATTTTCTACGCCTTCTGCTATGATTTGTAAATTAAGATCAGTAGCCATTCTGATAATTGATTTAAGTACAAGTTTTTTCTTATGTGAATCGATAGAGATAAGTGAACGATCTAATTTAACCATGTCGAATGGATAACGGACAAGATATGTAAGTGATGAATAACCTGTTCCAAAATTATCTAATGCTAGATTCATTCCTAGTGCTTTAATCTCTTCAAAAAAATGAGCTGATTGTTCAGGATTTTTTCTTAAAACAAGCTCAGATATTTCTATCATCAATCGTCCTTTACTAACCGGATTGCGAAGAAGAGCAGAGCGTATTTGACGTATACAATCAGGATGAATCATTTCTGCACTTGGCAAATTGATAGAGATAAAGAAAGGATGTTTAGCACATTTTTCTTGTATATTTATAAGATCTACGAGCGCGCGATCAACGATGAATTGTACTAAATCCATAATGAGTTGTTCACTTTCTACGATTTTAATAAAATCGTGGATATTTAAATTTCCATGATTGGGGTGTTGCCATTCTACGATTGTTTCAAAACCAATAATGTTTCCATCTGATAAATTAAGAATAGGGTGATAGAGGATTTTTATTTCATTACGTTCGATAGCATGATGAATGTCTTTTTTGATATTGTTATGTTCGAGATCTAAAGTACGAAAACTCGGGCGGAAAGGTTCAATGTGATTACCACCCATTTGTTTTGCATGGATCATTGCTAGTTCACTGTCATTGAAAATATTTTGAGCAGTTGATTTGTTATCACTCCATGTAGCCAGGCCAATGGATGTGGAAAGCGTTATAGTTTTTTCTTCAAGAGTAATGGGTGCTGAAATTGTTTTGAGCAGATGATTTGCGAACATTGCAATTTTTTTGGGTTCTGTTTCGCTGAGTAAAATAATTGCAAAACGATCTGCGGAAAGGCGTGATAAGGTGTCTTGCAGGTTAATAAGGCGGCTTAAACGACGTGCAATTATCAAGAGGACTGTGTCCCCAACCGCTATACCTAGTTTATGATTAATTTGACGAAAATTATCAAAATCAATCATAAAAATTGTTGGTTTAATTTTTATATTTGCTTTAGCTAAAGAGCTATAATTTTGTAATCTATCGAGGAAAATTTGTTGGTTAGGAAGACCGGTTAAGCTGTCATGAATTGCATCGTGTAGTAAACGTTCTTCGGCTTTTTTGTGATTGGTAATATTGAGAATGCTTCCGATAACACGGGTAATTTTTCCGTCTTTTTGTATAGCTGGGCGTGCACGGAGAGAAAACCAATGATAATGACCACCACCGGAGGAGATCCGAAAAATCTGATCAATCCGTCCTGTTTTATTTTCAAGAATGATATTTAAAACAGCCTGAAAGCGTTCGCGATCATCATAATGCAAGGCTAAAATCCAGTCGTTCATAGTACCGTTGAGTTTGCGGGCGTGCTTACCAAAAAGGCTTGTCATATCTGGGTGAACAACAATCCGGTCACGCTCGACATTCCAGTCCCAAATAATACTTCCAGCTCCTCTAGCTGCCAGAACTTGTCGTTCGAGATCGGAAAAAATGCCCTCATGGAAAGCATCATTAGAAAACGTTTGTTGCATGACAAGAAAGCTGATAAGAAGAACAATCAGCACCAGTCCTCCAGCTAGAGCTTGTGGAACAATATCATTATCTAAATATCCTATTATGCATGCATAAGCTTCAAGAGACCAAAAGCTAATTAACAACCATGTTGGAATAAGCATGATTGCACGGTCATATTTACGGATTGAAAAATAGCTGATCAATATAATACCAAGTATGGTTGTAAGTCCAAATGATAAGCGAGCAATTCCAGCTGCTCTAGTAGGATCATAAATAGCAAATGCTCCTAGTCCGCAGAAAGATATAATCCATATAATTGCACCATAGCTAAAGTGATAATGCCAACGATTAAGGCAAAGATAAGTAAACAGAAAAGTAAAGAGTGTTGCAGCAAGTGCAACTTCTGTACCAGCACGCCAAATTGGTTCTGTTATTGGTGTAATTGCAAAGAGTTTATTCCAAAAATTGAAATCAATACCAATGTAAAAAAGAACAGCCCAAGCAACAGCAGCTGTTGCAGGGAAAAGACTTGTTCCACGAACGACAAATAAAATAGTTAATAGGAGCGCTAAAAGTCCTGATATACCAAGAAGAATGCCATGATAAAGTGTATAAGAATTAATGGTATCTTTGTAAGCTTCAGGTTGCCATAAGTAGATCTGTGGTAGATTTTTAGAGCTTAATTCTGCAACAAATGTAATCACAGTGTTAGGATTAAGAGTGATACGAAAAATATCTGCATTTGCATTCGTTTGACGATCAAGAGAAAAACCTGCACTTGGAGTTATAGATTGGATCCGTACTGATCCAAGATCCGGCCAAAGAAAACCTGAATGAGCCATACGATAATGGGGAACAACAATTAGACGGTCAATTTGTTCATCTGTTGGATTTGCAAGGGAAAATACTGCCCAGTTTCCAGAAAAATTTTCACTTTTTGCTTGTACTTCAATACGCCATATAATACCATCTGGCCCTGGTGCTGTGCTGGTTTGGAAGATAGGGTTATTGGTGTGATGAATTTCAATAGCTTTGGACAAATCAAGAGCTATATCCTGAGGAGAAATTTTGATTGGTTCGATTGCTTGTACTGATGAAAGGCATACAAAAAGACTAATGATTATGACAAGAACGGTATTGATTATTTTACCAAAACTCTTCACGTTGCCTCACTCTCAGTATTTGAAGCTCTTGAATTTCAAACGAGACTTTCGAGAAAATTCTTCCACTTGATTAGTTGTTATTTTTATTTAGTTGTTATTTTTATAAAGAGCGGTTGTCATTATTCTTTTGAAAAAATCATACAGATTTTATACAAAAAATAGATCAGATATCTGCTCGTACTAATGAGTCTCAAAATTAACGGAATTTTGTCCTTTTTAAAAGGAAAAATTCAGCTATTTAACCATTTATTATTAGATTTTACGCAATATACTCTTGTTGGTTAAGTTATCTATGTGGAGTATTCATTAGCCAGTTTTGCTCGCTTTTTTGATAAAACTTATTTAATCTAATAAGAAAATTTTTTGTGATAATTTTCATTAAAGATATGTGGGGATAGGGTTTTAAAGTAATTTGTGCATATCAAATTATCATTTTATCTAATTTATGAAGGTGTATTCTTTATTTCTTTTAGAGAAGAGAGTTCATATTAGGTGAAAGAGTTGATACTAAATCGTTAAAATTCATGAGCGGTTCAATAGGTCCAACAGCTGCTAAAGTTGGCTTAGAATTGATAAAAAGATGTTTAGCTAGATCAGTGAGTTGTTCTAAGGTAATAAGTTCTACACATTCAGTCATTTCAGAGATTGGAATTGGTCTACCATAAAGGAGCATTTGGCGAGCGATAAGATGTGCTTGACTAGATGGATTTTCTTGTGACATTGTAAGATTAGCGCGATATTGTGCCTGCGCTCGTTGAAGTTCATTTATATGAATATTTTTGCTTATTTTATAGAGCTCATCAAGAGTAACTGGTAGAAGTGTTTCTAATCCTTCTTGTCCGGTAGCAGCATGAAGACCGAAGAGCCCAGTATCTGAAAATCCCCAATGGAAAGCATAAATAGAATAGCATAATCCGCGTTTTTCTCTTATTTCTTGGAATAAGCGTGATGACATACCGCCTCCAAGAATGATTGAAAGAATCTGAGCCGCATAAAAATCATGCGCATGATATGGGCGTCCTTCAAAACCAAGTACAACTTGCGTATCCATTAGATCACGATATTCGCGAAAGTCACCACCGGTATAATTAGCAAGATTAACTAAAGGAGCTGTTGAATGGGGTTGGAAAGTGCTAAGACAACTTTCCACTTGGCGCAAAAAACTTTCATGTTCTACAGATCCTGCAGCAACTACGATCATGCGGTCTGCACTATATTGTTGTTTCATAAAATTGTGAAGATCAGCTGATGTAAATGATTGAACCGTTTTCTGTGTTCCTAAAATAGAACGACCAAGAGATTGATGACGAAAGGCGGTTTCAGTAAAATAGTCAAAAACGATATCATCAGGAACATCACA
This sequence comes from Bartonella rochalimae ATCC BAA-1498, assembly GCF_000706645.1. Lineage (GTDB taxonomy): Bacteria > Pseudomonadota > Alphaproteobacteria > Rhizobiales > Rhizobiaceae > Bartonella > Bartonella rochalimae. The sequence goes on from NZ_KL407338.1 coordinate 119,531, forward strand.
AGTAGCGCCAATTTCTTGGAAAACGACTTGTTTTTCACGTTCTAATTCATCTTCGTCAAATTTTGAACATGTCATAATATCGGCTAGAATATCAATAGCAAGGGGAATATCTTTTTTAAGAACACGTGCAAAATAGGCAGTTGTTTCAATACTTGTGGTAGCATTGATCTCTCCACCAACATCTTCAATATCAGTTGCGATTTGAAAAGCTGTACGGTTTTCTGTTCCTTTGAAAGCCATATGTTCAAGTAGATGCGCAATGCCATGTTGTGTAAAGGTTTCGTTACGTGAACCAACTTTAACCCATATTCCAAGCGCTACACTTTCAATTTGTGGCATTTTATGTGTGGCGATAGTCAAACCATTACTGAGGCGGCTGATATCTACACCCATGTATTATTACTCCATTTAATCAACCAAATACACAATATAACGGCATTGGAATGTTTTTGCCTTAAATAAATGCAGCTAGCTATAATAAGATGCACGCGATTTTAAAGAAAATAGTCTTTTACTATTTTTTCCATTATTAGCAATGATTTGTAAAGTGCCTTCCATAATTTATGAGATTTTCTAGAAAAATTAGTCATGGTAGATGAATAAGACTAACGTAATATTAGATGATTGAGGAATGTGAGCGGTAGTAAGAGTAATCATCATGAAAGATATGTGATTATTTATTGTGATGAGCGATTTTGAGTGCAATTTCTGTATGTAGATTAGTGAGATAACCGCTGTCTTGAGACACGCTATCAATTATCAGGTAGTTTTGTGAATATGATTTGTTTTGTTAAAGGATAGAGAAAAATATTTTTGAGTCATTTTTTATTATTTTGGAAACGGCTTAATTCAAGATTGCAATATCAATAATCTTGGAAGTCTAAATTAATTTAAATTTTTGGCTTTCAAGTTGATAGATGTTCAAAATTAGAAAAAAATCAATTTTCATCGATATAGAGAATGATATTATATTACTTATAGGTGTTTTTCATAGATGCTATTGATCACTATTCATGCAAGGATATTAATAATGTTCATTGCAATGATTAATTCCTCTATGAATTATTCGTATCAATTTATCTTTTATTTTGATAGTTTTCATTTTTTAGTTTGTATGACTTTACCCTTTTATGATGATAGGATGCTCTTAAATTTTACGACTAGATCCTAGTTTTTAATAGTAATTCTTAAATTTTTTAGTCAAAAATTACTGAGAGAGTATATGAGCTAATATATGTTGGAGATATCTTTTTATTATTGTGAATCTTTCCATATTTTCATTGCTTCTAAGGTTTCCGGTAAATGCGCATGTTTTGTAATAACCGTTTCAGCGCCAGCTTCTATAAGAGCATTAGAGTGGCCAAGATAACTGTGGGAGCCTCCAGTAAAGCCGATAACACGCATTCCTGCAGAAGTAGCAGCGTGTACACCATGAATAGAATCTTCTACAACAATAGTATTTTCTGGTTGTACACGTAATTCTTGTGCTGCAAAGAGAAAGACATCAGGTGCAGGTTTTGGTTTTTTTGTTCCAACTTCGGGTGCAGAAAATATTTTGTTATCAAAAAAGTGATAGAGTTTAACAGTGTTAAGCATATCTTTTATATCTGCACTCCTTGCATTTGAGCAAATACAATACGGATAATGAGGTTTAATAATTTCTATTACCTCTTTGACACCATTAATAATACGTAATTCAGTTTTCATTTGTATGCGAAACAGATGTGCCATTCTATCTATGAAATTAGCAGAAATTGGTTTTTTAATTTCTTGTTCAACTTTTTTTAGAATGTCTTGAAAAATAAGTCCTGAATAGCGTTCGCTTAGTTCTTCGGGTGATATTTTATATCCGATTTCTTTAAGCAATTGTGATCCAATTTTTGCTACAAGATATTCAGAATCTACTAAAACTCCATCACAATCAAAAATAATAAGATCAATTTGTAGCATAAGATATTCCTTATTATAATGCGCTTAAGAATTTTCATAAAATGATATTGAAAGGCTTTCGTTTTATAAAGATATATTTTGAAAGATTGTTTTCATTAGTTTGATAATATGAACAATATAATACAAAGGAGTAAAATAAAGATTTATCAATATTAAATTATTTTTCTTGCATTGAATAAAATAAATTTAAATTAGCTTAACGATACGTTTACTCTATTTTGTGAAGATAGACGACGATTAGATTAATTAATCATTTTAATTATAGATCATTTCCGTTCGTATTGTTGAGTTTTTTATGACAATTGTTCAGCTACAAAAAAATCAGGCTTGTACTTCTTCACAGACGCAGTGGCGTAATAAAATCTTTAAAGGAGATTGTGTTGCAGTACTAGAAAAACTTCCTAAACATTCTGTTGATGTAATTTTTGCAGATCCTCCTTATAATTTGCAATTAGAGAGTGTCTTGTATCGTCCAGATTACTCACGCGTTGATGCAGTTGATGACGCATGGGACCAGTTTGAAAGTTTTGCTGCTTATGATGCTTTTACACGTGCATGGTTGCTTGCATGTCGTCGTGTATTAAAACCTAATGGGACAATTTGGGTTATTGGATCTTACCATAATATTTTTCGAGTTGGTACAGCATTACAGGATTTGGGTTTTTGGATGCTTAATGATATTATTTGGCGAAAAAATAATCCTATGCCGAATTTTCGAGGGCGTCGCTTTCAAAATGCTCACGAAACGCTTATTTGGGCTGTTCGAGATCAAAAAGATAAAAAATATATATTTAATTATGATGCTTTAAAAGCTGCCAATGAAGATAGACAAATGCGTTCAGATTGGTTGTTTCCTCTCTGTACAGGTGCTGAGCGCTTAAAAGATAAAATAGGACGTAAATTACATCCAACACAAAAGCCTCAATCTTTACTGGCCCGTATCATTATGGCTTCTAGCAAACCTGGTGATGTTATTCTTGATCCATTTTTTGGTTCGGGAACAACAGGTGCTGTTGCCAAACTTTTAGGTCGTGATTTTGTAGGAATTGAACGCGAGCAACATTATATTGATGCAGCTTCCGAGAGAATTGCTGCAGTTAAACCTTTAGCTAAATCAGAATTAGAAATTTTAAAAACAAAAAAGGCAGAACCACGCATAGCATTTTCTAGCTTGCTGGATGCAGGATTGCTTTATCCTGGAAGTATCCTTTATGATAAGAAGAAAGAAGTATCTGCTCTTGTCAGAGCTGATGGAACTATTATGTATGATGGTGAAGCAGGATCTATTCATATGATAGGAAGAAAGGCTCAGGCTTCGCAAAGTTGTAATGGTTGGACATTTTGGTATTATGAAGAAAATGGTCTCTTGAAATCGATAGATAGTTTAAGAATGATGATACGCTCACAGATGTTGAAAGCTAATACTATATAAGTTGCATTGATGTTAATCGTGGATAAAGTATTAGTGTAGTCAATTCTTATTTGGCAGAGGGAGAAGTTATTTGAATTTAAAAGGAGAAGAAATAGCTATAGCAATGGCTTTTTTCATAACGGTAGGAAGTGCTTCTTCGGTAAGATGATGGATATCGCACCACCAACCATTTTTAAGTTTTATTCCGCGAATATTATCTGCACAGTAGACGTTAAGTTTTAAAGAAAAATGAGTAAAAATATGCGTAATTTCTCCCTTAAGTTTCCAATTAGCCGAACAAGGGGCATTTTGCAGTCCATTTTCTTCATTTATTCCAATGTTATTAGGAATTTGGGTCATGCCGTTGAGTAATTTTGTATGCTGTCGTTTTTCTAAGTAAATTTGTTTATTTTCATTGAGTATTACAAAAGCAGCACCAGTTTTTAAAGGGCGTTCTTTTTTAGGTGCTTTTACTGGAAAAGCTTCTGCTGCCTGCATTTTCATTGCTGTGCACAAATTTTGAAGAGGGCAGAGTAAGCAAGACGGCTTACGGGGCGTGCAAATTGTTGAACCTAAATCCATCATAGCTTGAGCAAAATCACCAGGACGTTTTACATCTGTAATTTCTAGTGTTTTTTCTTTAATTTCAGATTTTGCTTTAGGCAATATTGAAGTAATGGCAAATAAGCGTGTTATAATACGTTCGACATTACTATCAACGACAGCTACAGGATGACCAAAGGCAATTGCAGCAATAGCTGCTGCAGTATAGTCTCCAATACCCGGTAAAGTGCGTAATATTTCTACTGACTGTGGAAATTTACCTCTATGATTTTTAACAAGTTGAGTAGCACAATTTTTAAGATTGCGTGCACGTGAATAATAACCAAGACCCGCCCATGCTTTCATGATATCATCTTGTGATGCTTGTGATAAAGAGAAGAGATCAGGCCAAAGTTTTAGAAATTTTTTAAAGTAAGGTTTAACAGCTTCAACTGTTGTTTGTTGGAGCATGATTTCAGATAACCAAATTTGATAAGGATCAGGGTAAATGCCTTTTATTTGTTTTGTAGGGGGCGTACGCCATGGTAAATGGCGATAATTTTGATCATACCAAGAAAGGAGAAGTGAAGAAATTTCATACATCGTTGTTTTTAATCATAAACAAGTCTAAAATACAAAAAAAGCGTATATTTTGCAATTTATAGTTTGTTTTTAATGATTAATGATAAAAATTCTAGTTCATTACATGGAGTTTCTTAAGGTGTATTTGTGATTAATTTTTAAAGTAGTGGTTTTAAATGTCGAAAAGAAAATGATTGTGATTTAATAATAGTCTAGGATGGAATGCGCAAAAAAACACAAAAATACCATTTTTATTCTCTTTCTGAAATGGTATCTGAAATGCTTGATCCGATTTTACGCAAAAGGACAGGACTTAATATAGCGCTCATAGAACATTGGTCACAGATTGTAGGCCAGGATGTTGGCGAACATACAATGCCAATCAAAATTATTTGGAAATATCGTGCAGATCAAAATGATACATTTCATCCGGGGACACTTGTGGTTGCCTGTGAAGGATTTACTACGCTAAAGTTAATGCATGAAACAGATGAATTGATTCAAAGAATTAATAGTTTCTTTGGATATATTGCTATTGACCGAATCAAAATTGAACAAAAGCAAATATCAGTTTTCACTGATCGTGCGGAAGTAGAATTATTTCCAGATGAAAAAAATCAAAGACGCTTAAAAAAAATGCTTGAAGAGATTGAAGATAAAAGCTTACATCAATCACTTTATAAACTTGGATGTTGCATTTTTATGGAAAAAAAATAATAAAGAAGGAAAAGCGTGTTATATTTCTTTCCCTTAATGAAGAGGTATTAAATTTTTATTTGTTGAAGTCAAACAGAAAAGTGTTATTTATGATTAATTATCGTTTCATCGTATCTTTCGTAGTCATTTTTATTTGGGGTATAACTGCACAGGTCTGTGCAACAACAACTTTAGTGAGTAAAGCTAAGCCAGTAGCAACTGTTGATATGGTTGAGCTCCTTAAATCAGGTAAAGTTAAAGATAAAGTTGAGGGTGAAGATAATGCTCCTGTGACTATTATTGAATATGCTTCACTTACATGCGCTTTTTGTGCTGATTTTTACAATGTTATACTTCCTGAACTTCGTAAAAAATACATCAAAACAGGTAAAGTAAAACTTATTTTTCGCGATTTTGCTTACGATCCTCGGGCGACAGCGGGTTTTATGTTGGCTAGGTGTGCTCCAGAAGAGCGTTATTTTCCTTTGATAGAAGTTTTGTTTCAAAAACAATCCGAGTGGGTTATTGCACCAGATGCTTTAGAGCCATTGAAAAAAATTGCCTTTATGGCCGGTTTTAACGATGAAAGCTTTAATGCATGTTTAAAAAATCAATCTATTTTAAATGAAGTGAATGCATCTTTTGAACGTGGAAAAGAGCTTGGTGTTACAGCAACGCCAACCTTCTTTATTAACGGTAAAAAGTATGAAGGTGCTATGTCAACGGAAGATTTCTTTTCAGTAATTGATAGTTTTCTTTAACAACAGACATTGTTTCCGAAAATGAAGATTGGTAATTATGATTGTTGGTCTTCTTGTTGGAGGAGAATGCTTTCATACCTTACTATAAGGCAGTATTTTATTTGGCTTCGTTAATTTTAAAATCGAAAGGCTATTTTTAATGATTAGCTTCGGTCAAGTAATATTGTAATACTGATAATTGAGCGGATTTGTACGATGGCAAAATGGGTTTATAGTTTTGGTAATGGTAAAGCAGAAGGAAGTGCGAGCGAATGTAATCTGCTTGGTGGTAAGGGGGCTAGCTTAGCAGAAATGAGTAATCTTGGTTTACCTGTTCCTCCTGGATTTACTCTTACAACAGAAGTTTGCAGCTTTTATTATACTCATGATCGAACATATCCAAAAGAGTTGCAGGAGGATGTTAGACAAGCACTCCGACGTGTTGGAGAACAGACAGGACGCGAATTTGCTCATAAACAAATGCCGCTTTTGCTGTCTGTTCGTTCAGGAGCTCGGGCTTCTATGCCAGGGATGATGGATACAGTGCTTAATCTTGGTATGAATGACGATACTGTAAAAGCAATTGCTGTACAAGCTGATAATGAGTGCTTTGCTTATGATAGTTATCGTCGTTTTATCCAAATGTATTCTAATGTTGTTTTGGGGGTAGATCATTCCCATTTTGAGGAGATTCTTGATGACGTAAAAGCACGTAATGGTTATAGCGTTGATACAGAAATGACAGCAGCTGATTGGAAAAATATTATTGTTCTTTATAAAGCATGTGTTGAAGAAAAGTTAGGAGAACCCTTTCCACAAGATCCTGAGAAACAATTATGGGGTGCAATTGGAGCGGTTTTTTCAAGTTGGATGACAGCGCGTGCAGTTACTTATCGTCGTTTACATAATATTCCTGAAAGTTGGGGAACAGCAGTTAATGTGCAGGCTATGGTGTTTGGCAATATGGGTGAAGATTCAGCAACAGGTGTTGCTTTTACACGTAATCCATCGACAGGGAAAAAAGAACTCTATGGTGAGTTTTTAGTCAATGCACAAGGGGAAGATGTTGTAGCAGGTATTCGTACACCTCAGAATATTACCGAAGTTGCTCGTATTGCAGCTGGTTCAAATAAGCCATCATTAGAAAAAATTATGCCAGAGGCTTTTTCAAAATTGTGTCAGATGGCGTATAAGCTTGAACAGCATTATCGAGATATGCAAGATCTAGAGTTTACAATTGAAAAGGGTAAATTGTGGATGTTGCAGACTCGTTCAGGAAAACGAACGGCACGTGCAGCTTTAAAGATAGCCGTTGAGATGGTTGAGGAAGGATTGATAAGTTGCGAAGAAGCGGTAATGCGGATTGAACCAAAATCACTTGATCAGCTTTTACATCCTATGCTTGATCCCAAAGCAAAGCGATGTGTTATAGCCCGTGGTTTACCTGCTTCCCCGGGAGCGGCTACTGGTGAAATTGTTTTTACTTCTGAAGAAGCAGAAAGAGCCTCAATAGAGGGACGAAAAGTTATTTTAGTTCGTGTAGAGACAAGTCCAGAAGATCTTCATGGTATGCATGCTGCAGAAGGAATTTTAACGACACGAGGTGGAATGACAAGTCATGCTGCTGTTGTCGCTCGTGGTATGGGAAAACCTTGTGTTTCTGGTGCAAGCAGTGTGCGGATTGATTATAAAACGAATACAATGGTTGCTTCAGGTCAGAGCTTTCAAAAAGGCGATATTATTACGATAGATGGTGGAGTAGGGGAAGTTTTAAAAGGAAAGGTTGCAATGTTGCAGCCCGAACTTTGTGGAGATTTTGCTAAATTAATGGAATGGGCTGATGGAATGCGGCGAATGAAGGTTCGCGCTAACGCTGAAACAGTGACTGATGCAAATATGGGGCGTTCTTTTGGAGCTGAAGGTATTGGTCTTTGTCGTACGGAGCACATGTTCTTTACTGGTGATCGTATTGTTGCTATGCGTGAAATGATTTTAAGTAATGATGAAGATGGACGTCGCAACGCGTTGGATAAGCTTTTGCCAATGCAACGATCAGATTTTACTGAATTGTTTGAAATTATGTCTGGTTTACCTATAACTATCCGTTTTTTAGATCCTCCTTTACATGAGTTTTTGCCAAAAACAGATGCAGAAATTCTTAGTGTTGCAACGGCAATGGGCGTTTCTTCTGAACTACTTATAGAACGTGTGCACCAATTGCATGAATTTAATCCCATGCTTGGATTACGAGGATGTCGCTTAATCATTACTTATCCTGAAATTGCTGAAATGCAAGCGCGAGCAGTTTTTGAAGCAGTAGTAGAATCAGCTAAGAAGACAGGATCTCCTGTCATTCCTGAGATTATGGTACCACTTGTGGCTCTTAAGTCTGAATTGGATTTTGTTAAAGCGCGTATTGATTATGTCGCTGGTGAAGTGATGAAGGAAAAGAATGTTAATATTCAATACATAGTTGGGACAATGATTGAATTGCCAAGAGCTGCTCTTCGAGCGGGTGAAATTGCAGAAACTGCAGAATTTTTTTCATTTGGAACAAATGATTTGACGCAAACTACTTTTGGTATTTCACGTGATGATGCCGCACCGTTTTTGTCTACTTATTTGCAAAAAGGACTTTTGGAAAAAGATCCTTTTGTATCGATTGATAACGATGGGGTAGGAGAGCTGATCGCTATTGCTTCACAACGTGGGCGTTCTCAGCGCGGGAAAATTAAACTGGGTATTTGTGGTGAACATGGAGGTGATCCTCATTCTATCGCCTTGTGTGAAGAAAATGATCTAGATTATATTTCATGCTCCCCTTTTCGGGTACCGGTTGCACGTTTAGCAGCAGCACAGTCAGCAATTGTCAAAAAAACTTTGAGTTGAGGTGATACAATCGATTATTGAGTAAAGCTCATGTCTCTATTGTATAAAGTTTCTTTTACTACGATTGTTTATATTCACTTTTGATTTTCCATGTTTTATCGATATTGTTGATAGTAACTTGATCGATTTAAAGCAGTGGTTTCATTCTAAAAACGAGCAGATTTTTTATAAACAACTCATGAGGGACTATAAATTTATACCATTTAAAATTTACTCAAACTAATTATTATAAAAATAAGTTTCACCCTTTTTGACCTTGTATTCGAGTGATAGTGTTATTTCCTTCAATAATTTCGTCTGGAATAGATATAAGCTTTTATAAATTGGCTGGGGCGAACTTTACTCTAAATTCTTGATTGAATATCATAAACTTTTTTTCATATAAAACTATAAGGTATTAGCTTTGCTATCAGCAAGTTCATATGATTTAAATAAAGTGCACTAGGTGTCTTCAATAATCTTATTGATTAGTTTTTATATTTATATTTGTATCGTATATGATTATGCAATCAGCTAGAAGTTGTAAAAAAATGCAACGGAAATCAGCAATCGAATTGTAAAGAATCAAAATCTGAATTTTCAAATATAAATATTTTAGGAAAAGTTGGCTGGGGTACCTGGATTCGAACCAGGGAATGCCGGTACCAAAAACCGGTGCCTTACCGCTTGGCTATACCCCAAAAGATAAAATAATTACGCTAGCGTTCGCGCCTTATAACGATTTTTACAACTGTACGCAATATGCGAAAGCAGAAGTACTCACTTTTTCTGCTTATAAAAGCTTAATTCTATCATTATATCATAAAATATATTACTAGCTTTTAAGAAAATGACACTAAAAAACTAATTTGATGTATATTTAAAATATCACATTCTCCTTACAGTCATGATTTTAATACCCAGTATCTATTAATAGTATAAAATTCATAGATATCTATGTTTGCGAGCATATACAAATCAAAAAAATATCGTATTTTTCAAGAATTAAAACATCGTAAAAATCGATAAAAACACCATTGCGGTAATTATAATTATAGAAATTATTCAATTGTAAAGCTTATAAAATAATTTATCACGACATGAATTTAAAATTGTAGAAAATATCCCAATTATCTATCTTTCCTTATTCTTATATCAAAATAATAAAAAATAATTATTTGCTTTGAAAATTTAGCCATATCTTATAATTTTAATTCATCGTTTGAAGAAAAAGGAATAGAAGCTATTTCTGTATCAAGTGCGTCCATAAAAGCGATGATGAAAGCAGCATTTGTACCAAAATCTCTTGGCAGATGACGCGAAGTGGCACGCATATCAACAAAAGTTGTATTCCCTTCATCTGTTAAGCGAATTACAATATCGGAAACGAAATTTAGGCAAATAGTTTTTGCTATTGTTGCAATATAAAATTCGTTATCTTCGTTCTTGATATTTTGTTGCGCCAGTACCGGCCAGCCACGAGCTGCTAGGACATTAAAAACTGATTTACGAATATGATCAGGTGAGCCGTCATAACGACGTCCCGACATTTCTGGCCATTGTGACATTTGTACTTTAGCTTGTTTACTCAAATCATTTTTGAAAGGAAAAGAATTACTGGGACGTAGAGTACGGAAAAAAACTGGTGGTTTCTGTGTATCAGTAGAAACGTCATAAATAGCTGGCAAGGCAAACCACCATCCAGTAGATAGTATCAGCGGTGTGGCAGTGATTAACGAAAAAATGATACCTTTCAGCGCTTTCATTCCACCTCGGGTACCATATGTCCATAAACTATAGAGCGCTTTGATAGCAAGAAAAAGAGAGAGGAAAATACAACAAGCAGAAAGGATTATCAAAACGATAAAATCACTTATACGAAGCATAGAATAGCGTTGTAAAAGTGTTGAGAATAATAAAATAAGAAATGCCAATCCACTGAAACGAGGAGACCAGACCGCTGCCCTTGAGGTGAGCGAAACATATTCCTTTTTCATGAAACATTTTTCCCCAAAAAGTACTCTAAACAAAATCTTCTTCAGATTTTATGTTTAATGATATAGGTAAATAAAGCACTCACTTTTGAAATCAAGAGCACTTTAAGCGATATACATTTTCAGTAATTAAAGCTAATTTATTTTTCTGAATAATGATCGATTTGTTTTTAAATAGAGTCATCTCTTATTTATGAATTGCCAGATAAATGAGTACTTAGGCTTCGTAAAAAAATCAATGAAAGTACTTTGATTTTAATAGGGAATTTATGTTTGATCAAAATATTTTATAGACAAAAGAAGTATATTTGCAATCATGTTATTTTTATTATGGACTTTTAAAGCTAATAGTAATATATCATAGCGTATTTTATAAAATTTGAGGTCTTGTATATATGAACATAAGATATTTAATAACAGCTTCTGTTTTAAGTTTGAATTTGCCTTTTGGAGCGCAGGCTAGCGATACTGCAGTTCCTTCAGGTTTGAAATCAATTGCTTCTCCTTTTTATTCTTGGGATGGTTTTTATCTTGGAGGACAGGTGGGCAGCTTTTCTAGTTCTATGTCTTTGTTGCATAATAATACTGATAAAACTGACGAGCGGAATTTTAAAGATGTATTTTCATCTGAAGTTTCTGGGATTACGGGTGGTTTTTATGCAGGTGTGAACTTTGAGTATAGTAATCGCTTTGTTTTAGGCGTTGATACAGACATTGTTTTCTCTAATAAAAAGGCTGAAAAAGTTTTTGTTGACGAAAAATTTGAAAATCTTGTTCGGTCACAAGATTCAATACAGCAAGCGACACAGCAATCCACACGGCAAAGATCAAGTGAACCTCGGATGATGATAATTCGTAACGAGGATGGTTCGCAGATAGTAAGTAGTAGCAGTGGGGGTCGTAGCGGAGCAGATCCACTTATAAGAACGGTGCTAAATTATCCAAATGAGGGAAGAACAGTAGTGTATGATGGAGATGCTGCACTGCGAGTCAGAGTTTCCGGAAGTAATGGTGAGCAACCATTAGTAACATCATGGGTAACTTATCCAAGTTTGGGAAAAACAGTGGTGTATGATGGAGGACAAACAGGGGGTGATTCCTCTGGTGCTTCTTCTGCAGGTATATTGCCATTGCCTTTTGAAGTGTATACTCATACTTTAAAACGGAAATGGCTTGGTGCTACGCGGATGCGTTTAGGTTTGTCGGCTGGTCGTGTTATGCCTTATATTGCTGGTGGTATTGCTTATGCGAAGGTTCAGTTTATTTCTTCAAAAACAGTTAATATAGGTGCAAGTAAAAACACTGTTCCTATGAGTTCGCTCGATAGTGCCGAAGTAGAAGTAATGGTTGGTTATACTCTTGGTGGTGGTTTTGATTTTGCGATGACTGATCGTATTTTGCTACGCGCAGAGTATCGTTACTCAGATTTTGGTGCAGAGAAATTCAAAAAAGTAGACCTAAAATACTATAAGGTTAATGATTTTCGTATTGGTTTAGCTTATAAATTTTAATTTGTTGAAGCATAAAACTACTTAGAAGTTATATTTTTGCGATATGGAAACTCTCTTTATCAGGTTTCTAATAATAAAAAATATAATGCAATAAAGTGTTATAATGTACAGATTTGCTATTCTGATATAGACAGTTTTAGAGGTCTGTCTAGTGTAGGATGGTTAATTTTTAGGATACAATAAGCTTATTAAAACTGGATCTGTAAATATTAACAATGAGTGTTTCATAATTTAAATAAATTTAAAAAATGAAATTTTTGTATTTTTACTGTTATTATAGATAAAAAAAATACAAGAATGATTTTAAAAATGTAAGTTTTTATTAAATTTCAGCTGATTTATGAGAAGTGTATCTATATTTTTAGATGTGGAGATATGAGCTCTTTGAATAAGAAAAAAAGATAAAGAGTTTGGAAGCTTTGATTTTTTATTTCTTATATTTTTGTTCTTGATTTGATCTATTCTTGCAGTAATTATCTGAAATATTCTCAAGTGATAGGGGGATAAGAATATATTGATGCGGAAATCGGGTTATTTTTTTGTGCTTACTATCAAAAGAGAATAATAGATTTTAGTTTATGCAATTTGGTTTCAGGATGCAAACTGTTATGGTTTAGTTATGGTAATAGCAGGTAGGAGAGGGTTGTAGCAGAGTTTTTAGTGGAAGGTATCCCATTTTATACCGATATTAAAGGTGGTTTACCTAGGATAGCAAAAGCTGTGGTAATGAATGACAAAATAAAAAGATAAATCTGTTTAAATTGGTCTAAAAACGATAGAAATGAGCAATAATCTCTTTATTTTCTTGGATTTATAGTGAGAACAAGAGCACCCGATTTGTACAACAATGGCAGATATGAGACTGCTGTTTTTATTGCGTTGATTTAATGAATCCTAGTACATACAGGAAGGTGTACTAAGTATTGTCTTGTGTATTTCTGCTGATGAAGTTTTTGTCTTATTGGCTTGAAAGATCTGCAATCTATACTTGTTTATAGCGCAGATTGTTTTTTTTCAGTTGTTAGCTCGTTATGGAAATTATCTACATTATTCGTTGGAGCCATAAATGACAGCGTTTTATTTTAGAAATGCAGGGTAGAAATTACTTTTTGGGTGAATCTATTCTAGAATTTTCTAATATTATGCGTATGCCAATTCGTGAACAGGAAGTCTTAATATTGCAGCAGAAGATAAATAATGTCTTATTCCAAATTTTATTCAATATTTCTTTATGGTTATTGTCAAAACTTTTTGAATAATTTGCAGAAATTGGTGATCTAGAAAAATTGTATTTAATTTTTCTTTGAGTGAAGACATTTAAGTTATTAATAGTGAAGAAAATTGAATAGGTTTTTTGTTTAATTTTTTCAAAAGGCGTTGTGACTTAATTTATTTTACAGAATTCACTGATATTCTAGAAATTATTTTAACTTAGCTTGGGAATTGTCTTCAGTATGTACTTATATTTCATGTGAAGTTAAGCCAGTTAAGAATGCTTCCTCATCTTTTTGTGCTAATCCGTAGTTCGATATAATGAAGGTAATAGGATAGTTTTATAGGAGAAGCGCTTATTTAATTTAGAAAAAGGAGCAGTTCCATCGGTTGTGCAACGTATATTAATTCATTTTTCATATTCATAAAGTGGGCTAGTAATACAGAAAAAAGTGAGACATTTATTGCTTCTAGTTCTATTTGGAATCAGTATGAATAGGGTATCCATTATGATTCAGCTTATGAGATATGATTAAGATTTAGAGAGAAGAAAACTTTAATTCCTAAAGTAGTCATTAGCAATCTATTTTGGATGCTGTAATAAAGTAATTCCGAGTTCAATGATAAAAACACACTAGGAAGAGTTTTGGTAAAGGCAGGTACAGAATATTTGCATGGGATGTTAGACAATATTTTACGGTCGAAAACGTAAGATTGAGAGCTGTTAACTATTCTTCTTTTTATCATTTAAAAGTAATTTAATATTTTGGGCGCTGAGTGAATTAGGAATATTTGTCAGAATATGATTGTATTCAAGGTAGTATTTTGACGAGTGATCAGATATCTTTAAAAAATTATTATAATGTATATTATTCAATTGATATCAAACATTATTCGATATTTGCTCTTAAAAAATATTATAAGTATCAAATTAGATTTGGGAGTGAGATTAATAATTAGAATCGAGGAGATTTTTAAATGACTTTTGAATTAGTTGAGTTACCTTATGATTATGATGACCTTTCGCCTTATATGTCACGCGAGACACTTGAATATCATCATGATAAACACCACCTTGCTTATCTGACAAACACTAATAATTTTGTAAAAGATTTAGGCTTAGGGAATAAGAATCTTACAGATCTTATTAAAGAAAGCTTTGGAAAAAATCCTGGTTTATTTAATAATGCAGCTCAGTATTATAATCACAACCATTTTTGGCATTGGATGAAAAAAGGTGGAGGGGGACAAAAGCTTCCTGCAAAATTAGCCAAAGCTATCGAGTCTGATCTAGGTGGTTATGATAAATTCCGTGCAGATTTTATGGCAGCTGGCGTTGCTCAATTTGGGTCTGGTTGGGCGTGGGTTGCTCTTAAAGATGGTAAATTAGAAATTATGAAAACACCCAATGGTGAGAATCCTTTAATTCATAATGCGCAACCTATTTTAGGCGTTGATGTGTGGGAGCACTCCTATTATATTGATTACCGTAACGCTCGTCCAAAATATTTAGAGGCATTTGTGGATCATTTAATTAATTGGGATTATGTTTTAGAACTTTATGAAAGCTATGGGTTATAGGAGGAGTGTATAATCCATTATTATTAATAAAGGCTTCAAATTTATAATTTCTGAAGCCTTTTACAGGGTAAAATATTGAAGTTAGCAGTTGTTTTTTCCTACTATTTTTAGAATGTATGCATATATATATGCAATTTCTTCTAATTTTGCAAAACGCCCAGCTGCACCGGCATGACCTGTATCCATATTGATACGCAATAAAACTGCATTATCATCTGTTTTTAAATCACGTAATTTCGCTACCCATTTTGCTGGTTCCCAGTACGTTACACGAGGGTCTGTTAATCCTGCAATAGCAAGAATAGGAGGATATTGTTGAGCCTTGATATTATCATAGGGCGAATAAGAGGCAATAAGATTATAATCTTCTTCAGATTCAAGAGGATTACCCCATTCTGGCCATTCTGGGGGGGTTAGGGGCAACGAAGCATCAAGCATTGTTGTGAGGACATCAACAAAAGGAACGTTTGCAATAATACCAGCAAAATCTTGTGGGGCTATATTGGCTATAGCACCCATTAACATTCCTCCTGCTGAGCCGCCATAGGCAATTAGCCGATCATGAGAAGTGAATTTATGATTGACGAGATGACGTCCACAAGCAATAAAGTCGTTAAATGTATTTTTTTTAAAGAAATGTTTTCCTTTTTCGTACCATTCCGTTCCTTTTTCTTTTCCTCCGCGAATATGGGCGATAGCATAAATAAAGCCTCTATTGACTAGCGAAAGTATATTGCTATTGAAATTTGCAGGAATAGAGATCCCATATGCACCATAGCCGTAAAGGAGGCAAGGCGCTTTACCATTAAGATCGGTGGTTTTATGATAAAAAAGGGAGATAGGGATTTTTTCTCCATCATGTGCAGTTGCCATAATACGTTGTATTATATAATTATCTTGATTATGCCCAGAAGGAATTTTTTGCGTTTTTAAAAGGATTTTCTTGCGACTTGTTATTTCATAATCAAAAATCTGATTAGGAGTTGTCATAGATGAATAAGAAAATCGAATAGTTTGGCTGTTGTATTCTGCTGCACCTTGCAAATCTAAAGAATAAGCTTCCTCTGTAAAGGCAATGGAGTGCGTCTGTTTAGTGGCACGATCCATGATTTGTATACGAGGAAGTCCTTCAAATTGTTCAAGCCAAATGAGAAATTCTTGATAGGCGTCATGGAATAGGATGAGACGCCCAAGTTGATGTGGCACAATCTCAGACCAGTGTTCTGATTGCGGTGATATACATGGTGCTACCATAATTTTAAAGTCTTTTGCATTATCTCGATTGGTGAGAATGTAAAAGACATCATCTCCTTCTGTGAGTGAGTATTCAATGCCTTTTTCTCTTTTTCGCACACATTGGGGAGATGTGAAGGGAGCATTGGCAGGAATAAGCCAGATTTCTGATGTTTCATGATCATGAATATTGATATAAATAAAGTCATTCAGCTTAGAACCGCTTACATGTAAAAAAAAGCCAGGATCATTTTCACAAAAAATGAGCTTATCTTGAGTTTGATCGGTATTTAATCGGTGATAGTAAAGCTCTGATGGGCGATGATTCTTATCCATTTTAGTATAAAAAAAGCCTTCAGAATTTGCATCCCACACGATTTGTTCAGATATGTCAGTGATTGTGTCAGTATAGTGAGATAGTACTTTAAAATTATGAATTTTAGCTGTGTAATATTCAGAACCTTTATCATCGTAAGTCCATGCAGCATATGCATGATTAGGAGATATTTGGACTGAACCAAGTTTAAAATAATCTTTACCGTTGGCCAAAACATCACCATTAAGGTAAACGTCTTTTTCTCCACCATTTCTTGGTGTACGAAAATAATGTGGTTGTTGGCCTCCGATCACATAAGAAAAACCATAGGAAAAAGGACCATGTTTTATAGGAACAGAACTGTCATTTTCTTGAATACGGCTTTTCATTTCTGAAAAAAGTAAATCTTGTAATGATTTTGTATCAGCCATTTGATCTGCCTGATAGGCGTTTTCTGTTTCAAGATGGTGTCGGATATTTTTGTCAAGACAGCTGGTTTTTTTTAAAACATCTTGCCAGTTTGAGGCACGCAGCCAATGATAAGGATCTTCGCGGTAAATACCGTGATGAATTTCTTTATGAATAATTTGGGGTGCTTTTGGAGGGAGTATAGACGAACGAGTCATGCATAATCCTATAAAAGGAGTGAAGATTTTCTATGTGTTAAATCAAAGTTATTGAAGTAATTAAATTCCATGCCTAATAGGCCATTATTTATTTGTAAAAATATAACTTAGATAGAGTTTACAATTTATGTACTATATTTTTATTCATGACATTTGTTTTTTATTATTGAAATTAAAAATAATTTCTTAAATTATTTTTTTATTAAGAAAAACTAATTTTTGATACCAAAATTAAAATTGATAGAACTAAATATAAGGTATAATGTTATTGTTTAAAATAAAAAGCTATTTTTATATTATAAATTTGCATTCGATATTTCTAGTTCTAAGTTTATGCTTCTTTATTATATAATATGACAACAAAGAGAAGTTTATTTGATTTTTTTGTGTTAATGCAATTTTATAAAATAATTGAATTGACAAAAAAGATTTTTGTACAATATGAAACTTATATGTGTATAATCTCGTTATTACGAGTGGAAATACAATGATGTCTCGGTTAAAATTAAAGGAAATAAGAATGGAACATCGTCCAGTCCTGGAGACTGAAAGCAACTTAGTTATTACGTTGGTTGCCGATATTGTTGCTGCTTATGTGAGTAATAATTCAATACGGCCGGTGGAAGTGCCAAGTTTGATTGCTGATGTTCATGCTGCTTTTCTAAAAGCGGGGAGTATGACATTAGCGGAAGTTGAAGTCGAAAAACAAAGGCCAGCTGTCAATCCAAAACGTTCAATCTTTCCTGATTATCTTATCTGCCTTGAAGATGGAAAGAAATTTAAATCTTTAAAGCGTCATCTTATGACGCATTACGGGATGTTGCCCGAGGAATATCGTGAAAAATGGCAATTAGATAGCTCTTATCCCATGGTTGCGCCTAATTATGCAAAAGCACGTTCAGCTTTGGCTAAAGAAATGGGACTTGGACGTAAAAGCGAAAAAAAGAAAATCAAGTAGTTACGTTATTTCAAGGGTATTATCTAATTTGAAATCTAGAAGTGTTTTTTAGAAAACGTCTTAGTGATAAGGAATTAACGTACTTTTGGGAAAAGAGTCTTGTTGTTATAGAAAGCTTTCGGCACGAATTCGTTTAATCATTGCTTTAAGGCCATTAGATCTTTGTGGTGTTAAATTTTCATTTAAGCCCAGCTTTACAAGCAGTTCCTCAGCATTAGCTACACGGATTTCAGAAGCTTTCTTGCCTGAATAGAAAGCAAGAAGGATATAGATTAGACCACGTACAATATGGGCATCGGAATCTCCTTGGAATGTTAATACTGGATTTTCTGAGTTATCTCGTGAGGAGAAAAGCCATACTTGACTAACACAACCGTGCACTTTGTTAGTGTCGTTTCGTTCGCTTTCTGGAAAAGGGGGCAATTCATAGCCAAGCTCAATGACATAGCGATAACGATCTTCCCAGTCATCAAGTTGAGAAAAGTTCTCTATAATATCATCGATCGTTTTTGTCATAATAAACTGCTTTCTTGTTTTCTGGAATATTTTTATGATGCTTCTTGTTGATAGATAATGACCTTATTTTTAATAAAGTTAATGAAAAGTACTGAAAGAAATAAGAGTATTTTTTACAAGGTCATTTTATTTTCTTTCGGGTTTTTCATACCTGTGCTGGAGTGATCTTCTTGGGAAGGTTTCATGTTTTTATTGCTCAATGTATGGTCAAGATATTCATAGATAATTTTTGAACCATTACGTGCACGTTCACCCATTGATTCTAAAAAGGATTTTCCGATTTTACAAGCCTCTATGTTTCGTTCACAAAACATTCCTAAATCATTTATAGTTTCCTTAAGAGCGACAATCATATCTCGTGTTGTTGCATCAGTTTCTTGAGAGGAGGAGGGATTATTATTGTTTTGCTTTGTTGTAAAAAACGAGATGATTATAAAAATAAAAAATAAAAAAAATGCTGATTTTATTAAAAAACGTATCATATTAGACCAATATGCTGCTATTATAAATGAATATGAGGGTAACTTATAATATTTTTGATGCAATATTCATAATGCTTAACATTTTATGAAATTGGGCATTCATTTTGAATGATTTACATCGTGAATGATATTATAAAATATATATTTTTGTATTGTATATAAGTGGTATCTTATCATTGTTTTATTAAAAATTTAACATTAAATTTGTCTTTAGATAGGAAGCATTGAGAATATATATCATATGTATTTAAATTAGAATATAAATACGATATAAGAGATATGAACAGTGAGCTCTAATGATTTTTAGATTAATGTGTAGAATGCTGTGTAATTTTTTGCATTGTGCTGTTTTTTATAGATGGTTTTAAACAGAAAAGTACTTTATAATCACTCTCTTCTAAAATGATTAGGTGAAATTTTAGGCTTTTGAAATTAATCGGAAGAGATATAGAAATTTTTAGTAAATACAGTACATTTTTTAATATTATAGCGTAAGTTAGTATTAAATGATAGCTTAAAACCAGATAAGAGGCTGACTTAGCCGTGGTCTTTTTGGGTTATTTTTCTCACTGCTCAAATGATCCATGAGATTTTCATATTTTTTCGAGTGAAATTTTATTTTTATGGCAAAAAAATAATGCAATTAAAAATAATGCAATTTGCTTTAAAAAGGTTGAGTGTTTTTATTATTATCTTGTAAATTTCAAATACAGCTATAGATGAAGTTTAGGGAGTTATTAAATATTAACGGTATGGGTTGGCATTTGCGTACTATATTATATCTGAAATAAATTGTATTCATTTAGTATTATACAAAGATGTAAATTTATTATCATACTATCTTTTAAAAATGTCTGTTATAAAGCGTATTCTGTGTTTTATGATACAGCTTAATTTGATTTTAAATGTCATCAAATATATGTACAAAATGAATATAATTAAATTAATTCTACAATGCTAATGAGATAGCGATAGAGAAATAATTGTATGAGGTAATAGCTTAGTATGGAATAAAATTCTGTAGAGTAGGGATTTTTATTCGTATGAAGTTCTGTTGAATGTAAGATCAACGGATATAGAATTATAATATAAACATGTTTTTCACTAACTGAAAATCGAAATAATATATGTTAAGTTCTATTATGGTAAATAAACGAAAGAAACGAAAAAAGAAATCTATAAAACAATGGAGTATTACCATAGCATTTTTGGCAGTAATGTTCCGCTTTATTCTTTGGTTAATAAAACAATTTTATCGCCGTGTATGTGCAAATGCTTGTTTAGTTATAGGCTTGTTTATTTTTATTATAAGTTTTGGTTTTTTTTTAATTAATGCATTGTTTTCACAAATAAAAACACACCAGGATGTATTGACTGATATTAATTTAGCATTGGTTTCAGTTGTATCAGAAGATACTATTTTATCTAAATAACCAACAAAAATTTAAGTCGATGCTCATTCCTGTTTCTATTGCAAGTAGTTTACTTAAGATTTATCTTTGCGCTGACTGTAAAGAATTATATTAGAAAGCCTATTGGATACGCAACAGAAATTAGCAAAATTAAAATGATCCATGGTCATTTATCAAGAAATATTTTGTTATAAAGAATTAGAGAGTTATAGTTTTTATTTATTAGGTATAGTGTATTAAAGATAGCAAGTGCTTCAATAACGATATTGAATACTTTACTAAAGAAACTATTTTAAATGTTCTATTTTGATATTATTTAGAGAAAAGAAACTTTATATTCTTTCAGCTTTTAGAGAAATCATTATTTGTGTAGAAGATTAAAAGGCTGAAAATGATTTTAAATAGTCAAAAATATTTACATTTGTTCAGAATAGAAAAATTAATCATAAGATTTTGATTAAAATACTGAAGTTGATTTGTTCAGTTAAAGATTAGGACACTTATCATTCATTGAATATACGACAAGTTGCTTTTGCAAGAAAAGATTCACTTTCTTTTTTTTCAAGTAGCGATGGAGTGAATACACGTAAAATAGCAAAACCCTCATTTAATTTTT
Organism: Bartonella rochalimae ATCC BAA-1498; assembly: GCF_000706645.1. Classification (GTDB taxonomy): domain Bacteria; phylum Pseudomonadota; class Alphaproteobacteria; order Rhizobiales; family Rhizobiaceae; genus Bartonella; species Bartonella rochalimae. The sequence goes on from NZ_KL407338.1 coordinate 140,778, forward strand.
GAGAGACTAAAACTGAATGAAGGGTATGTTCAATTTTTGATTGTTTGAGTTTTGTTATTTGTAGAGGGCTTCCGATAATGAGATTGAGCTTAGCATTTGGGGCTGTTTTATCATTGAGATTGTAGAAAATAATTCCGTCGTTTGTATAAGCTGATAATGACCAAAATTGTGTTGTTTGTGGAGTGGTTAAGTGAACAGGACCATTGTCTAGATTAAATTTGCAGACTTTAAGAAGAAATAAAGGATCCATTGATTGGCGAATAGGATTATCCGAATTCAGGTCGGCAAATTGATAAGGAGGTCCTATTTTTTCAAGTCGTGTCCATATATTATTTCGTGTGTAATGAGGAATGAACAGTAAAATACAAATATGAACAATGATCGTACTGGTGCCTATAAGAAGAATTGTATGGATGAATTTAAACACATTTTTCTCCTGCTGGAATTCGTTCTACGGAGGGCATCATAGGTTTTCGTAGTTCTGTTGTAGAAATAATTGAAGTGTCATATAAGTTCAGAATAATTCCAAATTCTTTTTTACTCGTTGATGCAAGCCAATTTCCTGTTTGCGGTGTTGGTGAGATATGTATCCGTAATGAACCATCATTTTCATAAATTACGTTGTAAGTGTGGAGTGCAGAAGGAATATTATTTGTTGAAGTGTAAGGTTTAAGGAATTTGTCAGCTAGATACAGAGTAAAGAGACGCGTTTCAGGAATGTGTCCTGTAAGTAAATAATGGCAGTTGGGACGTAGCGGATGTCCCTGGTTGTCTGTCCAAAGTTGGAAAATAAGATTTTCTGGATATCCAAGAGAAATATCACCACGCTTTGCAGTGCGTGCGCGGGTGTAAGGATCAGCTTTAGGTGTTCCTATGTGTAAATAGCTCTTCCATTCTCTAATCTTTAAACTATCAAAATCTATGGCAGTATTAAGCATATAATTAACGCTGAATATTCCAGATATAATGGAAAAAACGAAGATTAAAAAAGTAAAAATGATATTAAAAAACACTGTAGGATACTCAAATTGCATTCGTTGAAGAAAAAATAGTTTTCGTATTTGATAAGGTCATATTTGGTAATTTTTGTAAGTCTTTGTTGATAGAACGTATAGCGTTTAATGTTTCTGGTGAGAGTATTTTAGGCAATTTAGAAATTATATAAGAATTATCATGGGAAGGATTCATTGGTGATTGATAAGGTAAAATAGAATTTTTTACACCATAGAGTGGTTGAAGAACTGTATTTTGGTGTGCACAGAGCATAATGCGATGCCATATCATGGCGGGAATAACACCACCAAAAGCGCGATTCATGGGTGAAAAATTATCATTTCCCATCCATACAGCACCAGTATAATTACCAGTAAAGCCAACAAACCAAGCATCACGGTAGGCTTGTGATGTTCCAGTTTTTCCGGCAACAAGTGACATGGGCAGCGCTGCGCGTTTACCAGATCCTCGTGTGGTAACACCAACAAGCATTTGATTCATATAAGCAGCGGATTGTTCACTGATAACTTGATATGGTTTGTTACCGTTCCGTGTCCAATCCCATATGACATGACCATCTATTGTGCTAATTCGTGTAAAGCCGTGGCGATTTCCAGCTATGCCTCTATTAGCGAAGACATTAAAACCAATTGCTTGATCCATTGGTGTCATATTGGATGTTCCTAATACCATGGTTTTGTGTGATAAAATATGAGAATTAATACCCATATTTTTAATCAAATTTCTGATTGGTTCAGTATTACGATTAAGATATTTGTAAGTAATATAGACGGGTATTGTATTAATAGAAAAGGCTAAAGCAGTTGCTAAATCGACATTGCCGATATAACGGCCAGAGTTATTTCTTGGCGACCAACCATCCCAATGGATAGGTTTATCAGATACTATAGTATCGGGGGATAATCCATGTTCCTCCATGGCAGTTGCATAAACATATGGTTTGAACGAAGAACCAGGTTGTCGACCACCTTGTGTTGCTCTATTAAATTGGCTTTTTTCATAATCAAGTCCCCCAACAATTGCACGTACAGCTCCGTTATTGTCAAGAATAACGGTGGCTGCTTGTGTTGCGTGATATTGTTGGCCATATTGGTATAGATAATATTCGATTGCTTCTTCTGCTGCTCGTTGAATATTTGGATCAAGGGTTGTTTGAACAATTAAGGTGCGGCTTGGTAATTGACTGCTGATTTGACGTATTTCATCAAATGCCCAATCAAGAAAATAATTAGGCTGACTGTTTTGGGCTTTTGTAATAATTTTGGCAGGTTGGCGGTATGCTTTGATAATTTGGCTATCCATCATAAAATTACTGTCAACAAGATTAGATAGAACTATATTTGCACGTGCTTGTGCAGCAGGTAAATTGCTATGAGGAGCATATTTGGTTGGTGCTTTGAAAAGACCAGCTAATATAGCGGATTCTGCTAAGGATATGTTGCGTATATTTTTATCGAAATAAAATTTTGATGCCGCTGCAATACCGAAATTGTTTCCTCCCATATATACGCGATCGAGATAGAGTTGCAAAATTTGTTTTTTGCTAAGATTTGCTTCTAGCCATAGAGCAAGATAAGCTTCTTTAATTTTACGTGTTATGGTTCTTTCATGTGTTAAAAATAAATTTTTAGCGAGTTGTTGTGTAAGGGTTGAACCACCTTGAACGATAATTTTAGCTTGTATATTTTGTGTAATTGCTCGTATAAGACCGTAAAAATCAATTCCCCAATGATGAAAAAAACGTCGATCTTCTGTTGCAAGAACTGCTTTGATAAGATAATCAGGCATTTCCTCTACAGGGACGGATAGAGCTGGTAAAGCTCCACGGTGTCCAATAGAATTTCCATAGCGGTCCAGAAAAAGAATGGAAAAATTCTTCGATGAATACCAATCTTTTTTTGTTAATTCAAAAACAGAAATACCGATGATGGTGAATAAAGTAAAAGCAATCACCCCTAATGTTAATGTTTCATCGAGAATTTCAACGATACATCGTTTCCATCCTCGTACACGAAAACGTTGCGAAATAAGGGCTGTTCTATTCCAGAAGAAATTGTGACAAATACGGATATTGTAAAGTGTTGTGTCTAGCCACGCATCTAATTCAATAAGTTTAGGGCTATGGAATGGTTTATTTTGTTGGATTTTCTTTTTTTTCAAAAAATCAAACATAAAAAGCCTATGCTAAAGTAATACAATTAAATAATCTGATAATAATTATATGGAGTATAAGAACTTTTTTGCTATAGGCATGGCAAAAAAAGAATGTATTTGAGATTATGATACTTAATTTATCTGAAATATATATTTAGTTTTATATTTTAAAAATTTTTGTTATTTAAATTTCGCATGCCATTAAAAAAAATGAACTTATAATTACTAAAATTTTAATATGATGATATATATATATAAAGTTATATTTTTCTTTATGTCATTTAAATTGGGGAAATGAATTAATTTCTTTATTCATTGTTTATTCACATAAAATAACTTATAAAAAATCTATGATGGGAAAAATTTTCTTTTTTGCGATATTCATAGGCCTTATCGGTTTAGATTTTGTTTTAGCAGCTGATTGTATTGAAGTAGGAAAAAAAGTTGCTATGCAACAAAAAGGGACACTAACTCGTTCAACACCGAGTATTCAAGGTGGCAAAAATATGTGTGTGGTTGTGATTGTTGTTCCTGCGCATAATGGGGATAAATCACGACGTGTTGAGGTTGTTATTGCTGCCGATTAACTTTTTTCAGGTGTAGTGATGCGTATTTTGATTGTTGAAGATGATCGCGATCTTAATCATCAATTAGCAAAAGCAATAAAAGATGCTGGATATGTTTTTGATAGCGCTTTTAATGGTGAATACGCTTATTTTTTAGGAAGCACAGAGTCTTATGATGCTGTAATTCTTGATATCGGTTTGTCAGGTATGGATGGAATTCAAGTCGTTAAAAAATGGCGTAAAGAGGGATATTCTATGCCTGTTTTAATGTTAACAGTATGTGATCGTTGGTCTGATAAGGTACGTGGTATTGATGCCGGTGCTGATGATTATGTTGTTAAGCCATTCCATTTAGAGGAAGTAATGGCACGGTTGCGTGCTTTAATTCGCCGCTCGACGGGACATGCAACAAATACGTTATCTTGTGGGGAGGTGTTATTAGATACTAAAACTTCTCGTGTTTTTATTGATGGACAGTTAATTAAATTAACATCATATGAATTTCGGCTTCTTTCTTATCTTATGCATCATAGTGATAAAGTAGTTTCAAAGACAGAGCTTATTGAGCATCTTTATGATCAGGATTTTGATAAAGATTCGAATACAATTGAAGTGTTTGTAAGGCGGTTGCGTAAAAAACTTGGGGTAGATTCGATTGAGACTGTTCGTGGACTAGGCTATAGAATAAAAATGTTAGGTGATAAATGAGGGCTTTGAAGAATAATAATCGGTTGAAACGGTTATTTTTTTTTGTTGGAAAATCTCTCAGTCTGCGTGTTATGATTTTATCAACATTATGGGCTATTATTTCACTTTCATTTATTTCAGCAGTCAGCATTTTATTCTATCAGCGTTCAAGTGAACAAAGTTTGGATCGTATTCTTTCTTCTCAGCTTTATAGTCTGATTACAGCTGTAACTGTCACACCTGAAGGATATTTGAGAGGGAATCCTAGATTTGGTGATATTCGTTATTCAGATCCAACGTCTGGATGGTATTGGGAGGTATTGCCTGTATCATCTAATCTATATGGAAGATTGGTATCACAATCATTAGGAACTAAAGAAATTTTTTCACCGAGCATTGTTGATATTCCTTTTAATAGTGAATTTTTTCGTTCTTATCGAATAAAGGGTATAGATGGGGAAAACCTAAAAGTTATTGAAAGTGATGTTATTCTTGATAATCAGAATCGTGTTGCTCGTTTTCGCCTTATTGGAAATATTGATGAAGTGCATGGACAGGTAAAAGAATTTGAACAGACTTTACAAATTTTTCTGTGGAGTTTTGGTATAGGGAGTGTTCTTATCAATTTGACTCTTATTTTTTTTAGTTTGCAGCCATTAAGACGAATTCAACAAACATTGAATGATATTCGTACGGGAAAGACTGATTATATAAGTATGGATTTATTAAGTGAAGTTATGCCATTGGCACAAGAAATGAATGCTCTTATTGATAATAATCAACGTATTATTGAAAGATTTCGAACTCAGGTTGGTAATCTTGCTCATTCATTAAAGACACCTTTATCAGTTATCATTAATGAAGTTGATGGCATGACAGGGGAAGCAGCCCTTTTATTGCGCGAGCAAGCTAAAATAATGCATGCACAAATTAATCATTATTTACGACGTGCGCGGATTGCAGCACAGCGCGATAGTATTATTTCTCATACGTCTGTTTGGGAAACACTTAATCGTTTGATTAGGGTCATAAAAAAACTCAATCCTGATAAACATATTCAATTTACTATGGATGTTGATGATATTATTTTTTCTGGTGAAAAAGAAGATCTAGAGGAAATTGTGGGTAATTTGCTTGAGAACGCTGCTCAGTGGTCTCGCACTAAAATCTTAATCTGTTGTTCTTTAGAAGAAAGTTTTGAAGAAATAGCATTCTTTAGTATTGTTATTGAAGATGATGGTCCTGGTTTGACAGAAGAGCAAATTGATAAAGCTTTAAAAAGAGGTCAACGTTTTGATGAAAGTAAGCCAGGAACAGGATTGGGATTAGCAATTGTCTCAGATATGGTTAGTGAATATGGTGGAAGCTTTTCTTTGTCGCGTTCTAAACTGGGTGGATTATATACAAAAATTGTATTACCAAGGTGATAAATATGTTTTCTTTTTCTTGGTGTCTATACCAAAGATAATATCTGTAATAAAAAGCGATATTTTGTATACAGCTTAAGGTAGTAAGTAAAAATATTTTCGTACCTTAATTGTTATATTTATATGTCATGGAGGATATAAATGAAAATTTTGTTTTTATGGTTTTATAGATGTCAGAAAAATTGATGATGAGTTTTATGGTGTCATGATGCAGAAAGTCTTTTTATCATTAATTGGTATGTTGATTGTCAGTTTATCGGGGTGTAGTCATACGTTGAAATTAGATACAAAGGATCTCAATGTAGAAGAAGTTCATTTTGATAAGATTAATAGCATGGGGACTGGTCTCCTTGGATCTTCTTTTACGCTATTATCTATGGATGATCGTTATAAAGTTTTGCAAGCAGAATATAATGCGCTAGAATATGCTGGTGCTGGAAAAAAAGTAAGCTGGGTATCTAAAAAAAGAGGTATTTTTGGTGAAGTAAGTGCAGGGCAATTTTATCAGGTTGGTTCACAAAATTGTCGTCAGTATAGTCACTCTTTTACTCTTAATAGTGTATCTGAAATAGTTTATGGTAGTGCATGCCGCAATGCTGATGGAAGTTGGGTGCCTCTTATATAAGTGCCACAATAAAAGCATGAAGGAAATTGGTTGTAGTTTTTTGATTTCCACATAGGTGTTAAAGTGATATGCTATTATCAGTCTTGGTTGCATTTTTTTTAATTTTTTTAACAATTATTCTTTTTTTGTTTTTTTATTGTGGAACAAAACAAAAGAAAATGTCTTCTTTCAACCTTGATCAAACTCAAAACTGTGAGAGTGAAACTAATTTTCAACGTTGTACTTTTGATGCAGGAGGTGTGCGAAGACTTTATAAATATTCAAAAAGTTTTTGCGCACTTATGGTGCTAAGTGTTCTATTTATTTTTTTTGTAACATGGGGTGTTTATAGTCTGACGGGTAATCCAGGAGTCAAAAGTTATTTTTTTAGTGAATTGATGGAGAAAGATCCCAATACGTTAAATGAGCATGAAAAACTTATTCGTTTAGAAGTGCTTTTTTTTCGTATGCCTCATGATGGAAAGGTAGCAGATGCATTGGCAGTAGCGTATCTTGAGGCTGGTCGTTTTCAAGATGCTGTGAATACCTACTTATATGCACTTCATTTAAATGGAGAAACAGCTCCAAGGCTGTTAGGATATGGTTTAGCGTTAGTTAATTATGAAGGAGGAATAATTACGCAAGAAGCACAGGATATTTTTCAGAAGGCTGTTAATTTAGCACCAAAAGATTTTTATCCTCATTTACTTTTAGCAAGTGCTTTTCATCAATCAGGTCAATCTTCTCAAGCGGTTCAGCTTTTACAAAACTTCCTTAATCAGACACCTAAGAATATTAAAGGAAGATCACGTATTGAAGAAATGATTATTCAGTTGCGTAGTGTTTCTGATGAGCAAGATTTAGATTAATTTATAATTGCATAATTGGGTGAATTTGTTCAGAAATAGACAAAATACTTATAATCAGTTTTACTTATATAAAAGAATGTGCAAAACTCTTTCAGTACACAATAGGGCATGTATACAATACACATTAATGAAAATATTTTTCATGAGTAGGCCATGAACAGTGCACCTTTAAAGGATTCTTTTTCACTTGAGCTTGTTTTGAAGACGCAAAAAAAAAATAGACTACTTATGGTTTTATCATGTCTTTTTATTATAGCAATTGTTACCGGTTTCATGTTGTATATGATCCGTAATACAGTCAATTTTTTTCGAATGCCATCTGAAATTACAAGAGAAGATATTTTAACGGGTCGTTCCTTACGTTTAGGTGGTTTTGTTGAAAAAGGAACTGTTGAATACAGTGGAAATATGCAAGTTACCTTTTTTGTAACTGATAATCTAAAACATGAAAAGGTTATTTTTACTGGTATATTACCGGATCTTTTTCGCGAAGGACAAGGCGTTATTGTGGAAGGATATTTCAATAAACAAAGAATTTTTATAGGTACGCGTATTTTGGCAAAACATGATGAGACTTATATGTCTAAAGAAATGGCTGATCGCGTAAATAAATGTCAGAATATGAAGGGACAATTCGATTGTGCTCGTTGAATTGGGTCATCTTTTTTTAGCGGCAGCATTGGCAGTTAGTTTGTTGCAGGCATTTTTACCAACTTTTGGGGTTTTACAAAAAAAGCGTTTATTGATGCAATTAGCAGTACCGCTAACATATATCATTTTTATATTATTGCTCTTATCTTTTTTGATTATTGTTTACGCTTATATTGTATCTGATTTTTCTGTTCTTAATGTTGTTGAGAATTCTCATTCAGAAAAGCCAATGCTTTATAAAATCGTTGGTGTGTGGGGTAACCATGAAGGATCAATGTTATTATGGGTTTTGCTTTTAGCCTTTTTTAGTACATTGATTGCATTATTTTCTCCACAATTACAAGAACAGTTTAAAGCATTAGTTTTAAGTTGCCAAAGTTGGATCATAAGTGCTTTTCTTTTGTTTATTCTCTTTATGTCTAATCCATTTGTACGTGTTCATTCACCGGTATTGCAGGGAAATGATCTTAATCCTGTGTTACAGGATATTTCTTTAGCAATTCATCCCCCACTTCTTTATTTGGGCTATGTTGGTTTTTCGGTTTGTTTTTCTTTTGCAATAGCTGCATTGATTATAGGATATATTAATAAGATTTGGGCTTGTTGGATACGACCATGGGTTTTGCTTGCATGGATTTTTTTGACAATTGGCATTACCGTTGGGTCTTATTGGGCTTACTATGAATTAGGTTGGGGTGGTTACTGGTTTTGGGATTCAGTTGAAAATGTTTCATTAATGCCTTGGCTTTCGGGAACTGCTCTTTTACATTCGGTGATTGTTTTTGAAAAACGAAACTTATTGAGAAGCTGGACCTTATTTTTAGCTATTCTTACGTTTTCTCTTTCTCTTATGGGAACTTTTCTTGTTCGTTCAGGTCTTTTGATGTCTGTGCATAGTTTTGCTGTTGATCCAGCACGTGGGAAGGCAATTCTTGCTATTTTGTTTTTTTTCACGGGAGGAGCTTTTCTTCTTTTTGTTATACGGATGCCTATTTTGAAAACAGGGGGACTTTTTCATCCAATTTCGCGTGAAGGTTTTATTATTTTAAATAATTTACTTCTTACAACAGCAACAGCCACAGTTTTAATTGGTACACTCTACCCTTATTTTTTCGAGGCATTAACAGGGCAAAAAATCTCTGTGGGTGCTCTTTTTTTTAATCTTACATTTGGATCTTTAATGATAGTACTTTTGTTATTTGTTCCATTTGGCACGATGATGGCTTGGAAACGTAGCGATTTTTTTGCAGTTTTTGAGCGATTGTGGTGTGTTTTTGCACTGGCTTGTGTAGCGTGTTTTATAACATTTTATGTAGATTCTTTACGTGATATTTTTGCTGCTTTAGGGATTGGATTAGCAGTTTTTGTTTTTTTGGGTGGTTTGGCTGATCTTTGGAACAAAAGTGGTTATCATAAGGTGTCTTTTAGGGTTCGGGTTAAGAGATTTTTAGGATTACCATTATCTGTTTTTGGTGCAGCGTTGGCCCATATGGGATTAGGAGTTACATTATTCGGCATTATTTGGGTTGCAACTTTTGGGCAAGAACGTATTTTAATTATGCAAGTAGGAGAGACAGTTACGATAGCTGATAAGACTATTCGTTTTGATGAAGTTCATAATATTGCAGGTTCGAATTATTCAGCGATACAATTCGATTTTAAAATATACGAGAATAAAAATGTGATAAGTAATGTGACAGCATCGAAACGTTTTTATTCAAGCCAAAATAGATCGACGACGGAAGTTGGTATTCAAAATCATGGCTTTTCTCAGTTTTATATTGCTCCTGGTCGTATAAATGATCAAGGGCTTGTCGTGCATATATGGTGGAAACCGTATGTGATATGTATTTGGTTTGGTGCGTTCATGATGGCGATAGGAGGAGGCTTTTCTCTTTTAAATCATTGGATGCGTGTAGGTTGGGTGCAATCGATTATAAAGGGATCAAGATGAGGAAGCTTTTCTTTTGGATTTTTACATTCTTTATTCTCATTTTTTCTATGCAATTAGTGGGAGCGGTAGAGCCAGATGAGATTTTAATGGATCCAATACTCGAAGGGCGCGCGCGTGATATTTCATCCTATTTGCGTTGTCCAGTTTGTCAAAATCAAACAATTGATGATTCAAATTCCTCCTTAGCACGTGATTTACGTCTTTTAGTTCGTGAGCGCTTGAAAGCAGGTGATAATAATCAGCAGGTTATTGATTTTCTTGTTGAACAATATGGTGAATTTATTTTACTAACACCCCCATTTAATAAAACAACATGGTTTTTATGGTTATCACCTCTGATCATCATTATTATTGGTGTAAGTTTCATTTTATTTCGAATAAGGTGGGCAAGCAGAAAAACACCCATTTCTTTTGATGCTCATTAATAGAAGCGATTCATAATATTGTTGAAATTAAAATGGATATTATATGGATAAAGAAAAGTGAGGGATTTAAACGGATAGTTTAGATTTATTTCATCTGAATGTTATTTATCATCAACTTTACAAAACTTTAATAATTTAGACAGAAAACAGTAATATTTACTGTTTTATTGTTAATTACAGTATGGTTAAAATATTACTGAGTAGGAGCATAAAAATGATCAGATCAAATTTTCGTATGATGTTAACAGCAGTAAGTTGTTCTGTATTTTTAGCAAGTACGATGTTTTTTACCGGATCAAGCTTTTGGGTGACAAATACCTATGCGAATCCTGTATTTGTTCCTTCAGTACAACAACAAGGATTTGCAGATGTTGTATCTAAAGTAAAAGCAGCTGTTGTTTCTGTGCAAGTGAAGAGTAATGCTAAGAAAGAAGAGCGTTTCTTTAGTAATTTTTTTAGCAGTCCAGGGATTGATCAGTTGCCAGATCAACATCCTTTGAAAAGATTTTTTAAAGATTTTTATAATCATGCTCTTCCTAATAATAAGCCTTTGAATCGTTCGCGTAAATTTCGTCCTATTGCCTTTGGATCTGGCTTTTTTACCTCTTCTGATGGTTATATTGTTACCAATCATCACGTCATTGCGGAGGGAACGAGCTATGCTGTCATTCTCGATGACGGTACAGAACTTGAGGCAAAACTTATTGGAGCAGATCCCCGAACTGATCTTGCGGTATTAAAAGTAAATGATAAACGGAAGTTTCCATACGTTGATTTTGCAGATGATTCGACAATCCATGTGGGAGATTGGGTAGTGGCTGTCGGGAATCCATTTGGCCTTGGTGGAACTGTAACAGCGGGTATAGTTTCTGCGCGTGGACGTGATATTGGTGCTGGTGTTTATGACGATTTTATTCAGATTGATGCTGCTGTTAATCGTGGTAATTCTGGGGGGCCAACGTTTAATCTTAATGGACAAGTTGTTGGAATTAATACAGCAATTTATTCTCCCTCTGGTGGGAATGTTGGGATTGCTTTTGCTATTCCTTCAGCAACAGCAAAACAGGTTGTGAAACAACTTATGGAAAAAGGTTCTGTTCAGCGAGGTTGGATCGGTGTGCAAATTCAGGCTGTTACAAAAGAAATTTCTGATTCAATTGGTCTCAAAGAATCTAAAGGTGCTTTAATTACTGATCCGCTCAAAGGGCCAGCAGCAAAGGCTGGCGTTAAAGCAGGGGATGTAATTATTGCAGTTAATGGCGAAAAAATTAATGATGCACGTGATCTAGCAAAGCGTATTGCAAATACTAAGCCTGGAGAAACTGTTACTTTAGGAATTTGGAGATCGGGTAAAGAGGAAAGTATTAAGGTTAAGCTTGATTCCATGCCAGCAGATGAGGGACAGCGAGAAAAAGGAAAATATTCAAGTGAACATGGTAATTCAGATGAAACGTTAGAAGATTATGGTTTGATTGTAGCTCCTTCTGATGATGGTGTAGGATTGGTTGTAACGGATGTGGACTCAGATGCAGATGCAGCTGATAGGGGAGTACGTCCTGGTGATGTCATCGTAACGGTTAATAATAGGCCTGTCAAAAAAGCATCTGATATTACTGATGCAATCAAAGATGCAAAAAAACTAGGGAGAAATGCGATATTGTTACAAGTGCGAACAAATGATCAGAATCGTTTTATTGCCCTTCCAATTCTAAAAAAATAACATTTATAAGAAGTGAAACAGAAACTGACTAAGGTTTCTGTTTCATCAATCATTGAATAAAATAATGGAGATGCGTTTATGAAGATACTCATTATCGAAGATGATCGTGAGACAGGGCGTTATCTCGAGAAAGCCTTTTTGGAGGCAGGACATACAGCTGACATTGCTTATGATGGAGATACGGGGTATACTTTTGCTGAGACGGTAAATTATGATGTGATGGTTATTGATCGCATGCTTCCATATCGTGACGGTCTTTCTATTGTTACTGAGTTGCGTGCAAAAGGCATCGAAACACCAGTTCTTATTCTTTCTGCTTTAGGTCAGGTTGATGATCGTGTAACTGGTTTGCGTGCGGGTGGAGATGATTATCTGACAAAACCCTTTGCTTTTTCTGAACTGCTTGCGCGTGTTGAAGTTTTACGAAGGCGAAAAAATCCGAAGGAAGCAGAAACTGTTTATTGTGTTGGCGATCTCGAACTTGATCGATTAGCACATATAGTGAAGCGTGGTGACAAGAACATTATATTGCAACCGCGTGAATTTCGTTTACTGGAGTATTTAATGCGATACTCTGGACAGGTCGTTACTCGTACGATGCTTTTAGAAAATGTTTGGGATTACCATTTTGATCCGCAAACAAATGTTATTGATGTTCATATATCTCGTTTAAGAGCAAAGATTGAAAAAGATTTTGATGTTCCCCTTTTGCATACAGTTCGTGGAGCAGGATATATGCTAAAGGCACCAGAAAAGAAAATATGAACCGTTTAATCAACATGATGCGTACGACTGCAGTGAGGCTTTCTGCGCTTTATATTTTGCTTTTTGGATTAGTTGCGGCGGGACTTTCTCTTTATATGACAGCATTCGCTATTTCATTACTGACAGACCAAACGGAACAAGCTTTACGTGAAGAATTAAGGTATATCGAGAGTGCTTATAATTATGGTGGGCTGCCTATATTAATGCGTACTATTGATTATCGTTCACGTCAACCAGGGGCTTTTCTTTATCTTGTCACTGATCCAACGGGTCGTATTTTGGCAGGGAATGTTGCGCACATAGAACCTGGGATTCTTCAATCTAATGGCTTTCTTTCTCATTCTTTTTTGTATTCACGCTTTGGAGAAAATGGCCAGATAAATGAACAAAATAAACATCGTGCTTTAGCGGCTATTATTGATTTACCCAATGCTATGAAACTTCTTGTTGGGCGAGATTTAGATGAACCGGAACGTTTTGTAACAGTTATTCGTAAAGCCGTTATGATTGCTCTTGCAGCAATGGTTGGAGGTGCTTTGTTAATATGGTTTTTTATTGGTCGGCGCGCATTACAAAGGATTGATCGTGTAACAGCTGCATCACAGCGTTTGATGAATGGTGATTTTAGTGGGCGCTTACCCGTTTCTGGAGCCGGTGATGAGTTTGATCGATTGTCAGTTAATCTTAACGTTATGTTAGATCGTATTGAAGAATTAAATACTGGTTTGCGTCAGGTGTCAGATAATATTGCTCATGATCTTAAGACACCACTAACTCGTCTCAGAAATCGTGCCGAAGAAGCACTTGTAGGAAAGAAAACAGAGTTTGAATATCGGCAGGCTCTGGATGATGTTATTGCTGAATCAGATTATCTTATTCGTACTTTTAGTGCTATTTTAATGATTTCACGTATTGAAGCAGGTAGCTCAATTGAGAATCTTGAAATAACGAATATAAAATTGATTCTTGAAAATGCGGTTGAATTTTATGAACCTTTTGCTGAAGAAGCTGGTGTTTCGCTTCGATTGGGACATACTTTTGATAAAGAGCTCAAGCTGAATCGTGAACTTATTACACAATCAATTTTAAATCTTATTGATAACGCAATCAAATATGCATCTATAGGTGAAAAAAAGGCAGAGGTTTCTTTGTCAATGGAGGATGATGGAGGACGTTTGCGCGTTGTAGTTAGTGATAATGGTCCAGGAATAGCAGAAGATAAACGTGAAAAAGTGATAGAACGGTTTGTTCGTCTTGAAGAAAGCCGCACACAACCTGGTTTTGGTATTGGTTTAAGTATAACAAAAGCTGTTATGAAACTTCATGGGGGCGAATTGTTACTTGAAAACGCAAATCCAGGATTGAAAGCTGTTTTATTATTTCCTTAATATTGTTATTGCTTGTTTATTTTATAGATATTGCCTTTTTCTAATTTTGTTATGCAATAAAATAGAATGAAAACTAAAATGCTTTCTTGATGGAATGCAGATGAAGACAGCTTTTTTAAAAACACGGCTTTTTCCTTTACGTCCTCTTGATGAGAGTGGTTCACAATGGTTGAAAGATATTGAAGAACAAGCAAGAAAAGAAAATTTAGAACCATTGGTTTCCTATATTGTAGGTGGAGGAGAGCAAGTTGATTTTATCTGCGCAGTCATGACTTTATCTCCTTTTTTACGTGGAGTTTTGATTGCAAATCCCTCTTATCTTAGTCCTTTATTGACTACAGATATAGAAACAAGGCTCAGTGAAATTGTAGAAGATATTGCTGCCGTTGATAGAGCTGAAATGATTCATGAAACTTCATTAATGGCGGCTTTAAGGTGCAAGAAAAGAGAAGCGCACACTCTGATTGCTTTAGCTGATTTAAGTCGTGTTTTTACTTATGAGGTTTCTTGCGCATGGCTGACACGTCTTGGTGAAGCAGCATTAGGTGCAGCTTTACGTTTTCTTTTGAGGGAAGCTCATGATTGTGGAAAAATACGTTTAGCTAATCGTGATATACCAGAGAAAGATTGTGGTTTAATTGTTTTAGGGATGGGGAAATTTGGCGCTGAAGAACTTAATTATTCCTCTGACATTGATCTGATTATTTTAATTGATGAAATGTCATCTCATGTGGGAGATTCCTATGAAAGTGTTGATATATTTTCAAAAATGGTGCGCCGATTAATCCGTATCATTCAAGAGCGTACTGCCGAAGGATATGTTTTTCGGCTCGATTTGCGACTCCGACCAGATCCAGGTTCAACACCTTTGGCGTTACCTATTAGAGCTGCTCTGCGTTATTATGAAGGGCATGGTCAAAATTGGGAACGTGCAGCTATGATTAAAGCACGTCCAGTAGCGGGCGACATTGATGCAGGTTTTAATTTTCTTAAAGAACTTTCTCCTTATGTATGGCGCAAATATTTAGACTATGCAGCTATTGCTGATATTCATTCTATTAAACGCCAAATCCATGCTTATAAAAATTATGGGCAAATTGCTGTTTATGGTCATAATATCAAATTGGGACGAGGGGGTATTCGTGAAATTGAATTTTTCGTGCAAACACAACAGTTAATTGCTGGAGGACGCTTACCTCAATTACGTGGACGTAAAACAGTTGAAATGTTAGCAGAGCTTTGCAATCTTGGTTGGATCGGAGAGGAAATTAAAGATAGCCTTATAAAAAGCTATGCTTTTTTACGTAATGTTGAACACTGTATTCAAATGATTGCAGATGAACAAACGCATGTTTTGCCAGAAGAAGTTACGCGATTTACGAGCGTTGCGTATTTGATGGGATATCAAGAGAGTCACTGTTTTATTCGTGATTTGTTAGAAACACTTCTGATAGTGGAAGAACATTATGCTGCGTTGTTTGAGCACGAGCAAGAACTTGGCTTGGAAATGGGTAACTTGGTTTTCACAGGTGAGGAGGATGACCCTGAAACACTTATTACATTAAGTCGTTTAGGTTTTAAAAGGGCAAGCGATATTTGTCGTATTATGCGTACGTTGCATTGTGGGCGTTATAGGGCCACTCAATCTGCTGAAGCGCGTGAAAGATTAACAGAGCTTACACCAGCACTTTTAAAGGCTTTTGGTGCGACCAAAAGAGCAGATGAGGCAATGTTGCGTTTTGATAGTTTTTTGCAAGGCTTGCCTTCAGGGATACAGCTTTTTAGCTTATTGCAGTCAAATCCGCCCCTTTTAGATATGTTGGTTTGTATTATGGGTGCTGCACCACGGCTTGCCGAGATTATTACACGTACACCACACGTTTTTGATGGGATGCTGGATCCTAAAATTTTTTCAGAATTGCCAACAAAAGATTATTTAGAAAATCGTTTGCAATATTTTCTTGAAGGTGTCACTTCTTATGAAGAAATTCTTGATCATCTAAGGATTTTTGCTGGTGAACAGCGTTTTTTGATTGGTATTCGGCTTTTGAATGGTACAATTAATGGAGATAGAGCAGGTTTTGCTTTTACTGCGCTCGCTGATCTCATGATTGCAAAAACGCTTACTGCTGTTCAAGAAGAATTTTTTCGTCATCATGGCCATATCAAAGGGGGACGTATTGGCATATTGGGTATGGGTAAGCTGGGAAGCTGTGAATTAACAGCAGGATCAGATGTCGATCTTATTTTACTGTATGAGCATGACGAAAATGTAGAAATGTCTGATGGAGAAAAGCCACTCTATGTTTCTCAATATTATACCCGTTTAACACAACGTTTTGTTTCTGCTTTATCTACTTCTACAAATCAAGGAGTTCTTTATACTGTTGATTTAAGACTACGGCCATTGGGCAATAAAGGGCCTATAGCTGTTCCCTTTCAGGTTTTTAGAAAATATCAACGCCAGGAAGCTTGGATATGGGAACATCTTGCCTTAACCCGTGCAAGGGGTATAGCTGGAGATGCTGATTTTTTGCAAAAATTGGAAAATGAAGTAAGGGAAATTATTGCACTTCCTTGTGATAAAAAAAAGGTTGCAAAAGAAGTGCTTGAAATGCGTGCTTTAATTGAAAAAGAAAAACCACCGGCAAATCGATGGGATTTAAAAACTCTACCTGGTGGTATTATGGATCTTGAATTTATTGCTCAATTTGCTCTTATAACTCATGTCATTGATTTTCAAATTGGAGCGACTACAGCTGATATTCTTTCTCGTTTACCACTCGATTTTCTAAGTCAATCATTGATTGCTGATTTACATTACGCTTATTGTCTTTATAACAATTTAAGTCAGATTATACGTCTTTGCTTAAATGAGGCTCTTAATCCTGATGATATGCCACCTGGGTTGAGCGATCTTTTGCTACGTAGTATTGGCGAGCCTGATTTGCCACGTGTTGAAAAATTAATTGAAGAAATAGGACAATCAGTGCGTACAATTTTTACACAAGTTATGGGACGCTAGATAGAATGTTTCTTAAGTAAAATCATACGTTGATTTTTTAGTATACAAATGAATGTATGTTAAAATAAACTATGAATATTATACTATGCTTTATTTTTTTGATTAATAAACTCAGAAAAGCTTTTTTGATTGTCAATCAATAAAGCAGGTGAGTTTATTACACGGATAAGCTTCCTTTTAAGCAATTATTTTCTACTCACAGAAAGTGATCACTAATAATATTTTTATAATTTATTTCTCTGTTCAATTTAATATATGCATCATTTTATATGTAAAATTTTAGCTCAAAGAGTTATAGTATTACACGTATGGTGAGAATTGATACAATACAAGAAATAAGTAAGCTATGCTGAAGATATATAATCGTTGTATATTTTATGATGACTATGTACCTTACACATTATAGAGATTCATGCAAAATAGAGATTCATGCAAATGTTGAAAGAGGCAAATTTTCAGGGATCTCTTCTATATCCTATTGTGATGCAAAAAAAGTTAAAATAAGACTATAGATGTAGACGTGTTATGCGTGTTTAAATTGCTTCAGAAGAAAATAGATCTGTAATAAGGAGAAAAGGGAGAAAAAGTAAATTTTATCAAATTATATGCTGTTATAGTATTTATTTTTCTGAGAAGTATGCTCAATATATTAAATATGTTTATCATTTTAACGTACAATACTTTTAAGTATAATAAGTAAGATTATGATTTTCTTTTTACTTATTGCATCCGTATTTATCTGCAATAAGATTGAGATGAGGTTTAGTGCCCTTACTAAAGTAGAGAAGTTTATCTTTCATTATAAGTTAATGACAAACTTTATTCCTAGGATTAAATATTTGGGTTTACATTAGATTTTCATACGAGAAGTTTAGAGTTCATTGGAATAAGGTCATTTTTTATGGGTGAAGATTTAATTTGTAGGAGATTCCTATGAATTTAAAGATGTCACAAAGTATAATGGAAAAGCGTAAAAACAAGAGTAGGCAAGATACGATTATTGTGACGGCAAGAAAGACATCTATAGGGAGTCTTTTGGTAGCTAAATCTCATAAGGGTATTTGTTATATTGCTTTAGGTGATTCAACTGAACAATTATTACAGGAATTAGGAACGCGTTTTACCAATATAAAATACAATATTAATGATAATGTGTTGAATCAAGAAATAGCATGTATTGTAGCGATGGTTGAAACTCCTAAGTTGGTAAAACATCACAATTTACTATTCGATATCAATGGCACAGTTTTTCAAAAAAAAATTTGGACTGCATTATGTGAAATACGATGTGGAGAAACAATTTCTTATAAAGAGTTAGCGCAAAGTATTGGTATGCCAAAAGCGTACCGTGCTGTTGCTAATGCATGTGCATGTAATGAATTGGCATTAGTGATCCCCTGCCATCGTGTAATCCGAAAGAATGGTGCTCTTTCTGGTTATCGTTGGGGTATTCAGCGCAAACAAATTTTGCTACAACGTGAACGATATTAAAGATTTAATTTTGTTGAATTGGCATTATAATCGTTACAATTGTGCCTTTTCCTTCTTTAGAAGTGATTTCTAGTTTTCCTTTATGTAGTTCTAATAAAGAACGAGATATAGCTAGTCCAAGACCTGAACCAGGGTGGGTTTTGGTAAATTGATTTTCAACTTGTTCAAAAGGTTGTCCAAGTTTTTTGATTGCTTCTTGGGGAATACCAACACCTGTATCTTTAATACTAAAGATAAGGTTGTTATTTTTCTGGAAAGCACGGATATCAATGCTGCCACCAGAAGGTGTGAATTTAACAGCATTTGAGATAAGATTAAGAAAAATTTGTTTCATAGCGCGACAATCAACATCAGCATGAAGTTTTTGTTCAATATTTGTTGTAAGAGAAATCTTTTTCGCTTGTGCTTGTGGCGTTAGTGTACGAATTGTTTCACTGATGATTGGCTCAAGGTTGATATTTTTACGGTCAAGGGTAAATCTTCCAGCTTCGATTTTTGACATATCAAGAATATCATTGATAAGAGTAAGAAGATGGGTTCCTGAATTATGAATATCGTGCATATATTCTTTATAGCGTTGTGAACCGAGAGGACCAAAGGTAGATTGTAACATGATTTCTGAAAAACCAAGAATAGCATTAAGAGGAGTACGCAATTCATGGGATATATTGGCTAAAAATTCTGATTTAGCTTTGTTAGCACTTTCGGCTCGCTCTTTTTCTTCTTGCAGGCTTTTATTAAGCTTTTCAACTTCTGTAGCACGTTGTTGAGCATTGCCTCGAGCACGTTTCAGCTCTTGAATGAATGAAAAAAGTCGTCTTTCACTATCTTCAAATTTTTCTTGTTGTTGTTTAAGTTCAGAGATATCAGTGCCAACACAAACAAGCCCTCCATCTTGTGTGCGTCTTTCATTAATTTTAAGCCAGTAGCCATTTGCAGTTTGACGAATACTCGTTAAGTTACCAGATTCATCTATCTTAAGAGGATATTCACTGATAGCAGGACGTGACATGGCTTCAACAGTTGCACGTTCAATTCCTGATTGTAGCATTTGTTTAGGGATAGCAGCATATTCACAAAATTTGCTGTTAGACATAACTAGACGTCCTTCTGAATCCCATAAGACAAAAGATTCAGAAATATTTTCAATCGCATCACGGATACGAAGGTCAGCTTGTGCAGTTTGTTCAGCAAATTGATGTTGTTCACTAATATCAAAGGAAATACCAACTAAGTGAGGTTCTTCTTCATCGGTTACTTCGGCGCGAATGCGCATCCATACATAATGACCTTCAGCGTGACGCATAGGTACATTAATATCGATATGTTTTTTTTTACTCTCCATTAATTCTTGAGCGAGTTCAAAAAAATTTGCATCTTTTGGATCAATGATAGCAGTAATTTGAGAAATTGATAGGAGTGCATTTTGAGGTTCATAGCCAAGCATTTCATACATTGCTCGTGACCAATAAACCCGTCCACTCGCCATATTCCAATCCCATAATCCACAACGTCCCCGCATCATAGCTATATCAATGCGATTTTGAATTTTTTCTGAAATCAAATCTGTATTACGTGCTCGTGTGACTTGATTATAATAGGCATAGAGAAGAACTAAAATAATACTCACTGTTCCTATCAGTAAAGTTATATTTAATGAGAACTTTTTTTCCCATTCCGTATAGATATGTTTTTTTGTTGCACTAATGAATACTCCATATTGGCCACTGTCTGTTTGGCTGAATGAAGCGAGAGCAGGTTCTTGTTCTATTGTAATTGGTATGATGCCAGTGTTTTTTTTGAGAGGCCATGAAATGATATTCCCAGAAATAAAATCCTGTAAAGACTCCCCTGAAATTATTTCTGAATTAGACGAAGCTAGTATATTTCCATTGCGATCAAGGATAGCTATCATAGGATTGATATGAGTAGAGCTGTGATGATGAAAGGTTATTAGAATATTTTGTAAATGATTAGGAGAAAGAGAGGCTACTTTTTTTTGCTGAGTAAAAGCCAGTAAATCATGATCGATTTTATTTACTATAGAGGAAGATAAAAGAGAAAGTATGGAACGCGCATTCTTATCAATTGTATGGCGCCAGTCATAAAGTGACGCAAAGCGTATTGTTGCTAACACAATCAAAGATATAATAATGGCGAATGGAATAGAACGTCGCAACCAAGGTTCGATAAAGAGGAGTTTTTGGTAAATTGAATTAGAAATACGTGTTACTCCTACCCTGCGATTTGAAGCGCTTGGTTTTGAATCAGAATGCATTCTTGTGGCCGCGTTATACACGTCCAATTTAGCCATTTCTGGGATCCTCTAATCATGAATAATGTAACTAGAAAACTGTTTTGGTACTCATAACAATTCAGTAAGCCTAATGAATCAAAACAAGAGTCTTCTGTCTAGTCTTTTTTTAAAAAAAAGAATAATTTTACTCTGATGAGTATAAATTATGAAAATTAAAAGAACTTTAATATTACCTATAAATAGGCTAAAATAGCTATTTATAGGCTTATTGTTATGAGAGCTGCAGAAGAACTAAATTTGATTAATTAATAGAGCAATATTACAATAATTTAATTATAAATATTTTTATTTTAAGCAAGTGTACGATTGATGATATCTGTTACATCGCTTGATAATTTTTCTGCTGCTGCAATTGTTTTTAATGCAGATTCGAGTTTTTTCTGTCGAATAGGTTCCAATTGTCTCCAAGAGCGCATAATTGTTAATAACCGTGAAGCAAGTTGTGAATTTTTAGGGTCAATTTCTAAAATAGTTTGGCATAGAAAATGATAAGATGCTCCATCAATCCTGTTAAAACCTGTTTGGTTCCCAGAAGCAAAAGTGCCAATCAAAGCACGTACTCTATTAGGATTATCTTGTGAAAAAAGCGGATGTTTTGTGAGTTTTTGAACGCAGTCAAGTGTTGATGCTCCTGCAACCATTGCTTGAATTGCAAACCATTTATCCATGACTAAAGGATTATGATAATATCGATTTTCAAAATCATTTAAAGCATTTTGTGCTTGTTTGCTTGTGTTAAAGCGTTGTACTAAAATCGTTATGCTGGCAATGCGATCTGTCATATTATCAGATGTGGCATATTGTGTGGCAGCGCGCTCTGGATTAGCTTCAGCAATAGAGAGATAGTCTAAGATGATATTGCGTAATGCTCTTTTTCCAGTTTGCTCAGCATTTGGTGAATAAGATTCTTGTACCTGCATTTGTACGTAGAATTCTGTGAAAAGTTCTTGATGGGTGTGTGCAATAGAAGCTAAAAATTGATTACGTACATAGTGTATTCGATCTGGATCAACATTTTGACCGATTGTATGTGCAAGTTCACTTTCGCTTGGTAAATTTAAACAAAATGCTCGAAATTCCGGTTCTAGGTTTTCATCTTTGATGATGGTTTTAATCAGCTCTAGTAAATTAGAGGGCATGGTTGCTTTTTCAGCTGTTTTATCTTGAATGACTTGAATAAGAGCTTGGGTTATGAGAATATTCAGTGACTGCCAACGATTGACTTGATTGCTATCATTTTGAGCAAGAAAAATCAGTTCGTTTTCGTTAAATGGAGTTTGTAAAATAATGGGAGCAGAAAAATCTCGTAGGAGTGATAAAATAGGTTTATTAGGTAGTCCTTTTAATTGAAAGGTTTGAGATTCCTTAGAAAGCAACATAATATCTGATTGAATAGTTGTATCACTTTCGTAGATGAGTGATTGTCCCTCACTTCCTAATAGACCAAAGGCAATAGGGATCAGCATGGGTTTTTTATTATTTTGTTGTGGCGTTGGTGGAATATGTTGCTGTGCATGAATTGTTAAAGTACCTTCATTATAATGGCTATCAATTTTCACATGAGGAGTACCTGCTTGTTCGTACCATAGCATAAATTGTGAGAAATCTTGATCCGATACTTCAGCAAAACAAGCGATAAAATCTTCAATAGTACACGCTTGTTCATCATGGCGTTGAAAATAGAGATCCATACCTTTACGAAAGAGCACAGGACCTAAGATAGTCCGTATCATACGCACTACTTCTGCACCTTTTTCATAGATAGTTGTAGTATAAAAATTATTGATTTGACTATATTGACGAGGACGTACAGGATGAGAAAGAGGACCAGCGTCTTCAGGAAATTGTGTAGCTTTCAACATTTTTATGTTTTCAATCCTTTGCAGACTGCGTATATTTTGATCTGCAGAAAATTCCTGATCACGGTAGACAGTTAATCCCTCTTTTAAACAAAGTTGAAACCAGTCACGACAGGTAATACGATTACCAGTCCAATTGTGAAAATATTCATGTGCAATGATACGTTCAATATTTCTATAGTCTTTGTCTGTTGCTGTTTCAGGATCTGCAAGGATATATTTATCATTAAAGATGTTAAGACCTTTGTTTTCCATTGCGCCCATATTGAAATCAGAGACAGCAACAATATTAAAAACATCTAGATCATATTCACGGCCAAAACATTGTTCATCCCAACGCATGGAACGTTTGAGGGCATCCATGGCATAGGTTGCTTGTTTAGCTTTACCTTTTTCTACATAGATACCAAGTTTAACAGGCCGTCCAGATGCTGTGATAAAATGATCTTCAAGTTGGTCAAGATTTCCACCAACTAAAGCAAAAAGATAAGATGGTTTTGGATAAGGATCCTCCCAAACAGCAAAATGCCGATTATTTTCAAGGATGCCTGTTTCAATGAGATTACCATTAGAAAGCAAGATTGGAATCGTCTGAGAATCTGCTGTAATTTTTACTGAATAGGTAGAAAGAATATCAGGACGGTCATAAAAATAAGTTATGCGACGAAAACCTTCTGCTTCGCATTGTGTGCAATAAACACCGTTTGAAAGATAAAGTCCCATAAGTTGACGATTACTTTCGGGGTTTAATTCTGTCACTATTTGTAATATGAAAGAAGTTGCAGGAGGAGCAATAATTTCTAGGTTCGAAGGAGTGCTTTTATAAGCATTTTTAGCTAATTCTTCGCCATTGATAGCAACAGAAATTAATGTCAGTTCGTCACCAGAAAGTACGAGAGGTGTTAATTCTTTTGTATGTTGACGCGGTTCAATAGACAATGTCGCTTTAACGACAGTTTTTGTTGGATTCAGACAAAAATTAAGTTGTGTTTTAGGTATAGCATAGGGTGTTGGTTGGTAATCTTCTAAATGATAAACAGGAATTGTTTCTTGCTGCATAATTGTTTCCCTTGCTATATTTGGAGAGTATAATTTGTTGAAAGGCTGCTTATTGCTTAAGAAAAGGCAGAATTTAAAAATGACTAAAGATTATTTAAACGGTTTTTTACTTCTAAAAAGTCCATCCATGTAAGCTTTTTTTGACTAGGCGTCCTTAAAAGATAAGCGGGATGAAAAGTTGGCATAACAGGGATTTGAAGATCTTCATTTTCATAAGTAAGCCATTTTCCTCTTATTCGAATAATGCCACTCTGAATTCCCGTAAAGAATTGTGCGGCAGTGCTTCCTAGTGCTATAAGAATACGAGGCTTGGCTAATAAAATTTGACGTTCAATAAAAGGGCGACATAATGTAACTTCGCGTGGTGTTGGTGTGCGGTTTCCTGGTGGACGCCAGGGAATAGTATTTGCTATGTAAACATTTTGTCTTGAGAGACCAATTGATGCGAGTATTTTGTTGAGTAGTATGCCTGCTTTTCCTACAAATGGAATTCCTTGTATATCTTCTTCTCGTCCTGGAGCTTCACCTATGAGCATAAGAGGACTTCCTGCTGTTCCATCAGAAAAACAGGTATTTTTGGCTGTTAGTTTTAATGAGCAACCATTAAAAGAAAGAAGGGCGGATTTCAACTCATCAAGAGTTTGAGCACTTTTTGCTATCTCTACAGCTGAGAGTACAGGTTGTGTTTTGTCTGGATTATCAGGTGCAAGAGTATGCGATTTTATGGTTGGAGATATTTTTTTATAATAGGGGATATCGTGTGCTTGGTTTAATTGCGGTTCTAAAGAGGCAGCTTGATTAAAGTGATCAATAGGAACGTCAGTAAGCGCAGCATCAACACCACTTTCTTTGTAGAAGCTGAGTAGATCTTCATTGGAGATTACATCTTTATTTTTTTCTGACATTTTGCTTTTTGCTTTATACTGATCTATCAATCAATAAACTAAGAAGAATTATTCTTCAAGATTTATAATATGTTTATTGTAAATAGAAGTTCAGTATACTCTCAGAAAATGGAATGGTATTAGATTTTTAATGATCCTTTTTACAATGCTTTAGAAGCAATGTGTAAGTGTACGCTTTAGCATTTTTTATGGCTTCAATCATCGATTGTTTTAATGCTAGATTTGCAGCAATAGCACTTGAAAGGATGCAACCTGTTCCACGCATCGTTCCTTTTAAACGCGGAGAGGAAATATTTATAATTTCAGTTTTATTAATTAAGCTGTCTGTTGCAAAATTACCTTCGGTATGTCCGCCTTTTATTAATATATGGCGTGGACCAAATGAAAGAAGTCTTTGTGCTTGGTGGATTGCTTCTTCATGATTAGAAGCCAAAGGGCTTTTACTGAGAAGAGAAAGCTCTGCCATATTGGGTGTTAAAAGATCAATATGAGGAAGCAGTTTATTGAGCATAATATCTGTGATTGTTTCTGTGGTAAGCTGCCCCCCTGATGAGGCGATGAGTACAGGATCAAGAATGGTTGGAATATGATGATAATCTTTTAAGATATCACAGATTCCTTCTATAATTGCTTGGGTTCCTGTCATACCGATTTTGATTGCATGTATTGAGTTATTTTTAAGGGCAATACGCATTTGTGCAGAAATAGTTTCTTTACTCATGGGTACAATTTCAGCAACATGGTTGTTATCTTGTACGTTGACAGCTGTGATTGCTAAACTTGCTTTTGTTTGAAAATGTGTTGCTGTTTCTATATCACGAGCAATACCGGCTCCTCCTGTTGGATCGGTACCTGCAACAATAAGTATAGAAGGCATTAGCGCCATGCTTGAGTCACCTTTATCCACTGTTGGACACGTTCTTCGGGCTTTTTATTTAAAATAATATCAGTGACAACAGCAGCGCTATTTGCTCCAATTTTTAAAATACTTATTGCGCGTTCTGGTGTTAAACCACCAATACCTATTAAAGGCAAAGAACCAATTTTCTTTCTCCATTGCTTGATTTTTTCTAGTCCTTGTGGAGCCCATTTCATTTTTTTTAAAATTGTTGGATAAATGGGACCAAGTGCAATATATTCGGGAGAGATAGATAAACTGATATCTAGTTCGTGTTCATCATGAGTGCTAAGACCAAATTTTATACCACTTTTACGGATTGCCAAAATGTCAGCACTTTTTAAATCTTCTTGTCCAAGGTGAATAAAATCACATTTTTCGTCAATGGCTATTTTCCAATAATCGTTAATGACTAATTGGACTTTAAATTTATCACATATATTCTTTGCTCGTTTTATATGTTGAATGATTGTTTCTGTATCTTTATCTTTTATGCGTAGTTGTATCAGCTTAATTCCAAAGGGAACTAAACGTTCAACCCAATCTGCACTATCAACAATGGGATAAAATGGGTCAAGTTTCATGAGAATATTGCTTTGCCGATAACTGGTGTTGAAGGCACTGCTACATTGCGTGCTTTAAGGAGTCCTGCTTTGTAACCGATATGTCCTGCTATAATAGCTTTAGAAAATGCTTCAGCCATTAATACAGGATCACCCGCTTTAGCAACAGCTGTATTGAGGAGTACTGCATCATAGCCAAGTTCCATAGCAATGGCAGCATGCGATGGACGTCCAATGCCAGCATCGATAACAAGAGTAAGATCAGGAAGATACGCACGGATAGAACGTAATCCATCAGTATCACGAGGACCTTTAGCAGATCCAATAGGCGCACACCAAGGCATAATGACACGGCAGCCAACTTCAAAGAGTTTTTCAGCAACAATAAGATCATCTGTTGTATAGGCAAAAATTTGAAAGCCTTCATTATTTAAAATTTGTGCTGCTTCAACTAAAGAAAAAACATTTGGCTGTAATGTATCTGAATTACCAATAACTTCCAGTTTAATCCAAGGTGTTTTAAAGAGATCTCGTGATAATTGAGCTGTTGTGACAGCTTCCTTAACAGTATAACAGCCGGCAGTATTGGGAAGTACAGTTATGTCAAGTTCTTTAAGAAATTGCCAAAATTGTCCACTCTGTTTTCCCCCTGCAGTTTCTCGGCGTAATGAAATTGTTACAATTTCTGTACCAGATTTATGAATAGCTTTACGGAGAACTTCTAGTGAGGGATATTGAGCTGTACCTAACAAAAGGCGGGAAGAAAATTCACGTCCATAAAAATTCAACATCGTTTTAGCCTCCTTGCATTGGGCTTAGAATTTCAATTCTATCTCCTTCATGCAAAACAAATTGGCTTCGTTCATCAAGAGAAACAACTTCAGAATTAACAGCCGTTGCTAGCCAATTACCTTCATAACCTAATTCATCAAGAAGTAAATTAAGATAGGTTGCTTTTGTTTCAATTATTTCACCGTTAACAGATATTTTCATGCTTTATTCCAACGCTAATTTTACCCCTTGTTTTGCCATTTCTGGAGATAAAAGAAAACCATGTCTATAAAATCCATTAATAAAGATATGATTATCATGTTTATGAACATAAGGTAAATTATTAGGATAGCAGGGACGAACGCCAACGCCGGATTCAATAATTTCTGCTTCAGCAAAGGCAGGATGGAGAGTATAAGCTGCGTTGAGAAATTCCATCATTGATCTTGCCGAGATAGCACCACTAAAGTCACTTTCAATCATTGTTGCTCCAATCATAAAGATATTATTTGGTCTAGGGACTACATAGAGTGGAATACGTGGGTGGAGAAGACGAATGGGACGAGAAATTTTAATATCTGTGCTGCGCACTAGAAGCATCTCACCGCGAACTCCTCGTATATTTTTATCTTTTCCTAAACGTGCTATTCCTGTTGCATCAATGATAGTATTAAAATTCTCTTCGGATATTCCTATATCAACAAAACAGGCTCCATTTTTTATAAGAATTTCTTTTAAAGTGATCAGTGCTTTGCGTGGATCAATGTGTGCTTCAGTTTCATAAAAAAGTGCACGGTTAAAACGTCCAGCAAGATCGGGTTCAATATGTGTTATTTCTGTATTATCTATGATTTTATGATTATTTGTACGCATTGAAAATCGTTCGAGCTCTGCTATATCTCGCGTAGGAGCAACGACCAAAGTACCTTTTTGTTCTACAATATTAGGAAGTGTTTCTTTCCACCATTGCATAGCTTGTATACCAAGATCTTCGATAATTTGTTCAGAACTTTCTTTTTCACAGTGAGGTGCTAACATACCTCCTGCATACCAGCTTGCAGTTCCTATAGGAGAATGGGGAGGCGCAGATACAGTGATAGGGATACCTTTTTGTTGTAGCATAAAAGCAACTGTTAAGCCCCCTACACCTGCGCCTTTGATAAGAATATTTTTCAATTGTTTGCTTTCTCTTTTCTAGAGTGAGCATTTTCTATGTAGAGATCACCGCTTTTTTTATATTTTTCAGCCATAGCAATCATACCTTCTTCTTTTCTTTTTGTTGCTGCATCACGGATATCATGGGAAATACGAATTGAACAGAATTTAGGTCCACACATAGAGCAAAAATGCACTAATTTATGGGCCTCTTTAGGCATTGTTTCATCGTGAAAGGAGCATGCGGTATCTGGATCAAGGGAAAGATTAAATTGATCACGCCACCGAAAATCAAATCGTGCACGTGAGAGGGCATTATCGCGTAATTGCACTCCAGGCAAGCCTTTAGCAAGATCAGCAGCATGAGCTGCGATTTTATAAGTAATCACCCCGGTTTTTACATCATTTTTATCTGGTAGTCCTAGATGTTCTTTAGGTGTTACATAGCAAAGCATGGCAGTACCAAACCAACCAATCATAGCGGCACCAATAGCCGATGTGATATGGTCATATCCAGGAGCAATGTCAGTTGTAAGAGGGCCTAAAGTATAAAAGGGTGCTTCGTGGCAGAGGGTTAGTTGTTTTTCCATATTTTCTTTAATTTTATGCATTGGTACATGACCAGGTCCTTCAATCATAACCTGTACATCTTTTTCCCATGCAACTTTTGTTAGTTCTCCCAAAGTTTCAAGTTCAGCAAATTGGGCTTCATCGTTTGCATCCGCAAGAGAGCCTGGACGCAATCCATCTCCTAATGAAAGAGAGACATCATACATGCGTGCAATGTCACAAATTTCATCGAAATGTTCATATAAAAAATTTTCTTTATGGTGATGCAGACACCACTTAGCCATAATAGAACCACCTCGTGAAACAATACCTGTTACGCGATTAATCGTTAAGGGGATGAAGGGCAATCTTAATCCTGCGTGAATAGTAAAATAATCAACACCCTGTTCTGCTTGTTCAATTAAGGTATCGCGAAAAACATCCCATGTTAAATTTTCAGCAATACCATGTACTTTTTCAAGCGCTTGATAAATTGGGACAGTCCCAATAGGAACAGGAGAATTGCGAATAATCCATTCACGAATATTATGAATATTACGACCTGTTGAAAGATCCATAACTGTATCTGCGCCCCAACGAATGGCCCAAACCATCTTTTCAACTTCTTCTGCCATGGATGAAGTAACTGCTGAATTACCAATATTAGCATTAATTTTAACACGAAAATTACGACCAATAATCATTGGTTCGCATTCTGGATGATTGATATTGTGAGGAATAATAGCTCGTCCGCAGGCAATTTCATTGCGAACAAATTCTGCAGTATAGATTTCTGGTATTGATGCGCCGAATGTTTCTCCCGATATTTTTTTTTGATCTTTTGCTACCAAACCTTCATTTTCACGTATAGCAACATATTCCATTTCTGCAGTAATAATACCTGCACGTGCATAAGCCATTTGTGTGACTGCTTTATTATTTTTTGCGCGAAAAACGGGACGAGTTTGTTCAAAAGTTGGTGCAAGATTTTTATCATGAGTAAAACCATTATCTGCAGGTTGAATTAATCGTGCTGGATAGGATTCAATGTCAGAACGCTCAGATAGCCAGGGTGTGCTAATGGCAGGTAATCCTTTTGTAATATCAATAGTCGCATTTTCATCGGTATAAGGACCTGAAGTATCATAAATCGTCAAAGTTTCTTCATGACTATTATCTGTCAGAGAAATTTCACGGAATGGTACGTGTACATTAGGAAAGAGAAGGCTCTGTCGATAAATTTTGCGTGACGCAGGGAAAGGAGAAAAACTAATTGATGGAGTGTTTTTTTGCACAAACTTTTTCCTTATAGATTCGTAGTGAAAAAATGCCTTGCAAGGTTATTAGGAATGCGTTCAGCTCAATAAATCAGGTCTCTTTAATAAGATTACGCACAATATCATTTTTTGTATCAATACACATCCGACAAAATTCATAAAATTTTATTTTGAGGAAATCAAGAACAATATTTTTTGTAGTATCTATATATGTACTCCACTCCTAATCAGAGCATTTATTTGTGCAATTATGATCAGCTGAAATACCTATATTGTCAATTGCAAAGATGTATTTTGAATAATTTTGAAATGTTTTTTGAATAGAATCAAGAAAAATTATAAGTCATTAACATACAATATTAGCAAAATAGTATAGGTAGAAAGTATATTCTTATGATTTACTTCATAAATAATTTATTGATGCAAAAAGTATAGCTCTATTATTAGTAGAGCGCCTTTAATATATATAATAAAATTGTTCTTTTATTGAGGACTATCAATGAATGCAAGATCGCAAGAGATTTATGATTATTACAAATATTATTAGTAAAAAAGACACCGGTAACCTAGGTTACCAGTGTCTATAAGCTTTCTTTTTAAGAAATTAGAATGAACGTTGGAAACGAATCATACTTTGCAAAGCACTTTTTCCATTCAAAGCATTACTATAGTTTGCATCACTATTCGCTTTACCTTTGAAAGTACGGTCATCGTTCCAAGAAATGTAGGTTAGTTCAGGTGTAATAACAAATCCTGGAATCAGTTTATATGCAACATTAACGGATGTTGCGAAAGTTTTTATAGCACTATAAGACACTTGAGCATTCAAATTTGCTTTTGGATTGATTTTGTAAGTTGCACCAGCCCACGCTGCCCATTTACCACCCCAGTTTGCATAAATGGTGGTATTCTGACGCGACAATACATTATTAGAATCCTCTACAGTATCTACTCTATAGTAATCTAGGTTATTTTTATAGCCTCCCATTGCCCAAAGATTTAAATTATCATTGATATTCAAATCTACACGTGCTTTAGCAGCCCATTTTTTGTAATAAGCATCATAAGCGACAACAGTTGAGGCTCCACCCCATTTTTGCATAAATTTCATACCAAATAAGATATTAGGGTTATAGTCTTTTGTTTGTTTACTTGGGAGATCTGTTTCATCAACACGAACAATTTTGCTATCTTTATCGATGTAATAGTATTCGATACTGTTACCAGCGTTTGTTTTAAGAGCAGGACCTGACGCATTACCCAATTCAACTCCAACAATAGCGGAAAAACCAGAATCAGCATTAAAAGTGTAAGAAATAGTATTCGTGCGTATATCACCTGCTGGTGCTATGCTATCGCTATTGATAACTTTACCATAACCACCGGTCCAACTGTCGAAAATTGTGCTATCAAGACCTACACGAAAGCCACCAATTTCTATATAAGCAGCACGAAGTTGACCACCAGAACTATCCTTTCCTTTGCTCCATTGTGAGCGAATTTCCGCATATGAGCGAAGCGTTCCTAATTCTGTTTCAGAAGCAGCTTGGAAAATAAGGGTTAAACGTGAATTTGTGCGATAAGTTTTTTTACCATTTGCTAAATCCGCATCGGTTATTGCATTAACATTGTCACCACCTGTAAAATCTGCGCGGACATTACCAGATACGCGAATACATGTTTCTGTTCCAGGAATATAGAAATATCCCGGACCGTACGCATCACAAGCACGTACATATTCTATAGGTTCAGGTTTTGCTGGGACAGTTGAAGCCGCTTGAGATCCAGAAACTGCAGAAAGAGCTAATGTAGAACTTAGAAGGAAGGTTTTAATATTCATAAATGATCTCCAGTCGGTTTTAATTATAAGAGTGTGTATTGGGTTTATTTATAGAGTGTATAAAGGTTATATATTATGTCCGCTTGCTAAAAAAATACGCGAGAACTAAGCCAAACATTACATAATGTTAACTATACGAACCTTTATTTTGAGATACAAATATAAATTAACCTTGTCAAAAGTAATTTATGTACTATTTATTCTTGTGTGATAAAAAAGACACAAACATTCATTATTTTTTAATTTAATCCAATCAATTAGAACTAAAATTTCAGATATTTTGAAAAAAATCGAAAATATCTTGAATTTTTTATTGATACTGTTTATGCACCTTAATTGGAGAGGTGGCCGAGTGGTCGAAGGCGCTCCCCTGCTAAGGGAGTAGGGCTCAAAAGGCTCTCGAGAGTTCGAATCTCTTCCTCTCCGCCAAGTATCAATAAAATCAATGGGTTATCTAAAAGCTAAGGGTTTTTGACTCCATTGATTTTATTATGTTTTTTCTGTTTTATCCTGAATCTTTTTGAAGCTTTTTTATTGCTTCTATTGCGAGGTGCTTCCTATCCGCTGTTTTAGTATAGAGGGATGCCATGCTATTTTCTGTCTAGCCAAAAATTGCCTTGAGTTGTGAAGCTGTAGCACCAGCATTGGCAGCACGTGTTGCTGTTAGTTTTCTTAATCCATAGGCTGATTTTTGATTTCCGCTTGATTACACGCTTCATGAAATAAGTTGCCAAAGTTTTCTTTTACAAGTTTATTTCCACCCTTTTCGCAAATGAATGTTTCATCACCTACGGGACCAATTTTAAGAGTTTCTGCAAGTTCTAGTAAAATCAGAAGAAAAACATCTGTTTTAAATTGGCTCTTTTCTATTTTGAGATGAATAATATTATCTGTTACATCTTTCCACCTAATCCGAACGGCATCACCACGGCGTAAGCCTGTAAAAGAACATCAATCCAGACACCTTCATGTGTTCCTCTTGTCTAGCAATAGTAGTATTTTTCAATGTCTTCTTCTAGCCGTGGAGCGAAACCTTCTGCGTTCAAGGATTTTGGTGCTTTAATATTCAGAGCAGGATTTCTGTTTAACAGAGCATTCTCAACCGCCCAATTAAAAAGACCATTCAAAGCCGTTAAGAAATGTTTTGTTGCTGCAGGTGTTGCACATCTTCTTTCTACAGCATCAAGAATATGATGTTTTTCTATACTTTTATATGCGTATACGTGCGATCACCAATATGTTTATACACATTGTTCAGAATCCTGTGCTTAACTTTTTTAGTGGATTCTGATTGGTTGTGCCATGATATGCTTTGTAAATATTGATGCAACAACCAATCAAAAGACCCTTCCGTAAGTCTTGTGCGTCTTATTGTTTTTAAGGAGCCATTTTGCGCGTCTTTCAGAGCAAGCGTATAATTGTCAACAAATTCTTGTGTTCCATAGGTTCCGTGCACTCTGCGACGTTGTCCATGATCAATACGGACATACCATATGATTTTACCATGGCGTGTACGTTCACGCACAAGATGTGGTGGACGACGCTTTGGCATGGTTAGAATTTTATGCCATCAACAGAAAGGCAAGATGGGTTAGTACGAAATTCTTCTTGCTCGTTTTCAAGTGAAGGAAAATTATTGATGCTATACACATCATTTATTGTTGGTGATACTACAGTTTTATTGATATGAATTAATAACTCTCCAGATGGTTTAATTTCTATGAGTTCACATCCTTGTTTTTTTGCTTCTTGCAAGGCGCGAGCAATAGCGGGTTGAGTTATGGTGGGAAGGCGGTGTGCCATGTTTTTCTCCTTCAATTGAGATGCAATTCGCCTGTGGCGTGAAGCACGCATGTTTTTAAAGTTGTTAGGAAAGGGCAGGGACGCTGGAGGGGGATGGCTGGAGCGTCCCCATAACTTTAAGCCGCTTGAGCTGTAATCTTTTTGATATCTTGTTCGATTTCTTTTAAAAATGCTTCCACTGCTTGATTGATGGATTCTATCTGTTCATCATTGCGATGGATCCGCTGAACCTTGAGACGTAAGTGAGCAGATTGTCCTGAAAACCCGGGATCATAGCTCAAAAATCACACTACTGACGTCCTGTACAAGCCATTTGAAATTGCATTTATGCTAAATATTCTGGTTTGATTTTTTCTGTCATCCAGAAACGAAGGTGGTTTACAGATTGGGGACATTTAATCTCTATGAGCCCATTCTCACCTATGAGACCATCAGGGCTTGCACTGGCCATTTCGATTGTAGGATATGGGATGAAACCACATGTAACTTCTCTATCATAGATAAAGCTATATTCTTTGAGGGCATCCTCTTCATGTTCAATGCCCCTGTTGAAAGGCAGTTTCGCTTTTCAGACAATAAAGTCATCAGGAAAAGCCGTTGTATTATATATGTTATAAATGAGATGCTGTTTGTGGTAATATAAAAGGGATGTTTTTTTTAGGTATTTCGGAAACTGTGAGCGAGCAATTATAAGCTTTACGCAGATTTTCTGTTGTTAAAACAGTGGAGGCATCTCCTTCACAACAAATTTCTCCTTGTTTTAATAGTATGATTTTATCGGCATAGTGAGCGGCAAGATTGAGATCATGTAGAACAGCAAGAACGCCACCACCACAACGAACAAAATTTTTTATAATATTCATGACAATAAGCTGATGTTGTATATCAAGGTTGGCAATGGGTTCATCTAATATCAGCCAACGAGCAACTCCATTATAAATAGGCTCCCATACTTGGCAAAGAACACGGGCAAGCTGGACTCTAGCTTGTTCACCACCAGATAATTGGTGATAATATCGGTTTTCATAGTCTGCCAGACCAACACGTTTTAAAGCTTTTTGAGGGAGGTTTTTAAATTGAGCTTTTGTGATGTTAATCTGGTTGATAGAAAGACCAAGTCTTACTACTTCATGAACGAAAAATGGAAATGCTAGTGTTGTTGATTGAGGCAAAACTGCACGCATCATTGCCATTTTATTTGCTTTTGTTTGTTTAATATCATGGCCATTTAGGGTCATTTTACCATTATAAGGAATTTCTCCACTAAGCGCTTGTATAAAGGTACTTTTTCCAGAGCCATTTGGACCAATAATGATGGTGAGGGTGCCACTTTTAGCTTGAAAGTGAATATGCTTCAGAATATTTGTTTTTCTGCGTTGAATACAGACATTGATCGCTTCAATCATGAAAAATTTATTCCTCGTTGGTATATAAGGATCCAAAGAAAAAAAGGTGCACCAAAAAGTGCTGTGACAATTCCAATGGGTAATTCTGCTGGAGCAATAATACAACGTGCAAAGGTATCAGAAAAAGTCAGTAATACTGCTCCTAAGAGAGCTGAACAAGGGATGAGATAGCGGTGATCAGGACCAATAAGCAGACGTAGAATATGTGGAACAACAATACCAATAAAACCAATTCCACCACTGACAGCAACTGCTCCTCCGCACATTAGAGCAACAAGTAAAACAGCAATGTTTTTAATCCGTTGAATATGAAAACCAATATGTTGAGCGACAGCTTCTCCGAGTGCGAGTGCATTAAGTGCACGTGATAAAAAGGGAGAAAAAAGCAAGCCAATCCAAACAATAGGTAAAATGAGACAAACTTTTAACCACGTAGCACCCGAAAGGGAACCAAGATTCCAAAAAGTAATGTCACGCAATTGTTGATCATTAGCAGTAAAAATTAAACTTCCAACAATAGCGCTGCTGAAAGCACTAAGAGCAATGCCTGCAAGAAGCATCGTTGCAATAGAGGTAAAACTGTGTCGTGTTGCTATTACATAGAGAATCATTGTTGATAAAAGTCCACCAAGAAATGCACCTATGACAATTTTGTAAGATTCTAGAAAAGGAATAAAGAAAGGTGGGAAGGAAATACCAATAACAATGGTTAATACAGCGCCGAGACTTGCACCTGCTGATACACCTACGATTCCAGGATCTGCGAGAGGATTACGAAAGAGTCCCTGCATAAGAACACCAGAAACAGCGAGAGCGGCTCCGACCAATGAGCTTAAGATAATACGAGGTAATCTGATCTCAATGAGGATAAGGTAGTCATACGTCTTGCTAGCTGCTGAAAAATTTTGCGTAAGAATTACATGAATGAGATTAATGAGAGAAGCATTTGATGCACCACTGAATAGTCCACTAAAAATACTGAAGATAAGAATTACTATTAAAATTAATAGCGCAATTTTTCCTCGATTTGTGGGGGGTACTTTTGTATTGTCTATTATTTCAGAGATGTGCGTTGTAGAAATATGCTTAACCATTTCTATCAACTCTTGCCATTTTGTTCTGTGCCATAAAGCATATTAATTAGCTCTTTTGATGCTTCTGCAGTGCGTGGACCAAAACCTAAAAAATACATGGCATCTATTTGTTTAATAGCATGATTTTTAGCTGCAGGTGTTGCTTGAATTGCTGGTATAGCTAAAATTGTATCAATTTTAGTTGAATTTCCATTGTGATTGACAAACAATATGAAATCAGGATTTGAATTTAATAAAGCTTCATTATTTAAAAGCTTATATCCTTTATAATCAGAAATGGCATTTATACCTCCTGAAAGTTTGATCATACCATCAGCTGCAGTATCTGTTCCAGATACCATAACACCTCCGTTTTGTAATGAAAAAATAAAAAGAACGCGTTTTGGTTTAGTTATTTTTGTTAAAAGCATATCATTGTTTATAAAGTTATTGTTCAATTTTTTAATCAGTTCAGCTGCTTGAACTTCTCGATGTAGAGCTTTACCAACAAGGCGAATTTTTTCTATGACACTTTCACGTGAAAAGTTTTCTGGTATGATTACGAGAGGTATTGATGTTTTTTTGAGAATCTCAATTGTTGAAGGAGGACCGCTTCCTTCAATAAGTAATATACCTTCTGGAGAAAGAGATAAAATACCTTCAGGAGAAAGATGGCGCATGTACCCAAGTTCAGGAAGTTTGAGTGCAGCTTGTGGATAGATGCTTGTGCTGTCACGAGCAACAAGTTGATCTTGAGCCCCTAATGCATAAACAGTTTCTGTAAGAGCACCACCAATGGAAATAATTCGGGCATTTTCAGGAAAACTTGTTGTCAGTTCAGCCATTACTTGTTTAGAGAAACAAGTAAAGAACAACAACAAATATAAAAGAGAAAGGCCTGATAGTTTATGCAAAAAAGGTCTCAACATATCTAGGTCTTATCCTTTAAGTAATATTTGTCTCTTGGTACAAAGGCAAATCATTTAGTAAAGAGCGCCATTTTTCGCATTCTTTTTGACCCTCTTTTCTTAGACCAAAGAATTGGACAATCATTTCACCATTTTGATCAAAAACTTCAAGAGAACTAACATAACCCTCACTTATAGGTTTGCGAACATGCCATACTTTGTTAACACCAGAAATAAGCATATGTAAATGAAAGTTGTCATCAAGAATATTGAGCCAAGGTCCCATTTGTTTAATATTTTTAATTGGACCGCTGAAAATTTGAATGCAGCCTTTATTACCAACAAAACACATAATTGGTATTTCTTGTTCAACGGCTTTATTCAGCATCATTTCAATGGATTCTGCACTTAATTCATTAGTAAACTCGTTGCTAGCATGTTTTACAGCATCATGCCGACCAATTTTAAATTCGGAAGTAATTTCATGGAGCTGATGCACATCAGTCATGTTTCTCCAACGATCACGAAATTTCTCAATGTCTAAATTTTCTGTATTGTGTTGTATAGGTGCAGGAGTTGGAGGAATATGAAGAGCAGATGATTGATCTTCATGAAGTAATTTTTCAACAAGTATATTCCATTGTTCCATATTTGTCATGTCTTTAGAATAGACTTTAAAAATAGCGGTACCATATTGATCAAAAAATTGTAAACTTTTTGTCGGCTTTCCAAAAACCATCATTTCATATTCAAAACCAAATTCCCATTTTTGGGGAAAAATCCGCAAATCAATTTCTCCAAATGTCATAGGGATATGTTCATTCAGAACAATTTTTTCAAAACATCCTGTTTTTTCATGAACAGCATATTCATTGCGTGTTAATGCCATAACGGTTTCAATTTTAGGAGCATTTTCAAGGAGAGTAGGAATATCAACTTTTAATCTTTTTGCTTTTCCAATTGTACGATATGCTGCTATGAATTCCGCTTCAGATATACCAATCGAATTAGCAAAATCACGATTACGCATATCTTTTTTTTCTTCACGCATTTTTATAATCATTTCAGCTGTATAAGACATAGGCTTTCCTTACTTTATTTAGAGTCAATTTTACTTCATTTTAAAAAATTATGCTGAGCCATTGTAAACAATGGCTCAGCTTGTCAATCAATTGCCCCTATCAATAATAAAAATTGAATCTGATAAATTAAAAATATTTACAATCCTTTTCC
This sequence comes from Bartonella rochalimae ATCC BAA-1498, assembly GCF_000706645.1. Classification (GTDB taxonomy): domain Bacteria; phylum Pseudomonadota; class Alphaproteobacteria; order Rhizobiales; family Rhizobiaceae; genus Bartonella; species Bartonella rochalimae. The sequence goes on from NZ_KL407338.1 coordinate 179,134, forward strand.
CAAATTTTGGGTTAGAATAAAGTAAGGATTAAAATGCAATAACATACCTTTTTATCAATTATAATTTCCTCAATAGTTTAAAGACTGACAACAATAATTAAAATTCTTGTACATAAGATATCTTAAAGTTACGACCAGGCTGACTAAAATAATCTTTTGGTGGTAACGATTGGCGTCTAGGAATAGGAGAAGGGGAAGGTAGATCAGCTGCATTCCAGTATTTTTGGTCAAAAAGATTATAAACACCAGCTCTTATAATTGGGCCTTTCTCACCGAAAGGTTTCCACCAACCCAATATATCAACGACACCATAGCCTGGAACTTTGTTGTAATCAGAATTTCCTTCTACTTTATCACGCTTAGCAGCCAAAGTCAGTATAATATCTGTTCCCCAAAGTTCTTTTTCATATCCCAATCCAAAGACTGTTTTAAAAGCTGGAATTGAATTGAGATATTCATCTTTATCGAGATCTTTTCCTTGTGTATAAGCAAGGGCAAAATTACTATAAAGGCCATTCATCAAGGTGAAATGTGCTTTCGTTTCGACACCAGAAATACGCACATGCGCACGGTTTACATAATGTTTGCGCGCATACATAAATTCTTTTGAAGGTCCTTTATCTATAACATCAATAAAGTTTTTATATTCATTGGTGAAAACACTGAAAGAACCATTTAAATGCATGTTATTGTATTGTACACCAATATCATATCCATTACTGGTTTCTGGTTTAAGATCAGGATTTCCAATCATATAGTAAAAAGGAGATTTGACAAAGGTTAAGTAAAGCTCTGAAACGCTCGGCGCGCGAAAAGCTTGCGCCCACTGAGTATAAAATAACACTTGATTATTAGCATTCCATTCTATCCGCATTTTAGGAGAAAAATGTGAGCCGCTACTTTCTTCAGGCATTATCCTGGAACCTAATGCTTTTTCAAAAGCAGGTGTTCTTTGAGGGATATGTTTATACCAATCATAACGTATTCCGGGGATAAAACGAAGGTTATTATTAGAAAAACCTATTTCGTTTTCGAGAGTCAGACCAAAACCTTGGCTATTTGTGTCAGGTGCATCTGATTTATTTGTACCTAGGAATACACACCCACGCTCATTGCCTCTTAAATGACAATTATCTTTACCTGATGCATATTGATGAAATTTAGATGCAAAAACATTTGCAGCAAACTTTAACTTATGACTCATAGAACCAATATCCACTTTTTTAAAGCTATAAGTGTTAAAGCCATAATCCGTATTGCGCATAAAGTTATCTCTTAAATAATCTCCTTTGGGCATTTGTATGCGATATCCATTTAAGATATGATTATTTGATTGCTTTTGCCAATAAAGTTGCCCATGAAATGCATCAAAAACAGCATCTCCATTGCCGTTATAATCATAAGAAACAGAAAAACGTTTACGACGTGTATTCCTCTCATTATAAACAGATTTTGGAGAAAATATTTCAGTTGAAGCATTCAATGAATGAGTGTCTTTGTTGTAAGAAAAACGTTCTGCTGTAAAGCCAAATCGATGATTATCATTAAGATATTGATGGACTTTAAAGAGCAGATTATTTTTGTCAAAATCAGCAGGATTTTCGCGTGTGCGTTTATCTCCATCAACCTCTACAGTACCCATATTCTTACGTTGATGACCTTCTGCACGAGAGCCCTGAAAAAGAAGCAAGGTTTGGTTAGCACGCACTGCAAAAGCTTGATTTACATGCCAACTTTTATCAGCAGAATTGTAGCTGCCTTTTGTAAGGGCTCCCCAATTCTTTTCTTTTGTAAGGAGGTCTTCAGGATTAAGAGTACGCAAGGCAATAATTCCACCTAATGCACCAGAACCATAAAAACTAGAATCTGAACCACGAATAATATCAATTGTAGAAAGCGCATTAAAAGCAAATGCAGAACTTCCACCTTTAATACCACGTACTCCATCATTCAGCCATGGGAGAGGAACACCATCTATTGTTGTTAAAACACGATTGGCATTTAAACCACGAATTACGAAACTGTTATTATCTGTATTATAGTTTATAGAGGGATTAAGATGGCTAATATCGTGAATATCATTTATTTGTTTTTTATCAATATTTTGGGTAGTTTCACGATCAGTCAAAACCGTCGCTTTATTCAAAGAATTTTCTATTTTTTTTTCAATTACGATTGGTTTAAGTTTAGTTATAGAATCCTTATTATTACCATTTTGTGCAAAAACAAATGAAGGTATACAAACTGAGAGCATACCTGAAATCATATACTTTTTATAGATATTTCGCTTTATTCGCATAGTTCACCATCATTTTTCTTAAAAACACCCCCTACTTAAGCTTTCGTATATAAAACACACACAAAAAATATTCATCTTACTAATTACACACTGTAATCACATAATTGGTAAGCTAAACACTTAATTACTAATATAATCATATTAAACATGATAAAAATCGTCAAGAAAAAAGTTGTGCTTTAAAGATGACATGTTTTAATAGAACTGAGCTTCGATTATTTAGCTTAGAATGGTGGTAGATGAGATGATGAAGAGTGTAAGTATTGGGCGAGTATTAGCTCTTTGGATAGGTGCTTTTTTGTGTTCTTTTGCTTTACATATTGGAATAGGAGCACGATTTTATTTTAAAAGTATTTATATGAATGATTTTATGTTCTCACCGATGGCTATGTTAATTGTTGTACCAGAGATTATGCACTCCGATGTTAATTTAGATACAGAAATAGTAGAGTTTGATATTTTAAAACAAGAAGAAATATCAAAATCAGAATTCAGTAAAGTTCAATCAGAAAATTCTCTATCAAAAGAGGGGCAGATTACGGAAGAGTTGCAGTCTATCGCAGAAAAAAATGATTTGAAAGTGTTGAAACCTTTGGAAAAATCTTCTCCATCAGAAATAAATCGTAAAGTTTTTATAAAAAAGCGATCATCAACACTGAATGTTACAGCGAAGAAAAGTAATGAAAAAAAAGCACATTCATTTTCTGAAAGTAGGGATAATCATATAATGGCATTTGACAGTGCATTATCAGAACGTTGGTTAGCAAAGGTACAAATACAGTTAGAAAAACAAAAAAGTTACATTATAGGACAGCGTATTAGTAGTGCACAAGGAGTCGTGCAGTTAGAATTTAAAGTGCATGAACAAGGAGATATTTTTGCCAGCCGTATTATGCTTTCTTCTGGTAATCGGGAACTTGATTGGTTGGCTATGACAGCACTTAAACGTATTGACATGTTTCCTCCACCACCACGTGAAATGGTGAATAAAACTATTAGAGTATCTTTGGTGTTCGAGTAAAGAAAGTAAAATGACTATATAAAATCATATATCGTATTTGGATTTTTCAGAAGGGTAATATATTGAAACTTATGATATTCTTGGTTATCGGGAGGGAATAACTGAGATGGTTTCTGTTAGATTTATAGAGATAGAAAAGTTTATAGCATTATTAGTATGTCTAACTACCTATCTACGGGACTAAAAATGTTTACGCTTATGACAAAGATACAGTTGTAATTATGTAGGGGGTAGGGAAGAGAAGATTATTAAAAACGCTTAACCTTATGACAAAACGAACTTTGCGAGATTTACGAAATTGAGATTACTTTGAATTATGTCTTTGAAAAGAATGTATGTTATTCAATAAACACTAAAAGGAGAAACTGAAATTTATGTGGATACTCCTTTTAGATACTCAATTGAAAGAAATAGAAAAGGTGAGCAAAGAAGAAAATCATTCCTTTTAAAAGTAAAACTATTTTATTGTACATAGAAAATGAGCAATGCATTTATATAACTAAGGTAAATTATTTAACTGTTACGCTATGTGGTAATAGTTTACACTACTTACTATAGCGCTTGCAGAAAATAGGTAGTGATGTAAAAATGGGTGCATGTTTTTTTATATTCGCGATTGTTAGATATGTTTGATGTACCATTTCAGCCAAATTTTTCATATGAACTTGATTTGCAAAAAAAAGGTTTCTTTTATATAGCAGGCGTTGATGAAGTTGGTCGTGGACCTTTAGCTGGGCCTGTAGTGACGGCAGCAGTTATTTTAGATAAAGACCGTATTCCTGAAGGCTTGAATGACTCAAAAAAACTCTCTAGCCAACAGCGTAATAGACTTTATTATGAAATTTTGCGAAATGCATTAGCGATTTCGGTTGCTAGTCTTTGTGCTCGGACAATTGATAAGTCTAATATTAGAAAAGCGACTTTAGAGGCAATGCGGCATTGTATTACAGGGCTTGCTATTTCAGCGCATTATGCGTTGATTGATGGGCGTGATATTCCTTTTGATCTGCCCTGTCCTGCAGTTGCTTTGATTAAAGGTGATCAGTCTTCAGTTTCAATTGCGGCAGCGTCTATTATTGCTAAAGTAATTCGTGATAGGATGATGCAATATGCTGGGCGGATTTATCAAAATTATGGTTTAGAGAAGCACGTAGGTTATGGAACAGTAGCACATCGAGCAGCTATCGATAAGTATGGGCCTATTGTAAGATTACATCGTTATAGTTTTTCTCCTCTTAAAGAACGCTATAAGGATAGTATTTAATGACGATCTTACCATTTAATAATGCTGCAATAAACCAAGCAGTTGCGATTTTTCAACAAGGACAATTAGTAGCTTTGCCGACAGAAACTGTTTATGGATTAGCTGGAGACGCGACAAATGGAAAGGCTGTGGCGTCTATTTTTTCTACAAAGGCACGACCACTCTTTAACCCTCTTATCGTTCATGTAAGTGACATAGTTATGGCAGAATGTTATGTGAAAATTGATTTGCTTTCACGTCGATTAATGGAAGCATTTTGGCCAGGTCCTTTAACTGTAGTTTTGCCATTAAAGGCTCATCATAATATTCACCCTTTAACAACTGCTGGCCTTAATACATTGGCTATTCGCTCTCCAAAGGGAGGCTTTGCAGAAGTTATTCGTCATTTTGGACGTCCTTTAGCAGCGCCTAGTGCTAATCAATCAGGAAAATTGAGTCCTACTTCAGCTTTATCTGTGTTTACATCTTTAGGAACATCAGTGCCTTTAATTATTGATGGTGGAGCTTCAAAAATAGGGATTGAATCAACGATTATTAAAATTTGTGATGAAAATATTTATTTATTGCGTCCAGGAGGATTAGCTATTGAAGAAATTGAAAAAGTGGCAAAGAAGTCTGTAAAACGTTTGGAGCAGCAAACTGCAATTGAAGCTCCAGGGATGTTAAAATCACATTATGCACCTAATACTTCTATGCGTTTAAATGTAAAAAAGGTGAAAAGCGGTGAAGCACTTTTAGCATTTGGACCTAAACGTATTGAAGGTGTTGAAAATGCCGTTGCTGTTCTGAACCTGAGTACAAGTGGTCGATTAGAAGAAGCTGCATTCCATTTATTTCAATATATGCAGCAATTGGATTCACTTGAAGTGAAGTGCATTGCAGTGGAGCCTATTCCATTCTACGGATTAGGGGAAGCTATTAATGATCGTTTAATACGCGCTGCGGCTCCAAAAGGGAAATAAAAATGGAGCAAGGTTTAATTGAGTCTTTTAAAAGCATTGTCGGTTCTGAATATGCTATAACAGATCAGGCACTGATTGCACCTTATTTATTTGAAAATCGTCGACTTTTTCATGGTAAATCGCCATTACTTTTACGGCCATCTTCTACAAAAGAAGTATCATTGATTATGCATTTGGCTAGTCAAACGTGTACGCCGATTGTTCCTCAAGGAGGAAATACTGGTCTTGTAGGTGCTCAGTTGCCAGATGATAGTGGGCACAGTGTTATTTTATCTATGGAACGTTTGAATAAGATTCGATCATTGGATCTTAAGGATAATTTCGCTATAGTAGAGGCTGGAGTTATTCTAAAAACGTTACAAAAAAAAGCTGATAAAATGAATCGTTTTTTTCCTCTTTCTTTGGCTTCTGAAGAATCGTGTCAGATAGGAGGTAACCTATCTTCTAATGCTGGAGGAACGGGGGGATTAGCTTATGGTAATATGCGTGATTTGTGTCTTGGTTTAGAAGTCGTTTTACCTGATGGACGTATTTTGGATGATTTGCGATTTGTGAAGAAAGATAATAGCGGCTACAATTTGAAAGATCTTTTTATTGGTGCGGAAGGGACTTTAGGAGTTATTACCGCAGCAGTTTTAAAGCTTTTTCCAAAACCAAAGGGGAAAGAAGTTGCTCTTGTAGGTTTAGATAGTCCAGCGAAAGTTGTAGAGCTTTTATCTCTTGCTCAATGCCACGGGGGGACATTATTGACTGGTTTTGAGCTCATGGGAAAACTTAGTTTTCAAATGGCTTTAAATTATAAGATGTGTTCCCGATCTCCTTTTGATCGTGAGCATGAATGGTATGTTTTGATTAATATGTCATCATCACGAAGTGACAACGATGCATTATCAGCATTGCATATTGTTTTAGAAATGGCTTTAAAGAATTCTATTATTGACGATGCAGTTGTTGCTCAATCATTAAAACAGCAAGATTTTTTTTGGCAATTGCGTGAAAGTATATCACCTGCACAGAAATTAGCAGGAGGATCTATAAAACATGATATTGCTGTACCTATTGCTTCCATTTCTGATTTTATTACTGAGGCTGCTCTTATTGTTGAAGAAATAATTCCAGGTGCACAAGTAGTTTGTTTCGGACATGTGGGTGATGGGAATCTTCATTATAATATTACACAACCAGTTGGAGCGGATACTGCAGCATTTTTAAAATTATGGCCGAAAATAAACCATCGTATTCATTGTTTAGCAATACAATATCATGGCACATTTTCTGCTGAACATGGAATTGGTCAGCTTAAACGAGAAGAACTACGTACTTTTAAGTCATCTGTTTCATTAGAAATTATGCAAGAGATTAAGAAGATATTTGATCCTTTAGGAATTATGAATCCTGGAAAAATATTATAATTTCAGAAGAATAAATATTTTTTGTATTTTTATTTAGAATTTAATAACCAAAAAGAAACTAAGTTTTTTATATAACTTTGTTAATAATCTAATGAAGAAAATCTGCTAGATTGTGTGGCTTATTGAAAAAATTGGGAATATTATGTATGGCTAATCAATGCTTTAATCAGGCAAAGGCGGTGCTTGAGTTTCGACTAGATCCGTATCATTTGCCACAAATAACGACATATTTTGTATCAAAAACGGGTAATCAAATAGTTTGTTCGTTAAATAAATGTGGTGTTTTTTTTAAATTGGGGGCTTCTTCAAGACTGTCACGTTTGATCCCAGCTCACCATTTTAGAGGGGTTGTAGCCCGTATAGTTGATACTCTCTCAGGTGAGAAAGCCATAACATTAGAGCTATTTCATGTAGATGAGGAGATTTGTATTCCACTGTTAGTTTCTAGAAAATTAAATAATGTTTTTCTGGATTGGCGATTGTGGACGCAGATTTACAATCTTCCTATGCTTATGATTGATGAGTATAGCAATATTGTCAAGGTTCAAGATCGTTCTATTATGCATCAATTTTTTCATATGGTATCACCTAATTCTGCACAGAAGCGTTTTTTACTTCGTGGGCATAATTCATTAGGTTTACGTTTGATGATTAACAATCAGACTGCATTGTAGAAAATATACGTTCATTTTTATATGTTGTGCAGTCATGTATATTTATTTCATTTGCGTTTTGACTTTTTATTCATGATAATTGAATTCCTATCTAATAAAAATAGAAAAGAATTGTAAGTATTTGAAACATTCAGAAAAAATTAAAAGGCGTATGCTTGTCTTCGAACTTGATCAAAAGAAGGCAATAGAAGCGCAAAAAGCGCATTGTCGTCGTTATACCAGAAGATTGAAGACATTTTTACATTTATTAATATTGTGGCTGATTTGTGTTTCTGTTTATTGTGGTTTTCTCATCATGATTGAGGGACAAAATTGGACGCATTATTGGGGAAAGTCTCTTATCAAAACGGCTTGCATTTATGCTGCAATTATTTGTGTTATTTGGGCACTGAATTATTATGTTTTAGTAACGCATAAAGCGTATCGTTTAGTAAAAAATAATCAGCAAATAGGTCTTAAACAAGTATGGCAATGGGATGATCATGCGCTTGCGATTCGAAACTCTTATATACAGGGCACTTATCCTTTTCGTCTGTTTTATGATTGGCATGAGTATCCAAATTTTTTAGCACTCTATATTTCAGAGGAAAAATTCAACATTCTTCCTAAAGCTATCATGACTAAAGAGCAGTTAGCTGATTTACGCACTATTCTATCACGTGAAATTACGAGTCCTAAAAAAAGACTTTAAAAATCTAATTTTCTCGCATGATAGCTCGCCATCCAATATCACGGCGTACAAAACCTTCTGGCCAATCAATACATTCCACCGCTTCGTAAGCGCGTTTTTGAGCGATTTTTATGGTTTTTCCTGTTGCTGTTATATTTAAAACACGTCCGCTATTCGCAATTAATTCTCCATTGCATAAGGCTGTACCAGCTTGAAAAACTTTTACATTAGGGAGAGAATTTACTTTATCAATATTGCGAATTACACTCCCTTTTTGAGGAGAAACAGGGTAGCCATTAGCGGCCATAACAACTGTTAAAGCAGTTTCTTCAGACCATTGAAGATTTTTCTTTTCAAGGTTTCCTTGAGCCGCTGCAAGAAAAAGTGGAAGAATATCATCTTTTAGACGCATCATTAAAACTTGGCACTCAGGATCACCAAATCGCACATTAAACTCAATTAATTGGGGACCTTTTTGTGTTATCATCAACCCAACGAAGAGAATTCCCTTAAAAGATATATCCATTTCAGCTAGACCGCGTAGAGCTGGTGTAACAATTTCTTGAAGAGTACGGTTAACCATTTCTTCCGTCATGATAGGAGCTGGTGAATAGGCTCCCATGCCACCTGTATTGACACCTGTATCACCATCACCAATACGTTTATGATCTTGTGCAGATCCAAAGGGGATAGCTATTTTGCCATCACAAAGGCAGAAAAAACTTGTTTCTTCTCCTTCGAGGAAAGCTTCAACAACTACTTCTTTTCCTGCATCGCCGAATGTCCCTTCAAAACAAGAATCAATTGCATCAAATGCTTCTTCCATTGTCATAGCAACTACAACGCCTTTACCGGCAGCTAAACCATCAGCTTTAATAACGATAGGAATACCTTGTTGATGAATATAAGATTTAGCTTTCAAAGCATTATCAAAGCGTTGATAAGGAGCTGTAGGAATATTATTTTTGTAACACAGGTCTTTTGTAAAACCTTTTGAGCCTTCTAGCTGAGCAGCTTTTTGATTCGGTCCGAATACACAGATATGAGCTGCATTAAGGGCATCTGTTATACCCCCTACTAATGGGGCTTCTGGACCGACAACTACGAGATCAATAGTATTTTTTTTACAAAAATTAATGATACTACAATGATCATTAATGTCTAAGTTAATATTTGTACCAAATTCCATTGTTGCAGGATTTCCAGGAGTACAATATAATTTCGTTAGCAGTGGAGATGCTGCTATTTTCCATGCTAAAGCATGTTCTCGTCCGCCTGAACCTATAAGAAGAACGTTCATTGCTTGCTCCTATCATAGAAGATGGTTAAACTGATTATTTGTCATAAGAATGAAATATTTCTATTGCAAGTCTAAAAGGTGAAATCATTTAATGAAAAAAAGTAAAGATATTTTGCATATTCAGTCCTGTGATAAGCAGGGACGAGTTATGGATGCAGTGCCAAAACAGTGGGTTTATGATTTTCTTCCTTGTTCTTTATGGCTATATGCTCAATTAGCTCGATGGGACAGGCCTATTGGATGGAAACTATTGATGTGGCCTTGTTTTTGGTCAACAACTATGGCTATTTCTTGTGAGATGTCACAATTATCTATTTTGTCGAGTGTTGTTAATTGGATTTGGTATCTTTTTTTATTCTTCGTAGGCTCTATAGCTATGCGGGGTGCAGGTTGTACATGGAATGACCTTGTTGATCAAGAAATTGATTCTAAAATAGAACGAACACGTTCTCGCCCATTGCCCACTGGTCAAGTGAGTCGGTTTCAGGCAAAAATTTTTATATTGATACAATGTATCATAGGCCTAGGTGTTTTATTGCAATTTAATAAATTTACTTTTTTTTTAGGTCTTTCATCACTGGTAGCAGTTATACTTTATCCTTTTATGAAACGTATAACAAATTGGCCGCAGTTTTTTTTAGGTATTGCATTTAATTGGGGAGCATTAATGGGATGGGCTGCGGTACATGGGAGTTTAAGTTGGGCTCCAATAGCACTTTATGGAGGCTCAATTCTATGGACGATAGGATATGATACAATTTATGCTCATCAAGATAAAGATGATGATGTGATTGTTGGTGTTCGTTCTACGGCACTTCTCTTTGGTAAAAAAACGAAATATGCATTGATATTTTTATATGGTGGTTTTGTGATTTTAACCAGCTTGGCATTTTATTTGGCTCAAGTTCCTATTCTGAGTTTTTTAGGGATTTTTATCGCAGCGATCCATATGTTTATACAAATTAAAGTTATTGATATTGACAATAATTTACAATGTTTACGACTTTTCAAGTCTAATTCGTTTGTTGGTTTTTTGATCTTTGTTGGTTTGGTATGCGGAGAAATCTCGGCGGTATTATATTCTGTGATTTTGTGATATTTATGACAATATAAAATAATCTATGAAGTAGAAATTTGTTATCATATAAACAGGAAACGTATTGTTTTGAGAGTTTAAGAATTAAGGATAGAGTTTTTGCTTCTTCCAGCTGTTTTGTTTAATAGAGTCTCGTGTAAAGAGTAAGCGATCATGTAAACGGAATGGGCGATCACGCCAGAATTCAATAGAAAGAGGGTTTACACAAAATCCAGACCAGTGAGGTGGGCGTGGGATTTTTTTTGCAGCATATTGTGCGGTATATTCGGTGATTGCTTTTTCAAGAGCAAAGCGGTTCTCTAATATTTGAGATTGTTTAGATGCCCATGCGCCAATTTGGCTTCCACGTGGACGTGATTGAAAATATGCATCTGCTTCCTCAGTGCTGACTTTTTCAACGTTTCCCCTGATTCGAACTTGACGACGGAGTGATTTCCAATGAAAGCCTAAGGATGCTTTCATTGATGCTAAAATTTCTTGTCCTTTGCAACTTTCGTAGTTTGTGTAGAAGATAAATCCTCTAGAACTGAAATCTTTGAGAAGAACCATGCGAACGTTAGGTAAGCCTGTTGTATCTACTGTTGCTAAAGCCATAGCATTTGGATCATTGATTTCGCTTGTTGTTGCTTCTTCAAGCCACTGTGTAAAGAGTACAAAGGGATCTTGTATTTGTACAAAGTTATCATTTGTTTGTGTTGTATTGTTCATAATAGACTTTTATCAATTAGCATGAATGAAGGATTATCAGAGTCGTTTTTTATATCAGCTAACAAAAGACTGCTCTTTTTATTTTGAAAAATTAATAATATTACATATTTTTATCATAGTTTTTTAATGATGTTGGTTTTTAGTATGAGTTGCAATACATTATGTTAGGTATAAAAATATTTATTCCATATGGTATTTCCATTTATTTATAAACATATAGATAAAGTAGAAATTACTTTAGTTAAATTGATTCAAGAATAAAATTACTAAAAATATACCGGTTGATATTAAAAATGACAAAACTGGAAAGAAGACAATATGCGTGATCCCTATACAGTTCTAGGTGTGGCGCGCACCGCAAGACCGCAAGAGATTAAATCTGCATTCAGAAAACTAGCGAAAAAATATCATCCAGATCATAATATGGGTGATGTGAAGGCTAAAGAAAAGTTTGCTGAAGTGAATCAAGCCTATGAAATTATAGGAGATAAAGATAAAAAAATACAATTTGACCGGGGTGAAATTGATGCAGAAGGAAAACCACTCCATCAAGCTTATAGCGCTGGAGGACATTTTAGAGAAGGACATAATCCTTTTTCAGGAAGTACAGGAGGGTTTGACTTTGGTTCTTCAAGTGGTGTAGGTTTTGACGCAAGCGATATTTTTCGTGATTTATTTGGAAAAGGAAGAGGTTTCTCGCATTCTACACAACATAATCAGTCTCAACAAGGAGCTCATATTCGGACTAGTCTTTCTGTAACCTTGGAACAGATGGTTGGTGCAGAAAAGGTGGAAACAATTTTTCCTAATGGCAAAAAACTAAAAATTAAGCTTCCGGTTTATGTTGAAGATGGGCAAACTATCCGTTTAAAAGGTCAGGGAGAAAAAGTTCCGTATGGACAATCAGGGGATGCATTGGTAACGATTCATATCCAAAAACATCCTCGTTTACGAGTTGAAGGAAGGGCACTTCATCTTGATTTGCCAATTCCTCTTAAAGACGCTGTGTTGGGAACAAAAGAGGAAATTCAGACATTAGAAGGACGCGTCGTTGTAACAATTCCTGCATGGTCAAGTTCTGATCGTGTTTTACGGCTAAAAGGGAAAGGACTTCATTTAAAAAATGGAGAAAGAGATGACCTTTATGTGCATGTTCGTATCATGTTACCCAAAAAGGATCCTGCATTAGAACAGTTCTTGCAAATGGAGAAGAGTTAAGATTGTTTATAAGACGAAATTATAGTTTTGATTTGATTTTAAACCAACTGCTTGAAGAAAAAGTTTACCTGTGCCATAGGCAAGTGGGTAATATTAATTTTTTGTTGCGATGAGGCAATGTTAATGGCTGATAGTAATAATTTATTATGCGGTAAGCGTGGTCTAATTTTGGGGTTGGCCAATAATCGATCTATTGCATGGGGAATAGCTAAGGCAGCAAGTGCTGCAGGAGCAGAGCTTGCTTTTACTTATCAAGGTGAAGCATTGAAGAAGCGTGTTGAACCTTTGGCCGAAGAAGTAAGAGGAATTGTTTGTGGTCATTGTGATGTATCTGATAGTAAATCTATTGATGCAGTTTTTAATGAAATAGAAAGAAAATGGGGTAAGCTTGATTTTTTAGTTCATGCTATTGGTTTTTCTGACAAAGATGAATTAAGCGGTCGTTACATTGATGTCAGCGAATCAAATTTTATGATGACAATGAATATTTCTGTTTATTCTTTGACAGCTCTTACACAGCGTGCAGAAAAGTTGATGTCAGGTGGTGGTTCGATTTTAACATTGACTTATTATGGTGCTGAGAAAGTTGTTCCTAACTATAATGTGATGGGGGTTGCTAAGGCTGCTCTTGAGGCTAGCGTAAAATATTTAGCTGTAGATTTAGGACCGAAGAATATTCGTGTTAATGCTTTGTCAGCAGGGCCTATAAAAACGTTGGCTGCTTCCGGTATTGGTGACTTTCGTTATATTCTTAAATGGAATGAGTATAATGCTCCTTTACGTCGTACAGTGACAATAGAAGAGGTTGGTGATTCTGCGCTATACTTTCTTTCAGATTTATCTCGTTCTGTTACGGGAGAAGTACATCATGTAGATTCAGGGTATCATATTATAGGTATGAAAGCCGTTGATGCACCAGATATTTCCGTTATTAAAGAGTAAGGGGTGAGCTTACTTTATCAGTAACAATTTGACTACAGTTGAAATGGTTAATAATAGTCTTAAGTGAGATGATCTTGCTTGCAGATTAATGTACTTGATTATCTGTATTTTGTGTGCTGTGGTTTTGTATATTTAAAAAATGAGACTGTTTCCATATCGCCTATACATTGATCATTTATTTCGTGTGACAATATGGTATGAGAATATGGAGTTAAGTTGTGCGTTGAGTACATTATTGAGGATTGTTCTCTAGGGATTATTTTCACTTTTACAGAAATTCAGTCATATCTTGATAATGGTGAGCAGAACAATCAAAATTAAAGCATAACGTCAAGAATTAAGTCAGGTAGAAGTTCTTTCAGGAGTTATTACTCAGGTTGATGCTATAACATGAGTAACAATAGGGATGCTAGTTTCAATATTTATTTAGGGTACAGATCAGTGATTAGAAGATTATAATATAATAGTTAATTATTATTATCTAAGTTATGCAGGTTTTATATATGATGTTAAATATGAAATTCTTTATTGTTATAATGGTGAGCGTACTGCAACAGCTGAAATAATAGAGCATGTTGCGCTAGGTATATTTGCACGCAAAATTATTCTTGATTTGATTGTTTGGGGGGCGGTGATAGTGATTATCCCTAATCAATAATTGTGGTCGATGGAAGTGGTCAGAGGTCGATAATAATCCTTTTTTACATTTTCTGCTTATGAAATGTTTTCACTGATTATATAAATAAACTACTTCCATTGATATTATTGCAGAAAATGTTTCATTATGGTTAGGAAAACTTAATTTATGCAAGACTTGATCAGCATATTGTATCATTTTAAATGTTAATGAATACAGTTTAGGATATAAAATTTGTGAAGGCTATGCTGTTACCTGTTGGATCAGTGAAGGAAATATAGCTGAAATGCGAATGATAAGTGATAAAAATTACATTTTTAACCGATATTATAAACAGAATATCAAGGAAATAGCCGATTTTTGTGTATTTTATAGTTAAGCCCATATTATTGATTTTAGCTTTTTATTGTTCAATTGATGTTGATGGTAAAAACGTAGATGTTATCACGAACGAGTGTTGCGATTCGGATTATTATTTTTAGTGAATCAATAGTTTCTTGTGCTATTGCTGATCATTAGCTGAGGAATTGCGATCAAATTGGTTGTATAGGAAGGAAAAGCAATAATGTATAATCAGAAAAAGGTTGTTTCTGCTATTCAGGCTTTTGAACGCGGTGAAATTGTTGTGGTTATGGATGATAATGATCGCGAAAATGAAGGTGATTTAATCGTTGCTGCTGTCCATTGTACAGAAAAAAAAATGGCATTTATTATGCGTTATACATCCGGTATTATTTGTGCTCCTTTGCCGAAGGAGAAAGCGCAACGATTGAATTTAACTCCTATGGTATCAGATAATGATTCAATGCATTGTACCAAGTTTACTGTTACTGTTGATTTTAAATATGGAATAACAACAGGGATTTCAGCACACGATCGTACATTAGCAGTGCGTAATCTTGCTAATCCAAATGCTAGTGCTAATGATTTTGTGCGTCCGGGACATATTTTTCCTTTAATTGCACATGAGGGTGGTGTTTTGATGCGATCAGGACATACTGAGGCTGCGGTTGATTTATGTAAATTAGCTGGTTTGTCACCAGTTGGTGTGATTGGTGAACTAGTCAATGATGATGGCAGTGTTAAACATGGAGATGAGGTTATAAAATTTGCGCAAGATCATCAGTTGCATACAATAACAGTTGCTGATCTTATTGCTTATCGCCAGTGTAAAGAGACGCTAATAAAACATGTCGGAGAAATGCAAATTGAAACATTCGTAGGGCCAGCTGTGGTTCAAAGTTATCAACTGCCTTGGGAGAGAGTTCAACATGTTGCGATTGTTTTTGGTGATATCCGTGATGGTGAGGATATTCCAGTACGTTTGCATCGTGAGAACATTTTGAATGATGTTTTTGGTCAAGCTTCAAATATTGAAGTTATTATGCGTCGTATGGTAGAAAAGGAAAAACGGGGTGTATTTGTTTATCTGCGAGGAGGATTTGTTGGTGTTGATTGTCAATCAGCTATTGATAATCAGGAAATAACAAAAAGAGATTTAGAAAATCATATGCAGGCGATTGAACGTGAAAAAGAGTGGCGCCAAATTGGTTTAGGAGCACAAATTTTGAGACATTTAGGGATTAGTTCTGTTATTGTTTATGCTTCTAAGGAACGTCATTATGTTGGTTTAGAAGGTTTTGGAATTCGCATATCTAGAACAGATATCTTGTGAGGATTATATGAAGCAAGGCACGAAAAAAGAGGATATTGCTACGTTGAGTTTTGAGGAAGCGCTAAAACAGCTTGAAGCGATTGTCGAAAATTTAGAACGTGGAGATGTTCCTTTGGAGCAATCGATTGATATTTATGAACGTGGTGAAGCTCTTAAAAATCATTGCGATAAGTTATTAAAAGTAGCTGAAGCTAAAGTTGAAAAAATTCAACTTTCAGATGAGGGAAAACCCGAAGGGGTAGAACCACTAGACCCTGAATGATGTAAGTCATTTTTTATTTTTTGAGTACAAGAAGTACAAAAAGCTTATATGCAATAAACTTGTTAATCTCATTTCTTGACATAAGCGAGTCAAAAGGGCGTATATGAAACATCAAAACATATGGATATAATTGTAATTATATCTACATAATTATCATGCATTGTGTATATCCATATTGTCTTTTATTCTTGATCATAAGTGATTGTTAAAAATATTATTTATGCAGTGTATAAGACTCTTATGATGAGAGCTATCTACACTTCATTGAATATTCGTATACATCATGATATCTACATCATTATTTATGTTTTATATTCTGTTCATACAGGACCATTTTTTATAAAGAACCAGCAATTTTTTATAAAGAACCAGCAATTGAAACATCTGTTAAGGTATGAATTCTAAAAAGATATCGAAGGAACAAGATAGCATAATTGATTGCTCTATACTGATAATATAAGGAGTTCTTTTTGTCTCGCCCATTAACACCACTGCTTGATCTGATTCATTTACCGCAAGATTTGCGAGCATTGCCGGAGTCTGATTTGCTACAGTTGGCTCATGAATTGCGCACCGAGACAATTGACGCAGTTTCTGTAACAGGCGGTCATCTTGGGGCAGGGCTTGGTGTTGTTGAACTCACTATTGCACTGCATTATGTTTTTAATACCCCTGATGATAGGATTATTTGGGATGTTGGGCATCAAACCTATCCTCATAAAATTTTAACGGGTCGCAGAGATAGAATTCGCACATTACGTCAAGAGGGTGGTCTATCAGGTTTTACAAAGCGTTCGGAAAGTGTGTATGATCCATTTGGTGCTGGCCATTCTTCCACTTCTATTTCGGCAGGTCTTGGTATGGCAATGGTTAGTGCATTGGAAGCTGAAGAAAAACGCAACATTATTTCTGTGATTGGTGATGGCGCTATATCTGCAGGTATGGCTTATGAAGCGATGAATAATGCTGGTGCTTTGGATGCACGTTTGATTGTTATCCTTAATGATAATGATATGTCTATTGCATCTCCTACAGGCGCTATGAGCGCTCATCTTGCACGGTTAGTTTCACGTCCATCTTACCGCAGTTTGCGTGAACGGGTAAGGATTTTAAGCAAAAAGTTACCAAAATTCTTTTCGGAGAAAGCGCGTTATTCAGAAGAATTTGCACGTAGTTTTTTTGCTGGGGGAACCTTGTTTGATGAGCTTGGTTTTTACTATGTTGGGCCTATAGATGGTCATAATTTTGGACATTTGTTACCTGTTTTGAAAAATGTTCGTGAATGCCCTGATGGTCCTGTTTTAGTGCATGTGGTAACGCATAAAGGGAAAGGGTATCCACCCGCAGAGGCATCATCTGATAAATATCACGGTGTTAATTGTTTTGATGTCATTACAGGTAAACAAGTTAAAGCACAAAGTAGCTCTCTTTCTTATACTAAAGTGTTTTCTCAAGCTTTAATAGAGGAGGCTACACATGATAATAAAATTGTTGGCATTACGGCAGCAATGCCAAATGGAACAGGGCTTGACTCTTTTTCTGAAAAATTTCCAAAAAGGATGTTTGATGTCGGTATTGCTGAGCAGCACGCTGTAACTTTTGCTGCAGGGATTGCATGTGAGGGATATAAACCCTTTGTTGCGATTTATTCTACTTTTTTACAGCGTGCTTATGATCAAATTGTTCATGATGTATCACTCCAAAAATTACCGGTGCGTTTTGCTATTGATAGAGCAGGATTTGTTGGAGCAGATGGTGCGACGCATGCGGGGAGTTTTGATATTGTTTTTTTGGCAACTCTTCCTGATTTTGTGGTTATGGCACCTTCTGATGAAGTTGAACTTATGCATATGGTGCGTACAGCGGCAGCTTATGATCAAGGACCTATTTCTTTTCGTTATCCCCGTGGTCAGGGTGTTGGTATGGATTTGCCGCAGAGGGGTGAATTGCTTGAAATTGGAAAAGGGCGTCTTTTGTGTGAAGGAAGTAAAATCGCTCTGGTTTGTTTTGGGACACGGTTGTCTGAAGTATTGGTTGCAGCTGATGAATTAGTGGCAGAAGGATTGTCTACGACTGTTGCAGATGCTAGATTTGCAAAGCCTTTGGATAAGGATTTGATGCGTCGGTTAGCGCGGGAGCACGAAGTCTTAATAACAATTGAAGAAGGAGCAATAGGTGGCTTTGGAGCGCATTTACTACAGTTTTTGGCACAAGAAGGACTCTTAGAGCATGGCTTAAAAGTCCGTACCTTAAAGTTTCCTGATGAATATTTAAATCATGGTTTGCCAGATAAAGTTCTCTCACAGATTGGGCTTGATGCGACAGGTATTATTAATGCCGTTTTTAGTGCTTTAGGGCGTAAACCTCGGCCTATATCGCGAACTCGAGTGTAAATATGGCAGTCACAAAAAGACTGGATGTTCTCTTAGTTGAAATTTTTTTTTGTAACGCGTTCACAGGCACGTGATGCAGTGGCACGAAAAACAGTTAAAGTGAATGGAGAAATTGTTTTTAAAGCTGGAAAAATGATTCCTGATGACGCGACGATTACGGTTTCTGATTCTGCGCAAAGTTATGTATCTCGTGCAGCATTGAAACTTCTTTATGCACTTGATGTGTTTCCTGTGATGACAAATAAAATTACTGCAATTGATGTTGGTGCATCGACGGGTGGTTTTACACAAGTTCTTTTAGAACGAGGCGCTTCTTATGTCATTGCTCTTGATGTTGGTCACAATCAATTTGATGTTCGTTTATCTGGTAACGATGCGATAACTTTACTAGAGGGTCTGAATGTTAGAGATTTGAAACAGGAACATTTAAATGGTCATGAGATTGATCTTATTGTATCAGATGTCAGTTTTATTTCTCTTAAACTTGCATTACCATCGGTTTTATCTTTAACAAAAAAGAGTGCTCAAGCAGTTTTATTGGTAAAACCTCAATTTGAAGTTGGTCGAGCGGGTATTGGTAAAGGAGGAATATTAAAAGATCCGTTAGTAGCCAAAAGAGTTGCTGAAGAACTTTTTGATTGGCTGAATACTCAAATAGGATGGACAGCAAAAGGTTTACTTCCTTCACCTATTACAGGTGGTGATGGTAATTTAGAATATTTGTTATTCGGAGAAAAAAGTGAGCAGTGATGTTGTAATTGATCATGTTGGCGTGAATGGTCATGGTATTGCCAAAACAGCATATGGTTCAATTTCTGTACCTTTTACTCTGCCTGGAGAGGTTGTTAATGTTGCCCTTCATGGAAAATACGGTACACCTATTACTCTAAAAGAGAAATCGCTAGAGCGTGTTGATGCTGTTTGTCAACATTTTGAGGTATGTGGAGGATGTATGCTTCAGCATTGGCATTTTGATGCTTATCGCTCTTGGAAGCGGCAATTGGTTGTTGATGCATTTAAAAGATATGGTCTTGATGCTGTTATTTCTCCATTAATTGAATGTGGAAATTATACTCGTCGACAAGTTACTTTAACAGCATCTGTGATTCAAAAAAACCATATTGTTGGTTTTAATCGTTATCGATCTCCTGACATTATAGCTATTAAAGAATGTCCAGTTACTCGTTCAGAGATTTTGTCTAAATTGGATGATATTAGGGTTATATGCGCTCTTTTAAGAAATAACGCCAAACGGTTTCATGTAACAGTAACAGCTGTCGAAAACGGTTTTGATGTTGCTTTAAGTAATTGTGTTGTCCAAAATGAGTTTACTCGTCAAAAAATGATACGTGTAGCTCTTTCATGTGGAATTACACGTTTATCCATTGAAGGTGAGGTCTTAGTTGAACAAGAAAAACCGGTGATCCACTTTGGAGATGTTTGTGTTGAGTTTCCTATTGGTGGTTTTCTTCAAGCAACTTTTGAAGCGGAAACTGTTATGGGTGAGATTATTTTAGCTCATTTAAAAAAGCAAAAAATGCTGCTGATTTATTTGCAGGAGTAGGGACTTTTACTTTACGCATGGCGAAAAAGATGAATGTTCATGCAATAGAAAACAATGGAGAAGCTCTAGCTAACCTTGATCAGGCAGCACGTATTGCTACTGGTTTAAAGACAGTGGTTTGTGAAAAACGTGACTTATTTCGTCGTCCACTTTCTGCAAAGGAGCTTGAATGCTTTGATAGTGTTGTTTTTGATCCACCACGGTCTGGAGCAGAGGAGCAGGTAAATGAGTTGGACAAGACAACGGTAGCACGTGTGGTAGCTGTTTCGTGCAATCCTATTACATTGGCTCGTGATTTATCACTTCTTGTTGCTGGTGGTTATATAATTGAAAAAGTTGTATCAATTGATCAATTTTTATGGTCACCTCATATTGAAATTGTTGCAACTTTAAGAAAACAAAAAACGAAGAAAAGTTGGAAGCTTTAGCTGAACAATAAAAAGGCTTTTTTAAATAAAATTGGGAAATTTCCAGATTAATTATATTCAATTCATTCTATGAAACTGCTGTTCCACCAATTGTCATATTATTAATTCGCAAATGAGGTTGTCCCACACCAACAGGAACGCTTTGTCCTGCTTTGCCGCACATTCCTATGCCATTATCAAGTTTGCTATCATTACCAATCATTGTAATGCGTTTCATAGCATCTGGTCCATTACCAATAAGGGTTGCACCTCTGATTGGAGCTATGATTTTCCCATTTTCTACTCGATAAGCTTCGGTACATTCAAATACAAATTTTCCAGATGTAATATCGACTTGTCCGCCACCAAAAGAAACAGCATAGATACCGTTTTTTAATGAGGATAAAATTTCTTCAGGTGTTTTATCTCCACTCAACATTATTGTATTGGTCATTCGCGGTATTGGTGCATGTGCATAGGATGCACGGCGTCCATTTCCAGTTGGTTTCATTCCCATCAGTCGAGCATTTAGTCTATCTTGCATATAATTAACGAGTTTTCCATCTTCAATCAAAACATTATGATTTGATGGCGTTCCTTCATCATCAACTGTGAGTGAACCACGGCATCCAGGGATTGTACCATCATCAACAATGGTAACACCTTGCGCAGCAACCTGTTGGCCTAAAAGTCCAGAAAAAGCAGATGTTTTTTTACGATTGAAGTCTCCTTCCAGACCATGTCCAACAGCTTCATGAAGCATAACACCAGGCCATCCATTGGCTAATACAACATCAAATGTTCCAGCTGGTGCTTCTTCTGCTTCTAGGTTGATTAAGGCTATTCGTAAAGCTTCATCAGCAGCTTTTTTCCAGTTCTCTTCACAAATGAATTGGTCAAACATTTGTCGTCCACCACAGCCATAGGAACCATTTTCGCGTCGATTACCATCGGCAGCAACTACGGATATAGAGAGCCGTACGAGAGGACGAATGTCACGAACAAGATGTCCATCAGCTCGTAAAATTTCAATATGCTGTAATGAACCAGAAAGAGCAACAGTTACTTGATGCAATTTGTCATTTTTTTCACGTAAATATGCATCAATTTTTTGCAAAAGTGCACTTTTTTCTTCAAATGATGGAGAAACAAGAGGACTTTGGGATTGATAAAGACTTTTGCTTGTCGGTTTAGGAGCTGCACTATAAGGTCCCGCATGATTATTATAGGTTGCAGTTTTAGCTGTTTCACTCGCACGTTTAAGTGCAGCTGCTGATAGTTCATCAGAGTGAGCATATCCAGTGGTTTCTCCGGCAACCACGCGTAAACCAAATCCTATATCTTGGTGAAATGAACCATTTTTAAGTTGTCCATTATCAAATAGAAGAACTTCACTTTCTGTATATTCAAGATAAAGTTCACCATCATCAGCCTTATGAAGAGCTTCTTGTACAAGTGATTGTACTTTTTGTGAAGAAATATCAAAATGGTCAATCAGCGATTTCATAGTGATTATCCTATTTTTTTGGTACTCAAAATTTGTCCATTTTGTTTTATTTGTGGAGCTAAAAGCAAAAACTATTTTATTTATAGGGGGAGTATTTATGATGACAAAGTCGCATAGGCTTCTTTAAGACCATTAAGATCAATTAGAGCTCCGATTCCTTGTTCAGGAGTTGTAAAGATAATATAGGTTGCTACTTTACCTTCTAAAAAGTGTTGTATTGCATTTTCTTTAAGAAGCGCTTCAGCAACACAATTATTACCTAAACAACGACGATATTCCATTCTTCCTATATTTTCATTATCAATTTTAATTCTAATTCCAGACTGCAATTCAACTCGGATCGGAACAAAAACACGCATCAAAACCCCTTGGTTTTGAGGCAATTTTTGAAATGCTACACGAAAGGTAATATCGCGACGCTCTTGTGTACGAACCTCTTGGACAATTTCACATTGTACGTTAGGCGTGCCTGGTGGCAAAGAACAAATTTTTGTCCATGCACCATAAGTTTGTGGAGCAGGAACACTTTGCGTATTGGGTGTTTGTGCAATAACGTGATTGGCGAAGACATTGCAAAATGCGTAAATAAGAATGCTAAAAAAGTTTTTTTTGAGAAATTGATAAAGTGTCATAAAAAGCCCTACCCGAATCGCTATCATATTATTGTGTATAGCTTTTCATGAAAAGTAAAATTTTGATTTTTTTGATAAAATAATTATAAAGTCAGGTTTTTTCGAAGATATGAGTTCGTAAGATATACAACAAAAATGGAAATTTAAAATGGTTAGTATTTGATGAAAACATAGTCTTTTAGTGTTTGATATATGATATTTGGTAGAGTGTTTTGTGGTACATTTCTTTAATACAATTAAAAAGTATGCTCTTATTACAGTTATTTCTAATCTACATTAGGTATGTGTCAAATTAAGAGTATTGTACATTCTTTAAAAAACTGTAACACTAATTGGTTCTTCCTATATTTTAGACAATGTTTGTTTGTGGGTAATATAGATGAAAAAGGTTCTTTGACGGAATGTCTGTTTCAAGAGAATTATTGGTTAAAAATGGTAAATTAAGCTCGATAGTAGCTAAGATTTATAATTATATTACATTGATGAAGCCGCGAGTTATGTCGCTTGTTATATTTACAGCTCTGGTTGGGTTAATATTATCACCTGGTGCTATGAGTCCGCTGCATGCTTTTTTAGCTATTTTGTGTATAGCTTTAGGTGGTGGTGGTGCGGGAACGCTTAATATGTGGTATGAATCTGATATTGATGCGATGATGAAACGTACCCAAAAGCGTCCTATTCCGACTGGTAAAATCAGCCGTAGGCAAGCATTTATTTTTGGTTTAGCTCTTTCTATATTCTCAGTTTTGATTATGGGAATTTTCATTAATTGGTTTACGGCGTTTTTTCTTACTTTTACAATTTTCTTCTATGTTGTTATTTACACAATTTGGTTAAAGCCTATAACATCTCAAAATATTGTGATTGGTGGTGCAGCTGGAGCTTTTCCGCCAATGATTGGGTGGGCAGCTGCAACAGGTACAGTAAGTTTTGAGAGTTTCCTCTTATTTTTAATCATTTTTATGTGGACTCCGCCACATTTTTGGTCTCTTTCTCTCTTCTCATCTTTTGATTATGATGTAGCGGGTATTCCTATGATGCCTAATATGCGAGGAGAGCAATCGACGAAAAACCAGATTTTGATTTATACGATTATTATGGCAATATGCGCTATTGGACCTTATATTATAGGTTTTTCAGGTATTATCTATGGTATTTTTTCAACAATTTTAAGCACTATTTTTATCTATCTTTCTTATCGTTTATGGACAGCTAAAGGATATGATGAAACAGTTGTTATGGCAAAAAAAGTATTTTTCTTTTCGCTATTTTATTTATCTGCTATATTTGGGACCCTTTTAGTTGAATCCTTTCTTAAGCAATTTATCATTTTTTAGTGTTTTTTAATTTATCAAAAAGTTATACATTAATATAATAATTATATATCGTAGGTGCAGCATTTCTTTTGAGAGATCTAAAGTTATCTGAAGATAAGAGATCTTATTAATAGGTAGATATTTAGTTTACATCCTCTGAAAAGTTCAGAAATATTAATAACTCTTATCCTTGATGATCTGCAGAAAAAGTGCGTTTTAAAATCAGTATTAATGGAACTCAGATAATACTTTTAGATTGTTATCTGTTTAGCTATGAACAATGTTTTCCTACTGTTGAAAAGGCCCAAAATACCAAAATCAAAGTTGTAAGATCACATGATAACTCGTTCTTTGTATATAAAGCTTAAAAATTATAGACAGTTAAATGAGCAAAGCAATATTATACTTTAAAAATAGATGTATCTTATGAGCCGTTCATCTTTTTTAATTTCCAATTTTTTAAAAAATATCAGCGATTTTCATTGTTTGCATTTATGAAATATTTTTTACAATCTTTTTTATAAAGTGCAATGTTTGTGATTTAGGATACATTAAATCATATTATAAATTTGCTATTTAGTTCCAAATTTTTTAGTGAATATTCTTTTACAGTACAGTATTTTGCGGCATAGCTTCAACACCTAATACCTCTGGAATAAAATGCCGTAAAAGATTTTCAATACCATGTTTAAGGGTTGCTGTTGAAGAAGGGCATCCAGCACAAGCACCTCTCATGTTGAGGTAAACAATCCCGTTTTCAAAGCCGCAGAAGGTGATATCACCCCCATCATTGGCTACAGCTGGACGTACACGCGTTTCAAGCAATTCTTTGATGACAACAACAATATCAGTATCTTTTTCATCAAAAAATTCTTTATTAGGCAGATTGGCTTCTGTAGTGATAACAGGATCATTGGAGAGAAAATATTCCATAATTGTACCTAAAATCGCTGGTTTAAGATGTTGCCACTCTCCATCATTTTTAGTTATAGTAATAAAATCATATCCCAGAAAAACGCTTTTTATATTTGGAATATTGAATAATTTTGCCGCAAGAGGAGAATTTTTAGCAGCTTCTTCGCGATTGTGAAACTCCAGGGTTCCTTGAGGAAGGACAATACGACCTGGTAAAAATTTAAGTGTCGTAGGGTTCGGTGTGCTTTCAGTTTGAATAAACATATATTACTCTTTCATTACTTACAGTTGCAGAAGAGAATTCATATAGAAGTATTGTTTCTAGGCAACAACTTTAATTTCTTCCTCAGGGAGATCACTTGGAATAATAGTAACGGGGACAGGAAAAGTACTTCCCCGATAAGCAATGGATTGGATAAGCGGTCCTGGTCGTTCTGTATGACAACTTGCAGCTAAAACAATGAGGGCGATATCCTGATCTTCATTAATTAGTTTAAAAATTTCATTAATTTTTTCTCCTTCACGCATAATTGTTTCTGCTTCAAGAGCTTGAGTAGTGCGCACATCATCAGCTATTTTTTCTAGGATTACACAGGCGTGTGCTGCTGATTCCATCCGCATAACTTTGTCGACACCCAGGAAAGGCTGAAATCTTGAGTTGTCAATAATAGAGAGCAAAATTAAGGTACCGTTCGTGTTTTTAGCATGTTGTGCAGCAAAAATCACAGCACGCCGACATTCAGGTGTTTCATCAATGATCACCAAAATTTTTCGTTTATGATTTATTTCTTGACTTTTTCGCTTAGAGAGCATGTCATTTTATTTCTAATTTTAAAGGTTAAAGTTTAGCTATTTTCTTTTATATATTGTGTACAAAACCGACAATTTCACGAACTTTTTTCATATTTTTTTCTGCTAAAAGACTTGCACGTTGTGCACCATCAAACAGGACAGAATTAATATAGGTTTTTTCTTGATATAGACGGCGCAATTCTTGTGTTATTGGTGCTAGCTTATGGACGATGAGGTCAGCTAAAGCTGATTTAAAAAGTGAAAATTGTTTTCCTGAAAACTCTAATAGTGCTTTTTCTTTGCTGATTTCAGCAAAAGAAGCATAGATGCCCAATAAATTATTAACTTCTGGACGTTCTTGTAAATCATTTAGCGTATCAGGAAGAGAAGTGGAGTCGGTTTTTGCTTTGCGTATTTTTTGTACGATAAGATCAGTATCATCGATCAAATTAATTCGTGAAAAGTCGGAAGGATCTGATTTTGACATTTTTTTTGTGCCGTCACGTAAAGACATAATACGCATGGCTGTTTTGTTAATAATAGCCTCTGGCATTGGAAAAAAATTTTGTTC
The DNA here is from genome assembly GCF_000706645.1 of Bartonella rochalimae ATCC BAA-1498. Lineage (GTDB taxonomy): Bacteria > Pseudomonadota > Alphaproteobacteria > Rhizobiales > Rhizobiaceae > Bartonella > Bartonella rochalimae. Next base: position 205,371 of record NZ_KL407338.1, read on the forward strand.
ATTTTTTTCACCATTTGGCATAGAAATACCAAAATTTAAATTTGCAATACGATCAGCATAAATACTGTTGAATTTTTGTGCAATATCGCGTGTTAATTCAATATGTTGTGTTTGATCCTCTCCCACTGGCACATGTGTTGCGTGGTAGATTAAAATATCAGCAGCCATTAAACTTGGATAGGCAAAAAGTCCAAGGGATGTTTGTTCACGGTTTTTTCCTGCTTTATCTTTGAACTGTGTCATGCGTTGGAGCCAGCCGATACGTGCAATACAATTAAAGATCCACGCCAATTCCGCATGTTGAAAAACACGTGATTGGTTGAAAATAATTTGTTTTTGAGGATCTATGCCGGCAGCTAAAAAGGCCGCTGTCATCATATAAGTAGACTCTGCCAAACTAAGTGGATCTGGATTAATGGTCAGGGCATGCATATCGACAATACAATAGAGACACTTATAGGATGTTTGCAGATCTACCCACTGTTTGATGGCTCCAAGATAATTGCCAAGATGCAGATGACCACTCGGTTGTACACCAGAAAAAACAAGAGGTGTAAAGGTATCCATAGAAAAGGCCTTTCTCTTTCTTATGATATTATATTATATGCTAAATATATTGTGATAAAATATATTTCTGAAAATAATAGAAATATTAGAGGTGCTGTTTCACATTTTTACGTAAGAATGACAAATAATTTGTTCCAAATAAAAGACAAATAATAAAATAAACTGATGTTGCGATAATAAGTAATCCTGCTAAGGAGCTTGCACGCAAGAAAAATGATGCTTGTGGTGATAAAGGCGCGGAAAAGAAGCTGATGGAGTAATACAAAGTGAGAGCCATGAAGAAAGAGGCGATTATGAGAGATGCTATTCGCTTTATTAGTTGTGCATCGTATTTCCAATAGCCTCGTTTAAGGAGAGTGCCACACAGCAATAAGATGTTAACCCAGCCGGCAGTAATTTCAGCAATGACAATACCTCGTGCTGACAAACATGAGAATAATGTTAAGGCTAGGCTGATATTGATAAAAACACAAATGCCTGCAAAAATCATGGGTGTTTTTGTATCTTCGCGAGCAAAAAAATTAGGAATAAAAACTTTTATGAGTACAAAAGCTGGAAGACCAATTCCATAAAGCTGAACCAATTGAGCAACATTATTTGTTGAGGCACTGGTAAATTGACCTCGTTCAAAGAGAAGGCTGATAATGGGATTAGAGATAAGCAGAAAAGCAACCGATGCAGGGAAAGTTAAAAATAAAGAGAACTCAATTGCGCGATTTTGTAATTCATCAGAATCTGTGTGTTTTTTGTTGCGTAGCGCTTTTGTTAATTCGGGGAGAAGAACCGTAGCAATAGCGATACCGACTACTCCAAGGGGCAATTGATAGAGACGATCAGCATAAACAAGAGAAGAAACCGCACCTGATTGGCTAGAAGCGATATTAGTATTGATCAATAGATTAATTTGTGTAATTCCTCCTGTGATAGCAGCAGGGAAGGCTAAAATTAACAGTTGACGGACATTGGGGCTAAAATGAGGTAGGCGGAGGGAAAGCTTCATTCCGCTTTTCCGTAAGGCTATTGTTATAAGAGCTAATTGTACGAGACCTGATACTGTTACCCCCCAGGACAGATTTAATCCAATATGCCAAGTATCAAGTTGATAGATCCAAGCATAGGTGAGTACGCATATCAAGATAATATTTAGAAAAACAGGGGCAATAGCTGCAACAAAATAATGTTGGAGTGCATTCAACATTCCTCCCATCATTGCTGCTAAAGACATACATGCTAAATAGGGGAACATGATAGCAGTAAAACGGATTGTAGCGTTAAATTTTGTAGCATCTTCTGCAAAGCCTGGTGCAATCAGTGTGCGAACCAAAAAAGGCATACTCAATTCCATAACAATAGTGAGAAGTAAGAGTAATGAAAATAAAACACCAAACACTTCTTCTGCGAATTTGCATGCGTTTTCTGATCCATTTTCTGTGATTTTTTTAGAAAAAAGAGGAACAAACGCTGTTTGAAAGGCTCCTTCAGCAAAAAAACGACGGAAGGTATTAGGAAAGCGAAAGGCAGCGTTAAACGCATCAGATACAGGACCTGTTCCAAGAGCTGCTGCCATGAGCATTTCACGGACAAAGCCAAAACAACGGCTTGTGAGAGTTCCAGAAGCTACTGTTATAAATTTTTTAATCAGGTTCATGAGGATATATCGGGTTTGTAATAAGGGAGAATATAATAGTTATTCTCAATAATAAAATATGGTAAATATATTATAGAGTATTTTATGATGATATTTGTTTTTCTGTCAATAAGAGCATATCTGCATCATTGATGACATTTCTATGGCTTTTTTCTCATGGATAGAAAGCAACTAACTATTTTTATAGAGAGAATTGTATAATTTTATAAAAGGAATTTTATTTATTTGTTAATTTAGTACTTTTTTATGAAGAAATTACCTCTTATAAGCTCTTCATTTAAAAGAGATGAAAGAATAGATGAAGTAAAATTCTATATAAAATCATACCATTTTACATTTTATTCTATAAAACATATTATAAAAATTTTTATAATATTTTAAATAAAAATATTTCTTATTATAAGATAAATTTATCTTATATAAATGACTTATTTTACTATATTAGGGAGTTAACTTGTTCTTTGATTTTTTTAATATTCAAAACAATTTCTGGTCGTCTTGCACAAAGGACATAGAAGAATTCCAAAAATGAATAGAAATCTTTTCAAGAAAAAGGAACATTGTATAGAGTTTTATAAGAGAGAGTTTGAAAATCCTCTTCTTTAGGCTTATGATACTGTTTGTAATTTTTAAAATATAGAGAGATCAATATATTTAAAATAAAAGAATTGGCATATTGATATACAAACATAAGAGATAGCCTAAAAAAATCGAACACATCAACAGGTGTATTTATGAAAGAACTCACACATATCGATCCTCTCATAAGGCAATATGATGCTGTTTTTTGTGACGTTTGGGGTGTTGTACACAATGGTGTGCAGGTTTTTGAATCGGCAGTGCAAGCATTGCAAAAAATTCGACAAATGGGGAAAAGTGTTGTTTTATTGACAAATTCTCCTCGACCAAAAGAAGATGTGGTGGTCCAATTACAAATGATGCAAGTGGATACAGAGTGTTATGATGAAATCGTCACTTCAGGTGATGTAACACGTGATCTTATTTGCTCTGTGCCACGTAAAGTTTTTTTCATTGGTCCACAACGTGATTTGGTTTTATTAGAAGGATTATCTTGCGAATTGGTTGAAGAAGGAGAAGCTTCTGCAATTATTTGTAGTGGTTTTCTTGAAGATTTAGAGGCGATACCAGAAGCTTATGAAGAGATGTTTCGTCGTTTGCGAGAAAGGAATTTACCTTTTATTTGTGCGAATCCTGATATTATTGTTCATTGTGGAGATCAAGAAATTTGGTGCGCTGGTGCTTTAGCGCGTTTGTACCAACAATTAGGAGGTGAAGTGCGTATTGCTGGAAAGCCTCATGCTCCAATTTATGAGTGTGCTTTTAAAAAATTACAGAAAATTCGTGGAATAGTGGATAAAAACCGAGTTTTGGCTATTGGTGATGGGCTTTTAACCGATGTTAAAGGAGCGATTCGTTTTGGTCTTGATTCCCTTTATATTATGGGGGGCATTCATCATCATGATTATAGTCACAATGGTATTGTGAATAAAGAAGCTTTGCATGCCTTTTTCGATCGTTATGGTTACCAGCCACACGCAATGATGTGGATGCTTCAGTAATGTTTGATTTTTTGCGTCTACAGGAATGTAATCTTCTTCCTTTAGCATGGCGTGGTGCGGTGCTCGCGATTGGTAATTTTGATGGTGTTCATCTTGGTCATCAAGTAGTTTTACAAAAAGCTCTTGATTTATCACGTGAAAAAAAGAGACCGGCCCTTGTTTTAACATTTGAACCGCATCCAAAAAGTTTTTTTCAAGGTTCAACTTCTGTTGATCGTTTAACGCAAGCTGCTGAAAAAGCTGAAATTTTTAAAATTCTTGGTTTTCATGGAGTAATAGAGCAACCTTTTGATGCACAATTTTCTGCTCTTTCATCCGATGAATTCATCACTGTAATTTTAAAAAAAACTTTTGATGTTTCTGCTGTGGTAACAGGAGAAAATTTTCGTTTTGGTTGTCAAAAGAGTGGAAATATTCGTTTTCTTTGTCAAAGAGGTGAAGAATATGGTTTTGAAGTGGTGCAAATTCCTTGTTTATGTACTGCAGAACAACAAACGATTTCTTCAAGTTTTATTAGGAAGCTCTTATTAAAAGGACAAGTATCACAAGCAGCTCATTTGCTAGGTTATCACTATCGGGTGCGCTCAAATGTTATACAAGGTGAAAAACTTGGGCGGCGATTAGGGTTTCCTACAGCCAATCAGCTTTTGCTTCCTCAGACGGGTTTAGCACACGGTGTTTATGCGGTCAGATTCCGTCGTGCTAATGGTACTTTATATGATGGTATTGCAAGTTTTGGATGTCGGCCAACTGTTGTTAGTAATGGAGTACCAGTACTAGAAACTTATTTATTTGATTTTGATGGTGATCTTTATGGTGAAAATTGTACGGTTTCTTTTTTGCAGTTTTTACGAAGACAAGAAAAATTTTATGGGTTGGAAGCTTTGGTGGCACAAATGCAACACGATGAAAAAGAAGCACAAGCAGTTTTGAGGACAAAACAACCACTTTCATTGTTAGATGAAGCATTAACTTTCAAAAATATACCTTAAAAATGATTTAAAAAGGAAAAGAAAGCAGAAAAAACAGCGCTTAAACTCACTATGAGCACAAGGCTATATTCCAAAATATCATGGACAATATGGAGTTTCCGTTTATAGGTGGGTGAAACAAATATTTTAAGATCTGAGTTAATCATTGTGTGTTTCTTCCCTATTTGTATAAGATATATTGTACAATGTTTAGAGCTTCTTTCTTTTTAGTTAATAAAAAAGTTAAAATATGTTTAATAATCACAATACATCATATGCATTCTTATTCTTGTGGTAATTTGTTTAAGGAAGAAAAAACATAATTTTCAAAATAACTGCTTGCCTTAATGTTTCTTTGTTCTGTGTTATAGAGTGATAGGAGTATAATGATCTTTACTTTGGGGTTATGAGTTGCTGATTAAAAAACAGAATGAAGTAAAAAAACTTTTTATATAGACTTAATTGCAAACTATGCTTTAAGAAATTACTTTCATTTATGCCTGAATATTTTCAACTCCAATCTATACATTGATACAAAATAATTTCCAATTTGCTATCAGCTTTTTCAGTACACTAGATACTTATCTTGTTATTAAAGCTCTTTAAAAATGGAGTATAAAAACAAGGAAAATATCAAAAGAGTCTATAGCTATTTATTATGCTCCCATAATTAAGGCAATTACAATAGCAATGTTAATACCAACAATTAGCGTTGAATAGAGCATAGTAGTCTTAATAATATCAATCACTAAATTCTCCTTTTCGACTTGTATTATTCATGATTCACATAATGTTACATGATGTAATATATGTTGATATGACCTGCTCAGCAAGCTTAAAATAATCCTTTATTTATTATGGTTTGATATATTTTATATTTATGCATTTGTTTTGATACAGAGAGATTGCATGGTACAGCACAATTTTCACGCAAGCTTTATTATTTATTTTATACAATGAGATAATGGATTAGAGAGCAAAGATAACTCAAAGGAAAATGAACTGGATATGCTTTGAAAATAAGTTAAAGAAAGCTTTTTATAAAAGGTACCCAGTTGTGATTATATAAGGAGAAAAGCGTGCAGCAGCATAGTTCAACGGTCAATATCATTCCCCAGGATAAGTTTTCTGGTCGAGATATTGCGTTTGCGGCAGGAATTATTATTATTCTTATGGTTCTCTTTTTACCAGTTCCTGCTTTTGTTTTGGATTTAGGGCTTTCTTTTTCTATTGCATTTTCTGTTTTGATTTTGATGGTTTCATTATGGATCCAAAGGCCCCTTGATTTTTCAGCCTTTCCAACAGTTTTGTTGATTGCAACTTTATTGCGTTTATCGCTTAATATTGCAACCACCCGTGTAATTTTAACCCATGGTGATGAAGGCTATAAAGCTGCAGGGTATGTGATTCAAGGTTTTTCACAATTTGTTATGGGTGGGGATTTTGTTATTGGTCTTGTTGTTTTTGCTATTTTAATTATCGTCAATTTTTTGGTGATAACTAAAGGTGCGACGCGTATTGCTGAAGTGGGAGCACGTTTTACACTGGATGCTATTCCAGGAAAGCAAATGGCTATTGATGCTGATCTTTCATCGGGTCTTATTGATGAAAAAGAGGCACAGCATCGTCGTCAAGAGCTTGAGGAAGAAAGTTCATTTTTCGGGGCAATGGATGGTGCGTCAAAGTTTGTGCGTGGTGATGCTATTGCTGGTCTTATTATTACGGCTGTTAATATTTTTGGTGGTATTGTTATTGGCGTAACGCGGCATGGAATGTCATTGTCTGGTGCAGCGGATGTTTTTACTAAGCTTTCTGTAGGAGATGGTCTTGTTACGCAGATACCTGCATTGATTGTTTCTTTGGCAGCCGGTCTTTTGGTTTCAAAAGGGGGAACACGCGGTTCTGCTGAAAAAGCTGTTTTGGGGCAGCTTGGAGGATATCCTAAAGCTCTTTTTGTATCCTCACTACTGTTATTAATGTTGGGGTTGATGCCGGGTTTACCCTTTTTTCCTTTTTTCCTTTTTTCTGTTCTGATGGCTTCGATTGGTTATTCTATTCCACGTCGTTTAAAAAGAGAAGCGCTTGCACAAGAAGCTTTGCGTAAACAAGAAAATCAGATAGCTCGCCAGGAAGAGAGCCAATCAGTAAAAGCATCTCTTGAAATAGTACAAATTGAAATTGCTATGGGTAAGCAATTATCTCAACGTTTATTGCCGCAAAAAGTTGAATTAGCTAATCGTGTCGCAAAAATGCGCCGTAAGTTTGCACAGGAGTATGGTTTTGTTATTCCTGAAATTCAAATATCCGATGATTATACAGTTCCCGGAAAAAGCTATTGGATCAAATTATACGGTACGGTTATTGCTTCTTATGAAATGCGTATTGGTGATGTTCTTATTATGCCAGGCAATAAGCCTATTCCCAATATTCCAGGTGAATATGTATCTGAGCCAGCTTTTGGGATGCGTGCTTTTTCGACTTCAGAGACATTTCGTTCTGAATTAATTCGTGAAGGCTATATGGCAGTTGATAATCTTTCCGTATTATTAACGCACTTGAGTGAGGTTTTGCGCAATAACTTAGCACAATTATTTTCTTATAAAGATATGCGCATTCTTCTTGAGCGTTTGGGTAGCGAATATCGTAAATTATTGGAAGAGATTTGTCCTACACATCTTTCCTATTCGGGCTTACAATCGATTTTAAAACTTTTATTATCAGAACGTGTTTCTATCCGTAATCTTAATCTTATTCTCGAAGCAGTGGCTGAAATAGCACCTCATGTGCGGCGTTGTGAACTGATTGCTGAGCATGTACGGTTGCGTATGTCACAACAAATTTGTGGTGATTTATCTGAAAATGGCATTTTGAATGTTTTGCGGATGGGAAGCCATTGGGATCTCGTTTTTCATAAGGCGTTAAAGCGTGATGCAAAGGGTGATATTATTGAATTTGATATTAATCCAGTTGAACTTGAAAAGTTTGGGACAGATGCGACGGCACTTATTCGACAACATATGGAAAAAGCAACGCGTTTTGCACTTATTACATCTCCTGAAGCGCGGCCTTATGTCCGCATGATTATCGAACGTCTTTTTCCAACTTTGCCTGTACTTTCCCATGCAGAAATTGCTCGTGGAATTGAAGTTAAAACATTGGGAACCATCTCTTAAAAGGTAAGGGGTTTATGTCATTAACATCTGTTCTTCCCCTAACATCTTTTTCAATTGAGCAATTGGTAACCATTGCTTTGTTAATTTTTGCACGGGTTGGGGCTTGTTTAATGTTAATGCCAGGAATGTCTAGTGTACGCATTCCTATGAGTTTGCGTTTATTTATTGGCATTTCTTTTTCACTTGCTATTCTTCCTTTGGTTACAGAATCCTTTAAGGTTCTCGGTGATAAACCCAATCTTGCACTGCTTGTTCGTGCTTTGTTTGCTGAGATGTTAATTGGGAGTACTTTTGGGGTAATTGCTCACGCTTATTTATGGGCTTTGCAATTTATGGCCTCAATTATTGGGATGTCGATAGGATTTTCTGGCCAACCTGGTCATAGTATCATTGAGTCAACGCCAGAATCACATGTTGCGAATATCTTAGTTTTTGCAGCTGTCATACTCTTTTTTGCAAGCGATTTGCATATTATCACTATTCAGGGCCTTCTAACATCTTATGATATTGTGCCTCTAGCTTTTATTCCAAATCCAGAAGCTGCTTTGACAGACTATCATGAAGCTTTATCGCGTGCGTTTTTAACTACATTGTCGATAGCAGCGCCTTTTATTATTTATGCAATTTTGATTAATATTACGATAGGATTGCTCAATAAATTAACGCCTACCATTCCGGTTTATTTTATTTCATTACCTTTTGTTATGTGTGGAGGCTTATTTTTACTTTATATTTTAATGCCAGAACTTTTACACTTGTTTAATTCTGAATTGCGTGATTGGCTTAAGAAAGGATCTTAATGGCGCAGAAAAGTAAACGTTATGGAAGACTTTTAAAAGTGCAAAGTCTTGTTGAAGCACATCATAAAGCTGAATTGGAATATATGAAGGGTCAACTTTTTTCTTGTCAGGAAGAGACGCGTGAACTCTTCTCATTGATGGAAAAAGATTCGGCTTTCAATTTTTGGAATGCTTCTTTTTTAGCAAAACGTTTGCATCATAATGCTAAGTTTGAAAAGAACCTTCAAGGAAAAATTGCACAACAAAAGCAAGTTGTGTGTGAAGCTTCTAGTCGTTCGAAAAGATTAGAAGACAAGTATAAAGAAATTCAATCAATAGAAAAACAGAAACAATTTAGTAATATGCTAGAGGAGTATATTATAAATAAAATCGGTAAGACATCAGCTTGACATAAGTTTGGATGTTTATATCTATTACTATAGTTATAAATTATGAAGATTTTTCTTTTTATAAAGAGCTATTAAAAGGAAGAAAAAGTTTTATAAGATAGAAATTTAATTGCAAAGAAAAGCGAGAGTTAGGTAAAAAGGGGAAATCTATGGCTATTCAGCCTCCTTCTGATATTGTGCTTGATGTTGCCCGTGCGGCAGATCCGCTTGAATATCGTGCTTCTGTCGAAAGATTGTATTCTTTACAAAAATTTGCTCGCGTACAGACGACTGAACGAGAGGAGAGTAGTTTTGCAGATTTGGCACAGACTACTTCGGCTTCAGAAGTACGAGATAATTTAGTTTCTGATGGGCTTATTCAACAGGTTCATATCAGGCCGCAATCTGTACAAAGTAAAGAAGCTGCAGTTTTTAGAAATTTTGAAGCTTTTGTGTTGCAAACTTTTGTTGAGAGTATGTTTGCAACCGATATACAATCGATTTTTGGAAAAGGACAAGCAGGACAAATTTGGAAATCAATGATGGCTGAACAATTGGCTAAAGAATTTGCAGTATCTGGTGGAATTGGCATTGCACAGATGTTAGTTTCTGATCACATGAGAAAAGAAACGGGCACATCATTATCTACGTTAGAAACAGATCAAGAATTAGGTGCTAAAGATCATCGTATATTAGCAGATGAAGTTACTTACAAAAATGAACTAGATTTGGTGAGTGAGGATCAAATAAAAACGAAATGAACATCTTGTTAAGATGAGAATTAATAAATATTTTAGAGGGGAATGGAAATGTCTGTAGTACAATATGATGATGAAAATGTTGCGTTAAAAACAAAAATTCTTAATAATAATCTCATTGGCCGTGATTGGGCGATGACTAAATTTAATGCTGCCATTAAAGGGTTAGCAGAAGTTGTTGATTATGAAAGCAATATGCTGGAAAATCACGGTGCTCCAGATTATGAAGAAATTAATTTGCGTAAAACGCGTGGTTTGCGTGATCTTAATAAATCAATGAATGATGTAAAACGTTATATGGATCAGGATATTGAAATTGAGATACAGAGTTTGTTAACGGATTTACAAGAAAAATTAAACCGTAATAGTGAACTTCTTCGTATTCATTTGGAAGCAGTGAGAGATTTATCTCAAATTATGCAGGTTGCTGTTCGTGCTGAAGAAACAGATGGAACTTATGATCCAGTTTTGGTTAATGCTGGGCGTTCTAGATGATTAGAATGATTGCAATGGGTTTGTGGGTTTGTTTGGTGGCTTTGGGTGCTTTAGTCCTTAGCCTTAGGGTCAATGCGGTTGATCCTAACACGTCAGAAAAGTCCGCTCCTGTTGCTGTAGAGATTGGTTCTAATAATACGGAAGTCATGAGTGTTCCGATTTTGGTTGATGGTGATGTACAGGGGTATATCATTGCGCAGTTTGCTTATGTAGTAGATAAAACAGCTGAAAAAGAGATATCTATTCCTGTAGGGGTTTTGATTAATGATACTATTTTTCAATATTTTTGGGGGAGTTATTCTGATGTGCGTGCAATTGAAAAAGTAAAATTTGAGATGATCAAAGAACGGATTATTGATGATGTCAATAAACGCTTTTCAAAAGCTGTCCTGAAAGATTTGCTTGTCAAACAGTTTAACTATCTTTCAGTTGATCAAATACGTGGAATGAAAAATAAACGATAAGGGTGTTTATCAGCTTTTAAAAGGCAATAAAGTATAAAAACAAATTCTAAATTTGTTAATTAGTTTTATTAGTTTGTGTATCATTCTTAATGCTTCACCTAAGCTTAAAATTTGATATCTCTAAACTAAAAATTGATAAGATTCATAAAAAAGGTTTACTCTCATTGGAGAGCTTATAATAAAACCAGCACTTATAACAAGTATATTTGGCATTCTTGTTTCTATTATGTTTATGAATATTTATTTCTAAATCTTATAATAAATACCATAAAAATTAGCAGTTACTATCTAATGTAGTGATATAATACATTGTAAATAAAGTTTATATCTATAAAAGATTGACCACATACCTATTGTCGAAGGAATTTAAGAATTCTTCGATTTTTTGTTCTTATTGCATTCTTTTACATTAATTTGATTTGAAAGAAAAATAACAATTGATAAAAGTGTTATGTGAAGATTTCTTTTCTAAAGACATATGAGATTAGATCATAAAAAGCAGAGAGAATCAAAAGCGCTTCAACTTACCTTATTAGTTTACATACAGGTTTATTTCTAAAGTGCTGAGTATTTTAAGCTTCTACTTATTTGCGAAGAAAAGAACATTTTTTATGCATAATTTTTTCACTTTATGAGTCAATATTTTTAGATCAATATAGCTTTATCTTAATGCGTAAGTGGTTTTTGTATTCGTGCATTATTAAGCGCATTCATGAAAGTGCTGGTATTGGTTTCTTCATCAGAAGGATTATCAAAAATACAATTATCCAGCTCAACTCCAAATTCTTTAGCAGACATAAAGATACGGAAAAAAGCATTGACCCCTTCATTAGAAAACTCCATGTGAAGTGATATATTGGGTGTGGTATTCCAATCCAGTTCATAACTGGCATTTCCGGCAAAGCGCATTGTATGAGGATAAAAACGCAATTCTGTTGCACTCTCAATGAGATCAGAAAGATAATTAAAGCGTCCAGTATGGATGTATGCAATAAAATCACCTACGTCAATTAATCGTAGTTCTGGAATAAATTGCGCAACCTGTTTCGCCAGGACCATTTCACGAATTTCAGTTATATAATCTTTTTTCATTTTATGACTTTATATCATTATTTAAGCATTATTGTTTTAGTGATTTTTTTGATTGTTGATAAAACGAATTAAGGCAGCAACACTTTCATATAATTCTGTTGGAATTGTTTGGTCGATTTCAACCTGTTTGTACAACGTTCGTGCTAAAGTGACATTTTCAAAAATGGGGATCTCATGTTCGATGGCAATTTCACGAATATGTAGTGCTAGGATATCTAGTCCTTTTGCAATTACAACTGGTGCATAATCAAGCGGTGGTTTATAGCGTAAAGCAACAGAGAAGTGAGTAGGGTTTGTTACAATAAGAGTTGCTGTAGGGACATTTGCGATCATTCGGCGGCGGATACGGTCTCGTGATAAAGAACGCATTCGTGCTTTAACCATAGGGTTTCCTTCAAGGTTTTTATGTTCTTCTTTAATTTCTTGTTTCGTCATGCGTAATTGTTGACGCCAGTGAAAACGGGACCATGCGATGTCTAAACCTACAAGAGCAATAACTGCTGTAATAAAAGAGAGGGACAGGTTAATCAATTCTTTATGAATATATTTTGGTAAAGCTGATGCATCTGTTAAAAGCGCATTAATGAAAATTGTGTTGCTTTTGAAAAATATTATATAAATAATTAAACTAACAGCGATAAGCTTGGTGAGTGATTTTAAAAATTCAACTAATCCTGCTTTACTATAGATTCGCTTAAATCCATTGGCAGGAGAGATACGCGACCATTGTGGACGAATACGCTCTATGACAAATCTTGGTACATTCTGTACTGCTGATGCGGTAATGCTAAGCAAAGGGATAAGAATTAAGATAGGAGCTAAGGCTAAGCCTACACTTCCACCTAGTAAATAAATCAAGTGTTTGACATCTTCTGCAGTATTAATACGCCAGGATTCTGGACGTTCAAGCCATTGGATCAAAAAATAGGTAAGTTTTGAAATAGCTGGAAAGGAGATAAAAACGCAAATAAGACTAAAGCTTACAAGTGAAGCAAAGACAGGCAATTCACGAGAAAAAGGAAGATTTCCTTTTTCCTCTTCTTTACGAATTTTATATTCGGTTGGTTCTTCTGTTTGACTTTCTTTATCTGGTTTTTCATCTGACATATTGGTTCAGTGCGCCCTTTAGGACGTTCCTTCTTCTCCTAAAAGATTGATTGTTCCTTGTTCTGATAGTTGAATAGCTGTTTGAGCAATGCTACGGCGTGCATTGATAATCGCTTCTTGTTGAATAGTGTCATTCTCTGTAGCAAGCTCTGTTTCTACCATGCGGCGTGTCCGTTGTGAAAGAGAATTAAGAATAAGTTCTTTCATAAGATCTTCCGCATTACGCAAAGCTGTAATTATAGTATCAGCTGCAATTCCATCAAAAAGAAGCAATCGTGCTCTTTCTGTCAAACGTGGAATATCTTCAAAAACAAAAAGTTTTGCTTTGATTTTTTCTACATCTTCTGGATTTAGATTGTCGAGATTTGCTAACATTTCATCAATGTCTGTTTTATCAAGCTCATTTAAAATTACAGCTACTTGACTGTGATGTGCTTTGTCTCCTTCATCATTGTTCTTTAGAAGCGCAGGTCGTAGGGCTTGATCGAGAAGCGTTTCCATTTCTGGCGAAACTGTTCGTAGGTGTAATCTTCTGCGTGTAAGATCACTTCGTGTAGACATTGTTTGCGCCATAAAGATTTTTGCTGCTATTTCAGAAGGAAGACGAGAAATGATATAACTGACCACTTGCGGATGTTCTTGTGCAAGATGTTTTTGTAAAGTATCAACGTTTAATTTTTTAATGATATCCCAAATACTTTCTTGAGGTAGTGTTGGTGCTTTTGAAGGATCAAAAATTAACGCAGCTTCGTCTTCTGGCAATGTTTCTTGTATTAAATTATCGAATTTTGCACCGGCTTCTGAAAATGAAACGCCTTCTGCAAAAGCATCTTCGAATTGACGAACCAAAATTTCAAAATCAGCAAGAGAAATATTGGGTAAAGTATGTGCATGCCCACTAAGATGGCGTAAATCATCTGGTGTAAAGTGTTTTAAAAGACGTGCAGCAGCAGGTTTCCCTAAAGCAACAAGCAGAGCTGCAACCTTTTGTTGTCCAGAAAGCGTATCAATAATTGTAGAAGAGCTCTCTTTATCAGAGGGTATATTCTCTGATATAGTATGAAGTTCTTCCGTAGTTTTTGTTTCCTTTGCCTGCGTCATATTTATCTTTCATAAGATTTGAAATCAGTTATTTATCAATAATTTCGGTAAGACTAACCCCAAAACGAGAAGGATCATCCTCTAGAACAATGACTTCGCCGCGGGCGATAATACGGCCATTGACCACGATATCAATAGGATCTCCAATTTGTTTGTCAAGTGTAATAACTGCACCTCTTCCTAAATCCATTAAGGTTGCGACTGGCATAGTTGTTGAACCAAGTACGACTTGAACTTCAACAGGAATACTCATAATGAGTTCTGTATTACTGGATGTATCACCTGGGCTTTTGGGCGCATTTGAAGCACCTGTACCTCCAATAGTTGTTTTTCCTGCTGCTTCACCTCCAAAAGAAGGAGTGCCTGGATTTGTTCTAAGGTTAGGTGTTGCTGTTCCTGGTCGTGGTGCTCCAGCACCAAAACCTCCTGGCATTCCGGGTTTTGGCGCTATACCTTCTCCAACTTTTGGTGTTGTGGGGTTGGGTGCTGTTGCAGGATTGATTCCTTTAGGAATTCCGGGGTTTTTTATGTCATTAGTCATTCTGTCACCGTACTATTTTTTCTACCTTTAAAGGTTTTAAAATTTTGTTTTTAAAAGTTGTATTTTGTCATTAAGAGGTGTTTTATGCGCTTTGCGTTGCACAAAGACAGGAAGGCTTTTAGGAACGATAGGTTGCCGGCGAAGAGTATGTATTGCACCAGATGCTGCAGATGGACCATGAGCTTGTGTAGCTAAAATACTACGGAACTGATTAAAATCACTTTTCAATTGATCACGGACATTTTCCATATGGGAGATTGAACGATCAATATCACGTCGAATACGTGTGGATTCAATCATCCGTGCATCCATTTTTCTATTTTCATCTCGGAATTCTTGATGTTCTTCACGCAGAGTTGAAAGGGCTTGATCAAGACAGGCTGTCCCCATTTGAACTTGTTTTGCAAGCTCACGTCCCATTTGGATAGTGGCAGCTAGTTTGCGTATTGTAATAATCAAAACACTCAATGAGACGAGAGCCAAAAATGCACTTATAAAATTAAACATGAACCAACTCATCAATCATTTCCTCTTCTTCATCAATAGGATTTGTAACTCGGATAGAAAAACTTGTCCCAATTTTACCAAGGGAGCATTTATAAAGTGATTTATTGCCACTGCGTAACCTGATTTGTTTCGCAGCATTGGCAGGAAGGGGTAAAATCTGCCCTACTTTGAGGGTAGATAATTCATTTAAAGTCATTGACCCCTGTTGAATAAAAGCTTCAATGCGTACACGTGAACGACTGACTTCTTGTTTTAAACGTTTGGCCCAAAGGGGATCCGTTCGTTTTGCAGGAGCGCGGAGTGCACGTGTAACGGCTTCTTGGATAGGGCGATGGCAAGTGCGTGGCATTAAAATATTCACGTAGGTTTCCACTTCACCGCATTTCACTCCGAGAGTGCAGGAAAACATTTGTGATTGGTTAAATGTTTCCGCATTAAATTCTTGTGCTTTACATGTTTGTTTGAAGATTAAAAGTGATCCATCACCGATACCAAAAACACCATCTAACGCATAGGCTAACAATTTTCCAAAAGTTGCACCGACTTTGCTTTCTATCGGACTAAAAGGGCGTCCATTGCGATTTGTTACCATGGGTTCTGAAGCCCCAAAAAATACTTCTGTTGCTAGTTCTACGAGTGTTGCATCAAGAACAAAAATAACGTCATTTCCCCAACGATCGGAGTTGAAATAAACCAGAAGTGCTTCTGTTCCAATTGCTTGAGTAATCTGATCCGCTTTCAGTGTGTCAAGTGATTGTACATCTGTCGTAAATTTTAAAGAGGTATAATTGCTTAAGCGCATACACAGATTACTTGCTGCATCACGGAAGACATATTGAAATGACATGAGGTCATCACTTGATAGGCCAGCTGCACGTAAAATATGTTGGGTCAGCGCATCTTGTTTTTTATCTTCTTGCGCTTTTTCTTCGTTTTCTTGTTTTTCGATCGGTTCAGTCATATTTAGGCGGCCTCTTTTTCACTACCTTGACTAGCGATTGCGTGTTGTTCCATAATATCAATTGTTGGACGGTCTTTTGCTGAGATGGTTTTACGACCGTACTCGAGTGCTATTTGTGGCATTGCGCCGTTCATGTAAGCCAACAGTGTTTGTTTAACAACAATGTAAATGCGCACTTTTTTATTGCGTACCGTTTTTATTTTTGAGGCAAGAGGGCCAAAGATACCATAAGCGAAAAAAATACCAGCAAAGGTCCCTACAAGAGCAGCTCCAATTAAGTGTCCTAATACTTCTGGCGGTTCACTTATGGCTCCCATAGCTTTAACTACACCTAAAACAGCTGCAACAATTCCAAGAGCTGGAAGAGCATCAGCCATATTTTGCATTGCTTGATAGGGTTTTTGAGAATCGTATGAAATTGTATGAATTTCTTCATCCATTAAAGCTTCAATTTCAAAAGGGCGTGTATTTCCCATGACAATAAGACGGCAATAGTCACAAATAAAATTGGTTAAAGATTCATCTTTTAAGATCAGAGGATATTGCTGGAAAAGCGCAGATTCTTTTGGATTGTCAACATGAGCTTCCATTTCAGATTTTGATTTTGAACGCATTTCCCGCATAAGAACATAGAGTAAACCCAATAGTGATAAAAAATCTTTTTGTTTTGGAACAGCATCTTTCATTGCTTCTATCGTTGCTTGCAATGTGTCTTTAATAGCGGGAATAGGGTTGGAAACAATAAATGTTCCAATAGCTGAGCCTAAAATGATAACAAATTCCCATGGTTGTACTAAAACATCAAGATGACCTCCCATAGCGACATAACCGCCAAGTATGCATCCAAAAATAATTATTAATCCTATAATAACACCCAAGGCTGTGAGCTCCTTATTTTTAATTTTTGTGGAGAAATAAATGTCTATGCTTGTGTAAAACTTACCATTTATTTTCTTAATATTGTATAAAAGTATTACAATATTTTATAAAAGTGTTAAGAGATATAATAATTTAAAAATAAAAAGCATTTTATCTATTAATAAAGACTTGTGAAATATTTCTTACGTTAATAATAAAGTGGTTTTATCATAAGCTTTAGGCAAGTTTTATGCTTTAAATTGGGGCTTGTGTAGAGAGGGGTTTCCTGTGATTAGCACATATACGAGTTATAGAAGTACAATTGATAATATGAAGCAAACGTTTGATAGGCTTTTTCAAAAGCCACAAGTCAAACGTGAGACAGACTATTATGTTAAGCATATTATTGGTGTGAAGTCGGTTGATGATTTTTTGGCAAATGATAAAATCTATAATTATGCTATGAAAGCTTATGGATTGGAAGATATGATTTTTGCTAAAGGCATGATTCGTAAGGTTCTTTCAGATCCTGAGTATGCATCTCAATTAGTAGATAAGCGTTATCAGCAATTTGCAGAGGCATTTAATTTTAGCAAATATGGTGAGAAAGCGACACAAAGAGAGAGTGCAAAAACGGTCACCGTGAATAAATATATGCAACAAACATTAGAAGTTGAAGTAGGCGAAGTTAATGAGGGGACACGTCTTGCTTTGTATTTCACTCGGACTATCGGAGGAATGGTGCAGAATAATGTTCTGACAGAAAAAAATTGGGCTTATCAGATTTTGAGCGATAAGGCTTTATCGGCTGTTATTTTTAAGGCCTTCAATATTTCTGAGAATGTGCTTACGTCGCCAATTGAAGTGCAAAAATCTTTGTTAGAGTCGCGTATGTCACTTAAGGATTTACAAGATCCAAAGAAGTTAGAACACCTCATTGCAAAATTTTCTGCTATGTATGATGTACAAAATCAAACAGTTGTTAATCCTGCTTTAATGATTTTGCAAGGATCAAATGTAGGTAGAGGTTTAGCTTTTTCAAATGAAACAATAATGGCTTTACAATCTTTCAAACAGGGTGGTCTGTAAGTAAGTATTGATAAGATTCAGAAGGGACTAGGTATATGCAAAATCCGATTTATGTGGGTGTTTCAGGCCAAATTGGCTTGGAACGGCGGATGGAGACTATTGCGCAAAATATGGCAAATGTGAATACACCAGGTTTTCAAGCGGGTGGTATGAAGTTTGATACATTATTGTCTTCCGTTGCACATGAACAGGGTGATCGTGTGTTTTTCACAAGTGCTGGCAAGGGATATATTTCCACTGATCGTGGTTCTTTGGTAGAGACGGGTAATGCGCTTGATATTGCTGTAGTAGGCGATTCCTATTTTTCTATGCAAGCATCTTTCGGACAAGTGTATACTCGTGATGGACGAATGATTATGACTCCGGAAGGGGGATTGGTTTCTGTAACAGGGTTACCTTTTTTAGATGAGGGAGGGGCACCAATTCAGCTTAATCCAGCAGGGGGGACACCACGTATTGTAGCTGATGGAAGTATCTATCAAGATAATGCATTCGTTGGGAAAATTGGTTTATTTCAATTTCAGCCAGGTACCCAGTTGCGTTATGGACCGAATTCTTCTGTGATACCTGATAAAGCAGCTTTTCAATCAGAAGGGGGAAGCGGTGATACTGTTGTGCAAGGGTATATTGAAAGTTCGAATGTGAATGGTGTGATAGAGATGACTCGCCTTATTGAAGTAAGCCGTGCTTTTGAACGTGTTGAATCAATGCTTCGTCAGCAAGAAGAAATGCGTTCTAAATCTATTCAAATTTTGAGTGGAAAAGTATAAATATTTGATCATAGAGGCTTTGTATTGAAGAGTATGTATGATGCTAGAGAGTGAAAATAATTTTATGCCAGAAGTTGTTTTAGTTAATGCTACGCCAACAACTGATTCAGTTATAAATTCTTCTCTTGCTGATGCAAAAGATACTGATATTCATGCTGAGGAATCAGATGATACGGTAAATCTTCTCAAAGATGTAACAAATGCTGATTCAAATACTGACATAATTGAGACACCTCCTTCTCCTACTGCTTTAAATCGATTGCTTGATTTTGCAAAACACAAAAACGATCATTATTCTCACCTTGTGAGTCAAGGTGGTGTTATTAGCGATGTAGCACGAGGGACATTAGTTGCACGTGGTTTATCACAGTCTGTCTTATTAGGTGATACAGTATCCGTTGAGTGTGAGTCACAGTTTCTACGAGGTGAAATTATTCGTGTTAATGAAGAAAGCGTTTTAATTAAACCTTATGATGAAACTGTCGTTCCTATGCTTTCTGCTTCTGTTTTTCCAAAAGGTCCTCTTTTTGTTGCTCCAGATCGTTCTTGGTGTGGACGAATTGTTAATGCTTTTGGAGAGGCTATTGATGGCAAGGGAGGATTATCTTCTGGGCCACGAAATATGGCAATTGAGACCTATGCACCTCCAGCACTGAAACGTGCGCGTGTGGGTGCAGGATTACGCACGGGCATTAAGGTTATTGATATTTTCACGCCCCTTTGCTTTGGGCAGCGCATTGGGGTTTTTTCTGGTTCTGGGGTAGGGAAATCGACTCTTTTGTCTATGATGATGCAAGCTGATCATTTTGATACGGTTGTTTTAGCGCTTACAGGAGAGCGTGGCCGTGAAGTGCGTGATATGCTTGATGATGTATTACACGATAAATTACACAAATTGATTGGAGTGATCGCAACGGGTGATGAAAGTCCGATGATGCGCCGTTTAGCCCCAATTATGGCGACAACAATTGCTGAATATTTTTCTTCTTTAGGAGATAATGTTTTGCTTGTTGTCGATTCTGTTACGCGCTATGCGTTAGCAACTCGAGAAATTGCTATTACTGCTCATGAGCCACCTGTTTCACGTGGATTTCCTCCACGCGTTTTTAGTGAATTGCCTCGTTTATTGGAACGTGCAGGTCCCGGCAGGGAAGGAAAAGGATCTATTACGGGTGTTTATGCAGTATTGGTTGATGGTGATGACCATAATGATCCCATTGCTGATACTATTCGTGGGATTTTGGATGGTCATATTGTTCTTGATCGTGCCATTGCTGCACAGGGAAGATTTCCTGCCGTTGATATCCTTTCTTCTATTTCACGTTTGGCATCTCATAACTGGACCCCTGAACAATGTACATTGGTTAAAAATTTGAAAGAGATGATTTTTCGCTACGAAGAAACACGTGATTTACGCGCTATGGGTGCTTATCGTCCAGGGACAGACCATGTTCTTGATCAAGCAGTTTTTTTAGTCCCATCTATTTATGCTGCAATGAAGCAAAGTCCCGATATGGCACTTATCAGTGATCCCTATGAAGAATTAGCTAAGTTATTGAAAAGTCAGTAATAGTTGCTAGCGGTAAAAGGGAGAATTATTTTTCAAGAGATTACATTTTGTTGTGTACAGGCTTGTGTTTGGTTAGTATTTTTTCTTTTCATGGTTTATGATGTATTTAGAGAAGTTTGAAAGAGGCAACATAGGGTGTTTAGAAAGCTTGATCGGTTTTCTATAAATCTAATAAATTAAGAGTATGTTTGCAAAGTTCTATGTGAATCTGTTGATAGAAAAAGGAATACTGTTTGAAAAGATTTCTCTCCCATTGCTGATAAACCGTATAGATTAATTTTGAGTTAAGCCTTCATAAACAAGATAAGTTTTTTCTTGGTTGAGTTGTGAAAATTTCTTCTTATCAAAGAAATGAAGGGTAGCATCGCGATGATTAAGTGTGATGCGTATATTGTTTATCAAATCAGGAAGTTAATTCATTCATGGCAGTTAATATTTTGTTATTATGATTGATAAAAGTAAGGTGTTGTAAAGACATCTATAGTGCGGGGCTGGGTATGATTTCATTTTCTTGTAGATTTAAAATGCGAAAGCAAGTCTCGCACAAGTTTTCTTTATTATGATGATTTGAAGTAAAAAGGGTAAGAATTATGGATTCGGTTAATTTTTTTGAGATGGCAAATAAACAAGCAAATTGGTTATCTGTTCGCCAAAAGGCAATTGCGAGTAATGTCGCGAATGCAAATACACCGGGGTATAAAGCCCGTGATGTAGAGGACTTTACAGCCGTTTTACAAAATAAAACGATTTCTATGGCTGTGACGAATGTTCATCATATGGATATAACCGAAAATGGTATGGAAACGCATATTATCCGCCCTGAAAATGTTATGGAAGTTACGCATTCAGGTAATGATGTCAATTTAGAAGAAGAAATGCGTAAAGGAGGGGATGTTAGTCGCGAAATATCTCTTAATACTGCTATTGTAAAAGCTTTTCATCGAATGACAATGGCAACAGTTAGAGGAGGAGCTTAAAGATGTCTGATCGTCTTATTGCAGCAGAACAAATTGCTACAACCGGTTTGAGTGCTCAGTCAACACGTTTGCGTGTTATTGCTGAAAATTTAGCCAATGCGAATTCAACGGGAAAATCTCCAGGTGCTCGACCTTATCAGCGCAAAACAGTGAGCTTTGAAGCGACGCTTAATCCTTACCTTGATGCACAAGGTGTACATGTAACACGGATTAGCACTGATAAAGCGCCTTTTATTATGCGTTATGAACCAGGTCATTTGGCTGCTGATAGTAATGGTTATGTGAAATATCCTAATGTGAATTCGATTATAGAAATGGCAGATATGCGTGAAGCAAATCGCTCATATGAAGCAAATTTACAAGTAATTCGCCAAGCACGCGATTTAATCTCACAAACGATTGATTTATTAAAAGGATAAGCTGTTTTATCACCTTAATTAATAGGTTTTATTTTGAATTTTGTAGGAGCATATAAAATGATTGAAGCATTTACTTCTGTTGTATCACACAATACCCTTGATTCTTTGGGGCAAGCCAGCAAACAAATGAGTAGTCTTAATGGGCAGCAAATCTTGTCTGGTGTAGTAGGAAACAATGTCAGTTTTGATCAGGTTTTATCTGAGGTTGTAGAAGTTGTTGGTACAAAATTACAAACAGCAGAAAGTCTTTCCATAGATAGAATCTCTGGAAGTGATGTTGGTGTGCGCGAAGTTGTAAATTCGGTAATGGAAGCTGAACGGTCTTTAAGTACAGCTATTGCTCTCCGTGACAAGCTTGTACAAGCATATCTTGAAGTAAGTCGGATGCAAATTTAGCATGAGCACGATAGTGTTTAGAAAAGTATAGGAAAAAATTATGGTCATGAAATCACTGTCAATTGCGGCAACAGGTATGGCTGCCCAGCAAACTAATCTTGATGTTATTGCTAATAATATGGCGAATATTAACACGACGGGTTTCAAGCGTGGGCGTGCAGAATTTGCAGATTTGATGTATGTTGCAGATCGTGCAGTTGGTGTTCCTAATATGCTTAATCAAGCTGTTATACCTGAAGGAGCAATGATTGGGATGGGTGTGCGTACTGCTGCTGTTCGTACGATTAATACCCAGGGGGCTTTTGTGCAAACTGGTAATGCCTTAGATCTCGCTATTAATGGAAATGGTTGGTTTGAAATACAAGATCCCAATGGCAATGTTTTTTATACTCGTTCAGGTGCTTTTAATTTAAGTGAAACAGGGCAGATAGTAACATTGGAGGGCAATTTAGTGCAGCCTGTTATTACTATTCCTATAGGGAGCAAAAATGTCACAGTCAGCCCTGATGGGACAGTTTATTATCAAACGGATACAGATCCTAATGCTGTGGAAGCGGGACGGTTTCGTTTAGTTAATTTTGTCAATGAGGTTGGTCTAGAGCCAATAGGGGATAATCTTTTCCGTGAGACGCAAGCTTCTGGTGCACCGGTTCCAGGAGATCCAAAGGAGGATGGATATGGCAGCATTATGCAAGCAATGCTTGAAGCTTCTAATGTTGATCCAGTCAAAGAAATGACAGAGCTTATTGCAGCACAGCGTTCTTATGAAATGAATTCTAAAGTAATTCAAGCATCAGATGAAATGGCAGCAGTTGTTTCTAAAAATCTGAGGTAAATGGTATGAAAAATTTTTCGCTTTTTCTCATAAGTTTTTTTCTCTCGTTTTTTTTATTAACAGCAGCTTATGCTGATCGGATTGGTTTTCTGGTTCCTGATAAGTCTATTTATGCTGGTCAACGTGTAAGTGATATGGGTTTAAGCGAAAAGCATTTTTTTATTAAATCTGATGCAGCCTCCTTGTATGTGACGGATATGAAACAAATTCTTCACAAAGTAGCAAAACGTACCTTAACAGCAGGTCGGCCTATTCCTCTTTCTTCTTTAGGAGATCCAGTTTTGGTCGAGCGTGGTCAGGCAACAAAGTTGATTTTCCAAACACATAATTTGCAAATTACAGCTCTAGGAGTTGTTTTACAGTCGGGATCTTCTGGTGATGTCATTCGTGTTCGCAATTCCGATTCAGGGCGTGTGGTTACGGGAACCGTTTTGCAAAATGGTGATGTAAGAGTAGGTTTTTAATGATTATGCGTTTTTTTGCTTGTTTCTTGTCTTTTTGGATTCTCTTTATTCCAGCATTTGCAGATGAAGGCGGGAAAAATGTTGAACAATATAACTCTACAGTGGAAGCTGATGCTGCCTGGTTGGGGTCGGGCGGTCATCCTGCACAAATGCATTATTCAGATTTAGCGCGTTCGAGTGCAGTAGCTCGTTTAAAAGATATTGCGATTATCCAAGGTGTTCGTTCTAATCAATTAGTGGGTTATGGTTTGGTGATTGGTTTAAATGGTACTGGTGACTCTTTACGAAACGCACCTTTTACAGAACAATCTATGCGAGCTATGCTGGATAATTTAGGAATTAGCCCTCCTGCGGGTGCATCGCGTGTTAATAATATAGCTGCTGTTATTGTAACTGCTGAAATGATGCCTTTTGCAACTCCAGGATCACGGATTGATGTAACGGTTTCTTCTTTGGGGGATGCAACATCTTTACAAGGGGGCACATTAGTGATGACACCGCTCCTTGGAGCAGATGGTAAAACTTATGCGGTGGCACAAGGCAATATGGTTATTTCCGGTTTTGGGGCTAAGGGAGCTGCAGAAAGTGTAACTCAAGGTGTGCCTACATCGGGTCGTATTCCAAATGGTGCACTTGTAGAACGCAAGATTGATGGAAATTTCAACCATAGTAACGAGATTATTATAGAGTTACGGAATTCGGATTTTTCGACAGCAGTCCGTATGTCTGATCTCATTAATATTTTTGCTAATAAGCGTTATAAACAAAGTGTTGCTAGAGAGCGTGATGCGAAAACTATTGTTTTAAACAAACCGCGTAATATTTCAATCGCACGCTTTATTGCTGACATTGAAGGATTACCTATTCCTACTGATGAGGTGGCGCGTGTAGTTGTTGATGAACGTACAGGAACTGTTGTTATTGGTGAAAAAGTACGTGTTTCACGTGTTGCTATTTCACATGGTAGCTTAACAGTACGTGTGACGGAGGAACCGAGTGTTTCACAGCCTAATCCTTTTAGTGAAACAGGTGATACAATTGTGGTTCCGAGAACATCAATTGATGTTGATCAGCCACTCTCTAATATTGGTATTTTGAATGGCGTCGATTTAGATAGTCTTGTTAAAGGGTTAAATCAAATTGGTGTCAAACCAACAGCAATTATAGCAGTTCTGCAGGCAATTAAAACCTCAGGTGCTCTTCATGCGGAGCTTGTTGTCCAATGATAAAATTACGTTTTTATGTTTTTTCTTTATTTATAGTAATATTTATGGCTTTTCCGGTTGGGAGGGGATATGTGAAAAATGCACCTGTGCCAATTCCTGCACCAAATAAGATTGCTTCATCTATAGAAAATGTAGAATCTATAGAAAATGTAGAACAGTCACCAGTTTCTACTGAAGTGCCTAAACAAAAAATTGAAACTGTATCCCATCAGTCAGTTCAGCCGAAGGAGGCAATAGAGACTGAGGTAGATACGAAAGCTCCTATTGTTTCATTGATACAAGAGAAGTCTGGAGGAAGATCTGAGGGGATATCTGGAGTAAGTACAGAAGAAATAGAGCGTTTTTGTAGCAATATTGGGAGTCAGGCTGCAGATGCGCGTTTTCAGTTACAACGCAAACAATTACAAGAATTACGTGATCAAATTAGTGAACGTGTGAAAATTTTAGAAGAAAAGCAGAACGAATATCAAATTTGGCTTAATAAACGCAATGAGTTTTTATCAATGGCAGAGAGTTCTTTAGTTGAAATTATTACGAAAATGCGTCCTGACGCTGCAGCTGCTCAATTGGCTTTGATGAATGATCTTGTTGCAGCTTCGCTTGTACTTAAGCTGAGTCCTAAAGTGTCGAGTGCTATTATGAATGAATTACCGCCTGAAAAATCAGCGGAATTAACTCAAATATTAGTGAGTGCACAACAAGCATCAACAAAAAAGAAATAAATGCAATATGCGATAGAAGTAAAGATAGTATAATTATGCAAGTAAAACAGATAAAAAGTACAAATAAATACTCTTCTTTCTTATATTTAATAATTGGTTTGACTACCATGTCTATAATATTAGCCAGTTGTTCTTATAATGTAAAAGATTTTAATTCAGCACCAAATTTTTCACCGGTTCGTGCTGATTTAGGATATGCTTCTTCGCATGCAGCAAGTATTTATCCACCAGCACCGAGTGAAAGTCGATATTCGCTTTATCGTTCAAGCGCTAGTAGCTTTTATCGGGATCCGCGTGCAATGAAGCCAGGTGATGTATTGACCGTGCAAATTTTCATTAATGATCGTGCTAGTTTAAACAATAAAAGTGATTTAAAGCGTGATTCTAATTCCAAATATACAATTGGAGCCGGATATTCATTTATGGACAAGTTAGCTGGTAGTATTGAAGGTGGCTCATCGAGTCAGTCTAAAGGGGATACTAAGGTAGAACGACAAGAAAATATTCGTTTGTCTATTGCAGCTATTGTAACAGATGTTTTGCCAAATGGTAATTTGGTCATTAATGGTTCACAGGAAGTTCGGGTTAATAATGAATTGCGTATTCTCAATATTGTAGGATTAGTTCGTCCACGTGATATTTCAGGCAATAATATGATTGATTATGATAAAATTGCTGAAGCGCGCATTTCATATGGAGGCCGTGGACGTATGAGTGAAATACAACAACCTCCTTATGGTCAGCAATTACTCAATCAGATTGCGCCTTTTTAGAGAATGAATATATAATTAATTTTATTGTTCATTATCAAAAAATAGAAACTTATCAAAAGTAACTTTTAATTACATTGTTTATGTGACAAGATTTATGTGACAGGGAATTTTTATGGCAGAAGAGTCGAAAAAAGAAGAAAACATTGTGCAACGGGAAAGTAGCATAAAAGTTTTTCTGATTGTTGGATTTGTTTTGACATTGGTTGCTGCTGTTTCTGGGTGGTTTTTAGGAGCATGGGTGAGTCGGGAGATGGCGCCAACTTCTAGTAATTTAAAAGAGTTACCAATGACTAAAACTCCAGAGAATCTTATTGCTGCTGATTCCCATATTGTTACTTTGCCCCCTATTTTAACTAATATTGCAGTACCAGAAAATGCTTGGATTCGAATGGAAGTCTCTTTAGTTATTAAGCCTGATGAGAATATTGAAGCTACACTGACAGCTGATATATCAAATGATTTTTTAGCATTTTTGCGACAAGTTACAATCGATCAGGTTAAAGGGCCGTCAGGGTTAATGAATTTGCGTGCTGATCTTTTAGATCGTGCCAGAGTTCGTTCCGGTAATAAAGTAAGTAATATTTTGATTTCAAGTTTGGTAGTAGAATCATGAAGCGGCTTGGCGGTTTTGTATTGATGATATTTTTGTTAGCAACAACAGTTGCTTTTGCGCAAAAAACAGGTGCTGAGAATGCTAGTGGTATTGCTGGATTATTTTCTTATCCTGAAGGTTCAATTAGTGGACGGATAGTCCAACTTTTCGGCCTATTGACTATTTTATCAGTAGCTCCTGGTTTATTGATCATGGTTACCAGTTTTACTCGTTTTGCCATTGCTTTTTCACTGTTGCGAACAGGTTTAGGATTACAAACAACGCCTTCCAATCTTGTGATGATCTCATTAGCTTTGTTTATGTCCTTTTATGTAATGGCTCCGACATTTAATACGGCATGGGAGGAGGGGGTCCAGCCTTTAGTAAATAATAAAATCAGTGAACAACAAGCGATAGAAAAAATTAGTCAGCCCTTTCGAGAATTTATGATATCGCAGGTCCGTGAGAAAGATCTTGACTTGTTTGTTAATCTCTCTGATTCTTCTCTTCAAGTTAAAACAGGTTCTGATATTGATTTTCGAGTTTTAGTTCCTGCTTTTATGATTTCTGAATTACGTCGTGGGTTTGAAATAGGCTTCCTTATTGTTCTTCCTTTTTTAGTGATAGATCTTGTCGTGGCTACGTTGACAATGTCAATGGGAATGATGATGTTGCCACCAACGGTTATTTCTCTACCATTTAAAATTCTATTTTTTGTATTAGTTGATGGATGGAATTTATTAGTTGGAAGCTTAATAAGATCTTTTTAAAGTTATATTTAAGCTTATAAATTAGTTTTATTGTATTAATTATTTTTAATAAAATTAATAGAATTATAATTTATTCCTACTAGATATGATATTAGTTTCTTTTATAAGATACTATATATATTTTAATAGGATATATTTGAAAAAAATATTATAATTTATAAATTCTTGTTGAATATTTAGCGTTTGAAATTATAAGACTAATTAAGAACACATTGTAAGCTATTAAATAGGCCGTACTCATTATTAGTTAACTTTATACTATATCGCTAACAGTATAAACTTTGTTTAAGTTTTCCATTTATTATAACTAAGTATAAATATAGACTATATTCATCTTATAATAATTTTGCTTGTAAATATTATATTCAAATAAAATAGTTGGGATAGAAACAATCGCACCTAAATTTTCAGTAGAAGATTACCAGCATTGTTCTCTGTGAATTCAGGTCCAGAAAAATCTGATGCACATAAACAACAGTCTCCGTTAATAAAAATTCATTATGATGCTAAAATCAAAATAAATCAATAGTCAATAATGATTTAAATACTTGAATTTATTTGTGATTTATTAAGAACATTATCAATATCTCTCATGCTTCAGTGAAAATGATAACCAAGATTGATAACTTTACATATAATATTTTTTGTTGCATATAAAATCCGTTTTAAATTTTATAGTTTAATGGTAGGGTAGATTATGCACAAAATGCTACATATAATCTTTACGTTTTTGAGTTTTTTCTTATTGAATGTGTTTTACGTTTTGGCTGAAGTTAATAGCAATCCCAGTGTAGTAAATGATAGATTTTCAGGGGTACCTATTATTGCAATCAAACCAAAGGATGCGCCTGTTGTTATTAATGGAGGAACATTTAAGGCAGTTTCTGTAGGGATTTTGGCTAATGATATTAGAGCATTTAGTGCTACAGGAATTGATATACAGGCAGGTATTGCAGGTATAATACCTGGAGGTGCAACTGAAGTGCATTTAAAAGATTCAGTTATAAATATTAAGAATCCTGATGGACAAATAAGTAAGGGGTATGGTATTTTTTTTGGATATGATAAGACGTCCTCTAATAGTAACAAGAGTTTCGTTGCTCCAAGTCTTGTAGATCTTACCAATACAAAAATTTTATTTAGCGAAGTAGGTATTATAGCATTTCAATCAGGTATTGTGTCACTTAAAAATTCAGAAATTCGTTCTAATATTTTATTAGGAAGTTATGCTAGTGATAAAGAGGTTTTACCTTCCGTTAACATGTTGAGAGTTTCTGCAAGTCATTCTATTCTAGAAGGTTCAGCACAAGCTGAAGGAGTGCAATATTCATTTTTAACTCTTAAAGACGATTCAAAATGGATCATACCAGTTAATTTTAATATTAGTGAAGAAAAACTGAGTGCAAAGGAGCAACAAGAATCTGTTCTGCATATGCTTACACTTAATAATAGTGCTATTATATTTGATCAAAAAGGTAGTGGTATTTACCAAACTTTACGCATAGAAGATCTCAAACAAAGTGAGATGGGACATTATATAGCAGTTGGTAATGTTAATATTCATTTTAATATGGGGGTGAGCAGTTCTGATGAAAACGGTTCTAATAAATACGGTTCTGATAAACTTATAATCACCGGAACTGATGTATTCGGTACTACTAAAGTTCATATTAATTACGTTGAAGATCAGAATGTAGAGGAAAACCGTAGTGCAACACGTGTTACTAAAAATGCAGTTATTTTGCCAAAGGAAGGAGTTACGATTATTGAGGTTCGTGGTGGATCTGCAAATAAAAAGTCCTTCCAATTAGTTCATGGTTATACTGTATTTAATAGCTTGCCTTATAGGTATGTTCTTAATAGTAAAAGAGAAACTTCTGGTATTTGGAAATTCAATTTGTCAAATGGATATGTTGATGCCCAATCACAAGTGAAAGCCCTTGTACCACAAATGGCTAGTTATGTGGTTATGCCGAATGCTTTATTTTCTGCTGGTTTCTCTGATATCAGTAATCAGAATGGTATATTAGCTGATGTGCAGGAAACGTTAAATGTTGCAGGTAAAAAGACGAGTTCTGTCTTTTTATCTTCTTATGGTAATGCAAAAACTTTTTCATCTATTCGTAATCCGTTGCAATATGGTTATGGTGCGGATATACGTTATGCTGCTCTACAAACTGGTGCTGTGTTAGGTTCTTTTGAAAATGCAAATACGGTTACCTGTGTCGGTATGTTAGGAACTTATGGTCAATTATCTTTTACGCCAAAAGATATGGAAGATTCTGCTAAAAGTACTCTTGATAAGTGGTCCATTTCAGTTTTCGGTAATATGCAGCATGATAACAATTCGTATATGAATGCGCTCTTTTCTTATGGTATCTTGAAAGGGCATATTAAGACTGCTGTTGTCGATAATGTAGCAAAACTTGATGATAAAAAGATATTAAGTGTATCTGCAACTGTCGGTCACAAATTAGCAACTGGTAATAAAAGTGTATCTTTTGAACCGCAGGCGCAAATTGTTTATCAACGTTTGATGTTTGATACTATTTTAGATAGCGATAATCTTGAAGTTAATATGAAGGATCCTCATCAATGGTTAATGCGTGTAGGTGGTCGTTTAACCAAAACGCTTCCTGTTGTTGAAAAGAATAGTTTCATTGCTTTCTATGGAAAAATGAATGTTATAAAGACTCTTAGTTTTAGCGATACCATAGAAGTTGGTGATACTTTTTATCTTGATTCTATGGGCTCTGCTATTGAGGGTGGTTTAGGTGTTAATGTGCAGTTAACTAACAATATTTTTGTACATGGTGATGCTAGTTATCAGCAAAGGTTATCAAAAACTGGTATGTCTGGGGCATCTTTTTCCGGAAAGCTGCAGTATCGTTTTTGATAGGTTAATGCGACTTTAGTAAAGAGGTAATGTACTTTATTTTCTTCTTTATGTATAAATCTTTATTCTTCTTAGAGCTTTGTGGCCTTCAGAAGCGTCCCAAAAGGTAGACTTTGATAATAAAGATCATTTATGATTTCATACTCTTTCTTTCCGCATTCATTTAATAGTGCTTTTATCTCTTGATGAAAAAGCGGATAGAAAGAGAGCTTTCGGGGATGAAGAGAATATAGGTTTCGTGAATAGAATTATTATAAAAAAGGGCAGTATTTATACTGCCCTTTTTGTTGAAGTTAATATCAGTATTGTTTTAGAAACGGTAACGTATTCCACCTGAGAAAGAGGTTGCTGATATACCTGCTTTTTGAAGTTTGTGTTGGTGACTGACGTCACCATGCAATCCCAATTTTTTATTTAATTGTGCATTAATTCCTACACCACCTTCAACAGAAGTTCCCATAGGGTCAAGATGGAAATTATCCGCAACCTGTATTGTATCACCATCACCAAAAGCGTTGATCATGTTCAGTTTTCCATAAAGGGAAATGATATGACCGTTTTCTGCTGCAGTGACAGTTTTGGTTAAACGTCCACCAATACGAACCAACCATTGGTTAGGATTATTCATATCGATTTCAAGATCATTACCATCTGAAATATTATCAAACATCAAGCGCTGATAAGCAAGTTGTGCTTGTGGTTCAAAGACTAACCCTTCAACACCAGTTGCAAATTGTTGACCAATAGTTGCAGAGGCGCTCAATGTGTTGACGTCATCCAATTTTGCAATGTTACCAATATCAGCAACTTTAATGTTTCCTTTCACAACGCCATAGGAAAAGAGTGTATCAAGGTACAAGCCATTCCGATGATGTATACTACCGAAAGCTGAAATTGACCACTTATCAAGTGTACTCTTGGCAGCGCCTTCCATGTCTTTTGGAGTGAAAGATACTTGTCCATAAGAGCCTAACAAGCCGAAATTTGTTGTGGTATTTTGATTTTCCAGAACACCTAACGCGACCCCTAATTGTAGAGCACTGTAGCGAAGATCAGCTCCATAACCATATTCCATAGCAGTATGTTTGGATGATAAAGTTGCTGTATTGCCATAAGAAGATAAGAAGAAAGCATTTTTCTTATTGTTATCATTTTCCAATGACATAGCCCGGAGATTGGATAAGGATGCATTTTGCTGATTGATATCAGAGAAACCAGCAGAGAATAAAACATTTGGCATCACCAAATAACTGGCCATTTGTGGGACCAGAGCTTTCACCTTTGATTTAGGGTCAAGATAGGCATTTTGCAAACGGAAATCCCAATATGATTGGCCATCACCAAACAGACTTTGATTTTCACTTTTACTAGAATTCTCAGGACCGTAGGCATTAAGAGTGTATTTATAAGGAGAATTATTTATTGTGGTATAGCCATTTGCCAATTTAAAGGAGTCTTTATTTGCTTCTCCAGAAACTTGGACGAGTGAGAGACCATTTTCATTTGCAGGAACAGAAGCATTTTCTTCTGGTTTCTTCTTTCCCTTGATACTGTTGACATAGATTGTCGTTGTTCCTGAAGCATCACCATTAATTACAAGTCGATCTGTTTTTTGATCTTTTGTTTTAAGTCCGCTACTCCATTCAGTGTTGAAGTAAATTTTTGCATCGCCTTTCGCATTATAGACTTTTTTCGCATCGTTTGGAAGAGCAGGTTGTGCTGGATCAACTTCTGGTATTGCTGGTCCTACATGTAATATCTGATATTGACCATCTGTTGGTTTGTCAAAAACAATGGCACTGTTATCGAGATTAAGCGTAGAAACAGTAGAGTGTGATCTTTGAGAAATATCAAGCAATGCTCCATCTTCATCTGCACCTTCTTCTTTTTCTTCTTTACTGATTTTAAGCGTCCATACTGTACCATTGGTCAGATTAAAGACTGTTTTAGCCTTATCTTCAGTTCTAACACCACCTTCTAAGATTGAATGATCTGCATCGAGTGTAAGAGATGCTTCCTTGTCATCTTTAGAAGTGTATTTTAATAAAAGATCAGCACGTATTTCTGAATTTTTGAGTTTGATAGCATCTTTTCCAGATTTGTCTCCAAGAATACCTACACCTTTTTCAACGGTAAGTTTTGTATTCGTGAAATTAACATTATTTTGTTGATCACCATTCTCATCTTTAAGTTCTAGGCCATTTTTAGCAGCTGTTGCAGAAACATTGGAAATATCAATTTTTGCACCGTTTTCTACAACGAATGCAACCTCGTGCGCATCAATTGTACCACCTGTCATTTTAACAACTGCTTCTTTCCCAGATACAGAAAGACCAGTGCCTTCTTTAGATTGAATGGAAACATTTTCTAAAGAAACTGTGCTTCCTTTGGCTTTAAATCCAGACCCTTTGACAACGCTAATTTTTGTATCTTTTAGTTTGTTTTTATTATTTTTACTGTCTACAAAAGTAACACCGTCTTTTTCTGCTTTAATAGAACCGCCGGTCATATTTAATATTGCTTTATCCTCTATTTCAATACCAATGTTATCTGAAGAGATTTCTACATCATTTAATGTAACGCTAGTCCCTTTTCCAGAAGCAACAACTGCTTTCCCAGGAGCATTCTCATAAACGCCATCCTTTTTTATTGTAATAGAACCACCATTTGCTACAATTGCGGCACCTTCTTCTATTCTAAGGCCTTCTTTTTTTGAAGTAATGTCCACATCGCTTAATGTAACGGTTGTACCTTTATCCTTAGCTTGTACAGCAGTTTCATCGGCCTCAATAGAGCCACCTTTCATCGTGAATTTAGCTCCATCTGTTAAATCAATACCTGTCGTTTTTGAAGTAATCTTTACATCGCCTAGTGTAATAGTTGTATCTTTACCTTTAACTCTTACGGCAGTGTCACTGACATCAATGGTACCACTTTCCATTGTGATTGTACCACCATCACCCGCAGAAAGACCAAAATCAAGATCTTTAATAGTTGTTGTGCCTTTTAGAATAATTTTACTGTTCGACCCTCTAGCTGTTGCGCCGGTTCCTCGTTTCTTAGCATTGCCAATTAGTGTTAAATCTTCACCTGTGATTGTACCACCTGTTTTTCCATCATTTCTATCTTTATCGCCAGTACCTTCAGCTCCGTCAATTTCTTCTTTTTTATCACCTACGTAAAGAGCACTTTTTTCTAATTCCGAAGCTTCATAAGTTTTGCCTTTACCGGCATCCCTAAAGGCGCCATTAATTATAGAGATGCTTTTCTCATCATCAGCTGCAGCAGCAACATTAAAATGAGCACCAAACAAAATTATAGCAGCCGCAGCTGTACATGATAGAAGATAATTTTTACACATAAAGATTGTCCTAACTTATAAAACCCAAAATATCCCCCCCGCTTATAAGAAGGATATTGAATCGATAATTCCTATTGGATGAAGTAAATTATTTTTCCTTATATGTAAAGATAAAAATTATTTTATATTAAAGATAAATAATATTTATTATTTATATACATAATGTATTATATATTATTATTAACAATACATAATGTATTAAATTATTCTTTTAATAAAGAGCTCATTTTTCATATTTATATTTAAAATGAATGCTAAAACAATAACATAATATTATCTTTAATCTTTCTAGTATAGAGGATTATTATAAGCTCAATTTAAAATACTGATAAGTTTTCTATTTTTATAAAAATGATGGATATAGTTAAGAATAACTAATCAAAGAAATAAAATATAATGGAGACTTAATATTTGGGCCTCTTTTAAAAAGAGGGAAGCGAAATAAAATAAAAAGGGCAGTATTTTATACTGCCCTTTTTATTGAAACTAATATCAGTATTGTTTTAGAAACGGTAACGTATTCCACCTGAGAGAGAGGTTGCTGATATACCTGCTTTTTGAAGTTTGTGTTGGTGGCTGACATCGCCATACAGTCCAATCTTTTTACTCAATTGCGCATTAATTCCTACCCCACCTTCAACAGAAGCTCCCATAGAATCAAGATTGAAATTATCGATAACTTGTATTGTATTTCTATCAGCAAAAGTTTTGATCACATTTAGTTTTCCATAAAAAGAAATAATATGAGCGTTTTCTGCTGCGGTGACAGTTTTGTTTAAACGTCCACCAATACGAACCAACCATCGGTTAGGATCATTCATATCGATTTCAAGATTATTACCATCTGAAATATTATCAAATATCAAGCGCTGATAAGCAAGTTGTGCTTGTGGTTCAAAGACTAACCCTTCAACACCAGTTGCAAATTGTTGACCAATAGTTGCAGAGGCGCTCAATGTGTTGACGTCATCCAATTTTGCAATGTTACCAATATCAGCAACTTTAATGTTTCCTTTCACAACGCCATAGGAAAAGAGTGTATCAAGGTACAAGCCATTCCGATGATGTATACTACCGAAAGCTGAAATTGACCACTTATCAAGTGTACTCTTGGCAGCGCCTTCCATGTCTTTTGGAGTGAAAGATACTTGTCCATAAGAGCCTAACAAGCCGAAATTTGTTGTGGTATTTTGATTTTCCAGAACACCTAACGCGACCCCTAATTGTAGAGCACTGTAGCGAAGATCAGCTCCATAACCATATTCCATAGCAGTATGTTTGGATGATAAAGTTGCTGTATTGCCATAAGAAGATAAGAAGAAAGCATTTTTCTTATTGTTATCATTTTCCAATGACATAGCCCGGAGATTGGATAAGGATGCATTTTGCTGATTGATATCAGAGAAACCAGCAGAGAATAAAACATTTGGCATCACCAAATAACTGGCCATTTGTGGGACCAGAGCTTTCACCTTTGATTTAGGGTCAAGATAGGCATTTCGCAAACGGAAATCCCAATATGGCTGATATAGAGCAAACATACTTTGATTATGGTTATGACGAGAATGCTCAGGAGCATAGGCAATAAGAATATATTTATAAGGATAATTATTTATTGTGGTATAGCCATTTGCCAATTTAAAGGAGTCTTTATTTGCTATTCCAGAAACTTGGATGAGTGAGATACCACTTTTATTATAGATAAGTGGGGTACCACTTCTATCAGGAATAGGAGCACTTTTTGGTTTCTTCTTTCCCTTGATACTGTTGACATAAATTGTCGTTGTTCCTGAAACATTACCATTAATTACAAGTTGGTCTGTTTCTTGATCTCTTATTGCAAGCGCGCTACTATATTTTGTATTGAAGTGAATTTTTGCATTGCCTGTTGCATTATAGACTTTTGATAAGGAAGGCGTACTTTGTTGAGATACACTTCTCTCTTCATTTCGCTCTGTAGCTGGTAAGGGGCCTACATATAATATCTGATATTGATCATCTGTTGGTTTGTCAAAAATAATGGTACTGTCATTGAGATTAATGGTAGAAAAAGTGGAGCGTAGTTGATCAGTAACAGGTAAATCCTGATTTGCATTTTGCTCTTCTCCCTCTGTTTCCCTTTTATTAATTTTGAGTGTCCATACTGTACCATTATTCAGATTAAGGGCTGTGTTCTCATTTTCTGTAGGTATGGAACCACTCTGTGAAGCAGCATATAAAGAATTACCACTTAAAAAATGAAAGAATACAGTACTTATGAGTGTATACCGCAATAGGTAATTTTTGTACATTCTGAAGGACCTCTAAAAAAGTTTACGATTTTCAATAAAATTACCAGCGATTACCGGCGATTACCAGCGATTATATGGCAAGAATATGTCTACATGATGGCGCAATGTATTATGCACAGTATTATTGTATTATGCACAGTATTATTATGTGTTATTTAGAATAGATAAAGATGGCATGATAGCGAAATATTACCTTTAAATAAATCTATGATATAAGCATATCATGGGTTTTCTATCAAAAACAGGCATCATTTTCACGCAAGTTTTGTTTTTTATGATTTAAGCAGTAGGAGTAGGAAAACAGTTGTTTAACAGCTGTTTTCTTTGTTTTACGCGAGATTGTCTTTTCAATAATAATGGTGCAAATCTATGCTTGATAAATTTTTGGCTTTTCTTTCTTCTTCTGGAAATGCGCTTCATAAACTAGGAGTAAAGCGCCTTATTGCGCTTGGTATGGTTGGATTAACTTTGTTTGGAACAATTTTGTTTTCTAGCTTTTATTTAACGCGTCCTATTTATGAAATACTTTATGTTGGTCTTTCACGTGATGATGTGAATCGAATGGGAATGGCGTTGGGTGAAGCAGGGATTGCTTTTGATGTTTCTTCTGATGGTAGTACTGTTCAGGTTCCTGTGGGGCAAGCAGAGCAAGCACGAATGTTCCTTGCCGAAAAAGGACTACCAACATCAAATAATGCTGGATATGAATTGTTCGATAATATGGGATCTTTAGGGCTTACGTCTTTTATGCAAGAAATTACACGCCAACGTGCTTTAGAAGGTGAAATCGCACGGACGATTCAAGCTGTACAAGGTGTAAAGGCAGCACGTGTCCATATTGTTTTACCAGATAAAGGATCATTTCGTAAGGCTAACCAGAAGCCTACTGCTTCTGTTGTAATTCGCACTAATAGTGGTTTTGCAGTTGAATTTGCTCAGTCTATTCGTCAATTAGTAGCGGCAGCTGTTCCTTCACTTGAAGCAAGCTCAGTGACAGTAATGGACACACGTGGACAGTTGCTTGCATCTGGAGTGGATGCAATGAATGGAGCTTCGATGATGATGGCATCTCTTGAGCAACAGGTTGCTTCGCAAATTGATGCGAATATTCGTAAACAATTGGTTCCTTATCTTGGTCTTGATCATTTTCAAACTAGTGTACAAGTTGTTTTAGATACAGATCGTCGTCAGACAAATGAGACCGTTTTTGATCCAGAGTCACAGGTTGTGCGTTCCGTGCGTTCCGTGCGTGATCAAGCTGATAGCCAAAATAACCGTAATAGTGATGCTGTCGGCGTAGAACAAAATATTCCGCAAGAAGAAATTGCTAATGGTGGTGGAGAAAGATCAACCGATAAAAAAGATCGCCGTGAAGAGATTACTAATTATGAAATTAACTCTAAGACTATTTCTACAGTTAGTGATGGTTATAGTGTGAAGAAATTAGCTGTTGCTATCGTGGTAGATCGTGCGCGTTTGGTTCTTCCAGATGGTACAAAACCAACCTCTGAAAATGCTCTTAATGATGAAGTAAATCGTATTCAGCAGATGGTGGCAACGGCGGCGGGACTTGATCCAAAACGCGGAGATATCATTAATGTTACAGCCGTCGATTTCGTTGGTAATTCTGAGGCTGATATGGCACCTGTTCAAGAGCCTCTTTGGAAATCATTGTCACGTTATACATCTGGTTTGATCAATGGAGTTGCTTTAGTAATTGCTGTTTTCTTGATTTTATTCTTAGGGGTACGTCCTTTGATGCGGGAAATGCGGGAAGGAAAAAAGGCACTTGAAAATAGTGAAAATGCTGTAGCTGGTCTTGGAAATATACCTGCTTTAGAACACCAATATCAAGATAATGCAGAATTTGGTGGCGTTACAGGCACAAATAATGATACACTTCACAATTTACGCAATCGTATGCGTGTTCCACCACAGAATCGTCTTGAGCAAATGATTGCAATGGATGAAGAACGTTTTGCTGGAGTTTTGCGTGAATGGGTCCATGATACTGACACAACTGTGGCTGTATAGATTTGTAAAGTGAAACGTTAAATGGAAGTGATAAATAGAATGGAACAAACAGGTGGAAAATTTGAAAAACAGGTAAGTCTTCCCTTATCTTCTTTTCTGAGTGATTTTTCATCCCGCTACATTTCTGCTGAAGATATAGAGGTTTTGCCTTCTGATGATGAAAGCGAACTCATGTATAATAATGAGAAGCAGAAAGACTGTTCATTATCTGATACTAAACCTTCAGAAGAATATATGGAAGAAATATTATCTTTCCCTTCTGAAGGGGTTGTTGATGTTGAAGTAGCTCGAAAGGAAGCTTTTGATCAAGCTGTGCAAGAGGTAACAGAAAAATTGCAAAAACAGTTTGAAGAAGAAAAGAAATGTTTGGAAGAAGAGCATGCAAAAGCTATTGAAGCGGCTAAACAAAGTATGGTTGAATCGCTAGGAGCCAATGTACAGCGTCAATTAACAAAAGAATTTTCTGATTTGCGTCAAGAAATTTCTCGAGAGATTGCACAGGTTCTTTCCGTATTTATTGGTGAAAAAATTACAGAAGAAGCACTTCAGGAATTTGCTACAAAAATATTAGATCAGGCTCTTTCTGCAGGGAAACCTTTAGTTCTTGAGGGGAATGAAAAATTATTTGAACAGCTCAAAAAACAGCGTGATTTTGATTCATCTCAATTTGAATTTCAACCGACCAAAAGTACAGAGTTACGTTTACATCGTGGTGAAATGGTTATTGCTACACAGCTTACTCCATTGCTGACGACGTTGAAGGAGTTGATACAATGAAATCTGAAGACCAACAATCTTCTTCTGAAATTATTATTGTTCGTCGTGGGCAACATGGAGATCATGATGATCATCATGGTGGTGTTTGGAAAATTGCTTATGCTGATTTTATGACAGCAATGATGGCGCTTTTTCTCGTCTTGTGGCTTGTTAACGTCCAGGATGATGAGACAAAGGAAGCCATCGCAAACTATTTTAATCCAATCAAACTTGTAGATCCCCAAACAAGTAATCGGGGTATTCAACACAAAGATATTGAACAAGATAAAAAAAGTTCTCTTGATCAAGAGCGTAGAGATGATGATCAGTCAGAAAAGTCAAATGCTATGGAGGAAGCAGAGTTAATGCATAATCCTTATCCTGGATTGGAAAAAATTGTTCAATCAGAACACCACGCAAAAAATCCTTCCGAGCAGCAGTTTGAAAAAGGGGATCTTGTAGGGCAGGGAGTTGGTGATTCTCAAGAAAATTTACAACTAGGAACAGAGCATCATGATCCTTTTTCTCCGCATTATTGGAGAGAAAATATTGATTTTTCTCAAAAAAGAAAAGACCAAAAGCAAAAAACGTTGGTAAAAGAATCTATACAAGAAAATAATTCTTCTGAGAATTCTCGTGCTCTTGCACAAGAATTAACGGATTTTATAGAGGGGGAAAACAGCAATATATTGGCTCATGTGAAGCCGATTAAAGAAGGCGTTATGATTGAATTAATGGATCAGCCAAAATATGAAATGTTTAAAGTTGGCTTATCTGTTCCAACAGCGCGGACTATTGATTTAATTAGTAGTATGGCAGGAATTATTGCGAAATATCAAGGAGATGTCGTGATTAGTGGGCATACTGATGCACGTGCTTATCGTAGTGCTGTTTATGATAATTGGCAACTTTCAACAGCACGTGCACAGATGGCTTATTATATGTTGGTGCGTGGTGGCTTTGATGAGAAACGAATTTTGCGTGTTGAAGGTTATGCAGATCGGGATTTGAAAAATAAAAAGGATCCATATGCCGCTGAAAACCGGCGTATATCTATTTTTATACGAGATCCAAAGACTGAAGAAGTACAGGAAAAATCGACAGTAGAGAAGTCTTCTTCGCAAAAGATTATACAAGACAAGTCAGTTCTTGAAAAGGAAAAAACACCATGATTATGAAAAAGGCATACTCTGTCTATTTTTTATCTTTTGTGGTCTTTATTCAAGGAATTTTTATACAAGAGGGTAGAGCTTTTTTACAAAAGATAGAAAGAGATTCTCAGGACATTTTTGTCGCACAGGTAGAGCGTGAAATTAAAGAGCCCTCTATGTTATCAAAAACTATTGTCTCTGAGCCAGTACATCTTGTGCGTTCTTTACAAAATTTACAAGATAAAATTATATCAGGACAAGAGGAAGAACTGCAAAAACAACTGCAACTTTTGGGAGAAATTGGCGATAAATTTTTAACTTTTGATGCTAGTGTTTGGAAAGATAAGAACAATCTTTATGCTTTATTGATTTATCTTTTTAATGGTGGAAATCCTCGAGTAGTGCAAAGCATTTTAGAGAAATATGGAAAGGGAGTGATTTCAGAGAATGTAATGGATGGTGCTTTGGCTTATGCATCTCATAAAAAAACTACTTTTTTAAAGACATATACACAATTAACTGAAGAAGATATTCGATCTATTCCTCCTGCTTTATTTGCGTCTGTTGTACTTTCTACGGTTGTTAATATCATAGAAAAAGATCCTGCTTTAGCTTTGAAACAATTAGATCAAGTAAGGCTTTTTGCTCCGGGAACTTTATTTGAAGAGGGTGCTATTCGTCGAGAATTAAAAGTTGCATCAATGCTTGGTGAGATAGATCTTTTGGCTTTATTAATTCGTCATTATGTGCATCGTTTTTGGAAATCACCTTATGCTTATGACTTTTGGCATGAGTTTATTCCTGCTGTATTGCGGCTTGATGAAAAATTAAGTATTGATCAATTGGAAGCATTGCTTGCTTATGCACCGACAAAGGTGCAGTTTATGGCATATATGGCAGTGAGCCGTGCTGCGTTAATTGATGCACGTATGGAAAAAGCAAAACTCAGTGCTCAGAAAGCTTTGACATTAGCACATGAAATCGGTGTAGATGATACATCTGTGCGTTTGTATTACGCTATGAGTCTTTCTGGTTCAATCGCTGCACAAGAAGCTCTACAGATGATACAAAATATCATCTACAAAGATTTATCAGAGAAAGATCGTTTTTTATTTATTGCTGCACAAGCTGTTGCGCAAAGAGTCGTTTCTTTTCCATTGGATGTTCTGAAAGAGAAAAACACACAAATTGCATCACAACCGCAAAGTCATAAAGAATTGAAGTTAACCTTAGAAAAAGATGATAAACAAAAAAATACAGCATCTCTTATAGAAGCAGAAATGAAGCAATTTATTCAACATACACAAGAAAAGATAAATGAAATCGACCAATTATTAGGATACAAAAATGATGATAAGCGCTGATGGATTGTGCGGTTTTCTTTCTGTACAAATGGCTACAATAAATAAAACTACAGCAGATAAAGTTGCAGTTCAATCAGAAGATTGTGCGGATAATCAATTACCTAAAACATTTGATACGTTACTTAAACAAAGTAAATTTGAGCAAGATAAAAATTTTCATGAAGATTCTTCGCTTATACATAGGGTGAAAGAAGCTTTAGAAGAATCCGTAAAACAGACAATTCTAGATGAGGGTGCAGAGTATTTAAATAAAGGACAGGATCCTTTAGCTAAAGTTATAGAGTCGGAAATATCAGAAGAAATTGTGGAACAAAATGTAATTAAAGCTTTTGAGAAAAAATTGCAAAAAGCCAAGCATGGTTATCTTGGTAATAAAGAAAATATGTCTTTTCAAAATTTTTTGAATCCACTTTATTTGGCACAGAGGTTTGTAAAGCAAGAAAAAATTGGAGAAAAAATTAGTGAACATGTAAAACATGGGAGCATTACAGCTTCTATAAATGGTGATGTACAAAATCAGTGGGTTGCAGATATTCAAAAAGAATGTGCTATTGAAGACAAGGTTCAAATTAAAGCAGTTGACAAACATTTTCTCACACACCCAAAAATGCCACAGTATAGTATACAAAATTTTGCACATGAAAGTGAATCCTTGACACTACGTGTGGGGATGGAGATAGAAAGAACTCAATCTCTCAAGAATTTAGAAATAGGCAATAGGCTTATTCTTCAAGAAGAAAAACCTGATTTTATGATGCAGTTAAGTGGTGTTGATATTACGTGTAATAAAAAAGTTGGGGATGTAAGGATTTTGCATTTAAAACTTACACCTGTGGAGCTTGGGACAGTTGATGCTAAAGTGAGAATGACTGCGCAAGGGCTTCATATTGAATTATGTACTCAACATCGCGAAACAGCGCGCCTTTTAATCAGCAATCAGCAGATGTTATCATATGTTTTAGAAAAGGCACATGTTCATGATAGTGGTCATTTATTAATTAGTATTGTAGATAAAAGTTCTCAAGTTATTCAACAAAATCAATCTTTGCAAATGGAGCAAAGATTAGAGCAAGATAATAGTGGACAGCATTTTAATGGTCAACGTCAAGCGTTTGGTGATAATGAACAGAATGGAAAAAATGAATCAAAGCAATTTTTCAAGCAATTTCCGT
This sequence comes from Bartonella rochalimae ATCC BAA-1498, assembly GCF_000706645.1. GTDB lineage: Bacteria > Pseudomonadota > Alphaproteobacteria > Rhizobiales > Rhizobiaceae > Bartonella > Bartonella rochalimae. The sequence continues at coordinate 247,990 of NZ_KL407338.1, forward strand.
TATCAGATGCAACATTTTTGGATATTCCTTTTGAAGATATTTCTTCACGCATTTCTTATCGGTTGGTCGTCTAGCATTATAGTATTGAATTACGCGGTAGCTGAGAATGTTTGTGAAGCAGAAATGATTACGGCTTCTAAGCGCTATAATGTACCATTAGGTATCTTATATGCAGTTGGGCTAACAGAAACAGGCCATAAAGAATCGCTCCAACCTTATGCATTAAATATTGATGGCAAGGCTGTTTTTGCAAAAAACCAAGCGGAAGCTTTACATATCTTTAAAAATGCTAAACGCTCTGGAGCTAAATTCATTGATGTAGGTTGTATGCAAATTAATCATTATTACCACGGTAAGAATTTTTTTTCTGTTGTAGAAATGTTAAAACCTCGTCTTAATGTTGATTATGCTGCGCGTTTTTTAAAAAAATTATACGAAAAAGAAGGCAGCTGGACTATGGCAGTTGCACGCTACCATGCAGGGCCTAATAATGATCCAGCTCAAAAGGGCTATGTGTGTCGTGTTATGCGTAACATGATTGCTAGCGGTTTTGGTCGATGGACTCCTAATTCTCAAGCTTTTTGTAAAGGAGCCTTATGAATCATTATGACAAAAATAGTAAATTATTTTGATAAAAAAATGAAAATTTGTTTCATTTTGAGATGATATTAATTTTTGTAACAATCTATAGTTGTTTTTTTGTGTCAAAAAACACAACCAAAAATAGTAATCGCGTCTTTATAGATAATAAATCGTAAAAATAACTTGTGTTTTTAAAAATTAAAGTTGTATAAATTTAGCAATATGTAGATTTCCTGCGTATACATTTTAAATTTTAGTTCTAAATTGCTGAGTGAGTGCTTATGATTGTTGTAGTAGATGACCGTAAATTGGTAACAGATGGCTATGCTACCTTATTTTCTCGCGAAGGAGTTGCTGCAACAGGCTTAGCCCCTTCAGATTTTAGTCAGTGGATTTCAACAGCTTCACATAATGAGATATCTTCACTTGAAGCAGTTCTTTTAGGAAAATGTGAAAACCAAATCGAATTACCAAAAAAAATTCGAAATTACAGCTCGACTCCAATTTTAGCTCTAACAGAAACAAACATTTTGGATCATACAATAGAACTTTTTCAATCAGGTATCGATGATGTAATCCGCAAACCAATCCACGTCCGCGAAATTCTAGCGCGAATCGCTGCTATCCGCAGACGAATTGGAAATGATATACGAGGAGCAAATACCGCAGTCGAAGTTGGCCCTATTAGCGTCTTCAATGATGGACGTGACCCACAAATCAATGGAGTAAATCTACCTCTTCCACGCAGGGAACGCCGTATTCTCGAATACTTAATAGCAAACGCAGGAAAACGTGTTAATAAAACACAAATATTCAATGCGGTATACGGAATCTTTGATGAAACAATAGAAGAGAACGTTGTAGAAAGCCACATTAGTAAACTTCGCAAGAAACTAAAAGCAAAACTCAACTACGACATTATAGATTCGAAAAGATTCCTTGGTTACAGCTTACAAATTAAAAATCAATTAGATTAAATTTGTATATAATTCCTCCACTTTTAAAATAAAACACCTAATATTAACACTCTAATTCAAAACCAATACAAACCCACTAAAAACAAATTATGTTTTTTTTATGATCATATAATTTATTTTTGTAAAAACATTTAAGCAAAAGCTTCACACAAGGAAGTTTATTTATAGTAGTGTTATAAGCTAAAGATCATAGGAGATGATATGGGTATTTACGGAATGATGCGTACTGGTGTTTCTGGTATGAACGCTCAAGGAACGCGGCTTTCTGGTGTAGCTGACAATGTCGCTAATGCTGGTACAATTGGATATAAACGTACGAATGTCCAGTTTTCTAATTATGTAACGCCTTCAGGACAATATGCTTACGTTTCTGGCGGAGTGAAGAGTCATATTGGTCATGATATTTCGATTGGTGGTCCAGCGCGTGCAACAGGTCGTTCTGGTGATACAATGATTCACGGAAATGGTTTTTTTCGTGTAGCAGATGAAAATGGAAAAGAATTTTTAACGCGTGCAGGGTCTTTTGTACGCGATAAAGATGGGTATCTTCGCAATACTGCAGGATATTATCTTTTAAATGAAGATGGAGAAAAGATTCAAATTAAAGGCGGTCCAACTGATTTATTCGGCCCTGAAGCGACGACGAAAATTGATTTTAAAGTAAACTTTAATCCGAGTGCAAAGGTTGTTGAGCCGAAGGATGGTAAAATTGATCCTGAGAAACCTGAAACTTATAGTCAGAAAAAATCAATGACGACTTATGACAGTCAAGGTAAAAAGGTTCAGGTTGATTTCTATATGAGAAAAACTGCTGAAAATAAGTGGGTTGTTGATGCTTATTCTGACGGGAAAAAAGTTGGTTCTACAGAGTTTAACTTTGATAAAGAAGGAAATCTTATAGCGCCTACAAAAGAATTTAAGTTAACATTGCCAGATAGTGAGGGGAATACTTTTGAGGTCAATGTTAATTTTGGCGGGGTGGGGGCAGATTCCCTGGTGACCCAAAAGGGCAATTTATTTGCTTTTGAAGGGGAAGCAGATGGTATGGAGTCGGGTGCCTTTGATGGTTTCACCTTTGGTAAAAATGGTGAAATTGAGGTTATGTATTCCAATCAAAAAACGCGGACAATTGGGTATATAGGTGTTACGACTGTGGCTTCACCAGACAGTTTGACTTTTTTAGGTGGGACTGTTTTTGAAACTAATAGTCAGACGGGGCCTCAAATGATGGGGCGTCCTGGTGATGGTGTCTTTGGTACTCTATCTTCTGGTTATTTGGAGGATTCAAACGTTGATATGGGCGATGAACTGACAGATATGATTGAGGCGCAACGGAATTATACAGCGAATTCCAAAGTATTTCAGACGGGTTCGGAGTTGATGGATGTTATTGTTAATTTGAAACGATAATGTAAACACAATCAAAAAGGGGATAAGATTATGTCGCTTAACTTAGCACTTAATTCAGCCCGAAACTCGTTAAAAGCGACTACAGGTCGACTTGATACTGTTTCGCGTAATGTTGTAAAAGCAGGAGATCCGAATTATACGCGTCGCACTTCATATTTAGAATCGGGGCCGGGGGGAGCGGTTCATGTTGTTGTACGTCGTGATGGTGATATCCATTTATTGAATAATTATTTGGTTAAAGCAAGCGAGGCTGCTGCTGCTGGCAGTCTTTCTAATGGGCTGAATCGTTTATCTGATATTTATGGATCGGATCGATTTTCAAATTCACCTTCTAAATTGCTTGGTGAATTTCAAAAAGCACTTCAATTGTATGCGAATGATCCACAACAGCGTTCTAATGGAGATGCAGCAGTCGATCGTGCTCGTGATTTAGCCAAAGGGTTGAATGCAGGAAGTCGTGAAATTGAAAAGTCATATAATGATGTGAATAGTGATATTCAAGATTCTGTTGATTACATTAATGATTTATTGCAAAAATTTCATGAGCTTGATCAGTTGGTAGCGCGGGAGAGAAATGCAAATCGGGATGATAGTGTTTATATGGATCAAAGAGATGCTATTTTAAAAGAGTTGTCTCAAGAAATCGGTATCAATACAGTTAATCATTCTGATGGAACAATGTCCATTTATGGTATGGATGGCAGTACTTTATACGATAAAATGCCACGGACAGTATCATTTCAATTCAGCACTTCTTTGCCATCTGGTATTTCTGGAAAACAGATTTTCATTGATGGTGTCCCTTTAGGTCATTCATCCTTTATTGATCCTAATGGAGGTGGTAATCTCGGTGGTTTATTGAAGCTACGTGATGATATTATACCACAATATCAAAAGCAGTTAGACGAAATAGCAAATGCTTTGATGCAGATGTTTCCTGGTCCTCCTTCTTTATTTTTAGATGGAGAGCAGCCTAGTGGTCAGATCGGTGCTCTTGAGGGTTTAGCAGGAAGGATACAACTTAATCCTATATTTGACAGCAAAACAGAAGGTGGTGGTCCAGAACATTTTGGTGATAAACTTCAAGAATTAGTAGATTCTTTTAATGAGAAACAAAAATTTGGAACGGGTACAGGTTTGGATCTAGAGCAGTCAATTATGGATTTTGGTAAAAACTCAGTAGGCTGGCTTCAAGGTTTGCGGTCAAACGCAGATAAAGAAGCTAGATATAAAGGCACAATGTTTTTGCATGCTGCTGAGGCATTATCCAATGCAACGGGTGTCAATACAGATGATGAATTAGCCTTGATGTTGCAATTAGAGCAGACATATGGAGCAACCTCTCGTATTATTAGTACGGTTGGTAAAATGCTAGATGATCTTCTAGCAGCAGTTAGGTAGGTGTAAAGTGAGAGTTCCTTCAATTTCGACATATGTTTTAAACAATGCAAGGCGTAATCTAATTTCTGAGGGGAAGTCTGATTTGATGAAGGCTGGCTATGAAATGGCTACTGGACAGGTGTATGATCCAGGTCTTACATTGGGGCGTAAAACAGGACGCTTAATGGATATTGAGAATCAGATGAGTTATCTCGAAGGTTATAGTACAAGCAATAAACTTCTTTCATTGAGATTATCTTCTGTGCAGGCTGCGATTCAAAGTTTAATTGCGTCAGGTGATAAAGAATCAACGCCAGGGTCATTGGTTGTTTTTAATAATATGCTTGTCGGTGATGCAGGAAATGCGGCACCATCTGCAGCGCAAGCTGTTGCCCAAAATGCTTTGAGTGCATTTATTTCAGCTTTAAATACTAATTTTAATGGTGAATATATATTTGGTGGGACAAATACGAGTGAACCACCGTTAAAGTTTTATAAAGTATGTGGTGAAACGGGTCCCAGTAAAATTGTGCACGAAGCGTTTGAGAATTTTCTAAATGGCAGAAAACCAGAAGATCTCACCAGTGAAGAGATGGAAGAATTTATTGATGGGCCTTTTAGTGATTTATTTAATGAAGAGAATTTTAAGGAATTTTTTTCAAATGCTAAGGATGGTTCTACTGAGAAGCATATTGCACCCAATGGTGATAAGGTAGATGTTGCAGTAAGTGCTAATGATAAAGGTTTTCGCGATGCTATGAAAAATCTGATTTTAGTCGCAGAATTTGGTGATATCGGTTTATCAAAAGAAGCACAAGAAAGTCTTTTTTCAAGAGCGCGAGTGTCTGCTGACAATACATCTACAAGTAGTGTTGTGGATGAAATTACTGCAACAGCTTCTAGAGTAGGAAGTACAGAAACAAGGGTTAAAGCGGCTACGCACCAAATTGAAACTCAAGTAGGCCTTCTTAAAGGAGCACAAATTGATATGATTGGTGTCGATGCGGCAGAGGTCGCTCAAAAAGTCAAAGCTTTGGAGGCTATGTTAGAGGCTTCTTATACTTTGACAGATATGATAAGGCGATTAAGTCTTATTAATTATTTAAAATAAAGAGGTTTAGCTGTTTAATGTATCAAATGCGATATGAAGATGTCATGGAAGATGATGCAATGAGCGCACGTGAGCGCGAACGATTTTTATTTGATCGTTGTATCAAGCTGCTTTTAGCTGCAAAAGCCAAAGGTCCTGGTTCTTGTGAAGCTAAGGATGCAGTTCAGTTTGCCCGAAAGCTTTGGGTTATTCTTATTGAAGATCTTGGGCAAGCAGCAAATGCTTTACCACAGGCATTGAAAGCTTCTCTTATTTCTATTGGTTTTTTTATTTTAAAAGAAATTCAGAAATTAGATGAAGGAGAGATTACTGATTTTGATGTTCTTGTTGAGATCTCTGAATCTATTCGTGATGGTTTGGCAGAAAATGCGGAGATATATGAATGAGCAAAAAAACAATCCGTTTGACACTCAAACCAAATGAAAGAATCTTTCTTAATGGTGCTGTATTACGGGTGGATCGTAAAGTAACTTTTGAATTATTAAATGATGCAACTTTTCTTTTAGAAGGGCATGTTTTACAAGTTGAAGATACTGATACTCCTCTTAAACAGCTTTATTTTTCTGCTCAGCTTGTGTTGATTAATCCAAGCGAAGCGGAGAAAGCATTAACTGTGTTTGTTAATCTGTTAAAAAAGTTACTTCAAACCTTTACTGATTGTGACCTTTTGAAAGGCTTAAAGGAGTGTATTTATTTAACTGAGCAAAATAAAATTTTTGAGGTATTAAAAGTTCTTCGTAGTTTGTTTCAGAAAGAAGCACAGATTATGGGTAAAATATCCTCACCAAATACGACAAGTATAAGTGTAAGACAAGTTGGAATGTAACGTTAACGAGGTGTGATATGGCATTGGACGCGGTTAGTGCTCCTAGAAGTTATTCTCAAGATGATGGTGGACAGCCGGAGATGGCTGGAGCAAAGAAGAATGCAGATTATGATATGTTTATAAAGTTGTTGGTAGCACAGATGAAAAATCAAGATCCAACAAAACCTATGGATTCAACAGAATTTGTATCGCAATTAGCAAGTTTTTCATCTGTTGAACAAGCTATAAAAATGAATGAAACACTTTCCCAGATGCTTTCTAATGGATTAATCAACGGAGCAGAGGGGTATGTCGGTAAATATATACAATTTACAGATGAAAAAGATAAAGTTATTGAAGGATATGTGGTTTCTATTGATATTTATAGTGATGGGATAGTTGCGACATTGGACAATGGTGAAAAAGTTGTTATTGGCCCAGGTGTTAAGGTTATGACTGAAAAACCTGATGTAGAGGGTGAGAAACCTGGCGAAAATGGTGAGAAACCTGAAGCTGATGGTCATAAATCTTATGTTGGTAGGTTCTAGAGTATGAATGAAGCTGATGCTATTGATATGGTAACAGCAGCTATATGGACTATTTTAACTGCTAGTGGTCCAGCAGTTTTTGCTGCAATGTCTGCAGGTATTATTATTGCTTTATTTCAAGCTTTAACACAAATTCAGGAAATGACGCTGACATTTATTCCAAAAATTATTATTATTTTTTTAGTGTTAGCATTTACAGCTCCGTTTGTTGGAGGGCAGATTTATGCTTTCACACAATTAGTTTATAATCGAATAGAAACGGGATTTTAGAAGTTTTTGTTAACAGTATATCACAAGATACTAGAATATTTTTATATTTGCATACGTAAAACTATTAACTGATAAGCTTTCTTATATAAGCTAAATTATTATATTTAATGCATAAATAAATGTAATATCATTGAAATTTTTGGGAAAATTCCCTGTAAAATGCACATTAAATTTTAAGAAAAGCCCTTTTTGCTTTTATAAATAATAATTATTTACTTCACACTAATTGTTTTAGTTCAATTATCATTCTGCAAATTTCATATCTATTTTATGCAGCACTTTCTTTCTCTACCGCAATTAATTTCCCATCTGCTTTTTGTGCTGTAGGCAGCTCTTCTTTCTTTACCATTTCACGTTGTTGCATCGGTTGATACTTATATTCTTCTTCAGCATTTAAAAAGAAAAAGTTATCATTGTCTGTGACTGGTTTCATTATTTCCTGACGGATAAGCTCATTAATATGTGCAAGCATATCAGAAATATTTGCTGAAAGAGGATAATGAGGCATGGGTTCAACAATAGGAGCCATTTTTGTAAGTTTTTGAGTTTGTTGCACTTCATTTTTAGAAAAGGCTATTTGTGGCATTAATGCTGCAAAGTGCATTGTTGAAGCAACTCCCCTCGGTTTCATAATCACTACCCCTCGTTACATTAACTACTCAATGATTCACAAGAATAATCGACTTTTTTTATAAAATCAAGCTGCTAATAGGTATTCCTTATATTTAATTCAAGAGCTTAATTTGTAGACAGCTTTTTAGAAAAGCGAGTGTTAATAATTGATCGTACTTATATATAGGAAAAATATATATAAATAAGATGCTTAGATAAAGAAAAACTGAATTTTCATTTTATATAATTTTTTTCTGAATATTTCTCATTTATAGAATAGGATTATTCAAATCTGTTTTATAGACTTATCAAAATTATTTTGAAATGTTTTTTTGAAAGCTATTCTTTGTAAGACACTAAAATAAATAAAATTTTCTTTATTAAAATCCAGTATATTAAGAGCTCCTTTTTTCATTTTATAAATATTTAAGGTTATGTAGCATTAGTTTCTTTTTATAAAAAATGACTGAATTAGAATTGTCTTACGTACACTTGTTTTGTTTTTTGTAACACTATCTTCTGTTTTTGAAATAATAATTAGCAGACTCTTTGAAATTGTGTTGCTACTTTCTTGTCATTAGAGTTGATATTTTAATGATTAGCAATCAGGATCGAGGCAAAATTAGTTAGATAAAGAAAAAAGGATCAAGTTTTGAATGTAGAGTATAAATCACTAAATTTTATTAATTTTTTCAGAACTTAGATTATACCAAGATTGATGGTATCAGAGTCTACTATTATTCAATATTCAAATTTTACTTTTTGTAGAAAATTTTGAAGAGTATGCAAGTGCTAAAGACGAGTTTTTATTGGTAATAAAGAGCAATAGGTACATCATTGATGGTTGTTACTTGAATATCCATATCATAAATGTCTTTAAGAATTTTAGGCTGGATAATTTCTTTTGGACTCCCACAATAAATAGCTTTACCATTTTTGATTGCTACAATCAAATCTGAATAATATGAGGCAAAATTAATATCATGCATAACAAGAAGAATGGTTTTTTTTAATTCATTGGCTGTGCGGCGCAGTTGCTTCATTATTGAAACGGAATGTTTCATGTCGAGGTTGTTCAATGGTTCATCTAATAAAAAATAGTCAGTATTTTGACAAATGACCATTGCAATAAAAGCACGTTGACGTTGTCCTCCAGAAAGTTCATCTAAAAAGCGCATTTCTAAGTTTTCTAAACCAAGATATTTAATAGCACTGTCAATAAACTGTTTATCTTCATTGTTATACCGACCTTTAGAATAAGGATAGCGCCCAAAGCTTACTAAATCACGAACTGTTAGACGGACAGGTAAAGAATTATCTTGACGTAAAAGTGAAAGTTTTTTAGCTAAAATATCGTGTGGTGTCGTTTGAATATCAAAGCCATCGACATTAATTGTACCTTTAGTAATTGGCAGAAGGCGTCTAATCATCATCAAAAGAGTTGATTTTCCTGAACCATTAGGGCCAATAAGAGAAATAATTCCTCCCTCTGGTAAATGAAGGCATAAATTATCAATAACCTTCCTAGCTCCATAGGTTTTGGAAAGATGATTGATTTCAATCATTTTAATTGTCCCTTCATCAATAGAGTTAAGAAGACGATACCACCAAAAAATTCAATAATAAAACTTAGTCGTCCTCCCATATTCAAGATTTGTTCTAAAATAAATTGTCCGCTTACTAAAGAAATTATAGCTAGTAATATGGCAATGGGGACAACAACATGGTGTTTTTTTTGAGGTGAGAGTTCATAAGAAAGATTAGCGACTAATAGTCCAAAAAAAGTGACTGGCCCAACAAGTGCTGTAGAAATCGATACAAGAATAGAGATGAAAATAAGGATAGTTGTAGCACTTTTGTGATAATCAACACCAAGATTAACAGCAGTTTCGCGTCCAAGAGAAAGAACATCAAGTAAGTGGCATAAACGCCAACCGAGCAAGCTTACGATAAAAACAATGATTGTAGCAAAGCCAATTAATGATGTATTGAATTTATTAAAATTTGCAAACATAATATCTGTTAAATTCATCATTTGATCTGGATTCAGTTGTAATTGCATAAACATGCGTAAGCTGAAAAAAAATCCACCAAAAACAACACCGATCAATAAAGTAAGATGAAGACCTTGAATGTTTCCTGAAAATAACCAGCGAAAGAGGCTTGTTGAAAAAATAATAAGAATAATAGCTTCAAGAATTAATTGCCCTTCCTCACTGAGGAATGGTAAAGAAAGAGAGTCGAGAAAATAAAGAATAACGGTTTTGATTAAAATATAAAGCTGATCAAATCCCATGATTGAAGGTGTCAAAAGACGATTATTAACGACTGTTTGAAATAAAACAGTAGAAACAGCAATTGTATAAGCAATGAGAAGAAGAGAAACAAGTTTTGCGAAACGAAATTTCCAAGTAAAAGTAGTTATATTCCATAGCATATAAAGACTAATCATGATACACGCTATTATGGTCAGCCTTGTCAATATCATTATAGTCGCTTTTTTTCTATCCAAGACGCTGTCTCCAGTGTAAAAGCAGTATGATAAAAATAAAGCTACCAATAACACCCATTACAGTACTGATAGGAATTTCAAAATCGTGATGAAGGACCCGTCCTAAAAGATCACAGATTAATACTAATCCAGCTCCACTAATCATCACCCAAGGAGCACTATGACGCATATTGTCCCCCATGAAATTTGAGATGAGATTTGGAATAATCAATCCGATAAAAGGAATACGGCCAACTGTACAAGTGGTCAAAGCGGTAATTGATGCAACGATAAAGAGCCCAAAAAACATAACAGTACGGTAATTAAGGCCAAGATTATTGGTTAAATCTTCTCCAAGGCCAGCTACGGTGAAGCGATGAGCAGCAAAATAAGCAAGAACGCATAAGGGAAAAGACAGCCATAAAAGTTCATATTTCCCATCAATAATCATTGAAAAACTACCAAATAAATGAGCTTGAAGGGATGGAAGAAGCATTTCATGGTCAGCAATAGCATTTGTTAGGGAATTAATAACATATCCCAGCATAATTCCTATGAGTGGTACAATGAGAACAGATTTTAAAGGAATCTTGTATAACAAAAACATAAAAATCAACGTACCAATCATTGCAAAAGCTGTGGAAACGGCCATTTTTCCAAGTACAGATATGTCAGGAATAAAAATCATGACGAAAAGAATGCCGAGTGACGCGGATTCAACTGTTCCAGCTGTTGAAGGTTCAACAAAACGGTTACGTGTTAACAATTGCATAATCATTCCTGAGAGAGCAAGTGACATACCCGTCAAGAGTACTGCAATTGTTCGGGGAAGACGCGTTTGCCAAAAAAGAAGCCACGCTTTTAAGTTGCCTGATAATAAATCAGCGAGTGTCATATCAGAATAGCCAACAAAAATACTACAAGCAGAAAGTACTGCAATGATCGCTATGGCTATCCAATAATTTGTCACATCAAATTCTTTAAAAAAAATAACAGAAGCTCTTTGTATAACAGCTTCTGTTATTAAATCTTATTTTTATAACGAGCAAGCTATTTTAACTGTTTTTATTTACTTTCTGCGAAAGCTTTGCTGATTTGCTTTGTTGCTTCGTTAAGTCCAGTTAAGCCGCCACTTGCACGATACCAGCTCCAAGAATCTAGGTAAATAATCTGATTTTTTTTCCCAGCAGTTGTGCGGTGAACAAGTTCATTGTTTAACAACTCTGCTGCAGATTTTCCTTCCCGTCCAATTGCTGCATCGCGATCAATAACTAGTAACCAATCAGGATTGGTTTCAAGAATGAACTCAGGAGAAATAGGTTGACCATGTTTGTGCACAACTATCTTATCAGTTGCAGCAGCAATTCCAAAGTCAGTATGAATAATATCTATACGTGACTTTGGACCCAAAGCATTTATTTTTCCACCTGAAGTCATTAGAACGAGTCCCGTTCCTTTTCCTTGCGTATTTTTACGAACCATTGCTAAATTTTCTTTGAACGTTGCAATTTCTTGTTCTGCTTCTTTTTCTTTACCAAAAATTTTTCCAAGAATGGTAACATTCCGTTCAATATTTTGGAGAGCATTTTCATACCCTACTGTCAGATCAATTGTTGGAGCGATTTTGGATAAGTCTTGATATTTAGATTTCGTTCTTGAAGAAATAATAATAAGGTCAGGCTGGAAAGCAGCGATTTTCTCATAATTAGGTTCAAAGAAAGTACCTATTTTCTCATATTTTGCATCATCGAAATGTTGCAAATATATGGGTTTTTTTCCTTCAGGAACACCAACAACAGCATTAATGCCTAAACGATTTACATTATCGAGTGATGCAAGATCAAAAAATACAACCTTTTTGGGATTGTTAGGAACAGAAGTTGTGCCTGAAGCGTGCTCAACCGTTAGATTTGCGCACGCGGTAGTTATAAAGCTCATTATTACAGTTAAAATAGAAACTGCCCGTATTAGACGTTTAACAATCATTATTTTGTCCTTTTCTTTTAAAAACACTTTTAAGATCAAGATCCTTATATTGAATTTTTCTACATAATAAATATACAGTAAGAATACACTATGTTATCAAAATGATTTAAGATACGTACTGTTTAGTGTATAATGCAGTGCCAATCAAGAATTAAATTTATTTTGTGTTTTTCGTATTATACACACTTTTTGGGGTAGTTTGCAAAAAATTATTAAGTGAGCTGATAAAGCATATTTATAATTTTTTATTTTTTCGCAAAAATTGTTCTTTTCCTTTTATCTCATATAATTTTGAGTGTGTTACGCAAAGCGAATTTGAAGCTTATTTGAAAAAAGAATGAAGGTTTATAAGATTATTTATAATTTTATTTCTTTTGTTGATTAAAGCTTATTAATATTTTCGTTCTTTTAAAAAAATGAGCGATTAAAAGAGTTTGCGATTATTAAATGCTTTGGCTTAAAAAGATGAGCGCTGTTTTTCTTTTTTAACCTAAGAGGTGATTTCGTTTCTTTTTCTATTTATCTAGAGTGTTTTATGCAGTTTAGTGCAAAGTATGGTTTATGTGAGGAGGATATTCAACGCAGTAAGAGGTCTTGTTTATTGCGTAGACGTGCAATCCATTGATTTTCGCGAATAGTTGTATTGTATATTGTAATGAGTTCATTCTTTTTAATTGTGGCTGTAACAGTTGCTTTTTCTAACAGTCCGCAAGGAATAGCTTGATGAGCACGTGCTTCTTCAACGCTCATGATCCAAGCACGGTAGCTGTAAAGACCTATAAAATCTAATTGTTCACCAGGGTGTAAATCTTTTTTAGCAATGGCACAAACCTCTGCTACTGGGTAGTGAAGTGGTGCCATATCTGTTTTTCCATATAACATAATGCGCGCGCAGGTAAGCGGAATTTCCATTGCAGTTAAGTGATAGGGACGGTGAAAGGTAAAATAAGGTCCTTGACCGATTTTTAAATCTTCCATACGTTCACGCAAACGTGGATGCGTTATTTCTGCAATGACGAAAACACCAGGGGCAACTCCTTCACCTATTGAATAATCTACAACACCGCATCTGTTTAAAATACCACCATCTTGTTTTGGAATAAGTACTTTATTTAAATCTTTGAGTGCAGCTTTAGGACCGTGCATTCCTGGGCAATCAGGAAGGAGTCCTGTTGCATTAGCAATTGCTGCCATTTCAACCATTGTTTTGGACCCATCGATAAATTCAACCAACATTCGAACATTCATGTTGCGCCGTTTGGCTTCTTCTTCGTAAGCATCAGGGGTAGCATCTAAAATGAGTGGATTATTTTTTCCTTTACCTACTGCAACAATTTTATGACCGAGTGCTGAAACAAATTCAATGAGTTCCATACAAGATGTCGGTTCATCACCGGCACCAAGTGTATAAATAAGACCTCGTTTATCTGCTTCATATTTGAGATAAGCACCAATCGTAACATCCGCTTCCACATTCATCATGACAAGATGTTTATTGTTACTAAGTGCTTTGTAACCAATTTCTGCTCCTGCTTCAGGATGTCCTGTCGCATCGACAATAATGTCAATTTGTTCATGGCGTAAAACAAGGTCTAAATCATTTGTAGCAGCAATCAGGCCTTTTTCAATAGTTTTGGTTAAAGCAGTAGTGTTTTCAACTTCACGTACATGCCCTTCTTCTCCATAGGCTAATGCAGCAGCATCAAAAATACGCGATGGTGTGCGGGTTGCAACAGCTGCGATTGTTATGCCATCTATCTGTGTAATACTCGATAATAAATCTGTTCCCATTTCACCACAACCAATTAATCCAATACGAATGGGGTTATGGGTCTCTGCATGCTGTTTTAAATCACGCGCTAAACCTGTTAGGTTTATGTTGCTGGTCATTGTTGTTTCCTATTTGAATTTTTCTTTAAGAAAACATTTTATTATTAATAAATGCCCTTATCGATGAGATATTTAGGATTTATATTGTTGATGCTCTAAACAATAGCTTTTATAAAAGCAAGAGGGAAGGCATTTAGTTTTTTATCCAGCAAAATAAGGATAGTGTTATGCAACGAAAAATAGCAGTGCAAGATATAGCCAATTTCATTGGAAAAGAAATTGGCTTATCGCAGTGGCGTCTTGTTACTCAAGATATGATTAATCAATTTGCATATGCAACCGATGACCATCAATGGATTCATGTAGATGAAGAAAAAGCGAAAAAAACGCCTTTTGGAGGCACTATTGCTCATGGTTTTTTAACATTGTCACTTTTGTCTGTGTTAGCTTATGAGGCATTGCCAGAGTTGGAAGGTGCAACAATGGGGATTAATTATGGTTTTGATAAAGTTCGTTTTATGAATCCTGTAAAAACAGGAGCACGAGTCCGTGCTCGTTTTATTTTAAATAATGCTAAAGTTCGTCCTTCTGGTCGTGTTGTTTTTCATTATGAAGTAACGATGGAGATTGAACAGTTAAAAAATCCAGCTCTTATTGCCGACTGGCTTATTATTGCTATGATTGGGGAAAATAAGTCCGCATCTGAAACTGTTTAATTTTGTTTTGTCCAATTTCTATGCAATTTGATCATCAATCTATTCGACAATTATATTGAGAATAATTAAAAAATAATCACTATCATCATTAGTGCGGTATTGTATAGCGTTGGTAGCCATAGCTAATTGCTAGAACACCTAGACTGCCACCATCAAGATATCCAGCGAGCAAAGTAGCACTGATTAAAGAAATGACTATGATTGTAAAACCAGTAATGATACTAGTGAGTGGTACAGGGGGATAAGGATATTGTCTGATGATCTGAAAGTGGTTGGTTTCCATAGAATGGATGGCTTCAACTAAATTATGCTCGATTGTTTTAAAAGATAATTCTGCTATGCATGCATAAAAAGGAATAGCTGTAAGAGGAGAACAAAAATCACTGAAGAAATTCCTGTGTCCCTTCCTCTTACAACACGGGGAATAGGTAAAAGATAAAAGGCAGCTATAATAAAGGGAATAGCACGAATACTATCGATAATAGATAATCAAAAGGCAATGAATAAGGGATGATGGAAAAAGTCTTTCTGTGCAGTTGTATGAAGCAACAAACCAAGTTGCGGTCCTAAAATAATGGACATAAATAAGCACTGATTGTCATGAATAATGTAAAAATAGCAGTGGGAAGCTCAACATAAAGAATGTTAAATGTAGCCAAAAACCTCACAATATTGACTCTTTTCGGTCAACTATTAAATGGCTTTTTAGAGCTACTTTATTGTGTTCAGGAAGACCTAAAAAGACGTACGATAGTTTTTCTTTGGACTGTATCAAGGTTACCTATGAAAAATACGCGCTCTTAAGCTTGTTTCATTTTCAAGGAGATTAAGAAAAGTTCTTTGAACAATGTCACTGGCAATGTTGTTTAGGTAACGGCTTCTTGACTTGTTGATTTAATTTTTTGCAAATTACATAGGAAGCTGTGGCGTTACAGTTTTGGCATAGCAATAGTTGCATTTCTTTGAAGTGAGGTGAAATTTTTTGATATATTTTTCTTCTGCAATTTATCCTTGGTTAAGAACAACAGTATAGGAAGTGTGAAAGATAAAGGGAGAGAGAAAAAGAAATAATCCAATGATTGTGCATTGGAGCAGTTATTCAACTTCATACGTGTTTATCTTTCTTTTGTTTTTGTATAAAGGTTTTACAGGACAATTTTGTGTATTCGAATTATCTTGAAAAAAATTAAAAAGTATAAAAGCTTTAGAGAGTACTCAATCATTTTTATTTTAAAAATGATATTATCTTTTTATCCTCTGTTACGAAGTGTTTATCTTTGAACAAACATATCCTATTAATGGAAGAGGTTTACTCTGACTTAGGTCAATATATTTTAAATTGTGATCTTTTTTGTGGAACCAATAGTATTTTCAAAACTTCTTTAAGAACTGATGATCAGGTGATCAAATGATATTTTTGCATGCAATGATCGATAAGATCAGCATTGTTTGCAAGAGAAGAGCTCGTGTCTATAGGGTGGTGGGAGACACGTAAGAGAGCTTTTTCAATTTTCTTAAGATGTAGCAGTCTTTTGAGAAATCAAAAAATTTAACACCATTTTATTGAAACGAGACAAATTTTTGCACAGGCAAATTTGAGTTTCTAAATGCTATGGAATAGGAAAGAGAGAATGTTTAAAAAGAGTTTTTTATCAGCAACAATGATGTTGACATCTTTGATGGGAGCGGGGTTTATGTTGGCTACTTCTGATGTAGCTGCTGGAACAGTTGCTAAAATAGAAAAAGGTAAAGCAATTTTACGCGCAGGACCAGCTACAACTTATAAAGTTACGGCGGTAGTTCCTACTGGAGCGAAGGTACAAATTAATGGCTGTCTCGCTGATAAAGTATGGTGTTTACTTCAACATAATGAAACGGTTGGTTGGGCATCTGCAAATTATTTTAATGTTGACAATATTCCCGTAATTTCTTTTATGCAGATTAAAAGAAAGCCACAACCTGTTATTCAAAAGCAAATAGTACAAGAAAAACAGGTTATCTCTCATCCAAACAATACGCCTACTGCTACAGTAGCAGAGAAAAAGGTGCAAAAAAAAGATGAAACAAGTGCGACGATTAATAAGAAGCCTTTAGATATTAAGGATATTGTACCCACGGGTGTGAAAAAAACTGATGATCGAATAATTTTAAAACCTTCTGAAAATACACGTGAAATATCTATAAAACGAGTAACAGCTTATAATCCTTTATTTCCAGATAATGTCAATTTTGAAAATGCTGAACGCAATGAAACACGCTATCGTGTTATAACATATCCTACTTTATAAAAATAAAGAAAACTTTTTGTATTTTTCTGAAGAAAAAATAAACAAAAATAGCAGCATAAAGAGAATTTTTATGCTGCTATTTCCGTTTAGATAGCTGATTTAGGTGTGATTAAATTACGAGAGATGAGAAGTTCAGCAATCTGAACTGCATTCAATGCTGCTCCTTTCCTTAAATTATCAGCAACAACCCAAAAAGCTAAGCCATTTTCGACGGTAGCATCTTCGCGAATACGGCTAATAAAAATATCATCCTCTCCTGTGCATTCATAGGGAGAGATGTAACCACCATCTTCTTGTTTATCTATGATTTGGCAACCAGGTGTATTGCGTAGGAGCGCGCGCGCTTCATGGGCACTTAATGGTTTTGCAAATTCAACATTAACAGATTCAGCATGACCAATAAAGACAGGGACTCGAACAGCAGTAGCCGTTAATTTGATCTTGGGGTCAAGAATTTTTTTTGTTTCGGCCATTATTTTCCATTCTTCTTTAGTATAGCCGTCTTCCATAAAAACATCGATATGAGGAATGATATTAAAAGCGATGCGTTTAGTAAACTTTTTTAATAAGATTGGATCAGCAACGAAAACAGCTCGTGATTGTTCAAATAGTTCATCCATTTCTTCTTTACCAGCTCCAGAGACTGATTGATAAGTGGATACAACAACGCGTTTGATGATTGCTGCATCATGGAGAGGTTTTAAAGCAACAACAAGTTGAATGGTTGAACAATTAGGATTGGCAATAATGTTACGTTTAGAAAATGCTTTAATGCTTTCTGCATTTACTTCTGGCACAATCAAGGGAACATTGATATCATAACGCCATGTGGAGGAGTTATCGATGACTACACAACCAGCAGCGCTAATCTTAGGAGCGTATTCTTTGGAAATAGTTCCTCCAGCAGACATGAGACACAAATCAGTGTCAGAAAAGTTATATGTATCAAGCGCTTTGACTTTTAAAGTTTTGTTGCCATAAGAAACACTCTGTCCTATTGAGCGTCGTGAAGCCAAAGGAACTATTTCGCTAGCTGGAAAGCAACGCTCTTCTAGAATTGTTAATATTTCACGCCCAACATTTCCCGTAGCACCAACAACTGCAACTTTAAAATTCATATTTTCACTTCTTTCTCTATTTTATAAAACAGATATGACGCTAATTTTTTTTAGGTTAAATCTAACAAAGAGGGTAAATTAGCCAAGAAATTTGCATATTTTAATTATTACTTTCTTAGGCCCAATTGTATACATACAATTATCGTGATGAGGGTACTATAGATCACTTTACTTGACAATACACTTCTTCCTTGGTTTTTTTAGAACTGGAGAGAGTTTCAATTTTTTCTGTCAAATTAATAAATATTATTTTTCATGAGGTTTTGATTGAGCAGACTGCTAATCTGTTATTGATTATCGTTTTTTCAGGCTTTTTTGTTGCATAAGGAACAGAGTTTAAGGCAACAGGTCTATTTTTGTTAGCAGGTGATGAGTAAAATTATTTTATGCATTTATCAATTGATATTCAAAGAAATAATATGAGTTTTATGGAAGCAGAGAATGAGTTTCTTTGTTGAAAAAAATTAAAGCTTTAACGTTATTAGTCAGTAGAATAGTTTTCTTAAGATTTTCTTTGGGTATGTATTTTAAAAAACTGATCGAGAGAAAATATGTTTTGATATAAAATTTGGTTTTATGAAAAGGAAAATAAAAACTATTTTTTTTCATTATGTTTTAAAGGACGCGCTTCTGAAGTAAGCATAATGGGAACACCACTACGAATAGGATAGGCGAGTTTTGCTTTTAATGAAATTAATTCTTGTGTTTTTTTATTTAAAGAGAGCGGCTCTTTTGTGAGTGGGCAGACCAGTAATTCAAGCATCTTAGGATCAGTTGTCATTTTTTTCATGTTTGAAAATCCGTTAATGTAAGAGATGATATGCCCCTGTTTGTTTCATAAGTGAACGTTCAGTTAAAGCAAGGAGAGTTTGGGCGCGACTTGCAATATCTGGCGCTTCCAGTAAAGCTTGCTTTTCTTCTGGAGTAAAGGGAATAAGAGTTGAAAGAGCATTAACGAGTACAGGTGTAGGCGTTTGTAAAATATTATTCCAATTATGTTCAATTTCATGAAGTACAAGATAATTTTCGATCGTATTGAGTAAATTTTCTCGATTAATATTCTCTGAGTTTTCATATTCTTGTAAATCTTTTATATTAAATTCAATGATGGCAATCCGATAAGGCTTTTTGCTCGCTAATTCTTTTTTTAAGGTAAAACGACAAATACCTTGTAATACGATAAGAAGTCGTCCATTTCCTGTTTCATTATAATTTGTAATACGACCAACACAGCCCATTTCATAGAGTTCTGAGGATAAATCATCTGTACTCGATGATAACGGCTGAATGATTCCTAATAGACGATTAGATGTCATAGCGTCTTCAATCATTTCAAGAGCACTTGGTTCAAAAATGTTAAGCGATAAAAAACCTCCAGGAAGCAATAATGCGCCTTCTAAAGGAAAAATGGCAATTTGTTTTGGTAAGTCATGTTCACAATTATAGTGGATATTACCAGCTTTCATGAGTGTTCTATAACCTTTATCCAATACAGTTTCGTACCTAGAATTATTATAATTTTTTATTATAAGAAAATTATATTATTATGAGCGAAACTATATCACATAATAACATAATATAAGTCATTATAATGAAAAAAACTATAATCTCTCCTTATAGAGAAAAGTAAGAGAAACAACAATATCTTGGGTTGTTTTCAGTAAGATTTTAAAGAATATGAGTTCCTCTCAAGTAAAGATTTATAAGGGTAGTTTGAAAAAACAAGGTTATTATAAAAAACTTTGAAATTTAGAGTGCTATAATCAGTTTTTTAATGACAGTGTAGAGAAGATAAGTTATAGCAAAAATATGTTGGAAAGAATGTCATTGCTTCTTTCATTCTTTGCGGGAGAGTGCAAAATGTGAACTTTCACATCTGCCGCCAAAGAGAAAAATAATCCGCAATCTTGCAGGTTTGAGACAAAGGGTAAGAAAGACAACCACAATATAGAGTGGTAAACGTGGCTTTGGAGAAATTATGGACACCGATTTGCAGACATTTGAGACATTGCCTTTAAAAAAACTTCCTTTACATAATTTACATGAAAAAGCACAAGCGAAATTTGGCGCTTTTGCTGGTTGGATGATGCCTTTAGTTTATCCTCTAGGTGTTTTGAAAGAGCATTTGCATACACGTGCTCAGGCTGGTCTTTTTGATATCTCTCATATGAAGTTAATAGCTATTGAAGGGCAAGAAGCAGCTGAATTTTTATCTTATGCACTTCCTATTGATGCATTCCTTTTAAAAAAAGGCCAATCACGCTATAATTATTTGCTGAATGAGCAAGCTGGTATTCTTGATGATCTTATTCTTACGCGTTTAGATAAATATCGTTTTATGCTGGTTGTTAATGCAGGGAATGCACAGGCTGATTTTGCCGAACTTCAAAAACGTGCAGTTGGTTTTGACTGTAAAATAGTTGCGCTTGAGAGAGTTTTGCTTGCTCTTCAAGGTCCGCAGGCTGCCTCTGTTTTGGCTGATGCAGGTTTGCTTGGTAATGAGCTTTTGTTTATGCAAGGGTTTGAGCCATACCAAGATTGGTTTGTAACACGTTCTGGTTATACAGGAGAGGACGGTTTTGAAATTGCACTTTCAGAAAGTCAGGCACGTTCATTAGTTGAAAAATTACTCGATGATTATCGTGTTGAATGGATCGGTCTTGCTGCGCGTGATAGTCTTCGACTGGAGGCGGGATTGTGTTTACATGGTAATGATATTACACCTGATACCACTCCTATTGAGGCTGCACTGACATGGGCTGTGTCCAAGAGTGTTCGGGAAAAAGCTAAGTTTTATGGGGCAGAAGCTTTTCTTAGAGCATATCAGAAAGGGCCTTCTCGTTGTCGTGTTGGTTTAAAACCACAGGGACGTCAGCCTGTACGTGCAGGTGCAGTTCTTCTAGATGATAAGGGGAAACAGATTGGAATAGTGACATCGGGTGGTTTTGGTCCTTCTTTTAATGGTCCTGTAGCAATGGGCTATGTTCCTATTGATTGGAAAATCGAAGGAACAGAAGTTTTTACTGAAGTGCGTGGCAAAAAAATCATGTTGTCTGTTCATTCGCTTCCTTTTGTTGAACAACGTTATTTTAAGGGATAATTGTTTATGTCTAAAATTTATTTTACGCAAGATCACGAATGGATAAGTGTTGAGGGACAGATCGCTACGGTTGGAATTACCAATCATGCTCAAGAGCAGTTAGGTGATTTGGTATTTGTTGATTTGCCACAGAGCGGAACACATATTTCTAAGGGAGATGCAGCTGCTGTTGTTGAGTCTGTTAAAGCGGCATCGGATGTTTATGCACCTATTGATGGAGAAGTGATTGAAGCTAATGAAGCTTTAGCAGGTGATCCTGCGTTGGTAAATCAGCAAGCCGAAAAGGAAGGTTGGTTATGGAAAATGAGGATACAGGATAAGACACAGCTTGATGAGTTATTAGATGAATCTTCTTATCGTGCATTGATTGGGTAAAATTATGCAAGAACATCGTTTTGTTTCGCGGCACATAGGGCTTCGATCTGATGAAATACAAAAAATGCTTAGGGTGTTAGCGCTTGATTCAATAGAAGCTTTAGTTTCTCAAGCTGTTCCTGAGTCTGTTCATTTGAAACGATTGCTTAATTTACCAGAAGCAGCAAATGAAGAAAAAGCTTTGGAAGAATTATCGAAGATTATGGAACGCAATAATGTCCGGAAGAGTTTTATTGGACAAGGCTATTATGGAACATTTGTACCACCTGTTATTTTGCGTAATTTTTTTGAAAATCCGGCTTGGTATACCGCTTATACACCCTATCAGGCAGAGATTAGCCAGGGCCGTTTAGAGCTTTTGTTTTATTTTCAAACATTAATAAGTGAATTGACTGGATTACCTGTTGCGGCTGCTTCACTTCTTGATGAGGCAACAGCTTTAGCTGAAGCTAATGCGGTGGCTGTCCGTTTTGCACGTGAGAAAAAAACAAAAATTTTGATTCAAGGCCTTTTACATCCTCAAACATTGAGTGTTGCGCAGACACGTGCTGAAACACAGGGCATTCACATGAGCGAAAAAGGTGAAATTTGTTCTGATACGGCCGCTGTTGTTTTACCATGGCCAGATACAAGAGGATGCTTTAATGATTATAATGAAGTTATTAAAGAGGCAAAGGAGAAGGGGGCTCTAGTTATTGTCGTTGCAGATCCTTTAGCTCTTACCCTTATGGAAGCACCAGCCAAATGGGGAGCTGATATTGTTGTTGGTTCTATGCAGCGTTATGGAGTTCCAATGGGTTTTGGTGGTCCTCATGCAGGTTATCTTGCCGTGAGTGATGCTTTAATGCGTTTAATTCCAGGGCGTATTGTTGGGCAATCGACAGATACAAAAGGGCGTACTGGTTTTCGATTAGCATTGCAAACGCGTGAACAACATATTCGACGTGATAAAGCAACATCGAATATATGTACTGCGCAGGCTTTGTTGGCTAACATGGCAGTGGCTTATGCTATTTGGCATGGTCCAAAAGGTCTACAGGAAATTGCCAAACGTGTTCACAGTTTAACATGTCGTTTTGTTGCTGGTTTAGAAGCGGTGGGTATCCATTGTGAGGGTAAATATTTTTTTGATTGTATTAGTGTTTTTGTCGAGAAGAGAGCTCAAGATATTGCAAATCAAGCAAAAATGGGTGGGCGGCTTGTGCGTGTTCTTAATGATGATTGGGTTGCAATTAATTTTGATGAATTATCAACAGAAGAAGATGCTATTGCTTTAGCACAGCTTTTTAACGCACAATTAACTGATGAAACTGCTACAAGGCTTTTTGGCAAAGAGCGTGATTCTGCTTTTCTTTCGCAGTCATTTTTTCACGCAGTGCATTCAGAAACCGACATGATGCGCTTTTTACGTCGCTTATCAGATAAGGATTTAGCACTGGATCGGGCAATGATTCCACTTGGTTCTTGTACAATGAAACTGAATGCTGCGGCTGAGTTAATACCTGTGAGTTGGCCTACAGTGGCTAATATACATCCTTTTGCACCTAAAGAGGATGCGTTGGGATATCAGGAAATGATGAACCAGTTAAATGCATGGTTATGTGAAATTACAGGGTTTGCTCAAGTTTCTTTTCAGCCTAATTCTGGTGCTCAAGGTGAATATGCTGGACTTTTGGCTATTTGGCGATATCATCAATCTCGTGGTGATCATCAGCGTAATATTTGTCTTATTCCTGCATCAGCACATGGAACTAATCCAGCTTCAGCACATATGGCAGGGATGGAAGTTGTAATAGTGAAATGCTTAAGTGATGGTGATGTTGATATTGATGATCTTAAAGCGAAAGCACAATTGCATAAAGCTCATTTGGCAGCTTTAATGATTACTTATCCTTCAACACATGGTGTTTATGAGGAAAACATTAAGGACATTTGTGCCATTATTCATGAAAATGGTGGGCAAGTCTATTTCGATGGAGCTAATTTAAATGCACTTGTAGGTCTTGCACGTCCTGCGGATATGGGAGCGGATGTTTGTCACATGAACCTTCATAAAACATTTGCGATTCCTCATGGTGGTGGAGGTCCTGGTGTTGGCCCGATTGGCGTTGGAATGCATTTAAAACCGTTTTTACCTGGCCACGAACAAGATAAGACGACTCATGCCGTTTCAGCAGCTCCCTATGGCAGTGCTTCTATTTTAGTGATTACATGGATGTATATTCGGATGATGGGAGCTGATGGATTAAAATGTGCAACACAGATAGCAATATTAAATGCTAATTATGTTGCTGAGCGTCTCTCAAAGGCTTATTCTATTCTTTATCGGGGTAAACATGGGCGTGTTGCACATGAATGTATTGTGGATACACGGTCTCTGAAAGAGCAATATGGAATCAGTGTTGATGATATTGCAAAACGTCTTATTGATTATGGATTTCATGCTCCAACAATGTCATTTCCAGTTCCTGGAACTTTGATGATTGAGCCAACTGAATCAGAACCGAAGGCAGAAATTGATCGTCTTTGTGATGCTTTGTTATCTATTGCTGAAGAATCTAAGAAAATTGGTGAAGGCATTTGGCCGAAAGATGATAATCCATTGGTGAATGCACCGCATACATTAGCAGACACTTTAGACGATAATTGGAAACGGGCTTATTCGAGAAAAGAAGCTGCTTTTCCTGATCCTCGCTTTGATCCAGCAAATAAATATTGGCCGCCTGTTTCACGTATTGACAATGTTTCTGGTGATAGAACTTTGATTTGTTCTTGTCCACCATTGGTGAACACGGTTTAAATTTATTTTCTTATGTTTCAATTAAGCAAGTCTATATCAAGCCTGTGGAGTTGGATATAATTTATTTCGATTTTTGTTTAAGGCTGATCATGGCTATCTTAGATTCATTTTATGAGAATTCGAAGATTTAAATGTAAATACGTTTATAACGAGAACCAAGAGAAGTAAGAATTTCGTAAGGAATAGTCCCTGCATCTGCAGCAACATTTTCGACAGTTTGATGTTTTCCAATAAGTTCTACCCAATCACCACGTTTTGGTTTTTCATGCTTAAGATTGGTTGCATCAACAATAATAGAATCCATAGAGATTTGTCCAATGATGGGTAGTTTGTGTTGGTTGAAATAAACGGAACCTTTGTTAGAAAGGTTTCGTAGCCAGCCATCGGCATAACCAATAGAAATGGTGGTAAGAATGCTGGGCTTTTGAGTGATGAAACTTCCCCCATAACCCACAGGAGTTCCCGCTTCAGTGCAACGGCTTTGAATAACTTGAGCCTTAAGTTTTAAAACAGATTTAAGAGATGTGGGATGTTTTTGATGGGGATCAATTCCATAAAGTCCAATACCTGGGCGGACAAGATCAAAATAAAAGTCTGGGCCAAGAAAGATTCCTCCAGAATTAGCAAGTGAAGCTTTACAGGCAGGAAGTTGTGCAAGTGCTTTTTTCATAGCGTTTTTTTGTTCGCAATTGGATGTGTGTGTTGCATTGTCTCCATTAGCAAGGTGGCTGATAATGTATTTTATGTCTGCTATTTCGAAGAGAGTAGGATTTTGGATCAACCATTGTAGCTCTTCTTGATCGAGCCCTAGTCGATTCATATTAGTATCAATTTGAATGATTGCTGGAAATTTTTTACCATTTTTTTGACAATGCATTTGCCAGTTTTCAATTTCATTCCGAGAATTAAGAACAGGGACAATACCAGTTTGAGTCACGAATTCTTCTGCAGTAGGGGGAATACCATTCAGAAGGATAAGGGTAACATTATTTGGTAAAATAGCTTTTAATTGGAGTGCTTCTTTAAGATGGGCAATAAAAAAAGTGCGGCAACCAGCTTGATAAAGTGCAGGGGCAATTTTTTCAGCTCCTAGCCCATAGGCATCAGCTTTTACAACAGCTGAACATTCTACAGGAGCAACACGTTGGACTAAGGTTTTATAATTAGCAATAATTGCACCAATATCAATAGTTGCTATCGCAGTATAGGGTAGTATTGCATTTTCTTCATAACCAACAAACTTGTCCATTTTGTAATCCTATCTCTATATAATAAGATACAAATTCCCTTTTAATTATTATTCTTATAACTGTGCCTATGATACACAAAAACGCGAATATTATTTTTACTTTAAAATATATAAGTGGTGAAAGCAATTAGTGAAGTGAGAGATGCAATTTTGATACAATGAATGGAGTGTTATTTTCTTTGAATGATAGCTCCTACTGGAATAATGTTTTTTCATTTTAATTTTTCTTTTTGAAGCAAACAAAACCATTTATCTAAACGTCATAAGAAAAAAGAATAGATGATAAATTATTTGAGAAGGAATTTTACAATACCTTTTAGGAGACATCTACATAAGAAAGAAGTTGTAATGTTAGTGAGTGAATAAAAATATAGAAGTAATGATGGTATTGGTTTTTTGCTTTATAAATATAAAGGTAAAGATGGTGGCAATTCGGTTGAGCTTGTATTATATTTTCAGTGGACGATGATAAGAAATGAGTTGGGGAGAAAGTATAAATATCTTTTAAAACGGATTCGTAAATTAATTGTAGACTATTTTTTCGTAAGGAATATGATCCTATTAAAGGATGAAAAAAGTATGAAGTTATTGTTAATCTTCATTATTTTGAATGTATTGCTTTAGACAATTTTGAAAGACGGAAAGTTGATTTAAACAAGTAATAAAGCTGGACATTGGTGTTACTTTAATTATGCTCTTTTCAAATTGTTATCTCTTTATTGTAGAGATAAGCTAAATTAGTGTATTTAACGTTTTCATTTCAGTCTATTCTATATAAAACTGGGATAGCAGTGAAAATTTGAAACTGTCTCAATGTGTCATTGCATGAGAGGTAGATACTTAATTTACAGGTAAGAGCTAAAGTATGCTTTTCAAATTAGGCTAATAATGTAATAAAAGATATCACCATTATAAACTAAAGTGATATTCTGATTTTTATTAAATGCTTCAAAAGCAATAACATATATGGTTTTACAGATGCTTATTTAAAAGGCATTTACATAACTTCATTATACCGTATCCTACAATAAAAGATAAGAAGAGGATCTATTTTGAAATAGACGAGAGTCTATGACTTCCTGTAGCCAGCAATGAGATCAGATTTGATATCTGTGGTTCCAATGAGACGCGCTTTGTAAACTTCATAATTTTCTATAACACGCATCACATAGTTACGCGTTTCTGTATAGGGGATACGTTCGATCCAGTCGACAACGTTATCAAGAGATTGTCCTCTAGGATCACCGTAACGTTCTATCCATTCATTTGCGCGACGGAAGCCTGCATTATAGCTGATAAAAGCCAATATATAAGATCCGTTAAAATGCTCTAATTGTTCACTTAAAAAATGAGCACCTAATATAGTATTATAATTGACATCACTGCTAAATTTTTTGTGAGACCACGCAATTGAATGTTTGTTAGCTAATACTTTTGCTGTGGTAGGTAACAATTGTAACATACCTTGGGCTCCAGCTTTTGATATAGCGACAGGATTAAATTCGCTTTCTTGGCGTGCAATGGCATAGATGAGTGCCTTTTTTGTTGCAGAAAAGTTGATGGATGTTGGAATAGCCCCGATAGGATGGGAAAGAGCGCTGACGGCCTTACCTTGAACAACAGCAGTTTTACCGATTTTGAGGCTGGTATAATAGTCGCCACTTTTTTCTGACATAACAGCTAAAAGAGCTAATTCACCAGGATTGTCTATTGTTGTGCTGAGCTCTTTATAAAAAATTTTAGCGAGATTAGCATAGCCAGCAGCTTCAAGCCTTTGGATAACTTGAACACCTTTTCGTGCACTAAAACTTTGCCGCTCATTCATTGTTGGCTTAGGAAAATAAATTTCAAGTTTTTTTTCGTTAAGTCGAGAGGCTGCTAATTGACCATAATAAGTTGTACCAAAATGAGCAGCGCGCTGAAAATAATGTTGAGCATTTTTATATTCACCTAAGGCTTCTGCTGTTCGCCCCATCCAATAATAGCCACGGGATGTTGAGAGAGGAGAAGAGGAGAGTTGAGGGATATGCGTAAAGTGATGCATTGCTGTCTTGGGGCTATGAAGAAATCGAAGTGCATACCATCCCGCGTGAAACGCAGCATCAATTTTAAATGAGGGTGTTCCTCCAATATGAGCTGAAACAAGTTGATAAGCGATTTTAGGCTTGTTTAAATCAAGCATTTCACGAGAAAGAACACGTCGTTCTATCCACCATGCATCAGGGTTAATAAGATTTATAGGATCTCGTGGTGCTTGCATCATGAGTTGTGCAGCAGTTTCATATTGTCCAGTTCGTCGAAAATAACGAATTTTAGCAAATTGTAAAAGAGGATCTTTCTTCCATGATTGATCAACAGCTTTTAGTTTTTGTGCGGCTTGAGGTTCATTTTTTTCAACAGCAGCAAAAGCATTAAAGAGAGATTGGGCATGGGCTAATTTTGCAATCCGCTGAGCTGAATCAATACGATTTGCATAAAGCATAATCTTCATACGTTTCAGATGATCAGAGGGTTTTAATGCAGTGCTTGCATTTTTAAGAATAAGATCTTCTTCTTGAGCGTTGAGCTGTACTGTATGCCACCACGGTGCAATAATTTGTCGTGCACGGGTGGTTTGTCCAGTTACGATAAGGGCTTTGGCAAGTGCAGCCATTCCTTGTACAGTGAGGGGAGAATGGTGAGTAAATTTTTGAATAATCGCTTGTGTAGAATTGTTTTCATTAATGAAAGCACGTTCAGCATTGCGTTTCATTATATTCATACCTGGCCAACCTTTTAATTCATTGATGGCCCTTAATATTTCAGAGCGTGGTATATTCGTTTGATATGATGTGTTGATTGCCCATGTTAAAATATGGCGATCAAGACTGTTTTGAGGCATTGTATTGCGAAGCGCTATTGTTTTCATAATATCTTTGTTTGAAAGAGTATCTAAGCCGAATTTAAGCTGGTTATTTTTAGTAATCTTAATTTTTGTTGGGATATTCTTTATAGGATGATTAGCTTCAAAAGATTTTTTAAGTTTTTCTATGGTGATAGAAGAGTGAGGATGAACCAAGGGAATTGGTCCGTTTTGTGGTAGAAAAACTGTTTGTGCTGAGGCATTTGAGAGTAAAATGATAGTTGCCAATTTGAGTATAATAAAGATTGATACAAAATAGTGAACAGAGACTATATACATTGATGAAAGACCTTTAGATCTTGCTTTTTAGGTAATACTTTATAAATTTTAAAAGAGAAGCATGAACGACATGTTAACAACTTAGTTGTGTTTTTAGGAAATGTTCAGCATACAGAAATTATAAATTAATATTGTAAGATCTTTATGAAATTCAACTTGCTTCAGCCATAGAGCAAGACTATGTTATTATAATAAGGTGGTTATTAAAAATAAAATTTAATATTATCAGGAGTTTATTATGCTCAAGGGAGCACTAACTGCATTGATTACACCATTTAATGAAGATGGTGTTATTGATGAAAAGTCATTTTGCAATTTTATTGAATGGCAAATCGGACAAGGTATTCATGGTGTGAGTCCCGTTGGGACAACAGGCGAGTCAGCAACTTTAAGTCATGAAGAACATAAGCGAGTTGTAGAATTATGCGTTAAACAAGTTTCTAAGCGTGTTCCTGTTGTTGCAGGGGCGGGGTCAAATAGCACGGATGAGGCTGTCGAGCTTGCACAGCATGCAGAGAAAGTAGGTGCAGATGCAGTTTTAGTAGTAATTCCTTATTATAATAAGCCTAATCAAAAGGGATTATATGCTCACTTTTCTGCTATTGCGAAAGCTATTTCTATTCCTATTGTGATTTATAATATTCCCGGGCGATCTGTTATTGATCTCACTGTAGAAACTATGAAAAATCTTTGTCAGGATTTTAAAAATATCGTTGGTATTAAGGATGCAACAGGTAAAATTGAGCGGGTAAGTGAACAACGAGAAAAATGTGGTAAGAATTTTATACAGCTTTCCGGTGATGATAAAACAGCATTAGGCTTTAATGCACATGGAGGTGTAGGGTGTATTTCAGTTGTATCTAATGTTGCTCCAAAGCTTTGTTCAGAGCTTTATACTGCTTGCCATCGTGGTGATTATAATACAGCATTAGAATTAAATGATCGTTTAATGCCCCTTAATTGTGCAATATTTATTGAACCAAATCCAGCGGGTATTAAATATGCTGCTGCAAAATTGGGAATTTGTAGGGATACTGTTCGTTTACCGATTGTTCCATTAGACAATACTACAAAGAGGATTATTGATGCTGCTTTGCAACATGCAGGTCTTCTTAAAGAATAAAATTATGTTGAAATAGCTATGAACAACAAAAAAAAGACAGCATCAATACGAAAAGTTATTGCCGATAATCGTAAAGCACGTTTCAATTTTGAAATTCTTGATACTCTTGAGGTCGGTATTGTTCTTCAAGGAACAGAGGTTAAGTCTTTACGTTCCAATCATGCCAATATTTCTGAAAGTTATGCTAGCTTTGAGAAGGGAGAGTTATGGTTGATTAATTCTCATATTCCTGAATATACGCAAGCGAATCGTTTTAATCATGATGCACGTCGTTTGCGTAAATTATTACTTTCAAAGCGTGAAATGGCGCGTTTCTTTAATGCAATTTCTCGTGAGGGTATGACGATTACTCCACTTAAACTTTATTTTAATGAACGGGGGCGTGTTAAATTGGAAATTGCTTTAGCACGTGGTAAAAAACTTCACGATAAACGTGAAACAGAAAAAAAACGAGATTGGGAGCGTGAAAAGGCACGACTTTTTAGAAAGTATGGATAATGGAAAAGAAATTTCCATATCTTCGTTAGAAAGATTTCAACATTGATTTAAATAGGTTTTTGCAGCTTCGAAGATTTGATAGAACATAGTATCTGTTAAACGGCCGGTATTAGTATTATAGCGTGAACAGTGATAGCTTGAAAAAATACGTAATCTACCAATATCACTAATTTTTCCATGACCAAAAGGGTGTGCTGAGGTTTTTGCATTTAAAGCTCGTAGAGTGGAGTTATGCGCAATGCTGCCAAGAGTAATGATGGCTTTTAGCTGAGGAAGATTTGTTAAAAGAGGTGAAAAAAAATGTCGACAAGTGTTGATTTCAGTGCCAGTGGGTTTATTCTCTGGTGGAACACAACGTACTGAATTAACAATTGCAGTATCGATGAGCTCTAGGGAATCATCTGATCTTTCTGCAAAAGTACCTTGAGCAAAACCAAACTTTTTTAACGTTGAATAAAGAAGGTGTCCAGCATAATCGCCTGTGAAAGGACGTCCAGTTCGGTTTGCTCCGCGTAATCCAGGAGCAAGTCCAACAATTAGAAGGCGTGTTGTTGCAGCCCCTTTATGAGGAAAAAATGGACTAACAGGTGCATTATGCCAATGAGGTTCTTTAATACGCCAGTCAGCGATAAAGTTATTTAGGCGAGGACACAAATTACAATTTGGAGGTGGTTCTGGGCACAATGATGTTAATTTACTGTTCATGGATTGCAGGTACCAATTATATTTTATCAAAAATCTTTTAAGCTATTTTATTTGATATTCAGTCGAGTATATTTTTGTAAACAGCTTTATAATATGCATACAGAGATTTTTTCACAATATGATTAGATGAATTTGTTGCTGATTGTGTTATAGAGAGAATATGTATTGCTATGATTAGTTGTAATGTATTGACCATACATTACCAAAAGAATTTAAAGTTTTTTCTTTTTTTAAGGGGGATATGTTATTTTCTTAATTATAGAAACTTAATTTTTTGCATAGTGATGGATTAAAAAACTATATTTTTTAAAGATGCTTGTGGATTAGGTATATTTAGTTTGTCGGTGGAGGAAGGTTCGGATATTTATGCCAAATAGCCTTATAATATAGTGCTTTATAATTAATAAGTTAATTAAGGCTTTGTTCTCTGCACTTGGTTTTTCAGCTGTAATATACTACCAGTTTTCATTTATATCTGAATAAATCTTTATGGTTGTAGAAAGAAAAAATACAGCACAATGCCGTTTATATTGTAATTTTTTTGATGAATGCGCTTACTTTTTTGTGCGATCCATTTTCTTTAACTATGAATAATTACTGTGTTATTAGAATGCAATAGTTTAAGATTGTTTTATTTCCAAACGCTTATAGATCTTAGTGTTTTTATAAACCTAAATTTTTTTCAAGAGTTTTGCTATAGTGCTATAGTTGGAAAAAATAATAAGGTGTGTATTGTTTTTCTTGTTTTTTGTTTTGATTATTGTATATATTCTAACGTAATTGTTAATTTTTGAACCTTGAAGAAAGGGACATAAATGGCCCGTGTAACAGTAGAAGATTGTATTGATAAGGTTGATAATCGCTTTGAGTTGGTGCTTTTAGCTGGGCATCGGGCTCGCCAGATTTCAGAAGGTGCACAGATTACAATTGATCGTGATAATGATAAAAATCCAGTTGTTGCTTTACGTGAAATAGCAGATGAAACTTTGTCTCCTGCTGATTTGAAAGAAGATCTTATTCACTCTTTACAAAAGCATGTAGAAGTTGATGAGCCAGAAGGAACAATGGAGTTTATTTCTCACTCAGGCGAATCCAGAGATATTGTGGGTTCTTCATCAGAAGAAAACACTGGTTCATTTGATTATATGTCAGAAGAAGAGCTTTTGGCAGGTATTGAGAGCTTAGTTGTGCCAGAGAAAAGTGATGATTATTAATCATCATATTTTATTGAAAAAGTAATGCATAGATTATCATTTGGTAGATTTGTTTTTTCTTTATTCGTAGGGTATTTAATAATAATTTAATTACAAAATTTCTGAGGATATCTATATGATGCGTCAGTGTGAGCTGGTTGAGCGTGTACGGCGTTACAAGCCTGACGTAAATGCGGATTTATTAAATAAGGCCTATGTTTATGCAATGCAGAAGCACGGTCATCAAAGGCGTGCTTCAGGTGATCTTTATTTTTCTCATCCTTTAGAAGTTGCTTCTATCTTAACGGATATGTACTTAGATGAAGCAACAATTGCCGTTGCTCTTTTGCATGATACAATTGAAGATACAAATGCTACAAGAGAAGAAATTGATCAACTGTTTGGACCTGAAATTGGTAAATTAGTTGAAGGGCTTACAAAGCTTAATAAGCTTGATCTCGTATCGAAGAAAGCTGTGCAAGCAGAAAATCTTCGTAAGCTTCTTATTGCTATTTCTGATGATATTCGTGTTCTTTTGGTTAAATTAGCAGATCGTCTTCATAATATGCGTACCCTTGATGTCATGCGTGATGATAAGCGTCGGTGGATTGCTGAAGAGACAATGGATATTTATGCGCCGCTTGCTGGTCGTATGGGGATGCAAGATATGCGTGAAGAGCTAGAGGATCTTTCTTTTTTTTATTTAAATCCAGAGGGTTATCGTACTATTAATGATAGGCTTTCTGAATTATTAGTGCGCAATCGCGATTTGCTTTCCACAATTGAAAAAGAATTGACAAAACTTTTTTTGAAAAACGGTATTAAAGCCAATGTTAAAAGTCGTCAGAAAAAATCTTATTCAGTTTTTCGTAAAATGGAAAGCAAAACCTTATCTTTTGAACAATTATCTGATATCTTTGGGTTTCGTGTAATTGTTGAGAGCGTAGATGATTGTTATCGCGCTCTTGGTATTATACACACTACATGGCCGATGGTTCCTGGGCGTTTTAAGGACTATATTTCTATCCCTAAACAAAATGATTATCGTTCAATTCATACAACAATTGTTGGGCCTTCAGGGCAACGCATCGAATTACAAATTAGAACTAGTGCAATGGATAGGATTGCTGAATATGGCGTTGCGGCACATGCCATTTATAAAGATCACGGTTCTGATTATTCATCATCACGCTTATCAAGTGAGACTAATGCTTATGCATGGTTGCGTCAAACAATTCAATCTTTGGCAGATGGCCATAATCCAGAAGAGTTTCTAGAATATACAAAGCTTGAGCTTTTTCATGATCAGGTTTTCTGTTTTACGCCGAAAGGGCAGTTAATTGCATTTCCAAAAGGCGCTACACCCATTGACTTTGCTTATGCAGTACATACCGATATTGGTAATTCTTGCGTGGGAGTAAAAATCAATGGTCGTATTATGCCCATAATGACCAAATTAAAAAATGGTGATGAAGTTAATATTATATGTTCGCAGATTCAATCTCCACCAGCGGCGTGGGAATCCCTTGTTGTAACAGGTAAGGCACGTTCTGCAATTCGTCGAGCAACACGTTCAGCAATACATAAGCAATATTCAGGTTTGGGGTGTCGTATTCTTGAACGTTCATTTGAGTGTGCGGGAAAACAATTTTCACAAGATATGCTTAAGCAAATTTTACCGCGTTTGGCACGTAAGGACGTAAAAGATGTTTTAGCAGCTGTTGGACGTGGTGAGTTGGCTGCTATAGATGTAGTTAAAGCGGTTTATCCAAATCATCAA
Organism: Bartonella rochalimae ATCC BAA-1498; assembly: GCF_000706645.1. Classification (GTDB taxonomy): domain Bacteria; phylum Pseudomonadota; class Alphaproteobacteria; order Rhizobiales; family Rhizobiaceae; genus Bartonella; species Bartonella rochalimae. The sequence goes on from NZ_KL407338.1 coordinate 282,118, forward strand.
GACGATTCTGTGGTGAAAAAGCCATCGTTTAAGTTTAAGGAGAGAAGCTGGTTTAATATTGAAAATGCTCAAGGTATGATTTTAAAGATTCTTGAAAATAAAAAAGGAAAAGCTTCAAAGAAAGAGCGTCAATATAGAGTGTTACCTATTCAAGGCACAAAAGGCGACATTCCAATACAATTTTCTCCTGAAGGAGCTGTGCCAGGAGATCAAATTGTTGGTATTATGGAGCCGGGTGTGGGTGTTATTATTTATCCGATACAATCTTCGGCTTTAACGGCTTATGATGATCAGCCAGAACGGTGGATTGATGTCCGCTGGGATCTTGATTCTGAGATGAGTGAACGTTTTCCTACTCGAATCAATATTTTAGCTGTAAATAGTCCTGGTTCTTTGGCTGAAATTACTCAGATCATTTTTGTAAATGATGCCAATATTGAAAATTTATCTTTTGTTCGTAAGGGAACAGATTTTACAGAAATTATTATTGATCTTGAGATTTGGAATTTAAAACATTTAAATCGTATCTTTTCTCAGTTAAAAAGAGCGAGATCAGTGAATATGGTACATCGGGTTTATGGGTAAAGAGATTATGCAATGAATACACAAGATGTGATTAATATTTTCAAACAAGCAGATGCTATTTTAGAAGGGCATTTTATTTTAACATCAGGTCGTCATAGTGCTACTTATTTACAAAAGGCAAAAGTGTTTATGCATGCTGATCTTACCGAAAAGCTGTGTTATGCTTTGGCTCAAAAAATTAAGAAATATGTGAAAGAAAAAATTGACTATGTAGTTGGGCCTGCAATTGGTGGTCTCATTCCTTCGTACGAGACTTCACGTCATCTTTGCGTTCCCTCTATTTGGGTAGAGCGTGTGAATGGTATATTCCAATTACGCCGCTTTGAAATTGAAAAAGATGCGCGGGTTGTTATTGTTGAAGATATTATGACAACAGGTCTTTCTATTCGTGAGACCATTGAAGCATTGGTTGAAGCAAAAGCCAATGTGGTAGCGAGTGCGTGTATTCTTGATCGGTCTGGTGGTAAAGTTAATATAGGAGTCCCACTCATTTCACTAGCCGAGTATGAAATTGCATCTTATGATGCTAATGCTTTGCCTCCTGAGCTTGCTGTGCTTCCGGTGATTAAGCCAGGAAGCCGAAATATTTGAATTTTATTAATTTTTCTACGAAAATGCTTGATGAAATAAATCTGAATAACATAAAATATAAGCATTATTTAGTGTGTACAAGGTATATATGAGTAACCACATATTTTTTAATTATCAGACATTGAAGAATTTTGGAAAGTGTGTTCGACGTAAGCTTAGCCTGTGTGGTTTATTTTATCGTATGCGTGAACGTATTTTACGTATATCAGCAACGCCCCATAAAGTGGCGCTGGGGTTTTCTATTGGTATTTTTGCAGCCTGTTCACCTCTTTTGGGATTGCACATCATTTTAGCAATATTTTTTTCTTGGGTTTTACGTGGCGATTTTGCTGCGGCAATTATCGGAACTGTTTTCTCTAATCCATTGACATTTTTTCTTATCATCATGGCTGATTATAAAGTCGGTCGCCTATTTTTACTGTTCTTTGGTCATGAAAGTGAAATTTCTTTTTCACAAATTCGCAATATGTTAGATGGTTTGACGTTTTCGCAAGCATGGTTATTTTTTTGGGAAACATGGAATTTGATTATGATGCCGATGTTTGTGGGTGGAATATTTTTAGGTATTATTTTTGGTAGTTTATCTTATATAGGTATTTACAGAACAATAATTCATTTTCAAAAAAAATCTCTATCAAAAGATGGTAAGAGAAAGATATTCAAAGCAAAAAAGCTTAGGTAATATTTATGATTATTGGTCTTGGCAGTGATATGGTTGATATAAGGCGAATTGAGAGGATGTTGGTTCGCTATGGTGACCGTTTTATTCAGCGTATTTTTACAGATGTTGAACAGGAAAAATCTGAAAGTCTTTGTCAGCGATCTAGTTCCTATGCTAAAAGATTTGCTGCTAAAGAAGCGTGCGCTAAAGCTTTAGGAACAGGAATTGCTTGTGGTGTTAGTTGGAAAGATATGGGGGTAGTTAATTTACCATCTGGCAAACCGACTATGAGGCTAACGAATTGCGCACACGCACAGTTAAAAAAATTATTACCTCCTCATCATGAGGTGATGGTTCATCTCAGTATAACAGATGATTTTCCTTGGGCGCAGGCATTTGTTATTATAGAAGCACTTCCACGTGGATAGATTCCATGAGAGATTGTGCTTTTATTATTTGGACATTATGATTGCAAAATAAGTTTTATCTATAAAAAGGTAGTACAGGATGAAACAAGAAGAGAAAATGCAAAAAAAAGATAAAAAAAATGAAATTATTGAATTTTTTTCTGTTTTAATTCAGGCTTTATTTTTGGCTGGAATTATTCGTACACTTTTTTTTCAGCCTTTTACTATTCCTTCTGGTTCGATGCGTCCTACTTTGCTAGTGGGAGATTATCTTTTCGTTTCCAAATATGCATATGGGTATTCTCGTTTTTCTATACCTTTTTCTCCTCCTATTTTTTCAGGACGGATTTGGGCGTCTCAGCCTAAGCGTGGGGATGTTTTGGTTTTTCGTTTACCTAGCAATCCGGATATTGATTATATTAAACGTGTTGTTGGATTACCCGGTGATCGTGTTCAAGTTCGTCAAAGTGTTCTCTATATTAATGATGAAGCTGTTTCACGTCAGTTTATGGGAAAGATTGATGATCCTGATGTGACAGAGGTTAATCATCCTGTTGATGTTTATCGCGAAACAATGTCTAACGGTGTAAGTTACAATACACTTAATTTAGGTTTTATCCCTCAGGTTGATGATACAAAGGTTTTTGAGGTTCCACCAGGACATTATTTTGTGATGGGTGATAATCGTGATAATTCAGATGATAGCCGTTTGAATGTAGGATATGTTCCAGATGAAAATCTTATTGGTCGAGCTAATTTGATTTTTTTCTCTATTAGTAATGGTTCGAGTGCGTGGCAGATTTGGCGTTGGCCATTTGACGTGCGTTGGAATCGTTTATTTTCTTTCATTCATACTATTCGTGACTTTCCGCTTGATAAATAAGTAGGAATTCTGTGATGGAGCATCAAATTATTGATCAGCTAGAGAAGCTGACAGGGCATAGTTTTAAAGATGCAGACAGATTAAAAAGAGCATTGACACATTCTAGTGTGCAAAGTTCAGAGCAGGGTAATTATGAAAGATTAGAGTTTTTAGGTGATCGAGTTCTTGGGCTTTTGATTGCTGAAATGCTTTATCAAATTTTTCCACAAGCAAGTGAAGGTGAATTATCCGTACGTTTGAATGGCTTGGTCAATGCACAAACATGTGCCGATATTGCATTGGAAATGGGTTTACCCGATATGGTTCATGTTGGTTGTGAAATGAAAAACTTAGAAGGTCGTCGGTTAGTTAATATTTATGCTGATGTTATTGAAGCCTTAATTGCTGTAATATATCTTGACGGAGGTTTAGAGAGCGTTCGTCCTGTCATTCAAAGATATTGGCATGATCGAGCCCAGAAGATGAATGCTGGTCGACGTGATGCTAAAACAGAATTACAGGAATGGGCTCATACACAAGATAGTGCACAACCTTATTACCAGGTCGTACAGCGTTATGGTCCAGATCATGATCCGGTTTTTATGGTGGAGGTAAGTATTTGTGGTTATGCACCTGAGATAGGGCGAGGTAGTTCTAAACGTCAAGCCGAGAGAGATGCTGCTGAAAGAATTTTGCGACGTGAAGGTATATGGAAATAGAGGGGAAACATAATCGTGAATGATCTTATTAAAACGCGTTCAGGCTTTGTTGCTCTCATTGGTGTGCCTAATGCTGGAAAGTCAACGTTAGTTAATCAGTTAGTTGGAACAAAAGTATCAATTGTAACGCATAAAGTACAAACAACGCGAACTTTAGTTCGTGGTATTGTAATTTATGATAAGACTCAAATTATTCTGATTGATACACCAGGTGTTTTTCGTCCTCATAAGCGATTGGAGCGAGCTATGGTTTCTGCTGCTTGGGGTGGCGCGAAGAATGCTGATATTCTTCTCGTTCTTATTGATGCTCAGAGTGGTTTTTCAGATGAAGTTGATGCAATGTTAGATATTTTAAAAAGTATTGAGCAGGATAAAATTCTTGTTTTGAATAAAATTGATACGGTTGTTAAATCATCTCTCTTGGCATTAACGGCTAAAGTGAGTGAACGAGTGAATTTTTTACAGACATTTATGATTTCAGCTTTAAATGGTTCTGGGTGTAAGGATTTGCTGCATTATCTTAGTACAATTATGCAGGAAGGGCCATGGTATTATCCAGAAGATCAAATTTCTGACATGCCTATGCGTCAGCTTGCTGCTGAAATTACGCGTGAAAAACTTTTTCTTCGTCTCCATCAAGAACTTCCTTATTCATCAACGGTTGAAACAGAAAATTGGGAAGAGTGTGCAAATGGTTCAGTTAAAATTAATCAAGTCATTTATGTAGAACGTGATAATCAGAAAAAAATTGTTTTAGGAGCGAAAGGTAGCACCATTAAAGCTATCGGTCAGGCAGCACGTAAGGAATTAATGGATATATTGGGACAGAAAGTTCATCTTTTTATATTTGTAAAAGTGCGTGATAATTGGGATGCGAACCCAGAGCGTTATCGCGAAATGGGATTAGGTTTTTTTTGATGCAATGAAGTGGAAAGAACAGGCTATTATTCTCGGTACACGCCAACATGGTGAAACGAGTGTTATTCTTGAAATTATGACACGTCAGCATGGTCGCTACATGGGAATTGTAAAAGGTGGACGTTCTCGTCGTATGGCTCCTCTTCTTCAGCCTGGAAATTTTGTTGAAGCTGAATGGTGGGCACGTTTAGATGAACATTTAGGATTATTTAGGCTTGAAGCGCTTAATTTACATGCTTCAAGATTGATCGTTTTACCAGAGGCGCTTTATTCTCTACAATTGATGGCTTTTTATTTACGTCTTCTTCCTGAGCGTGATCCTCATCCTGTTTTGTATGATATGTTATATTTTTTTATGCAAAATTTTGAGGATCCATTTATAAATGCTGAACTGCTTGTACGTTTTGAGCTTCTACTGCTTGAAGAACTTGGTTTTGGGCTTGATTTATCTTGTTGTGCTGTAACAGGCCGTCAAGAAAAACTTTATTATGTTTCTCCAAAATCGGGACGTGCTGTATGTGAAGAAATAGGACGTCCTTGGAAAGATAAGCTTTTACTTTTACCACAATTCCTTGTACAAAAAAGCGTTTATCCTGTTGATTTTAATGATATAAGCAAAGGATTAATTCTGACAAATTTTTTTTTAACACGCTATGTTTGGGAAGCGAGAGGTATAAAACAGTTGTCTTTGCGTGTTAGTTTGATACAATTGTTTGAACGGCGATTTTGTATGAAAGCATCAACATTTTGATTTTGTGAAAGTAAATAAAATGCAAATTTTAAAAACAATTGCTGGGTTGCGTCAACACCTCAGAGAGGAGAGGCGCTTAGGGCTGTCAATTGGTTTTGTACCGACTATGGGGGCATTACATAATGGCCATCTTGCATTGGTACAACAGGCACGGTCAATGTGTGATCGTGTAGTGGTTTCTGTATTTGTTAATCCCAAACAATTTGGTCGTCATGAGGATTTTAATGTATATCCAAGAGATCTAGAAGGGGATTGCTCTTTATTGAAAAGGGAGAATGTTGAGTATGTTTTTGCGCCTTCTATAGAAGAAATGTGGCCGTTAGGCAATGAAACAATTGTAGAAGTAGAAAACTTATCACGTATTTTGATGGGGAAATTACGTCCAGGACATTTTTGTGGTGTGACCAGTGTTGTTGCTAAGCTTTTTAATATTGTTCAACCAGATAAAGCTTTTTTTGGGGAAAAAGATTTTCAACAGCTTTTGATTATCCGTCGTATGGTTAAAGATTTGGCTTTTCCTGTTGAAATTGTCGGTGTACCTATTTTACGCGATGCAGATGGAGTTGTTAGTTCTTCACGTAACAAACTTTTGACATTAGAAGATCGCAAAGCTGCAAGGATTATTCCTGAAAGTCTTAAAGCTGTTAAGAGGCTTTATGAGCAAGGTGAACGATCCGTTGATAAATTGTGTGAAGTTGTTCGCTCTGTTTTACAAAAAGAACCACGTGCTGTGATTGAAGCAATAGATTTATGCGATCTGGAAACTTTGTGTGCGATTAAAAAGGAACTAAACAAACCTGCGGTTTTATTGCTTACCGTTTGCTTTGGTAAAGTCAGACTTATTGATCAATATATATTACAATAAAAAGGCTGAAAAAATGAGTCTTCATAAAGATATAAAGCGTATTACTGCTTCTGAAATACGTTCGAGAAAAAAACAAGAACCGATTGTTGCTTTAACAGCTTATCAGGCTTATAGCGCTCGGATTGCTGATTCACATTGTGATGTGCTTTTGGTTGGTGACAGCGTTGGTATGGTTATATATGGGTTTGATACAACACTTCCTGTTAGTATGGATATGATGATTTTACATGGACAAGCTGTTGTGCGTAGTTCTAAACGTGCTCTTGTTGTTGTCGATATGCCTTTTGGTTCTTATGAGCAAAGTCCAGAGCAAGCTTTTGCTAATGCATCCCGTATTCTTGCAGAAACAGGATGCGGTGCGGTGAAGCTTGAAGGTGGTACTTATATGGCAGAAACAATTAGTTTTTTATGCAATCGTGGTATTCCAGTTATGGCGCATATTGGTCTCACACCGCAAGCGGTGAATCGTTTTGGTGGTTTTAAGATGCAAGGACGTAATGAAAGTGATTGGTTACAAATTGAAGCGGATGCTACAGCAATTGAAGCGGCAGGTGCTTTTTCTGTTGTTGTGGAAGGGGTGGTAGAGCCATTAGCGATAAAACTTACAGAGAAACTTTCTATTCCTACTATTGGTATTGGTGCTTCCAATCAGTGTGATGGGCAGATTTTGGTGATGGAAGATATGTTAGGTTATGGTGCTTATATACCTAAATTTGTACGTCGTTATGGTATTTTCGAGCAGGCGATGGATGCAGCAATTAGGAATTATGCGAATGATGTCAAATCACGCGTTTTTCCAGCTGATTCAGAGGTTTACAAGCTCAAATAAATTGAATTTAAAACGGCAGTTCTACAAAAGGGATGAAGAAATTTTTGAAGGGATTCATAGGAAGAGATACAATAGAATCTTAATGCTTCACTAAGGTAATGACCGTATGATAGAAATTTTATATTCTTTCAGTTATGATAAAAAAATCAACAACCAGAATATGGCTTTTGAACATCAAGGTCGTTAAAACGAGTTAAAAAGGCATTTTCAATTTGTTGTGTGGAACATGGTTGTAAATTGAGTTCATCAGATCCAATATTACCTGGATGACCAAAATAACGAAGAGCTTCTGCTCTACTAAAACCAGCAAGAGTGGTGGCTTCATAAAAAGCAGCGATGCGATCAGCTTGTTTGATTTTTTTTAGGATCTGTTGAGGTGGATTGACAGGTAAGGAAAAGCGTATGTGGATAATATCTTGTATATGTTTTTCTACGCGCTCATAATATTTTCCTATTACAGCTTTAAAAGGTGAAATTATATCTCCAATAACATATTCTGGTGCATCGTGAAGAAGAGCAAAGAGGCATTCTTCATTAGAGGACTGTGGGAAAAGTTGCTGAAATATTTGTTCAACCAAAAGTGAATGTTGTGCAACAGAATAAGCATATTCTCCTTTTGTTTGTCCGTTCCAACGTGCAACGCGAGCTAGGCCGTGGGCAATATCCTCAATTTCAATATCAAAAGGAGAAGGATTAAGTAAATCGAGCCGTCGACCAGAAAGCATTCTTTGCCACGCACGTGTTGTTCCATCTTGTGATAATTCAGCTTTAGCCATTAGTTAGCCTCTACGGAGTTTTCAGGGAAGGTAAAATTCATATTTTCAGGAATATTAATAGTTACAGGAATATCATCTACTGTAAATTGAAGATTTTTATCAATAGCTTCTTTGACATGGTCAATACGCATTAAGGCTAAAGCTTCATTTTTGACGCATGTTCCTAATTGACTAAATATTTTTGTACCTGCTTTAATGGTAGAGCCTGAGGTTAAGGGAGCTTGGCTTTTAACCACTAAAAAACGGCGGCGAGCTGTTTTGCGATGATACATTCGTGAAATAACCTCTTGTCCAATATAGCATCCCTTGTTGAAGAAAAGTCCATGAATTTGATCATAATTAATATCATAGGGTAAAACTTTACCTATTTCATAATCTTGACCACTTTCTGCTATCCCATAATGGATACGCATTTGATCCCAACAAGTATTATATTCTGGAATAAGAAAAGGAATTTTTCCATAAGTTCGTATAACTTTTTCCTTTTTTGGGAAGCGTTTATCTACAAAACTTAAATTAAAATTTAAATTATCTAAATCATTATTCCAAAAAACATTTATAACCTCTTGTAATGGTTCTGTAATTTCTATTTTTTTATGGAGTTTGTAGAGGGTGAGGCGCTTATGAAAAACGTCAGCTAGGGAAGCCACAATATCAATCATGTAGTTTTGGTCTATTTTACCAATCAGAAAATCAGCGATAACCTTCCCCTGTGGGGATAATAGGGCACCAGGAAAGAGCTCTCGTGAGTTTATTTTTGTTACATCTGTAGTAATAAGAGCTTGCAGAAAATTTGTTGCTTCTTCACCTATGACTTTAATAATTTTACGGTTTTTTAAATTTATGGCATTCTGTTTTTCAATCATGGTTCTTGCCTTTCTGCTTCGAGTTACATAACGATAGAGAGGTTATATACAAGGAGCATGGCTATGTTTAAAACATTTGATACAATTTTTAAAGGCGCAACGCTTGTTAATCATGATGGTATCAGCAAGCGCGATATTGGTGTTGTGAATGGTCGTATTGTTGAAATTGGTGATCTCACACGTGCATCTAGTGGAGAGCTAATTGACTGTACAGGACTTCATATTTTGCCTGGTATCATTGATAGCCAAGTACATTTTCGTGAACCGGGTAAGGAATATAAGGAGGATCTGGAAAGCGGTTCTCGTTCTGCTGTTTTAGGGGGAGTTACAGCAGTCTTTGAAATGCCAAATACCAATCCATTAACGATATCGGAAGAGGCTTTGAATGATAAGGTTAAACGTGGATATCATCGGATGCACTGTGATTATGCATTTTGGGTCGGAGCAACGCGTGATAATATTTATGAGTTAGCAGAGTTGGAAAGACTTCCTGGTGTTGTTGGAATTAAAGTGTTTATGGGATCATCGACAGGTAATCTTCTCGTGGACGATGATAAAAGTGTACGTCTTATTTTGCAAAATACACGCCGTCGCACAGCTTTTCATTCTGAAGATGAAGCACGGCTTAAAGAACGTAAAGCTTTTTGTGTTACAGAGGATGTGTCATCACATCCAGTTTGGCGCGATGAGGTTACAGCTTTACAATGTACACAGCGTTTAGTTAAAATCGCACGTGAAACAGGGGCACGTATTCATATATTACATCTTTCTACAGCGGAAGAAGTTGATTTTTTGAAAGAGCATAAAGACATAGCAACAGTTGAAGTTACTCAGCATCATCTTACTTTGAGCGCTGATGATTATCAACGGTTTGGTACATTAATTCAGATGAATCCACCTATTCGCGAAAAACGTCATCGTGAAGGTCTTTGGTATGGAGTTCAGCAAGGTATTATCGATATTTTAGGTTCTGATCATGCTCCACATACACTTGAAGAGAAGCATAAGCCTTATCCCTCATCGCCTTCAGGGATAACAGGTGTACAGACAACAGCAGCAATCATGCTTACTCATGTTAATGCAGGGCAAATGTCTCTTGAACGTTTTGTTGATCTTACTTCGCATGGTCCTAATCGCGTTTTTGGTATAAGTTGTAAAGGACGTATTGCTGTTGGATATGATGCTGACTTGACTATTGTTGACCTTAAACGTGAGGAAATTATTACGAATGCATTAGTTGGTTCGCGTGCTGGTTGGACACCCTATGATGGTAAAAAGGTAAAAGGATGGCCTGTGGGGACGATTATTCGTGGTAGGCGGGTTATGTGGGAAGGTGAAATTGTTACGCCTTCGCAAGGTGAACCTGTTAAATTTATAGAAGCGTTATCGTAGTACTACTCTTTGGGAATGGATAAGTATTATTGCAGAATTTTGCAATTTCTATTTGTCGTCTTTTTCTTTTAATTCTTTGGATTATTCTTAATAAAAAGACGAATATTTTATCTATAAAACAACTAAACTATAGAGTAGTGTACATACTCGTTAGAAAAGGATGTATGAGATAGTAGGATCGTTTTTTAATTACTTTGCTAGGAGTAATAATTATTGGAATATTACTTCTTATTATAACGATGATAATATGCAAGAACAGCTTATTTAAATTGTGTCTGCAGCTAATAGTATATTTTAAGCAACAATTATTTCATGGGCTTTCATGAGACAAGTTGGTAAGATTTGAAAACTTAAAATTTGGATTCTCTGAGAAAATCATAAGATGTTATTATTTTATGATAGGGATATCTCACGGGTCTTAAGGATTCTAGATAGAGTCATTTTCTGATTATATAAAAGCGTTGGGTAAAGTTGATAAAGAGAGAGAAAAGTTACTCAAAAAATTTAGAAATGTAGAGATTATAGAGATTTATAGTAGAAGAGTAGCAAAAAATTACGTTTATCAGGGGTCAAATTTTTATACTGCCTATAAGTAATCTATTTGTTTTCTAGTTATTTATGTCAGTTAAATAAGAGTGCTATCAATTTTTTCTAGTTTTCATTATTGAAATGCTTAAGTAAACTTGTGGATAAGGCATTACCTTCTTTTACATATCTTTGATCTGCTTCGATTGCTGAATCTGTACAACGATGATAATTTTCTGAAAAAGCGCTGTAAGCTGCATTAAACGTTTCATATAGGTGAGCACGTATTTGTGGAGTTGGTTTTTCTGCTTCAATTAATGCAACCATGTGATCATACCATTGATTTGTTGGAAGGCTACAAAGATTACGTAGATAATGCAGAGATCCTAAAATTTCTACTAATCGTAAAAGTTTGATATGATAAGGTGGGTATTGTTGTGCAAAAGTTTGTGTTGGAATTAAGAAGAAAATTAAAAAAAATATATTTATCAATATCTTATTCATTATTTTTATTACTCGCTTTTAACATTATCTCTATGAATTTCAATAGTGGATAGAGGAGTTTTATTATGGACTGTATATTGATAAATAGAGTCAAAATAGTTCACTCATTCTTATTCGCTATAGGTGTGCAGTAAGTATTTAGGGCATGATAGACGTAAGAAAATAATCATGAAAATATTAAAATTGAATATTTTAGAGTATTTATTTTTTTTTTCATACAATCAATTTTCTTTCTCCATCAGATTACAGAGTATTTCTTGTCCATAATTCTATTTTGATGAAAATTATTATCTAATAGATAATGGCAGTTAACATTTGCTCATAACGAATAAAGTGACTTTTAATTATCAGTTAGATTTTTTGAATGCAAAAAATATGGTATGAAAAAGACACAATTTCATTCATCCTAAGGATATCGGTTTATTGGTTCTGCAGAGTTTATGGAAATCTAGAATGGTGCAGATGTATTACTGATTGATACGGGTGCAATTATTACGTGGTCATTTGCTTCAATATTTATATGCCATTCATCATCGTATTCCTGTTATGGTAAATCGTGCTAGTATTGTGTGTTGGCTTGATTGTTCTCGTTACAAGAAAAATGAGGTTATAGACCTTATGATAAGCTTAGTATGATGATTTCGAATTTTATCTCATTTCAAATCAAGTTAACAAGACAACCTATATGTTATCAAATATTTTTTTAGGTTATATCTTTACCAAATTAAACAGTTAAATTATCCGATATTCAAAACAATCAACAGTTTGATTTATTTTAATTATTTGAGTATGCATAGTTAGTATGTTTGTTAATGAACATTTATTGCTATTTTTTTATTATATATAAAAATTGATGTTAGTAGTAGATGCAACAGGGCGAGATTTCTTTTCAAACAGTGCTATTACAGTGCTATTAATGCATTGATGTAAACAATTTTAAGGGAATGGCTAAGAAGTATCACTAATGGAGTGTGATGATGGGAGAATTGCGGTTTTATAATACGCTGACACGGAGAAAAGAAGATTTTATACCAATCGATGCTACTAAAGTACGCCTTTATGTTTGCGGTCCAACAGTTTATGATTACGCTCATATCGGTAATGCTCGTCCTGTTATTGTTTTTGACGTTTTATTTCGTTTGTTACGTCATATTTACGGTGAAAACCATGTTATATATGTTCGTAATATTACCGATGTGGATGATAAAATTAATGCAAAAGCAGCTCTTCAGTATCCCGATCTAGAACTTAATGATGCTATTCATCAATTAACAGAACATACATCTTATCAATTTCAGCAAGATACATTGGCGCTTGGTTGCTTGCCGCCGACCAGTCAACCGCGCGCAACGGATCATTTGGAGGAAATACGGTTTTTGATTGAAAGGCTTCTTGAAAAGGGCCACGCTTATATAGCGGATAATCATATATTATTTTCTGTCAGTAGTATGGGAGATAACCCTCGTTATGGTATGTTTGCAAAACGATCACTTGACGAAATGAGAGCAGGGGCACGCATAGATGTAGCTTCTTATAAAAAGGGGGAAATGGATTTTGTTTTGTGGAAACCTTCTGCTCAAGGAGAACCAGGTTGGACATCACCAGCAGGAATTTCCGTTTTAGGTCGTCCTGGTTGGCATATTGAATGTTCAGCAATGTCGATGGCGAAGTTGTTATCTCCTTATGGTGGTGGTTTTGTTTGTGAAGATCCGACGGCAAATATTTTTGATATTCACGGCGGTGGTATTGATTTGATTTTTCCTCATCATGAAAATGAAATTGCGCAAAGTTGTTCAGTTTTTGGGACAGAACGGATGGCTAATTTTTGGATGCATAATGGTTTTTTGCAAGTTGAAGGTAAAAAAATGTCTAAAAGTCTTGGGAATTTCATTACTATTCGTTCACTCTTAGAGGATGATTTTTTTGAGTTTGCAGATATTTTGTCAGCTGAAGTAAAACAGATCTGGGCTGGTTTATCTATACGTTTTTCGATGTTACAAACGCATTATCGAGAGCCTTTAAATTGGACAATGCAGCGTTTAATACAGTCCAGTAGTGAGTTGTATCGCTGGTATGAATTGCTTCGTAGTGAAAAATACTGTTTGGAAGATAATCAAACTGTTGATTCTTCTTTAATTAAAACATTAAGTAATGATCTTAATACTTCAAATACAATTACTATTTTACGGAAATTTTATAAAGAGCACAATGTTATAGCTCTTACACATGGTATGGATTTTCTAGGGTTATTGAGACAGGAGTTGGTTAAGGAAAAAGAATGTCCACTCTTCATTGGCAAGACACATCTTAATTTACAATTTATTGATCAGCGTATTGCTGAAAGGCTTGCTCTTATCCATAATAAGGAGTGGGCAGCTGCGGATAAAATTCGTGATGAGCTTGCAGTGGAGGGGATCTTTTTAAAAGATAGCAAGGATCCGCAGACTGGTGAGCGTATAACCACGTGGGAGATGAAACTATTCTAATTTCCATTTCCATATTCGAGTAGCTCTCATAAATATGAGGAGAGAATTTTATGGAATTATACAGTTATGGATATGTCACACTTAAGCTAGTTGTGGGTCTTATCGCTTTTTTGTTTATTTTAAGGACAACAGGTCGTGGTAGTCTCAGTCAAATTACACCAATTGATTTGGTAAGTAATTTTGTTATGGGAGGTATTATTGGAGGCGTTATTTATAATCCAAATATTAGTGGTATCCAATTATTGCTTATTTTATTTATTTGGCAAATCTTAATTACATCTTTTAATTTTTTTGCACGATATTCAGTATTTTTTCATCGGCTTATTGCAGGAGGAAATGCTAAACTTATAGTAGATGGTGTTTTTCAGCTTGATGAGATTAAGCGTTTAGGGATCAGTGTAAATGATTTAGCGACAATGTTAAGTATTAAAGGATGTCGCTTACATGAAGCAGATTTTGTTCGATTAGAGACGAATGGTGATTTTTCTGTTGTTAAAAAAGAAGAAGGTAAGAGGTCTGTTATTTTAGTAACAAATGGTGAAATACTTGAAGAAAATCTTAAAGAGATTAATAAAACAAAGAAATGGCTTAAGACACAGTTGAAAGAGAAGCGTGTAAAAATTGAAGATTTATTTGTTGCAGAGTGGTATGAAAATATAGATAAGAATAATAAGCGTTCCAGCGGATTATTTCTTGTTCCTTTTCCAAGAACGGTTTAATTTAAATGTATTTGTATTGTACAGTTTACTAGAGTTAGATAAAAGGTATGATATAATTTTATGAAAGAGCAATATAGGAGCTTGTTCTTGTGCGTATTAAATGGGTAATAAAGAAGTCAAGATTTTATGAAACAGAATAGAATCATAAAAACAGTGTCAGCGGCTTCAGGTCAGACCCTACGCACACTTTATAACTTATGGCCTTATATGTGGCCATCAGATCGATCTGATCTAAAAATGCGCGTTGTATGGGCGGTATTTTACCTTATTTTAGCAAAGCTGATTCTCGTATTTGTTCCATATTTCTTTAAGTATGCTACGAATGCACTTGATATAGCGTTTAAGATACCTGTGTGGTCTTCTTCATCGATTTGGGTAGTGCCTATCATATTAGTTTTGGCTTATAACGTTGCGCGTATTGCTCAGGCTGGATTTAATCAATTGCGCGATTCTCTTTTTGCGACCGTTGGTCAGCATGCTATTCGCCAATTAGCATATAAGACTTTTGTTCATCTACATGAATTATCTTTACGTTTCCATTTGGAACGGAAAACTGGTGGCCTTTCTCGCATTATTGAACGCGGCACAAAGGGAATTGAGGCCGTTGTTCGATTTTCAATTCTTAATACAATACCAACTATTTTAGAATTTATTCTAGCAGCATTTATTTTTTATATAAGTTATGGGTGGTATTATTTTCTTGTCGTTACGATAACAGTTGGTTTGTATACCTGGTTTACAATTAAGGCAAGTGATTGGCGCATTAGTATTCGGAAAGAGATGAATACGGCGGATACAGAAGCAAATACACGTGCAGTTGATTCTTTGTTGAATTTTGAAACAGTTAAATATTTTTGCAATGAAACTCTAGAAGCGCGTCGATTTGATGATTCTATGGCTGGTTATGAAAAAACTGCAGTGAAGATTTGGACTTCTTTAAGCTGGCTTAATTTTGGTCAAGCCCTTATTTTTGGTATTGGGATGACAATTCTTATGTTAATGTCAGCTTACGAAGTAGCTTATGCGACGCAAACTTTGGGAGATTTCGTCTTTATTAATGCGCTGCTAATGCAGCTATCTATTCCATTGAATTTTATTGGCTCAATTTATCGTGAAGTTCGGCAGGGTTTAACGGATATTGAAGCAATGTTTGATCTTTTGGATGTTCCGCAAGAAATTATTGATAAACCAAATGCTAAGTCGCTTGTGGTGACTCACGGTACTATTCGGTTTAATCGAGTGAAATTTTCCTATGATTCAACTCGTCCAATTCTCAAAGATATTGATTTTGAAGTATCTGGAGGTAAAACTGTTGCAATCGTAGGCCCTTCAGGCGCTGGTAAATCAACTATTTCTCGATTACTTTTTCGATTTTACGATGTTAATGAGGGAGCAATAACCATAGATGGACAGGATATCCGTGATGTCACTCAAAAAAGTTTGCGTGAAGTGATTGGCATGGTGCCACAAGATACAGTTTTATTTAATGATACAATTGCATATAATATTTATTATGGACGCCCAAATGCTACAGATGCAGAGATGCGCAAAGCTGCTGAAATGGCACAGATGTCGAAATTTATCGAAATGCTTCCAGAGGGATTCCAATCTTTAGTTGGTGAACGTGGTCTTAAATTATCTGGTGGTGAAAAACAACGCTTAGCTATTGCACGAACACTTTTAAAAGCACCACCACTTCTGATTTTAGATGAAGCAACTTCAGCTCTTGATACAACGACAGAGCAGGAAATTCAGCAAGCATTGAATATTGTAAGCAGCGGGCGTACAACATTGATTATTGCTCATCGTCTTTCAACTGTGGTTGGTGCAGATGAGATATTGGTGCTTAAAAATGGTTGTATTATTGAAAAAGGGACACATGCTGATCTTTTATGCAAAAAAGGTTTATATGCATCAATGTGGAATAAGCAGCTTGAGGCTTCACAAGCTGAAGAGAAATTACGAAAAATGCGTGAAGAGGATGAACTAGGTGTTGTTAATCGTGATAAATAAATTACATAAAATGGTAGCTGATTGTATGTATAATGATTGATTAAATATACAAATAGGGGAAGAAAAATATTTATTAATTATTAAATTATCTATGAATAGGAAGTTATATGACTGTTGTAAAATCTGTCCAAAATGGATTTGTCCCAATTCACAAAGAAGGTTATCCATTTATTGTAGCATTTTTTGTCGTTTCACTCATTTTAGGTTTAATCTGGAGTCCATTGTTTTGGTGTGGTCTTGTTCTAACAATGTGGTGTATATATTTTTTCCGTGATCCAGAGCGAGTGATACCTGTGAATTCGAATTGGGTTCTTTCTCCTGCTGATGGTCGTATTTCTTTTGTTGAGCCATGTGTTCCGCCTGCAGAGCTGGGATTAGGCGATCAAGAAATGGTACGTGTTTCTGTGTTTATGAATATTTTTGCATGTCATATCAATCGTGTTCCTATGAGTGGGACAATAGAGTCTATCGTTTATCGTCCTGGTAAATTTTCTAATGCTGAATTTGATAAAGCTAGTCAATTTAGTGAATGTAATGGAATGGTGATTGATAGTGAACATGGAAAAATTGGTGTCGTTCAGATAGCAGGATTGATTGCTCGTCGGATTGTTTGTTGGCAAAAAACAGATGATTCAATTATTGCTGGACAACGTTTTGGATTAATTCGTTTTGGTTCTCGTCTTGATGTTTATATGCCAGCTAATGTAAAATTGCGTGTTGCAGTTGGTCAGATAGCAATTGCGGGGGAAACAGTTTTAGGTTCTTTTGGTGATGACGTTGCTGTAAGTGACTTTAGACTTGATTAGGATGAGACATGAAAAATTCTTCACCGTTTTCTTCATTTGAACCTGAAAGACAAAGTGGTGATATTGCTCATCGGCGGCGTTCACCTATACCGATGCGGTATATTATTCCTAATATTATTACTATTTTAGCAATTTGTGCAGGAATGAATGGTATTCGTTTGGCTTTTGAGAATTGCTATGAATCAGCTATTTTGGTAGTACTTTTGGCAGCAATTTTAGATGGAGCTGATGGTCGTGTTGCTCGTTCGATGGATGGTACTTCATCTTTTGGAGCGCAGATGGATTCACTTGCTGACGTTATTAATTTTGGTGTTACTCCTGCTCTTGTTGTTTATTCTTTTATACTGACTCAGGCTCATCAGGTCGGTTGGGTAGCTGCGCTTGTTTACTGTGTTGCGTGTTGCTTGCGGTTAGCTCGTTTTAATGTGATGCTAGATGATTCTGGTATACCAGAGTGGCAGAGGAATTATTTTATTGGTGTTCCTGCACCAGCAGGTGCATTAATGCTTTTATTACCTGTTTATTTAGGGGGAGTCGGTTTAATCCTCAATTGGGGATGGGCTTTATTCTTTAGTTTTTATACTGTGATTATTGCTTTTCTCTTAGTAAGTCGTTTACCAGTTTGGAGTGGAAAAACAATAGGTAATAATTTGAGGCGAGATATTGTCATACCATGTATGCTAGTTATTGTTATTTATGTTGGTTTTCTGGCTACTTATATGTGGTATACTTTATTAATAACAGCTTTTGGTTATATGGCTTTTCTTCCCTATAGTGCTTGGACTTATAGTAAAAAAGCTGCTTTAGAAGGAAAAATCAAAAACATTATAGGTAGCTAATGAATAATTAGAGAGTTCTATAATTAGCTATAAAAAAGTAAAGTATTTGTTCTAGAAAAGCTGTAATTGGTTTTGTAGTATATATAGATTACGGTTAATCAGGAATATGATAGTTCATAAATCGTTTTTTACGAACATCAAAAAGCTTTCCTGTTTCTTTTAAGTGAGGTGATGAGAGATAGACTATTTCTGCTGCAACTTCTTGCGGAGAAGGTAGGGTTTGGGGATCTTCATCAGGAAGAGCTTGTGCGCGCATTGTAGTACGTGTTGCACCTGGGTTAACGCAATTAACTTTAATAGATGTGTGTTTGAGTTCTTCTGCCCAGCAACGAGCAAGAAGTTCTAGGGCGGCTTTAGAAGCTGCATAAGGTCCCCAGGAAGCGCGTGCGCAATGAGCAACACTTGATGACAGAAGGATAGCACGTCCAGCATTGGATTTGAGCAATAAAGGTTCAACCGCTTTCATTAAACGCCATTGACTGGTAAGATTTATTTGCAAAATGTCTTCAAACATTGCATTTTCGATATGAGCTATTGGTGAAAGAGTCCCTAGGATTGCAGCGTTTGCAACTAAAATATCAAGTTTCTTCCACTTCCAACATTCGTCAATTGATACATTTAATTCATCAATGGCTTCCATATTATGCAAATCGAGTGATACTAATGTTGCAGAACCACCTTTTTTTTTAATTTCATTATTAAGCGTTTTTAAACCACTTATTGTTCGTGCAAGTGCAATAATATGAGCGCCGCGTTTTGCTAGCTCTAATGCTAGATGATAACCAATTCCTTTAGAGGCCCCTGTGACAAGAGCAACACATCCAGTAAGATCAAAATCAGATTTTATCATTATTAATTTCTTGTTTTCAGGACAGACAATTTATGAACTATTGGAGTACTTTTTTGATCAGTAAGATGTGTAGGATAATGACCAGTGAAATAATGATCAGTAAATTGTGGATGAGAATTGTTTCGTTTTTCTCCTATAACAGCAAGATATAGACCATCAGTTGAAAGAAAGTCTAATGAATCAGCACCAATAAAATTGCACATGGATTGTAGGTTTGGATATTGATTAGCTAAAAGATTCTCAATTGTAGGTGTATCGATACCATAAAAATCGGGATATAAAATCATTGGGCTGGAAATACGCATATGAACTTCTTTTGCTCCTGCGTTGCGGAGCATTCTTACAATCTTTACAGATGTTGTTCCACGTACAATTGAGTCATCGATTAAAATAACACGCTTTCCTTCAATAATAGAACGGTTTGCAGAATGCTTTAATTTAACACCGAAAGCACGAATTTGTTGAGTTGGTTCAATAAAAGTACGACCAACATAATGATTACGAATAATGCCCAACTCAAAAGGAATTCCAATTTCTTGTGCATAACCAATTGCTGCAGGCGTACCCCCATCAGGAACAGGAACCACAACATCACCGTCACAAGGTGCTTCTCGTGCTAAATGTATACCCATATTTTTTCGGACTACGTAGACACTTCGTCCTCCGACAATTGAATCAGGACGGGCAAAATAGACATATTCAAAAAGACAAAGCCTTTCTGGCTTCTCTATTTCTGGTTTAATAATTTTTGTAGTGATTTGACCATCTTTTTGTATTTCACATATAATGATTTCACCATTTTTAACATCACGAATATATTTCGCTCCAATAATATCAAGAGCACAGGTTTCTGAACAAAAGATTGGTTTACCATCAAGCTCACCCATAACAAGTGGTTTAATGCCTGTTGGATCACGTGCGGCAATTAGTTTAGTACGTGTTAATGCTAACATAGCATATCCACCTTCTACTTGCCGAATAGCATCAACAAAGCGATCGGATGATGATTCATGGCGTGAGCGAGCAATAAGGTGGAGAAAGACTTCAGAATCTGATGTTGATTGACAGATAGCACCAGAGGCAATTAATTCGCGGCGTAATGTGAGGCCATTTGTTAGATTGCCGTTATGAGCAATAGCAATGCCTCCAGCATTTAATTCTGCAAAAAGAGGCTGTACATTGCGTAATGCTACTTCACCTGTGGTTGAATAGCGGGTATGTCCAATAGCACGATCTCCTGGTAGGCGAGCTAATGTTGCAGAATCTGTATAGTGATCACCTACAAGACCTAAATGTTTTTCTTGGTGAAACATCTTGTTATGATAAGAAACAATCCCTGCAGCTTCTTGTCCACGATGCTGTAACGCATGTAGCCCAAGAGCTGTCAGTGTTGCTGCTTCTTCATGTCCAAGGATACCAAATACCCCACATTCTTCATGAAGTGTATCGTCATCTAACGAAAATTCCTGACAAGAGACGTCGATTTTTGTCATCATATTCTTTCAGTTATGACGTAAGAAATAGCCGATATCATAGACTCCATATGATTTAAAGCTCATTCTTAATAAAACCATTTCTTATTCTGTGAATAAGAGCATCGTTAATTCGTCTAATAATATTTGTAATTTAATTATCTGAGGTGTCATCTTTTTTAAAGAATTTTTCTATTATTTCAAAGGTATAATCAAGATCTTTTGGCATCATTTCTGCTATTTTTTTACTCAGTGAATCTAACATAGGTTTTGTTTGTGCATTTTTTAGCCAATCGGATTGTTGTTCAGGTTTAACAAGTGCATTAATAAGCAGTATGCTGATGACAGCGATTAATAAGCCACGAAATGCTCCGAAAATAAATCCAACGGTACGATCAAGTGCGCCAATTCGACTATCAATAATAAAATCAGCAATTTTCATAGTGATGATAGAAGTAATGACAAGAACAGTGATAAAAATCATGAAAAATGTGATAACCAATGCTATCATTTTATTCGAGAGATATTGTTCAGTGAAGGGTAATATAAGTTTAAATGAATAAAATGTTGAAACTGCTGCAATTATCCAGGAAATGAATGATAACACTTCACGTGAGAAACCGCGAAGCATGGCTAGAAAAGAAGAAAATAGGATAACTACTACGACAATACCGTCTAGAATTGTTACACTCATTTTTTGATTCCTTATATATGATATATGCGTTGCATTTCGTTATAATCAGTATAAAAATGTATAGAAATATATTTTTGATTTTTGGTTATGTCGACTTTCTATTTTTATATCAAGAATCTTTTGCGTTTTATGGAATTTTCTCTTTAATTATTTTTTGTAGTACAGAGCATTTTTCATCTGAAGTAATAGCCGCAATCAATTCAGGAAGATCAGAGAATGTATGTTGTTGAAAATTTTGTGATTTTATTATTTCTGTTGTTGTTATAGGTTGAAAAGCTCCTTGAAATCCTAGCTTTTTTGCTTCTTTAATGCGTTGTCCTGAATGTGCAACGGAACGGATTGCTCCTGAGAGGCTGACTTCACCAAAATACACATAGTGAGTTGGAAGAGGGATGTTTGCAAGAGAAGATACCAAAGCTGCTGCAACTGCTAAATCAGCTGCAGGTTCTGATATTCGGTAACCACCTGCAACATTAAGATAGACATCATGTTGTCCAAAGCGGATACCACAATGAGCTTCTAATACGGCTAGAATCATCGAAAGACGATTCCCATCCCATCCCACGACAGCACGCCGTGGCATACCAAGCGAAGAGTGAGCAACAAGAGCTTGAATTTCTACTAATATAGGGCGTGTACCTTCCATTCCTGCAAAAACCGCAGCTCCCGGCGCTTTTTCATTACGCTCACCTAAGAATAATTCAGATGGATTAGAAATTTCCCGTAATCCTCTATCAGACATTTCAAAGACGCCAATTTCATCCGTTGGTCCAAAGCGGTTTTTCATAGTTCTTAAAATTCGATAATGGTGTCCACCTTCACCTTCAAAATAAAAAACTCCGTCAACCATATGTTCGACAACACGAGGTCCAGCAATTTGTCCATCTTTTGTGACGTGACCAACAAGAACAACAGAAACTCCTGTGTTTTTTGCAAAATGGATCATTGCTTGAGCACTGATGCGGACTTGTGTTACGGTTCCAGGTGCTGAATCTGCTAAATTTGACCACAAAGTTTGAATGGAATCAACGATGACCATATCAAGTTTTTTATGTGTATTTAAAGTTGCTAGAATATCTTCAACATTAGTTTCAGCAGCGAGTTGAACTGCTGTATTTGTAGCATTAAGTCTTTGTGCACGTAAGCGAATTTGTGTAATAGCTTCTTCACCTGATACATAGATGACATTATACCCTTTTTGCGATAAAGCTGCTGCTGTTTGTGTTAGTAATGTTGATTTTCCTATGCCTGGATCGCCAGCAATCAGTAATGCTGATCCACGGACAAAACCACCTCCGGTAACACGATCAAGCTCAGCAATGCCAGAATGGATACGCGGAACATTTTCGATATCTCCAGAAAGAGATGTAAGTGTAACTATATGACCTTTACGAATATTTTTAGGAGGGCCACTTCCTACACCGCTATTTGTACCTTCTTCAGTAAGAGAATTCCAATTTCCACAGGAGTGACATTTTCCAGCCCAACGTGAATGGACTGTGCCACAATCTTGGCAAATAAATTGAAGACGATTACGTACCATAATGGTTTAACCATATTGTTCTGGAAGATAATTACTGTCTGCCAGATCACTGAAGCGTGTGAAATCAGCTTGGAAAGAGAGTTTGACTATGCCTGTTGGTCCATGGCGTTGCTTCGCTACGATAATATCAGCTTTTCCAAAAACTTCATCCATTGATGCTTGCCATTTTAAATGTTCTGGACCTCCTATCTTAGGCTCTTCATTTTTGAGATAATACTCTTCACGATATACAAAAATAACAACATCCGCATCTTGCTCAATTGAACCAGATTCACGTAAGTCTGATAGTTGTGGACGTTTATCTGTCCGATTTTCGACTTGGCGTGAAAGCTGTGAAAGAGCAATAATGGGAACATTAAGCTCTTTAGCTAAAGCCTTTAATCCTGTGGTGATTTCTGTAATTTCTTGAACGCGACTTTCAGATGAGCGTTTTGAATTGCTTGTCATTAACTGTATGTAGTCAATAATCAAAACATCTAAACCGTGTTGTCGCTTGAGGCGACGTGCACGTGCAGCTAATTGTGTGATCGATATGCCACCCGTTTGGTCAATATAAAGTGGAACTTTTTGTAGGCGATTCATTATGCGTAATAATTTTGCAAATTGTTCTTCTGAGATATTGCCTCGACGAATGTTAGAAGAAGAGACCTCTATTTGCTCAGAAATAATACGTGTTGCAAGTTGTTCTGATGACATTTCAAGCGAAAAGAATCCGACAATTCCCCCCTCATTGTCTGGCGATGATTCTTTTTTTGTATCACAGTTATAAGTATTAGCAATATTGAAAGCAATATTGGTAGCAAGAGCAGTTTTTCCCATACCAGGACGTCCTGCAATGATAATTAAATCAGAAGGCTGTAATCCTCCCATTTGTTCATCAAGCTTTTTTATGTGAGTAGCAATACCTGATAATCGTGAAGATCGCTTTTTTGCTATTCCTGCCATATCAATAGCTTTTTTAATAGCTTCATCAAAACTCTCAAATCCACCACCATATTTTCCCTTTTCTGCTAGCTGAAATAAATCACGCTCGATTTTTTCAATTTGTTGAATTGGTGTCAATTCTAAAGGGGCCTCAAATGAGGTATTGACAACTTCATTTCCAAGATTAATCAAGGAACGTCGGATAAAAAGGTCATAAATTACTCGTCCATAATCTTCAGCATTAATAATTGTTACCGCTTCTTTAGCTAAACGAATAACATAATTAAATACAGTAATATCTCCAATTTTTTCTTCAGCTGGAATAAAAGGTTTGATAGTGACAGGGGTTGCCAGTTTTCCTTTTTTGATAATTTGTGATACAACTTCAAAGAGTTGTTGATGTAATTGTTGGAAAAAATGTTCTGATTTTAAAAAATCTGACACGCGATCAAGTGCATCGTTATTAATAAGAATCGCGCCAAGCAATGCTTGTTCAGCTTCAATATTATGTGGCATCTGCCGAAAAAATGTGGATTCTTCTTTTTGCTGAGGGATCAGATTAGAGATGCCGGTTTCTTCCATAACAATCTTCCTATTAATAATATTTAGCCTTTCGGCTAAATATTATCATGATATACCAATTTTAATGGGAGAGAAGAAAAAACAAACAGTTAAGTAAGAAAAAGATGTTCATTAACTGTGACTTTCTTCATTAAGATTGTTTTCTACATGGTTATCAGTTTCTTTTGTTAATGGTTGCTCTTGAGTACCATATATTGCTTCAGTAGAAGTCAGATTTTCACCTGCTTCTTGACGCTCCGCTTCACTAGTTGAGCGTGCAATATTAATTGTTACAGAAACTTGAATTTCGGGGTGTAAGCTGAGAGAAATGGTGTGAAGACCGATGGTTTTAATAGGGTGATTAAGTTCAATTTGGTTACGTTCAATCGAAAAGCCATTCTCTGTTATAATATCAGCAATATTACGTGTTGATACGGAACCGTAAAGTTGTCCTGTTTCACCAGCTGAACGGATAATAGTAAATGATTGTCCATCAAGTTTTTCAGAAATTTTTTGAGCTTCGTTTTTGCGTTCAAGGTTACGAGCTTCAAGCTGTGCGCGCTGTGTTTCAAAGTGCTTTTTGTTGGCTTCATTAGCACGTAAAGCTTTACCTTGAGGTAATAGAAAATTGCGCGCATAGCCATTTTTAACTGAGACAATATCACCAATCTGACCAAGATGAGTGATGCGTTCAAGCAAAATGATATCCATAGTTTTTCCTTTCGAATTAAATCAATTAGTGAGATTTGTGTGATTGGCTGTTATATTGAATGGTTGCCCAAATGCCCATAAGCAGCAGCATAAAAGAAATAGGTACAGTAAAAATAACAGTTAAAATAGCAATGTAAACAAAAGATAATATTATCGTTCGACCACTTATTTCTTTTGTAATATTATGGAGATATGCTAGACCAGTAACTGATATGATAAATGTATAGGCAGTGATAAAAACATTTGCGCCTAAATTTAAAATAGAATTGGTTTCAATCATTGCGGCTATAAAAGCAAAAATGAAAATGATAAGTCCCCAAATTGGAAGGCGGAAATTTTGTTTCCAATCATCACGAGGTCTTTTCAAACAATTTATATGGCGTGCTATCATCATTGAAAAGTAAAGATTTGCAATAAAAAACAATAAACTGTAAACGGTCAATATTACTGCTGTTAGAGTTGCTGTATGTGTCATTACAAGTTCAGTAAAAGAAAGAATATTAGTTTCGTTTATAGACTGCGATTGTCGCATAGTCTGTACTATATTCTCGGTAATTTGCTTTGCAATAATAGGAGAAGATGGATGATTTTGAATATAAATTCCAATAAAAGTTGATATACAGGCAATAAAATTTGTTAAAAGAAAAATAATTGGTGGTAATGGATACCACATCAACGAATTTTCTTCTTGTATTGTTTGTACTGGTTGTGCAAATCCAAGGAGCCAAGAAGCATAAACAGCAGGAAGAAAAAACAACAACATAAAACTAAAACCAATATAAATATTATTGGTTATGGAAAGAACAAAAGTAGCGCTAATTAAAGCAATAAGGCTAGGTAATGTACCATATCTAAATGCTGCGATAAAGATTGGAAGAGAAATAAAACAACCTAAAAAAAGAGAACAATAGGGAATGATATTTGAAACATTGATGATTGCCATCCCTATAACAGCAGTAAACAGTCCTGCTAAAACGCCGATTATTGTTTTATAAGAATAGGAATCTTTCATTGATCGCTGTCCTGCCTTTTGCAGTTAGAGGTATATAATACCCCAACTTTTTTGGATATATTATAATTAAAATATGTTTTGTAAAGTATTAAAGAAAAAGAATAAGTAGCCAGAAAAAATTCTGGCTACATAATAAATTAAAATTTATTTGACAACATATGGAAGTAAGCCAAGAAAACGAGCACGCTTAATAGCATTTGCTAATTCACGTTGTTTTTTCTGACTAACAGCTGTGATGCGCGAAGGAATAATTTTCCCACGCTCTGAAATATAACGCTGTAACAGCTTGATATCTTTATAATCAATTTTAGGAGCATTTGCACCCGAAAATGGACATGTTTTACGGCGGTGATGAAAAGGACGACGTATCGAAGTTTGTTGAATATCAGTCATCATGCTATTCCTCCTGTTGGATTTTCATGTTGACGGTGCAGATTTTGAGCTTTCTCTTCATTTTGATTAGAGAAGCTATCACGGTTGAGGCCTGAAAGTGCTGTCGATTGTTCTTTTTCATGTTTTTCTACGCGGACAGTCATATAACGCAAAATATCCTCATTAATACGCATTTGACGCTCAAGTTCAGCAATTGTTGATGCTGGAGCGTCAATATTTATCAATACGTAATAAGCTTTACGATTTTTGCGGATTCGGTAAGCAAGAGAACGAAGACCCCAATTCTCTACACGCCCAACTTTTCCACCATTCGCTTCGATAACGCCTTTGTAAGTTTCTAAAAGCTCATCAATTTGCTGTGGTGCAATATCTTGTCGGGCAAGAAATATATGTTCATAAAGAGCCATTATTTTGCCTTTCTTCAATTAAATTCTACTAGTTTTGGCGCAAAGCCTCTGCGACTTGTCTTTATTGGAAAATCCAAAGAAGAAAGGGCGCGTTTGTATTCGAGACACTCGAGAGCGGAGACACAGGAGGCCGGAATTATTATATTCCCACTGGTTTTTCCCAGCCCTCCGTTCAACCCCCAGCCAAATACCGGTAATGAACATTAAATATTTACAGCTTATCTTTAAAAATAGCAAGTTGGTGTTTACAAAAAATATCATTTATTGAGTCTTGGGATATTTTTTATACATTTTGCGTTTCACTTTAACTTTATCATATTACTGTTTCCTTTAGTAAAAAATGATATAATAGGAAGATAATGATATATTAAGTGAGATAAGAATGAACGTTTTACACCAGATTGATATAGCACTTTTCGAAATGCTTGCTAAGAGTAATCAAATGGATTTGATTTTTGTTTGGTTTGGTATCATTTGTGCAAAGTTTTTAATTTATATTATTCCTATACATCTTTGTGTATTATGGTTTTGTGGTGGATGTACGGAAAGGCGTGTTGCTTTAAGTATTGGTCTTAGTATTTGTGTTGCTCTTATTATAGGTTATATTATTTCTCTTATTTATTATCGTCCACGTCCATTTGTTGCAGGTTTGATGCGACCTCTTATTAAACATCGGGAAACAGCTTCTTTTCCAAGTAATCATGCATTAGTTATTGTGTCTTACTTTGTTAATCTTTATTTGTATCGATACAAAATTGCTTCTAAGTTTGCATTGATATTTTTGTTATTAATTTGTTGGGGACGTGTTTTTACAGGTGTACACTATCCTTTTGATGTTTTGGCTGGTGTGGTTTTAGGAAGTTTTGTAAGTTGGTTTATTATTCGGTTTGTTGCATCATATTTTCCTAAATTTCTATATCAAATTCCACCTTTGAAATATAATTTTCATATAGGTACTCAATTTTAAATTAAGTTGATTTGTTGTAATTTATGTTTATTGAATTGGTTGAAAAGAAGATAAATCTAAAATTTAATTTTGGAGATGATGATGGTAGCAGCATTCACTTTCCCAGGACAGGGAAGCCAAGTTGTTGGTATGGGAAAAGTACTTGCAGAGCAATTTATTGAAGCACGCATGGTTTTTGAGGAAGTTGATGATGCTTTAGGTGAGAAATTATCACAAATTATTTTTGAAGGACCAGAAGAGGTTTTGACATTAACGGCAAATGCACAGCCAGCATTGATGGCCGTGTCTATGGCAATTATTCGTGTCATGGAAAAGTTGGGATTTGATATAGCAAAGAAGGTGAAATTTGTTGCTGGCCATTCTTTAGGAGAATATTCGGCACTTTGTGCTGCTGGTACATTTAGTTTAGCTGATACAGCAAAACTTTTACGGATTCGGGGAAATGCTATGCAAACAGCTGTTGCTGTTGGTGAAGGTGCAATGGCGGCAATTATTGGCTTGAATGAGCAAGATGTTGAAGAAATTTGCAAGTTCGTTTTAGGAGAGGGAGTGTGTCAAATCGCTAATGATAATGGCGGTGGACAGATTGTTATTTCAGGTGAAGCAAAAGCTGTCGAGTCAGCTATCAAGATTGCTTCACAAAAAGGAGCTAAACGTACATTGCTTCTTTCTGTATCAGCGCCGTTTCATTCAGTTTTGATGAGTTCTGCTGCTGATGCGATGAAAGACGCCCTTAGAGCTGTTAATAAAAAAGCACCTGTTGTTCCGCTTGTTGCGAATGTTTCTGTTACACCAGAAAGTGATCCGGAACGTATTTTTATGCTTCTTGTTCAACAGGTTACTGGGCGGGTGCGATGGCGTGAAACAATCGAATGGTTTGGAGCTAATAAGGTTGATGTTCTTTTTGAAGTTGGCTCTGGAAAAGTATTAACAGGTTTAGCGCGCCGTATTAATAAGGATATTAATGGTTTGACAATTGGTACGGCTGAGGAAATTGAATCAGCATTACAAGTGCTAGGTGTTTAATCTTAAGGAGTCTAAAAAATGTTTGAATTAACAGGTCGTAAAGCTCTTGTAACAGGAGCATCAGGAGATATTGGTGAAGCAATTGCTCGTGCTTTACATGCACAAGGAGTTATTGTTGGGTTGCATGGAACGCGCGAAGGAAGACTCACAGAAATTGCTGTAGATCTTGGTAAAGACACTTTTATTTTCCCCGCTAATCTTTCTAACTGTGATGCTGTCAAGCAATTGGCTAAAACAGCAGAGAAAGAGATGGATGGAATTGATATTCTTGTTAACAATGCTGGTATTACTCGAGATGGTCTTTTTGTACGTATGCAGGATCAGGATTGGGATGATGTATTGGCAGTGAATTTGACAGCTGCCTTTACTTTAACACGTGAGCTAACATATAATATGATGCGGCGGCGTTATGGACGTATTATTAATATAACTTCTATTGTTGGTGTTGTTGGTAATCCTGGACAAACGAATTATTGTGCTGCGAAAGCTGGTTTAATAGGATTTTCAAAGTCATTGGCACAAGAAGTTGCATCGCGAAATATAACAGTTAACTGTATTGCTCCAGGATTTATTCAATCCGCGATGACTGATCAATTGAATGAAAAGCAGAAAGAAAAAATTATGGCTACAATTCCAATGAAGCGTATGGGAATAGGGCAAGAAATAGCCTCTGCAGTTGTTTATTTAGCGAGTGATGAGGCAGGATATGTGACTGGACAAACAATACATGTCAATGGTGGTATGGCAATGATTTGAGTATTTGCTGTATTCTACATTGATTTATAATCATTATTATTTTAGATAACGATAAATGAAATAAAACAGTAAGTTTATTTCTTTAAGTATGGTAATTGTTCGACTTATCAGGGTATCAATTTAGTACATTTAAGAGGAGATATTCACGGAATGTTCTATGTTTTATCGCTAAAGTTTTGGAGCAATGCATCTATTACTTGATTATATAAACTTATATCGCTGACCAAGTACAGGAAAACAATATAATTCGAGGATTCAATATGAGTGATACAGAAGAGCGCGTTAGGAAGATTATCGTAGAGCATCTCGGAGTTGACGCAGATAAGGTCGTAGAAAATGCTAGCTTCATCGATGATCTAGGAGCAGATAGCCTTGATACGGTTGAACTTGTGATGGCTTTTGAAGAAGAGTTTGGTATAGAAATTCCGGATAATGCTGCTGAGACAATCTTCACAGTTGGTGACGCAGTGAAGTTTATTGATAAAGCTTCTCTATAATCTTACTTAAAGGGCAAAAGTATTTTATGCTTTTGCCTGATTTTTTAGTTTAGGGCATATTTTGACAATATGGTTTCTAGAGGTGGGTGGTTCAAGGTTAGAAACATGAGACGTATTGTTGTTACTGGTTTGGGATTAGTATCTCCACTCGCTAGTGATGTTGAATGGAGTTGGAAGCGGCTTCTTGAAGGGAAAAGTGGTATTCGACGCATCACTGAGTTTGAGGTGGCTGATTTACCATGTCAAATTGCTGGCCGTATTCCTTTAGGGGATGGAACAAATGGTACATATAATGCTGATTTACATATGGAGCCTAAGGATCAGCGTAAGGTTGATGCATTTATTACTTATGCAATAGCTGCTACTGATCAGGCACTTGCAGATGCTGAATGGTTTCCCAAAAGTGATGAAGAGCAGATACAGACGGGTGTTATGATTGGTTCTGGTATTGGTGGTGTTGAGGGCATTGTTGAGGCTGGTTATACACTTCGTGATAAAGGTCCACGGCGAATTTCTCCTTTTTTTATTCCAGGCCGTTTGATTAATCTTGCTTCTGGTTATGTTTCCATCAAATATGGTCTACGTGGTCCTAATCATTCGGTTGTAACAGCTTGTTCGACCGGTGCTCATGCAATTGGTGATGCAACTCGTTTAATTGCATTAGGTGATGCAGATGTGATGGTAGCAGGGGGGGCTGAATCTCCAGTTAATCGCATATCTCTTGCTGGTTTTGCTGCCTGTAAAGCTCTTTCTACCGGGTATAATCATGAACCTGAGCGTGCATCACGTCCTTATGATGCCGATCGTGATGGTTTTATTATGGGTGAAGGGGCTGCTGTTGTTGTTTTGGAAGAGCTTGAACATGCAAAAAAGCGGGGCGCTCGCATTTATGCAGAAGTGATTGGTTATGGTTTGTCTGGTGATGCTTATCATATTACAGCTCCTTCGGAGAGTGGTGAAGGTGCGCAGCGTAGTATGATATTGGCTCTTAAGCGTGCGCAAGTGAATGTGAGCGATATTGATTATATTAATGCTCATGGTACATCAACGATGGCTGATGTTATAGAGCTAGCTGCTGTTGAGCGTGTTTTAGGTCATCATGCGTTGAAGGTATCAATGTCATCAACTAAATCATCTATTGGGCATTTACTTGGTGCAGCTGGTGCAGCTGAGGCTATTTTTTGTATTTTAGCTATACGGGATAATATAGCTCCAGCAACACTTAACCTTGATAATCCATCTGTTAAAACAAAAATTGATCTTGTGCCGTATACACCACGTGAGAGAAAAATTGATATAGTTCTTTCTAATTCATTTGGTTTTGGTGGAACAAACGCATCTTTAGTAATGCGGCGTTTTAGTGAATAACTAAGTAGTTTCATTTGTTATGGCTGCCTTGATGAGCTTTTTGACTATAAGATTTGAGTGAGAAATTATTAGTAAAATACCTGAAATTATTAAGGTTAGTAGGTTATGTTTGATGCAAAAAGTAAGTCATCATTGAAGAATATAAATGACTTTTCATTAAGTTATCCGCCAAATAATAATGGATTGTTACATGAAAAACGGAAAAGATCGCATATTTTGCGCAATCCGTTTATTATTCTCGGTAATTTTTTTCTAACGCTTGTTGTGGTTGTTCTTTTAGTTGTTGGTATTTCTCTCTATATTGTAAAGAACATTTTTGAGGGTAAAGGGATTGCTGAGAAAGAACAAGTTATTCTTATTGATTCTGGAAAAGGAATTCGTGAAATTGCATCATTGCTTGAAAAACGTAGTCTTATTCGATCATCTGATATTTTTATTTATGGGGTTGGTTATTACCAAAACACAACCCGTCTTAAAGCCGGTGAATATTTAATTCCGGCGTATGCTTCGATGCATGATATTATGAATATTCTTGTAAAAGGAAAGTCTGTTGAATATAGTTTTACAGTGCCTGAGGGTTTAACGGTTCAACAAGTATTTGACCGGTTATCAGCCAATGAAATTTTGATTGGTGATCTTCCGGAAGTTTTACCTCCAGAAGGCAGTTTGGTGACGGATACTGTTCATTTTATTCGTGGCACAACACGTGTCGAAATTATAAAAAGGTTATGTGAAGAACAAAAAAAATTAATTAATGCAATATGGGCTACTCGTTCCCCAGACTTACCCATCAAGTCTATTGATGAGTTTGTTATATTGGCATCAATTGTTGAAAAAGAAACAGGGATTGCAGCAGAGAGACCGCAAGTGGCTGCAGTATTTTATAATCGTCTTGCTAAGGGTATGCGTCTTCAATCTGATCCAACGGTAATTTATGGTATTTTTGGTGGAAAAGGTAAACCTGTAGATCGTCCAATTTATAAGTCAGATCTTGAGAGAGAAACGCCATATAATACTTATAAAATTGATGGGTTGCCACCAACAGCTATTGCAAATCCAGGTCGCGATTCTTTAAAGGCAGTGGCAAGTTTTCCGAAAAGTGATGCACTTTATTTTGTAGCCGACGGTTCAGGTAGACATGTTTTTTCTAAAACTTTGGAGGAACATAATGCAAACGTTCGTAAATGGCGGGCGTTAGAAAAATAGTAAATCTTCTTAAATTTAGAATTCATATTTAGAAAATTTTGAAAAAAGTAACAGTATGACATTATTTGATAATGAATTGAGTGCTCAAAAAAAAAATAAACGTCGCGGTTTTCTATTTATTCTTTCTTCTCCTTCAGGTGCTGGCAAATCAACAATTTCGCGGTTAATTCTAAAAGATCAACAATTAGAGCTTTCTATCAGTATGACAACGCGGGCAAGGCGCCCTAGTGAAGTAGATGGTGTTCATTATCATTTTATTTCGAAAAAAGAATTTGAACGTAAGTGTGCAGGAGACGAGTTTATTGAGTGGGCAGAAGTTCATGGGAACTATTATGGAACTTTACGTGAAAGTGTTGAAAATGCATTGAACGCTGGTCGGGATATGTTGTTTGATATTGATTATCAGGGGACTGAACAACTTCAAAAAAAAATGCCGGGTGATACTGTTTCTGTTTTTATTCTTCCTCCATCAATGAAGGAGCTTGTTGCTCGTTTACATCGTCGAGCAGAAGATAGCCAAGATATTATTAATTTGCGATTAAACAATGCAAGAACAGAAATTCAGCAATGGCGCTCTTACGATTATGTTGTAATTAACGAAGATTTGAATCAGTCGTTATTGCTTATTAAATCGATATATTTAGCAGAAACAATGAAACGTAAGCGTTGTAATTTTCTTGAGTCTTTTATTGATGAGCTTATTGTTGAAAAAATTGATTAATAGCTTATCATTTTAAGAGAATCTTTAAATTAATAAGGATTCTATTTCTTTAAGTGATTAGGTTAGCTAAAGTTACAAATTCAGAAATAGAAAGTGTTTCCGCTCGGCGTGTTCCATCAATACCAGCTTTTTCTAAAAGTGTTTCACCTCCAATAGTTTTAAGGCTTTGTCTCAGCATTTTACGCCTTTGTCCAAAAGCAATTTTTGTGACGAGGCTTAATTTTTGTGTAGAGCAAGCGAGAGGTTGTAAGCGTGGAATAATGTGAACAACGGAAGAAGTTACTTTTGGCTCTGGTATGAAGGCTCGAGGAGGAATATCAAAAGCGATTTTTGCAATACTACGCCAACCAGTCAATATGCTGAGACGACCGTAGTAAGGAGATTGAGCAGTTGCTGTAATACGCTTTGCGACTTCACGTTGAAACATTAAAGTCATTGACTCATAAAAAGGGGGCCATGATTTTGTTAAAAGCCAATTTAATAAGAGTTGTGTTCCAATATTATATGGAAGATTTGCAATAATTCGCGGTTTTTCCGGATATGCTTCAAAAAGCTTTGGAAAATCTTGTTTTAATGCATCATTAAAAATAAGCTTGAGTTTTTGTGGATAGTGCTCTTCTATTTCTAAAAGAGCTGGCATACAACGCTCGTCACGTTCTATCGCTGTTACAATAGCGCCTTTTGCAAGTAAAGCGCGAGTCAAACCACCAGGACCAGGACCAATTTCAAGAACAGGTTTTCCTTCTATATTGCCTGCTTGATGAGCAATCTTAGCTGTTAAATTAAGATCGAAAATAAAATTCTGTCCCAAAGATTTATTAGCTTGTAACTTATATTTACTGATGACGTTACGGAGAGGAGGAAGATTATCTATTAGCATATGATTGGATTGTTTTTTGCAAGTTGGTCTGCAAGTTTAAGAGCAGCAATAAAACTTTCAGGAGAAGCTATTTTTTTATCTGCAATATCAAAAGCAGTGCCATGGTCTGGGGAAGTGCGAATGAAAGGTAATCCTAAGGTAACATTAACAGTAGTATCAAAGTCTAATGTTTTAACAGGGATAATAGCTTGATCATGGTACATACAAAGAGCAACATCATATGTTTGCCTTATACGTTCATGAAACATTATATCAGGAGAGAGGGGACCTATAATATTCAGTCCTCTTTTTTTAAGATATTCAATAGCGGGAATAATAATTTTTTCTTCTTCTTTTCCTATTGCACCATTTTCTCCAGCATGAGGGTTCAGACCAGCAATAGCTAAGCGTGGTGAATTTATTGCAAATCTGGTTTTTAAATCATTTTCAGTAATTAATGCAGTTTTAATAATTAAATCACATGTAAGAGATGAAGAAACTTTATTAAGTGGAATATGAATAGTAATTGGTACCGTTTTTAATTGAGGTCCAGCCAACATCATAACTGGATGATATTGTTTATTGGAAAACTTTTGAGCAAGATGAGCAAGAAATTCAGTATGACCTGGGAAGTGAAATCCAAAATCGTAAAGACTTTTTTTTGCAATAGGGCAAGTAATTAGTGCGCATCCCTGACCCCTTTGAATCAATTGAACGCTGCGTTCAATTGATTCAATTACTCCAGCAGCATTATCCGGTGAAGATAATCCTAGTTGATCACTTTGTCGATTTTTTAAGGGAATTATAGGAAGAGATGTTGAAAAATTTTCTACAGGATTATGAGTAGAAACAGATTTTATATCAATATTAAGTTGTAAAAAACGAGCACGCGAATGAATAATTTCAGGATCGGCTAAAAGAACAAAAGGTGGAATTTGACGTATATTACGCATATTCCACGTTTTTATAACAATCTCAGGACCAATTCCTGCCGGGTCTCCACTACTAACGATTAGCGGAGCCATTATGAATTTTGAATACGTGCTGTTTGTCTCAATTCTTTTAAATACTTTTCACTGAGAGCTTCAAGAAGTTGGGGAATATTTTTCTTTTGATGATCTTGGATGGAAAATATAAGCCGAGCCACACGGTCGTCAGAAACTCTTTTTATTTGACAGACAGCAACTGCTTCAATACCATTCTGCGTTTCTTGAAAGTTAGTCATTTTTCCAGCTGGCGTTGCAAGGATAGCTTTTTCCCAATTTTGAGGCAGTTGAGGTTCCAAAAATTTTCCTAAATGACGGATAGTAATATCTAAAATACCTTTTGCCTGGTTTTTAGCGCTATTACATCCCTGGAAATTAGCACGGAACTTATTTGCTTCTTTTTTACGTTTTTCTAGAATTGCTGACCGCCGATGTTCAGGAATAACAAAAATAATTTGTTGTAGTGTATATTCGTTTGTTGAAGGTTTGACACCACCATTTTTTAATATCCTCTGTGAGGCTTCTTGTTCTGTAATTACTCCACCTTCAGCTTGATAACGCGCATTAACAAGACGTGCCCAGCCCATTTGCCCCAAAATATATGCTTTAAAGTGTTCTACCGTGACATCAGTTTGAGTGAGCATTTGATTGAGTTGATCAACAGTCATATTATTTTGTGCGGCAAAATTTTCAAAAGCATTCTCAACTTCATCTGTGCTAACTTCAATATTTCGCCGTTTTATTTCATTATTTTTAAGGACTTCATCAATAAGATCATTTTTAGCTTGTGTGGCAAGATTTCCTTGCTTCTGTTGCAATTTAAGAAAAGCAATACGCCTTTGAATATCATAATTTGTAATAGCGCTACCATTAACTGTAACGACAACTGAAGTCTGTGCAAAAGCTTGTGATGTAAAAAATGTGCTTACGGATAAACTACTTACACTCAAAGAAGTGATACAAAATAAAGCAAGAGCACTATTTTTTAGTATATTCATATAAGTAAACCTTTACAATCAATTTTCATCTATTACCCAAAATATATGTTTTTCTGCATAAAAACAATGATAAGTTAAGATTGATATACTTTCTATTATAAATCTGATTTTATTTTTTTGCCAATAGCTGTGATAGTACGTAATGAAAAAGAAACATTAAAGTTTTTAAAAGTCATATTTCTCTCTGGATTTTTTACCTGTTGATAACCAATCGTTATTCCAAAGCATTCATCTATATAACTTAGATTTATTCCTTGTTTTACAAAAGCATTAGATATTAAATCATAACTAGCATTATTATTAATTGACCAATAGTTGGAAAATTTAAGTCCCACTTGAAAAGAAATCTCTTGCTGATCTTGCGTATATTCATCATTTTGTTGATGTGAAATATAAGCATATTGCATAGACGTCCAAAGATTAGACCATTTTTGTGATGCTTCTAATTCACTACGGCGGACTTTCCCTGTTGTTTTATCAAAACGTCCACGAGATGCTATAGAAAAGCCATGAGTATGATTTGCTTCAAACATTGTCACATAGTCTGAGTGTGCTGTTTCAAGACCAGAGTATGCACCTAAATTGACAAAGTCTTTCTCTGCGAACGAATTTTTTCCTGCGAGATGAAATGATTGTCCAATAAGTCCATAAAGTGACCAATTATTATTCAAACTTCCGGAATATCTAAGACCTATATTTACTCTTGTGCCGCCTTCTACACGATCATAACCAGAGAATTTATCTCGTTGAAATAAGGTGGTTGTATCAAATACAAGGCTTTGCGCGTTTTCATTTGGTAATTGTCCTACATATTGTTCGTTATTGCGTATAAAAATTTGTGTTATTGGCTCTAGTATATGTGTGGATATTTCAGTAGTAATAAGAAGAGGATACCGTAACTCCAAGCCTGCTGTTGCCATACTACGAATTGTTGAGGAAGCAATATTAAAATTTTTCGAAGAGACATTTTCTATGCTAGCAATATAGTTATTGTGAGTATTTATTGCACTTGTATCAATTCGTAAGGCAAAGATAGGCGTTAATATTAAACCATTTTTGGTATTGAAACGTTTTTTCCATTCTAGTTCGTTTGTTAAACGAAAACTGTTTCCAGCTATACCGGAGAGTTGAAGAGTATTGCTAGGGTAATCTGGCAAATGTGTATTATTAAAGTCATTATGACGACGATAAATTGATTGTATATTACTACGGAAGGTAAGATTTCCAGTGTAAATTGATTTATTTGGTGTCAAAGAATAATCAATGATAGGTAGGCCCCATGCTTGCTGGGAATGACGATCGTTGAGGGTGTTTTTAAGCAGTGAATTTTGGATATTGAAATGGTAAAAACGCATGTCAAAATAATTTTTGTCTGCAAGACCATTTAAATAAAACTGAGAAATTTTTACAGGGTCGCTATAATTTTCAAGTTTGTATGTACGACTAAAGTTTCTGTCTGACTGTGCAAAGGCATCCCAGCCGTAAATCCACCGCGAATTAATACGAAAATTACCTCTTGTTGCTATCATATAACGATTAGTATTTTGTGAATCAACTCTATCATTATCGAAGTTGTAAGGATTGGTTTGGTATATATGAGCAAAATGGATGTTATAATAGCCTGTTTTTAAACGTTGATGCCATGTACCTTCATTTAAAAGTCCTTGTTTTGTATAAACTGTAGCAGAAAGTGTGAAATCATTGTAGAGTGAGAGGTTCCAGAAATAAGAGTTTTTTACGCCAATACCAAGATTATCAGCATAAAAAAAGCGAGGAGCAAGAAAACCACTTATACGTTTTACTGTTGGATCAGGAAGTTCAATCGTTGGAAAATATAAAATTGGGATGCCGAAAGTTTCAAAATAGCTATTTTCAAATCGAATTGTTTTTTTGACATTGTTCCATATGATCTTTTTTGCTTTGATTTGCCACGAGACTGCACCATCTGATTTGTTATGACAAAGTTCACATGCTGTATAAATAGCATTGTTAAAAATTGTTATTTGGTTCCTGTTACGATTAGCATTTTCAGCTGTGAAGTATGTATTATTCGTTGTTTTGATACGTAAAGAATTTACAAATCCTTCTCCAAAGTCTTTTGTCATATCAATATAATGAGAATAGATTTTATTTCCATCCTTTTGAGTAATCTTAACATTTCCTTGAGCTATGACACGTCCTGTTTTTTGATTGTAAGTGACTCTTTGAGCGACGGCTTTATTACTATCATATTCAATTTGGACATTTCCTTGTGCAGAAATGGTGTTTGCATCACGATTGTAAATAAGTTTATCAGCAGAGAGTAAGAAAGGACTTTTTGTATTCTGTGGATGATTTTGAAAAAAAGGATTAGAATTTTGTGCTATTGTAGAATGAGAGATAAGAACACCTCCAGAAAAACTGATGAGGCTTTTTATAACCAATATTCTCAGTGTTTTAAAAATTCTCCTTTTATTTGCTAACATTTTTACTTAACCATCCTCTGTATAAAGTAAAAAGGATATTGCAAAAAACAATGCCACTATAACTGGTACCCAAGCAGCAATGATTGGTGGAATGTAACCAGCGTTACCAAAACTTTGAACGAGCATAGAAATAACATAAAGTATAAATCCTGCAATTACACCACCAAGAATTAATGTTCTCGATTGTCCAAAGCGTGGAATTTTTAGTGATACAGTTGCTGCAATAAGAGTCATTGCCACAAGTAACATTGGTAAAGCAATCAGTGATTGTAAATGCATATCAAATTTATTGGCAGAATAACCAA
This sequence comes from Bartonella rochalimae ATCC BAA-1498, assembly GCF_000706645.1. Taxonomy (GTDB): domain Bacteria; phylum Pseudomonadota; class Alphaproteobacteria; order Rhizobiales; family Rhizobiaceae; genus Bartonella; species Bartonella rochalimae. The sequence continues at coordinate 320,953 of NZ_KL407338.1, forward strand.
GTGAGCGTGCAACAGCAATTTTTTTTGGTAGGGTGTAAAATGGAATAGTTATAGGATCGGTTAAATATTCAGTTAAAAACTCAGGCTTTAAGTGAGTTTTTATTCGTAATTCAGTAAATTTTTCAGGAGTTTGTCCTATCTTATAGATTGTCCCATTTGTTAATAACCAAGCACCATCTGTCAATGTTGCTTTTTTAGTATTAATCCAGTTTTTTACTGTTGCATTCTCATTATATTGTACAAAGGTTGCATCAATAAGAGAAAGATCTTGATATATGATTGATTTAGCACCAACGGTTATTCTTCCTAAATTTGTGTGTTGTGTTAACCATGGAATACGCGTGTCAGTGGTAGATATTTGGGCACTATTACTACGCCATTCTGCTATCATTTTTTTTGCTTGGGAAGAGCTCCATGCAGCTAGTGGATTAATGAAAAGAATGGAGAATAATCCGAAAAGAAAAGCTCCAAAACAAGCTGGTGCGAGAAATTGCCATGCGGAAATACCGATTGAACGAGCAACAACAAGTTCAAGTTTTTTATTAAGGGAGATAAGCATTGTTATTGCAGAAAATAATGCAATAAAGGGAAAGAGTTGTTGCATAATTAAGGGAATTCGCAGCAATGAAATAAGGAATGCTCCTTTTGCTGTATAATGAGGAAGTAACGCTAGTTTGCTAGAGTTTTCTGTAAAGTCGATTAAGAGGACGAGAATAAAGACACCCAAGAGGAAAAAACAGACTGTTTTAAGATAAAGCATGAAAAAATATCGTCCGAGCGTCAATCCAATCATGATACCTTATCCGAGAGATAGTAAGAGTTTTGATGTGTAGATATCATGATGCATGCGAATATTCAATGAAATGCGAAGTAAGCTTTATCATGAGAGTTCGTAAAGTGCATGATATATTCTACTACAATATTAAAAAGCATTAATTAAGAATTCAGTAGTTTGAAATTTTACTAATTTATTATCACTTTGATTTATAGTGTATAAATGATTTTACATAATCTAAAATTTTAGATACTGACAATTTTAAAGATTTTGCATAATCTACTTTATATAAAAACAGATCTTGTAATTTGTCAGAAATGATAACTTCCTATAATTATAATTTAGATTTAATCAGTTTTCTGTATTTTGTATCGGTGTTATCTATAGAAAATTCCTTGGTATAATAAAGTACTGCTACATTGAGATTAAAGATAGAAAAATGCATAGTAGGAAACTTAGCTATTATTAATCGTTTCCATATTGATTCACTATCATGAATGTGAGCTATAATTCAGTTTGAATAAAAGAAGAATTATTTTTGTAAATCAATTTTTTATAATTTTTTGAAAAATTGTTTGAATGACATGATTAAATTTTTCAAGGATACCAATTTTATAGTCTTTTAGTAGCATAAAAAAGGTAAGCAAGCTTATTCCTATTGGAATGACATAAAGTAGTGGAATATAAGAAGGGTTATTTTCTGTTTTCCGTGCAAAAAAGTATCCTAACCAATAAATCAATAAGGAAAAAGTAATTGTAGAAAAAGTCGCAGAGATGCGCGCTTGTCGATATGAGTGTGCATCTCCTGCTATGGCTATTGCAATTAATGCAAAAACAATAGGATAGAGACATTCTGTGAAACGACGATGCAACTCAGCTCTATATTGAAGCGGTTTTCGTTGATAATGAGGATCACTTGGATTGGGGTTGAATAAATAAGAAAGAGGCCGATCTTTAGGATAAATATTAGGTGTTTTCTTATTGGGAATAAATTCGCTTAGACTAAAAGTATGGGAGCTAAATTTGATAATTGAAACATTATCATTTTTATAATCAATTCTTTCTATTTCGCCATCATTAAGGATTAAAAATTTACCTTTTTTATTGTTAACAATAGCTCCTTTTGTTGCATAATAAAAAAGTCCAAGCTGAGGATCGCGCTGATCAGCAATGAAAAGACGGCCAATGGTTCCGTTTGCATTTCGTTCACCAATTTCTATGTAAAGATTTTTAGTTAATTCTTGGAAACTACCTTCACGAATGAAAAGACTAATAAGATCGGAATGAGAACTTGCTAATATTTGTCGCATATTAAGACGCGCGTGAGGGGCAATAAAATTAGTAATGGAAAAGGAAGTAAATGAAGCCAGAATTGCTAAAAGAAGAATTGGCTTCCAAACAATATTTTTGGATATGCCTGAGGCGCTGATAACAGCTAATTCTGAATCTTGATTCATTGTCAAAAGGATGGTTGTAATTGCAACAACTAATGCGAATGGCATGATAAGAGAAGTAACAGAAGGAATTAATAGAGATGAAAAATATAAAATTGTTAAGAATGTTTGCCCATTTGTTGTAAGAAAATTGACTCGTGCAAGAATTTGTACTGTCCAACTGATGCCAACTGCTCCAAGCAGCACAGCACTAAAAAGAATAAAAATGCGTTTTAATATATATAATTCAAAAATCCGCATAGAATAAATATTATCCTCAATTTTCACTTCAAAAGTGATATTCTATAATGCGTTAAGTTTAAACATATAGTCAAAATTTAAAGACTGTTTTTTTGTGCATCTTTCCTATGAGCAATAGAAAATGATTATAGTCATACAGGCAGTTTATTTATTATTTTGAATAATAAGTTTCCAGTCTCTCTGATTTTTAATTAACAAGATGTTTTATGTATGCATTACGTAACGAGACTAGTATATGAATAAAATCTGTTTGAGAAAGGATGCAAGATGTTTTGTCTGCAATATCTAAATACAACGAAATTATAATATTAGGAATTAGTAAAATATAATGGTGATGTTAGCTTGTTATTCTATAAACAGAGCACTGTTCTAAGGGCTTTTTATATTTGTGGATGTTTTAAAGAAATGGGATTAGGGGTAAATAAAAATTCCTTTTTAAAAGTTATATAAATTAGCTGCATGATACGTAAAAGAAAAAATTCTATTAAAAAATGCAAAAAGAAAAGCTATGATTGCAGCTGTAATAATTCTATTTTCTGACTTGTACGAGAATAATATGATTTTATAAATATTAATATATGACATTATTTTTCAGAATATAATCATTAGAATAAAACGAGATTTTAATTCTAACTTACTTTATCGTATCAAAATACTGAAGCTCTAATAGCACTTTATAATGAAAAATATTGAGGATTAAAATGGTTGATATTCTTTTCTATCATTTAACAAAGTCAACTTTAAAAGAGACTTTGCCTGTGTTAGTAGAGCGTGCATTGAAGCGTTTTGGTAGAATAACAATACAATGTATGAATAAAGAACAATGCAATTTTATAGATACTTGTTTATGGGTTTATGCCGATGAATCATTTATTGGGCATGGGACAGAATATGATAAGTATCCAGATTTGCAGCCTGTGTTTCTTACTACAGGACAAGAAAATCCGAATGATTCAAAAGTACGCTTTCTTATAGACGGAGCGGTTTGTTCAGATGTTGATATTTATCAACGACTTGTGATTATGTTTGATGGTCATAATGATACGCAATTGAATCTTATTCGTGAGCAGTGGAAAGACTATAAAACAAAAAATTATAATTTAACTTATTGGCAGCAAACTGAAGATTATCGTTGGGAGCAGAAGGTTTGAGGTATAGGATATCTTTATTTTGATTTTTTTAGTATTGAACTCTCATAAATCAGAGCTCTTGGTTACAAAATAATCAGATTGAATTTTTCTTATGATTTTTTTAGGAGCGCTAAAATATAGCCTTAGATTAAAATATTCAAATGGAATGATAATGATATTTGACAGAATTTTACTTATTCTATGGGCTGTAATATTAGCTTTTTTTTGTGTTTCATGGTTGGGAACAACAAATATTCTATCACAGATATTTTCTGTCTCTTATATTAGTATTATTATCGATATCTTATTCTTTTTCCTTTGTTTATTATTTGCTGGAATATTGTGGTGGATTACACCTAAACCGATGTCTTTAAAAATGAAATTAGCGGCATTTTTGCCGCTAATATTAGTTTTATTATTCATTATTATTGTATGTTAGCGTGATATCTCTTCATCTTTAAAACCAATAAAGCAAACGAGTGAGATAAAAGAAGATACGAAGAGATAATAACTAATATAAGAAACACTAAAATGTTGTACTAGATATTCTGCAATATAAGGTGCAACAGCTGCGCCTAAAATACCAGCTAAATTAAAGGTTATAGAAACACCGCTATACCGAACTTCTGTTGGATATGCTGATGAAAGAACTGCGCCGATCTGACTATATGTCATTCCCATGAGAGATAAACCAATAACAGACATTGCACAAATACCTAAAATTCCATTATCGAAAAAGTAAGGAATTGCAAAGGAATAGATACCGGTAGCTATTGTAACCCAAATCATCAAATTTCTGCGGTTAACATGATTAGCAATTTTTCCTGTAAGAACAGTAAAAATACCAAAAAAAACAGCGCCGATCATTTCTACTTGAAGTGCTTGATTAAATGATAATTGCAGATGGTTTGTTGAATAACTTAGCAAATAAGTCGTAACCAAGTAAAATAATACAAGAATTGTCATGCTACAAAATGTACCAAGAAACAAAATTCGTGGGTGTTTGAAGAATACATCTAGAACAGGTATTTTAGAGGTTTTTTCGTGGTCGATATTTTTGAATTCAATTGTTTCATTGATCGACATACGAAGCCATAATCCTAAAATAATGAAGACAATTGAGCCAACAAAAGGAATACGCCATCCCCATGAGAAAAGTTGCTCTTCATCAAGTGTATGCCATAGTGCTAAGTAAGCTATAATAGATATGCATAAGCCAATTGGAGCCCCTAATTGCGGAAACATTGCATACCAACTACGTTTTTCTGGGGGAGCATTTTCTGTCGCAAGCAGCACAGCTCCTCCCCATTCTCCTCCTAATCCGATTCCTTGTCCAAAACGACATATTGTTAAAAGGAAAGGAGCGATCCATCCAGCTGTTTCATAAGTAGGCAAAATACCAATAATAATTGTTGAAATACCCATTGTAAGAAGAGAGGCAATCAGCGTTATTTTCCGTCCAATTTTATCACCAAAATGACCAAAAATAATTGATCCTATAGGGCGTGATATGAAGGCGACACCAAAAATAAGGAAGGATTGCAAAATAGCGAGCTGCTCATTTTGGGATGGAAAAAATAATCGAGGAAATATGAGAGCTGCAGCAGTTGAAAAAACATAAAAGTCAAAGTATTCTATTGTTGTGCCGATAAAACTCGCGAACAAAATTCGACTGGGTGAAGATTCTCGGTTAGTGTTGCATTTTTCTATACTTATAGACATGGATAGAAAGTTCCTTTTTGTGTGAAATTGAATTACAAAACATCTATAATTATAAAAAATTCATATCAGTGTCGAGTCATTATCACTACCGATTTTAATTATTGCTGTGGATGTTTAAAATATATAAATGAAAATGAAGGACTATATATCCGCATCAATAGAGTTGTCTTTGTCTGTAATAATTACATTTAATCTTTTAAAAGAGTGAGTGATCAGTGTAATCAAACGTCGCTTATAAGTAAAATTGACTTGATTATGTTTTTAATTTTGATTAAAAAATCAAAATGTATAAAATTTAGTATGAATTGTAATCACTAGTCTTAAAGTATTTTAAAAAATTTGAGAATTCATGTTTAATTATTTAGTACTAGTCAAAAATTTTTTTGATGATTTACTTCGAACGTATGCAGTATTAGAAGTATAATCAAGATGTTTTTTATGTTCTAGGTGCGATGTGAAGAGAGTTAATAGTAATTTTAAAAAGAAAGAAGAAAAATTTACCTAACAAGGATTCATTAATGTTCAAGAGCAAAAAAAAGATAATTTCAAATTATAAGACGGATTATGCTACGCCTCGGTGCCTAATACAAAAGCGTCGTGAAGTAGTAAATTCAGTGATTAGTGCGCATATGATTGAGGGATATACTTTTAACTCTAAAACTTTAGGTATTTTAGAAGAATATGTGAACGGGGATTATTCACTACAGCAGCTTAATAGTCAGTTGGATAATTCTATGAAAAAACTCATTAAAGTAAAGGCACAAAAGGAACATTCAAGCTATTCTGAAAAAAAGCTGATAAATAAATATGGAATTCTGGTAAATAAATGTGGAATAACAGATACAGTTGCTCTTCGTGACAAAATTGCACACGATGTCGCAAAAGCAATTGTTAATTTGTCTTATGAAAAGGTACCAGAACAATTTGACACTTCTTATCTAAAACGTCTTCATAAGAGCTTATTCGGGAATATTTTTGATTGGGCTGGAAAGACTCGTGACGAGCTTAAATTTTCTGATAGTAGAATAAATGCTAAGTTGTCATTAATGGGAGAATTGAGCTCTATAAATAATGATGAAATTCAAGATAGTGAGGAAATTCAGGAAAGTTTGCAAAAAATTGATAACATTCTTTTTGAGAAGAATAATCTAAGAGGTTTATCATCTGAAGAATTTGCTCATAATGTAGCAAGAATGTTTTCTTTTCTTAATTATGTATGTCCTTTTGTAGGGGGGAATGAATGTACGCAAAAGGTGTTTTTTGAACAACTTGCTAACGCTGTTGGTTATAAACTCGATTTTTCGGTTGTAACAGAAGAGCGCATGAAATTTGTTAGCCATGCTTCGGAAACATTAGAAGGTGATATATACGCTTTAACTCCTATGGAGCATTTGTTTGAAGATATTTCTGATCCAAACAAAGTGTGTATGCTAAAAGAGTTTGTTAGCAATAACAAGTATAAAGGTGTAGAAAAACAGATTATTGTAGTTGCTCGTAAAGATGTGGTTTATAACGGTATTTATAGAGGCCGTAGTTCAAATTCGGTTCTAGTCGAAATACCAGATTGCTGTGTCGTGTGCCACAAAGATTGTTTTATGCCAGAAGAATTACAAGCCTTAAAATTAGGTGATACAGTTGCTTTTAAAGCTGTAATACCTAAGGTTTTTGAAGATGTTCTCATTCCAAAAAGAGTATGTGTTCCTTTGACAAGAGAAGAAATTGCTGAGAAAGTTAAAAAAGATTTCTCTGTTCAAAGAAGCTGGAAAGATGTTGAGTATTATTTAAAACTTGTTTATAATAATCCGGCAATCTTTAAAAAAGATATCGAATTAATTGATAAATTTTCATGTTTTGATAAAGCGCTTGCAAGACAGTTTGCAAAACAGCTTGCAGAAAAGTTTATGGAATCTCCTCAATCTATTTCTCGCCTTGCAGGTTTAGAGGTGTTAGGTATCAGGAATTTAAAGCGAAAAGAAGCTAAAGCGTCTTGTGCTGCACTTAGTGATGCAATTGTTCGGTATGCAGATATTGTAATATCGGCTAGAGATCGAATTTTAGAACAACAAGAAATACAAATTGGTATTTCAAGTAGATCTGTAAAAATGCCCAGTAAGGAAATGCAAGATATTTTAAATTTGCCAGAAGACACGCGAAAAGAAATGCTTGAGGTTTCTCTTTCATTACGTCAGGAATGTTTTGATTTTATGCATGGAATCATGAGTCGTCTTTCATTGAATGAGTATAAAGCACTTGATGATAATAATTATGCAGAGCTTGCTGAAAGTTTGGGGGTATCAGAGAGTAAAGCAAAGCAAATTATAACAATCGTTCAACCGATTGAAAAATTGTATTTGGATCTTAAAAAAACTCTCTCCGTTAGTCTTTCGGAAAATACAGCTATAGTGCAAGCCAATTAAATTGTAAGAAGTTGTTGCATCTTCATTTTTATGTGTGGAGAGTATTAAAAAACAGAGGATCTGTTTTTTAAAAAGTTTCAATTCATTTTAGCCTAAAGCAGAAGAATTTTTTGCGAATGAGTGCAGTGAATAGGTGGATGGGTACACGTCTATTTTACTGATTGAAATAGTTAATTATATAAAAATTTAGCAGTTGTCATAAATTTTACAGACCATATATTAACAGGATGTAATTTAGTTCTAGTTAGCATATTCTGTATTGATTTACAGTGAGTTTATTCATGTATTGTATTGTCGCATATTGATTTATTTGTATCGGATCGATTTTACTTAATAATACTCGTAAAAGTCTTCTTTTAAAGTTATCTACATTAATTATATTGCACTATGAATGCAGCATAGCGTGTTTTTATATACAATATGTTTTTTACTTAATGACAAGAATGAATAATTTGATGTTTTGATGTTTAAAAAACATCAAATTTATATTGTTTAACTCTGGAAAATGTTTCCTAAAAAGATAAAGCAATAAAAATATATGCTTGTTGAAAGATGCTTTTTATAGAGTGTTAATGGGATCGTTTTGTATTTTACAATACAAGCTATTAAAGGTTTGTACACTTTAACATTTTTGGTAAATTTTGATGGGTTATGGTTGAAATGTACTTTTGCAGAGCTATTTACTTCTCAGTAGTTTGTTCAAGACGGAATAGTAAGGATGTAGTTATGCAATACAAATGGAAGTTAGGTTATTGGGTGTTTATAATCAGTAGCTCTTTTGTGGGAGTTGCAAATGCAGATAAGAATGAAATGCAAAGATTGGATGGCAGTTATAGGGGGAGTGTTGTTTATGATCAGTATGATAATGAGAAAGAAAAAAAAACTGAGATCATTAGAAAACGTGACATCACTATTATTGAAGATGGAGCAATTTTAAAAAATTTCGTAATAGAGAATAATAATGAAATCTATGTTGGAAATGTTGGCCAGCAAGATAATCCAGGTAAGTCAATCAATAACATAATTAGAAATTCTGGAAAGCTTTATGTTTATGGAGGTGGTTTGAGTGAAGGTACTAAAATTGAAAGTGGTGGTGTTGAAACTGTTGTAACTTTCAAGGGTAAACAAGGTTTTTCAAGAAATGCTGTTATTTACACAAATGGACAACAACAGGTTAAGTATGGGGGAAAAACAGAGGGAACGAAAATTTATGGTGGTAAACAGTTTGTTTATGGGAAAGGTGATGTTGGAGGAAAAATAACAGAGAGTTTTGCTGACGGTACTATTATTCATGGTCAAGGTGATATACTAGGAGAACAGAATGTATATGAAGGTGGTGTGGTGTGGAATACAAAAGTGATGGAAGGAGGCATACAAAATCTTTATGCAAAAAGTAATCAAGAAGAGGGGGGGACTGCAGTAAATACTGAAATTTTTAGGAATGGAAGACAACGCGTTTCTGCAGAAGGTACAGCTATTACTGTTACTTTAAATGATAATGCTGTTCAAGAAATATATAAGGATGGTTATGTATATGGTCTAACTGTTAATGATCGTGCGAGTTCATGGGCATATGCGGGTGCAACATTAGAAGGAGATACGACAATTAATGATTTTGGAAAGTTTCTTCTTTATGCTGGAGATAAAGAGCATCGCTCTACAATAGAAAACTTTATTTTAAAAGGAAAAGAGACAGAATTATTTGTTATTAGTGCACGTGATGAAGATAGCGCTTTGATTAAGAAATTAAGTGGTCAGGGAACTGTTAGTTTTATTCCTGATCAAGCTCAACCCCGTTATTCTCATCTTTATATTGAGAAGCTTTCTGGTGAATTAGGAAGTTTACATTTTAGATTTAATACCACTATTGCAGAGGATCGCGGTGATTATCTTTTTATTGAAAGTGGTGATGGTCATCACATGATAAGCGTAGCTGATTCAGGTGCTGAAATTACCAATCCTCTTTCACAGCACCGTGATTTGGTTACTGATAAAAGTGCAGGCTCTCATTTTACTTTAGTGGATCTTTCTGGTGTAAAGATTAATGCTGTTGACGGTGGCACTTATATGTATGCCTTAAAGCAAAGACAAGATGATGCTAGCAAGATTTGGTATTTAGCAGCAGATCATTTTGATAAGCCAACTCCTCCAGATCCGGCTCCAGATCCGGCTCCAGATCCGGCTCCAGATCCAAATCCAGATTTAGATCTGTTGCCAACACCAACTCCATCTACGACACCATCGACAGATGCAGTGTTATCTTTGGCAGTAGCTCCTGAACTTGTTTTTAATAATGAGTTGCAAAGTTTGCGTGTTGGAAGAGGTATTTTAGGCAGGAACAAGAAGAATACGGCTTTCTGGACGTATGGGATCAAGGGTCGCGATCGTTTGGCTACAGGTCATACGCATTTTAGACTTGATCAGACAGGTATCATATTAGGTGTTGATTGGCTGCAAGAACTGATGAAAGGGGATTTTTACATTGGTGGTTTTGGAAGTTATGATCAAGCGCGTATTACCCATGCACGAGGCGGTGTCAGTAATATGGACACTTATAGTGCCGGGGCTTATGCGACTTATTTTGATAATCAAGGGTGGTATTTAGATAGCGTTTTAAAATATAATTATTACACAAATAATTTAAAGGCTATTTCGACAAATGGTTTGGGTGTTCAAGGTGATTATAACCAATGGGCAATAGGGACTTCATTTGAAGCAGGGTATTATTTTAATGTAGCACCAGATACCTGGATACAGCCTTATACTCAACTAACAGGAGTCCGTGTTTCGGGTAAGGAAGTAAAGCTTTCTAATCAGATGGTTGGTAATGTGAATAGTTCTACTTCATTGCGCAGTGAAGCTGGATTATCTGTTGGTCATAAGTTTAATTTGAATGATGACGCTCACTTAATGACTTATATAACAACGGCTTGGTTACGTGAATATATAGATAGGAATCATACGACAATTAATAATCAGCATAAATTTATCACTGATTTATCGAGAGATGCAGGAAAATTAGGAATTGGTTTGCATAGCCTTATTGGTGATAACTTATCGCTTTATGCTGAAACTCAGTATCTCAAAGGGCATAAGGTAGAACAGTCCCTTCAAGGTATTGTAGGGTTACGCTATAGTTTTTAAGAGCTCGCTCTGTTTTGTTTTCTGATCATTTTGGAATTGTATTTTTTACAAGCCAGATATTAATGATCAGAAAACTCTTTTTGAGAAGATACAGATATTGAGATATTTTTGTATTCTAATATGCAAGATCAGTTTTGTTTATATGCAAGATCAGTTTTGTTTATTAAATTCATTTTGATTGTTTTGTGAAATACATAATTTGCATATATTTTTCTTTCTATTGTTCTGATAATCCAACATTATTTATGATCATTGCGCTTTGTGAGATATTATTATGTTGTAATATAAAACACATTATGATATCTATAAAACACATTATGATATAATAGAATGAGCTATTTGATAGTCGGGAGACGTTAATCTAGCTTTCAGTGATGGAGTGTAGATCATGCAATATTATAAATTAAGTTTTTCAGTATTAATGGTCAGTACTTTTTTCATACAAAGTGTAAGCGCGCGGGAGAAAATGCAGGAGATGTCTGATGAATCTTTGGACTTAAGTGAAGTAATAAAAGCTTTTTCCTCTATTCTTACACAGGGAAAGGTATTGAAAAACTCTTCAATTGTTACTCAGGGTATCAGTATGAATACCAAAATTGAAGAGGGCGGTGTTGAGGTTGTTGAAAATAATGGAACCTCAATGAATGCCATTGTTGGTAAAGGTGGAAAACAGGTCATTACGCGTGGAGCCACTGCAATGAACACTCAAGTTAAGGGTGGTTTGCAGTTTGTTTTTGAAGAAAGCAATAGACTTTTGGGTATAGTGAGTAAGCGAAGTAGTGCATATGAATCTTCGGTTTCTGGTATAAATGGAAGTGTCGGGCAACAAAATCTATATGATGGTGGGGAAGCATGGAATACAAAAATCATGGGAGGTGGCATACAATATCTTTATAAAGGAAAGACAGGAAAAGGTGGTTACGCATCAGGTATTGAAGTTTCTTCGAATGGTAGACAATTTGTTTTAGCGGGAGGTGAAGCTTCAGGAGTTACCTTGAAGGATCAAGCTCTTCAAGTCGTATATTCTGGTGGGACAGTGAAGAATTTAACGATTCAAGATCAAGCGCAATCATGGGTATATGTTGGTACAAGTTTGACAGGGGCAACAAAAATTAATGGTCAAGGGCGTCTTTATCTTTATGCTGGTGATGATAGAGGTCATATTACAAAAGAAGATATTACTATCGAAGGGCGAAGTCCTGAAAGATTGTTTTCTATTGGTATGCAGAATGGCAGTCGTAGTTCTGAGGTTATGATTGAAGATTTAGGTGGGAATGGTGGAACAGTAGGTTTTTCCTCTGTTGAATATGATAAACGTCATTCTAAACTTAATGTTAGGAAACTTTCAGGGAATTTACATTTCAATTTTAATATTAGTGATGTTGGGGAGGGAAGTGATTATATATTAATTGAAAATAGCTCAGGTAGCCATACAATAAGTGTTGCTGATTCTGGTCGTGAAATTGCAGATTCTTTTTCGCAAAAGCATGCTCGTGTTGCTGAGATTAATTTAGTTACCGATAAAAGTCAAAATGGGGGAGCGAGTTTCACTTTAGCAAATAAGGCCGGTAAAACAATTAATGCAGTTGATGGCGGAACTTATATGTATACTTTGCAACAGAGGAGCAAAGGTGGAAATTGGAAGGTTTGGGCTTTGTCTGCAGATACTGGCCAACCTCGTCATATAAATGCTCCTTCTAAACGTTTAATTCAAAAACCAAATTTAGATTTATCATCTACTTCTAATGGTAAGGCGGATAATGGTAAATCAAAAAGTCACAAAAATTCTCCTAAATCTTCAGAGCCTCGATCTCGTCCTCCTCGGTCAGCCATTTTATATAAGAACGATCAAAGCGCTGAACCAAAAAGTCGAAAACGTGTCTTACAGTCTCATGATAGTGGTGTGGATGGTTATCCAGTGCATCCAGTTCCAGTGCTGAGTGGTTCTCCAGTCTTGAATTCAGAGCAATCACAAATTCCTGATTTTGAAGTGATTCCATATACATCGGGACAACAGATTGATGTTAATGTGGATGGTTATCCAGTGCTGAGTGGTTCTCCAGTCTTGAATTCAGAGCAATCACAAATTCCTGATTTTGAAGTGATTCTATATACATCGGGACAACAGATTGATGTTAATAAAGAGATTCCAGCTTACTCAGGTCATTTGCCTCTAGAAGAAGATATTAATTTAGAAGATCTAGAAGATTTAGAAGATTTAGAAGATCTAGGAGAACAAGAGTCCACACAATTGATTAATCAAATGATTAATCAAGATAATGAAGAACAGTTGCCAATAGAGGAAGAGTTGCCAATATTAGATCCGATATCTACATTTGCTCTGTCTACGACACCATCGACAGATGTGTTATTATCTTTGGCGGTAGCTCCCGAGCTTATTTTTAACAATGAGTTACAAAGTTTGCGTGCTGGAAGGGGTTTGATAGGAAGAAATAAAAAAAACACTTCTTTATGGACATATGGGATCAAGAGTAAAGAACATCTTTCTACAGGTCATACGAATTTTAAGTTAGATCAAACTGGTATAATGCTAGGAATTGATTGGTTAAGCGATCTAATGAATGGGCAGCTTTATATTGGTGGTTTTGGCAGTTATGACCAATCAGATATTGTTCATGCTCGGGGTGGTATTAGTCGTGTAAATACTTATAGCGTTGGGGCTTATGTGACTTATTTTGGTGATCGTGATTGGTATTTAGATAGCGTTTTAAAATATAATCATTATCAAAATAATCTTCACGCCATATCAACGAACGGTATAAATATCAAAGGTGATTATAATCAGAAGGCGATAGGTGCTTCATTTGAAGCGGGACGCTATGTGAAGTTAGTGGAAGATACTTGGGTTCAACCTTATGGTCAGTTAATTTGGTTGCAGGTTGGGGATAAGGAAGTAAAACTTTCTAATGAAATGACAGGTGATATTAGTCCATACACTTCGTTGCGTAGCGAAATTGGGATGTCTATAGGGCATGAATTGAGTTCAGGTACATCCACTCAAATGATGACTTATATAAAGACTGCTTGGTTACGTGAATATATAGATAATAATCACACAATAATTAATAAACAGCATAAATTTAAGACTGATTTATCTGGTAATTCTGGCAAACTTGGTATTGGTTTGAATAGTTTTATTAATGAGAATTTGAATTTTTATGTTGAAGCTCATTATCTCAGGGGGAAGAAGACAAAGCAATCACTTCAAGGTGTTTTAGGATTGCGTTACAGTTTTTAAAAAAATAGTCTCAGTCTCGATTTTTGGTATGTTTTATGGTGATTGAGGCTACTGAATTCGCCAACTTTTAAGAGTAGAGTTTGAATAATGCGCTATAAATTAATTTCTGCGATGCTAGTCATAGATATTTCTCTTGTACAAGCTGTTTCATCTAATTCTAATATCGATACAAAAGTGAAAGCACCTGTACCGGTATTGCTATCTACATCTTCAAATGATTTAAAAACTTTTCCTTATGGTCAAGGTTATATAAGAGGAGAACAGAATGTATCTGGAAGCGAGGTGGTATGGAATGCGAAAGTGATGGAAGGAGGCATACAAAATCTTTATGCAAAAAGTAATCAAGAAGAGGGGGGGACTGCAGTAAATACTGAAATTTTTAGGAATGGAAGACAGCGCGTTTCTGCAGAAGGTACAGCTATTACTGTTACTTTAAATGATAATGCTGTTCAAGAAATATATAAGGATGGTTATGTATATGGTCTAACTGTTAATGATCGTGCGAGTTCATGGGCATATGCGGGTGCAACATTAGAAGGAGATACGACAATTAATGATTTTGGAAAGTTTCTTCTTTATGCTGGAGATAAAGAGCATCGCTCTACAATAGAAAACTTTATTTTAAAAGGAAAAGAGACAGAATTATTTGTTATTAGTGCACGTGATGAAGATAGCGCTTTGATTAAGAAATTAAGTGGTCAGGGAACTGTTAGTTTTATTCCTGATCAAGCTCAACCCCGTTATTCTCATCTTTATATTGAGAAGCTTTCTGGTGAATTAGGAAGTTTACATTTTAGATTTAATACCACTATTGCAGAGGATCGCGGTGATTATCTTTTTATTGAAAGTGGTGATGGTCATCACATGATAAGCGTAGCTGATTCAGGTGCTGAAATTACCAATCCTCTTTCACAGCACCGTGATTTGGTTACTGATAAAAGTGCAGGCTCTCATTTTACTTTAGTGGATCTTTCTGGTGTAAAGATTAATGCTGTTGACGGTGGCACTTATATGTATGCCTTAAAGCAAAGACAAGATGATGCTAGCAAGATTTGGTATTTAGCAGCAGATCATTTTGATAAGCCAACTCCTCCAGATCCGGCTCCAGATCCGGCTCCAGATCCGGCTCCAGATCCAAATCCAGATTTAGATCTGTTGCCAACACCAACTCCATCTACGACACCATCGACAGATGCAGTGTTATCTTTGGCAGTAGCTCCTGAACTTGTTTTTAATAATGAGTTGCAAAGTTTGCGTGTTGGAAGAGGTATTTTAGGCAGGAACAAGAAGAATACGGCTTTCTGGACGTATGGGATCAAGGGTCGCGATCGTTTGGCTACAGGTCATACGCATTTTAGACTTGATCAGACAGGTATCATATTAGGTGTTGATTGGCTGCAAGAACTGATGAAAGGGGATTTTTACATTGGTGGTTTTGGAAGTTATGATCAAGCGCGTATTACCCATGCACGAGGCGGTGTCAGTAATATGGACACTTATAGTGCCGGGGCTTATGCGACTTATTTTGATAATCAAGGGTGGTATTTAGATAGCGTTTTAAAATATAATTATTACACAAATAATTTAAAGGCTATTTCGACAAATGGTTTGGGTGTTCAAGGTGATTATAACCAATGGGCAATAGGGACTTCATTTGAAGCAGGGTATTATTTTAATGTAGCACCAGATACCTGGATACAGCCTTATACTCAACTAACAGGAGTCCGTGTTTCGGGTAAGGAAGTAAAGCTTTCTAATCAGATGGTTGGTAATGTGAATAGTTCTACTTCATTGCGCAGTGAAGCTGGATTATCTGTTGGTCATAAGTTTAATTTGAATGATGACGCTCACTTAATGACTTATATAACAACGGCTTGGTTACGTGAATATATAGATAGGAATCATACGACAATTAATAATCAGCATAAATTTATCACTGATTTATCGAGAGATGCAGGAAAATTAGGAATTGGTTTGCATAGCCTTATTGGTGATAACTTATCGCTTTATGCTGAAACTCAGTATCTCAAAGGGCATAAGGTAGAACAGTCCCTTCAAGGTATTGTAGGGTTACGCTATAGTTTTTAAGAGCTCGCTCTGTTTTGTTGATTATAGCCTCTATTGTGTGAGAAGTTTTAAAGATCTTTTCTATGAAGAGCTATTATTCCGTCAAGCAAGAAAGCTAATGGTAGGAGAGCTATGTTTTTGTATGATTTTTTGTTTCATATTGATTAGATAAGGCAAACCAGAGTGCTTCAGATTCTTCTAGTTTTTTTACTGCTTTAGCACGTTCTTTTGCTTTTTCAGAGAACTGATGATGCGAAGAAGCAGGAATTAATTCTTCATCGAGTTGTTTAATTTGTTTTTGAAGAGAATTTATCACTGCTTCAGTTTCAGCGATTTGTTTGCGTAGTGGTGCAAGAAGAGAGCGTTTTTGCGCATTGATTTTTCTTTGTTCATTTTTAGAAAGAAAATGTTCTTTTTTAGGAGAAGTGTTTGTTTCTTTTTTGGGGGAGAGGCCAAGAACTTCTATGCGGTAAGTGTTGATATCACCTTTATAAGGTAGAACAGTTTTATTTTTTACAAGCCAAAATTGATCCATTGTTGCTTCAATAAGGTAACGATCATGAGAAATGAGGATAACTGCTCCATTAAAATTATTGAGTGCATGGATTAGTTCTTCACGACTATCAATATCAAGATGATTGGTAGGTTCATCGAGGATAAGAAGATGGGGACTTTTGAAAACGATAAGTCCCATAAGTAAGCGTACTTTTTCACCTCCTGAAAGCTCTTTAACTTTTACCATCATTTTTTCTGTTAATAGTCCCATCTGTGCTAATGTAGAGCGTATTTTGGTTTCTGACTGTTCTGGCATTAGATAGCGCATATGTTCTATTGCATTTTGCTCTGGTATAAGATCATCTAATTGATGTTGTGTAAAAAAGGCAATTTTTAGATGGGGGGCGAGTGTTATTGTTCCTTGTTCTGGTTGAAGACGGCCTGCGAGTAATTTGGCAAGAGTTGATTTACCGTTTCCATTTGAACCTAAAAGAGCGATACGGTCATCATTATCAATTCTCAAATTTAGTTCTTTAAGAATAGGTTTCCCTTTTTCATAACCAATATTTATATTTGATAATGCAATAATAGGGGAGGCTACAGGTCTATCAGCTATCGGAAAAGTGAAAGATTGACTATATCTTGTTTCCCAAGGTGTGATTAGTTTAAGTTTTTCTAGTGCTTTAAGACGTGATTGTGCTTGTCGCGATTTACTTGCTTTTGCACGAAAACGGTTAATAAAATCCTCCATATGTTTTTTTTGTGCTTCTTGTTTTGCCTGTTCTTTTTGTTGTAATCTAATAGTTTCCGCTTTTTGTTGTTTAAATTGATCATAATTACCACGCCAGAAGGTAAGCTTATTATTTTCAAGATGCATGATAGAGTTAACAGTCTTATTTAAGAAGTCGCGATCATGGCTAATGAGAATAGTTGTATGAGGATATTGGTGTATATATTCGATGAGCCATAAAGTCCCTTCAATATCAAGATAGTTTGTTGGCTCATCGAGGAGTAAAAGATCAGGTTCAGTAAAAAGTACAGCTGCCAATGCAATGCGCATGCGCCATCCACCAGAAAAAGAGGATAGAGGTTTTTGTTGTGTATGAGGATCAAATCCTAGACCAGAAAGAATTTTACTAGCGCGTGCTTTTGCCGAATGAGCGTTAATATCACTTAAACGTGTATAAATGTTAGCAATGTGTATTGGGTCAGTTGCTGTTTTTGATTCACGGAGGAGATTAATAAGTTCTTTGTCTGCATCTAAAACAGTTTCGAGCAAGGATTGCTCGGTTATTGGTGCTTCCTGGGAAACTAAACCAATGCGCGCTTTTTGTGGTATGAGAACTTCACCATTCTCAGGAGAAATATCACCTATAATAATACGAAAAAGAGTTGATTTACCAGTTCCATTATTCCCAACAAATCCAGTTTTTGAGCCAGAAGGGATTGCAATATTAGCGCGATCAATCAAAAGGTATCCAGCCATTCGGATTGTGATATCATTCAAGACCAACATAGTGAAAAGTTTCCTTTACATGATTTTCTAATAAGCTCATTTATTCAATTTTTGAAGGAAAAATGATGATATGGTTATTAGGATAAATTACTACTAATATTTTTATTATATGAAGGTTACGATCTCAAAAAGAATTATATAATTGAAAATTAATACAGATTTTCTTACCGTTACTTGGTAGAAAGTTCTTTACTTGTTATAGAGAAGTGAAGATAGTTTTTAAATGAAAGAAAGGTAGATAACCAAATGGCTGTAGAACGCACTTTATCGATGATTAAACCAGATGCAACGCGCCGTAATTTGACGGGGGCAATTACAAAAATGCTTGAAGATGGCGGATTGCATATTATCGCATCTAAGCGCGTGTGGATGAGTCGACAGCAAGCAGAGGGATTTTATGCAATCCATAAAGGGCGTCCATTTTTTGAAGAGTTGGTAACATTTATGTCTTCTGGTCCAACTGTTGTGCAGGTTTTAGAAGGAGAAAATGCAATCATTAAAAATCGTGAAATTATGGGAGCCACAAATCCTATTGATGCACAGGAAGGAACAATTCGTAAAGTGCATGCTTTATCGATTGGTGAAAATTCTGTTCATGGTTCAGATAGTGCTGAGTCTGCGAAAATGGAGATAGCTTATTGGTTTTCTGACATTGAAATTGTTGGTTAACAAAAGACTATTTAGCAAATGAAAAGTCCCGAAATATATTGAGGGACTTTTCGAGTAAAATTATTACTTTCAAAAGAACATGTTGGTATGGCTATGTCTAAAAAGGTATTTTTCTAGTCTATTAGATTTTAATTATATATTTGCATTATTTTCCAAATGTTCTCTGTATCAGCTTAAGCAATAGTAAATGTCTTATTATTTAGGATAATGAGCCTTTATTCATGTATTGTAATCTCGCCGTTTATTTTTTTTATGTGATAACATGTTTCAAACCGGCGCAGAAATAATCCCATCCTGTCCATAATGTAAGCAGAGCTGCAATCCATAGCATAGTAATGCCGAATTCTGTTGTGTAAGGAATTATTTTATTACCAGCCGGACCTGCTAAGAGTAATATAATAGCTATCATTTGTACAAAAGTTTTCCATTTTGCAAAACGAGAGACGGGAACACTCACTTTTAACTCAGCTAAATATTCACGTAGTCCAGAGACAAGAATTTCTCGGCAAAGAATAATAATCGCTGCCCAAAGTGACCAGCCGGCGATAGTACTTTCTGCAGCAAGTAAGAGTAGGCAGGCAGAGACGAGAAGTTTATCTGCAATTGGATCCAACATGCGGCCAATATTAGAGGTTTGTTGCCAAATACGAGCAAGATAGCCATCCAAAAAGTCAGTAATAGATGCAATAATAAAAATAGAAACAGCAATCCAACGAGCAATATCACTTGATTGTAGGCGACCTTCTAAGAAAAAGCACGCTACAACCAATGGTACAGCAATGATTCGTGCATAAGTTAGAATATTAGGAAAAGAAAAAGTATGATTTTTCATAGAGCAATTTTCAGTTTTTAGAGTATAAAATATTGTATAAAAGTAACAAGGCAAAGCTTATGAAACAAGCCTTATTTTTTATTAAAATAATTATGAATTTTGTACGCAATTTCTTTAGAAATGCCTGTAACTTTTGTTAAGTCTTCAATAGATGCTCTGGAAACTGCTTTAGAGCTTCCGAAATAGTTAAGCAAAGCACGCTTTCTCGTAGGGCCTATGTTTTCAATTTCATCAAGTGGATTTTTGAATGTTTCTTTTTTTCGTTTTGCTTTATGAGTTCCAATTGCGAAACGGTGTGCTTCATCGCGTAGGCGTTGTAGAAAATAAAGAATAGGATCATGTGGGGGAAGTGTAAAAGGTTGCTTTCCTTTCATAAAAAAACGTTCTAGACCAGCTTTCCGGTCAGGACCTTTAGCTATGCCAATTACTGTGATAAAATCATCTAAACCTAATTCAGATAATACTGTATTAGTAATATTTATTTGTTCTTGCCCTCCATCAATTAAGATAAGATCAGGCCATAGAGGATAAGAATCTTCATAGCCAATATTTTTATTTTTGTTAGGTAAACCATATGTTTTAAGAAGGCGTAAAAATCTTCTTTCAATTACTTCTTTCATCATACCAAGATCATTACCAGGTTTGATATCGGTCGAGCAAATATTGAATTTACGATATTGATTTTTGACAAAACCTGTTTGGTCAACAACAATCATTACGCCAACTGCATTAGTTCCCATAAGATGTGAGTTATCATAGACTTCTATACGGCGTGGAGTATGGGATAGTTGAAATGTTTTAACGATATTACAAAGGAATTTTTTATGTGCTGATGTTTCAGAAAGCTTGCGTTGGAGTGCTTCATAGGCATTTGTGTAAGCATGATTCACGAGAGCTTTGCGTTCTCCTTGTTTTGGTAAAGATAGAGATATTTTGTGGTTTGCTTTCAGGCTTAATGCTTCAGTGAGGAGTATTTCTTCGTCAATTGTATTAGATAAAAGAATAAGCTTTGGAATTGGCTTATTATCATAAAACTGTATAAGAAAACTTGCTAGAATTTCGGAGCTGGAAAAAGAGGGATCTGCTTTTGGAAAATAGGAACGATTTCCCCAATTTTGCCCCATACGGAAAAAAAATACTTGAATACAAGTCATTCCTTCTTGTTGTGCAATTGCAAAAACATCTGCTTCTTTTACAGTTTGAGGATTAATACTTTGATGGCTTTGTATGTGAGAAAGAGCTGATAAGCGGTCACGATAGGTTATAGCACGCTCAAAATCAAGATTTTCTGCAGCTTTATGCATAGCTTGAACCATATCATTTTTAACTGATTGACTTTTTCCTGAAAGAAAAGCTTTTGCTTTTTTGACAAGTTGTAAATAATCACTACTGCTAATTTCATGTGTACAAGGAGCTGAGCAGCGTTTAATTTGATAAAGCAAACAAGGCCGTGTACAGTTTTCAAGAACTGAATCAGTGCAGGTTCGTAATAAAAAGGCGCGTTGTAGAACATTGATTGTTTGCGTAACCGCTTCCGAAGAAGCAAAAGGACCAAAATAATGAGCTTTTCGTGTTCGGGCACCATGGTGTTTATATAGTGCAGGTGCTCGGTGATCGTCCGTGATAATGATATAAGGTAAAGTTTTGTCATCACGCAGTAAAACATTAAAACGTGGTTGTAATCTTTTAATTAAATTAGCTTCTAAAAGGAGTGCTTCTGTTTCTGTATGGGTAACGACAAATTCCATATGATTTGTTTCACGAATCATACGTGTAATACGGTCATTGTGTCCATGTTCACGGGTATAATGTGAAACACGTTTTTTGAGGTTTCGTGCTTTGCCAATATAGAGAATATCACCATTTTCATTGAGCATCCGATAAACCCCTGGTTTATGAGGGAGATTTTTGACAAAATATTGGATGAGTGCAACACCTTTAAATTGATTATTCTCATTTTTTTTATGAGCATCATGCCATATAATATCAAGATGAAAAAGGGAATTTTTCTTCATTTTTTGTATAGCGGAGTATATGCTTTTCTAAGCTCATTAATTTACCTGAAACTATTTTATATTTGTGAGATATGAAATGATTGTTTCTAGTCAAGCGCTTTGTTTATGAATTGCTGTTTTTTCTATTTATGGTATCGGAATTGATAATTTTTAGTGTGTATTTTTATTAAAAATACTAAAGAATAGGTGAGTTCTATGAAAGCCATTTTTGTATAATATGTGCATGCTCATCTCTTCCAAGATGATTGATAAGGAAAGGAGCGATTTTTTTTATTTCGTCTTCAAGAAGATAAGGAGGATTAATAAGAATCATGCCACTACCATTCATTTTAGGTGGGGATACGCTTTTCCCAATACGCATCTCGAGCTGTAAAATTTTTGGAATTTCTGTTTTATGAAGTGCATGAAGAAAAAGTTCAATTTCTTTATTATATTTAACAGGGTACCATAAAGCATATACTCCTCCAGAAAAACGTCGATATGCTTTCACTATTCCTTCAATGAAGCGAGAAAATTCTCCTGGTTGTTCAAAACAGGGATCAATGAAAATAAGTCCACGCTTTTCTTTTGGTGGTAGATGGGAATTTAAAGAAAGCCAACCATTTAAGTGCAGAATTTTTGTTTGGTAATCACCAGAAAAGTGGCTGGCTAAAATTTGGTAATCTTCACGGTGTAATTCAATTGCAGTTAATCGATCTTTTTTACGCAATAGTTGGCGAATAAGAATAGGTGATCCAGGATAGAATGCAATTTCTTTAGTTCCTTTATTGATTGCAAAAATAACATCATACCATGGGGCAAGAAGCTCTTTTAAGTCTTGGGGGATGGGAATCGATAGAAGTCGTCCGATGCCTTCACGCCATTCTCCTGTTTTATGTGCTTCTACAGAAGAAAGATCATAGAGTCCAATACCCGCATGCGTATCTATAACGCGAAAGGCTTTTTCTTTGCGCTTAAGATATTCTATGATACGTGTGACAATAATGTGTTTAAAGACATCAGCAAAATTGCCAGCATGATAAATATGCCGATAATTCATTAGCAAACTTTATCATATATCTGATTGTTTACCAAACTTCTTTTTAACGTAAACAATGACTTTTATACCAGTAAAAGATTTAAGATTTAGAAAAATTTAAATCCTTGAAATCTATGAAGATTATTAAAGTTTTAACAGCATTTAGGATTTTATTGTGAAATTTTTATAATCTTTAATGTAAAAGTAAAATTTTCAGAGTGATAAAAATTTTGAGGACTATTGATATTTTCGAGTAAGTTAAATACGTCCTTCTAATATCAGGATATTTTGTAGAGATAAATGGTAAAGTACTTTTTAGATTTAAGAGTACACTGAATTTAAAGTAAATCAATTGTGAGCAGAAAAGATACTTAAATCTAATGGCAGTATATTTTTATAATTTTATTTATGTTTTTTATTAATAAATTATCTTTATTGGTGGGTGATGAGGGAATTGAACCCACGACCCGCTGATTAAGAGTCAGCTGCTCTACCATCTGAGCTAATCACCCACAATTTTAAAAGAGGTAAAAATGAATAACCCTCTATAATCCTCTAAAAAGAGGATGTCTAGATAGCCTTGTTGTTTTTGATCTATTTCTATGAAATAAAGAGAGCTTATAGTTACGCTATAAGTTAAAAAATATTCTTCTCCTCTTGATATTCTATAAAAATAAACCTATTAATTAAGGTATTCTATAAATAGATGTTCTACTCAATATAGAACGATAATTGGAGGGTTGTCGAGCGTAATGCCCGGGCAAGATTCAGGAGAGCCTTCTTGTAGTAACAAGTGGTGTGGGTTATTGTTATATTTTCTCAACGATCATAAGAGTTTAAGCACTGCTTTGAATATACTTAGCTACTTACTTTCCCATGTAGTTTATTTGTATTCAACATTATTGATGACTTATGCGGATGAAAATTTATGATTTTTTTCATCCGCAACATGTATTTAAGCTTTTTAATTTTCAAGATCTTTTTAAATGGTGAGTTATGATGGAATGGATCACTGATCCCCATGCGTGGTTTGGCTTGGCCACATTAATTTTTCTCGAAATTGTATTAGGCATAGATAATCTTATTTTTATTGCGATTTTAGCAGAAAAATTACCGTTACATTTACGTGATCGTGCGTGTTTTATAGGTCTAACTTTAGCATTATTGATGCGACTTTGTCTTCTCACGGTTATTGGTTGGGTAATGAGTTTTGATAAGGTAATTTTTTCTATTTCGTCCTTTGTATTTAGTTGGCATAACCTAATCTTGATTAGTGGTGGAGCTTTTTTATTAGCAAAAGGAACACTAGAATTACACGAAAGACTAGAAGGTACGATGCATACACAAAAAAAAGGAGTTATTTATGCTGTTTTTTGGCAAGTAGTTATTCAAATTGTTGTGCTTGATGCAGTGTTTTCTCTTGATAGTATTATCACTGCAACGGGTATGATTGCTAAAGACCAAACAATGGTTATGTATATAGCGGTTATTATCGCTATGGGGGTGATGATGTGGGGATCAGGAACTCTTATGCGTTTTATTAATCGTCATCCCACTATTGTGATTTTGTGTCTTGGTTTCTTGATGATGATTGGTTTTACTCTCATTGTTGAGGGCTTTGGTTTTCATATTCCCAAGGGTTATTTGTATGCTGCTATTGGTTTTTCAGTTGTTATTGAAGTTTTTAATCAAATTGGACGTCGTAATCGTGAAAAGATGATTACAACAAATGATCTACGTGAACGGACGGCTGATGCTGTCTTGAGGCTTTTAGGAGGTGGGAAAAAAGGTGGAAATCTTAGTGAAACTGTAGACGTCATTGTTGAACAAGCTGCTACTTCAGAAATTTTTCGGCCAGAAGAAAAAGAAATGATTCGTGGTGTCCTTGATTTAGCAGATCGTCCTGTGCGTTCTATTATGTCTCCACGTAATGAGATTGAATGGTTAGATTTAAATGGTAATGAAAATGAAATGCGTGAAGAGTTGCAACGCGTTAAGCATAGTCGCTTAGTTCTTGCACGTGAAAAAATAGATGAATTTGTTGGTGTTGCTTTAACGAAAGACCTTCTTTTAAATCTAGCTGAAGGTAAAAAGATTAATTGGCAAAAAGCTATGCGTGAGCCACTTGTTGTTCATGAGAATACAGGTGTTTTACGATTAATGGAGAAATTACGCCATTCTCCAATTCAAATTGCGATTATTGTTGATGAGCATGGATCTTTGAAAGGTATTGCGACACCAACAGATATTTTTGAGGCGATTGCAGGTGATTTTCCTGATGATGAGGAATCTGTTGTGGCAGAAAAGCTCGAAGACGGAAGCTTACTTATTGAGGGATATGCTGATATTCGTCGTTTAAGCGGTTACCTTGAGTGTAATCTTGTTGATGAAGCAGATCGTTATACTACGCTTGCAGGGTTTATGCTCTGGCGTTTGGGGCATTTACCAAATGAAGGGGAAAGTTTTGAAGCAGAAGGTTTATGTTTTAAAGTCATTGAAATGGATCGCCGGAATATCGCTAAAGTTCTTATTTCTCCCATTGTTGTGCATGAGAAGGACTAATTATCATGGTAATGAAATCAATGGAGAAGCAAATTTAGTTATAATCAATATTGCAATATAATAGAAAAATCATTTGCATCGATTATATAACCATTATCATAATCGCAGATTACTAATTATATGGAACAGATTAAGTTTTAAACGAGTTTTCCTGTGGGTATCTTATTAGTTAAGTTTAGCTATTAGCTTGTATCAATATAGTATAAAAAAGAAGAAATTATTTTTTATTCAGGCGGGGTTTGTTGTATTCGTTTTAAATATTGTTTAGTTTCAAAGATTGCTATAAAGAATAGTGAAATGATAAGTGGTATGATCAAATAGAGCATTCTAAATGCTATAAGTGCTGCGATAACATCGGTTGGGTCTGTATTAGGCATGCCTGTTATAAATAAAGCTTCAAGTACTCCCATACCTCCTGCAGGAGCATTGGAAAGAAGAGTTATAGAGAAAGATGCAAGGAATACACCAAGTACAGAGATAAAATTAATATCAGCATTATGTGGTAGTACAGCATATATAATTCCTGCTGCTCCTAAAATCTCTAATGGGCCAATAATAAGTTGTCGAATAACAATTTGAAGACGTGGATAAAAAAGATAAATTTTTTTGCTTATACGTAAAGGTTTTAATTGTAGCCAACTACCGAAAATATAAAGAGCTATACAGGAAAGTAAAATCACACCAATTACCTTCCCTAACCATTGAGGAAGATCATTGTGAATGAGGGTAATAATTTCTGGTTGTAAAATTAAAACAATGCCAGAAAGTAAGATTGTACCAATTACAAAAGTGAATGAACAAAAACCCACTAATATAGCAATTTCTGTTCCACTGAGTCCTTTTATTGTATAAGCGCGATAACGTATAACAGCACCAGAAAAAACTGATGCACCGATATTATGTGAAAGTGCATAAGTAGTGAATGAACATATAGCTATAAATATCCAAGAAATTTTACGACCAAGATGTTGCAAGGCAATTCGATCATAACCAGCGAGAGCTGTATAAGCGACGAATGAGCAAAGACATGCTAAAAGCCAATGATGCGTGCTTAAATTAGAAAGACGTTCTAATACAGCACTAAGCGAAATAGTAGATAATTTTATATAAAGAATGCGAATCGATATCAACATTGCTAAGATGCCAATCAATGGCCATATAAATTTCTGTAGTTTCATACTTCTTTATCCGTTTTTGTTTTTATTTACATTTTTTGTAAAGTTAATTCATTATTAGACGTATCCATTACAGATTGTTGTCCAATTATATACCCAATAAAACTATTAGCGATTTCTTTGTCATTCGTTACTACAATATCCGCTCCTAAATCCATTAAATAAGATGTTTCTGTTTCAGATAGTGCATGAGCAATTATTTGAAGGTTTTTGTTCAGATCGCGTATGTTTGCTATACATTGTCCTGCTTCAATAGTGCTTCGCATTGTAATAACGACCTTACGTGCACCTCTAATATTGGCTGCATTAATAATTTCTTTTTTAATGATATTACCACAAATTGTTTCGATTCCGTTTGCTATTGCTTTATCAGCAAGACGCTTTGATTCTTCAACTACTATAATCGGCTGACCTCTTTCCATTAAAGATAGTGTTATGTATTTTCCAACACAGCTATAACCAATAATCACAATATGATCAGTTCTTGAAGTAATTGGTAGCGCTTCTTCGTCGGAATCTTCAGGATCGATATTAATAATTGTTTGTTTATCTTGCGCGTTAGCAGAAGAATTTTCTAGATATTTTTTAATTTTATCAACAGCAACAAAAACAAGGGGATTGAGGAGGATAGAAAGGATTGCACCTCCAAGAATTAAATCGCGAGCGTTGTTATTTAAAAGTCCAAGGTTTGAACCTAGTCCTGCAAGGATAAAAGAAAATTCTCCGATTTGTGCTAGGCTAGCTGAAATAGTTAAAGCTGTTCCATTAGAATAGCGGAAAGCTTTAACAATAAAAAAAGCAATAGCCGATTTTCCTATGATGATAATCGATAAGGTTGCGAGAAAAGAAAAAAAGTTGGTTAGAATTTTCATAGGGTCGAATAACATCCCTACAGAAACAAAAAAAAGAACTGAGAATGCATCGCGCAGTGGTAAAGATTCTTCTGCAGCACGATGACTTAATTCTGATTCACTCATCATCATACCTGCAAAAAAAGCACCAAGAGAAAGTGAAACACCAAATAAATGAGCGGCTCCAAAAGCTACTCCTAATGCAATAGCAAAAACACTAAGACGAAATAATTCACGCGAGCCAGATTGTGCACTCACTTTTAGTAACCACGGTATAAAACGCCTTCCAATAATGAACATTAGAGCAACAAATACGATGACTTTTAAAATCGTTAGACCAACAATGCCCCAGACATTTAAGTTGAACCATTGAACAAGAGGGCCGATTGGTTCTTTTTTTGTACTACCGAGGATGTTTGCTAGTGCAGGTATAAGAACTAGTATTAGAACCATAGCTAAATCTTCAATGATTAACCAACCAACGGCAATACGTCCTTTTTCTGTTTCAATTAGGCATCGTTCTTGCAGAGCACGCAGCAAGATCACAGTACTTGCTGTTGATAATGCTAAACCAAATACTAAACCATCACTAAATCGCCATCCTATAATCCAACCGAGGCATAAACCAAGAAAAGTAGCAAATACCATTTGTGTAATGGCTGCAGGAATAGCTATGGCTTTAACAGATAAAAGATCTTTTAATGAAAAATGCAGGCCAACACCAAACATTAGCAAAATAACACCGATTTCAGCAAGTTGGTTGATCAAAACAGAATCTACTTTAAAACTACCTATATTAGGTCCCACAATGACACCAGCTAATAGATACCCTACTAATGGAGAGATACGCAAACGATTAGCAATCATTCCGAAAATAAATGCTAAACATAAACCTGCAACAATAGTTGTAATTAATGGCGTATCGTGAGGCATAACTGTAGTGTAGTACTTTCTTTAGAAATAGTTGTCACAATGATTATAATTAAAAAAAGAAATAGAGTAACATATTATATAAATTAATGCGCTATTTTAATTGGTAGTTATATAATTTGAGTTGTTTTTTTATTCTTCTTATAGCACCAATTATTTAATAATAATAAAATGGGAGCTGCAATAAAAATAGAAGAAGATGTTGCAATAATAATGCCAAAGACTATAGGCCATGCAAAATTATTAACAGTATTTCCTCCCCATAGAGCCATAGGTAACATAGCTAATATCGTAGTGGTTGATGTAAAAATACAGCGTACAAAAACCTGATTAATTGAAAGATCAATTATTTCACGCAGTGGTGTTTGTTTATAAAGGCGCATATTTTCACGCATTCGGTCATATACAACAACTTTATCATTAATTGAATAACCAACAATTGTTAAAAGAGCAGCAATGGCTGTTAAATTGAAATCAAATTGAAATAAAACAAAAAAACCAACCATTTTTGTAATATCAAGGATAAGTGTAACTATTGCTCCAATAGCAAAAAACCATTCAAAGCGCCACCAGATATAGAGAGACATAGCGACTGTTGCTAGAATAACAGCAATAATACCAGCTGTAGCAAGCTCTCCTGAAATTTTAGGACCAACAACTTCCGTTTGATCGAATGTTGTATCTGGGTAAATACTTTGCACAGTTTTTTTGACTTTATCAATAGCGATAGTGTGTTGAATTTCTCCACCACTTTGTTGCTGTATACGAATCAGTATCGTATTTTCGTTATCAATATTTTGTAGTGTAACTTCACCAATATTAAGAGCAGAAAGATTTGAACGCAAAATTGCTAAATTTGCGGGTGTTTTTGTTGTAATGGTCATTTGACTGCCACCAACAAAATCAATTCCAAAGTTTAAACCAGGTTTAAAAAACAAAAAAATTGAAGATAGAGATAAAATAATTGAAATACCAATACCAATGAAACGAGCGTTCATGAAACGAAAAGTAGTATTTTTAGGGATAAAATTGAAAACAGATTGAAACTGCAGTTTTTTTATTTTCCATTTATTTACTACCCAAATCATCATAATTCTTACTATGGTGATTTCAGTAAACATCGATATAATGATGCCAAGCAACATTGTTACAGCAAAACCACGAACTGGGCCGGTACCAAACCAAAATAGTAAAACAGTTGCAATAACAGCTGTCACATTGGCATCAAGGATAGTTGCAAAAGCTTGTTTAAAACCACGATCTAAAGCAGCAAAGGCACTTATACCTTTTTGACTTTCTTCGCGAATACGTTCATTAATTAAAATATTGGCATCAACAGCAATACCAATACCTAAAATAATACCAGCAATGCCAGGTAAGGTTAGTGTTGCACCAAGGAGGCTTAGAGCTGAAAATATCAAAATAGTATGCAGTGCTATCGCTATATCAGCAATAATACCCCAGATGCCGTATAAAAGAAAAATAAAGACTGTAACGAGAATAAAACCTATGATGCCTGTATACAGGCCCATTTTAATAGAATCAGCACCAAGATTTGGGCCTACCGTTCTTTCTTCAATAACGGTTAATGGCGCGGGCAAAGCACCAGCTCGTAGTAGCGCAGCAAGAGTTGAGGCTTCTTTAGAATCAAAATTTCCTGTAATTTGTCCTTGTCCATTAGGAATGACACTATTAATGACGGGAGCAGTTAAGACTTTATTATCCAGAACAATTGCAAAAGGACGGTTAATATGTTGGCGTGTTATGTCTGCAAATATTTTTGAACCGATAGAATTCATAGTGAATGAGATGATAGAGCGTCCTGGTATTTGCGGATCAAATCCTGCTCGCGCATCTTTAAGAACATTTCCATCCAAAGCAATTTGGTCATAAATTGCATATTTTTGATTTACATCTGTATAACCAGAAAGAATTGAAACACCTACAGGTGGGTTATTGATATCAATATTAGAAGGTACAAGATGAAAAGTCATTTTAGCAGTAGTTCCTAGAAGATCACGTAATTGTTTTGGATCTTGTAGGCCAGGCAATTGTACCATAATACGATTGGTTCCTACCTTTTGGATGGCAGGTTCAGTAACACCTACTTGGTCAATACGGCGGCGAATAATTTCTAAACTTTGCTCGATAGCTTTGCTAACACGATCATTTATGCCAGATTCAGTTAATGTCACACGAATAGTTTCATTTTGATTGTTGATTGCAATATCACTAGCTGTGGTACCAAAGCTATTGTGTATAGGCATAATTAATGTTTCTAAGGTAGTAATGGCTTTTTTATTTTGCGTGGTATCAGAAAGAACAACGACAATATTATCTTCAATGATACGGACACTCGATGTTTGAATTTTTGCTTCACGCAGTTTTTTACGTACATTACTTAAAACTGTGTGTAACTGATCGCGTTTTAATGTTTTGGTATCTACTTCGAGTAAGAGGGAAGATCCTCCCTGAAGGTCAAGTCCAAGTGTTACATGGGTATTCGGTAGGAATTTTGAATTTTTGATTTGTTCTTGCGAAAATAAGTTAGGCAAGGCAACGTAGATGCTGCTTAAAAGAATAAAACAATAAAGAGTAGCCAGCCAGGCAGGTGTACGCATGATATATTCCAATTAGTAGATACGTTAAAATAATTAAAATGAGATAAGAAGAATACAATAGAATTATTTTTATAGATCAAGGAGAGAAAGGTGCATGTTGATTTAAAATTTTGTGTTTGAAGGTTTTAAAATTGTATAGGAAAATTATGGCAGGAATTGAAAACACATTCAATACTAATATCTTCAAAAAAGTACAGCTGTTAAGTTATGGTATCTATAGGGTATTACAATTTTTTATTTACGACTTTTGTAATGGAATTAATTATATCTGTTTCTTTGAGAAAAGAGCACTATTTAAAATTTTATAATCAGTGTGTTGTTTAGATAGAGATAGGTTTTTGAACTAAACGTTATCCAAAATGCTAGAATTGGATAAAAAAAACAAATTATAAAGGAAAAGAATTTCTTTTTTGCAATATGAATGCAAAAAAAAACACAGTTAAGTGTTTTTTTTTTCTATTGTTGATTTTAACTTAATTTATCTACTTTTTTATCAGTATTATTGGATGAGAAAAGGTTTTATAAGCTTGTTTGATAAAAAACTGAAGTGTTTGTTGAATATCATAATTTTAAGGGAGTACTTAATAAATGCTTATTCTGAGGATGAATATGTATTCATTTTTAAATGGAACCTTCCTTTTTTTCTTAATTTTTCTGACCAATGTTTTCTCTAGTTTTTGTGCATGGGGAGCTTTAACATCGCCAACTGCGATAGTTGTACAGTCAATAGAGTTACAATCAGTGGATAGAATTATTCAACAACAAGAAACGGTTATTGATACTCTTGTACAGGATATTAAAATTTTACAAACAAATTTAGAAAGCAAACCAGAAAATGAACATTTTTTGACAAAATGGAGATTACAAGCACGAGATATCAGTAAACGAGCTTTGGCAGGAGCGTTTGTTTTGCGGACTTCTCTTAATGAAATTAATGAGATTATGAACCAGTTGAACGCACTAGATGATAATCGAAAAAATTTCGGAAGCGAAAGAAAAAAATACTCAGATATCCTACAACAAAAAAATAGAATTAATAATGCACTTCATAAATTGGAGGCAATATTTTTAGCTGCAAATGAGATAGTAAAAGTTACAATTTCTCAGTCTCGAGAGCTTTTTGGATATATGTTTAAACAAGTTAAATTTTCAACGTCAATGGTTCAAGAGGTTGTTGAAAAAACAAAAGAGGCCTTTTCAAACGTTACTTTATTTTTTGATTCTTGGTGGAAATTTGCATTTTATTTTAAACCTCTACAATTATTTTGTGCTTTTTTTATTCCATTTATTGTTACCTTAGGTCTTTCATATTTTTCTAGTAAATTTATTGGGTATGTAAAGTATGATGTTTTCAAAGAAAATGATGAGGTATCTTATCTACAACGTTTATTGGTTGTTTTGATTTCAATTTTACTGCCTTCTTTTGTATGTGCTATTTATGTTTATCTGACATTATTTTTATTTCGCAGTTTTGGTTTAAATTTAGGGACACTTACAGACGTATTTCATACGATTGGGCATCAAATTATATTGGTCTTTTTGTTGAATCGTGTAGCAGTTATCCTTTTATCACCGTATAGACCGCATATACGTCTTTTAAATGTTACACCATTGGCAGCATATCAATTGATAGTTTGTATAACTCTTTTAGGTGTGGTGTTTGCATTAGATACAGTTCTGGATAGTATCTATCGAATGATATCAGCATCTTTTTCTTTGATTATTGCGAAAAGTTTTATTGCTGTTTTCCTTATAGGAGTCTTGTTGTTTATTATCTCGTTTATACCTTTGCAATTTAGACGCCAAAGTACAAGAGAGGAAACTCCATCTTGGCTGTTGTGTATACGTATTCTACCGATGACACTTGGATTATTGTTAATTGTAATGAATTTCTTAGGTTATATTGGTTTTGCTCGTTTTATTATGCAACAGATTGTGATCTGTAGTACATTTTTAGTGTTGATGTATTTGGGGATGCGAAGCGCTTATGCCATGGGAAACGAAGGAGAGCTTATCAGAACGAATGTTGGCCGTGCTTTGATGAAAAGGTTTCATTTAGAAGAAAAAACAATGAATCGATTGGGGATTGTTAGCAGTATTTTTTTCAATTTGGTTGTTATTGTATTTTGTGCAATGCCAATTTTTATGCAGTTTGGTTTTTCGTATTCCGATATAAAAACAATATTGTGGCAATTAATGACTAATATTCAAATTGGGAATATATCTATTTCTTTGATTTCTATTATCATAGGAATAATTTTCTTTTTTGTTTGTTTGTTTGTTAGCCGCTTATTTATTAGTTGGTTAGATAGTACAATAATGGTGCGTGGAGAGTTCGATTCTGGTGTACGTAATTCTATCAAAACGGTCATAAATTATGTTGGTATTGCTTTATCAGCCTTAGTAGGATTATCAATTGCAGGATTAAATGTTAGAAATTTTGCGCTTATTGCTGGTGGGCTTTCACTTGGTATTGGTTTTGGTTTGCAGAACATTGTCCAGAATTTTGTGTCTGGTCTTATTATTTTAATTGGGCGGCCATTTAAATTGGGGGACTATATAGAAGTTGGATCAGTACATGGTATTGTAAAACGTATTAGTGTACGCGCGACAGAACTTGAAACATTTCAGCGACAAACAATTATTGTTCCCAATTCAAGCCTTATTAATAATAATGTGAGTAATTGGACCCGTCCTAGTAAAATGGGGAGGATTGATATACCTCTCACTGTTGCGATTAACGTTGATCCAGAACGTGTTGTTGAAATGTTATTAGAGGTTGCTTCAACAATAGAAGGAATTTTAAAAAATCCTGCACCACAGGTAAGTTTTACAGCATTTGATAGTAAGAATTTTTCATTTACTTTAGCTGTTTATGTGTCCAATATTACTTCTACATCTAAGGTGACTAATGCACTTCGTTTTGTACTTTATAAACGTTTTGTGAAAGAAGGAATTTTGGAATGCTAAAATATGGCTTTATTTTTATTGTGATGATCCCTCAACGGTGAAAAATACTGTCTCAGAGATGTAATAGTTTTTCTGAAGGGAATGTATTTTTCAAGTATTTGGTTAGATCCTGGTTAAGCCATTAAAATGTTTAGAGAGAGCTACTTTATTATCGTTTTCAGGTAAGAATTTTGTTGTAAAAGCAGAAGGTCTTATGGAAGATCAGTGAAGATAAAGAATTGTTCAAATAAGGTAGTTTAAAATTTGAATATAAAAAAGGTTAATTGTTTTTTTCAAGTATTTTGTACAAGAATTGTACACTTTATTTTCATTAAAGAAATTTTCTATATTTTATGTTTATAAATAAAAATTATTTATTTTAAATAAGCTGTTTAAATAAAGAACCAAATTTTTATTGTTATTAGAATAGAAATTTATACTAAATAGATATTAGTATCTTTTAGGAATATTATTATTTGCTATAAAATAATCTTTGAAGTTTATTTCTAGATCAAAATATGCTTTTTTTATAACTTTAAGGTCTTGTTATTTGCAATAGGAAAATTTAAATTTATTCAGCTGCCATTTTATCATAAGTGATAGTATGATTATCTGTGAGATATAAAGTGCTCAATGCGTGTTGCTTGTTGTTCATCAAAGTTTTGAAGTTCAATTTAAATATGTCTATGGGAAAGTATTATTATGCATGTTTATTACGATAGTGATGCAGACGTTAATTTAATTAAAGAAAAGAAAGTGGCTATTATTGGTTACGGTTCTCAAGGACGTGCGCATGCATTAAATCTTAAAGATTCTGGTGTTAAAGATATAAAAATTGCTTTGCGATTAGAGTCAGCAACAGTCAAAAAAGCTGAAACAGATGGTTTTGAGGTTGTGAATGTTGTTGATGCAACAAAATGGGCAGACTTCATTATGATGGCAGTGCCTGATGAATTACAAGCCGATCTTTATAAAGATTCTATTCGTGATTATTTGCGTGATGGAGCAGTAATTGCTTTTGCTCATGGTTTGAGTATTCATTTTGGTTTAATTGAGGTCAAAAAAACAGTTGATGTCGTGATGATTGCACCCAAAGGGCCAGGATACAAAGTACGTAGTGCATATCAACGTTGTGGTGGTGTGCCTTGTTTAATCGCAGTTGAACAGGATAATTCAGGGCATGCGCATGATATAGCATTGTCTTATGCTTGTAATATTGGTGGTGGACGTGCTGGTGTGATTGAAACAACATTTAGAGAAGAATGTGAAGCAGACTTATTCGGAGAACAAGTCGTGCTTTGTGGTGGGCTTGTCGAGCTTATTCGTGCAGGCTTTGAAACACTTACAGAAGCAGGTTATGCGCCAGAAATAGCCTATTTTGAGTGTTTACATGAAGTTAAATTAATTGTGGATCTTCTTTATGAAGGTGGTATCGCAAACATGAATCGTTCAATTTCTAATACAGCTGAGTGGGGTGAGTATGTATCTGGTCCCCGTTTAATTACTAATGAAACTAAGGCTGAAATGAAACGTATTTTGAAAGATATTCAGACAGGTAAATTTGCATCAGATTGGATACAAGAATGTAAAGCGGGTTCTGCACGTTTTAAAAGTATGCGGCGTTTAAATGATATCCATCCTATTGAGGAAATTGGTAAAAAAATTCGTGCTATGATACCGTCGATTAAAGAGTGCAACTAAATTTATATTGAACTAATAAAAACTGATGAACTATCTCTAAAAGAGTAATCTTTGATATATTTTTATATGAAAATTTATTCTTTATTTTTTCTGAAAATAAAGTACATGCTTTCTAAGAAAATAAACCACAGTGGAGTGTACTTTAGAGCTATTAAAGTATCAGATTCTAATGTTAGTAAAAAAAGAATAAATATAAAAAAAGCTAAGACAAACCAACACATTAAAGTCCCTCCTGGCATTTTATACGTAGAAGTAATGTGTTGCATAGGATAATCGCGACGATAAATAATATAGCTGATTAAAATTATAGACCATACAAATATAAATAAAATAGCTGCAATGGTAGTAATAATTGTAAAAGCACTTATAGTCGTTGGAGATAATGACAAAAGTATATAGCTTAACAAAACACATAAACAAGAGAAGAATAATGCATTGGCCGGAACATAATTTTTAGAAAGTTTTCCTAAAAAACTAGGTGCTCCTCGTTTAGTCGCAAGACCATATATCATCCTGCTTGTAGAAAAAATGCCGCTATTTGCTGAAGATGCTGCTGACATGAGAACAATGAAATTAACTAATCCAGCAGCAGTTGGAATACCAGCTAGCAAAAACATTTCTACAAATGGGCTTTTATCTGAAGCAACTTGATTCCAAGGGGTAACGGACATAATTACAATGAGAGAGAAGATATAAAAGAGTATAATACGAATAGGGATTGAATTGATCGCTTTTGGTAAAATTTTTCCTGGTTCTTTGACTTCAGCTGCAATTGTTCCAGCAAGTTCAATACCAACGAAGGAAAAAATACTAATTTGAAATCCAGCAAAGAATCCCCCAAGACCTCGAGGAAAAATATCTCCATCATTCCATACATTACGGAGAGAAGAAAGAGTACCATGTGGGGAGGTAAAGCCAATAAAAATCATATAAAATCCAATAATAATTAATGCTAAAATTGCTAAAATTTTGATCAGGCCAAACCAAAATTCAAGTTCACCAAATAATTTTACTGCGACAAGATTAAATATTAAAAAGAAAACAATACAGATGAGCACAGGAATCCATGGATTGAGCTCAGACCACCAAAATTGTGCATAACTGGCTATCGCAATAATATCTGCTGTTCCAGTTACTATCCAACATAACCAATAAGTCCAGCCGATAAAAAATCCAACCTTTGGTCCCAAAAAATGAGCTGAAAAATCAATAAAAGACCGATATTGTGTATTTGAAAGCAGTAATTCTCCCATAGCACGCATTACAAAATAAAGTATGCAACCAATAATAGCATAAACTAATATGATTGAAGGGCCAGCAATACTAATTGTCTTCCCAGATCCCATAAATAGACCAGTTCCAATAGCACCACCAATGGCAATGAGTTGTACATGACGATTGTCTAATCCACGTTGTAATTTCCTTTGATGATTTTCAGCTAAATTTTGTTTATAGTCCATTTTTATGAAGACCTCCTTATTATTAAGGCTAAATTACGCTAATCAAAAAGGCAATTACTCGTATAAAGGCATGATATGAGTGAATCGCAAAAAAGAAAACATTTTTAATGATTTTAGATAATGTATCGATTGAGAAAATTAAGCGAGTTGATAAAGATTTGATTGCTGTGTTGAGACGAGTAACAATAGAAACTCTTAGATATAATGCTTTAACTACTCTTTGGAAATTGATATTATTTTTTTACTGGGGTAATGCATAAACGTTATTCTCGCTTATATAGGAAAAACTATTTTCATGCTTATCAATGTATTTTAATATCTGTTGGGTTGTAGGCGCTTTTGATTATTTTAATCATTTTTCTAAACCATTGATTACACATATTTTCGTTATATCTATTTTACTCAAAATTCATAATAGTATTAATATTATATGTTTATATTAGTACCATCATTTTACCTTTATATACTCAAAATTTTAAAGAAATCAATAAAATACTTTTTGTTTTTTATTGTTGATCCTCTAGAAAAAGATCAGGATTCTTAAGTAAAATAGCAGATTTTGTAAATGAAGCAGTTGAAGGTTAAGAGTCATATATTAGTTGTAATTTTCTTTTTTATAAATTGAAGTAACCAAGGCTAATTGTAGTACCGATTTCGCTTACTACGTTTGTTGGGATAGGGATGTTACATGCTATGATAGACTAAGAGATGTAACTTATATATATCGAGAAAGTTTTTCTAGATCGGCTTTTAGCTATTAAAGCTGAGTAAATCCAAGATAGTTTTAAAGTGGATAATATAGTTGTGGGAAGAAAATAATATTAATTTTTATTAGTGATGATGCAAAAAGGCTAAATTATGCTCTATTAGTATTACATCAAGAAAAAGCTATACTGAGGAGAAAGAGTTTGCGTTTATCAAATATTGTAATAAGTCTTGAAACTAAGGGCAATAATTAATATGCAGGGATAGATAATTAGAGAAATTTTTCTCAGTTGAAAGTTAGAGTTGTTATCCCACAAATTCCGAGTCTGTCTTCTTTTACTTAAGCTTTCTTTCTATATAAATTTAATGAATACGAGCAATCAAAACAGCTTTTTGATTAGCATGGATCATTAGGGATAGCTTCTGCTTGTTTGCAACATAAGTGGGCTTTATACGAGTACATTTATAGCTTATAATCTATTTCAAGATGATATTTTGTGCAAGCCTCAGTAAAAATAGCACCATTACGAGGTAAATCACATAAATGTTTTTTTGAATAGGGGGATAAATTTTAGTAACAAGTTATCTTTTTATTGAATCTTAATTTCCGATACTTAACAATGTCTCATGTTTAGATAAGCTCGTAGTATTGATTATTTTTAGGGAGACGTGATTAATAATAGTGCGTGATTGGTAGTTGTTTAGCAAAATTATGATCATTCCTGAAAAAGACCCTGTTATTTCATTTGATAGTAAATTTCATTTGCGGATAATTATAGAGGCAAAGAAGATCTGCATTTTTCAACTCGATATATTCAGTTTGGCTACAGAATTTTCTTTAAGGATTGATACCTAATTGTTTGATATAATGGTAATTTTTATGATCGTTTATTTAGCATAAGCTTTTTAAAGTAAAATTTTCTGGACTAGTTTTTCATTTGAAATACACTAATATAGCTCTAATTCATTTATCAGGAAGTTATCCGAGAAAACTAAAAAAGAACAAAAAGGGTTAAAATATAATAGAAGTTGCAGTAGTTATAATATTTTTTTAGCTAGTTGTTATTATTCTTTATATTCAGAAATTATTCATTACAAGGATAATGAAGGTTTTGTTAAAGTTCTTTCATATAAAAACAGACTGATTTATTATTATATTAATAGTCTACGATACATGTACCCATTAGGGTAGGTAAATATGTATTTTTATTTAGACAAGAAAAAATTATAATTTTAGTACTTTATTGAAAATTAATGAAAATCCGAGTGTAATTAGAACTGTTAATTTTTATAGGATATTCTTTGTTTGCAGCCTGTAACATTTCTAATTTTAAATCTTCTCTTATCATTGTATCTATATTAGTACGTATATCAGACGAAAGAGTATGAGCTGTAATATCTTCAGGTACGATTGATGTCGTTATTTTATAAACAATACGATTTGTCGCATTTACACCTTTTACTACGCCGTAATGATCTTTGGTACCATAAAAAAGTGCTTTAACTCCTTCAACGCCGAAGATTTGTGATGGATCTTGGCGCCGGAGAGCTGGAGTTGTTTGTTTTATGATACCAAGCTCAGTTGCAAGAGCATCAAGACTTTTTCCTTTAGCGAGTTTTTTGAGGATATCTTGGGCTTTTTCATCAAGAAGACGTTGGATTTCTTCTTCTTTCCATTGGACAATGGCATTTTGTTTTACTTCTGAAAGTGTTCTATCACGGGCAGGGATAATCGTATCAACTTGATACCAGAGATATCCTCCTTCTGGAAGAGAAAGAGGATCCACATCAATACCTTCATGTGATTGATAAATAGCATTTAATAAAACCTCTTTTTGAGGTAGGTCTGTGAGTATGATTCCTTCAGTTGTTTTTCCCGTTTTATCAATAGTAATTTTGCGGTGAGGCAATTTATATTGTTTTGCTAACTCTGTAAGAGAAGCACCTTTAAAACGAGCATTTTCAATTTCTGTATACTTATTGCGCAGATGAGTTACAGCATAGTTTTGGGCAAGCGTTTGACGAATATCGTTTTCTACCTTTTGAAGGGGAATTTGAGTTGAGGGTGTAATATGTACAACGCGAATAATGACAGGACCTTGCAGATCATTAATGACAGCACTAATTTCTCCTTTTTTGAGTTCAAAAATCTCAGATGCTAAATGATTAGGAAGCTCATTTTCTGCTAGAGGCCCCCTCGTTATATCACTGAGGTTTTTTTTCTCTTCTTTAACTAAAGCATCAAAACTTAAGCCCTCTGCTATTTTTTTTGCTGCATTATCAGCGGCTTCACGTGTAGAAAAACGAAGTTCTTCAATTATACGTTTTTCAGGAGTAATAAAACGCGAGGTATTTTGAGTATAATAAGTCTGTATTTCATTTACTGATATGTTTTGTGGTTTTAAAAATTCTTCTGATGTTATAGAGAATAAAGAGACAGTACGATATTCTGGAGCACGAAATTTATTCTTGTGAGTATCAAACCATTTTTCTAATATCTCTGGATTAGGATCAGCAATTTTTTTCTCTTTTTTTAGGTCTATAACAAGATAATCAGCGATACGTTTTTCTTCGTGATAAGTAGCAAGTGCTTTATAAAAAATATCGGGCGCTCTCATACCAGCTAATGAAGCTGAAATAAGCTGATTACGTTTTTCTTTTTTTGTATAGTATTTTAAGAAATTATTTTCGTTAGTCTGTAATTGTTGAAGATAGTTGAGAAATAAATCGCGATTAAAAACTCTATTATACTGAAAAATATCGTCATTACCAATGATACGGGCTATCATATCTTTTGAAAGATTAATTTTCATTTTACGCGCTTGTTCATCAAAAAGCACATCCTGTTGCAACTGATTGAGAACAAAAAAGGGAATTTTATATCTCTGTATTTCATCTGGTGTAAACATTCGTCTAAGATTAGAAGTAAGGGCTAAACGTAAACTTTGGTCAGCAAGTGCGAGATGATAAGTATCAACAGTTATTGTGGATTTTCCGGAAGTAAGAAGCTCATTTTTATTCGTTGTATGTAATTGTGGTACACCCCATAGAAGGATAAAGCACAAAAGCAAAGTGCTAAGAAAAATCTTAGCAACCCAAGAATTTACAGAGTTTCTCATGGTTTTAAGCATTATTCAATTAATCCTATAATTGGGTATATTGATTATCAGCAATGATAGAATTTGCAATAAAGATGAAGAAGATGCAAGCTTAAAGACTTGCTTTCGTTGTATAATTTGATACTTAAAGCAAAAAAAATATTAAGATAGCCTTTGAGGTGAAAATATGGCTTCGGATCTTCGACCTTTGGTTGCTGGAAATTGGAAAATGAATGGAACAGGCGAATCTCTTGGAGAGCTGCGCGCTATTGCTGCTGGTGTTAGCTCTGATTTGGGTCGTTTGTTTGAAGCACTTATTTGTATTCCAGCCACACTTTTGTCACGTGCTTCTGAAATATTACATGATGAAAAGCTTCTTTTAGGAGGGCAAAACTGCCATTTTAACAGCAGTGGCCCTTATACCGGAGATGTTTCGGCATTTATGCTTAAAGAGGCCGGAGCGAGTTATGTTATTATTGGACATTCAGAACGTCGTATAGCCTATCATGAAAATGATGCTATTGTTTGTGCTAAAGTAAAAGCTGCATGGCGAGAAGATCTTGTTCCTCTTGTTTGTATTGGTGAGACGTTGGAGGAGCGTGAAGGTGGTAAGGTATTTGATGTCCTCATACAGCAACTTGAGGATTCTTTGCCAGATGATTCAACAGGAGAGAATATAGTTATTGCTTATGAGCCGGTATGGGCTATAGGCACAGGAAAAGTTCCTGCTTTGACAGATGTTGAGAAGATCCACAGTTTTATTCGTGAGAAGATTAGTTTTCGCTTTGGTGATGAGGGGTGTAAAATACGCCTGCTTTATGGTGGATCAGTAACGCCATCTAATGCATTTGAGCTTTTGAGTATTCCCCACGTTAATGGTGCTTTGATCGGTGGAGCAAGCCTAAAAGCAGTTGATTTTTTAAATATTTGCGATGTTTATCGTAGATTATAAGGAGAAAATCATAATTACCCCTTGGATTATACTTAATTTGTGTGTAGGTAGTTGTGAGTAATTATTAAAGAGCAGAATTTATGCAAACAGTACTCATTGTTATTCATTTTTTGGTTGTTATTGCTTTGATTGGTGTTGTGTTACTTCAGCCTTCAGAAGGCGGTGGGCTTGGAGGTGGTGGCTCAAGCTTTATGAGTACGCGTGGTGCCAAAAGTGCATTGACGCGCTTGACAACTATTTTAGCGGCTTGTTTTTTCATGACATCAATTGGACTTATTGTGATTGGAAACTTATCAAATTCTAGTTCTGATATTCTCAATCGTATTCCAGTTAATTCAGGACAAAATTCAACAAAAGAGAATGAATCAGGGAGTGCGCCATCAGTTGAGGGTGAAGCTCAGCCTTCTATTATTGATCAATTGGGCAGTGGTCCTGCATCTTCTCAACAACAAAATGGCTTAGCTATACCTGAAAATGAAGATCCACTTCCTCCACCAGTAGGTAATCCGATTTCTAAATAATAAGCCTAAATAGTTTTATGTAGAGTTGGTATAGATCATTATGGAATATGGTTTTTCTACATTTTTGTTTTATGAAAGAGAGATTATTTTTTTTCATTTTTTGCTGGAAAAATCATTATGAATTATTTATCATCATAATCCCATGACACGTTATATTTTTATTACTGGTGGTGTGGTTTCTTCTCTTGGAAAGGGCATTGCAGCGGCAGCTTTGGCTGCATTACTTCGCGCTCGTGGTTATCACGTGCGGATCCGAAAGCTTGATCCTTATTTGAATGTTGATCCAGGAACAATGTCGCCTTATCAACATGGTGAAGTATTTGTCACTGATGATGGTACAGAAGCAGATCTTGATCTTGGCCATTATGAGCGTTTTACTGGGTGTTCTACAAATAGCCAAGATAATATTACGACGGGGCGTATTTATCGCAATATCATTGAACGAGAACGGCGTGGTGATTATTTAGGAGCAACTGTTCAGGTTATTCCACATGTGACAGATGAAATTAAGACATTCATTACTACAGGGAATGAAGAATTTGATTTTATCTTGTGTGAAATAGGTGGAACCGTTGGTGATATTGAAGCTATGCCTTTTCTTGAAGCAATTCGTCAATTGCATAATGAATTGCCAAAGCAAAGTGCTATTTATATGCATCTCACATTAATGCCCTATATTTCTTCAGCAGGAGAATTAAAGACAAAGCCGACACAACACTCTGTTAAAGAGCTGCGAGCAATTGGTATTGTTCCTGATATTCTTTTAGTGCGTACAGATCGCTCTATTCCAGAGGCAGAACGGCACAAGTTATCGCTTTTTTGTAATGTTCGTCCAAGTGCAGTTATTCAGGCATTAGATGTTCCAACAATTTATGATGTGCCTATAGCGTATCATAAAGAAGGCTTAGATTTGCAAGTCCTCTCTGCTTTTGGAATTGATTGTGCTCCTGAACCGGATATGGATTGTTGGAAAGATATTACATATCGGATTCATCATCCTGAAGGAGAAGTTACGATTGCAATTGTTGGAAAATATACTGGTTTGAAAGATGCTTATAAATCTCTTATCGAAGCGATTGTGCATGGTGGAGTAGCAAATAAAGTAAGGGTTAATATTGAGTGGATTGAAGCAGAGCTTTTTGAGAAAGAAGATCCTACGTCTTATTTAAAAAAGGTTCACGGGATTTTAGTTCCTGGAGCTTTTGGTGCGCGTGGTGCAGAAGGTAAAATCGAAGCGATTCGATTTGCAAGAGAAAATAAGATTCCCTTTTTAGGTATTTGTTTGGGTATGCAATTAGCTTGTATTGAGGTTGCACGCAATGTCGCAAATATTAAAAATGCTTCATCAAGTGAATTTTGCAAAACAAATGATACAGTTGTCGGTTTAATGACTGAATGGTTTAAGGGAGATGTTTTTGAAAAGCGCACTGAATTTGGAAATCTTGGCGGCACAATGCGTCTTGGTTCTTTTGTGGCTGAATTAAAAAAAGGTAGCCATATTTCGGGAATTTATGGTACCACAAAGATTTATGAGCGGCATCGTCACCGTTATGAGGTGAATATTCATTATAAAGATAGGCTAGAACAATGTGGGTTGATTTTTTCTGGCATGTCGTCAGATGGTATGTTGCCAGAAACAGTAGAATATATAGATCATCCGTGGTTTATCGGTGTTCAATATCATCCAGAATTAAAGTCGCGTCCATTTGATCCTCATCCACTTTTTTCTTCTTTTATTAAAGCTACTGTGAAGCAAAGTAAGTTAGGGTAGTTCATAAATTTATTTGCTTACTTTCGAGGAATAAAATGTTTAAATCAAACATTACTGTTAAAGTTGGAAATGTTGTTTTTTCAAATGAAGCACCACTTTCTTTAATTGCAGGTCCTTGTCAGATGGAGAGTCGAGATCATGCTTTTGAAATGGCGGGGCGGATTAAAACAATTGTTGATCAGTTTGGTATTGGTTTTGTTTATAAATCTAGTTACGATAAAGCCAATAGAACATCTTTAAGTGCGAC
Source organism: Bartonella rochalimae ATCC BAA-1498 (assembly GCF_000706645.1). Classification (GTDB taxonomy): domain Bacteria; phylum Pseudomonadota; class Alphaproteobacteria; order Rhizobiales; family Rhizobiaceae; genus Bartonella; species Bartonella rochalimae. The sequence continues at coordinate 365,249 of NZ_KL407338.1, forward strand.
ACGTGGTATTGGTCTTGAAAAAGCAATAGCTATTTTTTCTGATCTTAAGAAGGAATTTGGATGTCCAGTTCTGACTGATGTGCATACAGAAGAGCAATGTATGGCCGTTGCTTCAGTTGTAGATGTTTTGCAAATACCAGCTTTTTTATGTCGTCAAACAGATCTTTTAGTTGCAGCAGCTAGAACAGGGCGTGTTATTAATATTAAAAAGGGACAATTTTTAGCTCCTTGGGATATGGAAAATGTCTTAGAGAAAGTGACAAAAAGTGGTAATCCTAACGTTATGCTTTGTGAGCGAGGTACTTCATTTGGTTATAATCGTTTAGTATCTGATATGCGTTCATTACCAATTATGCGTTCATTCGGTGCTCCTGTTATTTTTGATGCTACGCATTCTGTGCAGGAGCCAGGTGGTCAAGGGAGTTCATCTGGTGGACAACGTGAGTTTGTTGAAGTATTAGCACGTGCTGCTGTTTCTATTGGAGTTGCTGGTATTTTTTTGGAAACACATCAAGATCCGGATAATGCGCCGTCTGATGGTTTGAATATGATCAAAATTGATAATTTATACAGATTACTTGAAATTTTGATAGATTTTGATCGTTTAGCAAAAAAACAAATTCAATATTGAGTATAGGAAGTATTTTAGCACTATGTTGTTTGTGAATAAAATTAATAAGGATTTTTGCTGGATGAGGGATTTCATATGACTATAATTACAGGTATTATTGGGCGTGAAGTTCTTGATAGTCGTGGTAATCCGACTGTAGAAGTTGATGTTCATTTAGAAGATGGAGCTTTTGGTCGTGCTATTGTTCCTTCAGGCGCATCGAAAGGTGCACATGAAGCTGTAGAACTTCGTGATGGTGGTTTGCGTTATCAAGGTAAAGGTGTTAAAAACGCTGTTGCTGCAGTTAATGGTGAAATTTTTGAGGTTCTTATCGGAAAAGATGCAAGAAACCAAAGAGAAATTGATCAAACAATGATTGATTTGGATGGAACACCTAATAAATCTCGTCTTGGTGCTAATGCTATTCTTGGTGTTTCATTGGCAGTTGCAAAAGCTGCGGCAGAATCATTAAACTTACCCTTGTATCGTTATATTGGTGGTACGCAAGCGCATGTTCTTCCTACTCCAATGATGAATATTATGAACGGGGGTGTTCATGCTGATAATCCGATCGATTTTCAAGAGTTTATGATTATTCCAATCGGGGCTCCTACATTGAAGGAAGCAGTTCGTTATGGTGCTGAAATTTTTCATACGTTAAAAAAACATTTGCAAAGTGCGGGCTATAATACCAATGTTGGTGATGAGGGTGGCTTCGCACCTAATCTTAGGGATGCTAGTCAAGTAATTGATTTTATTTTAGATTCTATAATATCGTGTGGATATAAACCAGGTAAAGAAATTGCTATTGGTTTAGATTGTGCTTCAACAGAGTTTTATAAAAATGGTTCATATTTTTACGAAGGTGAGAATAAATATCGTAATACACAAGAACAGATAAAATATTTGACTCAACTTGTTGATACTTATCCTATTATTACAATTGAAGATGGGATGGCTGAAGATGACTGGGAGGGTTGGAAGTTACTAACTAGTTCGATTGGTAAAAAATGTCAGTTGGTTGGTGATGATCTGTTTGTCACAAATTCAGCACGTTTACGCAATGGTATAAAAATGGGTGCAGCGAATTCTATTCTTATTAAAGTGAATCAGATTGGGACTTTAAGTGAAACTCTTGGTGCTATAGAAATAGCCCATAAAGCAGGTTATCGTGCTGTTATTTCTCATCGTTCAGGTGAGACAGAAGATTCTCTGATTGCGGATCTTGCGGTTGCGACTAACTGTGGACAAATTAAGACGGGCTCATTGGCACGTTCGGATAGATTAGCGAAATATAATCAACTTATTCGTATTGAAGAAATGTTAGGAAAACAGGCTCGTTATGCAGGTAATTTTTATCATTAATGGTTTTTAGCAGAAAGATGGAAAACATTGTATGTTAAATATAATTTACAATGACAAACTTAAGCATTTATAGACAGCATTTTAATATACTGAGTTTTTTGAGAGGTAAGAGTGAGAGGTATAGTTATTAGCCAAGATCAGGGCATTTATCTTGTATCAGGTGATGATGGCAAGCGTTATCAATTTGCGACTTGGGATTGGTTAGGAAAAAATTCACCACAAATTGGTGATTATCTTGATTTTGTATGTGAAGATGGGGTTGCTAAGTCTGTATTTCCGATTTTAAAAAAAGAAACAAAACAATTAAAATTGATGCTTGCACTTATTTGTTGGTTTACTGGTATGTTTGGTATTCACCGTTTTATAGTTGGTAAAATTGGGACTGGTATTGTAATGCTTGTTCTTTCTTTATCAGTTGTAGGATTAGTCGTTACTACGGTTTGGGCAATTATTGATTTTATCTTTATTTTATCGGGAAACTTTACTGATAAAAACGGGAATAAAATTACGTATTAGCAGGTCTTTATTGCGCTAAGATAGTTTAAAGAAGGTAATAAACTACTTGTGTATGATTGTTTTGGTAATGAGGTGTTAATTAAAATAATGCATAGTTAAAATAAATCTTAAAAAAGACTGTGCTGTATGTGGACAAAACAAAAACAGAGATCAATAAAAGCGCGCTTTATATTACCGCTCATAACAGTGGGGGTGTTAGGTTATTTTAGTTATCATATTTATCATGGGAAATATGGACTTTATTCACGTAGCAAGATTAATCAACATATTATTGAGTTGCAAGAAGAACTTCATCAAGTAAAAGCTGAGCGGATATCTATTGAAAAGCGTATTTCTCTTTTACGTGATGGCCATATTGAGAAGGATATGCTCGATGAGTATGTTCGGAAAAATTTAAACTTTTCCAAGCCGAATGAGCTAACAATTTTAATTTCTCCTTCTGATCTGAATGAATTAGAAGTTAATTAAGCTAAAGAGATATTTTAAACAATTACTATAGTATAGTTTGAATTGATTTATAATACTTGTAACTTTTATTCGTAGAGGTTATTTCTAATAATCATTGAAGGGAGTTTAAGTATGGCAGGACGGGCTAAAAAAAGTTCTATGTCGACAGTGTATGCTGGATCATCAGATACTACTAAAACGGCACAGATAGCTAATTTCACCAAAGAAGAAGAAATTGATGCTTATCGTGAAATGCTTTTGATTCGGCGTTTTGAGGAAAAAGCGGGACAATTGTATGGTATGGGTTTGATTGGTGGCTTTTGTCACCTTTATATCGGACAAGAAGCTGTTATTACTGGTACATTAAAAGCAACAAAAGCAGGTGATCAAATTATTACATCTTATCGTGATCATGGTCATATGTTAGCAGCTGGTATGAGTCCACGTGGTGTGATGGCAGAATTAACGGGGCGTCAAGGTGGTTTTTCTAAAGGAAAAGGTGGCTCGATGCATATGTTTTCTAAGGAAAAAAATTTTTATGGGGGACATGGTATTGTTGGTGCGCAGGTTCCAATTGGCTCAGGTCTCGCATTTTCGAATCAGTATCTTGGTAAAGATAATGTGACATTAGTTTATTTTGGTGATGGGGCTGCAAATCAAGGGCAGGTTTATGAGAGTTTTAACATGGCTGCACTTTGGAAACTTCCTGTCATTTATATTATTGAGAATAATCAGTATGCTATGGGGACATCTGTCTCGCGCGCATCTGCAGAGACTGATTTTTCTCGCCGAGGTCTTTCTTTTGATATTCCAGGCATTGCTGTTGATGGTATGGATGTTCGTGCAGTGAAAAAAGCTGCTGACGAAGCAATTGTTTGGGCACGTTCGGGTAAAGGACCAATTATTCTTGATATGCAAACTTATCGCTATCGTGGTCATTCTATGTCTGATCCGGCGAAATATAGGTCAAAAGAAGAGGTAGAGAAAATAAAGTCTGAGCACGATCCGATTAATCAAGTAAAAAATCGGCTGATTAAACAAGGTTGGGCAAGCGAGGATGATTTAAAATTTATTGATAAAGAAGTACGTGCGATTGTAGCAGATGCAGCGGATTTTGCACAAAATGATCTAGAGCCAGATTCTTCTGAGCTCTATACTGATATTCTAGTTTAAAGCAGGGGAAGCAAGTATGCCCATTGATATTTTAATGCCGGCACTTTCGCCAACAATGGAAGAAGGTAAGTTATCTAAATGGCTTAAAAAAGAAGGTGATAAAGTTAGCTCTGGTGATGTTATCGCTGAAATTGAAACAGATAAAGCAACAATGGAGGTGGAAGCTATTGATGAGGGTATTGTTGGAAGAATTTTTGTATCTGAAGGTACTGAAAATGTGAAAGTTAATACTGTTATTGCAGTATTATTGGAAGAAGGTGAAAGTGTTGAAAATATTTCACAAACTTTAAAAAAATCACAAGGAGGAGATGCTGCTACTATGCTATCAATTCCTGTACAACCTATTCCTACAATTGCTTCTGATCCTGATATTCCTGTAAATACGGAAATGATTATGATGACAGTGCGTGAAGCGCTTAATCAAGCTATGGCTGAGGAAATGCGGCGCGATGAGACAGTTTTCTTAATGGGGGAAGAAGTAGCGCAATATCAGGGGGCCTATAAAGTTAGTCAAGGTTTATTAGAAGAATTTGGGGCACGCCGAGTTATTGATACACCTATTACAGAGCACGGTTTTGCAGGGTTGGGTGTTGGTGCTGCATTTGGAGGCTTACGTCCTATTGTTGAGTTTATGACATTTAACTTTGCTATGCAGGCGATAGATCAAATTATCAATTCAGCAGCAAAAACTCGTTATATGTCTGGTGGACAAATGTCCACTCCTATGGTTTTTCGTGGTCCTAATGGTGCTGCTGCGCGCGTTGGTGCTCAACATTCGCAGTGTTATGCGGCATGGTATAGTCATGTGCCGGGCCTTAAGGTTGTTATGCCTTATAATGCAGCAGATGCTAAGGGTTTGCTTAAAGCTGCTATTCGTGATGATAATCCTGTTATTTTCTTAGAAAATGAAATTCTTTATGGTCATCAGTTTGAAGTTCCAAAGATAGATGATTTTGTTTTACCTATTGGCAAAGCGCGGATCCATAAGCCTGGTAAGGATGTAACAATTGTTTCTTTTGGAATTGGAATGCATTATGCAGTCCAAGCATTGCCAGAAATTGAAAAGCTTGGCATTGACGCTGAATTAATTGATTTACGAACTATTCGTCCAATGGATTTACCAACAATTATTGCTTCAGTTAAAAATACAGGTCGTCTGGTAACAATTGAAGAAGGGTATCCTCAGTCATCTGTTGGCACTGAAATAGCAACGCGTGTTATGCAACAGGCTTTTGATTATCTTGATGCACCAATTGCTACAATTGCTGGAAAAGATGTTCCTATGCCTTATGCAGCAAATCTTGAAAAATTAGCTTTACCAAGTGTTGCTGAAATTGTCGAAGCCGTTAAGGCTGTAACTTATAAAGCATAATTAAGGAGAGCACTATGCCTATTAAGATTACGATGCCTGCGCTTTCTCCTACAATGGAAGAAGGAAATTTATCAAAATGGAATATCAAAGAAGGTGATAAGGTTGCATGTGGTGATGTTATTGCTGAAATTGAGACAGATAAAGCGACTATGGAAGTAGAAGCTATTGATGAAGGAACGGTTGCTAAAATTGTTATACCTGCTGGAACACAGGGTGTTAAAGTTAATAGTTTGATTGTCATTTTAGCAGAAGAGGGAGAGGATTTATCTGAAGCTGCAAAAATTGTAGAAGAATCTTCTTCTGTTGAGATGAAAGAACAAGTCGTTAAACAATCTATGGAAGCAGCAAGTGTACAAGCTGCTCATTCATCAACAAACCAGAAATTAGCAAAACAAAATGGAGATAATAGAGGTCTTTTTGCGTCTCCTTTAGCAAGACGACTGGCAGCTCAGGCAGGGATTGATTTATCACTTATTTCTGGTACTGGTCCTCATAAGCGTATCATTAAGCGTGATGTGGAAAAAGCTCTGAATAATGGTATTGCAAGTTCTCATGCATTGCACATCGATCAGTCAATAATTTCAGGTACTTCTGATAGAAAGACTTTGCAACTGTTTAAAGAAAGTGAATATACATTTGCGCCCCATGATAATATGCGTAAAACAATTGCTAAGCGTTTAGTTGCATCAAAGCAGATGGTACCGCATTTTTACGTAACTGTAGATTGTGAATTAGATGCATTATTGGAATTACGTACGCAATTAAATGCTGTAGCTCCAATAGTTGAGATACAAGAAGGTATGAAACCTGCTTATAAGCTATCCGTCAATGATATGATTATTAAAGCTGTAGCACTTTCTTTAAAAGCTATACCTGATGCTAATGTATCATGGCTTGAGGATGGAATGCTGCATCACAAACACTGTGATGTTGGTGTTGCTGTTTCTGTTCCGAATGGATTAATGGTACCAATTATTCGCTGTGCAGAAGAAAAATCTTTGTCAATTATTTCTAATGAAATGAAAGATCTTGCAACGCGTGCTCGTGAACGTAAATTGAGAATGGAAGAATACCAAGGAGGGACAACAGCTGTATCAAATATGGGGATGTATGGCATAAAGAATTTTTCTGCTATTATTAATCCACCGCATGCAACGATTTTTGCAATTGGTTCAGGTGAGAAGCGTGCTATTATTAAGGATGAAGCATTAGCGATAGCAACAGTTATGTCAGTTACTCTTTCAGTTGATCATCGTGCTATTGATGGAGCATTAGCGGCAGAAGTTGCTCAGACTTTTAAGAAGATAATTGAAAATCCATTAACAATGTTAATTTAATTATTTTTAAATATTGCACTTAAGAGTAGAGAGAATGTGATGGAAATAGCAGATCTCAATAGTTTAATGATGGTTTATAACCTCTTTTGATTTCATATAGCTTTTTCTATAGTACTCGGAGCAGTATACAGGGAAGAGGCTTATTTATTTTTGGTCTAAAGTTTGGATAATACATCCATTTTTGCATATATCCATGGAGGGATTATTGTGGCGGGTCTTTATGATGTAATTGTGATTGGTTCAGGACCAGGTGGATATGTAACCGCGATTCGTGCGGCACAATGTGGTTTTAAGACTGCAATTGTTGAACGTGAGCATTTAGGTGGAATCTGTTTAAATTGGGGATGTATACCAACAAAGGCACTCTTGCGTTCAGCAGAAATGAAACATTTTGCTGAACATGCAAAAGACTATGGATTAAAGCTTAATGGTTCAATAGAAGTTGATATTAAAGGTGTTGTAGCGCGTTCTCGTGGGATTTCAGCCCGTTTAAATACTGGTGTTGGGTTTTTATTGAAAAAGAACAAAATTGATATTATTTGGGGAGAAGCGAAACTAACGAAGGCAGCTAACGGTAATCAACCTGCAGAAATTATGGTTTCTGCATCATCCAAAGAAGTTATGCAGCCACAAAATCCAATTCCTAAAGGAATATTAGGGGAAGGAGCTTATCAAGCAAGGCATGTAATTATCGCTACTGGTGCGCGTCCTCGTGTTCTTCCTGATATTAAACCAGATGGAAAACTCATTTGGACTTATTTTGAAGCTATGGTTCCTCCTGCTATACCAAAGTCTCTTTTGGTGATTGGATCTGGAGCGATAGGTATTGAATTTGCTTCTTTTTACCATGATATGGGAACTGAGGTAACTGTTGTTGAAATGATGCCTCAAATTATGCCAGTTGAAGATATTGAAATTTCAACATTCGCTCGTAAACAGCTAGAGAAAAAGGGCATACGTATTCTTACTGAGGCAAAAGTAATTAAAGTTGAAAAAGCTGCTGATTTTGTTACAACACATATTAATGTGAAGGATAAGATAGAAACAATAATGGTTGATCGATTGATTTCAGCTGTTGGGGTGCAAGGTAATATTGAAAATCTTGGATTAGAGGCATTAGGTATCAAAACTGATCGTGGATGCATTGTTACTGATGAATGGAGTTGGACAGGAGTGAAAGGAATTTACGCTATTGGTGATGTTGCTGGTCCTCCTATGTTGGCTCATAAGGCAGAAGAGGAAGGTGTAATATGTATTGAACATATTGCTGGTTTAAAGAATGCTCATCCGTTGGATAAAACAAAAATTCCAGGATGCACATATTGTACGCCACAAGTTGCTTCTGTAGGATTTTCAGAAATGGCAGCAAAAGAAGCAGGTTATGATATACGCGTTGGACGTTACTCTTTCTCAGCGAATGGTAAGGCAATTGCTTTAGGAGAAGATCAAGGATTAGTTAAAACTATTTTTGATAAAAAAACAGGACAGCTTCTTGGTGCGCATATGGTAGGGTCAGAAGTGACAGAGCTCATTCAAGGTTTTGTTATTGCTATGAATCTTGAAACAACAGAAGAAGAATTAATGCACACTGTTTTTCCACATCCAACATTATCAGAAATGATGAAAGAGAGTGTATTGGATGCTTATGATCAGGTTTTAAATGCTTAATGATTAGGTTATATGCAAATTTAGATTATGTGATTTTTCATCAACGTTTTATATCTAAAAGACAGAGGTCTTGAATGGTTACGGTGCTTGATAAAGTTACGAGTAGACGTATGCGGCATCCTGAAAAGGCGCATCTTCCCGATACAAGTATTCAGAAAAAACCGAGTTGGATTCGTGTAAAAGCACCAGTATCACCAATATATAAGGAAACACATAATGTGGTGCGTACCAATAAATTGGTTACCGTGTGTGAGGAAGCAGGTTGTCCAAATATTGGCGAATGTTGGAGTAAACGACATGCCAGCTTTATGATTTTAGGTGAAATATGTACGCGAGCTTGTGCTTTTTGCAATGTTGCGACAGGTATTCCATTTGCAGTTGATGATAATGAGCCCGAGCGCATAGCAGATGCTGTTGTGCAAATGGAGTTAAAGCATGTCGTTATTACATCTGTTGATCGTGATGATCTTTCTGATGGTGGTGCACAGCATTTTGCTAAAGTTATTTATGCCATTCGTCAGAAAGCTCCAACGACGACAATTGAAGTATTGACGCCTGATTTTCGGAATAAGGATGGTGCATTGGAAATTGTTGTTGCTGCTAAGCCTGATGTTTTCAATCATAATTTAGAAACAGTGCCATCAAAATATTTAAAGGTCCGTCCAGGAGCACGTTATTTTCATTCGATTCGGTTATTACAACGCGTTAAAGAACTTGATCCAACAATCTTCACAAAATCAGGAATTATGGTTGGTCTTGGGGAAGAGCGGAATGAAGTTCTTCAACTGATGGATGATTTGCGTTCTGCAGATGTTGATTTTATGACAATTGGGCAATATTTGCAGCCTACACGAAAACATCATCCTATTATTCGTTTTTTAACCCCTGAAGAGTTTGAGTCTTTTGCCAAAATTGGTAAAGTAAAGGGTTTTTTACATATGGCGTCTAATCCTTTGACACGTTCATCTCATCATGCAGGAGATGATTTTAAAGCTTTGCAAAAAGCACGTGCTGAAAAATTTTCCCAATAGAGATAATTATGCCGACTTTTACAACACATCGGCAAGTTGCCTATACTGCTCATGAAATGTTTGAGCTTGTTGCCGATATTGAGTGTTATCCTGAATTTTTACCAATGTGTGAATCTTTAATTATACGTTCTCGGAAGGAATGTGAAGAGAAGACTTTGCTTCTTGCTGATATGACAGTTGGTTATAAGATGTTTCGAGAAACTTTTACAACTCAGGTGTTTCTTCATCCTAAAGAAAATCTTATTGAAGTTAAATATATTGATGGTCCATTCAAATACCTTGAAAATCGTTGGGTTTTTCATGATCTTAAAAATACAAATGCATGTGATATAGAATTTTTTATTGATTATGAGTTTAAGAGCAAAATGCTTGGGTTGGTTGTAGGATCAATGTTTAGTATTGCTTTTCATAAATTTACTGATGCTTTTGAAAAACGCGCACATCAAATTTATGGTTTTTCAACAGTATGATTTTTCAGTGGAGAGCTATGAGAAATATCTAAGAATAAGATTTAAAGCATTTTCAACAGTTTTATGGCGAATAATATTGCGATCAGAATTCTCAAAACGCATTTCTTGATGCATAGTTGCGTGATTTTTATAAGCTGTCGCACAATGGACAAGTCCTACTGGTTTATTTAAATATGCTCCTCCAGGTCCAGCAATGCCTGTTACAGCAACTGAAATTGAAGCTCGTGAGTATTTCAGTCCACCTTCAGCCATTGCAATAGCAACTTCTTTTGAGACCGATTTATATGTTTTAATAAGTTCAGGGCACACGCCAACAAGATTAATTTTAGATTCATTTGAATAAACAATAAATCCACAGTCAAATACATCTGATGATCCTGCAATGCTGGTAAGATTTGCAGCAATAAGCCCTCCTGTACAAGATTCTACAGTGGTTAGGAGCAAATTTCTTTCACGACAAGCTTTAAGGACAGTCTTCGCCAGTGTTTCACAAAGGTATGTCATCGTGGAGTTTCTCCCGGATAAATAACTGTAGTAACTGCAAGAGCTGCAATGCCTTCTGCACGACCAATGAAACCAAGCTTTTCATTGGTTGTTGCTTTAATAGAGATGCGATTAGTTGAAAGTTTGAGTATGTTGCTAAGGTTTTCTGTCATTATATGACGATAAGGATTAATTTTAGGTTCTTCAGCAATCAAAGTAATATCCACATTAGCAATACGGCCATCTGCTTGCTTAATTATATTAATGGCATAACGTAGAAAAACTTCTGATGATACATTTTTCCATTGAGAATCAGAAGGAGGAAAATGCGTTCCGATATCTCCTGCTCCTTGAGTTGCTAAAAGAGCATCTGTTAAAGCATGAAGAGCAACATCAGCATCAGAATGTCCACTTAATTTCTGTTTAAAAGGGATTTTTATGCCACACAAAGTGAGATAATCACCTTTTTCGAAAGCATGGACATCATAACCATGTCCAGTACGGATATCAGGGAACATTTGCGTCCTCTTTTGTAAATATGAATAGGCAGTTTCAAAATCTTCTGGCCACGTAATTTTTATATTATTCGGATTTCCAGGAACCGTTCGCATAGGGATTCCAAACCATTCAGCGATTGCTGAATCATCAGTAAAATTTTGTTGGTTAGATTGTCTTGCTTTTTCATGAGCTGCTAAAATGAGTTCAAATGGAAAACATTGTGGCGTTTGTGCAGTATAAAGATTTGTTCGTGGGATTGTATCTAAAACATGGCCTGTGTTACTTAAACGTTTAAGGGTATCTGAGATAGGAATGATGGGGAGTACACCTTCTCGATGATTAACAATAGTATGTATTTGTTCAAGAAGCTTTTTTTCTACAAAGGGACGTGCACCATCATGAATATGAATATATTCTGGTTTGATATTTTTGAGTGCGTTTAGTCCATGTAAAGTGGATATTTGGCGTGTATCACCCCCTTCAACAATGATGAGGTGCTCTTTCAAATCAGCTATAGCGTTTTCACATATTTGACGATCATCTGGATGGATAACCAAAACGATAGTTGTAATAGAGGAGTGTTGTAAAAAACAATTTATAGTATGATAAATAACCGGTTTTTGTCCTAAAATCCGGTATTGTTTAGGGCCATTTTGTGAAGATCCTGCTCTTTTGCTGCGCCCGGCAGCTAATATTATGGCTGCAATAGAAATATCGAGTTTCCTTTTGAAATTTCATTTTAATTAGTGAGTTGTTTGCTTTTTCCTTTATCAATTTTAAATTGAGGTTGAGAGGATAATAATTGTAAATCAGCAATGGATGTTAATGATAATACATCAAAAAAAGAGTCTAAAGCCTTTTTCAATACAATATTTAAACCACAGAAATTTATTAGTGGACAATTACTTGATTGATTATCGAAGCATTCTGCCATGGAAAAGTTATCTTCTGTTATCTTAATAACATCAGCTACTGAAATCTCTGTTGCAGGTTTGGCTAATTTAACACCGCCATTACGTCCTCTTACTGTTTTCATAAAGCCTGCTTCGACTAATGGTTGAAGGATTTTGAATAAAAAAAGTTCAGAAACAGCATATGTGTTGGCAATTTCAGGAATACGGCTTAGTGCTTCTTGATTAGAGGCACAATACATGAGCATCCGGAGTGCATAATTTGTTTGTTTGGTTAATCGCATTGCAAATCCTATGAAATATCCCCTGAATAATATAACCACTTTTAAAGTGACTATGAAAAATGTGGAAGCTCTTTCTTAATTTTAGATTAGTTATATTTTAAATCATAGTATTGTCAATTTTTGACATAAGGATTTATATGAGAGCAGTAAAGAAAGTATTGTAAGGTAATTATGAATACAACATTCGTAACGAATCCCAAAGGTATAGATCAAAATATCTCTAAAGATGAGTCCCGGCGTTTGAACAGTGTGTATACGTTCTTGGGTGTTACAATTATTGTATTAGCTTTGCTGACTGCTTCTATCTCATTTATTATTCTTATTGGATTAACGCCTATTGTTCCCAATAGGGCTGTAACATTATTTTTTATAGCTATTAATAGTATTTGGATTTTGGGACTTATAGTCATTGTCTTGTATGAGGTAATTCCCATTATTCATGCTTGGAGATTAAGGCGTGCTGGTTCGCGTCTTCATGTACGGCTTATTTCTTTGTTTGCGCTTGTTGCGACATTGCCAGCTGTTGCCGTTGCTCTTGTATCTGGTCCTGCTCTTAATCTAGGTCTTGATCGATGGTTTGATACGACGACTCGACAAATTGTAGGTTCTTCTATTGATTTAGCAAATGCTTATGCAGATGAAATGCTTCAAAATTTAAAGAATTTATCCTATGCTATGGCATTAGCACTGGATGATAAAAGACTTTTGGCACGTAATCCAGCTGAATATCGAATGCAATTGACACGTCATGCTGTAGGGCGTAATCTTCGGGGTGTTTTTTTATTAAGCTCAGATGGAACTATTTTTGCATCAAGTGATCTTGGTGATGAGGAACAGCTCCCTATTCCACCACCTTATCTCATTGGTCAAGCAACCAGTGCAAGGCCTTTCTCTTTTCAGCCAGGAGTTCATGATTATTTTGGTATTATTTTGAAATTTAACAATATTTCAAATACATTTTTGTATTTGGTGCGTGATGTTGATCGAAGTGTTTTGTCTGCCTTGCGTTTGACAGAGGTTAATACAGACCGTTATCGTGATTTGAATGAAAATCGGCTACCGACCCAAATTGCATTTGGGATGCTTTATTTATGCCTTTTTTTAAGTTTATTCCTGTCCGCTATTTGGACTGGTATCGCTGTTGCTGATCGTTTGGTGTGTCCTATCCGGCTTCTTATTAGCGCAGCTGATGATGTTGCTTCTGGCAATATGGAAGTTTTTGTACCAGTACGTGCAAGAGATGGGGATATTGGACAGTTGTCAAAGACTTTTAATTATATGGTTAGTGAGCTTAAAAGCCGGCGTAATGAACTGATTGCAGTTCGTGATCAAATTGATGAGAGACGACGATTTTCTGAAGCTGTTTTATCTGGTGTAACAGCAGGAGTGGCTGGGATTGATGTTAATGGCAATATTACAATTATTAATCGGTCTATTGAAACAATGTTTGGTATTCGTTCTGAGCAAGTTATTGGGTGTAATCTTGTATCGTTAAGTTCTGAAATTGGACAGGTTTTTAAGCTTGCTTGTTCATTAGGGCGTAAGAATTATCGTGAGCAAGTGACTTTAAAAGTTGCAGGACAAGAGCGTGTTTGTAATGTGCAAATGACAATGGAAGAAAATGATGGACAGGAACAGTCATGGGTGTTAACAATCGATGATATTACAGATCTTGTAGAAGCGCAGCGCTCATCAGCATGGGCAGATATTGCCCGCCGTATTGCGCATGAAATTAAAAATCCCCTTACACCTATTCAGTTATCAGCTGAGCGTATTCGTAGACGTTATAACAAAATTATCACACAGGATCGAGAAGTTTTTGATCAGTGTATTGATACGATTATTCGGCAGGTGGGAGATATTGGGCGTATGGTCGATGAATTTTCTTCTTTTGCACGTATGCCGAAACCGCAAATGCGTATTTTAGATATACGGGAATTATTGCATGAAGCCTGTTTCTTGATAGAAGTTACTCGTCATGATATTCATTTTGAGAAAGATTTAGGAAATGTACCGCTGATAGGTGCGTTTGATAATCGTCTTATTGTTCAGGCTTTTGGCAATGTTATCAAAAATGCGAGTGAAGCAATTGATGCTGTGGCGCGAGAAAAAAGTGTTTGCGGTCATATTCTGATACGCTCTTATCGTCAAGAAGAGTGTTTAGTTGTTGAGATTATTGATAACGGTAAAGGATTTCCTAAAGAGCAAAGACATAAATTATTAGAACCTTATATAACAACGCGGGAGAAGGGCACAGGGCTGGGGTTAGCCATTGTACGTAAAGTCATTGAAGATCATGGTGGTTACATGGAATTGCATGATGCGTTAGAAAATTTTTATGAAGGCCGTGGTGCAATGATTCGCATGGTATTTCCAGTCGATAAAACAGAGTATAAAAGCGTTACACAGAGCACAAATCATGAGATAGGTGAGTAAAGATGGTATCAGATATCTTAATTGTTGATGATGAAGCGGATATTCGTGAACTTGTTGCTGGTATTTTGGATGATGAAGGTTATGAAACGCGTGTTGCATGTAACTCTGATGAAGCATTAACACAAATTAGTGAACGTGTTCCAAAGTTAATTTTTTTAGATATTTGGTTACAAGGAAGTCGTCTTGATGGTTTAGCGTTGTTGGATGAAATCAAAGTTCAATATCCTTCTATTCCGGTGATTATGATTTCTGGTCATGGTAATATTGAAACAGCTGTTTCTGCTATAAAACGGGGAGCATATGATTTCATTGAAAAACCTTTTAAAGCTAGCCGACTCCTATTAGTTGCAGAGCGGACTCTTGAAAATTCACAATTAAAGCGTGAGCTTTCAGAATTACGAGAGCGGTCAATTGAAACACCGGAATTACTTGGAACATCTAATGTTATGAAGCATTTGCGCCACGTCATAGAAAAAGTAGCTCCCACTAACAGTCGGGTTATGATTGTTGGTCCTTCTGGTTCAGGAAAAGAGATGGTCGCTCGCTCTATTCATGCACTTTCAGCGCGTTCTAATGGCCCGTTTATTACAATAAATGCTTCAACAATTACTGCTGAAAGAATGGAAATAGAATTATTTGGTAGTGAATTGGAAAGAGAGGAGCGCAAGATTGGTGCATTAGAAGAAGCGCATGGCGGAGTCTTGTATATTGATGAAGTTGCTGATATGCCGCGTGAAATTCAAAATAAGTTTCTTCAGGTATTAACGAATCAGACATTTGAAAGAGTTGGTGGCACGAAACGTGTAAAAGTAGATGTTCGTGTCATTTCTTCTACAGCGCAAAATCTTGAGCGTCTCATTGCTAATGGACAATTTAGAGAAGACTTATTTCATCGACTTTCGATTGTTCCTATTGTTGTTCCACCGCTTTCTGCACGCCGTGAAGATATCCCAGAACTTGTACATCATTTTGTTAAAAAGATATCGCAGCAAGTTGGTATTAAACCTCGTGAAATTAGTAATGATGTTATAACTATTTTGCAAACGCATACTTGGCCGGGTAATGTGCGTCAGTTACGCAACAATATTGAACGCTTATTGATTCTTGTGCGTGACGATGATGGACCAATAACAAAAGAATTACTTCCTGCTGAAGTTAATGATTCTATCCTCCATATTCAAATGGATACAGATAAAAATATAATGGATTTACCACTACGTGAAGCACGAGAGTTATTTGAAAAAAGGTATTTGATGACACAGATTGAGCGTTTAGGCGGAAATATATCACGTACTGCTGAATTTATAGGTATGGAGCGCTCAGCTTTGCATCGTAAGCTTAAGGTGCTTGGAGTTTCATAAGTTATGCATGTTATTATTTGTGGAGCAGGGCAGGTTGGTTATGGGATAGCAGAACGTCTTGCTGCAGAGAATCATGATGTTATTGTTGTTGATACCGAAGCAAAATTAATTGAAAAAATTCGTGATACATTAGATGTTAGATGTATCATTGGTCATGGTTCAAGGCCTGAAGTTCTTTTGGCAGCAGGTGCTGATGAGGCTGATATGTTAATTGCGGTGACTTTATTTGATGAAGTCAATATGGTAGCCTGTCAAGTAGCACATTCATTATTTAATATTCCAACTAAGATAGCCCGTATTCGCTCACAATCATATTTAGAACCACGTTATAAGAATCTTTTTGCAAGAGAGAATATTCCTATTGATGTGGTTATTTCTCCAGAAGTTGAAGTTGGGGAAATGGTTTTGCGTCGTATTACTTTGCTTGGAGCTATAGATGTTCTTTATTTTTGTAATGATTCTGTTGTTGCGTTAGCTTTAGAATGTATGGAGGACTGTCCGGTTATTAATACGCCTTTACAGCAACTAACAGAGCTTTTTCCTGATTTACAAACAACCGTTACTGCTATTAAACGTGGTTCAGAATTATTAATCGCGTGTTCAGATACACAATTACGCGTTGGTGATATCATTTATCTTGTTTCAGCTCGTGATCAAGTGCGTCGTGCACTTAGACTTTTTGGTCATAAAGAACAAGAAGCACATCGTATCATTATTGTAGGTGGTGGTCATATTGGTCTTTATGTGGCTCAAGCTATTGAAAAGCGATTACATAAAATAAAGTTGAAGATTATAGAAATAGATAAAGAAAGAGCACTAACTATTGCTGACCAACTAGAAAAAACAACTGTTTTATATGGTAATGTTTTAGATCCAGTTATTCTTCAAGAAGCTGGCATTGGTCAAGCTGATTTAATGATTACGTTGACCAATCAAGACCAGGTGAATCTCTTGAGCGCTATTATAGCTAAAAGATTAGGATGCAAGGCCAACATGGTGTTGATTAATAATGTGGCTTATCAAGAATTTAGTCGTGCGGTTGGTGTGGATGCATATTTTAATCCTCGAAGTGTAACTGTATCAAAAATTTTACAACGAATGCGTCGTGGACGTATTCGCGCTGTGCATTCTGTTTTTAATGGTGCTGCGGAAATTATTGAAGCTGAAGCAATGCAAACATCTTTATTAGTTGGTAAACCGTTGAGAGAGCTTAATTTACCAGAGGGTTTGAGAATTAGCGCTATTTATCGTGATGAGACAGTTATACAGCTTTCAGGAGATACACGTATTTTGCCCGGTGATCGGGTAGTAATTTTCGCTCTTGCTGATAGTGTGCGTGATGTTGAACAATTATTTCGTGTAAGCTTGGAATATTTTTGATAGATTATTTATGGATATTTGTACTTTTTGGTATGGAAAACAATTGAGACTAGTTGATTGGTTGTGTTTGTCATCAATGGTTAAGGTTGGTCAGCGTGTTAAGCTTTTCAGCTATGAAAAAGTGGAGAATATACCTGTTGGTGTTGAATTGCATGAAGCCGAGTCAATTTTGCCTCATTCAGTATTTTATCGTCTTGATCCCAATTTTCCTGATTATGAACCTTGTCGTACAATTTTCCTGATTATGAACCTTGTCGTACAATTGTTCAATTTTCAGATCTTTTTTGCATTATGTTAATGAAATATGAGAAAGGGGTTTGGTTAGATACGGATGTTTATCTTGTTAAACAGTTCCATCCAGAAGTAGGTCAGGTTTGGTTAGCAAAAGAAAACGCTGCAAGAGTAGGAGTCTCTGCACTTTATTTACCACCTGATAACCCTATTATAAAAGCATTTGAAGATTATTTGGCGGGTGTAGAGATTATTCCTCATTGGTTAGGTTTTAAACGTCGTGTTTGGATGCCATTTTTGCTGAGAAGAAGGAAATTGCCGGTTTTACCGGGAAGGATTGGAATTACTATATTTGGTAATGATGGTATTTCACGGTTAGCGAAAAAGAATGGTTTTTTTCAAGAAGCAAAGGAGAAAAAAACTTTTTATTATTGGACAGGACGAAAAGCTGAAAGAATTTTTGATCCAGCTTTTGGTGTTGAACCAATGAGAGATCCAAACTTTATAGGATTTCATATTCACAGAAAGGAAAAAACAATTCAGAAACCTCAAGAAGGAAGCTTTTACCATTGGGCAGTATCACGTATTTCTGGTGCTCAGAGTTTATTTGAGTAGGTATTATTATCATTTTAACTATTAATATTTTAATCTTACTGAAGCATAATTGATTGTGACTTGCGTCAGAGAGCATTGTTGGCCTATGGATAGGCTGTTAAAAATGTAAATGCCAATTCTTAGTTATTAATGGAAGTGAAGATATGAGTGATCCAGTAAAAAAAGTCTTAAGTTTAGTTCCTATGGTTGTTGAACAAACTAATCGTGGTGAGCGAGCTTATGATATTTTTTCTCGTCTTTTAAAGGAACGGATTATTTTTATTAATGGTCCTGTTGAAGATAATATGGCAATGCTTGTTTGTGCACAGTTGCTTTTTTTAGAGGCCGAGAATCCTAAAAAAGAAATTAATCTTTATATCAATTCTCCAGGTGGCGTTGTGACATCCGGTATGGCGATTTATGATACTATGCAATTTATTCGTCCTTCTGTTTCTACTTTGTGTATGGGACAAGCTGCATCTATGGGATCATTACTTTTGACAGCTGGGGCAACAGGTCGCCGTTTTGCCTTACCGAATGCACGTATCATGGTGCATCAACCTTCTGGTGGTTTTCAAGGACAAGCTTCAGATATTGAACGGCATGCGCAAGATATTATAAAGATGAAACGGCGTTTGAATGAAATTTATGTTCAACATACAGGGCAGAGTTATGAGGTGATTGAAAATACTCTTGATCGCGATCATTTTATGACAGCAGAAGAATCTAAACAGTTTGGTTTGATTGATGATGTTATACAATATCGTGCAGAAACTGAAAAAGAAGAAAAAGATTAAGAGTTTTTATAGAAAAGGCAGTTAATTTGTGAAGCGTATAAGAATTGCCATTAAAATAGCTATTTTTAAAAATACGATCTCGTAAAAATAATAAAGAAAATTACCTAAAGATATTATGTATGTTTTTAATTGTAGTTAAGAAAAATTATCTTTAAATAGATAAAATATTCATATATCGCAGTGAAAGGAAAGTGAAATGAGCAAAACTAGCAATAGCGAGAGCGAATCGAAGAATACTCTCTATTGCTCATTCTGCGGCAAAAGCCAGCATGAAGTGCATAAGCTTATTGCAGGGCCTACCGTATTTATCTGCGATGAGTGTGTAGAGCTTTGTATGGACATTATTCGTGAAGAAAATAAATCTTCTGGAATTAAGGCGCGTGATGGTGTTCCTACTCCGCAGGAAATTCTAACAGTTCTTGATGACTATGTTATTGGTCAACGTCATGCAAAGCGTGTTCTTTCTGTTGCTGTTCATAATCATTATAAACGACTTGCTCATCAATCTAAGAGTAGTGATGTTGAATTAGCAAAATCAAATATTCTTCTTGTTGGACCGACAGGATGTGGTAAAACATATTTAGCGCAAACCTTGGCACGTATTATTGATGTGCCCTTTACTATGGCAGATGCAACGACTTTAACTGAAGCAGGCTATGTTGGTGAAGATGTTGAAAATATTATTTTAAAGCTACTTCAATCTGCTGATTATAATGTTGAACGTGCGCAACGTGGTATCGTATATATTGATGAAGTTGATAAAATCTCTCGTAAAGCTGATAATCCCTCAATTACAAGAGATGTTTCTGGTGAAGGTGTTCAGCAAGCGCTATTAAAGATTATGGAAGGGACAATAGCGTCGGTTCCTCCGCAAGGAGGGCGTAAGCATCCACAGCAAGAATTTCTTCAGGTTGATACAACGAATATTCTGTTCATTTGTGGAGGAGCTTTTGCTGGTTTAGAGAAAATTATTTCAGGACGTGGTGAAAAGACTTCAATTGGTTTTTCTGCTGCTGTTAAGGCTCCTGATGAGCGTCGTGTTGGTGAGATATTCCGTGATTTAGAACCTGAAGACCTTATTAAATTTGGTTTGATACCGGAGTTTATTGGTCGCCTTCCTGTTATAGCGACTTTGGAAGACTTAGATATTTGTGCGCTTGTTCAAATTTTATCACAACCCAAAAATGCGTTAGTGAAACAGTATCAACGTCTTTTTGAAATGGAAAATGTTCAGTTAGTTTTCCATGAAGATGCTTTACGTGTTATTGCTAAAAAGGCTATTGAACGTAAAACTGGTGCACGTGGTTTACGCTCTATTATGGAAAGGATACTTCTTAACACTATGTTTGAATTACCGGCTCTTATAGGTGTTCAAGAAGTGGTGATTTCTAGCGATGTAGTTGAAGGCAAGGCTTGTCCTCTCTACATTTATTCAGATCATATAGAAAATAAAGAAAATGTATCAGCGTGATCTATAATATAAATTTAGCTATTGTGTTATTTTTGTATAGATATTTTGTATATAACAGCGTAATTACTTGATTTATTGGTCCATAATTATCATTTCATTTATTGTAGAGAGTTGGCTTTTTAAAGAGTGACTTGTATTATGAGCGAGTCAGAGGCTCTAGAAAGGAAAAATATGCAATATATTGATGAAAAGACAGGCGAGGAAATAGAAGGGTTTTACGCTATTTTGCCACTTCGTGATATTGTTGTCTTCCCGCATATCATTGTTCCGCTTTTCGTAGGCCGAGAAAAGTCGATTTGTGCTCTTGAAAAGACAATGGTAATGGATAAACAGATATTACTGGTTACGCAAAAAAATGCTTCTGATGATGATCCAACTTCAGAAGGTCTTTATGATGTTGGTACTATTGCTAAAATTCTTCAGCTTTTAAAACTCCCCGATGGAACTGTAAAGGTTTTGGTTGAGGGGACTGCACGTGCAAAAATTAACCAATTTATTGAGAATGATGATTATCTTCAAGCTTATGTAACTATCGCAGAGGAAACTAAAGATGATGATGTTGAAATCAAGGCTCTTTCTCGGTCAGTGATTTCTTATTTTGAAAATTATGTAAAACTAAATAAGAAAATTTCTCCTGAGATTGTCAGTGCTGTTAGTCAGATTAGTGATCCTTCTAAACTTGCTGATACTATTGCATCCCATTTAGTTATTAAACTTGCAGAAAAACAAGAAATACTAGCACTATTGCCTATACGTAATCGTCTTGAGCGTGTACTTTCTTTTATGGAAGGAGAAATTTCCGTTTTGCAAGTTGAAAAGCGTATTCGTTCACATGTCAAACGGCAGATGGAAAAGAATCAACGGGAATATTATCTTAATGAGCAGTTAAAGGCTATTCAGAAAGAATTAGGGGCAGGTGATGAGGGGCAAGATGAACTATCTGAACTAGAAGAGCGTATCAGAAAAACTAAGCTTTCGAAAGAAGCGCGAGAAAAAGCTGGGGCAGAGCTCAAAAAATTACGTAATATGTCTCCAATGTCTGCAGAGGCAACAGTTGTACGTAATTATCTTGATTGGCTTTTAGCTATTCCTTGGAATAAAAAATCAAAAATTAAAAATGATCTTAGTTTTGCTGAAAAAGTTATGGACAATGAGCACTTTGGTCTTGAAAAAGTCAAAGAGCGAATCATTGAGTATCTAGCAGTGCAGAGCAGATCATCAAGAATACGAGGTCCTATTATTTGTTTGTTAGGCCCTCCTGGTGTTGGAAAGACATCCCTTGCGCGTTCTATTGCAAAGGCAACGGGTCGGGAATATGTTCGTATTTCATTAGGAGGTGTTCGTGACGAGGCTGAAATTCGTGGGCATCGCCGAACTTATATTGGTTCTATGCCTGGAAAAATTATTCAGTCTATGAAAAAAGCAAAAAAGTCTAATCCGCTTTTTTTGCTTGATGAGATTGATAAAATGGGACAGGATTTTCGTGGAGATCCTTCATCAGCTTTATTAGAGGTTCTTGATCCTGAACAGAATGGTACATTTATTGATCATTATTTAGAAGTAGAATATGATCTTTCCAATGTTATGTTTATTACAACTTCTAATACACTGAATATTCCAGGTCCATTAATGGATAGGATGGAAATCATTCGTATTGCTGGTTATACTGAGTGTGAAAAGATGGAGATTGTTAAACGGCATCTTTTGCCAAAAGCGTTAAAGGATCATGCTCTTTCTAAAAGAGAATTAAGTGTTTCTGATGATGCAATAAGATCAATTATTCAATTTTACACGCGTGAGGCTGGTGTTCGGAATCTTGAGCGTGAGTTGATGAAAATAGCACGTAAATCAGTTACAAAAATTCTTAAGACTGATCAAAAGTTTATAGAAATTAGGGATGATAATATTAATGATTTCCTAGGTGTTAAGCGTTATCGTTTTGGACAAATTGATGGTGAAAACCAAATTGGCGTTGTTACAGGGCTTGCTTGGACTGAAGTAGGTGGGGAGTTGCTAACCATTGAAGGCGTTATGATGTCAGGTAAAGGTAAGATGACTGTAACTGGTAATTTGCGCGATATTATGAAGGAATCAATTTCTGCAGCAGCGTCTTATGTGCGTTTTCGTGCTGCTGATTTTGGTATTGAGCCCCCATTTTTTGATAAACGTGATATTCATGTTCATGTTCCGGAAGGTGCTACACCTAAGGACGGGCCATCAGCGGGGATTGCAATGGTAACAGCAATTGTTTCAGTGTTAACAGGGATACCTGTTTATAAAGATGTTGCTATGACTGGTGAAATTACTTTGCGTGGATGTGTGTTACCGATTGGTGGATTAAAGGAAAAACTGCTTGCGGCTCTTCGTGGGAAAATCAAGAAAGTACTTATTCCTGAAGAAAATGCGAAGGATCTGGTTGATATTCCAGATGATGTCAAAAATAACATGGAAATTATTCCGGTAACTCATATAAGTGAAGTTCTTAAACACGCTTTGATTCGTTTTCCCGAACCTATTGAATGGACAGAATCTTCCACAATATCTGAAACTGTTAAACCAGAAAGTGATAATGAGGGAATGTTAGTTGCGCACTGATTCACATTATGCGCTATAATTATGCTATAAAAAGCACAAAAGAGCCATTTAGGAAGTTGTAATTTTGTCTATTTTAGAGAAATAATGAAAAAATTCCGTGAATAACTACGATTATTTCTAAAAAACAATGCATTGAGGAAAAATAGCACTTCTGTTTCCTGTACTTTTCAATAAAATTACTTATAGCTGATTAAATTTTATTACTCGGTAATATAGGGAAAGGAAATGTTTAATGAATAAAAGTGAATTGGTTAATTCAGTTGCTGAAAAAGCAGGTATCTCGAAAGCTCAAGCTGGCGCTTCTGTTGATGCTTTTATTGCTTCTGTTACAGAAGCTTTAGCTTCAGGAGGTGATGTTCGTATTCCAGGTTTTGGTTCTTTTGAAGTTTCTCATCGTGCTGCTACAAAAGGACGAAATCCTTCAACGGGTGCTGAAATCACTATTCCTGCACGTTCTGTACCTAAATTTTCTGCAGGAAAAAGTCTTAAAGAAGCTGTTAATAATAAATAATTCAAACTACTTTTTAAAAAACCGGTTTATAAATAAACCGGTTTTTTTTTAGAAATGCTTAGAAATAGTTAGTACATGTTTGTGAGATACATTGTTTAGCTTTGTGGGTGAAATATAAGAACTGTGTGTTAATTTATGTAGTGGGAATTCAAGTAATCACTCGAGTATTTATGTTAAACAGTAATTGAGATAATATCTATTTAATTATTTTTATCATTATCATAGCTGTTTTTAGTTAATTGATAATTTGCTTCTTAATTTTTTGTGTAAAAAAGCGTAGATGTTTCTACTAACGTTATTAATGTTGGATAGTGTATCTAACTGACAAGTCGTGTTCTTTCATTTATTATATTAAAATATTTAGATAAGTTATTGTTAAATATTGTTTTTATAATAATAGAAATATATTATTTAGAGTATTAATATTTATATAATTACGACATTTTCTTTTTATAGCGAATTATAGTGAAAAATGAGACATGTATTAACAAAATGAACAATCTTAAATTATTTTTTAGCAATAAACTAAATTACTTAATAGATCAAAAATTAGATTAGCGAATGTAGTAATTATAATCAAATACAATGGTTCAGTTAAAAACTATTTTTTAACCATTGAATACAATCGTTTAAGGCTTGTTCAATTATAGCTTGTTTTTTTTCTTTATGTAATCGTTTTTCTAAGTCATTGGTCGAAATAATAGGCGGAAAAAGGCCAAAATTGATATTCATTGGCTGGAAGGATTTTTTTCCTTTTTCGATAGTAGCAATATGACCGCCAGTAATATGATTCAATAGAGCTCCAAATGCTGTAGTTTTGGGTGGTAAAGAAGGGCAAGCATGATTATATTCAGCAGCAGCAAAACGTCCAGCGAGCAATCCTATCGCTGCTGATTCTATGTAGCCTTCACAGCCTGTAATTTGTCCAGCAAAACGCAGTTGTGGTTTTTGTTTTAAACGAAGACTTTCATCAAGAAGGATTGGTGAATTGAGATACGTATTGCGGTGAAGGCCACCAAGGCGTGCAAATTCTGCTTTTTCAAGACCAGGAATCATTCTAAAAATGCGTGTTTGCTCACTATATTTCAATTTTGTTTGAAAGCCGACCATATTGTAAAGTGTACCCAGCTTGTTATCTTGACGTAATTGTACAATAGCATAGGGTTTGATTGTAGGGTGATGAGTATTGGTGAGCCCCATAGGTTTCATAGGACCATGTCTTAGAGTTTCAAGTCCACGTTCAGCCATCACTTCGATTGGTAAGCATCCATCGAAATAGGATATATTTTCAAATTCACGAAATTCTACTTTCTCTCCACTTATCAATGCTTCAACAAAAATTTTATACTGTTCTCGATCAAGAGGACAATTAAGATAATCTTTTCCTGTTCCTTCAGGACCAATTTTGTCATATCGAGATTGGTACCAACAAATGTCCATATTAATACTTTCAGTATAAATAATGGGTGCAATAGCGTCAAAAAAAGAAAGCGCTTCTGTTCCAGTTATTGCTTGTATTGCTTGAGAAAATTCTGGTGTGGTAAGAGGACCAGTGGCAATAATAACATTATGCCAGTTTTCAGGAATCTCATGAATTTCTTTGCGTTGTATGGTTATAAGAGGATGTTTTTCAAGTGTTTCTGTAACAGTTTTTGAGAATTCATCACGGTCAACAGCAAGTGCACCTCCAGCTGGTACTTTATTACTATCTGCAGCCTTCATGATTAACGATTTGGCTAATCGCATTTCAGCATGTAAAAGTCCTACAGCATTTTTTGATGCATCATCTGAACGAAATGAATTTGAACAGACGAGCTCTGCAAGTTTATCTGTTTTATGAGCATCAGATTTTCTTTTTGGGCGCATTTCATGCAAGACAACAGGAATTCCTAATTGAGCAATTTGCCAACTTGCTTCACTGCCTGCAAGACCGCCGCCGATAATATGGATTGGAGTTTTCGATTTATTTAACATGAATTACTTTTTAGTGTAAGGAGTCCTTTTTGAAAAGGATGAATTTTATCTCTATAATTTTGTGAAAAGAATTATTTATTGAGTTAATAAAGGATACCCATTTGCTTTTTTTCTTTAATTGGTTGGAATTGAATGCTATAGAAACGCCGCTGACATGAAGTTTTTGTTTATAAATTTGAGCGGATGTGGCGAAATTGGTAGACGCACCAGATTTAGGTTCTGGCGGGAGACCGTGGGGGTTCGAGTCCCTCCATCCGCACCAAAGTAATAGCTTTAAGCGCTACGGATAGCTGTGTATACGAAGTCCGTTTATCTAGATCTAGCATTTAAAGTGTTAGAATTATTGTTGTTATTGGAGTAGGTTTATCTATCTCCTCAGAGAAATAAAGGTTGTTCGATGCAAGTTACTGAGATGCTTAACGAAGGACTGAAGCGCGAAATTAAGATTGTGGTTCCAGTGAAAGATTTGGAAGCAAAATTAAATGAACGGTTGGATGATACCAAAGGTAAGATCAAACTTAAAGGATTCCGTCCGGGTAAGGTTCCATCTGATCATCTCCGAAAAATGTACGGTAAATCTTTTATGGCTGAAATTCTTAATGAGATCATTAACGATGCTCCGCGTTCTATTTTAGCAGAGCGTAATGAATATTCAGCAATGCAACCGCAAATTGATATAGATGAAGATAAAAAAGTTATAGATGGTAAGGCTGATTTTGTTTTTAGTTTGAAGTACGAGGTTTTGCCAAAATTTGAGGTTAAAGACTTCAAAAATATTGAAATCGTTCGCGAAATTGCTGATATACCTGAACAAGAAGTTGATGAGCAAGTAACGCGGATTCTTTCTTCTACTCGTAGTTATTCGCAAAAGAATGGTCCTTCAAAAGAAGATGATCGCATAACAATTGATTATTTAGGGAAAATTGATGGCGTCCCATTTGATGGTGGTTCTGATAAAGATGCACAACTGATTCTTGGTTCGAAACAGTTTATTCCTGGTTTTGAAGAGCAATTAATTGGTTTAAAAGCAGGTGATGTAAAAACAATTTCTGTTAAATTTCCTGATGATTATAGTGCTGCGCATTTAGCTAGTAAAAATGCAGAGTTTGATATTACTGTTAAAACTGTTGCTAAACCGGATGAATTGAAAATTGATGATGAAGCAGCAAAAAAACTTGGTTTAGAGTCTCTTGATCGCTTACGTGAAGTCGTTCGTGGACAGGTTGAAAGTCGATATGGTTCTATGACACGTCAAAAAATTAAGCGACAAGTTCTTGATGCTTTAGATGCAGATTATAGTTTTGATATTCCTGAACAACTTTTAGAGATTGAATTTAATAATATATGGAATCATATCAATGAAGATTTAAAAAGGATGGGCAAAAGTTTTGAAGATGAGGGCATCACAGAGGAACAAGCGCGAGAAGAATATCGCATGCTTGCGAAGCGTCGTGTTCGGCTTGGTTTAGTACTTTCTGAAATTGGTACAAAAGTTGGAGTTCAAGTAAGTGAAGATGAATTAAAGGCTGCAGTTTTTGAACAAGTCCGCCAATATCCTGGACGAGAAAAAGAAATGATGGATTTTTTCCGCCGCACACCAGAAGCTGTTGCTAATCTGCGTGCTCCAATCTTTGAAGAAAAAGTTATTGATTATTTGCTTACACAGATAAAAATAACAGATAAAAAAGTGACAATTGAAGAGTTGATGAAAGAATATGATGAAGCAGGTTTAACTGACAAGACTTCTGCCAAGAAAAAATCGGCAGTAAAAGAAAAAGGTATAAAAAAGGCTTCAACTAAAAAGAAAATCTCTAAAACAAGTTAAAATTTATGCTAATAAAATAGTTCTGATAAATTATTTTTTGATGTGTATTCTAGGCTTGCTCTGGCAATGGTTTTAGGTTAGCCATTGGGTGTATTTGAAATGTTGATAGTGAGTTGATAATGAAAATTGTTGATGCTCGTCTTCCTGATCCTAAGCGTTTTATTTCTGGAGCTACAGGTGATTGGGAAGTTATTATTGGCATGGAAGTTCATGCGCAAGTCATATCAAATTCAAAGCTTTTTTCAGGTGCATCAACTAAGTTTGGAGCTGAGCCGAATAATCACGTGTCACTTGTTGATGCAGCTATGCCTGGTATGTTGCCTGTTATTAATCAAGCATGTATTCGTCAAGCTGTTCGAACTGGTTTAGGATTAAAAGCTAAAATTAATTTAAAATCTGTTTTTGATCGTAAAAACTATTTTTATCCAGATTTACCGCAGGGGTATCAGATTTCACAATTTCAGTATCCTATCGTAGGTGAAGGGAAAGTAGTTGTATCTATTGGACCAGATTCGAATGGTCAGTTTGAGGATATTGAAATTGGGATTGAAAGGTTGCACCTTGAGCAAGATGCTGGAAAGTCTATGCATGACCAGCATCCAACAATGTCTTTTGTAGATCTTAATCGCTCAGGTGTTGCTCTTATGGAAATTGTTTCTAAACCAGATATGCGATCATCAGAAGAAGCAAAAGCCTATATGACAAAATTACGTACAATTGTTCGTTATTTGGGTACTTGTGATGGGAATATGGATGAGGGCTCTATGCGTGCAGATGTAAATATATCTGTTCGCCGTCCTGGTGGACCTTTTGGAACGCGCTGTGAAGTTAAAAATGTTAATTCGATTCGTTTTATTGGCCAAGCAATTGAATATGAGGCACGTCGCCAAATTGCAATTTTAGAAGATGGGGGTGTAATAGATCAGGAAACTCGACTTTTTGATGCAACAAAAGGTGAAACACGATCTATGCGTTCAAAAGAGGAAGCATATGACTATCGTTATTTTCCTGATCCTGATCTTTTACCGTTAGAGCTTGATCAGGTTTTTGTAGATACTTTAGCTTCAGAATTACCTGAATTACCTGATGATATAAAGGCGCGCTTTATCAATGAGATGGGGTTAACCGCATATGATGCTTCTATTCTTGTAACAGAAAAAGCAATTGCAGATTATTTCGAAGAAGTAGCACATGGGCGGGATGGAAAGATGGTTGCTAATTGGGTGATCAATGATCTTTTAGGCGCTTTAAATAAAGATAATCGTGATATTGAAGATACTCCGATTACAGCAAACCAATTGGGAGCAATTATTGATCTTATCAAAGTTGGAACTATTTCTGGAAAAATTGCAAAAGATCTATTTGAAATTATTTGGAATGAAGGTGGAGATCCACATCAGATTGTAGAAAAGCGTGGTATGAAGCAGGTAACGGATGCAGGAGTTATTGAAAGAGCTGTTGATGAAATTATTATCAATAACCCTGATAAAGTTTCTCAAGCACGAGAGAAGCCTGCTTTGATTGGTTGGTTTGTTGGACAGGTAATGAAGGCAACAGAAGGTAAGGCAAATCCTCAAACAGTTAATAAATTAGTTAAAAGTAAGCTTGGGATAGATTAATATATCAGGATGAAAATCCTGTAAGTATGATATTAACGTATGATATAATTCGTACAGATTAATAGTTAGTTATTTGGTTCAACTGCAATTAATGTTTCTAAGTATCATAATAAATTTATTCTTGTTGGAGTGATCTTATGAGGATTCGAAAGAAATAGGAGAAGAAATGTCTGGTTTTTTCAAGCAAATTTTTACATGGTGGAATGGTAATACTATTAATACACGCTTTTTTACATGGCGCCATGGTAAACGTATAGGAGAAGACCAGTTTGGTAATGTTTATTATGAAGGTAGTCGCCATAAGGATGGCTATTTACGCCGCTGGGTGATTTATAAAGATTATTCTGAGGCTTCTAGTATTCCTCCAGGTTGGCATGGATGGATTCACCACCGTTGTGATGTACCACCTACGGAAGAAAATTATCAATCATATAGTTGGGAGAAATCGCATATTTTAAATATGACGGGTACAAGTGAAGCTTACCGGCCAAAAGGATCTATTGCTTATAATCATGGAAACTTTTATGCTCGTGAAGATTATGATGCATGGTTACCTGAGGAGTAATAGGTGTATTTTTTCTTTGGTTATGTTTGTAATGATTTTTGTCAGGTGTAATTAATTTGGTATTATGAAGCTTTTATTATCAAAATTTGAGTATTTTTTTTATACTTTTTTATTAGGGGGTATAGCGGTTTTATTTACAGTTAGTTTTGTACAAGCTGAACGTATTAGCAATGAAATTGTTATTTTCACAGGTCTTGATAAAATTACGGGGCAGGTTACTAGTTTTGAAGTTCATATCGGTCAGGTTTATCAATATGGTGCTTTGCAAGTAATACCGCGAGTGTGTTATACAAGTTCTAAAAATGAACCAGCTCGTACTACTAGTTTTATTGAAGTTAGTGAAATGACATTGGAGAAAAAAACACGGCGTATTTTTACAGGATGGATGTTTGCAGATAGTCCTGGCTTAAATGCTGTTGAGCATCCTATTTATGATGTATGGCTAAAAGATTGCAAAAAAAATTCTGATATTCTTACAGATGAATGATTGTTATTACTTTGTTATGTAAGTCAAGAAATATGTGGTTACCTTTTTGATTAACAGATAAGTGATTTCCGTTGTACTTTTACCTATATTGTGTGGGATGCTATTTATCAAGCCAATCAGCTATTTAAGCATAATAGTTATAGGCAAGTAATGAAAATTCGTTTTCCGGATGTATCATCGAATCCATATTTGGCCTTTTCAGCGCTTATTATGGCTGGTCTAGATGGTATAAAGAATAAGATACATCCTGGTCCAGCTATGGATAAAGATCTTTATGATCTGCCACCGAAAGAGCTCAAAGACATTCCTACAGTTTCTAGAAGCCTAGGCGAAGCACTTGAATTTCTTGATAAAGATCGCGATTTTCTTAAATCTGGCGATGTTTTTGATGATGACCAAATTAATTCCTTTATTGAATTAAAGCTGAAAGAAGTTCTGCGCTATGAAACAACCCCTCATCCTGTTGAATTTGATATGTATTATTCTGTTTAATATAAGAATGAAAATTTTTGTTTGATTGTGATGGAATGCTAGAGCATTCTCATTAGAGGATTATCCTTCTATCAAATAGATTTTTATAAGGCATGTTTATTAGGAGATCATTTGAAACTAGCGATGAGAAGATTATTATCATTACGCGTTTAGACTATTTTTCAAAAATTATGTTTGGTTTATTTTTGTATTTTGAAGTTTAATGGAATATTTCTGCATTTTATTTTGATTCAGACATGAACTGATGGTGGTTATCGAAAGGGTTATAGGTTCCATACTTTTTGCGCCACTGTATAGGCTCAGTAAAGTTGCTAGACCAAAGGCCAATTTTATTGTTATAGGCGTTTTGTTCAGCACTTAAATATGTTGTTGGAACTGAATATTTATTGTCTTTTGATAGGATCAGCATGCCTTCTGCAAGCCCTATTTCTGCTAGATCGACTCCTTGCACAAAACACTGAGCATAGTGAGTTTCTTTTTCTATAACAGCTTGTTTACAAGATAAGTTATGTCCTAGAGTTTTTGTGACCAGCCATGCTGTTGTGACAGCTCCACATGGCCATTCTTGATTATCTAATTTTGCTTTTTGACGGGGTGCACATGTATCTACGCCATATAAGTGAATATTTCGGACGATAGGTTTATGCTGAGGTTGTTCAGCAGGAATTATTAATTTAAATGTGACACCACTAGTCACAGATGCGATACCATTAAACACACCTTCATGATTATTTGAATCGCTATTGATCCAATTGAGATCTGGGTCATTTTCTTCTAATTTTTTTGGCACACTTGTTTCATAGTGCTTATTTTGTTCGATCTTGATCTCCATTGTATCTTGGTTTTCTTGCATTTTTAATGGTTCGAGAATATCTAGATCTGTTTTGTAATGGTTTTGGCTTATTATCCATATTCCTATAGAGCAGATAATGTAGACAAGAATAATCGATTTAAATCGCATTTGCCCAATCCTTATTGTTTCTATATCCTACAATTTTTTATGCATCTCTGCTTTTTTCCTAGATCTTAAAGAAAGCGTCTCAACAGCATTTGTTGCAAATTAAACACATTTTGCAAAGAAAAACATTATTTTACGCTCTTGATATTGTCATTTTGATAAAATAACAATATCCATGTTAGCCTTTTTGGTTATAGATTTGATTAATTTCTGTCTCTCAGTCGGAGAATTCTAGTAAAGAATTTTTGTGATAGTTTGGTAGAACACTTGCGATTAAAGAATCTTAAAGTTGTAGGCCTGTAGTTTTAAAGTTTTTAAATTTGTAAAAGTAATATGATGTCAGTTTGTAATCAATATTCTTTCTGAAGAGGAGATTAAATGCCAAACATTATATCTAAGCATATTTATTATATCGCTTTTGCGCTACTTTTATCAATGTTTGCAGTGTTAACCCCTGCATATGCTAATTCTGCTGCTGCCGGTATGGGAAATCTTGATACGGTTTTGCGGAATATTGTTACAATGATGACAGGGACAACAGCGAAGCTCATTGCAACGATCTGTGTTGCCGCTGTGGGTATTGGTTGGATGTATGGTGTTATTGATTTACGCAAAGCGGCATATTGTGTTCTTGGTATTGGTATTGTTTTTGGTGCTTCGGCTCTTGTTGCGTTATTAATGGGGAGTTCATCATAAATGAATGAAGATACTCTTTTTCTTGCTTGCACACGACCAGCGATGTTTGCAGGTGTTACCGTAGAAGCAATGGCCTTAAATGTCATGGCAACATCTACTCTTTTTATCATAACAAGCAGCTTTTCAATGATCGGTCTTGGAGTTGGTTTGCATTTTATTTTACGCGAAATCACAAAACGCGATCATAACCAATTTCGTGTTTTATTCGCGTGGCTCAATACTCGAGGGAAACAAAAAAACCTGACAAGATGGGGTGGAGGATCTACGTCTCCTCTCCGTCTTGTCCGTACATACAAGGAGCTAAAATAAGTGAGACAACTGTCAGTGATGAAACGGGAATCTCTACCTGAGGAATTTATTCCTTATGTTCGTCATGTCAATCAGCATGTGATTGCATTAGACTCCCGTTGCTTGATGACAGTGATTTCTATCGAAGGAATCAATTTTGATACTGCAGATATCAAAGGATATTCTTAATTTTCAATATAATTAGCTTTGAGCAATATGAGAAAAAAATTTTTAAGGGTAATTTTAAAGCCTTCAAAAAGAAAAGATTTGCCTTCTTTTGGTTGTGATTACACTTATCCTAACAGTGATGTATTAATCAATAAATATGGAATAAAGAATTCTCAAGCTCTTCATGAAAAGAGCGCGTATCATTCAGAGCAAGCGATTATTCGTTTGCGTCAAGAAGCTCTGCCAAATAAGTTTAATTCCTCTTATTTGAAACATATTCATAAATGTTTATTTGAAGATACGTTCGAATGGGCTGGCTGTACACGTGATCTTACATTTAAATTTAAAAATGGCGTAACTGCTAACATCTCAAAGATGCAAATACCAAATTCAGATGCTTTTTTTAAAGAGAGTGAAGCAGTTTCAAAAAGTTTACATAAATTTGATCAAGTGCTTTCGAAAAAAAATAATTTACAAGGCTTATCGCGTGAAGAATTTGTTAATGAAGCAACGAAGCTTTTTTCCTTTCTCAACTATATACATCCATTTAGAGATGGGAATGGGCTTGCACAACGAGTCTTTTTTGAAAGACTTGCTGAAGCTGCAGGCCATAAACTTGATTTTTCAGTTGTGACTCAAAAACGCATGATACATGCTTGTAATGATGCGATACCTGTAGAAGGTAATGTAAATTATGAAACGATGCAACATTTGTTCGAAGATATCTCTAATCCAGAAAAAAGACGCATTTTGAAGGATTATTTAAATGCTGTGTCTAATAATAAGCATGCATGTAATTTTTTGGATGATCAAATTATCATAACACCACGTGAAGGTGTGACTTATACAGGTTTTTATAAGGTTAGTAATGCGGATTCTATTATAGTTGAAACAGTAGACTTTTATATGGTATGCTGCAAAGATTATTTTACACCAGAACAGCTTAAGGCATTAAAACCTAATGATGAGATTACTTTTACAGTTTCAATAAATAAAGATTTAGATCAAATTCTCATCCCAGCAGAAAAAATACCTCCTTTAACGTCAGAAAAAATTCTTCAAAAAATTGAGAATCATATTAAACTTCAAAACAATCGAAAAGAAATTGAGAATTTATCACAAATTGTTTATGGAAATTCAAAAGCGTTAGATCCAAGTATTGATATAATTAATAAAGGACGAGAAGTAAGTAAAAAAATTCCTAAACAAATTTTAAATGATCCTGAATCTATTGCTAAGCTAGCTGGTTTTAAAATATTGGGTATAAGAGCTCCAGGACGCAGAATAGCTGAAAGGAATCTTGCACCGCTTAGTCAAAAAATTAAAAATTATATGTCTGCTGTAGAAGTTACTAAAAATATAATCATTAGAAATCATGTAATAGAACAAAAACGCCTTTTACAAGAAGTAAGACTGCCTAGTAAGCTAATGCAAGATGTCCTTAGCGTGGTTCAAAATGAGAAATCACAAGCCTTAAATGTAGAAAATTGTGTTAAGATCCAAAAAGAGCTTATTTCCTTTTTGACTAAATTTGAATCTCGTCTTTCAGAGACAGAATCTCAAGCATTCAGAGAAGGTGATTATAAACAAATCGCTGAAAGTATTGGTATGTCAGAACATAAAGCAAAAATACTTATAAGCACTGTTAATAAAGCAAAAAAAATGTATCGACAACTTCAACAATTGAAAGTGAATAAGTCTATACAGATGGGCGTAGCCGTTTAAAATACAAGCTTTTTTATAACAAAATTATAACATATTTTTGTTTTATAATTTATAAAAGGAGTTGTAATATGGCGTAGGTCAAAAAAAATATAAATTATGATACAATAGTTAATTTTAGGACTACAGTAAAAAATGGTATTTTCTGATATATCTTTAGCTCGTAATTATGTTTATCCTCACATGAAAGTATTAAAGAATAAACATAATATAACGAGTACTAAAAAACTTGCATACGAATGTAAGCGTTTTGCAAAAAAAGTAATGATCAATTTAAATAACGAACCATTGCCCCAAGAATTTGATTCCTCTTACTTAAAATATATCCATCAACGCTTATTCGAGAGCACATTTGAATGGGCTGGATATACTCGTGATCTTTCGTTTACGTTTGATGATGGCACTGTTGCTGAAATGCCAATGATGAAAGTTCCAGACTCAGATATTTTTTATGTACAGGGTAAGAACATTCAAGAAAGCTTAAAGAAATTTGATCAACTACTTGCTTCAAAGAATAATTTGCAAGGTTTATCTCGTGAAGAGTTTATTGATGAAGCTGCGAAACTTTTTGCTTTTCTCAACTCTATAGCTCCTTTCAGAGCTGGTAATGAGCCTACACAACGAATATTTTTTGAAAAACTTGCTAAGGCTGCAGGTCATCAACTAGATTTTTCAGTTGCGACAGAGAAACGTATAATGCGTGCCTGTATTGATTCAATGACTCTAGAGGGTGATGGGGCTCATAAAGAGATGAAACTTCTGTTTGAAGATATCTCTTGTCCCCAAAAAATAATTGTTTTAAAGGATTTTATTCGACGCATACCTAGATTGGAGCGCGAGCGTTTGAATGATGAATATGTTATAATGCCAAAGGAAGGTATTACTTATACAGGTATTTATAAAATAGGTACTGTAAATTCCGTTATAATCGAAACAGCGGATTCTCATGTTCTATGCGTTAAAGATTATTTTCCACCGGAACAACTTAAGACATTAAAACCTGGTGATGTGTGTACCGTTACAGTTCCAATAGATATAGATCAAATTCTCATTCCAGCAGAAAAAATGGCTCCTTTAAAGGAAGAAGAAATAATCAGAAAAGTTTCACGTACTAATTGTATTAAAGAAAGCCAAAAGGAAATTGATTATCTTTTAAAGTTTGTTTATAGAGACATAACAGTATTAGACGAACAGATAATGTGTATTCGTAAATGTCCTGAAACAAGTAAACAGCTTTCCGAACAGATTAGAAAATCTCCTCAAGCTTTTGGTAAGCTAGCTGGTTTTAAAGTATTTGGTATAAGGAGTCCAAAACGTAGGATAGCTGAAAGAAATATTGAAAAACTCACTTCGGAGATTGAAAAACATGGGGAAATTGTGAAAAATGTTAAAGATGAAATTTCTCTAGAATTTGAAAAAGATCAAAAGCGTGTTGGGCAAGTGGTGAAAAAAGCTAGTAAAAAAATACAAGATATTCTTAATTTGCCAAAGGATGAGCAAAAAAATGCCTTAGAGGCCTCTCCTCTTCTTTACGAAGAGCTTCGCAGCTTTCTGAATGAAGTCAATTCTCGTCTTTCAGCAAGAGAGAAAGATTACATCTGTGACTATCATGATAAAAAACTTGCCGAAAGCATTGGTGTATCAGAAATGCACGCAATGACAATTATAAAAACTGTTAACAAAAGCGCAAAATTGTGTAAACAATTTGAAAAGATCAAAGAAATTAAAAAAGTTGATTGTTCAGAAATAATGGCTATGGCCGTTTGAAAATACAGGTTTTTTACTTCTATTTTTGTATAGATAGGAAAAAATTCTGTGATAATGACTATTTTATAAATAAAGAAAAATTGTTTTTAACGAGTGTATAATATCAAAAGAATATAAAAATCAAAAGCATTCTTCTATTTTACAAAAATTAATAAAAAAGATAAACTATGTACTCTGGTTATTATTATCCTAATACTGAAGTATTAAAAAACAAATACGGAATAACAAATAATAGAGAATTACGCAAACAGTATTCTCGTGATATAAAAAAAATAATGATTGCTCTGCGCCAGGAGCCATCACCCGAGGAATTTAATTCTTCTTATCTAAAATATCTTCATGAATGCTTATTTGAGAACGCATTCGAGTGGGCTGGGTGTATTCGGGGTCGTGTATTTAAATTTGCAGATGGCACAACTGCCAAACAGCACATAGTAAAAACATCAGATTATAAAGATACGTTTTTAACTGGTTACAAAATTGAAAAAAGCTTTCAAGAATTTGATAAAATGCTTTCTGAAAAAAATAATTTACGGGGCTTATCGCGTGAAGAATTCGTCGATGAAGCAACAAAGCTTTTTTCCTTTCTTAACTATATACATCCATTCAAAGATGGAAATGGACATGCGCAACGAATATTTTTTGAAAAACTCGCAGAAGCTGCAGGCCATAAGCTTGATTTTTCAGTTGTGACCAAACAACGCATGATACATGCTTGTAGTAATGCAATGCCTAAGAATGCAAATTATGAAGCGATGCGGCATTTATTCGAAGATATCTCCAATCCAGAAAAAGTATATCTTTTACAAGAAGCTATCTACCCCCAATCTGGGAGTAGACGCGAAAGTCTGGATAATAAAATTGTGATGATAGCACATGAAGATGTTGCTTATACCGGTATTTACAGAAACAGTTATTTGAACTCTATTACGATCGAAACGGTGGATTCATATATCTTATGCTGTAAAGATTATTTTGCACCAGAACAACTTAAGGCATTAAAACCTAATGATAAGCTTACCTTTATAGCTTCAATAAATAACAATTTAGGTCAATTTCTCATCCCAGCAGAACAATTACCTCCTTTAAAGGAAGAAGAGGTAATTGAAAAAATTGAAAATGATGCTTGTATTCAAAAAAGCTTAGAAAAAATTAGAGCGTTATCAAAATTAATTTACAATAATCCCGAAATACTAGAACAAGATATAAGTCATATTAATGCAAATCCTAAAATGGGCAGAGAGCTTTCTGAACGGATTATAAATTCTCCTAAATCTATTGGTCGGCTCAAGGGTAGAAAAATTGGGTATATCAAAAGTCAAAAATATAAAATCTCTGAACAAAATGCTAAAATACTTAGTAATGAAATATTTAATTATGCAGATAAAGTATCAAATATTAGATGTACAATTATGAGAGAACATAAAGCAAAAGGAAGACGTCTTTTACAAACAGTAAAGATGCCTAGCAAAAAATTACAAGATATACTTAGTTTGTCTGTAAATTTGCAATTAAATGCTTTGCGTTCCTCTCCTGAAACTTATATAGAAATGAATCATTTCATACGTCAAATTACTTTGCGTTTATCAAAAAAAGAACATCAAAAGATGTATAATTCTAATTATCAAGAACTTTCTGCAAGTATTGGTATATCAGTAAATAAAGCGAAAATTCTTATAGAAACTGTTAATAAAGTCAATAAAATTTTGAACATATTGCAACCTAAAAATCCACAAATGCAATTTATGACCCTCTAAAAATGTAAGGTTTCGTTTAATATTCATAAATTAAGAGTTATTTA
Source organism: Bartonella rochalimae ATCC BAA-1498 (assembly GCF_000706645.1). GTDB lineage: Bacteria > Pseudomonadota > Alphaproteobacteria > Rhizobiales > Rhizobiaceae > Bartonella > Bartonella rochalimae. The sequence goes on from NZ_KL407338.1 coordinate 403,152, forward strand.
TAATAATATTATAACTTTTAAGATACCATTCACATTATATGTTCAGTTAATAAGTATGATTTTGTGGCATAATAAAAACAAAAGTAGGGTGTAATGAGATATACTAAAACGGGATTATTTCTTATTTTAATGCCAATAATTTTAGGCAGTTTAACAATATTTTTTGTTCCTTACATGTTATTATTTGCAACGAACGGATTACAAGATTATGAGAAATATTGGTATATCCGTTCAGAACCATTATTAGTGCAGCTACTTGTTGTTGCTGTATCATTTGTTTACACCATATCGCAAAAACTGTATCTACGCAAAGCGATTACAATTGTTACAGCGTTTTTTTTTACGGGTGTTTCTCTTTACTATCTTAATTGCGAAATTAAACGCTTAAGTCCTTATATCGGCCAACAAGGAATAACGTGGAGTTATGCTCTGCAATTTATTGATGTCATGGTCATCTTTGGCATAATTGGTGGTATTTTTCTTTTAGCAGCCCAATTCTTAATAACTGCTCCGCTTAAAAATAAAAAAGGAGTAAAGCGTGCCAAAAAAGGAATTTTTGGTGATGCATCATGGATGAATTTAAGTGAGGCAAAAAAAATTTTTCCTGCGAATGGTCAAATTGTTATTGGTGAAAGATACCGTGTTGACGAAGATAGTGTGTACAACATTCCCTTTTCCCCTGGAAACAAGGCAACGTGGGGGAAAGGTGGAACATCGCCCTTATTAACCTTTAATCTTGATTTTGGTTCAACTCATATGATTTTTTTCGCTGGTTCTGGTGGATATAAAACAACAAGTACAGTGATCCCAGTATGTTTAAAATATCCAGGTTCTATTATTTGTCTTGACCCTTCAACAGAAGTTGCACCAATGGTTCAATTGACGCGTAAAAAGATGGACAATAGAAATGTTATTGTTCTTGATCCAACTTCAATATCAACGAAAACTTTTAATGTTCTCGATTGGCTTTTAGACAATAGTGTACCGCGAACACAACGTGAAGCTAATATCGTAGGTTTTTCTAAACTGCTACTCACTGACAAAAAATCAGAAAATTCTTCAGCAGAGTACTTTTCAACACAAGCGCATAATCTTTTAACTGCTCTTCTTGCGCATGTCATATTTTCTGATGAATATGACGACTGTGAACGTAATCTAAAAACATTGCGAAAAATCCTTTCTCAATCAGAAACAGCAGTTGTTAATCAATTACGCCATATTCAAGATACATCGCCTTCTCCTTTTATTCGCGAAATGGTTGGTATTTTTACAGAAATGGCAGATCAAACCTTTTCAGGTGTTTATACAACTGCCTCAAAAGATACTCAGTGGCTTTCTTTGTCTAATTATGCAGATCTTGTTTGTGGTGATGATTTTGCATCTTCAGATATAGCGGATGGGAATACAGATATTTTTCTGAATCTTCCGGCAAGTATTTTAAATAGCTATCCAGGAATTGGGCGTGTGATTATTGGTGCTTTTTTAAATGCAATGGTTATAGCTGATGGAAACTATAAAAAGCGCGTTTTGTTTGTTTTAGATGAAGTTGATTTGCTTGGCTATATGAATATTTTGGAAGAAGCGCGTGACCGTGGACGCAAATATGGCATATCCTTAATGTTATTTTATCAGTCCTCCGGTCAGTTGGTAAATCACTTTGGAAAATCAGGAGCGCAATCATGGTTTGAGAGTTGTTCGTTTGTGAGTTATGCTGCTATTAAAGATTTACAAACAGCTAAAGATATTTCAGAACGTTGTGGTCAAATGACTATAGAAGTGACTGGAGCAAGCAAATCTAAAGGACAATTTTTAAAAGGTTCTAAAAATATAAATTATCAACAAAGAGCGCTAATTTTACCTCATGAAATTATTCAAAAGATGCGACAAGATGAACAAATCATTCTTATGCAAGGGCAACCACCTTTGCGATGTGGACGAGCAATTTACTTTAGAAGAAAAGAGATGCTAGCTACTACTGAACAGAATCGTTTTGCTCCCAAAGGAAAGAAAGACTGATTAGAGATGACAATAAGCACATACAGCAAATATTTTTTGAAAAATTTACTGAATCTGTAAACCATCAATTAGATTTCTTAATTGTTATAGCAGAGCATATGATGATCTACGATATGGTTATCTATAATAAATATAATACTTATTGTAAAATATTCTGTTCATGGAAAAGTAGAAATGTTTTACATAAGTTATTTAAGTTTCTAAACAAATAATAGAGGCGTAATAAATAAGAAGCTATGCTTCCTAAAATACTTAAAACTTTAATAAGATATACAAAATATTTAGATTTTAGAAAATTATTTATAGTTAGTCTAATTCTATAAGAGGTTCTTTCAGTGATAAATTATGATAAAGAGCCAAACATGTCTTATTCATTATTTTCTTATTGTAATTAAACTTATTTAGGCAATAATACATTTAAATTAAAAATGAATGTAGGATAAAGAATTCTCAAATTCTTGATAAAAAACGCAAATTGATTTTACTCATCAAATAACATAGCTTTTGATGAAAAGCACCTGAGTTAATATTTGCATCTTTGAAATGTTAACGATTATACTATTTTCAAATTTAAATGTAAGATCAGCAAGTAACACCTTGCCTATTCGAACATGTTCTTAAATAAGCATTTATAAAGATATTTTAAATAAGGTGAACAAACTTATTTGGCAGCATTTCTCGATGAAAATGAACAGCTGCTTGCTCTCAATCACACGCAGATTTCTTATAAAAAGATTGAGAATTCTTTATCCCATACTCATTTTTAATATATTGCTGCCAGAATAAATATAATCATGAGCTAAAGATAAATAGTATATTATTGTATCTCAACATTTATTGTTTTATTCACTCTTTATAGTGTTGCATTGTCCATAAGAGTATTAAATTCCTCTAATGAATATTCTCCCTTCGCATATCCTTCTAAAATTTCAAGCGTTTTAGAATGAAGAGTGATTCCCTCAATTGCATGTGTACTAATAGCTGCATCAACTGCTTCACGGCGTTTTTGTAATTCTTCTGACGTTAAAGATGTAGAATGATCAGTTGTTTTTTTCATGAACTCTTCCTTTCTTTTACTTGTTCTTATAAAATAGAAGCATATCTTCTTGTTTGTTCCGTTCTCTATTATTATTTAGAAACTTAAATAACTTATATAAAATATTTATGCTTTTCCATGAATAGAGTTGCTACAATAATTGCCATCTATAAATATTAAATGAATTATAACTCCACACACTTTAAACGGCCATATTGATTACTTCTGAGTGATCACGTTTGATTTCTTTTAACAAATTTTGTAGGTTTTTGCCTTGCATAAAGAGCTCTCTAATTTGTTTTGCTTTACTTTGTGATATACCAATGCTTTCAGCTAGCAAATCATAATTACCATCACGAAGCCATTTATGTTCTAGTGGCATAAGACGCTGATTGACTGCTTTTATAAAAATATTGAGTTCTTCTTGGAGTGAAGGAGAAAAACTTAAAGTTTCTTTTTGCATATCTTTTGACAAATTAAAAATATCTTGTAATGTTTTGCTAGGCATTTCCACTACTGTCGTAAGACATTTTTCCTTTATTAGATTCTCTCTAACAATTTCATTTTCTACCTCTTTTACAAGATCAACATAATCATAAACCTTCTGAGCAAGTGCTTCAACATTTTGTTCAGCGGTTTTGTATTTTGAAGTTTTCAACCATAATATTTTTTTGCCTGCCAATTCAGAAATAGACTTAGGACAATTGACTATTTTCTTTATAAAAATTTCCTGAAAATTTTTATCTTCAATAATGTTTTTTACACTTATCTTTTCATTAAAGTCTTTTAAATTTTTATAAACATACTTTGCATACATATCAACTTGTTGTCGCTTTAATTGGACAGCAGGATGACTCGTAATTTTTTCAATAAGTTGATCTGATGTTAAAGAAGCTACCGCTTCTTTTGGAATAAGAATATTTTCCAAATTTTTTATATCTTTACTCATTGGAACTTTAAAACTCAGTGGACAACCAGATTTTAATTCCTTAACTTCATTTGGTAAAAAATAATCTTTTTTGAATACCATATAAAGAGATTTTGAAATATAATTAAGATCTACTTTGAGTAGAAGATGTTCCGCAGTCTCACGTTCATAAAAACTTAGATAATTATACCCTCTCTTTGGCATTACAATAATCATTTTTTGAGCATTTTTATACTCTAACTTACTCATGGAGCTTATGAACTCTTTCATAATACTCACTTTTTCTGGATTTGAAATATCTTCAAACATATGCTTCATAGCACTTATATCGTCCATAACACCAGAACGCACCATAGAGAGTATACTGCAAATTCTCATACGCTCTTCTGTAACAATTGAAAAATCTAGTTGATGACCTGCAGCTTCAGCAAGTCTTTCAAAAAACATTCGTTGTGTGCGACCATTACCATCTCTGAATGGGTGTATATAATTAATAAGAGCAAACATACTCGCTGCTTTATTAATAAAAGCTTGTCGCGATAAACCTTGAAAATCATTCTGTTCCGCAAGCGTTTTATCCATATTATCTAGGTATTGAGGAATTTTTTTACTCTCTAAAAAATAATCGTCAGAATTTACCTTTCTCATTGTGTGTACACTAGCAGTAGTGCCATCCTTAAATGTAAACGGGAAATTACGACTATTCCCAGCCCATTCAAATGTATTCTCGAACAAGCGTTTATGGATATATATTAGATAGGAAGAATTAAACCTTTTTGGTAGTGGTTCATGGTGCAAATTAACTATTGCTTTCACCGCATGATGTCCGCTTACCATGGACAAATTGTCTGAGTCTATTATTCCATGTTTATTTTTTAGTACTTGGGTTGCAGGATAAATATAGTTGTCGTACGATGATGAGGAGGCAGATAGTAGTTTTTTCATTTCTACCTCCATATTTCCCATTTCTTGCAATATCATTTGTATAGCAGTATCCATAAGGATATTAAATTCATTTAATGAACTTCCCTCTGCATATTTTTCTAAAATTAGAAGTGTATTAGGATGCAAGGCAATACGTTCAATAGTATGAGTATGAATCGCTGAATCGATAATCCAGCGACGTCTTTGAAGTTCTGCTACCATTAAAGATGCCTGATCTTTGGATCTTTCCACTAAGCGATCCTTCCTATTTTTCCATTTTTGTAAAATAAAAATATGTTTTTATTTTGTTATAAAAAACTCATATTTTAAACGGCCACAGCCATCTGTATTGACTTTTTTATTTTCAATTGTTGAAGTTCTTGACATATTTTTTTTGCGTCATTAACAGTCTTTATAAGTGCTTTCGCTTTATGTTCTGAAATACCAACACTTTTAGCGATTTCTCTATAATTACCATCTCTGAGTTGTTGAGACTCTATCTCTGAAAGACGAGAATCGACTTTAGTCAAAAAGGAAATAAGCTCTTTTTGGATCTTAACACAATTTTCTACATTTAAGGTTTGTGATTTCTCATTTTGAACCACGCTAAGGATATCTTGCATTAGCTTACTAGGCAATCTTACTTCTTGTAAAAGGCGTTTTTGTTCTCTATCATAATTTCTAATGATTATATTTTTAGTAACTTCTACAGCAGACATATAATTTTTAATTTTTTGACTAAGTGGTGCAAGATTCCTTTCAGCTGTTCTGCGTTTTGGACTCCTTATACCCAATATTTTAAAACCAGCTAGCTTAGCAATAGTCCTAGGATATTTTAAGATTTGCTCAGGAATTTTTTTACTTACTTCTCGTCCTTTATTAATTACATCAATACTTGGATCTAACGCTTTTGAATTTCCATAAACAATTTGTGATAAATTCTCAATTTCTTTTCGATTGTTTTGAAGTTTAATATGATTCTCAATTTTTTGAAGAATTTTTTCTGACGTTAAAGGAGGTATTTTTTCTGCTGGGATGAGAATTTGATCTAAATCTTTATTTATTGAAACTGTAAAAGTAATCTCATCATTAGGTTTTAATGCCTTAAGCTGTTCTGGTGTAAAATAATCTTTGCAGCATACCATATAAAAGTCTACTGTTTCAACTATAATAGAATCCGCATTACTAACCTTATAAAAACCTGTATAAGTCACACCTTCACGTGGTGTTATGATAATTTGATCATCCAAAAAATTACATGCATGCTTATTATTAGACACAGCATTTAAATAATCCTTCAAAATGCGTCTTTTTTCTGGATTAGAGATATCTTCGAACAAATGTTGCATCGTTTCATAATTTACATTACCTTCTACAGGTATCGCATCATTACAAGCATGTATCATGCGTTTTTGAGTCACAACTGAAAAATCAAGTTTATGGCCTGCAGCTTCAGCAAGTCTTTCAAAAAAGACTCGTTGTGCAAGCCCATTCCCATCTCTAAATGGATGTATATAGTTGAGAAAGGAAAAAAGCTTCGTTGCTTCATTAACAAATTCTTCACGCGATAAGCCTTGTAAATTATTTTTTTTCGAAAGCACTTGATCAAATTTATGTAAACTTTTTGAAACTGCTTCACTCTCTTTAAAAAAAGCATCTGAATTTGGTATTTGCATCTTTGAGATGTTAGCAGTTACGCCATTTTTAAATTTAAATGTAAGATCACGTGTACAGCCAGCCCATTCGAACGTATCTTCAAATAAACATTTATGAATATGTTTCAAATAAGAGGAATTAAACTTATTTGGCAGAGCTTCTTGACGCAAACGAATAATCGCTTGCTCTGAATGATACGCGCTCTTTTCATGAAGAGCTTGAGAATTCTTTATTCCATATTTATTGATTAATACATCACTGTTAGGATAAGTGTAATCACAATCAAAAAAAGACACATCTAATAATTTCTCTCTCTTTTTTATTCTTAAAGGTTTAAAAATTTTTTTTAAAGATTTTAAATTTTGCTTCTTCATGATCATTCGCTCAAATATTATTTTAAATAAATACAACTTTTTCACATAGATTCTTATAAAGTTTTAGATGTTTTAGTATTGATATTTATATTGATACTAAAATCTGAATTTTTTTATTATACTTTTTTAGTTACCTCCAATTTTAGTTAGCTCCAAAAATATTTCGTTGTTTGAAAGGATCATAATAAATCTCTGTAACTTTAAATTTTCCTTCAATCCGTTTACATTGAACAATAATATCAATCATTGAAATTAATAACCCGCGAATATCATCGCGCTCTAAATGTCCTCCTCCTTCACTTTCTTTAACCAAAAGCGTCATTTGCTCAAATGCAGCCAATGCTGTTGATGCATGAACTGTAGTAATAGAACCTGGGTGTCCTGAATTAACATTGCGAATATAATAGAAAGCAGTACCATCTCGTAACTCTTGTAGAAGAATACGATCAGGACGCATACGCAAGGCGGATTCTAATAATTCTTTTGGTCCAATAGAAGCTAAGCCATACCCACCTTTTGCATAGATCATAGAAACACAATTAAGATGCGGTACAACTAACTCTGGTGTATCTTCAATAGTTATAATACGCTCATCATCAGGAATTTTAGCTATTAATGCTTTTGACAGCGTTGTTTTACCAGCTCCTGTTTTCCCTGAAATAAGAATATTTTTTTGCAATTTCACAGCTTGATTTAAAAAGGAAACAAAATTTTTATTGTAATAATCAATTGCTAATTTATGCTCGACGTTTTTGAGTTCATCAAAACGCAATTGATAGTCATTCAATGGAGTGAAAGAAATCTGTTCACACATTGAAAATAGACCTTTGTTGGCTAGATCTTCGAGCAAATAACTTCGGGATGATGGTTTACGAATTGTCATGCTGATAGTATTTTCTTTTACAGCTGGTGGTATAACAATTTGAATACGCTCATTATTTGGCAAAGTAGCGGATAATATTGGGTTTTTATCGGAAATACTTTGCTTAGAAT
>NZ_KL407339.1:2500-25591 GCF_000706645.1 Bartonella rochalimae ATCC BAA-1498
CTTTTTGGATAATTCCTTAAAAGAATTTATTGCCTCAATCAATTTTTTCTAAAAGTGTTTAGAACCTCCATAGAAACTTAAAGCTTTCTAGAGCAATGAACTCTTCATGAGAAATTTGGACCCTTCGTGAGAAAGTATTGTCTCTCCTTTTCAATAAGGGACAAAACAGGGAAAAGAGCAGGCCAATATTGTGTCTCTGTTTGTTTTAAAAAGCCTCTGTTTTTTAGAATATAGCGTTTTTAAAAGAGCAAGATGTGAGGGAGTTTTAGCTGTTTTAGGGGCCGTAGCTCAGCTGGGAGAGCACCTGCTTTGCAAGCAGGGGGTCGTCGGTTCGATCCCGTCCGGCTCCACCATATGGTTCATCATCATTGTTAAAAGAATAGTTATTGCAAGAGATGAAGTAATCTCTTTGCCTGTTCTATTGAAATCGTGAAGAAGAAGGTATATTCAGACATTTTTTGCTTCCTTCTGTCCTGGTAAAAGAAATTTTTAAAGGATGGATGGCTAAAAAGAAGGTTTTTAAAATGCAGCATAGCTTTAAAAAGCTCTGTTGGGACTTGTTCAAACATAGAGGCTTTTTTCTCTTGTAGAAGAGAGCTTAATTTATACACTCAAGTGAGAGTTTATAAGGACAAAAGAACAAGACCTTTTCATTGAGGAAATCTTTTGAGTAGAATAATGTGTCGCAAGGAAACGCTCAAATTCCTTGCTTAATGATTGGCAACTTAACCGTGCCATTGAATATATCTCGAGAAGTTGGTCTTTTCTGCTGATATTTTTGTTTTGTGTGCTGATTATAGAGATTGCATGATTTTTAAATCAATTTTATCTCGATGATTGTGCATAGACGAATTGATAAATGAATATTGGCAATGAGAATGATCAAGTGTCTTAAGGGCATTTGGTGGATGCCTTGGCATGCACAGGCGAAGAAGGACGTGATACGCTGCGATAAGCTACGGGGAGGTGCGAATACCCTTTGATCCGTAGATTTCCGAATGGGGCAACCCACCTTAGATTGCTAGAAAATTAAGCTGCTTTCATAAAAGCGGTTTAATTTTCTAGTAATCACAAATAAGGTATCTATACCTGAATAAAATAGGGTGTAAGAAGCGAACGCAGGGAACTGAAACATCTAAGTACCTGTAGGAAAGGACATCAAAAGAGACTCCGTTAGTAGTGGCGAGCGAACGCGGACCAGGCCAGTGGCTTAAGTTAAGAAAAGTAGAATTGATTGGAAAATCAAACCAAAGAGGGTGATAGTCCCGTATACGTAAATCTGATTTAAGTCCTTGAGTAAGGCGGGACACGTGAAATCCTGTCTGAATATGGGTCGACCACGATCCAAGCCTAAGTACTCGTGCATGACCGATAGCGAACCAGTACCGTGAGGGAAAGGTGAAAAGTACCCCGACAAGGGGAGTGAAAAAGAACCTGAAACCGAATGCCTACAAACAGTCGGAGCCCAAGATACGTTCTGGGTGACGGCGTACCTTTTGTATAATGGGTCAGCGACTTAGTCTAACGAGCAAGCTTAAACCGATAGGTGTAGGCGTAGCGAAAGCGAGTCTGAACAGGGCGTTCAGTTCGTTGGATTAGACCCGAAACCGAGTGATCTAGCTATGAGCAGGCTGAAGGTAAGGTAACACTTACTGAAGGGCCGAACCCGTATCTGTTGCAATAGATTGGGATGACTTGTGGCTAGGGGTGAAAGGCCAATCAAACTCGGAAATAGCTGGTTCTCCGCGAAATCTATTTAGGTAGAGCGTTAGTTTTATTCTCCAGGGGGTAGAGCACTGGATGGGCTAGGGGTCCTCACCGGATTACCAAACCTAACCAAACTCCGAATACCTGGAAGAAATAACTGGCAGACACACGGCGGGTGCTAACGTCCGTCGTGGAAAGGGCAACAACCCTAACCACCATCTAAGGTCCCCAAGTTATGGCTAAGTGGGAAAGGATGTGAGGATCCCAAAACAACCAGGATGTTGGCTTAGAAGCAGCCATCATTTAAAGAAAGCGTAACAGCTCACTGGTCTAAATAAGGGTCTTTGCGCCGAAAATGTAACGGGGCTCAAGCCATACACCGAAGCTGTGGATTTACTCTTATGAGTAAGTGGTAGCGGAGCGTTCCGTAAGCCTGTGAAGGGAGACTCGTGAGAGCTCCTGGAGGTATCGGAAGTGAGAATGCTGACATGAGTAACGATAAAGGGAGTGAGAGACTCCCTCGCCGAAAGTCCAAGGGTTCCTGCTTAAAGTTAATCTGAGCAGGGTGAGTCGGCCCCTAAGGCGAGGCCGAAAGGCGTAGTCGATGGGAACCACGTTAATATTCGTGGACCTGTGGGAAGTGACGGATTGCGTAAATTGTAAGGTCTTATTGGATTGATCTTGCAGTGAAGGAATTCCAGGAAATAGCTCCCACGTATAGACCGTACCCGAAACCGACACAGGTGGACAGGTAGAGAATACTAAGGCGCTTGAGAGAACTACGTTGAAGGAACTCGGCAAATTGCACGCGTAACTTCGGAAGAAGCGTGACCCTTTAGCGGGCAACCGTTAAAGGGTGGCACAGACCAGGGGGTAGCGACTGTTTACCAAAAACACAGGGCTCTGCAAAGTCGCAAGACGATGTATAGGGTCTGACGCCTGCCCGGTGCTGGAAGGTTAAGAGGAGATGTGCAAGCATTGAATTGAAGCCCCAGTAAACGGCGGCCGTAACTATAACGGTCCTAAGGTAGCGAAATTCCTTGTCGGGTAAGTTCCGACCTGCACGAATGGCGTAACGACTTCCCCGCTGTCTCCAACGTAGACTCAGTGAAATTGAATTCCCCGTGAAGATGCGGGGTTCCTGCGGTTAGACGGAAAGACCCCGTGCACCTTTACTATAGCTTTACACTGGCATTTGTGGCGATATGTGTAGGATAGGTGGTAGACTTTGAAGCAGGGGCGCAAGCCTTTGTGGAGTCGTCCTTGAAATACCACCCTTATCGACATGGATGTCTAACTGCGGTCCGTTATCCGGATCCAGGACAGTGTATGGTGGGTAGTTTGACTGGGGCGGTCGCCTCCTAAAGAGTAACGGAGGCGCGCGATGGTAGGCTCAGAACGGTCGGAAATCGTTTGTTGAGTGCAATGGCATAAGCCTGCCTGACTGTGAGACTGACAAGTCGAGCAGAGTCGAAAGACGGTCATAGTGATCCGGTGGTCCCGTGTGGAAGGGCCATCGCTCAACGGATAAAAGGTACGCCGGGGATAACAGGCTGATGACCCCCAAGAGTCCATATCGACGGGGTTGTTTGGCACCTCGATGTCGACTCATCGCATCCTGGGGCTGGAGCAGGTCCCAAGGGTATGGCTGTTCGCCATTTAAAGCGGTACGTGAGTTGGGTTCAGAACGTCGTGAGACAGTTCGGTCCCTATCTGCCGTGGGTGTAGGAATATTGACAGGATCTGTCCCTAGTACGAGAGGACCGGGATGGACGTATCTCTGGTGGACCTGTTGTGGCGCCAGCCGCATAGCAGGGTAGCTATATACGGACGGGATAACCGCTGAAGGCATCTAAGCGGGAAACCCACCTGAAAACGAGTATTCCCTGAGAACCGTGGTAGACCACCACGTTGATAGGTCAGGTGTGGAAGTATGGTAACATATGAAGCTTACTGATACTAATCGTTCGATAGGCTTGATCGTTCTCATTCCCTCTATTCATTTAAAAAAACAAAACAAATTAAAATAGCAATAAGACAACTTCTCTTTCCTTTCTATGCTTTTCGCTGACTTGGTGGTTATGGCGGAGCGCCTGCACCCGATCCCATCCCGAACTCGGCCGTGAAACGTTCCAGCGCTGATGGTACTTTGTCTTAAGGCACGGGAGAGTAAGTCGCTGCCAGGTCTGCTAAGCGCATAGAAAGAATTCTTCAACACTCTTCAAAAAAATATCTAAAAATCGTCGTATCCTTTCTGCGACAATTCTTCCGTGACGCGGGGTGGAGCAGCCCGGTAGCTCGTCAGGCTCATAACCTGAAGGCCGCAGGTTCAAATCCTGCCCCCGCAACCAGTCTCGGATCAATAAGTTTGTATCATAAAATAATCCTTAAAATAAACGCGACAAGAGATCGGTAGGCGATCCAACACAAAAAAAGACTCCTTCCTCTTTGGAGCGGTGTTGTTGGGGGAATAATAAAAAACCACTGGAAAAAGATCCTTCTCAGGTGAGACATCCGTTTTGAAGGCATGATGCATCATGAGGGAAAATACCCAGGTCGCTTCAAATCAATATGCCAGATGTCAAGAGAGAAGCGGGAAGAGGATCCGTCTCAGATGAGACGTCCGTTTTGATGGCATGGTGCATCATGAGGGAAAATACCCAGGTCGCTTCAAATTAATGTACCGAGACGTCAAGAGAGAAGCGGGAAGAGGATCCGTCTCAGATGAGACGTCCGTTTTTACTTTGTAGAGTTCTTAAAGGTTGATCAGCCTCTTTTGTCTCAAAATCGAAATTTTACAATGTGTAAGAATAAGACCGTCTCCTATGACCATAATATCCAGAAATGCTGGCAATTACAGCACCAAGAAGGCTCGCAAAAAAACTCCACAATCCAATCTTAGAAGCTGTGCTTATGGCTTTATCCGCAATTGCAAAACTGTTTTGGGCTCCTTTATGAGTAGGAGCATTCTGCGAGAGAGCTTCTACCTGTTTGTTCAGTGATTGAATAGCTTCTTTAGTTTTTTTGTTCGCTGTTTGATAAATATCAATCGCACGTTCTGCAGTATTTTCTGCTTCAGCTTGTGATAGTCCATTGTTTATCAGCTGATGGATGACATCGCGACGATCAATCTGGGTGTTCAGCTTTTTAACACGATCCGAAAGGCGTTCGCCGAGTTGTTTAACCAAAAGACGATAGTTAGAAGGATCATTCTTAAAAGATGTGATGGTAGAACGAAGGTCTTTGACTGATTCTCTATAAGCGTTATAGAGATTGTCCGGATTGAGGGCTGGAATATCACTTTTATTTAAAAGTGCCTGTAAGTCATTGCTGAGTTTGTTAAAATCAAACAGAGCATTCCTTTTATCGTTGAAAAAATCCTCAAAATTTTTACGGTCTGTGAGAGGAACAAGTTTGCCACCTTCTGAACTAAAATCACTGATCGCTTGTTTCGTTGTTGTTGCAACTCCTGAAACAGTCTTAGCGCCTAAATGAGCCGCGCCAGAAAGTAAAATTGCACTTTGGAGCGCCACCAAAAGCATAAAAAGGGCCCAGGTCAAAAAACCGTGAAGCGCTCCTGAGTGATCCGAAAAACGACCAGCAACATAACCTCCAAGACCAAAGCTTAGACAAAAAATAAAAATTGAACTCACCCCAACAGAGAGAAAACTCTTCTCTAGTGAAAAGGGAGAAAAAAAGGTCATTTGGTTTAAGCCTAAGGCTGCTAACAAAAATGAAAAACAAACCGATGTTGCTAAAAGCGTTAGTAATCCAGCAAAAATCGAGGACCAAGATAAAACAGACGGTCTATAGTGACAACTCTCCGTCTCTAAAGAAAATTCGCCTGTAAAATGTCGCTCTAAGGGATGCTTCGTTGGGATCCGCGTTTCCATATCTCTCTCTCCTTCAATAATTCTTAAACTTAAAATGAGAAAAACCAATGCAAGTTCCAAAAAAAATGAAAAAAGGAAAAAACAAACTGAAATCAAAATGCTAAAAAGCTTAAGAAGGAGACAAAATAATACGCAGCAAGTATAGCCTATCTCACTCCGCACTGTGAAAAAAGAAAATCACACAAACAATATTGCTCAGACTTCTTCAAAAGGAGAAACCATACAAAAAAACATAAAAATGAAAAAAAAACAAAAACTGTCAACTCGCTGAGCATTTTAAAGTAAGCAACAGATAACAGAAAAATAATCCAAATATACAATAATTAAATATCAAATAAGAAATTGGAAAAGGCCTTAAGAGAATGATTTTAAAAGCGTGAGGAAAGATTTTATGAGATAAAGCTTTTTGATTATATGTTGTTTTTTAGCTTCTTTGATGGCACGTTTAGGGAAACAATTGATATCATTAAGTTGGTGATAGAGGTGATATTGTGGTGGTGTATAACCGCAATTATATAAAATCGTTGCAGCGTTTGTTATGATAAGATAGACACAGTGATCTATCAAGACACATTGCTGCTAGAGAAAAACAATGGCTATGAAACAAGAAAGAACAAAAGCCCGTTTACCCCGCGGTTTTATTGACCGCACAAGCGCGCAATTATATAGTATTGAAACAATGGTTGCTCAAATTCGTGAGGTTTATGAACTTTACGGTTTTGAGGCATTGGAAACGCCGATTTTTGAATATACGGATGTTCTTGGTAAATTCTTGCCCGATTCAGATCGACCAAATGCGGGTGTTTTTTCTTTGCAAGATGATGATGAGCAATGGATGTCTTTACGCTATGATTTGACTGCTCCGTTAGCTCGTTATTTTTCCGAGAATTTTGAAACTTTACCTAAGCCCTATCGAAGCTATCGTTATGGGCCAGTTTTTCGGAATGAGAAGCCAGGACCAGGACGTTTTCGACAATTTATGCAATTTGATGCCGATATTGTTGGGGCACCAACGGTGTTGGCTGATGCAGAAATCTGCATGATGGCAGCAGATAGTCTAGAAAGATTAGGGATTCAGCAGGAAGATTATGTTATTCGTTTGAATAATCGGAAGATCTTGGACGGCGTTTTGGGATTGATTGGTCTTGGCGGAAAGGAGCAGGAGGAGAAACGCTTAACTGTTCTGAGAGCTATTGATAAGCTCGATAAATTTGGTTCAGAAGGGGTTCGCTTGCTTTTAGGGCAGGGGCGTTTGGATGAAAGTGGTGATTTTACCAAAGGAGCGGGACTAAAGGACAAAGAAATTGAGTGTGTTCTTGCTTTGATGGCTGTTAGTGCTGAGACAGCTGAGGAAACAATTGATAATCTGAAAAAGATGGTTGAGCATAGTGATCAAGCGCTTGAAGGTCTCTGTGAGCTTGAAGAAATGCAAGCGATTTTTGCTGAAAATGGCTATCAGAACCGTATCAAAATTGATCCATCAGTTGTGCGAGGATTAGAATATTATACAGGACCTGTTTTTGAAGCTGCTCTACTTTTTGATATTTTTAATGATGATGGGCAAAAAGTTGTGTTTGGATCTGTTGGTGGAGGGGGACGTTACGATGGGCTGGTTGCTCGCTTTCGTGGGGAAAATATTCCAGCAACAGGTTTTTCTGTTGGTGTTTCACGTTTGATATCTGCTTTGCAAAATCTTGGCAAACTTCCTGTGAAGGAAACGATAGGTCCCGTTGTGGTTTTAATGATGGATAAAGAACCAGAAGCTCTCGTACGCTATCAAAAAATGGTCATGCGTTTACGCCAAGCGGGGATTCGATCTGAACTCTATTTAGGTGCGTCAGGGATTAAAGCACAGATGAAATATGCTGATCGGCGTCGTGCGCCGTGTGTAGTTATTCAGGGGGCACAAGAGCGCCAAGAAGGAAAAATTCAGATCAAAGATTTGGTCGAGGGAGCACGTTTATCCCACGAAATTAAAGATAATCAAACATGGCGTGAGAGTCGACCAGCACAAATAACTGTCGATGAAGATCAACTCGTTCAAACAGTTCAAAATATTCTCGTTTCTCAAAGATCATAGAATCTTTAAGGCTCAAAAATCATAAAATCTTTAGGAACGGAAAAAACTTAAAAATCCCTTCCCTTTTTTATATAAAAAAAAAGGAAGGGAGGGAAAAATCAGGTGGGAAAATAACCGCTACAATTACCCTTGTAGGATCTTTAAAATATTTTGTGGTGAGGAGACTTCGTAAGGATCTGTGGCACAATTGTCTGATATGCCTGGCTCTTCAAACCATTGTTCAATTATGCCATCCTGAATCACAGCAGCATAGCGCCATGACCGCATACCAAAACCGATATTATCTTTGGCAACCAACATTCCCATTTTCCGTGTAAATTCACCCGATCCATCGGGAATAAGTTTCACATTTTTAATGCCTTGGTCTTTTCCCCATGCATTCATAACGAAAGCATCATTTACGGAAACGCAATAAATTTCATCAATACCTACTTTTTTAAATTCATCATAGAGTTTTTCAAAATCAGGAAGTTGAAAAGTTGAGCAAGTAGGTGTAAAGGCTCCGGGCAGGGAGAAAAGAATAACCCGTTTTCCTTTGAAATAAGTGTCGCTGTTGACATCTTGCCACCGATAAGGATTATCGCCACTCACTGATTCATCACGAACACGTGTGTGGAAGGTAACATTGGGAACTTTTTTTCTAAACATGATTGCACTCCTGTGCTTTATATAAGAAGGGTATTTCCGACAATTTTGAGTTTTGTTTTATCTTTAAGGATGTCGTATAGTTTCTTTAATTTGCAGGTATTTTATGTTTGCGTCAAGAGAAATTAATAATCAATTTTAAGGGAGTATTCATGTTTCAATTAAGTCATTATGCTTTGCAGGTGTCAGTATGACGGCGAATATTATTTCATGACGGTGAATATTATTTCGACAACGGCTTTTAAAGATCAAAAGCTTGGAACGTCTGGTTTGCGCAAAAAGGTATCGACTTTTCAACAGCCTCATTATGTTGAAAATTTTATTCAATCTATTTTTAATACTGTGGGACCTCTTAAGGGAAAATTGCTCATTTTGGGAGGAGATGGACGCTATTTAAATCGGACGCTTATTCAGATCGTGTTAAAAATGGCTGCTGCCAATGGTGTTGGATGTATTAAAGTCGGTAAAGGAGGGATTTTATCTACACCTGCTGTTTCGCATCTTATTCGCAAGTATCATGCTCATGGTGGTATTATTTTCTCGGCAAGTCATAATCCTGGAGGAGAACAGGGTGATTGCGGGATAAAATATAATATTTCTCATGGGGGACCAGCACCTACTTCTTTGTGTAATGCTATTTTTGCTGCATCACAACATTTGTCTTTTTATAAAATTGTTGACGTTTCAGAGATCGATTTAGATAGGCAAGGAACGGTATTTATTGGGTCTATGCAGGTTGATGTGATCGATCCCGTTGCAGATTATAGTGCGCTGATGCAGGAAATTTTTGATTTTGAGTGTATTGCTCAAGCGGTTTCTGAGGGATTAAACTTCCGGTTTGATGCAATGCATGCTGTGACGGGCCCTTATGCGCAAGAAATTTTTGAAAAATGCTTAGGATTTCCTGAAGGAACAGTTGTTCATGGAATACCTTTACCGGATTTTGGTGGCAAACATCCAGATCCGAATTTGGTTCATGCTAAGGATTTATATGATTTATTAATGTCAGAGAAAGGGCCTGACTTGGGAGCTGCTTCTGATGGCGATGGAGATCGTAATCTTATTATTGGTCGCCAACAATTTATCACTCCTTCTGATTCTCTTGCGATTATGGCTGATCATGCTTCTTTAATTAAAGGATATCGACGAGGTCTTGTGGGCGTTGCACGCTCTATGCCAACTGGGCGTGCTGTCGATTGCGTTGCAGAGAAAAAAGGATTGAATTTGTTTGAAACGCCAACGGGGTGGAAATTTTTCGGAACACTCCTTGATGCTGGAAAAATAACTTTTTGTGGGGAAGAAAGCTTTGGCACAGGGTCGGATCATGTGCGCGAAAAGGATGGATTATGGGCTGTTTTATTCTGGTTGAATCTTCTTGCTGTTACAAAAAAAACAGTGGCGCAAATTGCTCAACAGCATTGGCGTACCTATGGACGTTTTTATTTTTCACGATATGATTATGAAGAGGTGGAGTCCCACAAAGCTTTTGCAATGGTAGAACAATTATCCGCATGCTTACCAGAGCCAGGAACAAAAGTAGCTGGATTAACGGTCGAAAAAGCCGATGATTTTATTTATCATGACCCCATTGATCATAGTGTGAGTATACGGCAAGGGGTCCGTATTTTTTTTGACAATGGGGCACGTTTAGTGGTTCGTCTTTCTGGGACGGGAACAACAGGAGCTCTTGTTCGGCTTTATCTTGAACAGTATGAGGGAGATCCCCGTAAGCATAATCAAGATCCACAACAAGCTCTTCATCCTTTAAAGCAAGCTGCTTTTGAGGTGTTAAAAATCAAACATCATTTAGGACGAGAACAGCCCAATATTATTACATAAACGTTTTTTTTGGCAATAATTCTTCTCTTATTGTGGATGAATCATCTTTTGAGGATCAACAAGTCGATCATAATCAGCAGCAGAAACACCTGCTTTTAAAGCTTCTTCACGGAGACTTGTCCCATTTTTATAGGCTGTTTTAGCAATTTCAGCGGCTTTTTCATATCCAATTTCTGGAGCAAGAGCAGTAACCAACATGAGAGAACGTTCCATCAAAGCGTGAATATGCTCTCTATTTGCTTGTAATCCTTGGATACAATATGTCTCAAAAGAGCGCATACAATCTCCTAAAAGATTAAGTGATTGCAATACATTATATCCAATAACTGGCTTATAGGTATTGAGTTCAAAATGTCCTTGGCTGGCAGCAAATGTGATGCAGCTATGGTTGCCAAAGACTTGGCAAGCAACCATGGTCAAAGCTTCACATTGTGTTGGATTGACTTTTCCCGGCATGATAGAAGAACCTGGCTCATTTTCTGGAAGGTTCAACTCACCTAATCCTGAACGAGGTCCCGATCCTAAGAAACGAATGTCATTGGCAATTTTGAACAGGTCAGCTGCTAAGGCATTGAGGCTGCCATGAAAATGCGTAAGAGCTCCGTGATGAGCGAGCGCTTCAAATTTATTATGAGCGGTTTTGAAAGGGATCCCTGTAAGAGTGCTTATTGTTTCGGCAAATGCTTTATCAAAGCCCGATGGAGCATTGAGACCTGTTCCGACGGCTGTGCCTCCTTGAGCAAGCATTTGAACATCGGTGAGTGCTGTTTCAATTCGTGTGCGATTGGCTTCTAGAGCGGTACGATAGCCTGAAAATTCTTGTCCTAATGTAAGAGGTGTTGCATCTTGAGTATGGGTTCGCCCGATTTTGATGATGTCGGTAAATTCTTTTTCTTTTTTCTGTAGGCTCGCAATAAGGGCATCAAGAGCTGGTAACAGATGTTGGCGTGTTTGCAGTGTGGTGGCAATATGTAAGGCTGTGGGAAAGGAATCGTTAGAGGATTGGCTCATATTCACATGATCATTCGGGTGAACTGGTGTTTTGCTTCCAAGAGCTCCTCCCAAAAGGACATTAGCATGGTTGGCAATGACTTCATTGACATTCATATTGCTTTGTGTGCCGGAGCCTGTTTGCCAAACAGAAAGAGGAAAATGAGCATCGAATTTTCCTGCAAGGACTTCATCAGCTGCAGTAACAATCGTTTGCCCGATATTTTGCGGAAGTTTTCCTTTTTCCATATTAACGAGAGCTGCGGCTTTTTTAATAAGACTTAAGGCATAAATTACGGTCAAGGGTTGTTTTTCTATCCCTATATTAAAATGATGAAGGGAACGTTCCGTTTGTGCTCCCCAATAACGATCATTACGTACGGCGATTGTTCCAAAACTATCAGTTTCTTGACGAGTTGTAAGCATGACGACCCCTATGATGATTCATTTAAGTTTTTTATACTATAGATTAATCAAAGAAAAATTAAGTGCTAAAATTTTTTATAATGGAAAACAGTTAACAAGACTATTGCTCAAATTTTCCACGAGAGAAAACGGAGGACGACAAAAAGGTGCAGATTAATTTTTATTGAGAACTCTTGACATTGTAACAAGGCATTTTTATATTTGTTTTATTGTTAGCACTCGTCGCAAGAGAGTGCTAATAGGAACTTAAGATTAATTCAGTTATATTAAGTTTTAAGGATATAAAACATGGCTAATATACAATTCCGCCCACTTCACGATCGTGTCGTTGTTCGTCGGGTTGAATCTGAAAATAAAACAGCTGGTGGGATTATCATCCCTGATACAGCAAAGGAAAAACCTCAAGAGGGTGAAATTATTGCGGTTGGGAATGGTGCTCTCGACGATAATGGAAAGCGCGTTCCTCTAGAAGTGAAAGCAGGAGACCGCGTCTTGTTTGGCAAATGGTCTGGAACTGAAGTTAAGATTAATGGTGAAGACCTCTTAATCATGAAAGAGTCTGATATTATGGGAATTTTGGGTTAATCCAATTTCTCAATTATTTTATTTGATTATTTAAGACAACTCCAAGGAGAAATTAAATGGCTGCTAAAGAAGTCAAATTTGGCCGTGAAGCGCGTGAGCGTTTATTGCGCGGTGTTGATATCCTTGCTAATGCTGTTAAGGTAACGCTCGGCCCTAAAGGGCGCAATGTGGTAATTGATAAATCATTTGGCGCGCCTCGTATTACAAAAGATGGTGTATCTGTTGCAAAAGAAATTGAATTGGAAGATAAGTTCGAAAATATGGGCGCGCAAATGTTGCGTGAAGTGGCTTCGAAAACCAATGACATTGCAGGTGATGGAACAACAACAGCTACTGTTTTAGGACAAGCAATCGTACAAGAAGGTGTAAAGGCTGTTGCTGCTGGGATGAACCCAATGTGTCTCAAGCGTGGGATTGATGCAGCTGTTGAAGAAGTCGTTGAAAATCTTTTCAAAAAAGCAAAAAAAATTCAAACTTCAGCAGAAATTGCGCAAGTTGCAACGATTTCCGCAAATGGTGCTGTTGAAATTGGGAAAATGATTGCCGATGCTATGGAAAAAGTGGGCAATGAAGGCGTCATCACAGTGGAAGAAGCGAAAACAGCTGAAACTGAATTAGAAGTTGTTGAAGGTATGCAATTTGACCGTGGCTATTTGTCTCCTTACTTTGTGACAAATGCTGAAAAGATGGTTGCTGATCTTGATGATCCTTATATCCTGATTCACGAAAAGAAACTGTCTAATTTGCAATCTTTGCTTCCTGTTCTTGAAGCAGTTGTGCAATCCGGTAAACCTCTCCTTATTATCGCAGAAGATGTGGAAGGTGAGGCTTTGGCAACCCTCGTGGTTAATAAGTTGCGTGGTGGTTTGAAAATCGCTGCTGTTAAAGCTCCAGGATTTGGTGATCGCCGTAAAGCGATGTTAGAAGATATTGCTATCTTAACATCGGGTCAGGTTATTTCTGAGGATGTTGGCATTAAGCTTGAAAATGTTACCTTAGATATGCTTGGACGTGCAAAGAAAGTTAATATCACTAAAGAAAACACAACCATTATTGATGGTGCTGGGCATAAGGCTGAAATTACTGCACGTGTTAACCAGATTAAAGCACAGATTGAAGAAACAACTTCTGACTATGATCGTGAAAAACTGCAAGAAAGACTCGCAAAACTTGCTGGTGGTGTTGCCGTTATTCGTGTTGGTGGTGCAACAGAAGTTGAAGTGAAAGAAAAGAAAGACCGTGTTGATGATGCCTTGAATGCAACACGAGCAGCTGTAGAAGAAGGTATTGTTGCTGGTGGTGGAACTGCACTCTTGCGTGCTGCAAATGCATTGACTGTCAAAGGAAAGAATCCTGATCAAGAGGCTGGTATCCACATTGTACGCCGTGCTTTACAAGCGCCAGCACGTCAAATCGCGATGAATGCAGGTGAAGAAGCGGCAATTATTGTTGGCAAGGTGCTGGAAAATAATTCAGATACGTTTGGTTACAATACCGCGACAGGGCAATTTGGTGACTTGATTGCTTTAGGAATTGTTGACCCAGTAAAAGTTGTCCGTTCTGCTTTACAGAATGCTGCATCGATTGCAAGCCTTCTTATCACAACAGAAGCAATGGTTGCTGAACTTCCAAAGAAAGAGACACCAATGCCTCCAATGGGCGGTGGTGGAATGGGCGGAATGGGCGGAATGGATTTCTAAGTCGCCTTCGTCAAAGATAAAAGAAAAACGGGCCTACTGGCCCGTTTTTCTTATGCTTGTTCTTTCATTTTATGACCAAATCAGCTAACAAATTTTTGCTTTGCTCATTTCAGTATATCTTGTGTTCAATAGATCTTTTTTCTTGTTTTATTGGATGCATGATTTACGATCAATAATTTCTCTTGAACAAAGGCGGGATGTATGACTCAATTGCCTCAGTGTCCTCAGTGTGATGGTCTTTATACTTATGAAGACAATGGTCATTTTATTTGTCCTGAATGTGCGCATGAGTGGCCTCAAAACAAGAATGAAAAGCTTCCTATCTCTTTTGAAGTTTATGATGTTAATGGTCAGCTTTTAGCAAATGGTGACAGCGTGATGGTCATTAAAGATCTTAAAGTGAAGGGGTCTTCATCTGTTTTAAAAAGCGGTACAAAGGTTAAGAATATTCGTTTGGTAGAGGGAAATCATAATATTGATTGCAAAATACCTGGAATTGGTCAGATGGCTTTAAAGTCAGAATTTGTAAAAAAAGTTTAATACCAAAAAATGATCATCCTACACTGATGCTCTCTTTTTCAATAATAAAAGGAAGGAAGAGAGAGCATAATAGTAAAATAGTATTGTGTTTTGGATCTTTTTTGTTAACAATTTAAGTCATTGGTGAAGAATGCAATGGATGCCGAATGAGAGACAAAATATCTTTTATCGGAATTCTATAAGATTACAGTTATTACTGTTGCACTTGACTTTACTATTCGTTATTCCATTTTTTTCCTTTTGCATTCATGGTATAATACATATCTATCCTTAATTCAGTATATAAACTATTGAATCAATAGTTTATATTGTAAAAAAATATCAGTAGATGATTATGCAGGGATTATACTATTTATAAAATGTATTATTAAATGTTGTATCAAAATATAAGGAAGAATTTATGAGCGCATCAGCAACCAATGTTCAGTTAAATATCGAGAATGTTGCTTTAAATTTTCCAATTCCTGAAAATGTGTTTGCGCTTACTGTTCAAGAGGTTCATCATTATACGGATAATTTATTTAAATTTCGCCTTAATCGTCCGGAAAGCTTTCGTTTTCGTTCGGGCGAATTTGTTATGATTGGTTTGCCGAATGCAGAAAAGCCAATTTATCGCGCTTATTCAATTGCAAGCCCATATTGGGATGAACAGCTCGAATTTTTTTCGATCAAGGTTCCAGGAGGACCATTAACAGAACATCTTCAAAAAATTAAAATTGGTGATACAGTTTTAATGCGTAAAAAATCGACTGGAACTTTAGTTCTTGATGCTCTTATCCCTGGAAAACGTCTTTATCTTCTTTCAACAGGGACAGGTGTTGCTCCTTTTGCAAGTCTTATTCGTGATCCCGAAACATATGAAAAATTTTCCCAGGTGGTGCTTATTCAAACAACACGTGTGTGTAATGAACTGACATATGCGAAAGATCTTGTTGCTTCTTTAGAGCATGATCCGTTAGTTGGTGAATATGTAAAACAGTTGAAATTTTATCCTATGACCACCCGCGAACCTTCAGAATATATGGGACGCATTACCACTGTTATGGAAAGCGGTGCTTTTTTTGAAAGAACTGGATTGCCGAAAATCAATCCTACGGAAGACCGTGTTATGATTTGTGGTTCGATGGCAATGCTGAAAGATTGTGCTAGGATATGTGAAACCTTTGGTCTTGTTGAAGGAGCCAATAATGCCCCGGCGACTTATGTTGTGGAACGGGCCTTTGTGGGATAAAAGAGCAACCTGTTTTACAGAATAAAAGGTGCTCATTCGTTTTTTAATTTTTCCATTCCGATCGATATGAGGAAACATTTCAATAAATTCTCTTTGTGAACTCTATTTATTAGATGAACACAGAAAGTGGTAAGGTATTCTTATATTATTATAGCTTTCTGTAAGAAAAA
The DNA here is from genome assembly GCF_000706645.1 of Bartonella rochalimae ATCC BAA-1498. Taxonomy (GTDB): domain Bacteria; phylum Pseudomonadota; class Alphaproteobacteria; order Rhizobiales; family Rhizobiaceae; genus Bartonella; species Bartonella rochalimae. The sequence goes on from NZ_KL407339.1 coordinate 18,307, forward strand.
TTATATTTGAACAAAAGATAATTCAGGATTTGAAGAAGAGTGATTTCATCAGCAACTTCGGCTGAAAATGAAGATATGCATAACTTGTCCTGTCTTTCTTATTTGAAATGCGCCTATGGGTAGGAAAAATAATTACCTTATAACTGAGGAGCTGTGATGCTGGGATAGTGTCATTTTCTTTTGATAAGGGTGTTCTCTTTTCATAAAAAGATATTCTGCGTGTAGAAGCAAATGACAGAATAATATAAAAGAAAAGGACGAATAGTTCTTGAAATTAAATAAAACCCGCGTTATGTCCATGTCATGGAAAAGAAATTTAAAGTTGCTGCTCTTTATTGCTTTGCAGATTTGAAGCATTATAGTCAATTGCAAAAGCCTTTGCTGAATTTATGTCAGACAAATGGCATTAAGGGAACTCTTCTTTTAGCAAAAGAGGGAATCAACGGCACTGTTGCTGGTTCCTGCAGTGCAATTGAAAAGTTAATAGATTTTATCACTGCAGAGCCTACATTTCAAATGCCCGAGATTAAATATTCATGGGCTTCAAAAATGCCTTTTCATCGTTTGAAGGTGCGGCTAAAAAAAGAAATTGTAACAATGGGGATTGAAGATGTTAATCCGTTAAAAGTTGTTGGAACGTATGTAGCACCTGAAGACTGGAATGCTCTTATCCAAGATGAAGAAACACTTTTAATCGATACACGGAATGATTATGAATATGCGCTTGGGAGTTTTCAAGGAGCCATTGATCCTTGTATTAAAACATTTCGTGAATTTCCTGAGTGGATTATGAAACATGAAAGCGATTTGAAAAAGAAAAAGAAAATTGCTATGTTTTGTACAGGGGGTATTCGGTGTGAAAAATCAACCGCTTATGTCCGTAGCCTTGGTTATGATCAAGTTTATCACTTAAAAGGTGGTATCCTCAAATATTTGGAAACTATCCCAAAGGAAAACAGTTTGTGGCAGGGAGAGTGTTTCGTTTTTGATGAGCGTGTTTCTGTAGGACATGGTCTCGAAGAATGTGGACGCGAATTGTGTCGCGCCTGTCGTTCCCCTCTTAGTGCTGAAGATAAGCTATCCTCTCATTATGAAGAAGGTGTCTCTTGTGATGCTTGTTATAATACGCGGGATGAAAGTGATAGACAACGCTTTCGGGAACGTCATAGACAATTTCAATTATTAAAATTGCGTGCAGCGTATCCTCATTGTGAACAATAAAAGCCTTCTTTTATATCATTTTTAAAAAAGAATATTTTAAGACTGAACATTCTCTAATTTATGGTTAGATATACAGATAATAAGGGTACAAGCTTGTTCTTGTTTCCGAGTGATATGTTTCTTTTTTGCATCATTTTTTGATTAAAAGTTAAAAAAGTTTTAAAATTAAAAAAAATGATTGAAATGAATAAAAATTGGCTTTATACGCGATGTTGCCCAAAGTCGCACGTGCCTGTGGGTGTCCGCTGGTTCTCAAATGGTGGGATTAACCGGTACGGTACCTGGAACTAACCGCTCCAGTCATTCTTATGACCAATCAAAAGAATGAGGACATCTTGAAGCAACGACGGTGCGGGCCTTTCTGGTGTCTTCCAGCTGTTCAAATGCTGGGATAACTAAAGAGGCACACCTCATTGCCTTCAGTGCGGAATTGGCTTCTCAACTCCAATCAAAAAGGCAGACAACGTAGAACAATGCGGTTTTCGCGCTGTTTTTTCGTGGCATGCAATGCTTATTTCTTCCCGGTTGTTTTTAATCGGGTGAGAGAGTGGATGTATGTCTTTTGTTTTTTTGCTATTGGCAGCGTTTGCTGCTCATTGGCGTAAAGTTAGGGATGTCTTGTCCCTAGGGAGAAGTGCAAATGGCAACGCAACGTATTCGCGATTTTCTTGCAACGCATCGTTCTGAAGGGCCCTGTTTGGTTGTTGATCTTGATGTTGTTCATGAAAATTATTTAAATTTTGAAAAGGCTCTTCCACAGTCACGTATTTTCTATGCAATCAAAGCAAATCCAGCACCTGAGATTTTGCGCTTGCTTGTTTCTTTAGGATCGTTTTTTGATGCTGCTTCTGTAGCAGAAATTGAAATGGCTTTAGCGGCAGGTGCTACAGCTAATCGTATTTCTTTTGGTAATACGATTAAGAAAGAGCGCGATATTGCGCGTGCGCATGCGCTTGGTATTTCACTTTATGCCATTGACTGTTTTGAGGAAGTAGAAAAAGTTGCTCGTGCTGCACCGGGAGCTCGTGTTTTTTGCCGCGTTCTTACTGATGGAGAAGGAGCAGAGTGGCCGTTATCGCAAAAATTTGGCTGTGTTCCTTCTATGGCTGTTGATGTCTTACGTTATGCGCATCACTTAGGTCTGCAGGCCCATGGTGTTTCCTTTCATGTGGGTTCTCAGCAGACAGATTTGAATGCATGGGATCGTGCTTTATCGGATACAGCTTTTGTTTTTAAATCTTTGGAACAAGAAGGTATTCAGTTGCAATTAGTGAATATGGGCGGTGGTTTTCCGACACGTTATTTGAAAGATATTCCAACAGTGCAAACCTATGGTATGTCCATTTTTGATGCATTGAAAAAATATTTTGGGAATCGTATTCCTGAAACAATTATCGAGCCAGGGCGCGCGATGGTAGGTAATGCGGGTGTTATACGCACAGAGGTTGTTTTGATCTCTAAAAAAGGAAAAAATGATAACGTCCGTTGGGTTTATCTTGATATTGGCAAATTTAATGGTCTGACTGAAACTATGGATGAAGCCATTCGCTATCCTATTGAAACGGCTCATGATGATCAAGCAATGGAACCATGTATTTTAGCTGGTCCGACGTGCGATTCGGCAGATATTATGTATGAAAAAACGCCTTATTTGCTTCCTCTTTCTTTAACAATAGGTGATGAACTCTTGATTCATGGGACCGGTGCTTATACAACAACTTATGCATCTGTTGCATTTAATGGTTTTGAACCTTTACGATCGTATGTAATTTGAGATTTTGTATAAGGTACCTCTCTATTTTTGCCTAATGGGGTGTTTAAGGTGCGGTTTAATGGGTAACAGAGATGAAAAAGATTCATTTTCAAGCAAAAAATGGTGCACGTTTTACGCTTATGTCTGAGCAAGAAGCCGATGCTCTTCATCGGGAGAAACTTCTCGATTTGGTCATGGGAGAAGAACGTAAGCATAAATCATCAGAAATTTTACGTTGCGGCCGGTTTCCAGCTTTTGGACTTTCTTTTGTTGTTAAAAATTTTCTTGATGAGCTCGTAGGAAGTGTGCGTCTTTGGAATATTACTTTTCACAAAGGGCAAAATGAGATTCAAGGTGCTTTGCTTTTAGGGCCTTTAGCTGTGGCAACTGAGTGTTCTGGTCTAGGCATTGGGTCAGTTTTAATGCAGCATTCAATTGAAACAGCAAAACAACTAGGCCATGGTGCTATTTTCCTCGTGGGAGATTCTGAATTTTATCAGCGTTTTGGTTTTTCAAGTCATTTAACAAAAAATTTCGCTATGCCTGGAGTTTATGAAAAACATCGTTTTCAAGCTTTGGAATTGATCCCTCAATATCTTATTGGATGTCATGGTCTTTTAGTTTCAAGTGGAGACCTACAGGATTTAAGCCATAATCAGCATTATAAAGTAGCTTAAGATTTTAGAGTATTTCATTTTACTTGTTTGTTCATAATAACGCTGAGGCTATTTTTTCGTTTTTCATTCATGAAGTCATATCATTGATATTTAAGAATATGGTTAAATTCTTTTGTTGATACATTCAGTACCATAAATGCCTATTGCCCTTTATAACATGAAACTTCATGGCCGTGAGGAATATCAGCAGAGGGTGATATTTTTTTAAGAAAAACGGTTAAGAAGGTTAAAAGACTAAAGAGAATAGTCATCATAAAGAAAATATCGCTAAAAGCCATAACTGTCGCTTGTGTGAAAGTGATACCAAAAAGTTGTAATAAGGCAAGGGCATGTGAATCAAACGTATAAGAATGGAAATACATGGTGAGCTTTGCAAGCATTTCAGTTGCTTGGATATTTCCTGCATGGATGGTTTCAGCTATTCGTCCGTAATGGAGAGCAGAGCGTTCCATCATAACAGTACCGATAATAGCAAGTCCTACTGCACCGCCGAGATTGCGTGTTAAATTAAAAAGCCCAGAGGCATTTTTCATTTTCTCTGGTGATAATGACCCAAAGGCAATGTCATTAATAGGAACCATACAGAGCATAATAGAAAACCCACGAAAAATTTGAGGCCAAAAGAGTTCCCAAAAACCCCAATCGTCGGTAACCGCAGTGGCTAGCCAGGTTCCCCATGCAAAGCTGGTGAGTCCTATAGCAATCATAAGACGTGCATCAATACGTGTTGAAAGAAATCCAGCTATAGGAGCCGTCAAAAACATAGCTAAACCTGAAATAAAGAGCGTTTCTCCAATCATAAGAGCATCATAATGACGTATTTGACTTAAATAGACAGGATAAAGATAGGTAAGACCATAAAGTCCTATTCCAAGCATAAAGGAGAAAATTGCTGCAATCGAAAAATTTCGATTCGAAAAAGCTGTGAGATCAACAATTGGTTCTTTAGCAGTAAAAGCTCGCCAAAAGAATAAACTAGCCGCTAAGATCATAATAATAAAAAGATTGAAGATCAGTTGATCATTTAACCAATCATGACGTGCACCTTCTTCTAAAATATATTCTAATGATCCCAAGAAGATTGCCATAGAGAAAAGACCCCACCAGTCAAATTTAGTTATGAGAGAGGGTTCTGCTTTATCAAAATCAATTAATTTCCAAGTTAAAATTGAGATAATAATTCCAAAAGGTACATTAATGAGAAAAAGCCAATGCCATGATAAGACATGACAGAGATATCCTCCCACTGTTGGACCAATTGTAGGCGCTAATGTTGCGACTAGGCCAACGATAGGCGAAACGATTGATTGTTTAGAGGGAGGAAAAAGTGTATACGAAGCAACAAAAACACTGGGGATAATGCCTCCGCCAATAAAGCCTTGGAGTGTACGGTAAAAGGTCATCTGCTCAATAGATGTTGCTGTAGCACAAAGAATAGATGCAATGGTAAAGCCAGCTGCTGAGAAGCTGAAGAAAATCCGTGTTGATAACAAACGCCCTAAAAAACCAGAAAGAGGCAACATAATAACTTCAGCAATAAGATAAGACGTTTGAATCCATGAAATTTCATCAGCACTTGCTGATAAACCGGCTTGAATTTCAGCTAAAGAGGAAGAAACAATTTGAATATCTAAAATAGCCATGAACATACCAAAAGTCATAGCTATGAAGACTATGATTTTACGTATGTCTATGCTCTCTTTAGCATCAGTAGATGCAAGAGAATCTGTAGATGCAAGAGGTGTCGGATTTTTCATGATAGGATCATTTAACTTTGTTATAAAGAATCTTTATTTTGTTTCCTATTCCGTGTGTCAACGGTTACGGTAACGCTCATTCCTGCTTTGATTCTTCCACTTTTTAACGCATGTTCAGGAATAGAAATCCGAATAGGAATACGTTGCGTAATTTTTGTAAAATTACCAGTAGCATTTTGTGGTGGCAAAAGAGAAAAAACAGCTCCTGTTGCGGGCGAAACAGAAAGCACTGTACCTTCAAATACATCTTTTTTGAAGGCATCAATGGAGATATAAGCAGTTTGCCCACTTTGAATATTTTGCAATTGTGTCTCTTTATAATTTGCTTCGATATAAAGCGCATGGATGGGAACTAAGGCAGCAAGGCGTTGACCATCAACGACAAAATCTCCCTTTTTTGCTGTTAAATTTCCAATAATTCCATCAAATGGAGCACGTAGAATAGTTGAATCAAGATCACGTTTTGCTTTGTCACGGGTGAGTTCAAGATTTTTTGTTTGACTTTCTACTTCATGCCGTTGTGCTTCTAATACTTGAATATTAGCACGTGCTGCAGCTATTTGCGCATCAGCCCGTGTAACATTAGCAATAGCTTGTTCGTAAGCTGATTTGGCATTGTCAACATTAGATTGGGAAACATAACGATCCGTTTTCAGTTCCGTAATCCGTTGTAAGGTGAGTTGTGCATTGGTTGCTATAGCTGAGGCAGCTGCTTTTTGTGCTTGAGCATCATCTAATGCACTATGGGCTGCTACAATTTGCGCATCAATACGCATAAGAATTTTCTGTTGTGTATCGAGATGCGCTTTTGTTTGATCTAAGGCGATTTGATAATCACCACTTTCTAAACGAAAGAGGGTATCGCCTTTTTTTACAGTTTGGTTGGCTTTGACAGAAAGTTCTTCAATGTATCCGCTTAATTTGGGGGAAATAGCAGCGATGTCACCTTGTACATAAGCATCGTCAGTTGTAATCATATAACGCCAGTGTGCTAACCATTTATAGCTCAACCAAAATATAAAAAGCACCAAAATAAGAAGAAGAATATTAATTGGTTTTTTGTGTTTGATTTTTCTGAAAGCATTTATTGAAAAAATTGACGTAGACATGAATTTATTACTTTCAATTCAATATATAATAAATACACTCGCACATCCACATCTTACGCACATAGTAGTGAGAAAAGCTTTCCGGATAATACAAGATTGACACATATATACTTGATATGAAAATTTACAAGTCTAAAAATATTATTTTGTAGTACATTTTTTACAGGTTCCTTTTACTTCTATAGTGCTTTTATGCGCTTGGAACCCGCTTTTTTGTGTCATTTGCTTAATATCATATGCGATGGTTTGCTCTTGTATCTCGTTCACTTGCCCACATTTGTTACAAAGAGTGAAAATCGTTAATTCATGGTGACAATTCTCTGGATGTGAGCAAACCATAAAAGCATTCACACTTTCAAGGCGGTGTATGCATTTTAATTGAACGAGTCCTTCTAATGCTCGATAAACCTGTAAAGGAGCACGGAAACCTTCTTCACGCAAACGATCCAAAATTGCATAAGCACTTAAAGGTTTTGCTTCGTTTTTTAAAACATTAAGTACTAATGTTTGGTTACGTGTAAGTTTAGATGACATTTACACCTTCTTTGTTATTAGCATGTCACGTAATGAAATATAAAATGTGTAAGGCATTTGTGCAATGATGATTATGATATAAACTTTTTAGTTTATGGTTTTATTCTTTTTATCCGCAGTATTTTTTGTAATTTCACTCTGTTTTTTAAGAATGTTAGCGTTATATTTTAGAAGTTTGAAAATTATGGTTGACTCTTCAGTGTTAAGAGTTTTATATAATGTGATGCAGGGACA